>NZ_LUTS01000001.1 GCF_001597735.1 Neptuniibacter pectenicola
GATATAAATCGCTATGGATGGTGACCTTCCTACAGAGGACTTTCACCTCATTAGTTCATGCCCATGCTGGGCGTACACAAGTTGCTTAAACGGACAAAAAACAGCTGGCTTTTGCTCGTTCCTCGCTAATTTTAGCCAGCTATTTTATTGCTGCTTAGCAAAGCGTTAGGCTCCTATGCCTTTACGTAGCTTTCATCAATTAAATCTCAATAAATGAATTGTCATTGAGTTGTTAAAAGGATATCGAAATGTTTAGCCATGTTATGATCGGAACCGATGATATAGAAGGTTCAGAACGTTTTTATAACGCTGTATTAGCTGTGCTAGGTATCAACGAGCCAGTACATAATGTAAATGACACTGGCCAGAAACGACTGTTCTATGTTCATAATGGGTCAGTGTTTTGTGTTACTGAGCCTATAAATGGTGAACCCGCATGTGCAGCTAATGGTTCAACTATTGGCTTTGCTTGTGACTCACCAGAGCAAGTAAAAGAATTTCATTCTGTTGCCATATCAAACGGCGCTACTAGCATTGAAGCTCCTCCAGGCTTACGTGATAATTCTACTGGCAAAAAGCACCTGTGCTATTTCTTGGATCTCGATGGTCATAAAATTTGTGGAATGTACCGCTGCGACTAAGGAGCACCTATCCGTTTTATCGGGGCAAGATCAAGCGCGCTTTGTCCACTAAAGCACACTATCGAGAGTCCCGTATGCTAATAAGATTATTCAGTTTAATTTTGTGTTTATGGTGTACTTTTTCAATGGCTGAGGAATGTGTTGTCTTACTTCATGGGATGGCTCGTTCCGATAGTTCTATGAATAAAATGGAAGCAGAACTTGAAAAGTCTGGCTATGCCGTAGTGAACTTTGACTACCCTTCAACCAAACATGATATTGAAAGTATAGCCAAAAATTATATTCCTAATGCTGTCGCGCAATGTAAACCTAACCTAACCATAAATTTTGTCACTCACTCTTTGGGTGGGATTGTGTTACGTCAATATTTAAGTGATAACAAATTAGACCGCTTAGGTCGTGTGGTAATGCTAGGTCCACCGAATAAAGGAAGTGAGGTTGTTGATAAATTAAAAAACGTTCCTGGATTTGAATTTATTAATGGCCCTGCAGGTTTAGAATTAGGCACAGATAAAACAAGTGTTCCAAATTCACTTGGAGCAGTGACCTATCAAGTAGGCGTAATAGCGGGCAGTTCAACTATTAATCCAATACTTTCTCAAATGCTTCCAAACCCTGACGATGGCAAAGTGTCTGTCGAAAAAACAAAAGTAAAAGGGATGACTGACCACATCATTATGCCCGTTTCTCACCCCTTTCTTATGCGAGATGATGCGGTGATTCAACAAGTAAAAATATTCCTGAAAAAGGGAAAGTTTCAGCATCATAGGGTTTCGCTCTAACTACACGTTAAACGAACACAGCATGTGTTCCTGCTGAAAGCTTATGAAAGTGGCCATTACACCATGAAGGAGATAAGTGATTATATTGGAGTTAGTTACTCTACAGTGAGCCGAAGAATAACGGGTACTGCACAATGCCAGGCTTGAGCCGTAAGTTTCTGTCAATCAAACCAACAAAGGATAGTGGTTAATAATGTTTAGATTTATTTGCATTTTCTTATTAGTAGCTCTTAGTGGCTGTGCTTCTTTCTATGAGCCTATTCCACAAGGGTACTCGGGAGAAACGGCAACAGTCATGGACTCATATGCCAACAAAACGTCTCTTGATGCACACTATTTTTATGTCACTAAAATCGATGAGAAAAGAGTAGAAACAAGTTGGTATTTAACCCGAGTAGCCCACATAGGAAAGGGAACGATGTTTTCTCCAATTATTAAAGAGCATCAGGTAACTACTCAGGAACAAACCTTTTCAGTAATAGGTCATATTTTTTACCCAACTGATGCTCAGGGTCTGTTTTCAGATGACCTTACTGTCGAGAAAAATGTAACGTTCTCTCCTAAAGCTGGTGAGGTATATACAGTTAAAGGGAAGCTAAGCCCGCAAGGTTCAACAATTTGGATTGAAGATTCGTCAGGAAGAAAAGTTGCTGACAGCTAACAAAAACAGGCAGTTGACACATGATACACTCAACTGCTGTAAGCGCTATATGGAACACCAAATTTCATTAACAAGCAGGCACGTTGGGCCTACTAATTTTTAAACAAACAAGGAATAAAAAGTATGTTTCCAAAAATTATTGTAACGTTGTTCTTAGCCGTAGTTATGACAGGTTGCTCAACCTACTCAGCTAACCGTTATTCAATATCAGTCGATAATGTAACGGCTTTAAAAGAGATCAATGGAACAAAACTGGATGTAGGTGAGTTTACCGCGTCGAAACCAGGCCAAACAGAAATCATGTGTCGTGGCGTTGGTCCAATTAAAACTCCTGACGGACAGACCTTTGAGAACTTTATTAAAAAAGCTTTAGTAGATGAGCTGAAAATCGCAGAGGCTTATTCCAATTCAGCAACAATTACACTGACAGGAAATTTAGACGCTATCGATTTCTCATCAAACTCAGGGACATGGAATCTCGCGCTTACTGTTAATTCATCAAACGGACATTCCCTTTCCGCATCAGAAAATTATTCATATACAACAAGCTTTTATGGCGAAACGGCTTGTAACCAAACAGCTCAGGCGCTAATGCCAGCCGTTCAAAACCTCATTGGTAAAGTTGTGCAGAACAATGAATTTAGAAAGCTAATTCAATAAATAGCCTAATAAAAGTAGGCTAAAAAACAAACAGAGTCAGAGTAAAATTAAATACATAGGAGGCTTAAATGAGCTTTTAGATTAAATGCGTTTATTTTTACTCTACCCCCATTCTATCGTATGCCTCTGGCTTTCAGCTAACCCACGAAAATGGGGGTCAGCACCTCGTGGAAGTCATTATGTCTAAGCGAAAAGGAGAATCAAAAACCTAAGGGGTCAGGTCTTGCATCGTGCATGTTGGTGGCTGATACCTAACTAGGCCATATTCTTTTACAGGTTTTTACAAGGTGTGTGAAGTATGTCACGACCGCTTAGCATTGAATGTTCAGCTGCGCCACCAGCGGCTAATCAATTTTATGAACACATTGAGTTTACAAATAATCCTCGCTGTTTTGTCCACTACAGCGCACTATCGAGAGTCCCGTATGCTAATAAGATTATTCAGTTTAATTTTGTGTTTATGGCGTATAAAAATAAAAAGAGATGGATTCGAGCATAAGCATCAATAGGAATAACCGGCTCAGATACCTTACTGAAAGCAATTTTCGATAGTGAAGCGTTCTCACTAAAAAGGCTTTCTGAGCCCGTTATTTTAAGCTAAAAGCTCCCGTCTAATAATCTCTGTACCTGCTCTTAATGCTTCGAGCTTGGCGCTGGCGACTCGACGAGATAAAGGTGCCATACCGCAGTTGGTACAGGGGTAGAGTTTATCAGCATCGACAAATTCAAGTGCTTTTCGCAAGGTGTCGGCGACCTCTTCAGGGGTCTCAATCTTGTCAGTCGCGACATCAATCGCCCCTACCATCACTTTTTTACCTCGAATCAGTTCAAGTAACTCGATAGGGACATGGGCGTTATGACACTCTAATGAGATAATATCGATATTCGATTGTTGCAGCTTGGGAAACACCGCTTCATATTGTCGCCACTCGGACCCTAATGTTTTTTTCCAATCGGTATTGGCTTTAATGCCATAGCCGTAACAGATATGTACAACCGTTTCACATTTCAGCCCTTCAATTGCCCGCTCTAGGCACGCGATCCCCCACGCATTAACCTCATCAAAAAAAACATTAAATGCGGGCTCGTCAAATTGAATAATATCAACGCCTGCCGCCTCTAACTCCTTGGCTTCTTGATTAAGAATTTTGGCAAACTCCCATGCGAGCTTTTCACGGCTCTTATAGTGGTCATCATAGAGCGTGTCGATCATCGTCATGGGGCCAGGCAATGCCCATTTAATCGGTTGTTTGGTTTGCTGACGTAAAAATTTAGCATCGTCAACAAACGCAGGTTTTTGGCGGGAAACAGGACCAACAACCGTGGGGACGCTCGCGTCATAACGATCGCGAATTTTAACGGTTTTACGTTTTTCAAAATCAACACCGTCTAGGTGCTCAATAAAGGTTGTCACAAAATGTTGCCGCGTTTGCTCGCCATCACTGACGATATCAATACCCGCCTGTTGCTGCTCGTGTAATGACACACGTAATGCATCCTGTTTGCCATCAATTAATGCCTCACCTTGCAGCTTCCAAGGCGACCAGAGTGTTTCAGGTTCTGCAAGCCACGAAGGTTTAGGTAAACTGCCTGCGGTTGATGTTGGTAATAGTGTTTTCATAATAAATCATGCCGTCTCTGTCATTGAATAATTGAACGTAATGCTTAAGCGTAATTAGCGGACCATTGCTCAAGCACCGTTTGGTAAGGTTTGATAAAGTGCTTTTCAGCAAACTTACCTTGTTCATTAGCTAATTGGCTTCGCTCTTCTCTGTCATAAATAATTTGGGTGACGGAGTGATCTCGGTTTTTCAACTTAGGCTGATAGCGTTGGCCTGCCACAGCGTTGGCATTATAAATTTCAGGACGATAGATTTTCTGAAAGGTCTCCATCGTACTGATCGTACTGATCAGTTCGAGGGGGGTATAATCATTCAGCAAATCGCCAAAGAAATAAAACGCTAACGGAGCCACGCTATTTGGGGGCATGAAATAACGCACCTGTAAGCCCATTTTTTCAAAGTATTGCTCCGTCAAGGATGGCTCATTCGGCTGATATTCAAACCCTAAAACAGGGTGCTGATTCTCTGTTCGATAGTACGTTTTACTGTCAGAAACGCTCAAACAGATCACCGGCGGTTTTGTAAAATGCTGTTTATAAGCCGTTGAATTAACAAAATATTTAAACAACTTACCGTGCAGGTCACCAAAGTTCTCTGGAATACTGAATGTGGACTGATGCTTATTATGATCCAACAGCAAGACACTAAAATCATAATCGCGAACATAAGAAGAAAAGTTATTGCCAACAATCCCTTCGATTCGCTCTTCCGTTTTATGATCAACAATGTTTGTTTTTAATACTTCAATCGCGGGGAAGCTTTGGCCATTACCCTCAATATCGAGATCAACAGAAATAATGTCTAATTCGACAGAGTAACGATCCCCATTAGGGTTATCCCAATGGGCCATGGCATTAAAACGGTTATCAATCATCTCTAGGGTGTTAGACAAGTTCTCTTGACGACGCTCGCCTCTGGCTAAATTGGCAAAGTTAGTTGTAATGCGCGTATTGTTTGACGGGCGATAGTTTTTATCGAAGCCAATGCGCTTAATCGTAAAGGTAAAATCTGTATTCATCGTAATCGCACCCTAATTCCTTGTATAAAGCCTGAATTGATTCCTGACTATGTCTCGCCTGTTTAGCTTATTGTGCCGGTTCCCTCTGTTGGCCTGTATGGCCTTATCAGAGTCAACTGCAATATTGTCTAGGCTGAATAGCTGAATAGCTGAATGTATTTTATACCTGCTCTTTATGATGAATAAAAATGCTTTATATTCAAATTTTATTGAATTAAATTCATAATTAAAAATACGAGGACTATCAACAGATCGCTGTCATATTTTTTTAGGTGGGTTCGAACATAAGATCTCTACTGTTCGTTATAAGGTGATGGCGCTCACCCACGCTGCAACGAAAGCCAACCGGTTGACAGCCAAAGTCTCGTCAGAGGATAATGCGTTTAGGCTTATTGGACGCCTGCCTCGCAAAAGCGATAGTGCCAATCATATATATTTCGCAAGCAGCCGCTTGCATATCATCTCAGGTTGATAGCGAGTAGACCGATTAAAGTAGGCGATATGCATATGACAAAGCCCAGCCGTGGTCTTAACACACCCGAAAACGACAGACTTAAACTGATACTACGTGTAGCAAAATCATTACACCGTGCGGCTAGATCTGATTCACGTCCACACTCTCTGCCTGTGTTGCGCAGATTGATTGCCAGCGAAACCTTTCGCCACATTTCATTACCCGAACTCTACCGTCAACGAATGACTATCCAGCGCAAACATATATTGCACATGCTAGCCCTAGAGGCTGGAAACCTTAATTGGTCAGACTACAAGACAACGATCAAAGCCCACCCCGAAGCACAACCGCTTGATTACAATTTGGCATTAAAGCATGCCGGTTACCCCAATATCTGGTTCACATCCCTGCCCGAAGCGGAAAGATACGCGGCGGCACAGGGAGGCCAACCGATCGCTGTAGGGAAACAAGCCGTTGTGATCCCCTTTCAGGAACAGGCTTGCTAAAGTAGCCGAACACAACCGATAAACCCGCTCGCCACCCCAGTCACAACAAGGGTGGCGAGTGGTGCTCAACAATGGGGTGATCTTACAGAAGATCTGGTATATTGCTTCGTAAATACCCTCTAATCACTGTGAAGGTCGAGTTTGTTTATGCAGCGCTTATCGTTAAAACTAGTACTGAGTGCTTTGTCGCTTATCTTGTTAGTCGCTTTCTCTGGATATAGCAGCGCAGGGGAACCCCTAAATTTAAAGAAAACCATGAAGCAGATGCGACTGCATTATAAACATGCATTGGATGCCGATTCAGCTCAGGGCTTTAATCAAAATCTTGGCGAGTTCAAAACCTACCTCAAAAGCGCGCAAGCTTATGATTTTTCGCCGGAACGTAAAGTCATTTCGCTGGAAGGTTTAGATAAAGTAGCGCGTTTTGTTGATGCGATTCCACCAGCAACAGCTGACAACCTCAGCCTAGTTCAACAAGAGCTCAGCACAATCGACCAGTTGCGTACGGAGTACCATAAAAAAGCTAAGCCCGGTCTCTGGGAGATGTTCCTAAGCTTTTTTAAATAAAAAGGAACCTAATCACCTGATTTAGGTAAAAACAAGAAACAAACAAGGACTCATTATGAAAAGACTATTAACACTCTCAGGCATTATTCTTTCCATACTTCTTCCCAGCGTCGCTTTTGCACATCAAGCAAATGGCGGAGGCTTTATAGCGGGGTTATCTCACCCTGTCCTTGGGTTTGACCATCTATTAGCCATGTTAAGTGTTGGTATTCTTAGCGCACAAATGGGCGGCCGTGCGCTATGGTTAGTACCTACAACATTTGTATTAGTCATGCTAGTAGGCGGTGTTCTAGGCTTAAATGATATTGCCTTAATGTCTGTGGAAACTGGCATTTCAATTTCGGTGCTTGTTTTAGGTATCTCACTGACAATCGAGAGAAAAATTGCACCTATTTTGGCCATGTGTTTTGTCGGTTTTTTTGCGATTTTTCATGGTTACGCCCACGGCATTGAAATGCCTTACTTAGCAAACCCAGCCTATTATGCCCTCGGCTTTATTGTAGGCACAGCGAGTATCCATGTTATAGGCGTGTTGATCGGCACAATTGCCACTCAACTATCTAATGGAGCACAGCTCTTAAGGTATCTAGGCGCGGGTATCGCAGGTATAGGTTTCCACTTAGTTATCATGTAAAAACCTCATCAGGCGCTTATTAGATCGCCATAATCATGGCCGCTTTCTACACATACGGTAAACAGCGGCCATGATGCTTTCACCAATTAGAGAATGGCTAACCCAAGTATTCCTCCAGTGGTTACGGGCAGTAACCGCCACTTTTTAAACCGAGCTAGTTTTAGACAACTAAAAGCCCCCTATTTTTAATGACGGTCTTCCTATAGGATCGCCCCTATGATTTTTACTGATTAAATGCCCTCACAATGGGACGCCATACTGTAAGCTTAATCAGCCCCCTCTTCCTTTTTGATAAGACAAAACCAATGACTGATATAACAGTAGCAACGCACAGCGGTAATTTTCATGCAGATGACGTATTTAGTATCGCTGCACTTAAACATATTTTTCCGTCGCTTACACTGATACGCACACGTGATTTAGCCTTGATTGCTAAGGCTGATCTTGCGATTGATGTGGGCGGTGAATATGACCCCGAGACGGGCCGTTTTGATCATCATCAACGGGGCGGTGCCGGTGAGCGCGAGAACGGTATTCCCTACTCTTCTTTTGGTTTGATTTGGCAAACCTATGGTTTAGAAATATGCCAAGGCAATCAAGAGGTCGCGGACTCTGTCGATGCGGGCCTTGTCTCGACCATTGATGCCATCGATTGTGGCCATGTAGAAGGGGTTGCTAAAGGGATTAGCCTTAGCCAAACAATCTCTATGTTTAACCCGACATGGCAGGAAGATAGTCACTTTGATACCGGCTTTGATGAGGCGGTTGAGTTTGCCACGCGCGTTTTAACACGCTTTATTGCATCAGCAAATGGCGGTATTAGTGCCAAATCGATTGTCGCTAAGGCGATTGAAGATGCCAAAGATCCACGCGTCATTGTGTTAGAAAAATTTACCCCCTGGAAAAGAACCGTACACGCCTTATCTGAAGAGGCGCTCTACATGATCTATCCATCAGATTCGGGTCAATGGCGAATTCAAACCGTTCCGGTAGAACCGGGGTCATTTGAAGATAGAAAATCACTGCCTAAACCTTGGGCGGGCTTATCTGATCAAGCCCTGCAAGAAGTGACAGGGCTTGATGATGCTATGTTCTGCCATAACGGATTATTTATTGCAGGTGCTGAGTCGTTTGAAAGCACAATGAAAATGGCAGCAATGGCACTTGAATACGCTTAAACGGGCGCTTCAACTAAACAGATCATTTGGTTGCTAGCAGCGTTACGCTTAGCAATTGATAAACAGGTTTATAAAAGGGAAGCTTCTTTCCTTTTATAAACGTTTACGTTGCGGTTAAACCACCCTGCCCCTCGCTCTTGCTATCTTTGGGCACAGACATAGATTGCGTTGATTGCGCCCCTCTCTGATCGGCCTGTTCAGCGATAAGGGTTGAACAATAGCGTCCGCAACATAAGGTTATCAATACAGTCACAACAAACACTAATAAACTAATACGTATCTTCATTTTTTATATCCATCTACTGACTCCTTGTTTGAGTGCAAGATCGGATAAAAATTCAATCTTTATTCCTTAGCCCTAAATAAGCTTGTGGTATGATGCCCGCAAGATCAGCTTGCATAGACGAATTCGATTATGAAAAACAACTTTTACTACGATTTAGAGTCCGCAAAAATCGGCGCTCAAACAGATCTAACCTCAGCCTTAGATAATTTACGTTTTAATGAGGACGGATTAATTCCCGCTATCGCTCAGCAAAACGAAACCGGTGAAGTCTTAATGATGGCGTGGATGAACCGCGCATCAATTGAGGAAACCTTAAAAACGGGCCACGTATGTTACTGGTCCCGCTCCCGCCAAGCTTACTGGCGCAAAGGTGAAAGCTCTGGGCACGTGCAACATTTGGTCGAGATGCGTATTGATTGTGATGGCGACACCCTACTGTGCTTAGTCAATCAGTCGGGGCCCGCTTGCCATACCGAACGCTCTAACTGCTTCTTCCATGCGGTAAAGGGTGATCAGATCGAGATTATTGCTGAGCCGTGCTGCGCAGAATAGGCGCAGCGCTCGAAAATAAGACAATAAAAAACCACGCAATGGCGTGGTTTTTTATTCGCTAGATGATTAGCGATTAGAGCGATCTTTCTGCGCTTCACGGTAGGCTTCTTTTGCTTTACGGTGTGCTTTAACCGCATCTTGCACATCGCCGCCTAAATGGGCTTCGCCCCGTTCATTCGCCAGTTGAACTTGATGTTCCCGCTCTCTAAAGCGGCTTTTCTGCTCATCCGTCATGGTCTCTATACAATGTAGACAACTGACACCACGCTCATAACTATCTAACTGCTTCTCTTCTTCGGTAATCGGCATACGACACGCATGACACTGATCGTAATCACCCACTTCGAGCCCATGCTTTACGGATACACGACCGTCAAATACGAAACAGTCCCCTTTCCACATAGATTCGGTTTCAGGCACTTCTTCTAGGTATTTTAAAATGCCGCCTTCAAGGTGATAAACCTCATCAAACCCTTGCTCTTTTAAGTAGGCCGTAGATTTCTCACAACGGATACCACCGGTACAGAACATCGCCACTTTTTTGTTCTTTTCAGGGTCTAAGTTATTTGCAACATACTCAGGAAATTCACGGAACGTTTTTGTCTCTGGATCTAAAGCGTTCTCAAAAGTACCAATCGCCACCTCATAGTCATTACGGGTATCAACCAGTACAACATCTGGGTCTGAGATTAACGCATTCCAATCTTTCGGCTTAACGTACGTGCCTACCACACGTTTAGGGTCAATACCTTCAACCCCCATGGTCACAATCTCTTTCTTTAACTTAACCTTGGTCCGCATAAACGGATTGCTGCTATCAAACGATTCTTTATAACCTACATCCGATAAACGCTCATCCTGACGCAACCAATTAAGGACCGCATCAATCCCCTGACGTGTACCGGCAATGGTGCCGTTAATCCCTTCCACCGCAAGCAGCAAGGTGCCCTTAACGTCCGCCTCGACCATACAGTCATGCAGTGGTTGACGTAACGCTTCGTAATCATCGAGGGTGACAAATTTATATAAGGCACACACCACTATAGGGGTGTTGTTTTGATCTGGGTTAGACATATAGACTCCGCTAATTGGGGCGTAATCCCAACGCAAAATAGAGGCAGCCAACGTGGCCACATAGCAAACAGAATGTAGGGAATACCTACCTGAAAACCGAGTAAAATACTCAGAAAACGGATTTTAAAGCATTAGGAAAGGAAGCGCACATACTATCGATGAAAGCCCTTGTAGGAGCTCACCCCGTGGGCGAATGAATTACGCTCTTTAACCCAAACACAATCCTTCGGCCAGAGGCTGGCCTCCTACAAATACCCCCTGTCGGTGCCGGGGCGAATGAATTACGCATCCAACCCCACAAAAACACCAATCCCTTGTAGGAGCTCACCCCGTGAGCGAATGAATTACACACCCAACCCCAACAAACACACCAATCCCTTGTAGGAGCCCACCCTGTGGGCGAATGAATTACGCATCCACCCCAACGAAAACACCAATCCCTTCGGCCAGACACTCGTTCCGAGCATAAAGGCTGGCCTCCTACAAACACCCCCTATAGACACACCCCATCCCTTGTAGGAGCTCACCCCGTGAGCGAATGAATTACGCTCCTTAACCCAGAATATCTTTGGCAAAGGCTTCTGCACGTATTTTTTCAATGTACGCTAATAGGTTGGCATGTTTAGCAACGCGGGGTTTACCCACTTCTGCTTTTTCGATGTAATCGATAATTGGAATCAAAATCAGGTCGGCCGCTGTTATTTCATTACCGCACAGGTAAGGCTGTTCCGCTAACTGATCAGCAACAACAGCTAATCCATGCTCAACCCCGGGAAGCGCAGCTTCTACTTTATCCATGCGCACTGAGCCATCTTCACCTTGGGGGAAAATAAACTCCAACAGCACTTTACGAACAATCTTAAAATCCACATAGATACCGCTAATGCCGCTCCACTGCTCAACCTGCGCTTGGGCAAACGCATCGGTTGGGTACAACGGCGTACCACCGTACGCATTCTCTAAATAATGCAAAATCGCGACGGTCTCAGCAATCGGACCTTGATCGGTTAATAGCACGGGGAATTTGGTAAAAGGATGAATCGCTTTATGGCCCGCAGTATGAAAGCCAACCTCTTCACCATTCACCTCTGTCGTAACTTCATAAGCGAGTCCTTTAAGTTCACATGCCATCATGACACTACGTACAAACGTGCTAAAAGAGGGGCCGTAAATTTTAATAGGTGCGGTCATAACTGTACTCCAGTTTTATGAATAATGAGGTACCACTGTAGTAACTACCACTATATGTTCAAGAACATATTTTGAACCTATGCCATACTCATTTAACGCAAGCGAGGAGCGATAGCTAATGGGTTGGACAACAGAGCAAAAAAACACAAGCCGCGAAAAGATTATCAGCAGCGCAGCCGAACTCTTTACCAAACAGGGGTTTGATAATGTAGCGATCAACGATGTGATGAAGCATGCAGGCCTTACCCGCGGTGCGTTTTACAACCACTTTAACTCTAAAAGCGAGCTCTATGCCGAAGCGATTTTAACGGCCGCCAAGCTCGCTAAACGCCATACTTTAGAGCAATCAGGGTTTAAGCTAGCCGATATTATTGAAACCTATTTAAGCGATAAACACCGACAAGGTGAGTTCTCCTGCCCGCTTGCTTTTTTAACCACCGACATCCATCAACGTGATGACAACGTACGGTCGACCTATACCCGCGTGCTAAAAGGTTTTATTGATAACATTCATGAATTGAATGGCGATGAAAAAGCCCTGAGCGAAAAAGACGCAATGAAAAAAGCCGTGCTGATGATTGGAGGCTTAGCCATTGCCCGTGCGGTGAACGAGGATGATTTTGCCGAACGTCTGCTCAATGCCTGCCGTGAGGGCGTTAACCCTTAACGACTCAATAGGGTCCCGCCCGGTAGGCGCATAAAAAAACGGCCTCTTAAAGAGACCGTTTTTATCGCGTACCTAATGTTAGGCGTAGGTGTATTACTTACCCCAAGAGTCGCGCAATCCAACCGTACGGTTAAACACTAAGGTCTCTGCCGTAGAATCCGCATCAACACAGAAGTAACCGGTCCGCTCAAACTGGTAGCGACTTTCAACCGCAGCATCCGCTAAACCACTCTCGCAGCGCCCGCCCGTTACTACCACAAGTGACTCAGGATTGATAAATTCATTAAAGTCGCGTTCTTTATCCGCGTCAGGGTTTTCAACCGTAAACAAACGATCATATTCACGCACTTCGCATGGCACAGAGTTATCAGCCGATACCCAATGAATAACACCTTTAGGTTTGTACCCTTCCGGGTTAGCGCCTTTAGTAGCCGCATCGTATGAACATTTAAGTTCAACCACGTTACCCTCAGCGTCTTTAATCACTTCATCACAAGTGATGACATAAGCGCCACGTAAACGAACCGCCACACCTTGTGTTAAACGTTTCCATTTGCGAGGAGGCACTTCAGCGAAGTCATCCTGCTCTATCAACAAGTTGCGAGTAAAAGGCACTTTTCGCATACCCATTGTGTCATCTTTTGGATGTTTCGGTAGCTCAAACCACTCTTCTAACGCGTCATCATAGTTAGTGATTGTCACTTTTAAAGGGCGAACAACACACATGGCACGTGGCGAGTTTTTATCGAGATCTTCACGCACTGCGGCTTCAAGCATCCCCATATCAACCACACCATTGGAGCGCGTAACACCCACCATGTCGCAGAAGTTACGTAACGATGCGGGGGTATAACCACGACGACGTAAACCAGAGATTGTCGGCATACGTGGATCATTCCAACCGGTGACAATGTTCTCATCCACCAACTGTTTAAGCTTACGCTTACTGGTGATGGTGTAGTTAAGTTCTAAACGTGAGAACTCATACTGCTTAGGCACCACCGGTACCGGTAAGTTTTCAAGAAACCACTCATACAGTGGACGGTGGTCTTCAAACTCTAAGGTACAGATCGAGTGCGTCACACCTTCTATAGCATCAGATTGGCCATGGGCAAAATCATAGATGGGATAGATACACCATTTATCGCCTGTCTGATGGTGATTAGTATGCAGGATACGATAGATCATCGGATCACGCAGGTTCATGTTAGGTGATTGCATATCAATCTTGGCGCGTAAAGAGCAAGCACCTTCCGCAAACTCACCGTTTTTCATCTTTTCAAAGAGTGCGAGGTTCTCTTCAACACTGCGGTTGCGATACGGGCTATCTTTACCCGGTGTAGTGAAGTTACCACGGTACTCACGCGCTTCGTCTGGACCTAAGTCACACACATAGGCTTTACCTTCATTAATAAGGTATACCGCCCACGCGTAAAGCTGATCAAAGTAATTGGAGGTGTAGCAGATATCGCCCTGCCATTGAAAACCTAACCATTTAACGTCTTCAATAATAGAATCGATATATTCTTGGCTCTCTTTCTCTGGGTTTGTATCATCAAACCGAAGATTACACCCACCTTTATATTTTTCTGCTGTTCCAAAATTCAAACAGATCGATTTAGCATGACCAATGTGCAAGTAGCCATTGGGCTCTGGCGGAAAACGGGTAACAACTTTACCGCCGTTTTTACCCTGCTCCAGATCCTGTTCTATCACTTGATGGATGAAGTTTGTTGGCTTGCTGCTTTCTGTTGTGCTCATAGGTAGCGTCTTAATCCTGGAATAGCATGAATTCTGTATCGCCTTACTATACGGTCAAAATCCGTAAGGCGAGTAAAAAGTTGCCCCATTATAAACGGATGCTCTCTATAAATGGCAGAGCACAAACAAACAAATTGATCGATTTACCTATTATTTAGTCCGTTCAGTTCTTCGGAGCGCCCTATTGCCTTTAGAGTTACTCCCAAAGAACAAACAAGGATGCGTTTCTTTTCGACTTGAGTATAATGGCCCGGTTAAAGGCGAAGAAGTGGACACTATAACGATGATAATTCTCCATACCAATTTTGGTGACATATCCTTAGAGCTTGATTACGAAAAAGCCCCAAAAACAGCAGAAAACTTTGAACAATACGTAACCGACGGTTTTTACGATGGTGTGATTTTTCACCGCGTGATTAACGGGTTTATGCTTCAGGGTGGTGGCTTTGAACCGGGCATGGTTCAAAAAGTAACACGCGAAACAATAGAAAACGAAGCCGATAACGGACTTTCCAATGCAGCGGGTACGGTTGCAATGGCGCGGACAATGGACCCGCATAGCGCTTCTGCACAATTCTTTATTAACGTATCCGATAATACCTTTTTGGATCATACGGCTAAAACAACAGAAGGCTGGGGTTATGCCGTCTTTGGTAAAGTCGTTGAAGGTATGGATGTAGTTAACAAACTAAAAACGGCTGCGACGACGATGCGTGCGGGCCATCAAGATGTGCCTGTAGAAGACATCATTATTGAATCGGCTGAACTTGTAGACGAAAAAGCAGACGCCGAAGCAGAAAGCACTGAAGAGTAAACATGTCTGTTTATTTCATCTCAGATTTACATCTGAAACCCGAACGCCCGGATCTTTCTCGGGCGTTTTCATCTTTCCTATCACACACCGCTCAAGGTGCTGATGCGTTATACCTGTTAGGTGATATTTTTGATGCCTGGATCGGCGATGATGCGCCCGTACCCGGTATTGAGCCGTTAGTCGCTCAGCTCAAACAGCTCAGTGATGGCGGTTGCAAAATTTACTTTCAACATGGCAACCGTGATTTTTTAGTGGGTTCAGACTTTACCGACCGTATTGGGGCCGAGTTACTTCCCGAACAAACCGTACACACCCTGCCCATAGGCAAGGCGCTCATCTTGCACGGTGATCAGCTCTGCACTGACGATCAAGAGTATATGCAGTTTCGTGCGATGGTACGTAACCCCGCATGGCAACAACAGATCCTCAGTAAACCTATAGATGAACGTATAGCCCTCGCAAAACAGCTACGCACCACCAGTCAAGAACGGACAGCGGAAAAGGATGATTACATCACGGATGTTAATGCCGATGAAGTGAATAAGCAGCTTAACAAGGCCGATGTTACGCTCATGATTCATGGTCATACCCACCGTCCAGCCATCCATACCTTTGATACTCAAGGCCATGAAGCCACTAGGATTGTACTCGGGGATTGGGACACGCAGGGTTGGTATTTAAAAGTCGATCATGACAACTATCAACTGATCAGCTTTGGTATTGCCGATGCGCCTTAAATAAGACGTACGCTAGATAAAGAGTATTCAGTTATTACGATAAGCGCTTGCCTTAACAAGCGCTGATAACCTCAGCCAGCCTTACGCCATAAATGTCGGCTTACCACTATGAAAACGAAACTCATCGTCATCACTTTCAACCAAGTTCTGTTCCACCTCTCTAAAGACTTGAATACGGTCTTCAATAGGCTCACCCGCATACTCTTCCGCTAAACCAAGATAATCTTGATAATGACGCCCTTCCGATTTAAGTAATGAACGGTAAAACTTAGCCAGCTCATCATCTAAGAAAGGGGCCAGTTTGGCGAACCGTTCACAGGATCGAGCCTCTATAAATGCACCTACAATTAATAGATCAATAAGGTGGCCGGGTTCATAGGTACGTACCTTTTTCAGCATTCCACCAGCATAACGTGCCGATGAAAGGTGCGTATAAACCACACCCCGCTCCTGCATAATCGCAAGCACTTGCTCAAAATGGATCAACTCCTCCCTCGCCAAACGGGACATTTTATTTAACAGGTCAACACGATCTACATAGCGAAACATCAAACGCATCGCCGTTGATGCCGCCTTCTTTTCACAATGGGCATGATCGATCAATAAAATATCCTGATTGGCCAGTGCCGCCTGAATCCATAAATCAGGGGTTTCACAGGCTAAAAAGCCTTTAATCTCATCGAGCGCGTCCATTAATTGTATCCAATACCATGCTAACTAAAGTGGGGAGGCATTATAGCGAGCGATGAATACGCATGCACCACCCCATACCCAGAGAACCGCGACAAAGTATGAATAAATTGATAAAGCGCAGTCCTACTCTCTTTTTATTCGATACCCAACGCAATAAAGACACCGTTACCGACTAACAAGCAACTAGAAAAAACACCGCCCGCGCCCTTGTAAAACAGGCTAAAAACCCTCTCGCCAGCGGCGTTAATTTCTCGATAAATTCCAAGGATAAAAAAAAACTAATCAAAAGCCCCATTTACTTGTAATTTTTCTTCGAAAAGTCATAAAAAAGACTGTATACTGTCGCGCAATTTTAGGACCTCACATAGTCGAGTAAAGAGATGACAGACCTATCCAAGTACAGAAACATTGGTATTTTCGCGCACGTAGATGCGGGTAAAACCACTACAACAGAACGTATCCTAAAGCTTACGGGTAAAATCCATAAGACTGGTGAGGTTCACGATGGTGAATCTACTACTGACTTCATGGAACAGGAAGCTGAGCGCGGTATTACCATTCAGTCCGCGGCGATCACCACTTTCTGGAAAGATCACCGTATGAACGTAATCGATACTCCGGGACACGTTGACTTCACTGTTGAAGTATATCGTTCTCTTAAAGTACTTGATGGCGGCATCGGCGTATTCTGTGGTTCTGGTGGTGTTGAACCACAATCAGAAACTAACTGGCGTTATGCAGATGAATCCGGCGTATCCCGTATCATCTTCGTAAACAAACTAGACCGTTTGGGTGCTGACTTCCTTAAAGTTGTTGAGCAGATCGAAAACGTACTAGCGGCTAAGCCTCTTGTTATGACATTACCAATCGGTCGTGAAGATGACTTTGTTGGTGTTGTCGACATCCTAAGCAAAAAAGCTTACGTTTGGGATGATACTGGCCTACCTGAGAACTTCGAAGTTAAAGACGTACCTGCCGACATGGTAGACGACGTTGATATGTACCACGAACAGCTAATCGAAACAGCTGTTGAGCAAGATGACGACCTAATGATGGCTTACATGGAAGGCGAAGTACCTTCTATTGAAGAGATCAAACGTTGCATCCGTAAAGGTACACTTGAACTAGCGTTCTTCCCAACATACTGTGGTTCCGCATTCAAAAACAAAGGTATCCAGCTAATCCTTGATGCCGTTGTAGATTACCTACCATCACCGACAGAAGTTGTTCCACAGGATCTAACGGATGAATTAGGTGAACCAACAGGTCAGGTTGCTACCGTATCTGTTGACGAGCCATTCCGTGCCCTTGCATTCAAAATCATGGATGACCGTTTCGGTGCCCTTACCTTTATCCGTATCTACTCCGGTAAGTTGAAGAAAGGCGACACTATCCTCAACTCGTTCACAGGCAAAACTGAACGTATTGGTCGTATGTGTGAAATGGAAGCCGACGAGCGTAAAGAACTTGAATCCGCTCAAGCCGGTGACATCATCGCTATCGTAGGCATGAAAAACGTACAGACAGGTCACACACTTTGTGATCCTAAACATGAATGTACGCTTGAAGCTATGGTATTCCCTGAGCCAGTAATCTCTATCGCTGTTGAGCCTAAAGATAAAGGCGGTGCTGAGAAAATGGGTCTTGCCATTGGTAAAATGGTTGCAGAAGATCCAACATTCCTAGTACACACAGATGAAGATAGCGGCCAAACAATCCTTCGTGGTATGGGCGAGCTTCACCTAGATATCAAAGTAGATATCCTTAAGCGTACTTACGGCGTTGACCTAATTGTTGGTGAGCCTCAAGTAGCTTACCGCGAAACAATCACTAAAGAGATTGAAGATTCTTATACCCATAAGAAACAGTCTGGTGGTTCTGGTCAGTTCGGTAAAATCGATTACCGTATCAAACCAGGTGAGCCAAACTCTGGCTTCACATTTACCTCTACAGTTGTAGGCGGTAACGTACCTAAAGAATTCTTCCCTGCTGTTGAGAAAGGCTTCAAGAGCATGATGGAACAGGGTGTTCTAGCTGGCTTCCCAGTACTAGACGTTGAAGTAGAGCTTTTCGACGGTGGTTTCCACGCGGTTGACTCCTCTGCTGTAGCCTTCGAAATCGCTGCAAAAGGCGCATTCCGTCAGTCTATCCCTAAAGCAGGCGCACAGCTTCTTGAACCTATCATGAAAGTTGACGTGTTCACGCCAGAAGATCACGTAGGTGATGTTATCGGTGACCTTAACCGTCGTCGCGGCATGATCTCTGGTCAAGAAGCAGCAGGTTCTGGTGTACGTATTAAAGCAGACGTTCCACTATCTGAAATGTTCGGTTACATCGGACACCTACGTACAATGACATCCGGTCGTGGTCAGTTCTCTATGGAGTTCTCTCACTACAGCGCTTGTCCAACAAGTGTTGCAGAAACGGTTATTGCTGACGTTAAAGCACGCAATGCCGCTAAGTAATCTAATTACTTAACGCACAACAAAAAGCCCGATGAGAAATCATCGGGCTTTTTTGTATAGTCCATTTAGCAAACCCGATAAAACCTAGAGCCACCCTATGAAATTTATTAACCTTGACGCCACAACCGCTTATAACAAAGCAATCAAATCCTGCGGCAAAGACAACAAGGTTATTGTCTGCGGTACCCAAGAAGATCTAACCTATATCGAAGACGCCATAGAATCCCGCCAGCGCAGCCCAAAAGAGATCATCAAAGACTCAACCTTGATCAACCCCAACACGTGGCTGCAAGAACGACTCAATGTACTAAACGATGAAATTGACCTCCCCGCGATCACCGGTACATGGCAAGGCGAATCAAAAGAGAAACAAAGCTTTAGCCTAGCCCAAGACATCATGACAGGCGAACCAATCAGCGACTTAATCGGCGCAAAAATAAAGACAGATCGTAACTGGAAAATACCCGCTTACTTCAACTTTGGCGGTTGGAACCAATGCCCTACCCCAGACATCCACTGCGCTATATGGAAACACTGGCAGCAAGCATACGGCGCACAGATCGTTGCCGTCAGCAATGACCTGATCGAAGCCCATATTAGCAACCCACCTACAACCGAAGAAGACGCGATGGCACTCGCTTGGCAGCAATACGCTTACTGCAACGACATCGTAGACCAAGGCGTAGAAAGCGTCGCTAAACTCGCATCGATGCTAATCAACCACGACAGCTGGTATTTTTGGTGGGATTAACCCACCTTCATGCCCGGTACGGATGCCAGTGCGAATGAATTACGCACCCAACATCCTATAGACACCGTATCCCGTGTAGGACCTCACCCTGTGGGCGAATGAATTACACACCTCAACCTCCTATATACACCGCATCCCTTGTAGGAGACCACCCCGTGGGCGAATGAATTACGCACCCTCCCCCAACAAACACACCAACCCCTTCGGCCAGAGGCTGGCCTCCTACAGACAACCCCTATAGACACCGCATCCCTTGTAGGAGCCCACCCTGTGGGCGAATGAATTACACACCTCAACCCCACAAACACACCAATCCCTTGTAGGAGCTCACCCTTTATGCCCGGAACGGGTGCCAGGGCGAATGAATTACACACCTCAACCCCACAAAAACACAAACACCTTTGGCCAGGCACTCGTTCCGAGCATAAAAGCTGGCCTCCTACAAACACTGCATCAACGCACCAATACGGTGCGAAATCTCTAGCCGTTATTGCAACACGCACCATAACAAAATGCGCCATATCCCATAAAGCCCGCGAATATTGCTTCCTCGGGGAATTTTCCTTTTGAATTCATTACTACCCAATTTAACGGCATGCTATTTGCACTAACATAATTATCTATATATTTTTATACTGTTTGAGGGTAGTCGTAGTCATGGATCAACTTAAAAGTAGTTCAATGAACCTCAGCGCGCAGGAAAGAAAGTGGCTTAACTGGTTTGGTAGCACTGGTAAGTTTGCAATGTATAAATCCTGCTTTCTAAACCGTCACACCTATTCATCAGTGGAGCAAACCTTTGAAGGTATTGCCGCCACTCGCGTGAAAATTCTTAATCAATGGGTAGAACACCAATGGGATCAGCTCGCCTTTCTTGCTGAGCACCTTGGCCCCACCTTTGATAATATCGACCTGTCGTGGCTCACCCAACGATTGGAAGCGAACCGCGATTTTTCTGAACTGTTTTTGATCGACCTTGAAGGCACGGTCATCAGTTCGACTCATCGCACTCATATAGGAGCATCCGACCTTGCCAGCGCCGCCTGGACCCAAGGCGTAAGAAAACAGTTTTTACATGGTCCCTACACCGACCCTCTCACGCTAGATATTGGTGCCTCCAGCTCTAAGTTCCACGATGAAGTCACCCTGATGTTCTACCAACCCATTGAGAAAAATGGCGAGTCTATCGGCGCTATTTGTGGTCGTGTACCGAACGATGTTCTCGGTGACCTGATCCAACGGGAGGCTGGCCATATTTATCCAGAATCCGGTGATAACTATATTTTTATGGTCGATTCTCATCTCGACCGGAATATTCAGCCGGGTACGGCGTTATCACGCTCCCGGTTTGAAGATAATACCTTTTCCCACGGCGAGAACTTAAAAAGTGGCATCCACACCCGATGGGGTACGGTCAGAGTCCAACGCCATACTGAGCTAGAGTTGCGGTTTACCGATCCCGCCACCGGCCAACTCCATCCGGGCGTACGCGAAACTATTCGTAACGGTGAAAATCTATTTATCACCTACCCGGGTTATTCTGACTATCGCCACATTCCGGTGATCGGCAAGGGAGTAACCTTTCAACTAAAAGGCTCGCCCGACCGTTGGGGTATGATGTGCGAAGGTGATTTAGAAGAGGTCTATCGTCGCCGCTCGATCAACCTAAGCTTAATGAAAGGCTTTGGCTTCACTGCCGCGGCGATTCTGGGCATTAACAGCGCCCTGCACACCTTCACTGAGCTACCGCAATATGCGATTGATGCGGTATCGCTGCTGCTGTTACTGGTTACTACCCTAATGTTCCCTAAACTCAGCACCAACAAGTTAGCATCTCGGCTCGATGATATGACCGAGGTTATTCGCACCATTGCTGAAGGTGAAGGCAACTTGCGACAACGGGTGGAGCCCCACAAACTGGTCGCCGATGAAACCGGCGACATGGCCCGCTGGATTAATAGTTTTATTGATAGCCTCGACGGTATTGTTGGCCAAGTTATTACCTCCAGCAGCCACGTTAAACAGACCAACCAAGCGATGCTCGAGACCAATAAAGAGGCTTATCAAGTATCAGCTGAGGTCAGCGATGCGATTCAGGAAATACTGGTACTACTCGAAGAGCAACTCACTGAAATCGGTCAAGCCTCAAACACCGCTGAATCTCTCAAAGAGGCAATGGATACAGTCGTGTCGGAGGCCCGTCAACAGTTTGAATCCGTGCGCTCTGGTACTGAAGATATTCGCAACATCGTTGAAACATCGGCGAAACAAGTTAACTCACTCAATAGCCGTACCGTTGAAGTCGGTAAAATTATTGGCGTTATTAGTGACATCACCAACCAAACCAACTTATTGGCTCTTAATGCCGCCATTGAAGCGGCCCGAGCCGGTGAACATGGACGAGGCTTTTCCGTTGTCGCAGAAGAGGTTCGCGGCTTAGCCCATCGCACCGCCGCTTCGGCGAATGAGATTCAGCAGATGATCGAAGGGATTCAGCAAGAAACCCAGAGCGCCGTAGATTTTATGGAATCAGGGGTACAAGAGGTTGATCGCAATTTGAAAAGAACGGAAGAAGCCTCGAATGAGAACACATCCTTGCACAACCTCGTGGAGCATATGTTTTTAGCCATCAAACAGCTAAATGATAACAGCCAACGTCACGGTGATGCTGCCCGACGAGTAGGCGTCTCCGCAGAACAGATGAATGGGTCGATTAGCACGCTACAAGAACGCTCCACCTCGGTGAAAAACACCGCCCATAAACTCAACCAGTTAGTTAGCGTGTTCCAAGTTAGCGCATACTAAAGCAGGCTCAAGCCCATTCGCCCAAAGGTTGGCCTCCTACATGCACGTCCGGTGTAGGAGCTCACCCCGTGGGCGAAAGAATTAGGTGCAAGAACAAGAAAAAATCACCCGAATAATTTACGTACTTAACCTCACAAAAACACAACCCATTCGGCCAAAGGTTGGCCTCCTACACACCGCTCTATGTGGAGCCCACCCTTTATGCCCGGAACAGGTGCCAGGGCGAATAAATTACGCACCCAACCCAACAAAAACACCTCCTCCCTGTAGGCGCTCACCTTTATATGCCCAAAACGGCTGCCTCAGCGAATAGGACTCCGCGCGAAGCACTACCTTTCTAAACGGGCTGTGTGCAGTGAAACTCTTTAATCAGATAGAGCTTGAATTCAACAGAGATCCAGCTGGCAAACTCAAAGGCGATATCTTTTTGCGCGAAGGTGCCACCATAGCGGCCTCGTCTGGAAACCAGCCCTTTAGCATTGGTCGATTCGATCCACTGCTTGGGTGTTAGGGTGAAGCTATTAAGTCCAGCCTCTTTTTTAAACCCGTCGAATTCGACGTATTTAAACTCTGAATTATTCAGCTGCTCCCAAATCCCAAGAAATTCAATGATGTTCCTGTTACGAAGCCCGTTTCTAAGCTGCCTGTGCGGCAGTGAACTCCTACCGATACGCGCAAGCGCGAAAGCGGTATTTCTAAGCTGCCTGTGCGGCAGTGAACCTGCTGCTGGCCTATCTGTTTTATGCCTATGTTTCTAAGCTGCCTGTGCGGCAGTGAACTTGGTAGAAATGGAGCTACGTATGTCCCCGATTTTCTAAGCTGCCTGTGCGGCAGTGAACTGTGAAATCAAAGTTTAAACCGCCTGCGCCTATTTCTAAGCTGCCTGTGCGGCAGTGAACCAGCAGAGGCGTTATTCGCTGGAGATTCAGGATTTCTAAGCTGCCTGTGCGGCAGTGAACGGATTAGACATATAACCATAAGCTTTGCGGGATTTCTAAGCTGCCTGTGCGGCAGTGAACGTATCTATGATTTTATTTATCATTTTTTAACGTTTCTAAGCTGCCTGTGCGGCAGTGAACTGCCATTTGACTCTAGTCCCCTCGAACGCATCTTTCTAAGCTGCCTGTGCGGCAGTGAACATGTATCAGCATACGTGAATTGAGGCTCACCTTTTCTAAGCTGCCTGTGCGGCAGTGAACTGTGTACGCGTTAACTGATGTATCACAAGGTATTTCTAAGCTGCCTGTGCGGCAGTGAACTAATCGTTCAACTTTATCACAGTGTTATGAACTTTCTAAGCTGCCTGTGCGGCAGTGAACGTTCCTTCCGCATTTAATCGTGACGATGAAAATTTCTAAGCTGCCTGTGCGGCAGTGAACTATTATCAGTATTTTTGTTTTCGGTTTCTGTTTTTCTAAGCTGCCTGTGCGGCAGTGAACGCGATCGATACATACTGCTCGGATGTTGCAATTTTCTAAGCTGCCTGTGCGGCAGTGAACCTAAGCAAGCAGAATTGACTTGGTGACAGGCTTTTCTAAGCTGCCTGTGCGGCAGTGAACTTTTGCCAGTCGTCTTCAGCTTCTTTTTTGCATTTCTAAGCTGCCTGTGCGGCAGTGAACCATCGGAAAATACTCCGGTGACTGAGCCTTCATTTCTAAGCTGCCTGTGCGGCAGTGAACTATGTATTAACTAGCATGATATTCGAGCTAACTTTCTAAGCTGCCTGTGCGGCAGTGAACAGATAGGATCTGATGTCACACCTGATCATCTATTTCTAAGCTGCCTGTGCGGCAGTGAACTCTGTCTGATGCTGATAGCTCTATTCAACAAATTTCTAAGCTGCCTGTGCGGCAGTGAACACGTTTCAACCGTCTAATCCGGTCGAGTGTCATTTCTAAGCTGCCTGTGCGGCAGTGAACGTTCTTATTGGGCTGCTGAGTTCTATGGTTCGTTTCTAAGCTGCCTGTGCGGCAGTGAACTCCATAAATTCATTTCGTTGATCTCCTTAGTTTTTCTAAGCTGCCTGTGCGGCAGTGAACGAAATTGCTGGGATTTCACAACAGATGTCGATTTTCTAAGCTGCCTGTGCGGCAGTGAACCCATAGAATCAAAATATAAAATCTCACCATCTTTTCTAAGCTGCCTGTGCGGCAGTGAACTCTCCGATGCAGACTGGCTAGCAGGCCGCACATTTCTAAGCTGCCTGTGCGGCAGTGAACGGATCTGAATAAATCGCACGAACTTCTGAAGTTTTCTAAGCTGCCTGTGCGGCAGTGAACTCATTGCAGGAGATCGACCGTATGTTTCCATCTTTCTAAGCTGCCTGTGCGGCAGTGAACTGAAATTACCCGCAGAGGCGGTAACAGCAAACTTTCTAAGCTGCCTGTGCGGCAGTGAACGATGCTCACAAACCGCACACATGCCACCTTTATTTCTAAGCTGCCTGTGCGGCAGTGAACTCTTCATCACTATCTCCCGCGCCAAATAACAATTTCTAAGCTGCCTGTGCGGCAGTGAACGCGCTTTGTTGGCTTAGTGCGAGTGATAGCTCTTTCTAAGCTGCCTGTGCGGCAGTGAACGCTCGTATCTATGCTATGGATAGGGTTATGAATTTCTAAGCTGCCTGTGCGGCAGTGAACATATAGACGTTGCTGACGAAAACGGAGTAACTTTTCTAAGCTGCCTGTGCGGCAGTGAACTCCTTGGTGCGTTAATTTCTGCTTTCTTCACTTTTCTAAGCTGCCTGTGCGGCAGTGAACGCTTATCCCTGTTTAGAAAATGTTATCAACTCTTTCTAAGCTGCCTGTGCGGCAGTGAACTGCAGATTCGTCGATGTCCCCCAAATAAATACTTTCTAAGCTGCCTGTGCGGCAGTGAACGTTTTCATTAATGAGCTGGTCGGCGCTTTGTTTTTCTAAGCTGCCTGTGCGGCAGTGAACCGTGATGTAGAGGAGCTATGGCGTGAAGTAGCTTTCTAAGCTGCCTGTGCGGCAGTGAACGTAGTAGATTGATAAGAGCCACACCACTCATGTTTCTAAGCTGCCTGTGCGGCAGTGAACAACCGTGTTGAGAGTGTTTTGCTGGGTGTGTCTTTCTAAGCTGCCTGTGCGGCAGTGAACCGCTAGATAAGCGAAGAGCTGCGGCCTCTGCTTTTCTAAGCTGCCTGTGCGGCAGTGAACATTAAAAAAACAGCACATAGGGCATTAGAACTTTTCTAAGCTGCCTGTGCGGCAGTGAACTTAAAAGAACCCGGATCACCATGATGTATAGCTTTCTAAGCTGCCTGTGCGGCAGTGAACATTCGTTGGGTCGTGCGCGTTGTATGGTAGATTTTCTAAGCTGCCTGTGCGGCAGTGAACGTTTCCTTATTTCTAAAGGTGTCCACGATGTCTTTCTAAGCTGCCTGTGCGGCAGTGAACGTTTTCATTAATGAGTTGGTCGGCGCTTTGTTTTTCTAAGCTGCCTGTGCGGCAGTGAACATAACGTCTACTAGTACCTCCGATACTGGGCATTTCTAAGCTGCCTGTGCGGCAGTGAACAGAAGCTAGAGACAGAATAAGTTGAGCCTACTTTTCTAAGCTGCCTGTGCGGCAGTGAACTTATTATCAACGCATATACAGAGACGTTGGCATTTCTAAGCTGCCTGTGCGGCAGTGAACGTGTTGGCGGTTCCTTATATCAGTATAACTGTTTTCTAAGCTGCCTGTGCGGCAGTGAACTAATCCCCAGTGCGGGTCGTACGTTTTATGTTTTTCTAAGCTGCCTGTGCGGCAGTGAACTGGAAGTATAACGCAGAAAAAATAGCTGCATCAAACACTTAACCTGATATTGGCAAAAAGACCAATGGTTTCAGCGATTTCTGCAACTATCTGTTTCTATTACTTATTTTTAAAGAGCAATTTTTTTGGTTAAAAATCAGGAACAGTAGAAGCTTGATCTCCACTTAAGGCGCTCAGGCCATAGCAGTTAAAAAGCCCTTCTTGCGCGTCACTGACCTTTATTCGTTCAATGAACAGTGGGAATCTGGCGGCGCCCTTGGAATTCCCCGCTTTGGTTTCTTGGCTTTCCATCCAAATAAAAGGCGCTTTTGATTCTGCCTTTGGTTTGGTTTTTTCAAGCTGTTTTAGACAGTCCGCAATGCTTTGTCCTGATTGTTTTGCCCAAAGCTCCGCTTTAGCCTGCATATCTTTTTCGATACGAGCCAGCCCTTTTACTTTCTTGCGGACGAAGGTAACAAGAGGTGCGTCCTCCGGCACTGGCTGTATTGATTTAAGATGCGTGTAATCCTCGAATCGACTCAGAAATCCAACGAGATTTAATGTTTCCAATTGCTCTTTTTCTTTAGCCAGCACCCTCAGCTTATTACCCAAAGGAAAGCCTTTACCGCCATAAGCCGGGAAGCTGACCGCTATAGCACTATGCTGTGCATCCACCTTCTGCTCCACTAAGGCGATATGCACTTGCTGATAGATTTTCTGCCAGAGAAAACCTAGTGCAATATCCGCATCCGACAGCAGGGTGATATCTTGGTAGTAGTTCATTGTCACCTCTCACTACCCTTACTTCGCTGATTTACTAAATACACCGCCACGAATTAAGTTCGCAGTAACATACATTTTTTGCTCTGGTAATAATTCACTGCTATTGACCCAGTCAACCAATAACGAATACAAGTCGCCTTCTTTTTTGCTTTTACGGAAAGCATCACCAATTTGGGTAACCGCACCAAAAGGTTCAATCGCAATAGGTTGCCCTTGTTCTTCATAACGATTATACCAAGTATCGATCGTGCGAATAGCGTTACCGATTTTTACATTATGGATAGCGGCGCAGCCTTCAAGTTTAAACAAGACCTTGCCCTTTTCACCCATATTCATTTCTTGTGAGGGGAACACATGCTGCTGATGGCCTAGTTTAACAAAGGCATCCACCTCAACAAGCACAAAGTTTTGTTGATCTCCTTTTAACCCTTCAGCAATGATTGCTGCCAACTCCTGTAAACCAGCATTGTCGCTAGATTTTTCAAACTCATTTAAAGAAAAGTCATAAGCATTAAATTTAAAAGAGCTGCTCCTTGCCTTAACAATAATCGTTATTTCTTCTGCACCAACACGGTTACGCCATAGAAAACGTCCATTAGCTATATTGTAAGCGTAGCGATAAGCCAAAGTATCAATACCTTTACCTTGTTTAAAATCTGCTGTTTTAGCTTTAATTACGTCACTAAAGGCGGGGGAATTACACCCAAAAGGTATGCCCAAATTACCAACAACACGCATGCTAAAACTTACTTTTAGGGTATCGTGTTTCAAAGGCAAATTAGCATCATCACTGTCTGATGATACGGGATTAGGCTTGATTTTATCCGCATCACTTGTGCCATGCGCACTTTGGGTAGAACGGTTTTGTCTTTTAGTAATAGGGATAGCCTGCCATATCTCTGAAGATGTAATATTTTCCCATTCGCCTGAAAACATTAAAGCGTCGGATGTTTCTAATTTACGTTCAAAAGCTAACATACTTGGTAATTCAATAGTCATTATTTATTCCTTTTAAAATTAATAATAAACTTCATCTGTTATTGATTCAGTGGGTGAAACTTTATTTTCTGTGCTTTGCTTGCACAAATACCAATCTTTTTTATAAGGCGCATATCTCCAGATACTGGCTTGCCATTGCTCTTGTCTTTTTAAGCGATGAACACTTTGCCACTCACCGACAGAATGTACCGATTCAACAAAACACAAGTCAGTTTCAGAATCTCTGGAGCCATCAATTTCTCCTGCTGGATAAACATCCGTAATGGCTTTATAGCCTGTCATTATTGGCACCAAATAACCCGCTTTCGGTTTTTTAACAAACTCCCAATTAGCCGCCGTTTTTTCATTTGGTTCTAAGTAACTTTCCCATTGCATTAAAATTTTAGGATTAATATTTTCCTGCTGCTCTTCAAAGTAAGCAATTAACTCATTAGGTATATTTTCTTTTTGATAGGGCTGACTTTTATGTTCAAGCCAAATATCATTTAATACCAAAATTGACTCAGATTTCTCCGCTTGTTTGGCCAAGTGCTTATCTAACAATTCACAAACTGGCCGCGCCACTTGCTTCAAGGCAATAAAATCAAACCATGCATCTAGTAGCTCTTCTTTAGGGTTACTCTCCTTAAACTTTGAAAAATACTCGGCTAAATAACTGGATCTATCTTGCAAAATAAAGCCGGGTAATAGCTTCCGTCTAACACTTTTAAGTTGCTCGTCTTTATCCAAGTCTATAATTTCTACATTCTCTACAGACAACACTGTTCCGCCTGCTAAGCGTTGTATTTGGCAGTTTTTTTTAATAAATGCTGTCAATAAGTCTTGTAAACCACCTAAGTAACCATCTACTGGTATTAGTAGGGAAACCGTCATATTCATTTTGGCTTCTTCAATAACAGATGGTGCTTTGTGAGTATCTCCTGGCTTTGTAGCTTCTAAGTAATTAATTCCTCTATTCTGAGAAAATAACAATCCATTTTCTGTTTTAAACGTAATAGGTTTACTACTGTGTGCGATAACTGCGCACCCACCTAGAGAAAAACTATTTAAAGTTAAATCTGTTTTTAATTTTCTATTTAAATTATGACTAAAGCCTAAAAAATGCGTTATTGCTGGAAATCCCCACGTAAAACCAGAAGCGGCATTAGCGTTTTGCACCTTAACTCTTTCAATTAATAGGTACTGGCTCATATTGTTTCCTCCTGCTGCCTTAATCCTTTAGTGTTAAACTCTTCTCTAAAGTTAAATTTAAATATTTTCATCCACAGCTTGGAATGTGCATCTTGTGGTGTAAATTTTTCATTGGTATTAGTTAGGCGATTATTTAGCCAAGCAGAAAAATCTTGAATAACAACCGTCTGCCAATCACTGCTATTTTTAATTGCTGAAAAAACTTCATCTTGGCGATAGCGATCTAATAACACTTGATGCTCAACCTTTAATTTAATTCCCTCTGTGGCAGACCAACCTGATGGCAAGGCTTGTATAGATTTAATATAAACCAGCACCTCATCAGCTATATTTTCAATCCACTCTTCAACCCAGCGCATGCGTTTAGGATCTTTAATGCTGAGTTGTAAGTTTTCAAAGCGAGTTAAAAAGTCAGCCAAATATTGAATATTTTCTTTAACTTCATAATTTCCGGATAATTCATAAA
Organism: Neptuniibacter pectenicola; assembly: GCF_001597735.1. Taxonomy (GTDB): domain Bacteria; phylum Pseudomonadota; class Gammaproteobacteria; order Pseudomonadales; family Balneatricaceae; genus Neptuniibacter; species Neptuniibacter pectenicola. Next base: position 29,717 of record NZ_LUTS01000001.1, read on the forward strand.
AAAAGTTCACTTTGTCTGCGGGAGCTTTTAGCTGTGAATGCCAAACGGGTGGTTCAGATGAAACTACGTAGTAAACACCATAAGAACTTTTTGAATCTTTATATAATTTCCAGTTTCTTCCTCTATTTAGCATTGAAACATTCTGCGGATTATTTCCACCAACTCTAATAACTGCGTTTTTATTTTCCGGCATTATCAACCGAGGTGCTAAAGAACCATTTTTATCAAAATAATCAGCTCTTTTTTTATATTTAGCACTTGTTATTTTGGTAAAAATTGATTCAGAAAGTGTAGACGATGTCAATGGAGCTAGCAGATGATAGTTTTCACTATCGACAGGAAAATAGACCTGCTTAGTGAAACTTACTGACTTTATACTTCTTTTCTCTACAAGAGCTTTAAAGCCCGCTTTCCAAATTTCTAACTGCTCTTTATTTTTATAAAAACCATCTAAAAAACAAAAGTTATCTTCAAAGATTAAGTCATAAATAGTCGAGCCGTCATAAGACAATGCTAAGAATCTAGAGATACTTATTAATGCACCATTATTGTGTGCCATATCGAAAACTTTAGAATCGTTCGCAATAGAAGCAGTTGTTAGTAAAGGGAATTGGTCTTCATAGTCCACTAAAATCCCGTCGTTGGGTGCTGAGCTATGGCTGAACTTTAGTGGATGAGTGGTTTTAATTATTCTATTTCCAACACCTATTTTTGTTGTTGTGCTTTTATCGAGCCACTCAGCTATTTCATCCGGGTTAGTTTTTAGTTCATCAAGCTCTAATCGCTTATTTTCTATAGAAACAGAAAGCCTTACTTGCTTTTTTTCGTTCAATTCAGTTTTTAAAGCAGCAGTCTTTTCTTCTATATATTTAGTCGTTTTAGCCAAAGCTGATGTGTTTATCCTTGTCTGAAAAAATAAAATTATTGCATCACGCCAACCATTCATACTGAGATCTTCATTCATCACCTTACCTCTTGGTAAACCCCTAAATTAGAAAAATATTTATATTCGTTTATATCGTTTTTTTTATAGCTAACCAGCCTTAATTCACCAAAACGCTGGGCAGCAGTTTCTTCACTGATGTTAAAATCATGGGCTAATTCGCGGTATATTTTTTGCGGGTTTAAATCAAACCAAAAACTGAATCCTTTGGCTGGAAAAATGGAGGGCTCTTCCTTAATTGAGATACCAGCCCCTGATAATGCGCCCATTTTTGGTGGGTAAACCGTTTCGTTCTTCCATTCCCAAGTCAGTTCATTGTTCTTGTAGAGTAAATAAACAGCTTCGTCTTTATCGGACTTTCTAAATACTTGTAATTTTTGAAGCACCCCGCACCAATGTGCCTGCTCTTTCCACCATAGTTTGGCTGAATCAGGGTTTTTAAATAACTTTTCAAGTAACGCTTGGTGCTCTAGTGACACCAAATTGTCTAGCGGTGGCTGTTTGCTCTTAACCACCCTTTCTACCGCGTTAATGGTTTGATATTGTGACTCTTGCAATATTTCCCTTAACGTATGCGCATTTAACTTAAGCTTTAAGTTTTCCACTTCAAAACCCGGTTTATTAAAACAGCGCTCACAGCCTTTAAGCTGTTTTATATTCTGATTAATAAGTAGAATATTCTCTTGATCAGGTACGTGATCTCTATGTCTTAGCAGCCGCCCTGCGATCTGAATAATCGAACGCATAGAGCTAGGTTCAATAATTGCCCAATCATAATCGTGGTCACGTCCAACCTCTGCTACAGGCGAAGCTAATACAATAAACAATTGGTTTTTTGCTGTTGTTTGTTCAATTAAATTTTGTAGGTTTTGCGGTGGCCAGTTTTCTTTACGGTTTAACATTTGGTCTAACTGACTTTCTAAGTGGGAACGCACTGCTAAAGGGTAACAGCTGTGATACACACATAAATGTATGTGCGTATGTTCAGGTACAGATAAGTTTAGTAAAGCCTTAGCGACTGCAACCATTGGTTTGATGTTAGCCATGCGCACTAAACCAATAGAAACCTGCTTGCCGTTTAGCTTTACATGATTGTTGTTATGTAGCGCCATTGCTCCTTGCAAAATTGTTTGAGCAAAATTGACATAGATATTATCTGTTAATGTTAAATTATCGAGAATTTCAGCTTTGTGCTTTGCTACGCCTGAACTTAAATATTCCACTCGTTTTTTAACATACTTTTCATGCTGCTCTTTAAAGTTAGAAAAATATTGAACTTCCGCTTTAATAGCGCCGCCCTTTTCACGCTCATCAAACCAAGCACAGTTAATGTTTTTATTCCAAACAGTAATATTCACTTTGGTATATTCAGCCCAGCCTGCTTGATATGCCTGGAAAGCAGCAAAGGCCAAATCTGGTGGCATGGTGGCAGTAGAAAGTAGAACCCGACTACCTAACATGCCAGCCCAGTAAACCAATCGACATAAAGCTGGCAAGTCTTCTAGACCGAAATCATCAGGTTCATCAATGACTAAATCAGAAGTGAGCAGTCTTAACATCGGACCAATTTGTTTGCCGCCTTTGGTTCCATCTGTTGCAGGGATTAAATGATCAATAGTGCAAACCAACGCAGGGGCTTGCACAAGCTTTTCAATGCGCGGATTAGTGCAAGTCCAGTGATGTAAACTGTGTTCGGCACCTGATAAGTCATAATCAACATATAGTTCTGGATCTAAGAATTCTTCAACAGACTCACTGCCGGTCCCGAAGCTTTCTTCAGATAATTTTTTGTTTTGCTCATTTTCAAATAAGGCTTTAGAAGCAGAACCGCCTACGGCAATCGCTAATTGCTCTGAGGTTAAATCCAACTGTTTACGATATTCTCGGCCTGTTTGTAAGGTGAGCGTTCTTAACCCCAGAGCTACGGTAAAGCGAGAATCTTGCTCTTTATTCGCTAAGGCATACATGATTTTGGCATTGGCAAGGGTTTTCCCCTTACCTGTCGATGCCATATTAATACCAAAAAAGCCTTGTTTCTTACTGGATTCACTTAGCTCTAATGCAACTTTTTGCGCTGTTATTTGCCAAGCGTATTTATCATCAGCTTTGCTACTTTTTAAAAACTTATTATCTTCCAACGCTTGTAAGCTGCTTTTAAGTTGTGGCAAAGCGCCTACAATATCTACCGCGTGTTTAGCTACACCAATTAAATGCTCATCAAGCTGTTGTTTACACGCTTTCGTTTCCCTGTCTGTATTAGCAAAAACTTCATAGTTAGGGCTTTGCCATTCTTTGGTTGGCTCTTTTTGTGCCGAGTAATGATGATCTGCAAGCATCAATGCCATACGAGCAAGATGACTAGTAAATAATTCATCATGTAGAAGGTTTTTATCGGATAACTGTTTGATATTTTGCAGTGCTTTATCTGCGGCCTTTATGGCTCTAAGTCGCCACTTAGTGCTTTTATACGGCAAACCTTCGCCATCAAACGTCCAATTATCTTGTAGATAACTTTGGCTATCTTCGTCTTTAAAGTTGTAAGAGTTCCAGAAAACTTGTAACTCTTCTGCAAACCAACTATTTAGCGGACTGACTCCATTTTTATGCAGAATTGCTGGTAAGGTTTCTGGAATTAAGTTCTCCTTCCAACTAGGTACAAAAGGCAACTTATGGTGGCTAAGCACTAACCAACCGACCAACTGAGCCAAAGGTGGTAAATGAGCTAATGGGTTATTTCTACCATCACTAATACCGTCTTGGTAGATATCATCACTATGATTTTTATCTATTTCAGTTAACGCTATTAACCACTGTTCGTCTGTTTGCTCTCCAACAAATGCCTGAAAAATTCTTAGTGACACCCATTCATGCCTGACAGGTTCATATTTATTCTTACTTTCGCCTTTTAATTTTTCCTGAAATAGAATATTTGCTTTACCAAAATCATGAAAGAGAGCTGCTATAGCGACTGCATTTTTCATTAAAGTTAAGCGCTGCCATTTTTCTTTATCCATAAACGGCACTAAAGCACCTTCGGTATAGTTCACTGGCACGATGCCTTCACTGTTGAATTTCCGTTTATTGCCCACGACCCATAATAACTGGCTACGTGATCGTGAGCGCATCCAATGGCAGCTCACCGCTGTGCTTTTACTCGCGGTTTTACGAAGCAGTTTTTTAACCGCTAGAAGACCGTCTTGAGTAATGATGGTTTGCCATGTGTTATCACCAATACGGTCGGCAAAGGCATCTAATACGCGGCGGGTCTTTTTCAGTGCATTTTTTTCGCATTGGGAAACGAAGGTGACCATCATTGCACGATCTCCTCTTCTGGCTCACCGCGCAAAGCGAGTTGTTTCACTTGTTCAAACATAAACTCTAAAGACTTATGATCAGTAAAGGCTTGCAGGCATTGTTGGCGAAACTCTTGTTCGGTTGCCCCTTCTTTCGCACAGATGAAAGCCCAAGGTAAGATAATGGCGTCTTTTATCAAATCCGCTATATCAAATACCAACGCACCCCGTCGCGTTTTCCCGTGCATCACAGCAAATCCATGGGGAATCCCCAGCACCCATAGCGTAGTGGCTGCTAACCCATAGGCTAGGTAGTTGCCGTGATTGAGAAAGGCATTGGCTTTGTCGGTTCCTTCTCGCTCCCTTTTAAAGTCACCAAAGGAAACGGATTGCACAATAAATTTATATAGGGATTTTGTTAGCTGCGCTTCTGCTAACAATAGATCAGCCGGTTTTTCTGCGGCAGTCAGTCGGTCTGTATAACGTGTTAATGATGTTTTGAGTTGGCCTGCGTCAAGAGATATACCCTCATTTTGGAGGTCACGATCTTTACCCCAAACTCGCTCAAGATAGGTAACTCTTGCTTCTTGAATATGTTTACCCGCCTGAAAACGCTTTTCATCATCAAACCAGAAGCTAAGCCAACCTTGTAGATATTGAGTAGGACGGTATTCACTTTGTGGTGTTAACCATTCTACTTCTGTTGCCATTAATAACGGCGTCCCTCCGCCACCACAAAATCCGACTAAGACACCCGCTTGCGCTAACATCCGCATAGCTGCTTGAGTAATAGATGTACCTGTTCCTAAAAGCAATACGGTCGTGTTTGCTATAGGTATGTTGTAATAGAGGTTTTGTTTATTCGCTTCGGTGAGGTATAGGACACGGCCATCTTTTTGCATCACTCGGCAATGTTCCAAGTAATAAAGGTTCGCTCGGTGAGAATGCAAAATAGCTTTTAGATCGGTCAACTGATCCATATTCGTGTGTCCTAGTTTATTAATAAGCCATCCTTGGCTTTTCCTTTTCCTTGGTATCCTTTACCTTATTCCAACGTCCTGCTGTCATCCTGACGATGCTTATTCAACCTTGTTTATATAAATCCAACAATGCTGGTTAAAAACACATGTCGTTTTTTAAGGCAGGTAGTATGAAACACGCTTGAGGCATTCAGGCTCTATAATGATCTGCTGGGCTTCAGGCGTTTTATCGTAGTGATCAAGCCGTAGGCGCTGAATCAGATACATAACCAATGCCGCACGCACGGGGATGACACGCTGACCATTTTCCATTTGGTAATCCAGTTCTAACAACCTACGCTTTTGAGGGGTAAGCCTTGGATCTGGTTGGATAATTAGGTCTAGCCACGTGTTCCACCGCTCGTCTTGCTCGGCGGCGCATGATGCAGGGCCTTCAAATTCGGCCTCGCCATTAAAACGTGAGAGTACGAAATCGCGAAACTCATGACTTTTTCCACAATGCGCACGAACGTGCCAGCGGATACCATCAAAGACTAAACAATGAGGTGAGATAATGCGAGATTCATATTCAGGACTACTTAGAGACGTATACCCAATATCTATACGTAGCTTGTCGCGAATCGCCCGCATAATAGGTTGGACTAATTTAGGAGAGATATTACGTAAGGGCGCTTCTAAGTAACAAAAACCTGTCTCAAAAATAGACAGGTACTCTGGATGCCCGCTGCGATAAAGCAGCTGGCTATAATCATCTATATGCCCAGAAGCGTAATAAGGTGAAAATTCATCCGTGGGAACATGCCCTCTAAGAGAAGCGTCATAATGTAGGTTTTCTGGATGCAAGTGCTGGTAAAGGGCAAATAAGTCCGATGCTTTTTGACGACTAACACCTAAAATATTCCGTAGATAGGTTGTATTAACCCTTCCCTCCCATAAGGCAAAGTTTTCAATAATAAGAAAACATTCTCTCTCTTGAAAACTAGTTTCAATATGCTCTTGTGTATCCATACACGTCCTATCTCTATGCCCAGTTGAATAGCGTTATAACTTAATAATCATTAAGCAATCAAATTTTCAAACTAATGCCAGTAATACTAAACAAAAAAAAGCCTTATGTTTACACATAAGGCTCAAAGAAGAACTGCAGATTGATCCTGATAGGGAAACCAATCTACGCGGCGTTCTTCAACTCTCAGATCCAGTTAGATCTATAAATCTAAAAAATGCCTCGGCATCACGTGGCATTCTCCAGAGATTAGAAGGAATCACCCGGTATTCTTACCCAGCCTTCCATTAATACGCGTGCACTGCGGCTCATGATGGCTTTTGTCGCAGTCCATTCTCCATCCACTAATTTTGCTTCAGCACCTACTTTTAAGGAGCCCGATGGGTGACCAAAGGTGACGGCGGTACGCTCTCCTCCACCGGCCGCAATATTTACGAGCGTACCTGGGATGGCGGCGGCTGTACCGATGGCAACGGCGGCGGTTCCCATCATCGCGTGATGCAGTTTGCCCATAGAGAGTGCGCGAACAACAAGGTCTATATCGTTTTCAGTGAGCTGTTTACCACTTGAAGAAACGTACGCTTTAGCGGGTGCACAGAAAGCAACTTTAGGGGTATGTTGACGGGCAGCCGCTTCTGATAGGTCGTTGATCAGTCCCATACGCATGGCGCCGTGGGCACGGATCGTTTCAAAACGCTCTAAGGCCGCTGGATCACCATTGATGGCATCTTGCAGTTCAGTTCCGGTATAGCCAATCTCTTCAGCGTTGAGGAAGATAGTGGGGATACCGGCATTGATCATGGTCGCTTTAAAGGTACCTACGCCTGGCACTTCAAGGTCATCAACGAGATTACCTGTAGGGAACATGGATCCTTCGCCATCGGCAGGGTCCATGAACTCTACGGCAACTTCAGCCGCTGGGAATGTAACACCATCCAGCTCAAAGTCACCCGTTTCTTGTACTTCACCATTAGTGATAGGCACATGGGCAATAATGGTTTTTTTGATATTTGCCTGCCAAATACGCACGACACACATACCATTTTCAGGAATACGGTCAGCCTCAACTAACCCACCACTGATGGCGAATGCACCCACGGCAGCGGTTAAGTTACCGCAGTTACCACTCCAATCAACAAAAGCTTTGTCGATCGCTACTTGACCAAACAGATAGTCAACGTCGTGATCGGGCTGGCTGCTTTTATCCAAAATAACCGTTTTACTGGTACTTGAGGTTGCTCCCCCCATACCGTCGGTCTGTTTACCATAAGGGTCTGGGCTGCCGATCACGCGCAGTAGAATATTATCGCGCGCCTTACCCGGCACTTGTGCGACTTCAGGCAGGTCTTGTCGACGGAAGAAAACACCTTTACTTGTGCCGCCCCGGATGTAGGTTGCAGGGATTTTAATCTGAGGTACATGCGCTGCCATATGATTTAAACCTGTAAAAACTATGCAGGGGCTTTACTGCACCCGCGATGATGAAAAACATTTAGTAACAATAACGTTCCTACTCTCTAATGGAGTCTCTACTCTGGCCAGTTATTGTTAGTAAATGATCTTAACTATTAGTCATCTCGATGATGACGGGTGCAGCGTGTTAAATTAACGGGTTAGTTAATAAAAACCTATCAACTAACCCTATCTAAACGCTGCACCTATCAGGTGTTTATGCGAATAACTTAAGCGCTCTCTTCAAGGAAGTCTTGAGCAAAGCGTTGCAATACACCACCGGCGTTATAAACATGTACTTCTGCGGCCGTATCTAAACGACAGATCACAGGCACTTTAACCGTTTCACCATTGGTACGATGAATAACAACCGTCAATTCTGCACGGGGTGATAGTTCACCCTCAACATCAAAGGTTTCAGTACCATCGATATTATAGGTATGACGTGTTTCGCCCTCTTTAAACTGCAATGGCAAGACACCCATGCCCACAAGGTTAGTACGGTGGATACGCTCAAAGCCTTCAGCCATGATCGCTTCAACACCCGCTAAACGTACACCTTTGGCTGCCCAATCGCGTGAAGACCCCTGACCGTAGTCAGCGCCAGCAACGATAATTAGCGGTTGTTTACGCTCCATGTAGGTTTCAATCGCTTCCCACATGCGGCTCTCTTTACCTTCAGGCTCAATGCGCGCAAGCGATCCCTGTTTAACCTCACCGTTTTCATCACGGCACATTTCGTTAAGCAGTTTAGGGTTAGCGAAGGTCGCACGCTGCGCGGTTAAGTGATCACCACGGTGCGTTGCGTAGGAGTTAAAGTCCTCTTCAGGCAGTCCCATTTTGGCACAGTATTCACCGGCCGCACTGGACGCTTGAATGGCGTTGGACGGTGATAAATGATCGGTTGTGATGTTATCGCCGAGTACCGCTAACGGACGCATACCTTTCATGGTGCGCTCGCCTGCGAGTGCGCCTTCCCAGTAAGGAGGTCGACGAATATAGGTCGACATTGGACGCCAATCGTATAGTGGGCTCTTCGCTTGTTCACGCGCGCCTAAGTCAAACATTGGGATGTAAACCTGCTTGAACTGCTCAGGTTTAACGCATGTAGCTACCAATGCATCGATCTCTTCATCACTTGGCCAGATATCTTTTAGGGTAATTGGGTTACCCTCTTTATCTTTACCTAGAACGTCTTTCTCAATATCGAAACGAACTGTACCCGCAATTGCATACGCAACAACTAAGGGTGGCGATGCGAGGAAAGCTTGCTTCGCATACGGGTGGATACGCCCATCAAAGTTACGGTTACCGGACAGTACGGCAGTAGCATAAAGGTCGCGATCGATAATCTCTTGTTGGATTTTTGGATCCAGTGCGCCGGACATACCGTTACAGGTTGTACACGCGTAAGCAACAATACCGAAACCTAGCTTCTCCATCTCGGAGAGCAGACCCGCTTCTTCTAAATAAAGCTTGGCAACTTTAGAGCCGGGCGCAAACGAGGATTTAACCCAAGGCTTACGCACTAAGCCCAGCTCATTGGCTTTTTTAGCAATTAGCCCCGCCGCAATAACGTTGCGTGGGTTAGAGGTGTTAGTGCACGAGGTAATGGCGGCAATGATCACGGCACCATCGGGCATTAAGCCTTCGGCTTCCTCTTCAAGCGCTTCATCTAAATGTACAGCAATACCACGGGATTCAAGATCAGCGGTAGGCAAGCGACGATGAGGGTTGGATGGGCCAGCCATATTACGGCACACGGTGGACAGGTCAAACTCAAGCACACGTTCATATTCAACGTTTTCTAGATCGTCCGCCCATAGGCCGGTTAATTTAGCGTACTTTTCAACCAGTTCAACTTGCTCTGGCTCACGACCGGTCAATTTTAAGTAATCGATGGTTTGTTCATCAATGTAGAACATACCCGCTGAGGCACCAAACTCAGGTGTCATATTGGAGATCGTTGCACGGTCACCAATGGTCAGCTCTTTTGCACCGTCACCAAAAAACTCTAGGTAAGACGATACCACTTTTTCGTTACGCAAGAATTCAGTAATCGCTAAAACAATATCTGTAGCGGTAATACCCGGCTGGCGCTTACCTGTTAGTTTTACGCCAATAATATCTGGTAGGCGCATCATAGACGGTAGGCCAAGCATAACGGTTTCGGCTTCAAGACCACCGACACCGATCGCGACAACACCTAATGCATCAACATGCGGTGTATGGGAATCGGTACCAACACAGGTATCAGGAAAAGCTACGCCATCACGTGCCTGAATAACCGGAGACATCTTCTCCAAGTTAATCTGATGCATGATGCCGTTACCCGCAGGAATCACATCGACATTTTCAAAGGCTGTTTTTGTCCATTCGATAAAGTGAAAACGGTCTTCGTTACGACGGTCTTCAATCGCACGGTTTTTTTCGAAAGCATCGGGATCAAAACCCGCCGCTTCAACAGCAAGTGAGTGGTCCACAATCAACTGTGTAGGCACAACAGGGTTTACTTTAGCGGGATCTCCGCCTTGTTCTGCAATCGCATCACGAAGGCCAGCTAAATCCACCAGTGCGGTTTGCCCCAAAATATCATGACAAACAACACGGGCTGGATACCATGGGAAATCAAGGTCACGCTTAAACTCAATAATTTGTTTTAGTGAGTCAGTTAAGGCATCAGGTTCACAACGGCGTACCAACTGCTCCGCTAATACGCGAGAGGTGTAAGGTAGCTTTGCATAGGCGCCCGGCTGGATCGCTTCGATCGCGGCACGCGTATCAAAGTAATCAAGATCAGTACCCGGTAAGGGCTTACGGTATTCAGTATTCATTAGGTCTGAACTCCATCAAGTATGGCTCAGAGAGGCGAAGCAGGCATATTAAACGCGCAAAGCCCGCTCCCCTTATCTAAAAATTTAAAAATGATTTAGCGGCTGTTCAAGGGCTGGCCGCCAAACCCGATCGCTTAGTCGCGATCTTCGATAGCAACCCACTCGGCACTTTCAGGGCCGGTGTAATCTGCACTTGGGCGGATAATACGGTTGTTAGCACGCTGCTCCATCGCATGGGCTGTCCAACCCGCTACACGTGAACACACAAAGATAGGTGTGAACAACTCAGTAGGGATACCCATAAAGTGGTAAGCGGACGCATGGAAGAAGTCAGCATTACAAAACAGTTTCTTCTCGCGCCACATAACCGCTTCAACACGCTCAGATACGGCGTATAGGTATTGATCGCCCACTTGCTCAGATAGCTTCTTAGACCACTCTTTGATGATCGCATTACGGGGGTCTGATTCACGGTATATCGCGTGTCCAAATCCCATAATTTTATCTTTACGCGCCAGCATACCCATGACTTCAGCTTCCGCTTCATCCGCCGAACGCCAGTTTTCAATCATCGCCATGGCTGCTTCGTTAGCACCACCATGCAGTGGGCCACGTAGGGAACCGATCGCTGCGGTAACACAGCTGTGAATATCCGACAGCGTTGAAGCACAGACCCGTGCGGTAAACGTAGAGGCATTGAATTCATGCTCGGCATAAAGAATCAACGAGGCGTGCATAACATCAACATGAAGAGGCTCAGGCTTTTTATCATGTAGCGTCCATAAGAACTGTTCACCGATGGAATCAGCGTCGGTCTCTACATTGATACGCTTGCCTTTGTGGCTGAAGTTATACCAGTAGTTAATAATGCCTGGGAACGTCGCCAACATACGATCGATATGATCATGCTGTTCTGAAAAGTCTTTTTCGGTTTCTAGATTACCCAGCATAGAGCAACCTGTACGCATAACATCCATAGGATGGGCGTCAGCAGGAATCTGTTCTAGAACGATTTTTAGCGCGTCAGGCAGCGCACGCATGCCCTTTAGTTTTGCTTTATAGGCATCCAGTTCTGCCTGATTAGGCAATTTCCCGTAAAGCAGCAGATAAGCAACTTCTTCAAACTGCGCTTTGTCAGCCAGTTCTTTAATATCGTAGCCACGGTAGGTTAGACCAGCGCCGGTTTGACCTACAGTGCACAGTGCGGTTTCACCAGCGGATTGTCCTCGCAGACCCGCGCCGCTAAGTTTTTTATCTACCATATTGTGCTCCTGTTATATAAGGCAGGCTCTAGCGGCCTGCTCGTTACTAATTTAAAATTATTAACCGTCAAACTCGCCTACTTACTTATTTTTGCCTTCAGCAAACAGACCATCTAATTTCTGTTCGAAATCGTGGTAGTTCAAGAAATCGTATAGTTCCATACGTGTTTGCATTGTGTCGACAACTGCTTTTTGATCGCCGTCACGTAGGAGTGCTTCATACACATTAAGTGCTGCTTTATTGGCCGCACGGAATGCAGACAGAGGATAAAGCACCATCGTTGAGCCGGTTTCCGCGAGTTCGTCTTTATTGAACAACGGTGTCGCGCCAAACTCAGTAATGTTAGCCAATAGATGAGCGCCGTTGATCCCTTTAGAGAAGGCTTTGTAATCATCTAATGTGTGAACCGCTTCAGCGAAGATACCATCCGCACCCGCTTCTAGGCAGGCTTGTGCACGTTCAACCGCAGCGTTAAGACCTTCCATTTGGAATGCATCGGTACGCGCAATGATAAAGAAGTCGTCATCTGTTTTAGCGTCAACAGCCGCTTTAACACGATCGACCATCTCTTCTAGTGAAACGATCTCTTTATTAGGACGGTGTCCGCAACGTTTTTGTGCAATCTGATCTTCCAAATGCACAGCGGCTGCGCCCGCTTTTGTCATCTCTTTAATGGTACGAGCAATGTTAAACGCACCACCCCACCCCGTATCAATATCAACGAGAAGCGGCGTTTCAACAGCGCTGCTAATACGGCGTACATCTTCAAGTACGTCGTTCATTGATGTCATACCTAAATCAGGAAGACCGTAGGATGCATTAGCAACACCGCCGCCAGATAAGTAAATAGCTTTATGACCAACGCGTTCCGCCATCATCGCGTGATAAGCATTAGTCGTACCTACAATCTGTAATGGGCTAGCTTCAGCTAGCGCTTTACGAAAACGTGCACCTGCAGATAGGTGTTTAGACATGTTATTCCCCTCTGGATTCGGTCGCTGCATTCAGCTTCTCTTCCACATTTTTGCGGGCTGCTCCAATATGACGACGCATAAGCATTTCTGCCAATTCGGGATCACGGGACTCAATAGCGTCTATGATCTGGCGATGCTCTTTTAGTGCGCGTTTTGGTCTGGAGCTAGAGACACTGAACTGATATCGATACATTCTTACAAGGTGGTAGAGATCGCCACCGAGAAATTCCAACAGCTTTGCATTTTTGCTGCCGTTAACAATTCGGTAATGAAAATCTAAATCACCCTCTTTTTGAAAATAAGAGCGCCCATCAAGTTGATCGATGCTCTGTTCATGTTCATCAAGCAGGTCTCGTAAACTATCAATCTCATCTTGCGGCATATTCTCTGCTGCTAAGCGACAAGCCATTCCTTCTAGGGCTTCTCTGACTCGATAGATTTCGATCAGCTCTTTTGCCGACAGATTAACAACACGGGCACCTATATGCGGCTTACGCTCAACCAACCTTAAGGCTTCCAATTTACGCATTGCTTCACGTAAAGGGCCTCGGCTAATGCCGTAAGTCTTAGCAAGCTCAGGCTCACTAATTTTTTGGCCGGGAGGAATCTCCCCTATTACGATTGCGGTTACAATTTGTTCGCAAACGCTATCAGCCAAGGTACGTGTTTTAGATTGAAACATTTTACTACTTATCGTTTCTGTCATCACAACTCACATTATAAATTGTCGACAATCTCGAACTGAAGCCACGATACTACCGCCAAATAACGCAGTCAACACGAAAACGCCCAATTATTGTCAACACAATACAAAAGTTTAAGGGTTTTACCCCCTTATTTGAATATTTCTATTTATCCATATAACGCAGCAACTCGTCATTCATTATCCGGGCGATCTGGCGCGGCTTCTGAAACGGTAACGAGTGGTCTGTACCTACCATCAAAAAGTAGTGCCAATTAGGTAAACGCTCAGCGAGTTCCCGTTGATACTGATGCATTAATTCAACACTGTTACCCCCAATCACACTACTTACATCCCCCTGAGAAGCAACCAAGCTATCACGGTCCAGTTGCTTGATGGCGGTCGTTACACAATCCAGTGCATTCGCGAACCCTTCAGGCCTTAACCCTAACCGCTGAATAGTTAACGCTTCGACTTCAGGCGAGATTTTACGGTTGGGAGAGATCGCATCCAAAAAGTTTACGATCCCCTTCTTGATATCAGCCGCACCGCGCAAGTGAACGGCGGCTTGGGAAAACTGCTGCCTCAAATCGATGGTTGTTTCCCAACAAGGACGATCCAACACGGCAGATTCTAATAAATACTGTTTCTCTACACGGTCTGAGTGCTGCTGCTTAAATAGAAGCGCCACTAAGCCCCCCATAGAGTAGCCACCTAAATCAAAGGTCCACCAGCACAGATGATCAACCAACGCATTAAGGTCGCCGACCAGCTCTTGCGCCGTATAAGGGTGCTCGTTACCGTCGGGATAATGGGTATCACCCATCCCTCGCTGGTCAGGGACGAGTACTTCTGACCATTGGGTTAAGAAGGCAATAATAAACGACCAGGTATCCTCACCGGCGACGCCTGCCCCATGCAGTAAAACTAAGCGGCGGTTACTTTTAATCTTAGGGTTACGATACAGTCGGTAAACAATATGCTGATCGGGAAGATGAAATTCACGTTGCTCTACCGTAAAAGGATGTTTCATTAACTGCGTTCTCTTCTTTAACTTATTCAATACGTAAAATTTAAGCCTACCACTGTATCTACTGTATTTTAGCCTAATCCCACCTCGGGTTAAGCATTTTGTCGACAATCTTTGGTAGCAATGCAATTAATGAGACTTTCATAGACAGTGACTATCCGGTTACTTACAATCTACCCCTACTTTTGTAACTTGCTATTTAAGCTGATTCTTTGATTATTCAACGCCCACTTCCGTATTTGGCTGACAGCCAACCTTACTTTGAAACTGTGCGCCCTTTAGGCCATGCGGTGTTTCTCGACAGTGGGCGGCCAAAGTGCCCCTGGGGACGCTATGACATCATTGCCGCAGCACCGGTGGAACGTTTAGAGTTAAACGCCGATACCCCCGATGCGTTTGCCCAACTCGAACGGCTTTACAGCAAATACAAAACAGATCATAAAGAGATGGAAGATCTGCCCTTTCAAGGGGGGATCATCGGCCACTTTTCCTATGATTTAGGCAGATCGATTGAAAAGATGCCCACCCTGGCTGAGCACTTTTCTACGCTTCCCGATATGCGCGTAGGCATGTATTTATGGGCCATAGTCACGGACCATAAAACACAAACAACACGGCTAGTGGCAGATGCCCAAGTTGATGCGACGCTATTAACAACCCTTGAGGCACTGTTAGCAGACACCGCTCCAAACGCAGCCACAGCGGAATCTGATCCCTTTACGTTGACCCGTCCTTTTAGCGCCAACCTTAGCGCACCAGAGTATAAAGATAAGTTAGCTCAGGTTAACGAGCTGATCCATGCGGGTGACTGTTATCAAGTTAATTTTGCCCAACGCTTTGATAGCCAATTTACCGGAGACCCTTGGCACGCGTACAAAGCACTAAGGGAGGTTGCACCGACCCCCTATTCTGCCTTTATAGACTCAGACCACTCGCCTATTTTGTCACTCTCGCCAGAGCAGTTTCTGGAAGTCAAAATGCAGCAGGTCACGACAAAACCGATTAAAGGTACACGTCCGCGCTCCGATTCTCCCGAAGAGGATCAACGTTTGAAGCAAGCACTGGTGGATTCAGTTAAAGACCGTGCAGAAAACTTGATGATCGTCGACCTGTTACGCAATGACCTCAGTAAGGTCTGCACCCATAACAGCGTAAAAGTCCCTAAACTCTTTTCAATCGAAAGTTATGCCAACGTTCATCACAAAGTAAGCACCGTGACCGGCACCTTAAGCCCGCAACACACACCGATCTCCTTACTGGCACACTGTTTCCCTGGCGGCTCGATCACTGGGGCGCCAAAAATACGTGCGATGGAAATTATTGAATCACTAGAGCCCCATCGTCGCACCATCTATTGCGGCTCGATTGGCTATATAAGTTTGTGCGGAAGGATGGACACCAGTATTACCATCAGAACACTGCTCTGTGAAGACGATCATATCTATTGCTGGGCAGGCGGCGGGATTGTGGCAGACTCGGTAAACGAGATGGAGTACGAGGAGACCTTTGATAAGGTTAATAATCTACTTAATTGCTTACATGCGACCCTGCCAAAAGAAACACCCCATTAAGAGACACCCCGTTATAG
This sequence comes from Neptuniibacter pectenicola, assembly GCF_001597735.1. GTDB lineage: Bacteria > Pseudomonadota > Gammaproteobacteria > Pseudomonadales > Balneatricaceae > Neptuniibacter > Neptuniibacter pectenicola. The sequence continues at coordinate 45,762 of NZ_LUTS01000001.1, forward strand.
GCGATCTTAATAAGGGGCACGCTTAGCTCGGTGAGGACACGCTATCATCAGCCCCCATCAGATCTGAAATGGAATGTAAGGTCATCTCGGCAGATGACGGAAAAGCATCCTCTAACGCGTGCGAAATACGCTCAAACATATCTTCAAGATCCAAAAATGCGTTAACCACACTGGGGTCAAAATGGCTGCCACTCCCTTTCGCGATCACATTTTTCACATAAGCATGATCCATTGCATTTTTATACGGACGACGTGAGATCATCGCATCATAAACATCAGCCACAGCCATCAGTCGCGCAACCAATGGGATACTTTTTCCTTTTAAACCTTCAGGATAGCCTTCACCATCCCAGCGCTCATGGTGGCTCAATGTCACCTGTTGGGCGATGGCAAGAAAACGGATCGTTCGGCTACTGGATTGATGCTCGATTAACTGTTGAGCGGAGTGCATCGCTTCGTAACCAAGTCGCGCATGGCTTTTCATAATCTCATACTCTTCGGGCGAAAGTTCACCCGGATTTTTTAAGATATGATCCGGTATGCCCACCTTGCCAATATCATGCAACGCTGAGGTTTTATAAAAAAGCTCAATCGTTTCATCATCCAGTTCATCACAATATTCCGGACTCCGCCGTAAATGCTCAGCTAACGCTTTGACATAATGCTGTGTCCGTAGAATATGGTTGCCTGTCGAATGATCCCTCACCCGCGCAATAGTTGCGAGGCATAAAATAGCCGCATCCTGCACCGTATGAAGATCGTTGAGGTTCACCTCACCCTCACCTATACCTGAAGAACGCTCAACAGCGCCTGTGGGTTCAACGAAGAGATTCTTTCTAAGGTTGGCAAGGCCTGAGTAGGTTTTGCATTTGGAATTTACAACGGACTCGATAAAAGGCGGGGCAAGGTAATCGGTACAACCTAATTTAAGCGCTAACTCTCGGAAATCATCCTTTGAATCGGTCCACGCTAAAAAGACAGGAATACCTAAATGCGCATAGTATTGGATCGCATTTTCCACATCGCTTTTATCCGCACCCGTGTTGGCGGCATCCGCCTTGCCTACCGATTGAAACTGATCGCTACCGATAATGGCAATATTACAATCTGCCGTAAATGTTCCACCCTTACATTGCGCATAGCTAAGATCATATCCGTCACAAAAACATCCGGACAATTGGTCGGTCAAATCGGCACACGCCGTCAGAATCTTTGCTTTGAGCATGAATTAAAAAAACCTAATCAGTGGGTAAGTATCAGAATAGTGAAGAATAATGCGCATCACAACGCAAGCAATTACGGAAACAGCCTGCATTATAGAGTAAAAACATGGTGCAAAATTGATATAGAACAAGCTTAAGGAAGGGAACCTGCAATTAAACCTTAATAGACATGCAGGTTCACCTGACCTCGCTAAACAGCGAGTGTGAGTTAAAGGCTTAAGTTACGGTTACTTGCCTTAAGGAACTCTTGTTTAAGATCTTCGTAAGTATGTACCGCAGGAAACTGAGGAAACTCCGCGATAACATTATCCGGTGCATGGAACAAAATACCAGACTCTGCTTGCGTCAGCATGGTTGTATCATTATACGAATCACCCGCTGCAATCACACGGTAATTCAATAACTGGAATGCACGAACAGACTGACGTTTTGGATCTTTCTGGCGTAGCGTGTAATCCGTAATACGACCGTCTTCATTCACTTCTAATTTATGACATAGCAGTGTTGGGAAGCCCAGTTGACGCATAAGCGGCTGCGCAAACTCGTAGAACGTGTCAGACAAAATCACCACTTGGAAACGCTCACGCAACCAATCAACAAATTCAGCCGCCCCTTCTAAAGGAGATAAACGACTAATCGTATCCTGAATCTGTGGCAGTGTAAGGCCATGTTCATCAAGAATACGCAGGCGTTGCTGCATCAACTCATCGTAATCAGGAATATCACGGGTAGTGGCTTTTAACGCTTCGATACCGGTTTCTTCGGCAAAAGCGATCCAGATTTCAGGGATTAGGACCCCTTCAAGGTCAAGACAAGCGAGTTCCACACGCGACTCCTATTAAATTAATTGGTGTATTTATTTAAACAGATGCAATAAAGCATAATCTTGGCCGCCAATTTACCTGCTATCACGCGGCCTTGCAAGAATGCCTTGCACCTATCCATAAAGACAGATGTGCTTATTAACATCCAAAAAAAACCCGTTGTAATCAACGGGATTTATATAAAAAAGCCACCTGAGTAGGTGGCTTTGAAAATCTAATTAAATATCTTTAGGTTGAACAGGTATAGCCTGTTTAACGCCTGTTAGTACGTTACGTTGATGAAGTTCTTCATCTGTAGCACCAACACCGCCATCCGCTTTGGCATTTTCAAAGTAGCAAAGCGTTGGTTGATGAGCGTCGGCTTCTTTTTCGTCCAATTGAACGTAGGAAGCAACGATCAACAAATCGCCCTTACTTGCTTTGTGCGCAGCTGCGCCATTCACAGAAATAATTCCGCTATTATCTTCAGCACGAATTGCATACGTACTGAAGCGTTCGCCATTATTAACATTGTAGATATGAATTAATTCATATTCACGAATGCCTGACTGATCAAGCAATACACCATCGATCGCACATGAACCTTCGTAGTGAAGCTCAGCGTGAGTGACTGTTACACGGTGTAGCTTGCACTTTAAGAATGTCTGCAGCATAGACTAATCCTGCGTTTGCTCATCTATACCGAGTTACCCCGGTTTCCCCTTTCGCTACCTATCACCCATGTGTATAGGTAGCACGTAAACACCACATAACTGGATCATTTAATCCAAACTACGTGTTATTGCTCGCAATGGCTATACAACCATTTATGTTGCGGCGCACATAATACTAAAAAATGTTCAATATATTAACCAAACAGATCATTATTTGTGCGGATAAACCACAAAGTGCGCGCATTCTACCACCATCCGCAGAAATTTTAAGGGGGTAGATCCTATTCTTTTGGCCAACACCGATAAATTATTCCGTCTACGGTAAAAATAAAGCACAAGTTGAACAGGGTTCATCAAGACATTAACTTTCCTCACTCCCTTTCTTAACTAATTGATTTACAATAGCGGCCTATAAATTTTTAGTCGCTGATTCAGGTATGTTGTTGTGACAGATAAAACGCTTTATGAAACGCTCTCGGAAAGCCTAAAAAACCGCATCATGATTTTAGATGGCGGTATGGGCACCATGATCCAAGATTATAAATTGGAAGAAAAGGATTATCGCGGCGAGCGCTTTGCAGATTGGCAGGTCGACGTTAAAGGGAATAACGATCTATTAGTCCTCTCCCAACCTGACATCATTAAAGCGATTCACCGTGAATATCTACTCGCGGGCGCTGATATTATCGAAACCAACACCTTTAACGCGACCCAGATTGCGATGGCCGATTACGAGATGGAATCGATCAGTCGTGAGATCAACGTTGAAGCGGCCCGTTTAGCACGCCAAGCCTGTGACGAGATGACTCAGGAAACACCTGACCGCCCTCGCTACGTGGCGGGGGTGCTCGGCCCAACAAACCGAACCTGTTCTATTTCACCTGATGTTAATGACCCTGCGTTTCGTAACGTATCATTTAAGCAGCTGGTCGATGCGTACACCGAATCCCTTGCAGGCTTAATTGAGGGGGGCGCCGATATTATCTTGATCGAAACCATCTTCGATACGCTCAATGCTAAAGCCTGTATCTACGCAGTTGAAACCTATTTCGAAGAACATGAGATTCGCCTCCCCGTGATGATCTCTGGCACGATCACGGATGCGTCTGGACGTACATTAACAGGCCAAACAACAGAAGCCTTCTGGAACTCCGTACGCCATGCCAAACCTATCTCTATCGGGCTGAACTGTGCGCTGGGGCCAAGAGAACTGCGCCAATACGTAGAAGAGCTATCACGTATCTCTGAAACCTTTGTCTCCGCTCATCCAAACGCTGGCTTACCTAATGCGTTTGGCGCTTATGATGAAACACCTGAGCAGATGGCAGAAGAGATCGGCGAATGGGCACGTGCAGGCTTCCTCAATATTATTGGCGGTTGCTGTGGTACTACACCTGAGCATATTAAAGCGATTAGGGAAGCGGTCGAAGTCGAAGCCCCTCGCGTGCTACCGGATCTACCGATTGAGTGCCGCCTATCCGGCCTTGAACCAATGAACATTGGCGCAGACGCCTTATTTGTAAACGTCGGGGAACGTACAAACGTAACCGGCTCAGCCATGTTTAAACGCTTAATTAAAGAGCAAGACTACGAAACCGCGCTTGACGTTGCTCGCCAACAGGTTGAAAACGGTGCGCAGATTATTGATATCAACATGGATGAAGGGATGCTTGATTCCCTTGCTGCCATGGATCGGTTCCTTAAGCTAATTGCCTCCGAACCTGATATCTCGTGTGTACCGATTATGATCGACTCCTCCAAGTGGGAGGTCATCGAGGCCGGTCTGCAATGTATCCAAGGCAAAGGGATTGTAAACTCCATTAGCTTAAAAGAGGGCCATGATAACTTTGTCCACCAAGCACGCAAATTACGTCGCTATGGTGCAGCCGTGGTCGTCATGGCATTTGATGAAGACGGTCAAGCGGATACCTATGAGCGTAAAATCAATATATGCGAACGCTCCTACCGTGTTTTAGTGGATGAAGTGGGTTTCCCGCCTGAAGATATTATCTTTGACCCGAATATCTTTGCCGTCGCAACCGGTATCGATGAGCATAACAACTACGCTGTAGACTTTATTCAAGCGACCGGATGGATCAAAAAGAACCTTCCCCACGCAAAAGTCTCTGGCGGCGTATCCAATGTGTCCTTCTCTTTCCGTGGTAACAACCCGGTCCGTGAAGCGATTCACTGCGTCTTCCTCTATCACGCGATCCAACAAGGGATGGATATGGGGATCGTTAACGCAGGCCAACTGGCAATCTATGATGATCTACCAGAAGAGCTGCGTCTGGCGGTTGAAGATGTTATTCAGAACAAACGCGATGATTCCACCGAGCGCTTACTGGATATTGCCGAAAAATATCGTGGCGATGGCGTAGAGGTCGAAGAAAAAACACAGGAGTGGCGCAATTTAGAGGTTAATGAACGCTTAGCCCACGCCCTCGTTAAAGGTATTACTGAGTTTATCGAAGAAGATACCGAAGAAGCACGCCAAAACCATGACCGCCCTCTGCACGTTATCGAAGGCCCTCTCATGGATGGCATGAGTATCGTAGGTGATCTCTTCGGTGCAGGAAAAATGTTCCTGCCTCAGGTTGTAAAATCAGCGCGCGTAATGAAGAAAGCCGTTGCCTATCTGATGCCGTTTATCGAAGAGGAAAAAACCGGTTCCAGCCAAACCAACGGTAAAGTGGTACTGGCTACCGTTAAAGGGGATGTGCACGATATAGGTAAAAACATTGTTGGCGTTGTGCTGCAATGTAACAACTATGAAATTATCGACTTAGGTGTGATGGTTTCCTCTGAAACCATTCTCCGTACCGCGCGCGAAGAGAATGCCGACATTATCGGATTATCAGGGCTGATCACTCCCTCCCTTGATGAGATGGTACACGTAGCGAAAGAGATGGAGCGCCAAGGATTTGATATCCCACTCCTTATTGGTGGCGCAACGACCTCTAAAGCACATACAGCGGTAAAAATTGATCGCGGTTATAAACGTGACCAAGTGGTCCACGTTACCAACGCATCCCGAGCGGTTAACGTTGTCTCTAACCTATTAAACGAAAAGAAAACCGCTTACGTAAAAGAGATCCAAGAGGAATATGAAGCGGTTCGTCAACGTCATGCAGCACGCATGACCGACAAACGCCGTGTCAGCCTAAAAGCTGCGCGAGCTAATAAGTTTAAAATTGATTGGGATAACTACACCCCACCGGTTCCTATCAAACAAGGGATTACGGTCTTCGATAATATCTCACTAGAAGAGATTGAACCTTACTTAGATTGGACGCCGTTCTTCCACGCATGGGAACTTGCAGGCCGTTACCCGCGCATTCTCAATGACGAAATCATCGGCGAAGAAGCCACTAAGCTTTTTGCCGATGCCAAGGTCATGCTGAAAAAGCTGATTGATGAAAAACTACTCACCGCCAAAGCGGTCGTCGGCCTATTCCCGGCGAATACCGTCGACCACGATGATATTGAGCTGTATACCGATGACAGCCGCTCAGACGTGCGGATGCGAATTCACAACCTGCGTCAACAAACCGAGAAAATCGCAGGCAAAGCCCATATGTGCCTCTCTGATTTTGTCGCGCCTAAAGAGAGCGGCAAAGCAGACTACCTCGGCGCATTTGCGGTGACCGCTGGTCACGGCTGTGATGAGCTGGTCGCTATCTATGAAGCTGACCATGATGATTACAACTCCATTATGGTAAAAGCCCTTGCTGACCGTTTTGCCGAAGCGCTGGCAGAGATGATGCATGACAAAGTACGTAAAGAGCTTTGGGGTTACGCAGCGGATGAAACCCTAACGAACGACGACCTCATTGCTGAAAAGTATAAAGGGATCCGTCCGGCACCGGGCTACCCTGCTTGCCCAGAACACACCGAGAAAGGCCTACTCTGGGAACTGCTTGATGTTGAGAAAAACACAGGCATGACCATTACGGATTCATTTGCCATGCTGCCGACAGCAGCGGTGAGTGGCTTCTACTACAGCCATCCTGATTCTCAGTATTTTGGGGTCGCAAAAATCAGTGAAGACCAAGTTGAAAGCTATGCCAAACGTAAAGGCATGGAGATGAAAGAAGCGGAACGCTGGTTATCACCTAATTTAGGCTATGAGCCAGAAGAAGGTTAAGCACTGACCCATTAAACAAACCACATAAAGCCGAGCGTGAAAGCGTTCGGTTTTTTTATGCCCAACATTTAGAAATAGAGATAAAGGTGAAGAGAGATAAACGAGGCCCTGATCTAAAAAAAGGAGCGCGGGTTACGCGCTCAAAAGATAGATGCAGAGAAAAATCTGAAATACGATGCAATAACAAGGGGCCGCTTACTCACTGACCCCTTACGCACCTTCGTAAGCGCTGGAGATGCTGCTCGCGAAGATGCAGGAAAATATAGGTAACTTACAACTCCTCAATGGTTCCTAAAAATTTGATATATGAGACAAGCTCCCATATCTCCTCTTCGCTAAACACTTCGCCCCATGGAGGCATCGGTGTAGCACCCTGACCACCGTTAAAGATGGTTTGATAAATATACTGCGGCTCTAACTCATCCCCCCGACCAATAAACAGGGCGGGCTCATGACCATGACAGTAATCTGCACAGGTAGAATGAAAAGTCCCTTTGCCCGCTTCAATCGCGTCTGGATCCGTTAAATCGATAGGCACCACAAGCTCATTATCCGAATCCCCATCCGATGCCGGTACTCCGCCCGCCAATGACACATTGAAACTAAAGACAGCAACAATAATTGATAGGTAAAAAACTATTTTTTTCATCATAAACTCACTTAGCACGATCAATGAGGGCTGAAAGCGATAGCATTCCAGCCCTCACCGCCTTACTGACCGCCTACTTGAACAGCTACAAGCTTGGCATCTGTACCCGCACCACCTACTGGCATTACCACATAGTGTTTGCCGTTAATACTGTAGGACATCAGTGCTCCAAACACGCCACCGGGTAGTTTTATCTCAGAGATCAACTTACCGGTTTTCGCATCATGGGCGTACATATAAGGCTCTTCCTCTTCCTGAGAGGCTTGCGCTACCAAGGCGTTACCCCGTGTCGATAAACCTAAGACACTATAAGTACCCTCAGGTGCCACAAACAGCACATCTTTCGTCAAGGTGAAGTGACTCTGGCGAGGCACACCGACCCGTCCAAGATTAAGGTGTTTAATCTCTGGATGATTCACCGGCCCCTTACCTGCCGGAATGCGCCACAAGTGTTCACCTGTATTCATATCAATCGCGGTCATGGTCGAGAACGGTGGTTTAAATAGGGGTAAACCTTTAGGACCACCTACACCGGCCCACGTACCTGTATATTTATAAGCTGATGATTTCTCTTTCTTCAGCTTAATACCGAACGGAATAGTGAAGGAGTTGACATAAAGAACGTTGCTATTAGGGTTGTGAGCAGCCCCAACCCAGCTTGCGCCACCCAGTACACCTGGCACTTGCAGAGTACCGGCCTTAGACGTTGTAGGCGGTGTGAATAGATCCCCATAGTTATAACGTTTAAGGATTTTCATGGCGCCTTTTTTCAGCTCGGGTGTCAGGTCAATCAGGTCATCCTGCGTCACTCCCTGCTGAACAAAAGGTGCAGGTTTAGTTGGGAATGGCTGGGTCGGTGACGATTTTTCACCCTCTACCGTTGATTGAGGAACGGCACGCTCTTCAATTGGCCAGATAGGCTTACCGTTTAAACGGTCAAACGCGTAAATAAAGCCCTGCTTGGTTACTTGGACTGCCGCTTTAATCTTCTTACCATCAACCGTCAGATCCATTAAGTTAGGTGCTGTTGGAATATCGTAATCCCACAGTCCATGATGTACTAACTGATAGTACCAAGCGATTTTTCCTGATTTAACATTCAATGCAACCAGCGAATCACCAAACAAACCATCGCCGGGACGCTCACCACCATAGAAGTCATTGGTCGGTGTCGAGAACGGCAGGTACACCAAACCACTTTCTTCATCACAGCTTGGGCGCGCCCACATATTCATGCCACCGGTTTGTTTCCACGCATCGGTATCCCAGCTTTCATTCCCTTTTTCACCCTTTTGTGGAGGGTTATGGAACACCCAAGAACGCTTACCGGTTTTAATATCAAACGCTTGAATATCCCCGGCTGGATGACTTTGCATCGGCGCACGACCGACGGCAAAAGAGTCCAACACGGCCATACTTGGAATAATCTGATTACCACACACGATCGGCGGCGAGGTTAAGGAGATGTTTGCGCGATCAACCGCCTTCAGCAGACCTTTGGTCAAATCAGCACGTCCATTATCACCCCAGGACCTAATTGGCTTACCGGTTTTAGCATCCAGTGCGATTAAGTAACCATCCGCAGTACCTACGATGATCCGTTTATCGTTACCCTCTTCCCAATAGGTTAAACCACGACTAATAAAGCCTAAATTTGGTGGAGAGCCAAAGGTGTACGCTTCAGGATCGAACGTCCATAACGTTTTACCTGTTTCGCCATCTAAGGCCGAGACGAACGTCATAGGTGAACTGGAATAGATAATGCCATCAACCGCTAAGGGTGTACTTTGGTTCATCCATGTCCGAAGATCTGGATTATCTTTCCATAATTGATTATCTGGCATGGACCATTCCCATGCGACCGACATATGCTTAACGCTTTCTGTCGTCACAAGCGGTGCTTCTGAATACTTAGATCCAGCTTTGTCACCATTGTATTCGGTCCAATTAGATTGCGTTGCCGCGTACGAAATACCGCTTGCCGCTACACTGGAGACAGCAATGGCTAAGGCGAGTTTTCTAGGGCTGAATAATTTATATTTATACATTAGCCTCTTCCTTTATATTATTTTAATTTTTATTTATCGTTTTTTACTAAACATTCAAAAAATAAGTTATTCAGGACGCACCGTTAGAAGCTCTAACATTCCCAACTTATCCTTTAAATAAAAAGTCATCTAACGATAACCTTAAGAAATACCTCCATAAGAAAGTATTACGTTTATTAATAACAGTTTAAGACCGCACTTTTAAAAACCTAAAACCAGCAAGCAAAACAACCCATTAAAAAACAGATAATTTATTGCTAAAAAATAATCGTTATTCTGAACTTATCTACTTTATTGTTAAGAACAAAACAGAGCACGCACTTTGCATCTGCCTTGCTTAAACCACTTGTTATAAACACTGGGCATAAGGAGGCCCTAGCCACTAAAAATAGTGACATCAAGACAATACACACATGTAAAATAACGGGTTAATTTCTAGGTAAAAAAGACGCTCTACGGTTAAAAACAAATCGTAACCTGTTTTATAAAACAGAAGCGATAAACCCTAATAAAAAACTAACACGAATAGATTAAAATAGTTGCATCTCGTTTACGTCTCACTGCCCCTTAGCTGATTCTATAAATCCATAATATATCCAGTAACAAGAGAAGTGTTATAGGAAAATTTCCTTTTCTATTACTATAAAAAAGACAGATAAAAACACACTAAAGCTTTTAAATAGTAGCGGGCACGATATAGAAAACCCTAGCCTTCGCCGCAAGACGAAAGAGAATGGAATAGATAAAACCAAGATAGGTTGGCAAACGGAAGACGCGAGCGAAGGTAATAAAAAGAGGACAGCCTTATCTAACCTCCAAACTCAACGACAAGAAAACAAAAAAACCGAACAGGGAGCCGCTCGGTTTTTCTAGTAGATAAGGTATACAGGTATTGAGCAGCCCAAGCCCGTTCGCTACAGGGGTGGATCAACTTTATCAGTCGCTGATGTATTAACACGAAACCATCCCGCTATAGAGTAACGATCTCGGGTTGCCGGCAGCACTTCATGGGGAAACTCTTCACTCAAGAAAGTAACCAATGTGCCCATCAATGGCACCACCTTAACACCTTCCTTATCGGCGTCATCTTTATAGAGCACTAACGCGCCGCCCTCTTCATGGGTCCACCCCGTATTAAAGTAAACGACAACAGATAACACTCGGTTGGCTTCACCTTTAAAGGCATCGTAATGTCTTTTGTAGTAATCACCTGGGCCATAATGGGCAAAATGGCTTTCAAATGAAAAAAGACCTAAAAATAAGCGGCGATTTAAGAAACTTTGCAAACCTGAGGACCAGTCTAGCCACGCTTTACCCACCTCAGTTTCACCCGTAATCCAGCAGATCTCATCCGTACGAACAAATTTATTTTCTAGGTAGTCATCTCCCCTACCAATACCCGCACGTTTAAACTTTTCAGTTTCTACGTTTTGCTGATAGAGCAATAAAGCATTGGCCAACTCTTCCGGCAATGCGCCCGGACGAATGCTGTAACCTTGCTTTTCAATATCTTGCGCGATAAGGCCAAACAGTGTTTCATCACCGGTGCTATCGCCACCCATAGAGGGCCGTTGTCTTAGGGCTACCACGTTATCTACCTTTACAAAGCCATATTATTAGAGGGATACCCTTCACCGAGCGAGCAACTAACGTTAGCGTCGCCATTAATCACTCAATGGGGGCGCTAAAAACGCATCTGATCCCATATTAATATAGTCGATTTGATAACTATCACCCGCCGTCACTAAGGTAAGAGTGATTTCAGCATCCCCCGCCTCAAAATGTCCTAATATAGAGAAATTGATAACTTCGTATGGCTCTTTATCGAGGGCCACACCCGCCTTAGCATTTAAAAATTTAGGCGCGTCCAGTGACGTTAATCTACCCAGCTTTGAGAACATTTTATAGACTCTTTGACCTTGCTCTGTCTCAAATACAGCCCGTGACTCAGGCGTCAACAAAGGTTTTAAGCGCTCAAAATCCCAGCTGACAACAGCGGGCATATTCTGCTCTAAATAGGGTGTCGCAGCGTCTAGGTATTTAGAGGCATAAAGATTAAACCCAATACCAACCACGGCAAATGCCACCATCAAAATAAGGGCAAACGATCCCGCGAGCTTTAGAGGTTTTTTAAACATGTGTTTCCTTTAATGTATACGTTAGGTGTCATCAAAAAATGTAATCACAACCGATCAATGTACCATATCGCCGAGGAGGGTGAGATTAAGAACAAAGGCGTGATGATTTTGTCTAGGCTCCCTCTCCCGCAGCGAAACCTATCCATCCAATACGTAGATCCTTTTTACAGTATATCGGTGCTTAAACGCTATCTTATTTAGCGCCTTACACCAGATTTAAACCGCCATCAGACAATATAATCTCGCCGGTAAGGTAACTGCTGGCAACAAGCATTGACACAATATGCGCAATTTCACTTGGTTTAGCGCCACGCCCCATGGGTGATCTTTCTTTCCACAACTGATGTGCTTCGACCCACGCTTGAGTCATGGGCGTATCCACTAAACCCGGCGCGACCGCATTTACACGAATCGCGGGTGATAAGCTAAGTGCGAGCAGTTGTGTCACATGATTTAACGCGGCTTTACTCGCTGCATAGGGAATAGAGGCCCCTTTAGGGCGCACCCCTGCATGGGAACTTATATTCACCACACAGCTAGGTTGCTCTGGACGAGACGCCTCACGCAAAGCGTTCTCCGCTTCGGCAATAAGGGTCCATGGTGCAATCACATTCACTTCATAAAGCTGCCGCCACACATCGGGTGTCGCCGCCTTAAGCGCACTATGGGGTATCACTTCATTGATACCGGCATTGTTGATCAATACATCCAAGCGGCCATGCAAAGCAAGTACATCCTGAATGAGATGGGCCGCTTGCGTTTGATCCGATAGATCTGCTTGGGTATAGGTTGCGCCACGATAAGTGTTCGCTAACGTCGTCCCTTCATCCACAGAAGCGCGCGAGTGAAACGCAAGCGTAAACCCATCGTTGGCCAATTGCTCTGCTATCGCTTTGCCAATACCCGAGGTGGAGCCTGTAACAAGTGCCACTCGCTTACTATTTTCACCTGACAATTTCACGTCTCCCTTTTGCCGTGAACCTAACAACATCGGTTAGGTGTGGGTTAGGTATGGGCTAGTTTTAAACCAATTATCCCGATAAAAATAAGGCTGAGACTAAGTAATTTAAGCGGGTCAGTTGATTCACCAAAGAGGAAAATACCGAATATTGCCGTCCCTATAGCACCAATGCCAACCCAGACAGCATACGCCGTACCCACCGGTAATGCCTTCATGGCAAAAGCTAACAGTAAAAAACTTGCCAGTAATAAAAGAAGGGTTCCGATCGAGGGCCACAACCGGGTAAAGCCGTCGGTATATTTCAGACCAATGGCCCAACCGATCTCAAGCAACCCCGCAATAATTAAAATAAACCAATGCATACAACCCCCTCATGGTACGGGGTCGTCCCCATTAATAGTTGAGCGGTGAGGTCGTCCCCACTTCGTTGATAATGTGCTAACGTTTTAATCTAACCTAGGCTCGAATACAAGCCTTGACCTAGCACAATTCTGACCCAAAAAATCGGGTCACACCTCCCCGCGCAGTAACCGAGGCAAACGAAGCCACACCCGCCACTTCCCTTGATCGGTTTCTATCATTAATTTTCCACCCCATTAAGGCTATATTCGGACTTGTTTGTTATGCTTAGATTAACTGCTACATAGGAAAAGCATAATGAAAAGATCATATCTCATCGCCTCAATGTTCGCCGTTTCAATTTCATCCGCTACCGCTTATGCAGGCTGGGCAGATATGCTCAAAGAAGCGGTTCAAGATGAAGAGGTACAAAAGAAAGTGTTAGACACCGCGGTTGGTACCAGTACAACAGGTAAAACAACCAGCCTCAGCACTGAAACGGTGATAAACGGTTTAAAAGAAGCACTTGAAGTGGGCAGCCGACGTGCGATCGAAGAGATTAGCCAGCCCGGTGGTTACTTGGATAATCAAGATATTCGCATTCCTCTACCTGACGGTATCAACAAAGTTGCTTCCTTACTTAAAAAATACGGTTTAGAAAGCCAAGTGAATGAGTTTGAAGAGAGCATGAACCGTGCTGCTGAGAAAGCCGCTCCGCAAGCAACTGAGCTGATTGTAAGTGCCGTAAAAGAGATGAGCTTTGATGATGCCAAAAAGATCTACTCAGGCTCTGATGATGCAGCAACTCAATACTTTAAAGAGAAAACCAGCGGAAAACTCAGAGAACTGTTTCAGCCAACCGTTCAAGAGTCTCTCGGTCAAGTGGGCGCAACCCGTTACTACAATGACTTAGCCAGTGAAGCCAAAGAGATTCCGTTTGTTGGGGATAAGGTTAATGTAGATTTAGATAACTATGTAACCGAAGAAGCATTAAATGGCTTATTTACCATGCTCGCAGTCGAAGAGAAGAAAATTCGTGAAAACCCTGCAGCCCGTACAACCGATCTCTTAAAACAAGTGTTCCAATAAGTCTACGTGCACTACGTGTTACCTAAGACACAAAAAAGCCGAGTGATGATGATCATACTCGGCTTTTTTAATGGACCTTTATGTGATTAAAGGTCGGACCTGCTAGTCTTCTTCAGTACGTGATGCTTCATAACGCGCTTGCGCTTCATCATAACGTGCCTGAGCTTGCGCTTCAGCTTCATCTCGCTCAACACGGCGTTCTGCTTTACGCTTATTACGCTCGATCTGCTGTTCCATAAACTGTTTTAGCTCAGCTTCACCCCACGCCTTGGCTTCATCTTCAGTTGCAAAACCATCCTGACGTTTTGATACTACAATTCTACGGGCACTTGCCTGTCGCAAAATTTTTACAGACCAGGTTTCACCTTCTGCTACTACCTGATAGTCGTATTTCTTACCCTTGGCCATTCATTTTTCCTGAAGATATAGATGAGTCATAAAAGCAATCCATTCTACCACGCTTCCCCTAAAGTTAAGATAGATTTATTTACCTTATACGCGATGCAGATCGCCTAGCCTTTTTAATACCGATGCCACTTGACCTCTTCTTAGCCTTTCCGCTGCTAGCCTGATCCTGCCTGAACGTTTAGAATAGCCACTGTTTACTATTTTGCTCATTGTTTTTAAGTAAAGAGACGCCATGAAATCGCCTGAAATAGACACGCCCGTATCCACTGAGTCAGAAACAAACCAAACTAAAAACGGCTTTTTAGCACTCGTATCTAAGCTATGCTTTGACGAGACGCTGCCTATTCGTTTTATGTATAAAACGGTCCCTGAACACCTCAACGATACTGGATGGAGAATGTTTACAGGGTACGAAACCGAAGAGTTTCTTGAAGACGAACTATCAAACTTAGTGCCCGTTCCCGTGGTTAAAATGTGCAGTTTAGATCCCTCTCTGAGCGAACTCGTCACATTTAATGCAGGCACCGTTTGGGAGCGTGCACCCGGCAGTGAAAACTGGGAACGTGTACACGATTATAAAATCCCATCACCTAAAGTTGATGTGGAGATCACAAACGATGTTGACCGCTTTAATGTAGAGATCAGCGACTAGACCCGTTTTTTCACACACCGCATCTGTCGATGCAAGCTGATTGAGCTAGGGAGCCTGTCTATATAAGATGGATTCCCTCCAATCGCCCATCTATACCCTTATGCTATTTATCCCTGTAATACTGATGTCGCTTAATGGTCGTTTCAATCTTTTCGACGGCTAAATCAAGTGCAGTTTTCACCGGCATCCCATCTAAAATATCAGCCATCGCTTTTTTGTAACTTGAGGAGATAACCGAGTATGCTGGGGTTTCTGGCCTTAATTTAGCAAAGCGCTCCGAAAACTCGTAAATCATCCGCCACTTTCCACCCTCAGCATAATAAGGTGTCTGCGCCACGGCCTCGCGACGGGTTGGAAATAACCCGGTCACATGGGGCGTAGGAGAAACACCATTAGCGATATAAACCATCTCATCGGTTGAGAGTAAAAACGTAATAAAGGCTTTGGCCGCCGGTACATTTGAGCAGGTACGACTGACCGCCCAATGCCAAGACCCTCCACCCACTACGGTTCCATGGCCAAAATCTGGTAACGGCAGAACTAAAAGATCATCACCCACTGCTTTGTCATAATAGGGTAAAGCCCAGGAACCATTTAATTGAACAGCCACACGCCCGTCCGGAAAACCAGCATCATCTTTAGGCGCAGGATCCATCAGTTTGTCATGTACCAATTGCTGGACCCATTGACCAAATGCAACCGCTTCAGGTGAATTGAGCACGCCATCCGCTTGGGTATAATTATCACGATTGATCAAATCAGCCCCCCACGACCGCATTAAGGGAGCCCAAGCATAGGAAATCCATTCCGTTTTATCGTGAGGGCGCATATCAAATGGGTAGTCATACTCACCCAGCCCTTTAGTCGCGCGGATCACATGCATAAATTCCACCTTACTCCACGGATGATCAGAGGTAGGTATTCTGACTGAGATTTTCTTAAGTAGGGAGCGACGGGTGAACAGCGCTAAAGAGACATCAAACTGGCCCACAGAGTAGACCTCACCTCGATAGGTTCCCTTTCCTGATGCGTTGATAGTGCTAAGTACCGACTGATCAATCAGCCCATCAAGGGGGCGAATCACATCGTTCCACGCAAAATTAGGTACCAGTGGCTGATCAATATCAATAATGCATGGCAAGACATCAGCCCGGGCCGCCGCCGTAAGCGCCTGCGTATAGGTATGCTCTGGAATAAAATCAGGGACAATCCTCCACTGAGACTGACGCTGATTAAACCGCGCAATGGCTGCTAAGGATGCATTCACCTCAGTCTCATTCGCGAGGTGACGCCACAGTGAAACCTCAACGGGTTCCGCAGTCACCCCATGGGAAAGGAGACTGAGCACAACCCCACTAAGGATAGACAGCGTTACACCCTTGCTAGCAAATGGGTTAAAACCTAGAGTAAACAGCGGATAACAGTGTCTCAAGCGATCGCCTCACTTAATGCCTTGTAACGCTCAACAAGGGATTCAATCGAGAGGGGTCGATCAAAATAGTAGCCTTGTACTAAATCACATCCATAGCTCACTAATTTTTCAAACTGAGCTTCCGTCTCAACCCCTTCAGCAACCACAATCATTCCACAGGAATGCCCTAGGCCGATGATCATACGTACCAGCATGTCGCTTTGTCCCCCCTCTAAAAACTTATCAATAAACGAGCGGTCAATTTTGATCTCATTTAATGGTAAGTGATTAATATAGCTGAGGGAGGAATAGCCGGTGCCAAAATCATCCAGCGATAAATTAAACCCATAGTCTCGTAATTGGTTAAAGACCGGCTGTACGTTATCCATATTATGGATAAAAATATTCTCAGTAATTTCCAATGTAACACGTGCGGGGTCTATGCCGACCTCCGCACAGAGTGAGATTACCGTTGCACTAAATTCAGGTTCTAGCACCTGCACCGGCGACACATTAACCGATAAACCAATTGCGCCCTCACCGTTAGGAGAGCAGCGATAAATATCTTCACAGGCTTTCTTAAACACAAATAGCCCGAGTGAATGTATCAGACCGGTTTCTTCTGCTGCAGTAATAAATGTCCCCGGTGGAACACTGCCCAACGTAGGGTTATTCCAGCGGGCTAGCGCTTCAACGCTAATAAGCTGCTGGGTTTGTACATTAACCTGAGGCTGGTAACAGACGGAGATCTCATCATTGGTAATCGCACGCACCACCTCATGCTCAACATTCATTAAATAGTTTATATATTCACTGATCGACTCATCATAAAAAACAATCTGTCCCTTTTTATGCATTTTAGAGCGATAAAGTACGGTATCCGCCTTACTGATCAAGGTACCTGTATCAGTACTATCATCAGGATAGATCGTTGCGCCGATACTACAGCTCACCGTCATAATTTTACTGTCGATAATAAAAGGATCAGCCAATGCGGATTGGATACATTGTGCATACTGACTCGCTTCTTGCTGGCTTTTTAGGTCGGGGTAACAGAACACAAACTCATCCCCACCAAAGCGGCACACCATACCTTTTTCGATGGTCAGCGTTTCAAATTTTTGACTAATCGCTTTCAGTAACTGATCACCCACAGCGTGGCCGTGTAGGTCATTCACATTTTTAAAATTATCTAGGTCAACAAAAAACACGGCGAGCTTGCTGCCCTGCTCAGTCGTATAGCGGATGCTGTTTTCTAACTCTTGAGAAAGGTGGAATCGATTGGGAAGCCCTGTTAAGTCATCATGTAGGGCCATAAATTCCATTTTATCTTTAGCTTTTTCGAGTGTATTAAAGTCATTTTTTATCCGTTGTTGTAATACTTCAAAACGACGGGCAATCAAATGACTCACATACAGCGAGATTGCGACAAGCAGCAAAATGGAGATCGTCGCAATAGCGATCAGTTTAATTAAACTTTGATCATTATCCCGCGATAACAGGTCTTCTTTTTCTTTCAGGTATTTAGCAAAGGTTTTGTAATTAAAGCCAGTGCCTATAATCCAATCCCAATCACTCACCAACCGCACATAGCTAATATGCTCCAGTGAAGCGTTTCCGCTCAGCGTCAGTGGTTTAAGGTGACTCACATAGCCGCCCCCTTGTGCAACCTGCGTTGATATATCCTCAAGCAAAGGGGCCTTAACCGTATCCCCAATCATCAGATCATTACCTAAAAAATCATTATAATGGTGGGCTAAAACTGTTCCCTGCCTATTTAATACAACGAAGTAGCCCCCTTCATCGTACTCATAGTCAGCGAACCATTTGAGTAGTTCCTGTTGGACATCACGTTCAAATGCATCCAGATAGTCGCCAGTACCTATGACCCAGCCATAAGGCTCAAACCCTTTAACAAAACCTAACTTATCAAAGGTATCACCCGACTGGTCATTTGGCATTTGAAATGCCCACCGCAGAAACCCCTCATCCCGTTTGTTAACGATATTGATCAATCCTCGAAAAAAGTAGCTGCCGTTTTTATCCTTGACGTTCCATACGGACTGGTTTTCAAGCGCTGGATCAAGACCGTGCATGACCATCACACCTTGGCGATCAAGTATAAAATAATAACCTCGCCCATTAAAAAAGCGCATAGGCCTGAGGGCTTCAGCAATCAGCTTGGTAATTTCAGTATCGGACTTGTGAATATTATTAGCGTAAATATGATGGGCAATCGCGTAGGCTTCGTAGATACGCCCTTTTTCTTGTGCTTTAAGGGTGCTTTCTATTTGCGACTTTTTGAGCAGTAACTGCTTATAGACTTGATCAACTTGTGAACGTATCAGCTCTTTACGCTGGTTTAATAACTCAGCTCTAAGGCTTTCGATACTGCGCACCGCTTTGGCTCTATTGTCTTGAATCGCAACGATCGTTACCACTAGCGCAAAGACACATACAATCGCAACAGATGCATAACGGATTAAAAACAGTAGGTTTCTATTATCCATCATCCTCATCTAAACATACCTTTACGCATTTGTGTTCTGAGCATGACAATCAAGCCAACAGCGATAAAACGGCAAATAGTGAAATTCCCTGTAAAGTTACTTGATTAACATTCAAGTAAAACGACTATTCGTCAAAGGTAACACGCCTTTAAAACCATGAAGCTTAAAGACATTAGCCGACCAAAGAGCAGCAGTCATGCCTGCATTGGAGGGGGGTTACAGATGTTAGACTCATCTTTTTAAGTATAGATCTTAAACGGTATAGGACAAGGATATCCCGCTTAAAATATATCTATGAGGCATTTATAGTAGAGGCTCATTAATTAACCATAGGTTAATTAGAAGAAGGCGGCTAAAACTCGCCTGTTGAAAACGGTTGAACTAGATCATTCAAAGCGCACTGGCCGCCTTTTCATACGCGTGTTTAACCTCGTGATTAAACACACAGAAGATAACCTTTTCCATGCTCTCCATCGTCTTTAACGCCCGATTAACCGTTTGTAATGCAATACTCGCCGCTTCATCCAGCGGATAGCCATAGACACCACAACTAATCGCAGGAAAGGCGATGGACGTAAAACGCTGATCTTGAGCAATGCTCAAGCAGGCTTGATAGCTCTGAGTTAACTGTTCGGCTTCATGATTATCACCGCCATACCAGATCGGCCCTACGGTATGGATCACATAGGACGCGGGTAAGTTATACCCCTTGGTGATCCGCGCTTCACCGGTAGGACAGCCACCGAGCATGCTGCTCTCTGCTAACAACTCAGGGCCTGCCGCGTGATGAATAGCCCCATCAACACCCCCACCTCCCAACAAGCTGTTATTAGCCGCATTAACAATGGCTTCAACCTTGAGGGTAGTAATGTCCCCTTGAATAATCGTTATCCGCTTATCAATGCCCATGCTGCTCTACTCTATGAAATCTGGATGCTATTGACCTAATACTGTCCCTAATACTAAAAAAGCCCGAAGTGATTAACAACGGGCTTATAAGGTACCTAGTATCGATTAACGCCGAGAGAACCGGGATAGTGCACTTTCAAGATGCGAGGCCGATGATGACATCTCCTCCGCAAGGCTTGAGGTATTTCTTGCCGCATCTTCTGACCTATTAGCCACCTCAGTAATCGTCTCTAAACTGTTATGGAGATGGGTCACTAAGCCGCTCTGCTCTTCTGCTGCAGAAGCGATGCCCGCATTCATTAAGTTCATATCGGTTAACGCGTGATTTATCTCATGCAACACATCACTGGCGCGGGTCATTTCAGATACGTTCTCGTTCACCGAATGACTGGTTTTTTCCATCATAGTGACAGCACGGGTCGCACAATCTTGCAGCTTACCTAAGGTTTCACGGATTTCGCTGGTTGATTCTTGGGTACGTCGAGCTAAGGTTCTTACCTCATCAGCAACAACCGAAAAGCCTCGCCCTTGCTCACCAGCCCGTGCCGCTTCAATCGCCGCGTTTAATGCCAGTAAGTTTGTTTGGTCGGTAATGGCACTGATGACGCTCGAAACCGCATGGATATTCTGTACATCTTGATCCAGTTCACTGATCACTTCACTGGTTGTCGTAACCTCTTGTGAAAGCTCTGTGAACGACTGGGTTGTTTTTTGTACCACAGCTAAACCTTCAGCAGCAATGGTCTCTATATTTTGTGCTGCCGATGAGGCCATATTGGTATTTTGAGCTATTTCTGACGCACTTGTTGCCAGATCACCCACCCCGTCCGCAATATGGGATGTTTCCTCTTTCTGTCGCGCCACACCATCACGAGTTTGGGTAGCTTCACTCACTAAACGCTTTGAGTTACCGGCCACAATGTCTGTCGCACGCTGCGCTTCACGCACCAAAACTTCGAACCCATCGGCAACCTTATTCATCCCTGTCGATATAGCCGCCATCTCATCTTTACCTTGGTAATCTAGGCGCGCAGAGAGATCGCCATTGGCCAGCCTTTCAGAAACCTGTTTAAAATCTTCCATTGTCTGAGCAGTCGAGCGATAAAATCCCATAAACAAGTAAAACGCTAAGAAGACAGTAATAAAGATAACCGCCACGATTAAGTTACGGCTAAAAATCTGTTTCTCTAAATGGGCACGCTCTTTCTCATATAAAACAGGCAGCATCAAATGATATAAATTCAATACCTTTTGGATAGCAGCCGTTCCTTCAGCAAACACTTTATCGGAATCAACCGTTAAGCTGTCAGGCTCTATAACATTTAAATGAACGTAACTAATATACTTACGAATCCCCTCTTCTGCGGCCTTGATATCGTCGGCCATCGAAGCTATTTCGGGCATCGTTAAACCAACCGATAACCCCGGATACACTTCATCTAAATGCCCAATAATATTGTTTAGATAGATAAAAGAATCGGGGGTAAAGGTTCCTTTTGCAGCGACACCTGCCGCCTTACCACGCAGTTGCCCCGCTTCATCAATGATGACAGGGAGGAATGACGCTACGTTATCGATCAGGTAGGTATTACTTGCACTGGGGTCTAGCTCTAATGAAAACTCACGTAACAAAATATGATTAAAGTGTCTTACTTTTGCAGCAAATTCATTATGAAGCTCAAAAACATCGGCGGGAGTCTGTCGATTAATGTTGGCGAGTAGGTCCGCCCAATGCTTCTCTAAATCGGAGATCATCTGCAATGTACTGTCACTCACCCCAGCAGAACCCGCTTTAAGGTCAACTAAGGCTTGGTTAACCTTAGCGCGACGATCCATTACTTTACTTTCTACCGCCGAATTACCATTTAAAAGAGCATTAGTGAGACCACGGTGCTGACCTATATTAACCACCAATGGCTCAGTCAGTTTAATGATTTCAATACCGCGCAGTTCTGACTGCGTTAAATTAATATTGCGGCTTAACTCTTGCCAATATAAAACAACCGTCAATAACAACGGGATCAGAAAAAGAACGCTAACGATGGTGAACTTCGCGGGGTAGGTCAAGCTACCCATCAGCTTTACAGCTGGTCTAATCCATAATCCCATTTATCATCTCTCCAGTTTTTATTGAGCAATAATTCAACTTAATCATGTAAGGCAAGCCTTAGCAAAGAAGGTTCCTTAATTTTCTTAACTTTCTCAAACAATACAGCGGCGTCAGTGTATTCTCGTTGCAGGTGAAACAGCCATTGTTTTAAACGACCATGTACATATTTAGCCGCGATATCCTGCTCCACTCGCTCAAGGTATCGCTCAACCAATAGCAGCACATGGGACCACTCTAAAGCTGCGTCATCTTCTTTACGTTGCTGATGTTTAATCATCTTGGCCAGATCAGGCCTCGCAACTAAACCACGACCGATCATCACATCATCACATCCACTCACCTCGCGGCACTGCTCATAATCTTGCCAGCTCCACACCTCACCGTTAGCCGTCACCGGTATATCAACCTGCTCACGAATATGCGCAATCCATTCCCAGTGAGCCGGTGGACGATAACCTTCAAGCTTAGTGCGTGCATGCACCGTCAGACCATCCGCCTTTGCCTCAGCAATAGCCTGGGCATTGTCAAACGCTAAAGATTTATCTTTATTGCCCAAGCGCATTTTCGCCGTCACGGGTGTGCCTTCGGGCACGGCAATACGAACGGCCTTAACAATCTCATGAATCAATTCAGGGGTATCGAGTAGTACCGCACCGCCTTTACTTTTGTTAACCGTTTTTGCCGGACAACCAAAATTAAGATCAATACCTAGCGCACCTAACTTAGCCGCTTTGCGTGCATTACCTGCTAACACCGTGGGATCACTCCCTAACAACTGCAAAATAACAGGTACCCCAGCCGGCGTTTTACCACCGTTCAACAGTTCAGGGCACAGCCGCCTAAACACTTTGGCCGGGAGAACACGATCGCTCACGCGTACAAACTCAGTCACACATTGATCGATGCCACCCACTTGCGTGAGCAAATCTCTCATCGTGTAATCAACAACGCCTTCCATCGGCGCAAGAATAATTTTCAAAATATAATTACAGGTAAGATAGTAGAACGCATTATTATATTATAGCTTCTATTAACAAAGGCATTGAAAGATAAGTATATGCGGCTTTTTCTCGCAATAAATCTACCGACTGAGGTGCAAAATCAGGTGGCGGCACTCTACCTTCCTGAAATTGAGTCCCTCCGTTGGACACCGCTTAACCAACTACACATTACACTAAGTTATCTTGGCGAACTGTCACCCAACAAAATCGACGCTATCATTGAAGCCATTGCTGAACTGACGTTTAAGCCCATCACCCTTACGCTGAAAGGTACAGGCTTCTTTAAATCAGGCATCTACTGGCTAGGCGTAGATGAAAACCCTGAACTGATTAACCTACAGAATCGTTTATGTCACGCCATGCGTGAGATAGGTATCCGGTTAGAGAAACGCCGCTTTAAACCTCATGTCACCATTGCTCGTACAAAACAGATTTCAGCCCCCATCGCACAAATGATCGAGCAACAGAGCTTTGGTTTTCACCTTGAGTTTAGCTCTGACCGCTTTGAGCTCATGAGCAGCTATCTAAAACCCGATGGACCTGAGTATCAGTCAGAGGCTGAGTTTATACCTTAAATAACGTATTCAGATTTATACGCAGCGAACAGCGTCCCGGATCTATTTATCGACGCTCATAAAAAAGCCTGCTCTTGAGCAGGCTATCAAACAAAATAAAGCGCCGTTAAAGGGCAGCTAAACCTCGTGTCATATCTGCTTTGATATCGCCAATATCTTCAATACCGACGGATAATCGAATCAAATTTTGATGGATACCGGCCGCCACACGATCCTCTTCACTCATGCGACCATGGGTTGTGGTCGATGGGTGGGTGATGGTTGTTTTAACATCACCTAAGTTACCGGTAATCGATACCATTGTCGTGGCATCAATAAAACGCCATGCAGCGTCTTGCCCACCTTTCACTTCAAACGAAAGGACGCCACCAAAACCCGACTGCTGTGCTTTAGCTAATTCATGTTGCGGGTGACTGGTTAAACCTGAATAGAACACACGCTCGATCCCCTCCTGCTGTTCAAGCCAGTTAGCGATCTCAAGGGCATTACGGCAATGGGCATCCATTCGAATTTTCAGTGTTTCTAAACCTTTTAGAAACACCCAAGCATTGAAAGGGCTCATACAAGCGCCACCGGTGCGGATAAAACCAAACACCTCTTCCATCTCTTTTTGTGCACCCACCACGACACCCCCAACGCAACGCCCTTGTCCATCAAGATACTTTGTCGCTGAGTGAATAATAATGTCAGCACCCTGTTTAAGCGGTTGCTGGAGCACCGGTGTACAGAAACAGTTATCGACTACCAGTAAAACATCATGCTTATGGGCAATCTCGGCCACAGCTGAAATATCGGTTAGCTCAGCCAGTGGGTTTGAGGGCGTTTCCAAAAACAGGATTTTGGTATCCGCTGTAATTGCAGCTTCCCAACATTGAAGATCCGTTGGATCGACAAAAGTGGTTGTTATACCGGTTCTAGATAGATATTTTTCAAACAGTGAAACCGTTGACCCAAACACACTACGGGAGCAGACAACATGATCGCCCACCTTCATTAGCGCAAGGCAAGTGCTCAAAATAGCCGCCATGCCGGATGATGTAGCCACTGCGCGTTCACCACCCTCGAGGGCAGCAATACGTTCTTCAAAAAACTGCACGGTTGGGTTGGTAAAACGAGAATAGATATTCCCCTCTTCCTCTCCACCAAAGCGCGCCGCCGCTTCACGTGCGCTTGAAAACACAAAGCTAGACGTCGGGTAAATAGGATCACTATGTTCCCCTTCCAGGGAGCGGTGCTGACCTGCGCGTACAGCTAATGTACCCAAATCATACCCTTCAGGGTCAAACTGAATACGGTCTGCACGTTCATAATCAGAAATAGACATTCATCGGCCTCTTAATCTATTTTACTGCACAGGTTTGAAGATTCATTACTGCTCGCTTTTTTGTTCTTACCTTTAGCGGAGTCATTACGTGCAGCTTTTAGACGTTTTAAGTAGTTCTCATCAATATCGCCAGCAACGTATTGTCCATCAAAGACACAGGTATCAAACTCAGTAATGCTCGGATTCCCTTCAGACACGGATTGTTTTAAATCATCAAGTTCCTGATAGATCATCCAATCACAACCGATCTCTTCACCAATCTCTTTATCCGTACGGCCATGGGCAATAAGTTCTTCAGCCGCAGGCATGTCGATACCATAAACGTTTGGAAATTTAACCGGCGGCGCTGCAGACGCAAAGTACACTTTCTTCGCACCGACATCACGCGCCATTTGAACAATTTGACTCGAGGTCGTGCCTCGAACAATAGAGTCATCAACTAACATTACGACTTTATCTTTGAACTCCATACCAATGGGATTCAATTTACGACGTACTGATTTTTTACGCTGAACTTGGCCCGGCATAATAAAAGTACGGCCGATGTATCTGTTTTTGATAAACCCTTCTCGGAAGGTAACACCCAGTTCCTTGGCCATCTCCATAGCGGATGTACGGCTAGTATCAGGAATGGGAATAATCACGTCGATGTCATGATCTGGGCGCTCACGGCGAATCTTATCCGCTAGCTTTTTACCCATACGCATACGTGAGATATGCACATTAACTTCATCAATAATTGAATCAGGACGTGCAAGGTAAACATATTCGAATAAACAGGGTGCAAGGGTGGTATTTTCGGCACATTGCTGTGTCGATACATTACCCGCCATATCAATGTAGATCGCTTCACCTGGCGCGATATCGCGCACACGTTCAAAGCCTGAAATATCCAGCGCGACACTCTCTGACGCTACCATATATTCAGTCCCTGACTTTGTTTCACGCTTACCGTAAATCAGTGGACGGATCCCATGGGGATCTCGGAAAGCCAACATGCCGTAGCCGGTAATTAAAGCAACCGCAGCATAACCACCTTTACAACGCTCATGCACTCGCTGAACCGCAGCAAACATATCTTCTGCCTGAGGTTTCAACTTACCTTGAAGCTGAAGCTCATGTGCTAAGACATTGAGCAGGACTTCAGAGTCTGAGGTGGTGTTGATATGACGAAGGTCTGCACGAAACATCTGCTCAGCAACATCATCCGCATTCGTTAAGTTACCGTTATGGGCCAGTGCTATCCCATAAGGTGAGTTAACGTAAAACGGTTGAGCTTCAGCAGAGCTAGAACTTCCTGCGGTTGGGTAACGAACGTGACCTATACCCACGTTCCCTGCCAGACGTTTCATATGGCGGGTACGAAATACTTCGTTCACCAAGCCATTGTCTTTACGCAAAAAGAAACGGTTTCCCTCACAAGTTACCATGCCTGCTGCGTCTTGCCCGCGGTGCTGAAGCACTGTTAGGGCATCAAAAATAGTCTGGTTCACATTAGATTTGGCTACAATGCCAACAATCCCGCACATTAAAACTCACCTCAAAGTGCCAACTAAAGAAATTTAGCGTCCCGCATTCCAGATCATGCGGCCAACATCGCCCGCTACATCTTTCGTCCATGCTTCCATTAATACAAAGTGTGGAATCAACTGTGATTCCTGAAACCAACGATCGTGGATCGCGGGTGTCATTCCAATCAGTGCAATAATCGCGACAATAATTAAACCGCCTCTTGCTGCACCAAAACCTATTCCTAAAATCCGATCGGTTGCTGACAAACCTGTCGCTTCAACCAGTGCGCCTATTAGCTTATTCACCACGACCCCAACCACTAACGCGGCGATAAAAAGAATGGCGAAAGCCGCAGCTAAACGTACTGACGGTGTTTGAATATAAGGCTCAAGTAGAAAAGAGAGTGATTGGCAAAACAGTCTGGCAACGACAAAGGCAGATACCCACGTTATCAATGATAATGCCTCACGGACAAAACCGCGTTTCAAGCTAAATAAGCTCGAAATTCCTATAATCGTTAAGATTGTCCAGTCAGCCCAGTTCATATCTACTGCTCAGCGTAAAATTGCGCGCATTTTATCAGAGTTTCTAACACCACTAAACGTATTATTACTGTGTTGTGAAACGAACGATAATACCATTCAATCCAAAGTCAGTTTTTAACGTCAGTTTAAGGGCCTCTAGTCTCGATTTTTGAAACTCAGGTCCAACATAAACTTTCACTAAATCACCCTGTTTTCGGGTAAAGACTTTATGCCCTTCCGCAATCAACTGTTTACGCAAGCCTTTGGCATTGGCCTCATCTTTAAAACTAGCCAACTGTAAGGTCCACGCAACGGGGACCCCTTCCTGATCTAATACGGGTTGGTCATTATGAATATCGATTTCAACGTTATGCTCAACCGCCGCTTTATCAATAACTTTTTGTACATTGGCTGGCGCTTTCGGTAAAGACACAGGCGACGCAGGCTCAGCAGCCAACGATGTATCAGGTAACGGTTTATGTTGTGGTTGAATTCTTACAATTTCTGGGCGCTCAGGCGCATCGGGTATTTCTGACGTCAGATGGCGCTCTTTGTAACCGGCCCCATCAAAAAATATAGGAAATACAACGGCAGCGGAGACTAAAATCACAGCTAATCCTGTTAGCCGGTATTTAACGTTTTGCTGCATTTACTCTTCCTTCCCAAATGCGGCCAGCGCATCGCTGACAGTAAAGAACGATCCGGCAATAATAACATTACCAGATCGATTGTGGTCATTTTTAAACGTATTTAACGCATCACTTACTGAGGCGCATTGTTTCATCGATCTACCTTGAGGAAGATAACTGGCTAAGGCCGAGGCTTTTTGCCCCCGGGGGATATTTAAATCCACAAAGTAAACATGGTCCACCGTTGGTGCTAATAGCTCAATCACTTGGCCACAATCCTTATCCGCAAGCATACCAAGCACTAAAGTGACGTCACCCTCCATGGCCGTAATTTTTTGACTTAATAACGCGGCGGCTTCAGGGTTATGCGCCACATCTAACCAATATCGTGTTCCCTCTTTTTCAATAAGCTGCATACGCCCGGTTAAGGTCGCAGCCGCAATACCCGAACGGATAAAAGTATCCGCTACGTCTAACCCTGCACACTGAATAACCTGCAAGGCCGTCGCGGCATTTTGAAGAGGTAGTTGCGGTAAAGGTATATTGTCGATCCTCACCTTATCCCCATTTAGGGAGGTGCCACACCACGACCAGATATCCCCCTTTTGAAGATAAGAAAACGCGTCCCCCGCTTGAAACAACGTGGCGTTAAGCTCATGAGCCACAGCGGCAATAGATTCAGGAGGATTAAGGTCGCCACATATTGCTGGTTTATCGGCACGAAAAACACCCGCCTTTTCGCGCCCAATCACGTCTCGGTTATCACCTAACCAATCCATATGATCTAAGGCAACAGTCGTTACAACAGACAGGTCAGCATCAATGATATTTACCGCGTCCAGACGGCCACCTAATCCCACTTCCAGTAGAACCACATCGGGCTTCAGGTCAGAAAATATAACCAAAGCGGCTAACGTGCCAAATTCAAAGTAGGTTAACGGTATTTGGCCGCGCGCTTGATCGATTCGTGCAAAGGCAGCGCAGAGCAGCTCATCGGCTGAGTTAACACCGTTAATTTTTACCCGCTCGTTATAGTGAGTAAAATGAGGGGAGGTAAAACAACCAACAGAGTAACCCGCTTGACGGTAGATCGTATCAAGGTAGCTAACGGTTGAACCTTTGCCATTTGTTCCGGCAACGGTCATAACCTTAGAAGAGGAGAGGTCTAAAGATAATAAATCAGCGACGGTGCTAACGCGTTCTAACCCAAGCTCGATTTCAGAAGAATGGCATGTTTCCATCCATGTTAACCATTCTGAAAGCGTAAAATTTTTCGCAGTCTGATTCATAACGACTTAATAATAGGTGCTTAAAAAATGAAAATGACCAACGCTTTCACGTTGGCCATTTATCTTTTTACAGATGCTTAATCATTCGCAGATGCAGGAGGAATGTCCGCATCGACAACAATCTCACCTTCAACCGTTTCCGGTACAGGAATTGGACTGGCGTGAACAAACTTACGCAAAATTCGAGATAAGCCTGAACGCATTTCGCTACGATTAATAATCATATCGACTTGGCCATGCTCTAAAAGGAACTCACTACGCTGAAAACCTTCAGGCAGTTTTTCACGAACGGTTTGTTCAATAACGCGTGGACCTGCAAATCCCATCAATGCTTTAGGCTCAGCAATATTAAGATCACCTAACATCGCCAAGGAAGCGGATACACCGCCATAAACAGGATCGGTTAGTACCGAAAGGTAAGGTGTCCCTTGCAAGCGAAGCTTTTCAAGAATAGCACTGGTTTTTGCCATCTGGAAAAGCGAAAACAACGCTTCTTGCATACGCGCGCCACCTGAGGCGGAGAAGCAGATAAAGGGAATATTCTCTTTCAGGGCAATATTAGCTGCACGTACAAAACGCTCACCAACAACCGCACCCATAGAGCCACCCATAAAGCTAAATTCGAAAGCGACGGCGATAACCGGCATCCCTTCGAGTTCACCACGCATGGCAATTAACGCATCTTTCTCGCCCGTTGCTTTTTGAGCAGCCACTAAACGATCTTTATACTTTTTAGAGTCTCTGAATTTCAAGCGATCAACCGGCTCGATATCGCCAGCAATCTCTTGACGATTATCAGCATCAAGAAATAACTCCAAGCGGCGACGCGCATGAAGTCGCATGTGATGATCACATTTAGGACAAACATTAAGGTTCTTCTCTAATTCTGGACGATACAGAACAGATTCACACTTAGGACACTTTTTCCAAAGCCCTTCAGGTATGTTTGAACGCTTTTTCTCGGAACGAACCAGAGAAGGAACGATTTTTTCCAGCCAGTTACTCATTTTTTAAAACCCTAATTAGCTGTCCATTGCAGTACGCATATCTTTTATAATTGCAGATACCTGCGGCGCTATCTGCCCGTGATCTTTAACCAGATCTGCAATTTTATTCACCAAAACACTGCCGACAATGACGCCATCAGCAACGACTGAAACCGCTTTCGCCGATTCAGCATCTTTTATACCAAAACCAACACCCAATGGGATATCGGTATATTTACGAATGTGCGCTAGCTTATCAGCCACCGCCTGAACATTCAGTGAAGCAGAGCCCGTTACACCTTTAACCGAAACATAATAAAGATAACCGCTTCCATTTTCACAGATATATTTAATACGTTCATCTTCGGTTGTCGGAGCAATCAAATAAATAGTGTCTATGCCATGTGCTCGCATAATACGATTGAAATCGTCTGATTCTTCAGGCGGCAAATCAACCGTTAATACACCATCAACACCCGCTTTTTCTGCTTCATCGGCAAAACGCTCATACCCTAAAATCTCAATCGGGTTTAAGTACCCCATTAAAACAATAGGTGTTAACGCATCTTTTGTACGAAACTCTGCGACCATGGCCAAGACGTCAAGCAAACGAGTATTGTGCTGCAAGGCACGCTCACATGCTAATTGAATAACAGGGCCATCAGCCATAGGGTCCGAAAAAGGCACACCTAGTTCAATAATGTCCGCACCCGCAGCAACAAGACCATGTAACAGATCAACCGTTACATTAGGTGCGGGATCACCTGCAGTTATATAAGGAATAAGCGCTTTACGCCCTTCCATTTTTAGCTTTTCAAAGCTAGTAGAAATACGACTCATAATTCAGTTTCCTCGCACAAATCAGATATTGATGCCATCGATCTGTGCGACCGTATGAATATCTTTATCACCACGACCAGACAGGTTAACCACAATGGTCTGATCCTTATCCATCTCTTTTGCCAATTTCATGGCGTATGCTACCGCATGGCTTGATTCAATGGCAGGCATTATACCCTCTATCCGCGTTAAGGCACGGAAAGCATCCATCGCTTCATCATCAGTAGCATCAACATAAACCGCTCTACCTGTATCTTTAAGGTAGGAGTGTTCAGGCCCTACGCCGGGGTAATCCAAACCCGCTGATACTGAATGGGTACCGATAATCTGCCCCGCGTCGTCCGACATCAAGTAAGTACGGTTACCATGCAAAATACCTGGGCTACCCGCTGAAAGCGGTGCCGCATGCTGGCCAGTCTCGATACCATAACCCCCAGCTTCAACACCAAACATTTTCACATCAGCGTCTTCGATAAAGGGGTGGAACAGGCCGATAGCATTAGAGCCACCACCGACACAAGCAACCAATGCATCAGGTAGACGACCAATCTGGTCTAAACACTGCTGGCGAGCTTCACGTCCAATAACGCACTGAAAATCACGCACGAGCTTTGGATAAGGGTGCGGACCCGCAGCCGTTCCGATAATATAAAAAGTATCGTCGACATTGGTCACCCAATCACGCATCGCTTCGTTCATCGCATCTTTAAGAGTACGCGTACCTGATTCTACAGCGATAACTTCGGCGCCAAGCAGCTTCATTCGGTATACATTTAACGATTGACGCTGAACATCTTCAGCCCCCATGTATACCTGACACTCTAAACCTAAACGCGCAGCAACAGTCGCGGTAGCAACACCGTGCTGTCCAGCCCCTGTTTCAGCGATCACGCGAGGCTTACCCGTAAACTTCGCAAGTAATGCTTGGCCTATGGTGTTGTTGATTTTGTGCGCGCCCGTGTGATTTAAATCTTCACGTTTCAGGTAGATCTGCGCACCGCCCACTTTATCGGAGAGGTGTTGAGCATGATACAAAGGTGAAGGCCGGCCCACATAGTGAGCAAGGTCACGATCAAACTCTTCCTGAAACGCTGGATCTCGCCACAGTTTTTCATACGTTTCTTCTAACTGCTGAAGTGCAGCCATTAGAGTTTCTGAAACGAAACGCCCACCGTAAGGACCAAAGTGGCCTTTACTATCGGGCAACTGAGAAAGTGCTTTAAGATCAATATTAATTGGCACGGGTTACCTCATTTATAAACTTATCAATTTTAACGGCATCTTTAATGCCTTTACTCTGTTCAACCCCACCACTCACGTCAATGGCGAAAGGCTGGACAGTACCTACGGCCTGCGCAACGTTTTCACAGGTCAACCCGCCTGCCAATATAATGGAAGAAGGGTGCGGTTTAGGAATTAAATCCCAATCAAACACCTCACCGGTGCCGCCGGGAATGCCTGGACGATATGCATCCAGAAGAATAGCCTGACTGTCCGCATAATTGCGGCACTCAAGCTGCAGATCCAACCCCGGTTTCATGCGTAATGCTTTGATATAAGGACGCGAAAACTGATTACAAAACTCAGCGTTCTCATCCCCATGAAACTGTAGTAAATCTATACGCGTTTTTTTAATAACCAGATCAATATAAGCTTGATCCGCATTAACAAACAGTCCGGTCGTTGTTACAAATGCAGGCAACTGACGGATAATCTCTGCAGCCGCCTCAGGCTCAATCGCTCTTGGGCTTTTTTTATAAAACACAAAGCCTAGGGCATCAGCACCAGAATGAATGGCTGCTAATGCATCCTCAAGACGAGTAATACCACATATTTTAACGCGCGTTCTATTCACTTGTTGAAATTTCACATGAAAATATCTTTGGAGTGCAGATATTAGCAGATTGCATCCCTTTACGTCAGTCAACTATGACAGGAAAAAAGGCCCTATTTGAGATTTTGGTAGTTCAAACTCATCTGGGTACTTGGCATCAACAAAATAAAGCCCAAAAGGCGGTGCAGTTACCCCCCCTTTTCGCCGATCTTTTGCCTCTAATACCTCTTTCGCCCAGATAGGATCCGCATCTCCGCAGCCTACAGACATAAGTACACCGGCAAAATTTCGAATCATATGATGCAAAAAGGCATTCGCACACACATCAAGCACAATCAAGTGACCCGAGCGATACACCTCAAACTGTTTAACAGTACGCACTGGACTATGCGCCTGACAGCCAACGGCTCGATAGGAGGTAAAATCATGCTCTCCAATTAAATGCCGAGCGGCTTGCGCCATACGCTCAACATCCATCTCTTTATATGTCCATGTGACGCCACGGGGCATGATGCCTGGTTTAACTGGATTACAGTAGATCAAGTACCGATAACGGCGCTCTACCGCAGAAAACCTAGCATGGAAATCTAAACTAACAGGCTTTGCCCATTGGATTGCAATATCCTCAGGCAGATAACTATTTGTGCCCATAACCCACGCGCGGTCTGCACGTTCAATCGGGCTATCAAAATGAATAATTTGATAGGTCGCGTTGACTCGAGCATCGGTACGGCCAGCACAAACAACAGTGATAGGTGTGTTTGCAATTTTTGACAAGGCCTTTTGTACTTCATCCTGAATACTAGGAACACCCTCTTCCTTTTGGATCTGCCAACCTCGATAAGCAGCACCCGAATATTCCACACATAAGGCATAACGATAAGGGGCGATCGAAATCGCCCCTTGGGATGAGCCCGAAGGCTCTATATTTGTTTTTTCTGACATACTACTTTTCGTTAATGGATGTAATCAGCGCTTCAGCCTCAGCTTTCTGCTGCTCATTCCCTTCAGAAACAATCTCTTGAAGGATATCTTTAGCGCCATCAAGATCGTCCATATCCATATACGCACGTGCTAGATCAAGTTTTGTTTCAACTTCATCTGCACCTTCTAGCAGGTTCAACCCTGCCAATTCGTCAAAATCGTCATCTGCTGACACGTCTTCATCCTCAGCCGCAAGTTCTTCCAGCTCGATATCATCACTACTATTCAACAAAGCTTCCAGCTCTGAATCTAAGTCTGCTTCCAATTCATCCGCGACTTCTGACTCTAAACCATCATCTTCAACAACCAACTCTTCCTCATCACTCGCCAGAGACGCTGCAGCTGCTGCACCGGCACCTGCTACAGCAGCGCTCGCCGCCATATCGCCGGCATCAAGATCTAAGTCCAGATCGCCAAGCATCGCATCGAGTTCGGAAGCAGCATCGCTTTGATCCGATTCAGTATCATCAAGCTCGGATTCACCAAGCTCATCGGAATCCGCTTCAGCAGACGCCAGTAAGGCTTCTAGGTCATCCTCTGGTGTAAGGTCGCTTGGTTCATCAATATCAACCAGCCCTTCCATAGGAACATCATCAGGATCAGCATTAGCAGCCAACATTGCTTCAATATCGGCAGCCATAACATCATCAGCATCCGATGCGTCCGCCTCCTCAGTAGGCTCCTCAGCATCATCACTATCCAGCTCACCTAAGATCGCATCAAGGTCATCATCTTCGGTCTGCTCTGCAACATCATTTAACTTATCAACATCGTCATCCGATACGGAATCCAGTAATGAATTTAACTCATCAGCCGCGTCATCCTCTGTCGCGCTTCCAGTCATAGGTTCGACGACAAAATCTAACCCGTCATCATTGAGTTCGGCAGCCGCCTTGTCAGAGTCATCTGACACATCAGCCATACCAGTATCATCTTCCATTTCGAAATCAAGATCGTCCAACTCTAGGTCGATATCATCCGTTGCGCTGTCAATTTCAGCATCTAACGCCTCTAAATCATCAACCTCACCCAATATATCATCAAGGGCGTCGGATTCATCTTCATCAGCGACTTCACCTAAAATGTCATCTAAGTCATCAGGTTCATTATCTTCAGCCACCAGTGATTCGGCTTCATCCTCGCCAATCAGATCATCATCTAGACCCAGATCGAACTCATCGTCTTCTAGAATATCATCAAGGTCGTCTGTCTTTTCATCAGGCTCAATAGTCTTCAGCACATCGCCTGCTGCATCCTCTTCAAGATCTAAATCCATATCCATATCAAGATCGAGGTCATCTAAATCATCGAGATCACTGGTATCCCCTAGTTCTAGATCAGCGTCTTCAAGCAGATCCGCTTCATCACCTATATATAACTCATCCACTATCGCTTCAGGTTCAGGTTCAGGTTCTGCGGGCGCTTCGGGCTCGACAGCAGCGTTTTCACTTAACTCTTCAGGCACTTGCATTAATGCAGATTCATCCGGGGTATCCGAATCATCCTCTTTACGACGGCGCATAAAGAAGAATAAACCAGCGAGGAATGCGATGATGGCCGCTCCAATCCCGCCAAGCATAAACGGTGAGTCAAAGAAGCCTTTTTCAGGTTGTGGTTTAGGCGCTGCTTCAGCGGCAACCACCTTATTTTGAAGGGTCGTAAGTTCGCTATCTTTAAGCTCTAGCATTTCGCGAAGCTTTTCTAGCTCATACTGAATGGCATCTAAGCGTTCATTCAGCTCTACGTTCTCACGGGTAATTCTATCAACATTTTCTAATGACTCGCTTAAACGCGCTTCAAGCTCTTCATTACGTTCGCTCAGCGCTTGCGTTTCATCAGCGACAGCACTCTCTTCGCCTTCAGGGGCCGCCTCATCCGTTGCGGTTTCCGGCTCAGCTTTCGCTTGATCGGTCGCAACACCTTCTTCAGGCTCAATGCTTTCTTTAGGCGTTACGATTTTTAGTTCTGCTGACTTATCGTCTTCCGGTACAGGTGCCGGTGGTTCAGGAACGACCTCGGTCGCCACTGTTTTTTTCGATTCATCGATAGGCGCAGGGGTAGAGACGTCTGCAGCCGGCATGCTTTTATTTTTCCACTGCGATGCCTGACGAACAACCTCTAACGCTGCGTCTTTTTCGTTGAGTTTATTAATTTCAGCTAACGTCGGTAGTGTTAAAACCGCACCCGCTCTAAGTCCATTAATATTGTTATCAACAAAGGCATGAGGGTTTTTCTTCTGCAAAGCGATCATCATCTTTTTTGCAGAGATGCTTTCATTGGGACGGTGCTTTATAACAATCGACCAAAGAGTGTCGTTATTGCCGACTCGGACTTTTCCGTCTGCCGCACGATAATTGCTAGTGCTTGGCTTGGAACTCGAAGGTGCGGACGATGAAGAAACCTTACTCGAGGCTGACGGCTGAACCGTTTTCCTCACAGGCGTAGGATCAAACACCGGCGGGTCAAGAAGAAGTGTGTATTCTCTGACTAAGCGCCCGTTAGGCCAATTCACCTCCACAAGGAAGTTAAGAAAAGGTTCCTTCACTGGCCTAGCTGACCGCATGGTAATCATACCCGTGCCATCAGGATTAACTTTGACTTGAAAGCTAACGTCAGTGAGAAAACGCGACTTAGAAAGACCTGCTAATGCAAATTCATCAATATCAGCCATCCTAGGCTGTATTTGTAACGGACCCAGCTTTCTTACTTGAAGAAGCTTGATCTCTGCATTAAGAGGCTCATTAAGCGCCGAATGTATTTTTATTTCGCCTAAGCCAAGTGCATTAGCATTAGACGCGCCTATAATCCCTGCCACTGCAAGGCTGACTGCGAGTTTTCGCAACATCATCAGTATCCCTGTTCCCCTACCCACAAAACCCTGCCAAATTCAGCGGGTTGCGATTCCGAAATCTTCCCACAGTATTGTTTATAAACCACTTATTGGTCAAGGAAATACAAACACCTGTTTGCATTTCCTATGATATAAGCCCTTTAAATGTACTGTTGGACCAAAATTTCCGCTATTTGTACGCTGTTTAAAGCAGCTCCCTTTCGAACGTTATCGGCAACTATCCACATATTTATAGCATTTTCACACGAAATATCTTCCCTAATACGACTAACGAATACATCATCATTTTTCGCAGCATCGCTTACCGCTGTAGCATATCCGCCATCGGCCTGTTCATCAACTAGCGCGATACCCGGCGATTGCATCATTAATTCTTTCACCTCTTCGGCGCTGATACTGTCCCAACATTCCACATGTACCGCTTCACTATGGCCAAAGAATACAGGGACGCGTACGCACGTAGGATTGACCCTTACGGACTCATCACCCAAAATTTTCTGGGTCTCCCAAACCATTTTCATCTCTTCCTTTGTATAACCATTATCTTGAAATTCATCAATTTGCGGTAATACATTGAAAGCGATCTGCCTAGGATACACTTTATTTTCTGGTGTTTGGGCATTCAATAATTTAGCCGTTTGTCCTGCTAACTCTTCAACACCTTTCTTTCCACTACCTGACACAGCTTGGTAGGTCGCCACATTAATACGCTTAATTGAGGCATGACGGTGGATTGGTGCGAGAGCCAAGAGCATCTGAATCGTTGAGCAGTTTGGGTTAGCGATAATGCCCCTATTGCGAAAATCCGCGATATGCTCCGGATTCACTTCAGGGATCACCAATGGCACATCCTCTTCGTATCTAAAGCATGATGTATTATCAATAACAATACAGCCTTGATCCGCAGCAATCTGTGCATGCTCTTCTGATATGGAGGCACCCGCTGTGAAGAAAGCTATTTGAACCTGAGAAAAATCAAACTCATCTATGGCTGCGACACGATGGGATTTCTCTTTAAATTGAATACTTTTGCCTACGCTATGTTCGCTCGCCAACAAAAAAAGCTGCTCAACCGGAAACTCCCTCTGCTCCAGAATCTCCAAGATTGTTTCACCCACCATGCCGGTCGCACCGACCACTGCAATTTTATAACCTTGTTCCATTTTCCACACCCTAAAAACAAACCAGCCCGAACAAAGTCGGGCTAGTGAAAATTTGATTCCTGCGGTAGACGTTAATCTTCCAGCAGTATTCTCAACATACGGCGCAGCGGCTCGGCTGCCCCCCAGAGCAACTGATCACCTACGCTAAACGCGTTAAGGAATTCATCGCCCAGATTCATTTTACGCAAACGGCCAATAGGCACACTTAACGTTCCTGTCACTTTTGCAGGCGTCAGTTCTTGCGCAGTAATATCGCGTTCATTAGGTATCACCTTAACCCAATCATTCGCTTGCGCCAGCATAGACTCAATCTCATCCATTGGCACATTTTGTTTCAGTTTGATGGTAAATGCTTGGCTATGACACCGCATTGCACCAATACGAACACACGTACCATCAATAGGGATAGGTCTATCACCTAAACCAAGAATTTTGTTGGTTTCTGCATACGCTTTCCACTCTTCACGACTTTGACCATTCTCAAGTTTAGTGTCGATCCAAGGAATCAGTGAACCCGCCAAAGGAACACCAAAATTATCCACAGGCATTGCATCACTACGAATCGTTTCAGCCACTTGACGGTCGATGTTAAGAATCGCACTCGCGGGGTTAGCTAAATCAGTTGCCACTGAATCACTAATAACGCCCATCTGAGAGATCAATTCACGCATATGACGCGCACCGCCACCTGAGGCAGCCTGATACGTCATAGAGGTCATCCACTCAATTTGATCCGCTTGGAATAAACCACCTAAGCCCATCAGCATCAGCGAAACCGTGCAGTTACCACCCACATAGGTTTTAACGCCGTTGCTTAAACCATCTTTGATGACATTCATATTGACAGGGTCTAACACGATTATCGCACTATCATCCATGCGTAAAGAGGATGCAGCATCGATCCAATAACCATCCCAGCCTGCAGCACGCAGATCGGCATAAACCTGTTTTGTGTAGTCGCCACCCTGACAAGAGATAATGGCATCCATCTGTTTAAGCTCGTCAATGGATGTCGCATCTTTCAGCGCTGGAATATCTTTACCAATATCGGGACCAGCCTGACCTACTTGAGAAGTAGTGAAGAAGACCGGCTCTTCGATATGATCGAAATCACGCTCTTCCATCATGCGTTGCATTAGCACGGAACCAACCATTCCACGCCAGCCAACAAAACCTACACGTTTCATCAAATTCACCAAAAAATTCGGATTCTAAATAAGCACAAAATCGGCTCCCGAGATGTTTAATGATCTCTGGAGCCGACAAAGGGCAACATTATGCAATAAAACCTTGTTAGACGCTATGATTGCGCCTATCTACCAAGGTCATATTTAGTGGTTTAACTCAGCGCAGCAACCACCGCATCACCCATCTCTGAGGTGGATACTTTCTGCATGCCTTCAGACCAAATATCCGCAGTACGGAAGTTTTGATCAAGCACGCTGCTCACCGCTTTTTCAATACGATCAGCGCTGTCACCAGCACCCAACGAGTAACGCAGCATCATAGCGGCCGATAAGATGGTCGCTAGTGGGTTAGCAAGTCCCTGACCCGCAATATCCGGTGCAGAACCATGACAGGGTTCATACATCCCTTTGCCATCCACATCAAGGGACGCCGATGGCAGCATACCGATAGATCCAGTCAACATCGCTGCCGCATCAGACAGGATATCACCAAACATGTTGCCCGTTACCATTACATCAAACTGCTTAGGTGCGCGAACTAACTGCATCGCCGCGTTATCCACATACATATGGCTCAGTTCAACTTCTGGATACTCTTTAGCAAGCTCTTCCATTATCTCGCGCCATAAAACCGTGACTTCTA
The DNA here is from genome assembly GCF_001597735.1 of Neptuniibacter pectenicola. Lineage (GTDB taxonomy): Bacteria > Pseudomonadota > Gammaproteobacteria > Pseudomonadales > Balneatricaceae > Neptuniibacter > Neptuniibacter pectenicola. The sequence continues at coordinate 85,175 of NZ_LUTS01000001.1, forward strand.
AGACGTTCGCTTTATCCACAGAACAGAGGCGTTTATCACGCGCCATCGCCGCTTCAAAGGCAACACGACCAATACGACGAATCTCATTTTCATCATAAACGTACGTGTTATAACCTTCGCGAATACCGCCCTCTTTCTCACGAATACCGCGCGGTTGACCAAAGTAAATACCGCCCGTCAATTCGCGTACAATCAGGATATCAAGCCCAGATACAATTTCTGGTTTCAGCGAAGACGCATGAGCTAGCTGAGGATACAAAATCGCGGGACGCAAGTTACCAAACAGCCCCAGATTAGACCGAATACCCAACAAACCTTTTTCTGGACGAATTTGAAAATCAGGATTCGTATCCCATTTAGGACCGCCAACCGCACCTAATAAAATAGCATCGGCGGCTTTAGCCGCTGCAAGCGTTGCATCAGGTAGCGGTACACCATCCGCATCAATAGCAGCACCACCGACCAGGGCTTCACTCAGCTCAAGACCTAAATTATCTTGCGCATTTACCAACGCTAAAACGCGGCGCGCTTCAGTGACAATTTCAGGCCCAATCCCATCACCGGGTAGTATCAATACATTCTTAGACATCTACTTAACCTTTCCTTCACCTTGTCAGCACAAGGTTTAAAATTTTTTATCGACTAAGGCTTGAATGCACAAGCCTTAACAGCACAACTATTGAATCGCACCAAACAACCAAGGCGCCTCTGCTTTGCGCTTAGCTTCATACGCTTTTATCTCGTCAGCATGCTGAAGCGTTAGCCCTATATCATCCAAGCCATTTAGCAAGCAGTGCTTACGAAAGCCGTCAATATCAAAGGCGATCTCTTCGCCCGACGGCGTAACAACAACCTGTTTTTCAAGATTAATCGTTAGCTGGTACCCTTCCGATGCTTCCACTTCAATAAAAAGTTGATCCACTTGCGCATCACTTAGCACAATAGGTAACAGGCCATTTTTGAAGCAGTTATTATAGAAAATCTCAGCAAAGCTCGGCGCAATTACAGAGCGAATACCAAAATCTTCTAGCGCCCAAGGTGCATGTTCACGACTTGATCCGCAACCAAAGTTCTCACGTGCTAACAGCACACTTGCCCCTTGATAACGGGCTTTGTTCAATACAAAGTCTTCATTTAATGGGCGACCCGTACACTCTTGATCCGGCTGACCTTCATCCAAATAACGCAATTCATCAAATAGATTCTTACCGAATCCTGAGCGTTTAATCGACTTTAAAAACTGTTTAGGGATGATCATATCGGTATCGATATTTGCTCGATCAAGCGGAGCAGCAATACCTGTATGCAAAGTAAACTTATTCATTAGGCTCTCCTCGATACCTTTAATTAACCATTCGCCTGAAGCAATTCACGTACATCAATAAAATGCCCTGTCACAGCTGCAGCAGCCGCCATCGCAGGACTCACTAGATGAGTACGTCCACCAAAGCCTTGGCGGCCTTCAAAGTTACGGTTAGAGGTTGAGGCGCAATGCTCACCATTACCTAACTTATCAGGGTTCATAGCTAGGCACATTGAACAACCCGGCTCTCTCCACTCCAAGCCTGCTTCAATAAAGATCTTATCCAACCCTTCATTTTCCGCTTGGGTTTTCACAAGACCGGAGCCCGGTACAACAAGCGCTTGAATAATATTGTCTGCAACTTTACGCCCTTTAACCACCTTCGCAGCATCGCGTAGATCTTCAATACGGGAGTTAGTACAGGAACCAATAAACACACGATCAAGCTTAATATCGGTGATCTTTTGATCCGCTTTAAGCCCCATATATTTCAATGCACGATTAATCCCATCCACTTTAACGGGATCGGTCTCATTGGCAGGGTTTGGTACTTGATCACTAACACTAACCACCATCTCAGGTGACGTGCCCCAAGTAACCTGTGGCTCAATATCTGCGCCATTAATAACGATCACTTCATCAAACTCAGCGTCCTCATCGGACACCAATGATCGCCACGCCTCAACCGCGCGATTCCAGTCTTCGCCTTTAGGTGAAAACGCTCGGCCTTCAACATAGTCCAGCGTGATCTGATCAACCGCCACCAGCCCTACACGAGCACCCGCTTCAATGGCCATGTTACATACCGTCATGCGGCCTTCCATTGACATGTTGCGGAAGACGTCACCGCCAAACTCAATGGCATAGCCCGTTCCACCCGCCGTACCAATCACGCCAATGACGTGCAAAACAACATCTTTAGGCGTTACCCCTACACCCAGCGCACCATCGACACGCACGAGCATGTTTTTCATTTTTTTAGTGATCAGGCACTGGGTTGCCAATACATGTTCAACTTCTGACGTACCCACCCCATGAGCCAGTGCACCAAGCGCACCTAAGGTCGCGGTATGAGAATCCCCACACACCGCAGTCACGCCCGGCAAGATAGCCCCCTGTTCAGGCGCCATAACATGCACAATCCCTTGACGGTGATCATTCATTTTAAATTCAAGAATACCGAACTCATCACAGTTCTCATCCAAGGTTTTAACCTGGATTTTAGACACGGGATCAACGATAAACTCCACACCCGCAGAACGTTCAGTCGTCGGTACATTATGATCCGGGGTTGCTATATTGGCATCTATGCGCCATGGCTTACGGCCAGCAATTCGCAAACCTTCAAATGCCTGCGGAGACGTTACTTCATGCAGTACTTGTCGGTCGATATAAAGCAAAGAACTGCCATCATCATTGGTACGCACTAAATGCGCATCAAACAGCTTGTCATATAATGTTTGTCCAGCCATGGGAGCCTACCTCACTCTTTTTTTATTGATTAAGCCCTCCCAAAGAGCTCTATCAATTTATTGTATGCGGCAATCCTAATGCAGACTATCGAACAACACAAATTCATAATTTTTATACTTTGCATTCCTAAAAGGAATAGATACTATCTACAGAGACTGCTGGAGTATTAAAAATGGATACAAACACATTACAAGCCTTTATTGCTGTTGCTGAAAGCCGCTCCTTTTCTAAGGCCGCTGACCATCTCTATTTAACACAATCAGCCATTAGCAAACGCATTGCCTTACTCGAAGATCAATTGAGCAGCAAGCTCTTTGACCGCATTGGTCGGACAGTCTCCTTAACCGAAGCAGGCGCCGCACTACTCCCCCGGGCGAAAGATATATTGCTGCAATTAGACGATGCCAAACGAGCGATTGGTAACCTTAATGCGGGCGATGTCATTGGCGGTTTATCATTAGCCGCCAGTCACCATATAAGCCTGCACCGCTTACCCCCCTACCTAAAAAAATTTTCACACGAGTGCCCTAAGGTCGAACTCGATCTACAATTTGCTGAATCAGAGGTCGCTTATGAAGGAGTCCTCAAAGGCGATTTTGAGTTAGCCCTCATCACCTTATCCCCCGCCCCCGATCCCTCTATACATTCTGACTTGATCTGGGATGACCTGCTTATGTATGTTGTAGCCAAAGATCATCCTTTAGCTCAAGCAGATAAAATAAAACTAGAGGAGTTGACTCACTACAATGCAATATTGCCCGGCAGCAACACGTTTACGCGTTCATTAGTTGAAACATTGTTTTTTCAACACGCGCTAACATTAAATGTAACCATGTCGACCAATTACTTAGATACAATAAGGATGATGGTCAATATAGGGCTAGGCTGGAGTCTTTTGCCACAAAGTTTAGTCGGAGACGACCTAAAAACACTTAATGTTATTGATTCAGAGCCTGTTCATCGTAATTTAGGGATCATCTACCATAAGAACAGGACGCTATCTAATGCGGCGAATCATTTAGTTCAGATGCTAAAGTCACAACGATAATCTGATGTAAGCCGTTGACGGATGTAATAAGATAGCCTTACTTAGCAAAGTCGGAGAGATGGAACTGATGGAAAATAGCGGCTTAAATATAGAAGCCTTGCTGGATGCCCAAAAAAACTACTGGAAGAACATCACCTCCGGTAGCGATGCTCAATCACCTGAAGAATGGGCAGCGTTTATTGCTAAGAACCAAGAAAAGATTCACCAAGATGCACCTCAACAGTTCTCACAACTACTCGATATACTCGGCGCTCAGTCCAGTAATTTCACCCAGTACGGAGAACAGTTACTCAAACAGTTTAAAGAGGGAGGTGAACAACATTTAAGTGAAGCCGTCTTACAGTTTCAGCAGTATATGCAACAGCAAACATCTGAAGCACTGATACAGCAATGGCAATTGCCTGAACAATTCGCCGCACTTTTCAAAACCCATAGCTTTCAAGACGACCTACTTTTCGACAATCCGTTTATTAGCGGCCTCAAAAGCTTATTAGAAACACCGGTTATTGGCACCCAGAGAGAATCACAAGAGCAGTTAAGGGAAGTGATTAAGCTAACCATGGAGTACCAAGAAGCCCTGCAGGATTATGTCAAACATTACAGCTCTATCAACAAAAGCGCCTCGAGCCAAATGTTGAACACCCTTAACACAAAAGAAACAAAAGTCTCCAGCTTACAACAGTTACACGATATTTGGGTTGATGCCTACGAATCGGCTTATTCAAAAACAGTCATGACGGATGCTTATCAACGTGCTCACGGCCGTATTAGCAATGCACTCATGCAGCTTAGAAAGTTTGTCCAAGACGTCCGTGATATACATTTCCAGTCGGTCGGTCTAGCAACGCGCAAAGGCTTAGATACCGCGCTTCAACGTCAACATAAGTTACGTAAAGAGATGAGAGCCAATCGGCGAGATGTCATCGAGTTGCAGCAGCAAGTGGGTAAACTACAAGCCGACACAACCGCAGCACTGCTAATTGAACTTAAAAATGAGGTCACCGCTTTAAAAAAAGAGGTGGCCACGCTAAAGAACGCCGCTAAAAGGTAATCTGTTATGAACGGATTTGATCTTGACCTAGCCACTGTCTCTCATGAGCTATTTGAGTTCAATCGTAAGCTTTTAAAAAGTTACACGACTCTCAACCAGCTCAAAGAGGTTGATGTAGATTCAACACCTTATGATGTAATCTACCAAGAGGACAAGCTCAAACTTCGTTATTACAAAACGCCATCAGAAAAGCGCTGTAAAACCCCTTTACTGATCTGTTATGCCTTAGTTAACCGCCCTTACATGATCGATCTCGAAGCAAAGCGATCCATGTTACAGCGCTTACTCGCGCTTGGCCTTGATATCTATCTAATCGATTGGGGATACCCAGATGCCGCTGATCGTTATTTAGATCTTGATGACTATATTAATGAGTACCTCAATAACTGTGTTAATACCGTTTGTCAGCATGCGGAGACCGACCAAACAAACCTTCTAGGTATCTGCCAAGGGGGGACATTCAGCTTATGCTACACGGCGCTAAACCCACATAAGATCAAAAACCTTATCCCAATGGTTACACCGGTTGATTTTCAAACGAAAGACAACTTACTGTACCACTTAGCCAAATATGTGGATGCCGACTTAGCCGTTGAAACGTATGGCAACATACCTGGCAGCATGCTTAATGATTCTTACAACTCGTTAATGCCAATGCGCTTAGGCGTCCAGAAAAACTTAGGCATGCCCAATCAACTCGAAGATAAAGAGCGCGCTTTAAGCTTTTTACGCATGGAAAAGTGGATCTACGACAGCCCAGACCAAGCCGGCGAAGCCTTTAGGGAATTTATCACCCAATTTTTCCAACAAAACAAATTAATTAAAGGCGAGGCAATGATTGGCGACAAACAGGTCAACTTAGCCAATATCACCCAGCCTATTCTCAATATTTTTGGTCGTTTTGATCACTTAGTACCACCGAACGCATCAAAAGCACTTAAAAAGTACGTCGCCTCTTCTGATTATCAGGTAATGGAGGTTAAAGCAGGTCATATTGGTGTTTTTGTATCAGGAAAGTCACAAACTCACGTAGCCCCGGCCATCGTGGATTGGCTTGTTGAGCGCGATTAAATCCTTATATATCAATACACAAGCACCTCTATTGCGTGCTGACTTGGCTAATACTCGTTTTTTTCAGTGACATTACTGTAATTTTTTACTTCCTCCACGCGAAATAGTTTACTAAAATCGCGCGACTAAAATTTTGTAATGCTTTATTACGGAGCAAACCGCCTTGCCAACGAGTAAGAAAATCAAGCTTGAAGGGTTTAACAACCTAACAAAAAGCCTGAGCTTTTGTATATATGACGTCTGTTATGCTCAAACGCCTGAACAAAAAGCGGAGTATATTGAGTATATAGATGAGCAATACAATGCTGACCGCCTAACCGAGATTCTTACTGAATGCTGTGAGATTATTGGCGCAAACGTGCTCAATATTGCCCGTCAAGATTACGAGCCTCAAGGCGCAAGCGTTACCATACTGGTTGCAGAAGAACCAATTAAAGACTCAGAAGATGTAGATACAACTGAGAAACCGGGCCCTATGCCTGACTCAGTGGTTGCGCATTTAGACAAAAGCCATATCTGTGTCCACACCTATCCAGAAGCCCACCCGGATGATGGTATTTGCACATTCAGAGCCGATATTGAAGTATCGACCTGCGGTATTATATCGCCCTTAAAAGCGCTTAATTACCTGATCCACCAGCTGGAATCCGATATTGTCACTATTGATTACCGTATTCGCGGCTTTACTCGTGACATCAAGGGTGTGAAGCATTATATCGATCACGATATTAACTCCATACAAAACTTCTTTACCCCCGACATCCATGACAATTACCAGATGCTGGATGTGAACGTATATCAAGAAAACATCTTCCACACAAAAATGATGCAGAAAGATCTGGATCTCAATACCTACCTCTTTGGAACAACGAAGGAGGAGTTACCCGAAGCGGATGTGAAGGAGATGACAGAACGCTTACATAAAGAGATGAATGAGATCTTTTACGGCCGCAATATGCCCGACATGACGCAATACAACACCTAAGTCATATCTTCTCTGTTAGCTAAAAAATAAAAGGCCGCTTACAAAGCGGCCTTTTATTTTAACTTTTTTACCGTCCAGCACCAGAGCCAAACGATTACAAACCCCTAAGGCTTGTTCTTAGTATCTGGGTCATCATCGACCGTGCCATCCGGGTTTTCACCAGGCTTAAACATACCCCACATCTGCATATTTTGATCGGCAATACGGTTCATCACCGTGAGCGGGTTAGCGGCCCCCATCATCGTTTGCATCTGATCACGAATACGATCTTGATGCTCCAAAAATGAAGCAATGCTCTGCTCTAAATATTGGCTCATCATCCCTTGCATACTATCACCATAAAAACGAATCAATTGCTGTAATACTTGATTCGTCAGCAACGTACCATGCCCTTGGGCTTCCTGCTCGCTGATAATTTGCAAAAGAATATTACGGGTTAGCTCGTTCCCGGTTTTAGAATCTTCAACTTTAAAAGCTTCACCACTAAGTACAAGCTGCTTCACATCATCTAATGTCACATAACAACTACGTGATGTGTCATACAAACGACGATTGGTATATTTTCGTAGTATACGCAAGGTACTATCTCTCTCGTCACTTTCCTTTGAATTCGGCTGATCATCTCGCTGATCAGTCATTTTTATTATCTGCACTATTAGAATTATTATACGTTGAGGTCATTAAACTCATCATGATTTTTTGCAGTGCTTCCATCGAACCAACCCCACCCGTTAAATATGGCTTAAACAAAGTCAATGGATCATATCCTTCTACACCGGATTCCATCCTTTCAGTGATCTTTGTCATCATATCGTCCTGAAATTGCTGCACATCGGGTAAACCCAGTACTTTGCGCAGCTCTTCAGGAGACATATCAATATCAATCTTAAACTTCACTCTCTGACTCCTAAGTGGGTAGTCTATCCTCTAATCCTATAGTAAAACTGCGGCAGTGCAATATATCCAGATCAATAGTTTTTGTGCACTTTTTCTGGGTAGATCCATATCAGCGCTAAAGCAACCGCAATAAAGCTGGCAAAGGCAGACAGGGAAAAGGTGTAAAATGCACCAAAATCATCCCACAACAGACCACTTAAAAAAGCCCCTAAGGCCCCACCTAAACCAAACCCTATACTAGAAAACAGTGCTTGAGCTTGGCCATACGTTTTTTTTGTAAAATACGCATGCACTAATGCGATACCCACCGCATGTAAACAACCAAACGTTGCCGCGTGTAGCGTTTGAGCAAATAACATAAGCGATAAGTTTTCAGGCACGGTGCCAATCAACAGCCAGCGAACCACACATAAAAACAAACTAACCACCATAATCTTTCGGATCCCCCAGCGCTGAAGCATCCAATGCATATAGATAAAAACTAAGACTTCAACGACAACACCTATAGCCCAAAGAAAGCCGATCTCTGTACGGCTGTAACCTACATCAACCATCAATACACTATAAAATGTGTAATACGCACCATGTCCAAATTGAACAAGGAAGCAGATAACAAAAAAAACAATAACTTGCGGCCGCAGCAACAGCGCCATAAAACCTGAACGACTCCCCTCCTCTTCAGTCTCAATCACGCGGGCTTGCTTAGGAATGAATAAGGTATTCAACCAAATACAGATCATTAAAATAAGCATCAGGCTAGGCAGCCAGCGTATACTGATAAAATCAAGTAACGCGCCAATCCCCACAACCGTGACAATAAAACCGATCGAGCCCCATAACCTTATCTGGCTGTATTTATCTTTTTTATCACCCAGCTCTTCCAGTGTGATTACCTCAAACTGGGGTAGAACGGCATTCCAAAAAAAGCTGAACGCCAACATCACCAGACCGATACCTAAAGCCGTATCCTGCCAAAACATACTGATAAACATCAGGCAGGTCATGAGCGCACCAAAGCGGACAATTTCAACACGTTTACCGCTTTTATCCGCCATCCAGCCCCATAAATTAGGCGCGACTATGCGAGAGAGCTGTAGCAATGCCATTAGTGCCCCTACCGTTTGCGCATCAAAATCAAACGAAATCAGATACAAACTCCAATAAGGAACCAGTACCCCAAGCAGGGCAAAATAAAAAAAATAGAACCCCGAAAGGCGAAAGTAATTGTTCAAACGATAATAACCCTAAAAATCAGCGTGGTATTCACACCTCAGAGCCTAGCAGAAATCAGTCACAAAAAAGCCGGTCAATTGACCGGCTTAGGTAAACAAAGCAGTACTACGCGTCGTCTAATGCTTGCAGTAGGTATTGAGGCAGGCCAAAACAACCGACATGCATCTGCGGGTTATAGTAACGGGTAACAATACCGCTCTTTTTATAACGCGCGGCTAATTCATCGATCCCTAACTGACGCAACTCAGCATTATCTGACCCCCACGCCAATGTCATTAGCCCGCCAATATATGTGGGCACAGCAGCGGTGTAGAAGGATTGATCAGCAAAATAAGGGCTCAAGCGGCGACGGGTAGTAACCACCTCGTCCTGCTGTAGGAAGGGCACACCGTTTTGTGCAACAAATACCCCACCCTCATTCAATAAACGCTTACAGCCTTCATAGAAGCGACTAGAGAACAAGACTTCACCGGGGCCTACAGGATCAGTGCAATCAGAGATAATGACATCGAAGGTTTCGTTTGTTTCATTAACGTATTCGACCCCGTCAGCAATCACAATATTGACCCGTGGATCATCAAAAGCCCCTGCGGAATGATTCGGCAAGTGTTCTTTACACATATCGATCACCGCTTGGTCGATCTCGACCTGCGTCACATGCTCAACGGAGCCATGACGGCACACCTCACGTAGAATACCGCCATCACCACCACCAATAATCAATACACGCTTCGCATCGCCATGGGCAAGCAGGGGAACATGTGTCAGCATTTCATGGTAGACAAATTCATCACGCTCAGTGGTTTGGATAATCCCATCCAGCGCCATGACCGTGCCATAAACCGAGTTACGGAAAATAATAAGATGCCAAGAATCAGTTTGGTGCTCGAATAGCACCTCTTCAACATCAAATGTTTGGCCGTAACCCTTGTGTAACGTTTCGCTATAAGCGGTTGTCATATGGATCTCATCCTATCCGAAATTCACGACTCTCGGTGAATTACGATATTTAATGATTGCTCTAATTGATGCCCATCCTTAGGACCTCATTTTGCGCGCATTTTATACTGCAACCTGCGAGAAAAAAATAACTTTATGCCTAAATGAACTGCATTTTTCTTATTGCAAAAAATCACCCTCAACGAGAGGCAGAAGCCATACCATCAAACACCGAAGTTAACGACGCCCTTAACCAGGCTTAAACCTGCTTTTTTACCTCAGAAAAAAGACGATGCTTGTATTCAACGGGGCCAATTAGAGGCAGACAAACACCGATCATCCGGCATGATAGATCACTAAACAAAATATATAAAAATAACAATTACGTTCAACAATAATGACATTCAAGCTCACACAATCATCAATATTGCACTATAAAAAGTAGTGACGTTCTATTTTAGTGCACCCTCTTTAATATTAGAGAATCCATAACAAAGCCACAGTCCCCATAAACAAAGGGATCTAACATTGGTTGGACCAAAGTATAATTTAAACTACAGGGTGGTATATATTCTGCTAGGGTATCTAGTAAGAAAGTTTTATTAACTGCATCAACCTAATAAGAACAATAAAAACATCAAAGATTGGCGTCATCGCCACTACAATTGACGGAGAAAGATAATGAAACAACTTACCTCAGTAATCGCGACTGGCTTAGCACTCAGTTTATCCTTGGGCGCACAAGCAGGAACACTTGAAGACGTGCAGAAACGCGGCACTGTTTCCTGTGGCGTGGGCACTGGTTTAGCCGGCTTTTCTCAGAAAGATGAAAACGGCGTCTGGAGCGGATTGGATGTAGACGTATGTCGTGCAGTGGCAGCCGCCGTATTGGGAGATGCGAGCAAAGTTCAATACAAGCCATTAACAGCAAAAGAGCGCTTTACGGCTTTACAATCTGGCGAAATCGATATCCTCTCGCGTAACACTACATGGACCCATACCCGTGATACATCACTCGGATTAAACTTTGCCGGGGTGAACTATTATGATGGTCAAGGTTTTATGGTTTCTAAAGCACTGGGCGTAAAAAGCGCCTTAGAGCTTGATGGTGCCGCAGTATGTATCCAAGCAGGTACAACAACGGAGTTAAACCTTGCCGATTATTTCCGTACAAACGGCATTACATATAACGCAATAACGTTTGATACATCAGACCAAACACGCGCAGGCTTTGAGAGCGGCCGTTGCGATGTACTCACATCTGACCAATCCCAGCTTTATGCACTACGCATAGGCTTATCTGATCCTTCATCTGCGATCGTGCTACCTGAAGTTATCTCCAAAGAGCCTTTAGGCCCTGTTGTAAGCCAAGGGGATGACGCATGGTTCAACGTTGTTCGTTGGTCATTGATGGCGATGATCGAAGCTGAATTTCTTGGTATCGATAGCGCATCCGCTGATAAAGCCAAAGCGGAAGGTAACCCTTCACAGAAACGCTTGATGGGTTCTGAAGGCGATGCCGGTGCGAAGATGGGTATTCCTGCTGATTGGGCCTACAACATTGTTAAGCAGGTTGGTAACTATGCTGAGAGCTTCGAACGTAATGTAGGTTCTGGCTCATCCCTTAAGATCGCTCGTGGTCTTAATGCTCAGTGGAACAAAGGCGGTATTATGTACTCGTCTCCAGTACGTTAATAAAACATAAAAAAGAGGGACATTTCGTGTCCCTCTGCTATGTTTACTACTAACCTTCTGAAGATAAGTGCTTAATTATGTCTGAAAAGCCACAGGTGAAATCCTCACCCTCCTTCTTCAACAATCCAAGAAACCGTTCACTGATTTATCAGTTTTTATTACTCGCGGGCTTGGCTTATTTCTTTTACGGAATCATTAACAATACACTCGTCAACATGGAAGCGAGGGGTATTAAGAGCGGTTATGATTTCTTATTTACAACCGCAGGCTTTGACATTTTAATGTCATTGATCCCCTACGATGCGACCTATACTTATGGTCGAACATTTGTTGTAGGCCTGTTAAATACCATTTTAGTGTCGACCATCGGTATAGTACTCGCGACAATTGTTGGCTTTTTAATGGGCGTCGCCCACTTTTCTAAAAACTGGTTAATTAGAAAACTCGCCGTCGCTTACATTGAAACCTTCCGTAATATCCCTTTGCTCCTACAGATTTTCTTTTGGTACTTCGCGGTACTGGCAACACTACCCGGCGCCCGTCAGAGCCTTAGCATCGGAGAGGCTATCTTTCTCAATGTGCGTGGTTTATACCTACCTGGCTTGATTGCTGAACCCGGTGCAGGGTTTGTCTATGCTGCGATTGGCTTGGCATTCACGGCGATCATTTTTCTAGTGCGCTGGGCACGTAAACGTCAAAATGACACAGGACAACAGTTCCCTGTATTTCTAACGAGCTTAGGCATTCTAGTTGGCCTACCACTGGTTGCACTATTACTCTCCGGTATCCCTTTTGTTTGGGACTTCCCTGCACTAAAAGGATTTAACTTCCGCGGCGGTATTACTATTATTCCGGAGCTTATGGCGCTCGTATTAGCCCTGACAGTATACACCGGTGCATTTATTGCTGAAGCGGTACGTGCAGGTGTGCAGGCGGTACCACATGGACAAACAGAAGCCGCCCGTAGTCTTGGCTTAAAAGAGAGCAAAATCATGAAGTTGATTATTGTTCCCCAAGCCATGCGTGTCATCGTTCCTTTGCTAAACAGTGAATATCAAAGTTTAGTTAAAAACTCGACACTGGCTACGGCCATTGGCTATCCAGACCTCTTTACCGTATTTGTGGGGACAACGTTAAACCAAACGGGTCAAGCGATTGAAATCGTATTTATGACTATGGCGGTTTACTTTGTGATCAATATGTCTATCTCGTTTGTGATGAACCGTTTCAACGCAAGCGTAGAGTTGGCGGAACGGAATTGATGCTATGAAAGAGTTTAAACCTTTACCCGATAAACCCGCTCCAGCTGATGTTGTAGGCGTCATTCCTTGGTTAAAAGACAATCTTTTTCCCACGCCTTTAAACTCTCTGGTCACCCTTGCACTCCTCGCTTTTTTTGTCACGGTTATACCACCGCTATTTGATTGGCTATTTTTCTCTGCCAACTGGTCCGGTACAACACAAGATGCCTGTACAAATAAGGATGGCGCATGCTGGGTCTTTGTCATTGCCTGGTCAAAACAGTTTTTCTATGGCAGCTACCCTATCGAAGAGGTATGGAGAATTCATACCTGCCTTATCGCTCTTGTAGCGATTATTATCGCCTCCTTCAAACTACATAAAGACCTACGTAATAAAGTAGCAATCCCGCTATTTTTATTACTGCCGTTTTTCTCAATTGTGATATTAGATGGCTCTCTAATCGGCTTAGCGTATGTTTCAACCGATTACTGGGGCGGCTTTACGCTTAACGTCATGCTTGCCGCTGCCAGCATTATCGTCGCGTTCCCTTTAAGCTTCCTTTGGGCTTTAGGCCGACGCTCAGATATGCCTTTTATTCGTAGTGTAAGCGTCATATTAATTGAGTTCTTCCGAGGCGTTCCTGTACTGGCACTCTTCTTTATGGGCTCAGTTATGTTGCCGTTGTTCTTCCCTGAAGGAACCAATGTCGACAAATTACTACGTGTTTGGATCGTGCTCACCCTCTTTATGTCAGGCTATATGGCAGAAGTGTTTCGAGGCGGTTTTCAAGCGGTGCCAAGCGGGCAGTACGAGGCCGCCGATTCCTTAGGTCTTGGCTTTTGGCAAAAAACATTGCTGATTGTTTTGCCTCAGGTTATCAAAATATCTATGCCAAATATTTTGGCGACCTTTGTCATGCTATTTAAAAACACAACCTTCCTATTGATTATCGGCATTTTTGAGATGTTGAGCACCACCCAAACCGCACTCGCCAATTCAAATTGGTTAGGCGGACATTCAACAGAAGGTTATCTATTTGTGGCCGTTGTTTTTTGGATCTGCTGTTTCAGTATGTCCATGATCAGCTCATCCATTGAACGTAAGCTAGACACTAGCCATAGAAATTAAGAGGATATCTTTGTGAGCATTAACCACGAACAAAGTATTGAAAACAATGACGACATTATCATCATCAAAGACCTCAATAAGTGGTATGGCGATTTTCATGTATTGAAAGATATTAATCTTCGTGTCAAAAAAGGTGAGCGTATTGTAGTCTGTGGCCCTTCTGGCTCAGGCAAGTCCACTATGACACGCTGTATTAACCGCTTAGAAGAGTTTCAACGGGGTTCACTAACCGTGAATGGCGTTGAGATGATCGAAGATGTTAAAAACATTGAAGCGATCCGCCGCGAAGTTGGCATGGTATTTCAGCACTTCAACCTGTTTCCACACCTCACTATTCTTGAAAATCTAACCTTAGGGCCTATTTGGGTTCAGAAAAAGCCGAAGAAAGAAGCTGAAGCGATCGCCATGAAGTATCTTGAGCGTGTCAAAATACCTGATCAAGCACTTAAATTCCCAGGTCAGCTCTCGGGTGGACAGCAGCAACGCGTAGCCATTGCGCGCTCCTTGTGTATGAACCCCGAAATCATGCTTTTTGACGAACCGACCTCTGCACTCGACCCTGAAATGATCAAAGAGGTATTAGATGTAATGGTCGAGCTCGCCGATGAAGGGATGACCATGCTGTGTGTAACCCACGAGATGGGCTTTGCGAAAAAAGTCGCTGACCGCGTGATTTTTATGGATGCAGGCGAAATTGTGGAGCAAAACATACCAGAGGAGATTTTTAATAACCCTCAGACAGATAGATTGCAGTTATTCTTGAGCCAAATATTGGATCATTAACTACACTTAACAGACATAGATATAATTCAACTAAGTCTCCAGCGAGCTTATTTGAAAAACAAAGCCGTAACTTGATTCAAGTTGCGGCTTTTACTATCTAACGGCTGGAAATTATCACCGTTCCTCCCCCGCTTCATCCTCTGGGACTATCGCCGTTTCCTTAAGGGCTTCCGCTAACCATAACTGCATCGCGGGATGTGTAAGCAGGCGTTTTTGATACGCCGTGGACTCGGTCGACAGCGATATACCATATGTTTTAAATCTAAAAACGATCGGCGCAAAAAACACATCTGCAATACTAAACTCACCAAATAACCACGGTTTGCCTCCCGCATAGCGGGTTAAACACCTAGCCCATAGCTGGTCGATCCGAGCAACATCCTGCTGTGCAGACTCGCTCAACGAAATCGATCGGTGAGCTCGACAGTTCATCGGCATCTCATTACGTAGCGCCGAAAAACCTGAATGCATTTCACACACCATCGCTCTTGCTACAGCACGGTGCTGGGCATCACTTGGCCATGCCTTGCCATGTAAATAGGTTTCATTCAGATATTCACAGATAGCGAGTGAATCCCAAACACTTACGTCTTGATCCACCAACACAGGCACTTTTCCTACCGGCGTATAATCTTTCAAAACAGCATAGAACTGCTCGCTAAACAGGGGCAGTAGCGTCTCCTCAAAGGGGATTTCAAACGCTTTTAACATTAACCATCCCCGTAACGACCAAGATGAATAATTCTTGTTACCTATTATCAATTTCATCGCCACCATCCTCCTAGAGATCGCCATTCGTTTACCTCTCCATCTTCTCAGCTTGCATTCCTTTTGACTAACCAATAGTTTTGATAGCACCTATTCAAAAGACTGATGGATTTAAATCATCCACGGCTTCAAACGTATGAATGGAACAGCACATGGATATAGATGCACTACGAAGCTTTATCGCATTTGTTGATACGGGTAGCTTTACCCGGGCGGCGAAACAAACTTTTCGGACTCAAAGTGCGATCAGTATGCAGATGAAGAGGCTTGAAGAGGAAACGGGGCAGGCGTTATTTATCAAAGAGGGGCGTAGCCTTGCGCTAACGGAGCAGGGACGCCTTTTAGTGAGTTATGCGCGTCGTATCCTATCTTTGCACGATGAGGTCATAGGCAGCTTTTCAGGGAGTAGCGGCCACCCTCCTTTAGTCATTGGCTGCCCCGATGACTATGCGGAATCGATTCTCCCTCAGCTCATCACACTCATCGTAGAGAGACTCCCTCAGCAAAATATTAAAATATGCTGTGATTGCAGTAGCCAGCTACGCTTAAAGCTGGATGCAGGGGCCGTTCATATCGCAATTTTAACCGGCGCACCCGACATAGAAGAAGGTTATCTACTCAAGCATGATCGGGGAGTCTGGGTACATGGCGGCCACCCCCAGCTAATGGAGATCACCCCGCTTGCGCTCATTCTATACGAGCCAGATTGTAAATTTCACAGTGCCGCCATTGATGGTTTAGAGAAGCAAGGACTCGACTACAGGTTGCTTTGCAGCACGTCGAGCGCCACCGCGATCAAAAGCCTCTTACGACAAGGCTTAGGTATTAGTGCCGTTGCAGCCTCAACCGTTTCTCAGGGCTTATCGATTGAACATTCAGCAGACTTACCGCCGCTCCCCTTTATTAATATAGTGTTAGCGGTAGCACCCGTTCCGCACCCTCTCTTTGGCTCGGCGATGGCAGCTGAACTAAGCAACCATTATAGAAAGCTATATTCGTACGATAATTAAGGCGGGCTTACTCGGCTTTTGCGTAGCGCTGCTTCAATATAGCAACACGCTTCACATAGGCTTGTGTTTCTGCATACGGAGGAATGCCGTTATAACGCGAGACAGCCCCCGGACCTGCGTTATAAGCAGCCGTCGCCAAGCGCACATCACCTGAAAAGTTATTTAATAGCTGGGAAAGGTACTTCGCCCCACCTTCAATATTCTGGTGGGCGTTCAGGCTATCAGTCACACCTAACTCTTTTGCAGTGGCAGGCATAAGCTGCATTAACCCTTGAGCTCCAGCACGCGAAGTTGCATTCTTATTAAACGCAGACTCCGCATGAATAACCGCTCGAACAAGTGCTTCTTCAACGCCATATTTACGCGCCATCGCTTTTACCTGCGATTGATAAGTCGAACGGTTTAAAGGGGTTGTATGCCAATTAACACGTGAAGATAAGCTGCAAGCGTAGCAGTCAAAACGAAGCACTTCAAAATCGAAATTGACCGGTTTCTGATCCGAAAACGCGACTACGCCTTTATTATTACGGTATTTATAGATACTGCTCGTAGATTGCTTACTTTGATTCGTAAAATGAACTTTACGTTGCTGATCCGTCAGGTTTGTATATTCAACACGCCCATCAGGGTGGATAATTTTACGCACTTCACCTGCACCAACCGTGCTACACACACAGCACAAAATAACAGCGATACAATGTGTTAAACAACGTTCAATATTGATAAAAGCAGCGTCTTTATTACCCATAATGGCAGTTTAGCACCCAATAAAGTAAAGTCAGATATCTTTCGGCGGTAAAATTAAAGAGGAAAATAATAATCCGGTTACTAACGCAATAGCAACAAAGCTCATACTAAAAGCGGTATCAATCCCTTCTAAAACGTTCTTTTCAACCAGTAAAGATAAACTCTGTAGCCCAACGCTACCGGGAACCAATAATAAGATACCCGGCATCAGCATAACCCCACGCGTAATCCCCGAAATGCGCTCGAATAGATTGGCCGCCAAACCGGTAACTAAAGCTCCCACAAAGGCTCCCATCACATGCCCAAAAAACTCTTTCCCGTACCAAGTTGTTGCAAAAGCGATCAGCCCACCTAAAACGATCCACGGAATATCTCTAGGACGCCCTTGGAACAGAAAACACAAGCCGATGCCGGCAATGATAATAGAGATCCAAATACTCCAATCCGGCAGAAAAACCTCACGACTAATCTCCGTTGCCGGGAACAACTCAACCCCTACCGCATTCCCTATGGCCACACCAAAGCCAATTTGCAGCAAAATAGTACCTGAATACACTAACCTTGATGTGCCTGAAACCATATTTTGACGTGCTAATTCCGCGACTGCCGTTGTTAATGGAAGCCCAGGCACTAATGCAATCACCCCTGCAACCGTTGCGATATCTGGCGATGACAACAAACCAAAGCTCGCAACAAAGTTAGCCAATAAGGCGGACAGAATTGCGGATATTGTAGGAAAAAGATATCTAAGCGATTCGGATTGTAAAAGTTTAACTGCCACAAACCCGGTCACCACGCCCATAAAAAGCGCGACAACAATTTCAGACACGCCTCCCCCTAACAACTGAGCCACACAACCGGCCAAAAGCCCAAAGGCTGCCATCTGTCCTTTTGCACCAAACCGCGGAGGCGTATTAGAGATCTCTTTTAAACGACCGGCGCCCTCTTCCACTGATACTGATTCATCAAGCACTGCGCTTACAATTTCTTGCACCTGAATTTGACGCTCAAGATTAACCTCGCCTTGCTCTACACGAAAAACGTAGGTTTTTGGCTCTGGCTCATCGGGGTGTGAAAAGCTCATAATCAACGTGGTTGGTTGAGCAAGGCACTGAAGTCCGAAACCCAATCGAATACCGACTTTGTTCATCGTACTTTCAAGCTCATACGCCGTCATACCATAGGTATGTAGCGCACGCGCCAAACGCAGCATAAACCCCACCGGAAGCGTTCGAGGGGGGAAGTGAGGTTGCTTATACAGCGAGTAGTGATCTAGTAAGTCGAAAGACATCGCTAACACTCAATAATTGGACCTAAGGCCCAAATGCAAAGAAGGATAAATTATCACTAATTTATCCTTCTTAGAACACATATTAGATTGATAAAATCTTATGTAATAATTGGCACATCACAGCTTACATCGGCATTTTGCCCTCGATGACGAAGCAGATGGTCCATCAATACAATCGCCATCATCGCTTCAGCTATAGGTGTCGCTCGGATACCCACACAAGGGTCATGACGCCCCGTTGTAATCACCTCAATAGCTTCACCACGGCTATTAATACTACGACCGGGCAAACGCAAACTTGATGTTGGTTTCAGCGCGATATGGGCAATAATATCTTGTCCAGTTGATATACCGCCTAAAACACCTCCCGCGTGGTTTGATAAGAAACCATCCGGCGTCATCTCATCACGGTGCTCTGTCCCTTTTTGCGCGACACACTCAAAGCCATCACCAATCTCAACACCTTTAACCGCATTAATACTCATTAATGCATGTGCAAGGTCGGCATCCAAACGATCAAAGATCGGTTCGCCTAAGCCAACAGGCGTGCCTGTCGCCACCACGCTAATTTTAGCACCGACAGAATTCCCCTCTTTGCGTAAGTCATCCATATATTGCTCCATCGTATTCACGATGTCCGCATCAGGACTAAAGAAAGGGTTATTGTGCACTTCGTTCCAGTCAAACTTTGCAGGATCAATCTTCACAGGGCCCAACTGGGATAAGTACCCTTTAACTCCAATGCCTTTAGTTGCCAAAAACTTTTTAGCAATCGCCCCCGCAGCGACACGCATGGCCGTTTCACGCGCAGAAGAGCGTCCACCGCCGCGATAATCACGGAAGCCATACTTATGCGTATATACGTAGTCCGCATGCGCTGGACGAAAGGTTTCTTCAATGTTGGAGTAATCTTTAGAGCGCTGATCCGTATTTTTAATCAACAACCCTATAGGTGTTCCCGTCGTTTTTCCTTCAAACACACCCGATAAGATCTCTACCTCATCGGCCTCTCGACGTTGAGTCGTATGGCGGGACGTACCCGGTTTACGACGATCTAAATCAAGCTGAAGGTCCGCTTCTGATAATTCGATGCCGGGGGGGCAACCATCAACAATACAACCTAATGCCTTACCGTGACTTTCGCCAAATGTGGTCACTGTGAACAGTTTACCGTAGCTATTTCCTGACATCGTATCGATCCATTAAGAAACTAAAAAACATATATAAAAATGAAGCACGCGAGTATAACAAATTAAATGCTATCTCTGTATTCTCGCAACTCTTGGGCAGTAATTGTAAAGACACCATTTCCACCCTCCTCAAAATCCAACCAGATAATTGGCAACTCTGGATAGGCCTTCATGAGGTGCACTTCACTATTACCCACTTCGACAACAAGCAACCCATCCTCCGTCAAATAATCTGATGCTTCCCGTAATATTCTACGGGTGATATCTAAACCATCGGGACCTGACCCTAACGCCAATTCAGGTTCATGGCCATATTCATCTGGCATAGAGGCTAGATCTGACGCATCCACATAAGGGGGATTGCTCACAATCAGGTCATACTTTATACCACTTAAACCTGAAAACAGATCACTCTCAATCGCATGGACGCAATCAACCATGTCATGTTTTTCAATATTGATATTGGCCACATCAATCGCATCTTTAGAGATATCCGCAAGATCAACCTCCGCTTCAGGAAAAGCATATGCACACGCAATACCAATACACCCACTCCCGGTGCACAGGTCTAATATACGATTCACTGTGCCCTCTCTTAACCAAGGAGAAAACTCATTTTTAATCAATTCAGCGATAGGTGAACGAGGAATCAGTACTCTCTCATCAACAAAGAAAGGCAGTTCACAGAACCATGCTTCATGGGTAATATAAGGCAGCGGTTTTCGGCCCAATGCACGTAACTTAATGAAATCTAACACCTGTTCTTTTTCATCTTCAGCCAAACGACCATCGAGCACAGCGGGATTAGTATTCCACGGCAAATGAACAGCGGCCAAGACTAGCTGTGTCGCTTCATCCCACGCGTTATCCGTCCCATGACCAAAGTACACTCGGTGCTCGCCAAATTGACTCATCGCAAAACGGATGTAATCTCTAAGGCTATGTAACTCATTTTTCACTGAATTAGAAAACAAGGGTTGATCACTCATACACTCTGGACCGATAATTTACTAATGAAAGACCGCCATACTAATAAATATTGCTTGGGAACACCATGAAAGACCAACCTGATGAGCAAAATGAAGCCTTATCATTTTTTGAAGCAATGAAAGGTGTCCAACAACATAAGCATGACAAAGCAGACCTTTCAGCCCAAAAAACTAAAGATAAGCTTAATAACCATTATCGACGCCAAGCCGCAACGCTGGAAGACGATAAAGTGATTGATGGTTTATCTGATGAGGCGGTTGCACTCGTTGAGTCCACTGAAGAGCTTGTTTTTGCAAATCCAGGCGTACAATTAAAGCTTTTAAAGCGCCTGAAACAAGGCCATATACCTTGGGAACAAGGATTAGACCTTCATGGTTATACCGTTGATCAAGCCCGCGATCAACTGAGTCGGTTTATTTTTGATGCCCGCAGAAACAAATGTCGCTGCGCCATTGTTATTCATGGGAAAGCTCATTCATCAGGCAGTGAGCAACCCATGATTAAATCATACGTTAATGAATGGCTAAAACGACTACCGGGGGTGCTTGCGTTCTGTTCAGCCCAAGCGAAAGATGGCGGCACTGGTGCACTATATGTATTACTAAAACGCGACAAGTAAGCGTAAGTAGTTAATATCCACTACAGTGGCTCACCCGTTTCAAACGCCTCCAACCGATCTCGCGCAGCAAGTCGACCGTACTCTATGGCAGGAAGAGCATGGTGAAAGTCATAAAAGCTGCATAAGTTTTTAGGAATACGTATCACGATATCAGGCGGATAACCGGCAATTTTATACTCAGCTAAACTCGCCTGCATCACCTCCACTGAGTTCAGCAATATATCCATTCGACCACCAATCTTATCGACTTTCTGCGTAAAGATATCGTCAAGGTGGTTTTGATCCGGCATATTCCACTCATCACTCACACCGCTGCGATTTAAATATTGATTACGCGGCAGGGTTAAATGGCTGTGGCTAGCGTCACCGGTATTTAAATCAATCGCAACAATCAGGTCTGCTTGAGCAGCCACTACAGGGATAATAGGTAGAGGATTGAGAATGCCACCATCAACCAGCACTCTGCCCTCCTTAATAACTGGCGTAAATAAACCAGGCACGGCAACCGAAGCTCTAATGGCATCAAGAAGCGGTCCTTTTTGGTACCAAATCTCTTTTTGATGGGCAATATCAGCGGCCACTGCCGTAAAATCAATATCCAACTGTTCAATTAAACGGGGGCCTAAAATGTCAGCCAACTTAACAAAGATCCGATCCCCTCGAATCGCCCCTTTAGACAAGGTAAAGTCTAAGAGTTTTACCACCCGCATCCAGTTCAGCGATAACACCCACTCTTTGTACTCTGCCAACCTGCCCGCAGCATACATACCTCCCACAAGTGCCCCCATAGAACTTCCAGAGACCGATACGATCTCATAGCCCCTACGTTCTATCTCTTCAATCGCACCTATATGGGCGTAGCCTCGTGCACCACCACTACCTAAAACCAGCGAGACTGTTGCCATAACATACCTCTACACCTATAAGTTATTCGATGAAGACTAAAATCTCAGCACTCGACGTTGCGGCAAAACCACCCAAGGAATATACATTGATACGGTCTGAACTGATGTTTTGTTCGATCAAGCGTAACTGTAAAGCTAACAGTTTCTCTTTCGCCTTATCCAATTGCTGCTGCCGTGTTTGGCCTGAAAGGTCATGCCCAACTAACCACACGTTCTGCTCTGGATTGGCGTTCAGATAGGCCACGAGTGCTTGCAGTTCTGACGCGTTTCCCGTGAATGGTATTCCATCCCCCTCACCGACTTGTCCATCCAGCCCCATAATATTTTCGACTAAAACATCGAGTCGGAGGTAAACACGTTTATTACCACGCTCAACCGCATACAAGGAGACATATTTATTATTTAAACGAAACGCGGCAAAAGACTGACTCTCCTCGACCCCGTATAAACGTGAATAACGAAAAATAGTGTTCGCCCATTGGTTACTACTACCGCAATCCCGTCCACTGCATTTAAAGAGCGTAGTCGCACCACGCTTAGTCAACTGCGCCTCAAACATTGAGAACGCTTCATCGGGCGTACTTGGCTCCGGTATACGATAGGTGATCTGTGTTAGCCACCCGGTTAAACGTTGCTCCTTCTCAGGTATAACAACCCCGTTAACCTTTTGTAGGCTGCCAAGAACAAGTCGATAGTTTTCATCACCCTGATCATATTGAACGATATAGGAACCAGGAAAACGCAAAAGCTGAGGATAATCGCTTGAATTAGGAAGATCTGTTTCTGCTGATGCATACACTGAACAAAACAAAATATATAAAAAAACAACCAAGGTTCGCATAATATTTATCCCAATTCGTCTACAAATAATAACGACGCTAACCGACCCGCCGACAATCGCTCACCATCTACCCTTTGTTCAACACCAACGATCTACTTTACCCGCTAACAACTGAGCGATAGGAAGATCCAAGTGAAGATGGTGTCCACCTTCTAATTCAATAACCTCTGCATCGGTCAAATCATCCAGCCAAGGGTCGATGATGCTATCGCGTGCCCCCGTCTCACCTATTATAACTATAGCGTTAGATTTAACTTTTCGAATAAAAGAGCGTATTTGCTCAGGACTCAAGCGTATTAAAGAGGGTAAGAGTAGCTTAGGGTCATTATTCCAAATGTAGCCCTTATCCGTATGCGTCAACCCCCGCGCCATTAACTTCTCTGCCGCCGTCTTGGATACCGGCCACCGGCCATTCGCCCGCGCCTCAACCGCCACGTCAAAGCTCCCATAAGGCTTCAGCACGCGCGAGATCATCCGTTCTCTCTTCGTTATCGCATCAGAAAAATCCATTGGTAGCGTATCGGCCTCATAAAACAAGGGTCCCAATCCATCAATAAACATTAAATTATCAACCCTTTGCGGGAAGCTTGCAGCAAACATCATCGCGATACTCGCCCCCATCGAGTGGCCAATTAAATCAACCTGCTCCAGACCAAGTGCGCTAATCAACCGGTAAAGATCCGTCACATTATCCCAGATATAATAAGGCATCTCTGCGGGACGGTGATCAGAATGGCCATGCCCAACAAGGTCTACCGCAATAAAACGCACTTCAGAGATAAACTCGCCTAAGGCATAAAAACTGGCCGCATTATCCAACCAGCCGTGCAAGGCTAATACGGGTCGCCCTTTAGGGTTCCCATATTCCGTTATCGCGATGTTATACCCCCCCGCGCTGACTAAATACTCTCGACACTGTGACATGAACGTTCTCACTAATTGGCTGATTAGCAAAGCTATTTACATACTATAAACAGAAATTCGGGTAAGATCTTCTACAGAAATAAGTATCAAAAAGGAAAGTGCGATGATCTTAGGACAGCAACTAGAACATGACCCTAGCTTAAAAAAACCACAGCGACTTTTTTTTGTCCTGTTTGGCTGCCTGTTCTTAATTGCCCCCTTCTACTATCAACCTAATCTCGGTGGAGAAGGGCTCTTTATACCCCACAATAGCGCGCTATGGATTGTTGCCAGCTGGATCATTGCCAGCGCTAGCTTTCTCATCTATAAAAACCAACAGATTATTTTACCCAAATACTGGTTAGGTTTAGCCCTACTGCCTATAGGCGCCTTAGCAACGGGATTTATTGCTGAAAACAATAACCCAACCGAGTGGATTGTTAGATTGTCCGTTATCTTAGGTGGTTATCTATTTTTAATCAGTCTCTTCCAATTCCAGCTTACATCTAAACATATCGAACGCAGCCTTTATATTCTCATGGCCATGGGCTTAATCGCGGCCACCTACGGGGTTATTCAAACACAAACAGGCGCTGCCAATTTGGGTAGTTTTATGCCTGTCAGCACAAAACATTCACCAATAGGCATATTTCAACAGGTTAATTTACAAGCTTCATTTATGGCTACATTTTTACTGCTTACTTACTATTTAGCATCTAGGCCAACGCTTCGTAGCTTTAGTTTTTTAACACAAGCAACCTTAATCATTGCGGCGTTAACCGTAAGTTACAATATTGCTATCAGCGGATCACGCGTTGGGCTACTCGGTGCAAGCTTAGGTTTAATATGTCTTGTGATCGGTCGTTGGAAACTATTTCGTCAAACAAAAGCTATCTTTTTGGCACTCACGATAGCAACTATTCTAGGTGGAGTTTTAGGCAAAAGCGGACTCGAGGATACAGTAAATAAGGTAGATAGAGCGATTGGAGGGGTTAGCGCCGATGTTAGATGGCATATATATACTCTTTCTTGGGATATTTTCACCCAAGCCCCTCTTATTGGGCACGGCCTAGGCAGTTTTCAAAAAGTATTCCAAGAAGAGCGACGAGAATACCAAAAACAGGAAGGCAATAGTCTTAGATCAGCTCCCCGCTTTAGCCACCCCCATAATGAGTTGATCTTTTGGTTAGTTGAAGGGGGCATAGTATCAATCATTGGTATACTCGCGGCTGCGGTTTATACCTTTATACAACTCTTTAAAACAGGCTGGCAAAGAGGATGGGGGTATGCTTCGTTATTATTTCCGTTAACACTTCATACCCAAGTAGAACTCCCTTTTTATATATCCAACACCCCTTGGTTTTTACTCCTTTTCCTTCTATTTCTTACCCATCAACATGGTAAGAAATCAATAGCAATCAATGGACTATCGACATCAGCCCAACGCACTATACCTATAAGCTTTATGGCGATCTCTATTTTTACTACGACAAGTTTAGTACAAACGCAAATCGCGAATGCAGGTATCGTCAGTTATTTGAAATACAAACAAAGTCAGCCCCAATACCTACGCTCACCTCTCGAATCAGCGTATTTTAGGGAATATACAACGTATCTTATTTTAAGGCGTAATATGCTGATAGGTATATCAGAGAATAATACAAAGCCAGCACAGGATTATATTAACTGGGCTAAAAACTCACTAACAACAACTCCCGCTATTGTTACTTATCGTGACTTAGCCATTGCTTACGATATTGTAGGAAACACAGAAGAAAGGGATGCCGTTCTCGACCAAGCCTTACGTACATTTCCTATACACAAAGGGTTGCTAGAGCTGCAAGCCGTGCTACACAAAAAAGATAAGAAAGCCCGCCAAGCTAAAAACGACGCACTAAGCTCCCAAGCCCAGCCGCAGGCCACTCAACCTTGATCTCGGCGATCTCAGCACAGGAGAATGAGCGAGGGTAAGCGATTGCACCTTCGCAGCACAACGCTTCTACATACGAGATAAGAGGCATATGGGTAACAATGAGCGGTGTAGAATCTATATGGTCAGCTAAAGACTCAAGCGCGGTCAAAGGGTCCGCGTCAGGCGTCCAAAGTGAAGAGTCGACCATCGCCGTTAGATTCAACCCATGAGCGACTGATTCAGCGGTCTGAATCGCTCGAAGGTAAGGGCTGTGGATAACACGGTTTACGCTCGACAGACGTTCAGCATTGTACTGGATACGTGTAATGACCGATTGAGCCCCTGAAGGCGTTAAACGTCTTGCCGCATCCGATGATGCTGAAGACTCAGCCTCACCGTGGCGCATCAAAAAAAACCTCATAAGCCTTCGCGAGGTAAGACAAACTCTACATCGGTACTCTGTTCACTCATCATCAGCATTTTCACCACTTCAGCTATCGGTGCTTTATTGAAAACAACTTCATAGAGACCAGAAACAAGCGGCATGTATATCTGCATTTCAGATGCTTTTTCTTTAACCTGCTTTATCGTATTGACACCTTCAGCTACCTGCCCAAGGGCTTCTACAGCCTCTTCAAGGCTTTTTCCTTCGCCCAAAGCGTAACCGACACGGTAATTACGACTTAGAGGAGACATACAGGTCACAATAAGATCACCAACGCCTGCCAAACCAATAAACGTCATTGGGTTAGCCCCCATAGAAACGGCAAACCGGCTCATCTCAGCTAAGCTCCGCGTCATCAGCATACTTTTAGTATTCTCCCCCATTCCAAGGGCAGCACTTAAACCTGCGGCGATCGCATAAATATTTTTCAGCGTGCCCCCCAGCTCAACACCATAAGTATCAGAACTTGCATAGACACGAAAATAGGATGAATGGAGGCGGGCCTGCACTTCGCTACGAAGCTCTGCACATTCGCTAGCGATAACCGTAGCAGTCAACTGCTTCGCAGCCACCTCTTTCGCCAAGTTGGGCCCACTAAGGACACCAATACGCGCAGAAGGCATCTCCTCCCGAAGGATTTCACTCATTAAACGGAAGGTATGAGCCTCTATCCCTTTTGTAGTAGACACCAGCATCTGATCTACCTTTAAGAAAGGGCGCGCTTGTTGAATAACCTGCCGAAAGGATTGGCTAGGAATGGAGATAAAAACCAGATCTACGTCTGACAAAACATCTTTTAACGACGTTGAGGCCAGCAAACTCCGCGAAAGGGAATAACCAGGAAGATAACGGGTGTTCTCATGCTGCTGATTAATCTCATCCGCGAGCACAGGATCCCTTAACCACAAACGAACATCAGAACCGTTTTCCGCCACCATATTTGCGATAACGGTACCAAAGCTACCCCCACCAAGAACGGCCACCTTACGTATCTGAGACATGATTTTTTTCCACTACAGAACTTATTTAACAGAATCGTCCAAGCTATCCAGCATTTTATTAATGCCTTTAAACAACAACAGGACAATGAAGTACCCTAAACACGCTAAGCCTAAAAAAAGCATCAACTGTAAAGGATCATCTGTACGTTGATAACCGGCCACACCTAATGCGGCAATCACCGCACTAAATACGACCGCAATAATATTAGCTAGACGCTTTGTCTTGTGTGTGTCCTGCTGCATCGTCACTTCCATTAATTTCACTTTCGCTATCGTCGCTGACAACTTCAGTCTGTAGGTCTACTTCTTGCGGAGCGGGCGGTTCAGCTTTAGGCGTACGAGCGGTGGTATTAGGCTCTTTCAGCAATTCAGGCTCAGGATGAATACAGTTCAACTTAACCCCTGTTTCTGCCTCAATCTCTGGAATAAGAAAAGAATCATCCTCACACGCAAAACAGATAGACGCTCCAGCTGCACCCGCACGGCCTGTACGTCCAATACGATGAACATAATCATCAGGGTCTTCGGGCAATTGATAGTTAAAAACATGAGTCACACCATCAATATGAATCCCACGCCCTGCCACATCCGTCGCAACCAGCACTTGAATCTTCCCGTTACGGAAATCTTCTAACGTGCGTACGCGTTTTTGCTGTGGAATTTCACCTGACATCAGGGCCGCTTTAATCCCATCTTTAGATAGTTTTTCGGCTAATCGACGCGTTTCATCACGGCGGTTACCAAAAACAATAACCTTCTCAGCCTGATCCTTATCCATATAATTGCGCAATAAGCGGTATTTCTGGTCCGCGGCCACAAGGTAGACCGTTTGGCTGACATTATCAGTGGTTCTGATCTCTGGAGCGATCTCAATCACAACCGGATCAAGTGTCCACTGCTCCGCTAAGCTCAAGATATCATCAGTAAAGGTTGCGCTGTAAAGCAATGTCTGACGATCAGTGCCTTTTCGTGGTGTATTACGGACGATAGTACGTACATCAGGGATAAAGCCCATGCTTAACATACGATCGGCTTCATCAAGAACCAGTATCTCTACATTCCACAGATCTACATCTTTACGGTTCACAAAATCGATCAAACGCCCTGGCGTCGCCACCAGAATATCAACCGGTTTCTTCTTCAGTTTCTGACGCTGCTTATCGTAATCCATACCACCGACAAGGCTAACCACATGCAGATCAGTATACTTTGCTAGATTTTCAGCATCATCGGCTATCTGTAACGCTAACTCGCGGGTCGGCGCAACAATTAAAGCACGCGGTTCACCTAAACGACGTTTTTCCTCAATAGGAAAGTCGAGCAAATCGGTAATGATACCGAGCAGAAAAGCAGCAGTTTTACCGGTACCGGTCTGCGCTTTACCAATAATATCTTTACCCTCAAGTGCGGCGGGGATTGTTGCAGCTTGAATCCCAGTACAGTACTCAAAATTAAGATCAGCTATCGCATGAAGCACGGTATCAGGCAGATTGAAATCACAAAAACGTTGCTTCCCTTCAACCTCCGGAACATTTACTTGATCGGGGCTCCATGCAGCGCTGTCATTATCCGACCGTGATGTGTGAGAAGGTACAGATTTATCCTTCGCTTCGGTCTCATTTTTTTCGTGCATATCCATTGTATTATCTATAGTCAATTCAATATATCCTAAGAAAAATTTCGCCTATAAGGCGGTAACGCTGCCAATAGCTGCTTACCATAACGACGCGTAATAAAACGTCGATCAAGCAGTGTAATTATACCTTGATCTTTTTCAGTTCTAAGCAATCGCCCTGTCGCCTGAGTTAGACGCATAGAGGCCATAGGTATAACCCACTCAGCAAACGGATTTCCACCCTGGGACTCAATCCATTCTGAATAAGTAGCATCCACAGGATCATCCGGCACACCAAACGGTAGTTTAGTGATAACCACGTGTGTTAAATAATCACCTGGTAGATCGACCCCCTCAGCAAATGAGGCAAGTCCAAAAATAATACTTGGCAGTTCATTATCTATACGTTCACGGTGCTGTCGCAAAATCTCATGCTTTGCAAGGTCACCTTGAACCAAAATATTGGCAACCATCTTATCAGGCATCTGCTCAAGAACATACCGCATCTGTCGCCAAGAGCTGAATAACACCAAAGTCGATTTTTCATTAGGCAACGTGGCTAATAAGATTTCAGCCAACTCCCCGCTATGATCGTTAGGGTTACTCGGGTCCGTACGCATAGCCGGAACACGCAATTCAGCCGCTTCATTAAAGTTAAACGGGCTTTGAAAAATAGCGCACGGGCTATCTGCTGGAATCCCCAAGTCCGTATACAATCGATCAAAACGACCCAGCGCGGTTAAGGTGGCTGAGGTTACCACTGCACCATAACATTGTGACCACAAGTGCTCTTGTAAGGTTACAGCGGCAGATACGGGACTGCTACAACATTCTAGATCAAGGCCATCGTTCCCATCAATACGTAATACCCAACGCGCCGTTGGCAGCCCGCCTCTCTCATCCGGCGAAGCATAAGAGCGCGCTAAACCAAACATCCCCTGCATACGGGAAAGAAAAATACCCATTTGCGGATACCACTTCTCCGCAATCGTTCTATCAATATCCGCTAACTCGCCATCCATCGCCTCTTTTAATAGATCGACGATCTGATCGAGTTTCAGTACAACCCGTTCTGCAGCATTCGCAAAATCATGACAGATCAACTGCAAAGGCTCAGGAATAACCCCTTGCGCAAAACGGTAACGATCACTGTTCCCTTGTAACTTATCTGCCAACAATTGCTGTAACAATAATTGCCACGCATCCAGCGCCCGCTCCATATCAGCAAACGGCGTTGCCATCTTTTCAACGTAGCCTCGCAACACCATATGCTCAGACGTATCATTGAGCAGTTTATTTAGAGAACGCGTCGCTTTAGCCAACCAACGTTGACTCGACTTAATACGTAACCTATATGAGAAATGGCCCGTGGTTTTACTCCCTAAATGATGCCCTTCATCAAAAACATAGATCGTATCTTCTGGGGCAGAAAGAATCGCGCCGCCTCCCAACGATAGATCCGCTAACACTAAATCATGATTCGCAACGATAAGATCCCAACGGTCTAACTCTTGTCGCGCTTTAAAGAAAGGGCAAATAGAGAAATGGCTACAACGCCGATTAGTACACTGCATATGGTCACTGGTCGACAAACGCCAAATAGGCTCATCCACCGTGTTTTTTAATCCGTCACGATCACCATCCCATTCACCGGATGCATATAAGTTGAGCAACGATTGGATCTGAGCGATATCCGATGGATCGATTGTTTGTGCCGCCTCATCCTCATAAAGCGCAATCTGGCCCCGCTCATTTTGCTGCTCTAACGCTTTTTCTGCATTGGAAACACAAAAATATCGACCACGCCCTTTTGCTAAACCATAGGTAAGGCTTACACCCGCATCCGTTACCAGCTGCGGTAAGTCCTTCATTATCAGCTGCTCTTGCAAAGCAACTGTCGCAGTAGATACAACCACTTTTTTCTTACGCTGCTGCGCGATAGGAACCGCCGCCAAAAGATAAGCCAAGGTTTTACCTGTCCCCGTTCCCGCCTCCGTCACACTTATATGAGAACCACCATTACGCTCCCCTTCGCTATTTTGAGAAATCCCAGCCAACGTCCGCGCGATTTCAGCAATCATCATTTTTTGACCATAACGGGACTGGAGCCCACGATTACTTAAAAAAGTACTGTAGGCCTGCTGTATTGACTGTTTAAGTTGCTTATCTAACAAAGGAGGTACCGAGCTTACGATTAAATGTCCAAGCACGATTCTAACAGTTCACAGCAGATAAAAACAAAAAACACTGTATAAAAAAACATAAGTTTCTTTACAAATACAAAATACTGTATAAAAATACACGTACTGTATAAACAAACAGACAAAATTATGAAGCTAACTAAACGACAAACCGAAGTTCTAGAATGCATTAAGCGACACATCGGCGAAACGGGCTATCCACCCACCCGTGCCGATATCGCCCGAGATTTAGGCTTCCGGTCAGCGAACGCTGCTGAAGAGCATATGAAAGCACTTGCCCGCAAAGGCGCCATTGAAATTATTCCTGGCACCTCACGAGGTATTAGGCTTCCTGAACTCGAAGCTGATTTAGGTATTCCTATTATCGGTCAAGTCGCCGCAGGGTCACCCATCTTAGCCGAAGCCCATGTTGAGGATCACTGCACTATATCCTCTGACTTTTTTCAGCCGAAAGCGGACTATCTGCTTCGTGTAAAAGGTGAAAGCATGAAAAACATTGGCATTATGGACGGTGACCTACTGGCTGTTCACCAATGCAATACGGCAAAAAACGGCGAGATTGTCGTTGCAAGAATTGAAGATGAAGTAACCGTAAAACGCTTTAAGAAAGAGGGAAACATCGTCTATCTTATCGCCGAAAATGAAGAATTCGACCCGATTATTGTTGATTTAAAAGAGCAAGATATTGCAATTGAAGGCTTAAGCGTTGGCGTAATTCGCAGAGGTAACTAAAAATGATGGCACTTCCAGTAAATATCAAGGTTCCACCTGTCCTACTCAAAAGCAAAGTAGCATCTAAGGTTACCTCCCTTCCTGTGAAACCCCACTCATCAAGATCAGGGTTAGCCGGAAGTGTCACTGAAATTGTAGTACAAAATAATAACTTCTCTAACATCCCAATGTTGATGCCATTACTGGCTCAACTAAGCCAAGATGATCGATGGTTTGTCTGGATCGCTCCCCCTGTACTGTTACCTAAACAACTTCTCGCGGATGCCGGCATCGATTTAAATAAAGTTATCTTACTCAACCCAGACAACAAACACAGTACGTTTGCGTTAGCAAAACAAGCATTAAGCACAGGAACCAGCCATTCCGTAATCTCGTGGCCTGGTTACCTGTCAGAAGAAGAACTCAATGAGTTAGAAAGCGCGGCCAAACAAGGCCAAAGCCACGGCATCGTGATTAGACGCAGACAACATAGTTGAGAGCCCCATTAACGTAACCAAATAGCGCGCCTTTAATGAAGAGTGGGTTCAGGTTCTGGTTCATCATTGTCATCTAAGTCGAGACCTGATTCAGCCACCATCTGAATACCTGCGGTGAGCATCACCCGTGCGACATCTAAATAATGCTCACTTAACTTATCTTTAAGCTCAGCGGAAAAATTAACTTTAATCATCGGTTCCGCATCACTATCAGCGTTGCGTATAGCCAACTCTCCATTTTCAAGCTCTATTATCTCTAATACCATTTCTGACGCTACACTTGACACTTACGCTACCACTCCTGCATTCCTTCCCTAAGCGAGTCAATTAACTCAGACAAGGCATTAAACCAACTTTCATATTCAGCAATAATTGCCTTATCTTCCGCATGGTCAGGATTCACCTGCAACACGTGAATTTCTGAAAGGCTTGTTGTTTCACTGATGGCTTCTTGTCTATCCGCACCATGCCAACATGCTTCATAGGCGCCAATCATTTTATGCAACCAACCCGTGGCATCGTTTTCTAATACGCTTAACTGTTTAAGCTCTGGGCTTTCTACGCCGGTTGATTCTAGTTGAGCCGCCAATGAGCGATAGCCATCTAGCGACTCGGTATCAACCTTATAAACTTCAGCAATCTCACGTAAAAACGCGTCATAGGCAGAAGTCATATGAAAGAGAACCGACTCATTAAACGATTCAATTAATGCGTGCTTACTCCAACTTGTATCATCCTGAGCCTGTTTTAATTGCTCAAGATGAATACGCGTAAAACTTAATTTCTGATTAGTCCGTGCTAAATAAATACCGCTCATGGAGTACCCTAACTATTTTTTCGCTTTTTTGCGGGCCTCTTCTTCAACCCACTTCCCATCACGATAGAATGCCCGCCAACCGGTAGCTTTACCATTGACCTCGGTCATAACGTACTGCTCCTTCGTCTTACGACTGTATCGAACAACCGTTAAATTTCCGTCAGCATCTTTTTTAGGTGCACTAAACAAAAATTCGTACTTAGGATCGATCTCACTTTGATGGGGCAAAAGCTCAACGATTTTAGGCGCGCGCGTTTCCCTATTTCTTGGGAACTGACTCGCGGCAAGGAACAAGCCTGATGCACCATCACGAAGAATATACGTGTCCTCAACCTTCTCGCACGCTAACTCAGGCATAGGCACCGGATCCATTTTAGGGGGTGCAGCCTCGCCGCTTCTTAATAACTTGCGGGTGTTTTTACACTCAGTACAGCCAAAGTATTTACCAAATCGTCCAGTTTTGAGCTGCATTTCGGCTGAGCATTTATCACACTCTAATACCGGCCCATCATATCCCTTAATTCGGTATTCCCCGGCCTCAACCTCAAAACCTGGGCAGTCTGGGTTATTACCACAGACATGAAGCTTACGTTTTTCATCAATTAAATAAGAATCCATCGCAGAATCACATATCCCACAACGATGCTTCTTACGTAAAATACGCGACTCTTCTTCATCATCACCATCAACACTCACCACCTCATCACCAGGCGTTAAGTTGATTGTGCATTTACAACGCTCTTTTGGCGGTAAGCTATAGCCGGAGCAACCAAGGAAAACACCCGTACTCGCTGTGCGGATCATCATGTGACGCCCACAATCAGGACAACTGATATCCGTTTCAGTTGGCGAGTTAGGCCGCATGCCGTGCTCATCACTTTGCGCTTCTTCTAATTTTGAAGAGAAGTCCGCATAAAACTGATCAAGCAGTGCTTTCCAATCGGCTGTACCCTCAGCCACATCATCTAAGCTCTCTTCCATACGTGCAGTGAAACTGTAATCCATAAGATCGGAAAAGTTTTCACCTAAACGCTCAACAACAATATCGCCCATTTTCTGCGCATAAAACCGTCGATTTTGTACTTGCACATAACCACGATCTTGGATTGTAGAAATAATCGTCGCATAGGTTGATGGACGACCAATACCTTGTTTCTCTAGCTCTTTTACCAAACTCGCTTCGGTAAATCGAGGCGCAGGCTTGGTGAAATGCTGCTTAGGTAATAACTCAACAAGAGAAAGCGTTTCGCCGGCATTAACGTCAGGTAAGAGAATATCCTCTTCCCCTTTGCCTTTTGCTGGCATAACACGTGTATAACCATCAAATTGTAAGATACGGCCTTTAGTCACCAACTCAAACTCTGCAGCGGCAACCGTTACACGTGTACTCAAGAATTTAGCGGGCGTCATCTGGCAAGCCAAAAACTGCCTGCGAATAAGTTCATATAAGCGCTCAGCATCACGATCCATACCCTTAAGCGCAGTCGCCTCAACAGTAACATCGGATGGACGGATCGCCTCATGGGCTTCTTGTGCGCCCTCCTTACTGCTGTAGCTTAATGGGTTCTCCGGCAGATACTTACTACCAAAGTTATCGCCTATATACTCTCTACACGCGGCCACAGCCTCTGCACTTAAGTTGGTCGAGTCAGTACGCATGTATGTAATGTAGCCCGCCTCATATAAGCGTTGGGCCATCATCATCGTTTTCTTCACACCAAAGCTAAGACGCGTACTCGCAGCCTGTTGAAGGGTGGAGGTAATAAATGGTGCTGAAGGCTTGCTCGTTGTGGGTCTATCTTTACGGCTAATGACTTCTAAAGACGCTGACTGTAAACGCTCTAGGTGTGCTTTTGTCTCAGCTTCAGAGCCGGGTCTAAAGGTATCACCGTTAACGCGGTTCACCTGCAATTTAAGCGGCGCTTTACTCTCAGTCAGGACATCAGCCTGCACCTCCCAAAACTCTTCAGGAATAAACGCTCTAATCTCTTTTTCACGTTCAACAACAAGCTTTACCGCAACTGACTGAACACGACCGGCAGATAAACCTCGGGCCACTTTCTCCCATAACAACGGAGAAACCATGTAACCCACAACACGGTCAAGAAAACGGCGCGCCTGCTGCGCATTAACACGATCCATATCTAATAAAGAGGGTTCATCAAATGCTTCAGTGATTGCCTTTTTCGTAATCTCGTTAAAAACCACACGACGATAGCGACTTTCATCACCCCCTATCGCTTCACGCAGATGCCACGCGATCGCTTCTCCCTCGCGGTCCAAATCGGTCGCGAGATAGATTTCATCAGCATTTTTTGCCAGCCGTTTTAATTCATCCACGACCTTTTCTTTTCCGGGCAAAATCTCATAATGCGGTTCCCAGCCTTTATCGGGATCAATCCCCATACGGCCGATAAGCTGTTCACGAGACTTCTTTTTCTTATGTGCGACTTTTTCTTCGGGCGACATCTTCCGTGTTATAGCCGCCAGACGCGCCCTTTCTTTAGGATCGGTCTTTTTAGTGCTACCACTGGTCGGCAGATCGCGTATATGACCTACACTGGATTTAACAACAAATTGGTTACCCAAATATTTGTTGATAGTCTTCGCTTTAGCAGGTGACTCGACGATAACAAGAGACTTTCCCATAGAGTCCTTCTTTCCTCAGGGCTATATAATTAAGAAGCCGTAGTTTAAAAACAGAAAAGGTTTAAAAACAAAAAATTCAACCATGTATTTTGTCTTTTAACCTACGACACTGTTCGCAAATCTACAACGCTTCTTTTAAATAACGGCATAATAAATAATAATTTGGGTGCATATATAAGTGCTGAGAATGCTGGGGTCAAGCAACAATTGTGATAAAAGTCGACGAACAGACCAACTAGAACTTTACCAATGGCCCCTTAAAGGCCACAATATTCAACATAATCAATGACATCTCAACTGGCTGAAACAACCTCATGTTAAATGACAATATTCTATTAGTGGTGCTAATTGCTATAGTGGGGCTGGTTGCCATTACCGTTAATTTTGTCATCACCACACGGGAGCAACAGGAGGAGGCGAAGGAAAAGCGCCTCACGTGGCTCAAGGGTCAAGCGGAACATATTTTACAAGCGATCGCCGTTCTTAGAGAAGCGGACTGTAAGCCCGAAATTGTACAAAAAATTAATGAGCACGCAATCGCTCTGCTCGAAGAGGTCGCTATACTCGCCCCTGATTCAGAGCTATATGAAGCCTTAACACAGCAGAAAGATACAGCAGACAAAGCGTTCCCCTCCCCTGATGTGTTTGACAGTGATCGTTCATTAAAACGCGCCCAAATTTATATTAATTTTGCTGAGAAATTAGTTTTACAACTGGCCCGAGGCGGTAGAATCACACGCACCCTTGCGAGAAGTTATCAGCAAGAGCTTTATTGGCTGCGTATAACGGTCGTCGCAGATGCCCATATTATGCAGGGTGAGCGATTTAAAAAATCAGATGATTTGATGACCGCCCTATCCCACTACCGTCATGCGAAAGCACTGCTTGTTAGGGCGAATATTCCTGTACAAAATAAAAAATCCAGAATGGATACCGTCGAGGAATTGATTGAATCGATTCAGCCAAAAAAACCTAGACCTCAAGGCTCCTTAGCTGAATCATTAGATCGTTTGCTATAAAAGGGAAGCGGCTTCTATTTTATTTTTGCAAACCGGGGCACCTCGGTACCATCCTTTAACGTGACCTGCTGCATAAACATCTCCAATGGACGTATCCACACACCCTCATCGCCATAACACTGGCGATAAACAACGTGCCACTGCTCTGTCTCTGAGTGCCTTGCGACCTGCAGCACTTCATACTCTGCACCTTTATAGTGCTGGTAACGTCCCAACTCAATCTGCACCATTAAAACCTCTCTACAACAAAACCATCCAGAAGCGCTTTAATCTCAGCTAACGCCTCATCGCCCCCCTCTTCATCCCAATAAACACCCACATGAATAGGCGTTGATTCAAGAGAGAACACACCTGCGGGCAATTTAGAGATCACTTGAGCAAGCTTGTCTAACTGTTTTTCAGAGAGTGTTCTTTCACCTTCAGACCAGCTCCACCCAGAAGGAAGACCGATATCAGAAATTGATTCAATTCTAAAAACCTGCCAAGTTTTGAAATTATTTTTCTCCTCCCTACTCAACCCTTCGCGGATAATTCTATAGGCCGTCATATCACGCGATTCTGGTTCCATTTCCCCTTTCGCCCGCGGCGCTTTAAGCCGCTCTAACTGAACAAGAAACCCCATCTGTTTTGCTTTCATTCTGAGGGCCGCCTGATACTTCTGGCGTGGTGTTGGCATCACCCACATCATTGAGCCAATAAGCGACATCATAATAACGATTATGATCATCCATTTCATGCAAGATACTCCGTTTCACTGTAAGCAAAGAAGGGATTAAAATATGTCTGTAAACAAGCGGTTGAGACGCCATGTAACTATTAGTTAATTGATAAATATCAACACCACGAAGTTTAGCAGAGTACTAAGCTACACGCTCTATGCTAATCTGATAAACAACACATGTTGATCCGTTCAAACCCCCTCGGCATGTGACTGACACGAACTTCAAGGAAATAAGCATGAGTACTTACAAGAAAATCTTACTTGCTCTGGATCTGTCTGCCGAATCGGAACAACTCCAGGATAAAGCGCGTGAACTGGCTACAACCAACCAAGCAGAACTGCACATCGTTCATGTGATTGAGCCCTTGAGTTTTGCATACGGTGGGGATGTGCCGATGGACTTAACCTCCATCCAAGAACAGCTTGATGAGCATGCGAAGAAAAAACTTGAACTATTCTGCGATTCATTAGGCTATCCGGTTACCACTAAACAAGTGGCCACAGGGCAGACTGAATCTGAGATTCATCGCATTGCTAAAGAGCTAGAGATCGATCTAATTATTGTTGGCAGCCATGGTCGTCATGGTATTGCGCTGCTACTAGGATCGACAGCCAATGGAATTTTGCATGGCGCAACCTGTGACGTGTTGGCCATCCGTATAAAAGAAGAGGCCGAATAGCCTCTTCTTACTTAGACCTTTCAGTCATTTATACAGAGGAGGGTTACCCCTCCTCCTGCATAGCCTCAAGCTCAACCCAACGCTCCATGAGCGTTTCCACCACCTGTGCTTGCTGCTGCATTTTCTCCAGTGTTTCATTCACCTTATCTTGGCTTTGCTGATAAAAATCCGCACGACCTGTTTGCTCCTGCAATTCAGCAAGCTTAGCTTCGGCTTCCTCTAACACCGCCGGCATCTCATCCAGTTCCCGCTGTATTTTATAGCTGAGTTTTTTCTTTTTCGGTGCTTTTTCAGCCGCAACAGCATTGCCTTCTACTTTTGCAGATTTTTTAGCCGCATTTTTCTCTACGCTAGGACGCTGACGAAGCCAGTCTTGATAGCCGCCAACATACTCATTAAGCTGCCCCTCTCCCTCAAACACAAGGGTACTGGTGACCACATTATCAAGGAATGAACGGTCATGACTCACTAACAGAATCGTGCCATCAAAATCAAGAATGATCTCTTCCAACAACTCCAGGGTTTCAATATCTAGATCGTTGGTCGGCTCATCCAAAACAAGTAAATTAGCAGGCTGGCTAAAAAGCTTCGCCAGTAACACACGGTTAGTTTCCCCACCGGACAACGCTTTAACTGGCGTTCTCGCGCGCTCTGGAGCAAACATAAAGTCATTAAGGTAACTGATAAGGTGGCGCTGTTTACCATTAATAGTGATGCTTTCACGGCCTTCAGCAATGTTATCCATAACTGATTTTTCAGGATCAACCTGTGCACGCAACTGGTCAAAATACGCCACTTCAATATTGGTACCCAATTTCACTTGGCCACTATCTGGGGTTTGTTTACCTAACAACACACTCAAAAGGCTACTTTTCCCTGCACCATTAGGCCCGATCAGCCCAACACGGTCACCCCTTAATAGGGTGAAATCGAAATGACTAAATAGCGTTTTATCATCAAACCCTAAGGTAACATCCTGCAATTCAGCAACAATCTTCCCGCTACGCGCTGCTTCTTCGAGTGAGAATTTAGCCTTACCACCACGTTCACGACGATCAGACCGCTCATTACGCATCGACTTTAATGCACGAACGCGCCCTTCGTTACGGGTTCGGCGGGCTTTAATCCCCTGCCTAATCCATGTTTCTTCTTGAGCTAAACGTTTATCAAAGAGCGCATTTTGCTTCTCTTCATCTTCCAGCATCTTCTGCTTCAACTCCATATAAGCAGAATAGCTTCCAGGGAAAGATGATAAATTACCTCGATCCAACTCGATAATCCGCGTCGCCAAGCGATCCACCAACGCTCGGTCATGGGAGATTATTAATAATCCCCCTCTAAATTCAAGTAACTGCTGCTCTAGCCACTCAATGGTTTCAATATCCAGATGGTTAGTCGGCTCATCGAGTAGCAACAGGTCTGGCTTTTGGACCAGCGCGGCACCTAACGCCGTTCTACGACGCCAACCACCTGATAATTCCGACATTAACTTATCACCGGGCAGATCAAGCTGCTCGATGACTCGCTGCACTCGCTGCTCTAAATGCCAACCGTCGACAGCTTCAATTTCATGCTGCAGGTGCTCCAGCTTATTCATATCCACATCAGCAGATGAAGCTAATTCATCATAAGCCTCTCTTAACTTCAGCACATCTTGTAATCCGGCGGTAACAACATCCCGAACCAAGCGCTCATCTGCAGCAGGCATCGCCTGAGGAAGTTCCGCGATACGACAGGTGGGAGCGACCCAAAACTTGCCCCCATCCGCTTTATGGTGACCCGCAACAATCTTGAGCAATGTGGACTTGCCCGCACCGTTTAATCCAACCAGTGCGACCCTTTCACCAGGATCTATTTGAAAATCAACATTATCTAAAAGGGGTTTCGCGCCAAAGGCGATTGATATTTTATCGAGTCTAATAAGTGGCATGATTGTTCAGCTTTTGTTCTATGAGGGCGCTATTCTACTGGTTTTTAATAGATATGCATGAAAATGCTGCATTCAAGCAAATTATTATTTAATAATTGACTCAAACTACCGTATAAATAAGTAAAGGCAACATCACACAGGGCTTGGTCAATGTATCGCGTTATGCACAGATCTATCGTTTCACTACTTTTTGTAGCATTCACAATAATAATATTAACAACGACAGAGTACACTCATGCATCTACAGAAAAGCTACGTCAGAAATTCCTTCAGGCCGAATCACTCTTAAAGCAAAATAAAACGGACGCTTATACTAAATTACGCGCCCAATTAGATGAGTACCCTCTGGCCCCTTACCTAGACTATCAACAGTTATTAAAAAACCTCGATCAGTCCACGCCCAAAACGGTAAGTGCATTTATCGACAAATACAGCGAACTACCTATTGCGAGCCGCCTTAATCGAACATGGCTCAAGCACCTTCACAAACAGAAACAATGGCAGACCTACAGCCAACACTTCACGTTATACCCGATCAATCAAACCCACTATGAGTGCATACAGCTGCAAGCCGCACTTAATGGGAACGATAAACAGAAAAAAGAGGCACTGTATAAAGCCAAAACACTGTGGCTGGTCGGCAAATCCCAGCCAGCAACCTGTGACCCCCTATTTAAAGCATGGATGGCTACGGGCAGACCTACATCCAGCGAAGCCTTCGAACGCTTTTGGCTCAGTCTTGAACAAAACAATATCAAGCTTGCTCAATACATCGACAAGAAAATCACAGATAAAAAACAAAAAGCGTTTACCTCACAGTTTTGGAGCCTTTATAACGCGCCAGAAACGATCTCTAAAAAATCACTGTCACGGATACCCAAAGCCCACAAAACCTCTGTTGCGCAGTTAATTTACAAACGCTGGTACAGAACCCAACCCATTACCGCTACACAGGCGTGGGTGAAGAACAGAGATCAACTGATGGAGGAAGCTGAGCAGCTTTCTGTCACTGAATACATGGGCATTCGCCTTAACCGAAACTACCACCCGCAGGCGATAAAACTCTCTGCACTGCTCGACCCTGACTACAAACTAGAATCACTCATTGAAAGCCGCATTCGAAACGCACTCGCCCAACAAAACTGGACTGAAGTACAAAAAGGTATTGAACACCTCAGTGACGCCCTTAAACAAGATCCCAAGTGGCAGTACTGGGACTTAATTGCAGCGCGTAACCTATCACCAAATAAGGACCAAAAAGCGCAGCTAGCAGCCCTCGCTAAAGACCGAAGCTTTTACGGTTTTCTAGCGGCCGAACTCAATAACAGTCCATTCCAGCTCAATGCAATTGATGAAACCTTATCAGATGATCAGTTAACCCAATTATCAAGCAAGCCCGCCGTTGCACGCGCTAAAGAGTTGTTCACATTAGGCCGCTTAATTGAGGCTAACCGCGAATGGAATTTAGCCCTATCAAAAATGACCCCCGAAGAGAAAAATGTTGCCGGCTACTTAGCAAAATCCTGGGGATGGTATTTACAAGCAATTATTAACGCCGCCAAAACTGAGCGGTGGGACCATATTGATTTACGCTTTCCGCAGCCCCACAGCCAGTTATTTAAAACCCATGCATTAAAAAATGAGTTAGACCTGAGTTTTCCGATGGCTATCGCCCGCCAAGAAAGTGCATTTCTCTATAATGCTCAATCACGCGTAGGCGCTAGGGGCTTAATGCAACTTATGCCAAAAACAGCCAAGCAAACTGCACAAAAACATGACGTACCTTACAAAAAAACATCACAGCTTTATGACCCAGAAACCAACATCACACTAGGTTCCGCCTACCTTGGTGACATGTTAAAACGCTTTGACAATAATCCAGCGTTTGCCGCAGCGGCCTACAATGCAGGGCCCCATAGGGTTAAGCGCTGGTTAAAACAGCGCGGCGAACTGCCTTTAGATGTGTGGATAGAAACAATCCCTTTCAAAGAAACCCGTAGATATGTGCAGAATGTCTTAGCATTTCGCGTTATTTACGATCGCTTGGCGGGACGCGAAGCCAGCTTACTCACAGAAAAACAGATTAAACTACTGGCGTTAAATCAAAATAAAGCAACCGCGCTCTAACCTCTTACCAAAAGAAAACCGTTAACCTATCTAGGGGGCAACACGCGCCCCTAGATATACTTTATTCTTTTATGCAGGCTTACCTTCATGAACCACTACTCTTGGACCGATATTGGCGTCAACTTAACGGACAGTAGCTTCGACAACGATCGCAATGAAGTGATCGAGCAAGCCTTCAGCCAAGGTATAGATAAACTTA
Source organism: Neptuniibacter pectenicola (assembly GCF_001597735.1). GTDB lineage: Bacteria > Pseudomonadota > Gammaproteobacteria > Pseudomonadales > Balneatricaceae > Neptuniibacter > Neptuniibacter pectenicola. The sequence continues at coordinate 127,811 of NZ_LUTS01000001.1, forward strand.
TAATTACAGGCACAACACTTAAAGAATCCTTAGCGGCGCTTCATCTCTGTCAACGCTACCCTAACCAACTTTACTGCACCGTCGGCATCCATCCCCACTATGCAAAAGACCACGCTTCAGCGGACTTACACGAACTAGAAACACTGGTAAAAGAAGCCGGTGTCGTGGCTATAGGAGAAACAGGGCTAGATTTTAATCGAAACCTTTCGCCTCCCGAACAACAAATAACCAGCTTCATTGCTCAATTAGAGATCGCGTCCAATCATCAGCAGCCGCTTTTTCTTCACGAACGAGATGCCCACACTAAGCAACTAGAGATACTAAAAGCCCACCGTGATGATTTTACACACGCAGTTATTCACTGCTTTACCGGTTCAAAGCAGGCCCTCTATAACTACCTAGATCTGGATCTACATATAGGCATTACTGGCTGGATTTGCGATGAACGAAGAGGGCTCGAGTTACAAAAACTCGTTAAAGAGATCCCCGCCGATCGATTAATGTTAGAAACGGATGCCCCATACCTCCTACCAAGAGATATAAAACCCAAGCCTAAATCAAGACGTAACACGCCCAGCTATCTGCCACATATTGCCAACGTCGTCGCCGGGTTAGTCGACAAAGAGCTGGCGCAGCTCAATGAAGAGGTTCAGCAAACGACCTACGATTTTTTCAACCTTTCAGCTTAACTAAAACCGCCCTACTCACTCGCGAGGGCCTTTAAAAAATCAGCGAGTTGATGGGCATCAAACGGCCACCCCAGCGTTTTACCACTAACAACATCCACCACTACCGGAATCGTTAACGCATATGTTTCCATTAGCCCATCATCTTCCGCTATATCCACTTGGTAAATAGCATACTCGCTCATATCAACCGTTGACGCGATGACCGCTTCCGCCAGATCACACAAGTGGCAGCCCAAGGTACCCATTAACTCTAATTCCCGCATATCATTTTCACACTCACGCCGTTATTTTTGATTAAAAAAGTAAGCCACCCACCGAAAGACATAGCCTTGATCTATTATTAAACCTCTGCAGTTGACCCCGCTAGCACCTAATCATTGGTAGTACCTATCTGTTTATCAATATCAAATGCTCAATCATCGCCTATACTGAACCCCCATGCATAAAAAAATGGGCAAACCAGACATACAATGCGTACGCTCAGGTTATACAAAAGAAATTCATTACAAAATACTGCAATATATGAATGCTATTATCGATAAAAGGCCCGTAATTTAGTCGTAACACCTAAGTGCCATCGACCAATGAATAACTTGATTTGTTGCACTGCACAATAATATGCTATTCTATTAATTATGCCCTTGTATTCTTGCAAAGAAAAACCTGTGCGAATATGCTGAAAACTGGTATTTATTGCCCTTAATCCGCCTCCTAATCATAAAGACTATGTGAAGCTAGGCTAGATGGAAAACGGATATGACAAAGAAAGGCGAACCAATGGATAACAACAACTTGCTCTCAAATCCCCAAGAATTTATTGACTACCTCAACACCGAGACCCAAAAAGTGTTCGATATGTTTTCCACTTCGGGTGGTGATGATATTTTTGCCCAATTTACACAGTCTTGGACGGAACTTGCAAACCGCTCATGGGAAGACCCAACCGTCTGGATTCGCGCGATTACCGACTATCAGCAGAGCCAAATGAGCCTATGGACCAATCTCTTAACAGGGAAAGCGTCCGATGCGGTAGCGGAACCTGCGCGAGGCGACCGCCGCTTCCAAGCGGAGGAGTGGTCTCAAAACCCTGTTTTTGACTATATCAAGCAGTCCTACCTTCTAAGCTCTAAGCTGATGCAAGAGATGGCAGCCAACGCAAACTTGTCCGATAACGAGCAGAAAAAGCTAGAGTTCTATACTCAGCAATACATTGATGCGCTTTCGCCAACAAACTTTGCCATGACAAACCCAGAAGTGTTGCAGCAAGCACTTGAAACCAATGGACAAAGCTTAGTTGACGGTCTTAAAAATCTACTCGGTGATGTAGATAAAGGCCGTATCTCTATGACAGATGAATCTGCTTTTGTTCTAGGTGAAAACATTGCAACAACACCGGGCACGGTTGTTTTCGAAAATGAGATGTTTCAGCTTATTCAATATAAGCCAACGACCGAAGAAACATTCGCGCGCCCTACATTGATTGTGCCACCGTGTATTAATAAATTTTATATTCTTGATCTACAAGAAAGTAACTCCTACGTGAAGTACTGTGTTGATCAAGGACAGACAACCTTCCTAATCTCTTGGCTTAACCCGACCATTGAACAGGGACAAATTAGCTGGGACGATTACATTGACGAAGGCATCATTAAAGCCAGCCACGTCGCTAAAGAGATCACTAAAGCCGACAAGGTCAATGCAGTAGCATGGTGTGTCGGTGGTACGTTCTTAGCGTCAGCACTAGCGGTGATGGCAGCACGGAAAGACACAACGATTGCATCCGCCACCTTCTTTACAACACTATTAGACTTCTCTGATCCGGGTGATCTATGTGTGTTTATTGATGAGCAGCAAGTTAAAAAACTAGAAGACAAAGTCACTAATCAGGGATACCTGAGTGGTCGTGAGCTCGCAACCTCGTTCAACATGCTCCGTTCTAATGATTTAATCTGGTCATACGTTGTTAATAACTACCTAAAAGGTCAGACACCGCCTCCTTTCGACATTCTCTACTGGAACAGTGACTCGACCAACCTACCTGCGAAAATGTACACCTTCTACATCAACAATATGTACCTTGAAAACGCACTGGTTAAGAAAGACGCATTAACACTCTGTGGTGAAAAGATCGACTTAGGAAAAATCAAGATTCCTTGCTACTTCCTATCCACCATTGAAGACCATATTGCCCCTTGGAAAGGCACCTTCCCAGGTACCGAACTCCTTAAAGGCAAAAATGAATTTGTACTAGGTGCAAGCGGCCACGTTGCAGGGGTTATCAACCCTGCCTCTAAAAACCGTCGTAACTACTGGATTAACGGTGAACTAGGCCAAGGCCCAGACCACTGGTTAGAATCAGCAGAGCGCCAAGAAGGCTCATGGTGGCCACACTGGTCTGAATGGCTAAAACGCCGTGCAGGCAAAAAAGTAGCCGCCCCCGAAACAGAGGGCAACGACACCTACCAAGGCATTGAAGCGGCGCCGGGTCGTTACGTCACGGTTCGAATCGACTAAGCTTAACGCACTAAAAAAGGAGCCTTTTAGGCTCCTTTTTTTTGATCTAAACGATGGACATTAATTCAACGTTCTAGCCAACGCACTAATCTCACCTTTAAGCTCATCGTCATCAGTAAAACTGGCAAACTTCTCAGATGTAGCCAGCGCATCTTTCGCCTGATCCATTTCACCTAACTCCGCCAAACGTTGTGCAAGCGAGAACTGTATAGACGCCTTATACTCATTTTCTTTAAGTGAATCAGCAATCAGAAATGCTCGCTGGTAAAGCGCTACAGCATCCACGCTATCTTCAGTAAAGTCGGCTAAGGTTTCTAAAAAAAGAGGATGGTCACTCTTTTTACCTGCATGCAATTCACATAAGGAACTTAGTTGCTCATACAGCTGATAAAACAACGTCTCATCATCTTGATCGGCCGCTGACAATAGCGCTTCAGCAAGCCGCTCTACCTGACTAAATAGATGTGCATTCACAGGCTAACTCTCCAACCAAACATCTTTGGCCCAATCCCATATTGATCCCCATTCATCCTCAATCGTATCCTCGAACAACCACAAAAATATCTGTCCGGTATCGGCGATACAATAAAATCCATTCTCATGCTCACAGATAGGAATATACTCACGCGGCATACCAATATCCCATGCCCTAGCCGCCATATCAGGAAGAAAGGTATGAGATTGAGGGTCCGCACAGGTGGCCGGCTCAATAGAGCCACAAACAATATCGCTTGCCTCAAGCAAAAATTGTTTGTACTCATCCGGTAGCGAGATAAGAATAGCCTCCTCCACGTCTACCAAATCATCATAATCAGGTAGATCTAATGGCACCGGAACTTTTTGGTTACGTTCCTGTAACAACTCAAGAATATCTTCCACTAAGCACTCCAAGCAGATGTATAAGGTTTGCAGACTAGTCCAGACGATTACATATGTAAATATCTAAAAAATTAATCACCAAAAAGCCGACAACTATAACCAAACGGAATAAAAGACATTGATATAAATCAGCCTTAGCAAACAGTGCCCACTAACCCGCCCCAAAACATACTACTTTAGGATTAGCATTACCCAAATTGCTAACGCCTTTAGACTCTCAAACCAAGACATTCGTAACAAAATCCGTATAATTCGCGCCAACTGCACTGCAACAATATAATTGGAAATAGATGTATACCTATTGTTTGCAGGCTTCTGAAGTCTCAGGTGATCGCGTAATGAACAACAATCGACAGAATAATCATTACGTTAGGGCCACAAGCCCCATCGCCCGTGCCACTTCACAAACCATTATTATTATTAAAATGGCGAAGTTCCTATGACCACAAAATCAGTAGACGTATTGCTAGTCGGCGCGGGAGCTATGAGTACCGCCCTTGGCGTCATGCTCAAGCAGCTGGACCCATCCCTAAAAATTTCTATGGTAGAACGGCTCGATGAAATTGCCGTAGAAAGCACAGATTGCATGAACAACGCGGGGACAGGACATGCCGCGTATTGTGAATTGAACTATACGCCTGAAATGGATGATGGCAGCATTAACTGTAGCAAAGCCTTTGCAATCAACGCCTCCTTTGAAGTGAGCCTACAGTTCTGGTCTTACCTGGTTCAACAGAACGCTCTACCAGAGCCTTCCCAATTTATAAACTCAGTCCCCCACCAAAGCTTTGTATGGGGTGACAAAAACGTAGAATTTTTACGTAAGCGTTACGCAGCCTTAAGTGCACATCATCAATTTGATGTTATGGAATACAGCGAAGATCCAGAGGTACTAAAAGAGTGGATGCCGCTGGTAATGGAGGGCAGAAAAGAGGGTGAAAAAATAGCAGCCACTCGCGTGCGTTACGGTTCAGATGTCAACTTTGGCGCACTGGCACGCAGCATGGTCAAAAACCTTCAGGATCAAAGTGATTTTGAGCTACTGCTAAATCACGACGTTAAAGACTTTTATCAGAATAAAGATAAAACCTGGGCTGTCACCATTAGAAACAAAGAAAAAAACGCGTTCGACGTTATTAATAGCCGTTTTGTCTTCTTAGGCGCCGGCGGTGGTGCATTGCCTCTGTTACAGAAAACAGGCATACCCGAAGCCGATGGCTATGGCGGCTTCCCTGTCAGTGGGCAATGGTTGGTTTGCAAAAACCAAGCGATCGTAGAACAGCACGGCGCTAAAGTTTATGGGGCGGCCCCCATTGGCGCACCACCTATGTCAGTGCCCCACCTAGACACACGCATCATTGATGGCAAAAAGTCGCTTTTATTTGGCCCCTTCGCTGGTTTTACAACCAAGTTCCTCAAAAATGGGTCTTTCTTCGATTTAATCTCAAGCATGAAGTTTAATAACCTTAAACCTATGCTATATGTTGGCGCTACCAACATGGACCTAACCCGCTACCTCATTAGTGAAGTCATGCAGACACACGGCTCTCGCGTCATGTCCCTCAGCAACTTCATACCGGAAGCGAAGGAAAACGACTGGGAAATTTCTCACGCCGGTCAGCGCGTGCAGATCATCAAGAAAGATGAAGATGGCAAAGGTAAACTGGAATTTGGCACGGAAGTGATTACCGCTGCGGATGGCACCTTAGCCGCGCTGTTAGGTGCCTCTCCAGGTGCATCAACATCGGTTAGCGCAATGCTAAACATTGTTGAAACCTGCTTTAAAGAAAAAATGGCCACGCCCGAATGGCAAGCAAAAATCAAAGAGATGATCCCATCTTACGGTCACGACCTGACCCAAGACCCCGAGCGTCTAAAAACGATTCGCGAATATACCTTATCAACCTTAGGACTCGACCCTGAAAAAAATTCGAGTTCCCCACAGGTCGCTTAAGCGAATCCCATTGATACTCGCTCACAACAGGTATGCCTAACGGGAAAAAGGCCGGTCTTTAGATCGGCCTTTTGCTTTACGGCTTGCCAACGTACAATGAGCCCCCGTTTTTTGGTATAAAGCAGCAGATAATATGCAATGCAGAGAAAAGTGTGGCGCATGTTGTATCGCCCCAAGTATAAGCAGTTTACAGAAACCCGCTGGGGTTAGGTGTCAGCACTTAACAGACGCATTACGCTGTGGCATCTTTAATCAGCCAGAGAGACCACAGGCCTGCGCTAACTTTCAAGCAGAACAAGATTTTTGTGGTAATTCGGCACAAGAAGCCCTACAAATACTCGAACTTTTGGAACGGAGCACGCGTTAAGATATCCGTACTAACCACCCCTTAGGTAGACTTACATATAGCGTCTTTAACACATAATTACCGTCCATTATCGTTACTGGAGCAGCGCTCTGAAATACCTTGCTGAAATCAAGTTACTACTCAACCTAGGCTTTCCCATAGCGATCGCGCAAATAGCGCAAACCTCAATGGGGTTTGTCGATACGGTTATGGCGGGCCGGTTTAGCTCAACCGACCTAGCGGCGGTATCCTTAGGCGCGAGTATCTGGCTGCCCATTATCATTGCATGCCAAGGCATATTAATGGCCACCACACCTATGGTGGCCCACTTTGTTGGGGATGATAAACCCCACCAAGCCCGCGAGACCTTGCACCAAGGATCACTGATCGTCGTCATACTTTGTGTAGGTACTATGTTTCTTCTACATAATTGCGGCCCTATTTTGGTATTCATGGATGTTGAAACACACTTAGCCGCCTTAACCATGGAATACCTTGCCGCAATTTCATGGGGTATCCCTGCGCTACTTTTTTACCAATTAATGCGCAGCTACATTGAGGGGTTTGGTAAAACCCAACCGGCCATGAAGATTGCTATTCTTGGCCTGCTGTTTAACATTCCGTTAAATTACCTTCTCATTTACGGCAAACTAGGCTTACCGGCGCTGGGCGGGGTCGGCTGCGGCTGGGCCAGTGCCATCGTTATGTGGTTAATGCTACTGGCATCGATCATCTATTTAAAAAAATCTGACACCTTTAGACAACTCTCCCCCTTTAAACATTGGCAACTGCCTGAACTCAACGCGTTTAAGCGCTATGTTGCGCTGGGCTTGCCCATAGGATTTGCACTGCTAATTGAAGTCAGTATGTTTTCAGTGATCGCCCTCTTAATAGCCGATCTCGGCGAGGTCATTATCGCCTCCCACCAAATAACGATTACATTTACGGGGCTTGTGTTTATGATTCCGCTCAGTATCTCACTTGCCCTCACGATTAGAGTTGGCCATCAGCTCGGTGGCAAAAATCCCGCTGGCGCAATTCATAGCGCAAAAGCGGGATTAATTATCACCCTCGCCATTGCTACGCTTAGTTCAGGCCTTATAGCCCTGTTCGCTACACAGATCGCCTCGCTCTACACAACCGATTTACACATCATTGAAATTGCAACCACATTGCTTACGATTGCAGCGTTCTTTCAACTATCTGATGCGGTACAAATAACCTGCTCCGGTGCACTCAGAGGCTACAAAGACACACAGTTCCCTCTTTTGCTTGTCTTTATTGCCTGCTGGATCGTCGGGCTCCCGACCGGTTACCTTTTAGGCAAAACAGATTTAGTGGTCGCACCGATGGGGCCAAGCGGCTTTTGGTTTGGACTTGTCATCGGCCTCACAATTAGCGCTATACTGTTACTCTCCCGTTTAAGATGGAAAAGCCAACAAACCTTACATGTATCGCTTTCGAAATAGCCTCAAGCTACTGTGCTGGATAGGTCTAGGGATTTTTATCTCAGGCTGTGAACCCTCATCACCTGAGGATATGCTCAATAACTATCAGTATAGAATCAGCAATGTCATGGAGGTCTCTCAGGCCGTCATCTCAGACCTTCCAACACGCCCAGCATTCCCACTTCGCCGTCACTTAATTTATCCCACGCTGGAGGTGAGAGAGGGGCTCCTCGATGTCATCAACTTAAAAACATGTAACCTATTACCACTGATCGCCGAGCGTAATAGCTCCTTGGGAAAAGTCTATGCCCCCTCGCAAAAAATGCGTTATGAATTAACCTTTTATCATGCGATTGGCCAATGCAAAAAAGCCTTAGAGGATACGCCCACAGCCGATCAAGCGCTTTTAGCACAAGTCTCGTCCATCTATCAGGCAAAACATGACAACCTACCGGCAGAATTATGGAACGGTATATTCACCGCTAAAGAGCTAGAGCTCAATTTCTCGCGCGCAAAAGAAACACTGCCCCTTATTGATGATGGCAGCAGCCAAAACAGTATTAATGCGATGAAAACTCTCATCGGCATTATTCGAGCACCACTCGCAGGTGATAGATGGGAGCTCCCCCCCGCGTTAGATACGATCGAATCCAGCTATAATGTTTTATACAACAACCGTTCAGGACCTAAAATTCTCAGCTCATTGCAGCTACTCACCACGCATTTGTCTCAGGCTTCAGATACATTAGAGCGCGGTTTACAACAAAAACAGCTCTGTTTTAACAATACCCCGTCAACAAGGGCTAAAATAATACAAAATGTGTTTTATAAATATTATATTGGTGAGGTTCAGCCCTATTTGGCTAACGTACATAAATATGCGGTTGCGTGGACGGCGGTCAATAAGGAACTTATGGCTTCATTTAAAGCCTATAACTTAGAGCCTCCTGAGCAGCTTGCGAAGTACCAACACGTTGTACTCTCCCATGACGAGCCTGACAGTTTATGGGCGCGCTACCTTGAAGCACGCAATAAGCATACGCAGAGCTGGCAGAAACTGCTTAAACAATGTGGCATGATGCCTAAACACAGTGATTAACCATTAGGTTGTGGACTCAATATTGAATTCAGTTCGTTCTACAGAAAAGCGCAGCTTTAGCAGCAGATGCCACCTGTCACTACTGGTATTGATGTTCGCGCTATCCGGCCTAATTTTTATTCAAGTAGGCGCGGAGAGCATTCGCCTAAGCCAAGCCGATATAGAAAAACTGGGTAAAGAATATGGCGCAAAAGCACAGCGTCGCTTAGAGCGTTGGCAAAACCTGTTAACCGAGCTCGCCAACGACAGTGAGCAAGATAAGCTCGAACGCGTCAATGACTTTTTCAACCAAGTCCGCTTCATTGATGATATTAAACACTGGAAGAAAAAAGATTATTGGGCCACCCCCGTTGAGTTTTTAATCACCAATGGCGGCGACTGTGAAGACTTCAGCATTGCAAAATATTACACCCTCAAAGAGCTGGGTGTTCCTGTCGAAAAAATGAATTTAGCCTATGTCAAAGCACTAGACTACAACCAAGCTCATATGGTCTTAACCTATTACCCGGATCAAGGGGCTATTCCCTTAATCCTAGATAATATTAATGGCACAATTTTACCTGCATCAAAACGCCCCGATTTACTACATGTTTACAGTTTTAATGGTGATAAACTCTGGATATCAAAAATGGGCCGCAGAACGACACTCGTAGGCACATCAGATCGTTTAAAGCCATGGGTTAAGTTGCAATCAAGAATTGAAAACAAGGACATTAACCTGCGCTAGGTTTAATGACGAGGAGTTACACACTATGTCACTGGTAAACCAACTGATCGCCGCAATCTTTGCCATTCTTATCGGCTTGGTTTCTGGCACCTTGTATATCATGTCAGAAAGTTCACGCTCAATTTTGCAAGATCAGTTGGAGTCCCACGCGCAAGATTCGGCGACCCATTTAGGCTTATACCTTGGCCCTTACATGGCAAAGAATGATAGCGCGACAGTCGAGACAGCGGTAAACGCCATTTTTGATAGTGGCTTCTACCAGCAGATCATTGTCACCAATGCAAAACAAGGCATCCTCTTTGAAAAAACCGCGCCCTCCAAAGTCAGTGATGAAATTCCCACCTGGTTCCAAAACTTAGTGGTGATTACGCCTCCCTCAATGTATCGAGATGTGACCTACCAATGGCAACAGGTAGGCAAAATTTATGTACGCAGTAGTGCCGACTACGCCTATGACAAATTATGGAAAGGCGCTCAAGACAGTATCATCCTATTTGTCTCCCTCTCGATTATCTGCCTGTTAGCCATCAGCAGCTTAATTCGCTACCTATTAAGGCCACTAAACAAGGTCGAACAACAGGCGATTGCGCTCTCTGAGAAGCGTTATATAGAACAAGAAAAGCTACCACGTACACGAGAGTTAAAACGGGTTGTAGAAGCCATGAACCGTATGGTCCATCGTGTCCGCGGTATGTTTGAAGAGCAAGCACGTAACATTGAAGAGCTGCGCCGGAACGCCTACCAGGATAACCTAACAGGCCTCGCCAACCAAAGGGCGACCATCGCTCAACTGGCTGAACGCATTGATTACCGTAAAGATTTTGGTAAAGGCACCCTGTTCAATATCCATTTAATCAATCTACAAGAGATCAACCACAAGATCGGGATGGATAAAACCAACAACTTGCTGAAACACCTAGCCATACAGCTCCAAGATGTATCACGACAAGCGGATCAAAGTGTTCTAGGGCGCATGACAGGGGCTGACTTTGTGCTATTAACTAGCCACCTTAATAAAGATCAGCTAAAACGTAAATTAGACAAGGTCGACCAAGAAAGCCGTAAATTATTAGCGCAATTTATGGATACTGAGATTTCCTATCCGGTCATCGGGGTCGGTAGCTGCGAATGCAGTGATCTAAGCAATAGTAGCCAGCTACTCTCAGAAGCAAGCCTCGCCAGCGAAGAAGCCGTTAAAGACGGCGTCCTTTGGAAAGAGTATAACGGCGAAGCGAAGCAATCGGTTGACCCACAACCCTCCGACTGGAAACAACATGTCGCCAATGCGATCAACCAGCGGAAGATCTTCCTACAAGTGCAGAGCGTGTTTAATAAAAGCCCTAACTCCATGCCCATTCAAGACGAGATCTTTGCCCGTATTTTAGACCGTGACAATCAAGCCACATCGGCAGGCGAATTTATCAACCTCGTTAAAGAGCTTGGACTCATGGCTGAAATGGACCGTGCCGTGATAGAGCTCGCACTACAAAAAGCAGACACCGCCGCCTGCCCTCTCACGATTAACTTAAGCCACGAAGCGGTGCAAAGTGATGATTTCATCGCGTGGTTATCTGCCCGCTTAAAAGGAAAGTCTCTGGCCGGAAAAATACTCTTTGAACTGGATGAAACCGGTGTATTAAACAATACCGATGCCATAACACACTTCCGAAAATCACTAAAAGAACTCAATATAGGTTTTGGTGTCGATCACTTTGGCGTTCACCCTAATGGGTTCTCCTACCTATACTCCGTGCAGCCTGATTATGTGAAAATTGATGGTTCACTGATTCGAGAAATAGACCAAAACGCAGAAGATCAATTTTTTGTTAGCAGCCTGATCAGCGTTGCTCATAGCTTAGATATAAAAGCCTATGCTGAACATGTAGAACGGGAAAGCCAACTCCAACTATTAACCCAACTTGAAATTGATGGCAGCCAAGGCTATCTACACGGTTCGCCGAGAAAACTCAGTTAAGCAGACCTCAGACATAAAAAAACGACGGCATTGCCGTCGTTTTTTCTATCAATAAGCGACCTTAGCTACGATTAACTAACATCTCTAACTTCATGCTTAAGCGCTCTTCACGCTCCTGCTCTTGACGTTTTTCCTGTCGCGCTTTATTGATCTCTTTTAGCTTCTGCTTAGCATGTTCAGACTCTTCTTTTGTTACAAGACCTGCCGCTTCGCCATTAATATCAATACGCTCCGCCCCTTCACGCAAAGAGCGGTAGTAATTTAGAGCGCGCACATAACTGGCTAAAGCCCTTTTGATCTTGTTTTTTGCAACCTTTTCGTCAGCGATCAGATCTTCCTGAATACCGATTTTAAGAGGTCTAACATTCTTACGATCAAAGGTTTTTGGGTACGCTTCCATCAACTGCTGCAGGGCAGCCATATTAGCAGCACGGTTTTTGGATTTCGCCTTTGGCGCTTTATTTACTACGTCATTCACCTTGTTAGCCTCGGACTGGAACACGTTACTGATAAGTATGTTCTGCTGTTTTTCAGCAGATTCAAGCAATTGTTCCAGTTGATCAATTAATTGCTTGGTTTCAAAAAAAATCTGATGGATATCAGAGTTAACCTTTGCGGATATAGTACCCAAAAAGCTCATGATCTATGTACTGCTCCACCAACTCATGACCTAAAAACTGACAAAACTTCGGAATATCTCGCTGAGTAGAAGGATCCGTTGCAATTATATGCAGTATCTCTCCCGCTCGCATATCCCTAACATGGTTATGTAACATCATAACCGGCTCAGGGCAATACAAACCCTGCGCGTCTAGAATATGATCCGCTTTGATATCAATCATCTTCCATCTCTTGCACAAAGTTGCGTATTGTCTCAAATTACCCATGACAGAAAAAGCGATTTAACCCGAATTACTGAACTAAAATCGCTTTTATGCGATAAATAAACCATTCTATAAGGCAGATAAGTTATTTCAGAGGGAGATCGCTATGATCAGAGTCATGATTGAACGCCATATAGCTGATGAACTAATCATACACTACGACAAAGCCGCACGAGAAACCCTGCAACGCGCCATGCAAGCACATGGGTTTATCTCCGGTGAGGCATTACAGAACGTTAAGGATCATAACCACCGGCTCGTCATCGCCACTTACAGAACCCTACAAGACTGGCAACGCTGGGCCAGCTCGGAAGAGCGCCTAGAGATGATGGCAATGATTAACCCGATGCTAGAACACGAAGAAAAAATAACGGTTTTTGAGCACTAAAACACTCTTGATCTTGCGTATTCAACCTAGCGAATACGCAAGAGACAAGTAATCTCTTCCCTGTCATGGTAAAGATGCTTTGCACTAAGCTCATAACCCAGCCCCGCCTTCATAAACCGCTCAGCGATCAAATTAAAACACGCAACCACCTCTTGATAGCGTTGTTTCATCGGCAATTTAAGGTTAAAGATAGCTTCTGAGCACCAACCATTTATCACCCAATCAGCAGCCATGTCCGCTGTTTTAATCGGCTTATCCACCACGTCACAAACCATTAAATTGACCGGTTGATCTGGAATGAATTTATACGCATCTTCTTGGACGTGGTTAACCTGCCCCGTATCCATTAAATCAGGCTGCATCGGCCCATTATCAACAGCGGCCACAAACATACTCCGCTGCACAAGCTGCCAAGTCCAGCCACCCGGCGCAGCGCCTAAGTCAACGGCACGAGAACCATGTGCTAATCGCTCATCCCACTCATTTTTAGGGATAAACCAATGCCATGCTTCCTCTAACTTCAACGTGGAACGGCTAGGCGCTTTTTTCGGGAACTTCAAACGCGGAATCCCCAGTGGCCAAGGCGCAGAATTAGCCACGGCAGAATAGCCAATATAGATATCGCTACCCGTCAGCACAAACAACACTAAGCGTAACGCTTTATTGGGTTTCTCTTTCTGTAGAAAGCCCGATTTACGTAACGTTTGCGCTAACGCTGAACCGAACTTACGCGAAAATGTCGCTAACTCACGACCATCAGTCGTATCAGGGTGCTCGACCCAAAGATCAGAACAAGTGGGAAACCCCTGAATATAGGCTTCAATTTGAGACACCCGATCCTCACGTTCTAGTTGCTGACAGTCACCGCACGCCATCCACTGACGGATAAATATAAACTCACGAAAACGAAGCTCACGTACCGCCTTCTCGGCATAACCCTCTTGTTGAATATGAAAAAACAGATAACCGTCATTTTCATTTAGCGTGCAATAACCATAGATACCTACCGACCCGCACTGGTCCGTAATTTCAGCCGCTGCTTCTTTTTCGAAACCGGAACGACACTGTAAAAGCAAACGATTAATAAGGCTCAACGCACCCAATCCTTGATAAAACTAACGCTATAATTAAGATGATCATCATGGAGAAAACCGGATATTTTTCTAGGTTTAAGATCATGATCGCCATCCTCTAACCAATGCACGGACACTGATGGAGGCAGATTGTACTGAGTTACTTCAGAAAATGAACCCATACGGTCCCTCGTTCCTTGAAATATATGCAGCGGCTTAGTTATTTCAAACAGATGATCTACACGCAGCTTATCGGGCTTACCCGCAGGGTGAAACGGGTAGCCAAAAACAAAACACCCACTTGCCGAAGAGGCTTCAAATAACATTGAAGCAACACGCCCCCCCATAGACTTCCCTGCTAAAAAGAGCGGCACATCCTCATCAAACTGAGCAATAATCTCCGCAAAGTAAGCTAATAGCTTAGGCATAGGATCAGGCGGTCTACGTTTACCCGTTGCTGTAATTTGCTGCATATAGGGAAATTCAAAGCGAACCACCTCAAAGCCCTGAAGCACAAGTTTATCGGCGAGAACCCCCATAAACTCACTCCTCATACCTGCCCCAGCACCATGCGCCAGAATGACCCTACCTTTTACAGGCTTTCCACTTATTAACACTCAGTTCGCCCTAACCCGCTAAAAGAGGTGGATTATTGCACGAATCGAAATTGATTTATGTCAAATAAAGCCCCGAAAAGGACCTTATTCTTTTTTACAAAATGTAGATATAGATCAAAAAAAATCAGTAAATGGATTTTAATTCAACGGAAACGATCACACCCAATAATAAAATAATTCTTATATTTCAACACTTTATAAAATAAACCGCGACCTAAGATGTAATGATAGTATACCTAGGTCGACATTGTGCTCCTGCGACAATATGCCCCAGTTAATCTTCTAAATACATTGATAATACGGGCTTATTCCCAGATAATTGCCAGCGAAACTCAAATTTCCATAATCTAGCTTGTTGATGAGAGTCTGACATGAGCACAGCAACTGAACACCCCACCTACAATTATAAAGTGGTGCGCCAGTTCGCCATAATGACAGTAATATGGGGTATCGTCGGTATGACCGTCGGTGTCCTAATCGCTGCACAATTGGTTTGGCCTGCACTAAACTTTGATACCGCATGGTTGACCTATGGTCGTCTGCGTCCACTGCATACTAACGCAGTTATTTTTGCATTCGGCGGCTGCGCCCTGTTTGCAACTTCTTACTACGTTGTACAGCGTACCAGCCAGCGCCGCCTGATCTCTGATGGTCTTGCCGCGTTTACGTTCTGGGGCTGGCAGGTTGTAATTCTTGCAGCCGCTATCACATTACCTCTAGGCCTGACCTCTTCTAAAGAGTATGCAGAGCTAGAATGGCCAATCGATCTACTGATTACAGTAGTTTGGGTGGCTTATGCGATAGTGTTCCTTGGCACAGTGAAGATGCGTAAAACATCTCACATCTATGTAGGCAACTGGTTCTACATGGCCTTTATCATTACAGTTGCAGTACTGCACATTGTAAATAGCATGGCAATCCCCGTCACAATGTGGAAGTCATACTCTATTTACCCTGGTACTGTCGATGCAATGGTTCAGTGGTGGTACGGTCACAATGCTGTAGGCTTCTTTTTGACAGCGGGCTTCCTAGGTATGATGTACTACTTCGTACCAAAACAAGCTGAGCGTCCAATTTACTCTTACCGTCTATCTATCGTTCACTTTTGGGCGTTGATTGCGACATACATGTGGGCAGGTGGTCATCACCTTCACTATACCGCGCTTCCAGACTGGACTCAGTCAGTAGCAATGGTTATGTCTCTGATCCTACTCGCACCTTCATGGGGTGGTATGATCAACGGTATGATGACACTGTCTGGCGCGTGGCATAAGCTTCGTACCGACCCCGTTCTTCGCTTCCTTGTTGTATCCCTTTCCTTCTACGGTATGTCTACGTTCGAAGGCCCAATGATGTCCATTAAGACAGTAAACGCGCTGTCTCACTACACTGACTGGACAATTGGCCATGTACACGCAGGTGCGCTTGGTTGGGTAGCAATGATCTCTATCGGTGCTGTTTACCACATGATTCCTCGTCTATTCGGTAAAGCTCAAATGTACAGTGTTGGTCTTATTAACACGCATTTCTGGCTGGCTACCGTTGGTACAGTGCTATACATCTGCGCGATGTGGGTTAACGGTATCCTTCAGGGCCTAATGTGGCGTGCAGTGAATGAAGACGGTACTTTGACATACAGCTTCGTTGAAGCACTTGAAGCGTCTCATCCTGGTTACTTCGTTCGTTGGTTAGGCGGTATGTTCTTCCTAACGGGTATGGTTCTGATGGCTTTCAACACTTGGCAGACTGTTCGTAAAGGCAGTACTGCACCAGAAGCTAAAGCTTCTGCACAAGCAGCTTAAGGTCAAGGGAGCATATAGAAATGATCAAACACGAAACGATTGAAAAGAACATCGGCATCATGATCTTGCTGATCATCATCGTCATCAGTGGCGGTGGTTTAGCTGAGATCGTACCTCTGTTCTTCCAGTCTTCTACGACTAAACCCATTGAAGGTCTGCGTACCTACTCAGCACTTGAGTTTGAAGGCCGCGACATTTACATCCGTGAGGGTTGTAATGTTTGTCACAGCCAAATGATCCGTCCTTTCCGTGCAGAAACGGAACGTTACGGTCACTTCTCAACAGCTAATGAGCACGTTTGGGAACACCCATTCCTATGGGGTTCTAAACGTACAGGTCCAGACTTAGCTCGCGTAGGCGGCCGTTACTCTGATGATTGGCATCGCGCTCACTTGTATAACCCTCGTGACGTGGTTCCTGAATCTAAAATGCCGTCATACCCTTGGTTGTTTGAAAACAAGTTATCTGGCAAAGATACTGCCAAAAAACTTGAAGCACAGCGCAGTGTTGGCGTTCCGTTCTCTGATGAACAGATCGCTGGGGCACAAGATGCAGTACAAGGTAAATATGAGATTGAAGCTCTTGTTGCCTACCTGCAGTCTTTGGGCAAATTGCATTCTGAATACACAAACAAGCGGTAATAACGCGTGAATTACGAAGTTTATGGTCCATACATTCCGGTTGTCATGCTAATCACATTTTTAGCATTGTTTGCTTGGGTGCTTAACCCTAAAAACAAAGAAAAATATGACGATGCAGCGAATATGCCTCTTCAGGAGCCTGATGAGCCAATACTGGGTGATGAGTCCAATAACGGGAGAGATCAAAAATGAGTGCTTTCTGGAGCGCGTGGGTAACGGTAATTACCCTAGCAGTAATTCTTGGCTGTACTTGGTTGCTTCTTGCTACTCGTAAGAGCCAGCCACACCAAGAAGTTACTGAAGAAACGCTAGGCCATGAGTTTGATGGCATAGCTGAGTATGATAATCCACTGCCTAAATGGTGGTTCCAGATGTTTATTGGAACTGTTGTTTTTGGTCTAGTTTATCTTGTTCTATACCCTGGTTTAGGTAACTTCCAAGGCCTACTTGGATGGACATCTCACAACCAATGGGAAGAAGAAATTCAACACGCAGAGGAAGTGTATAAGCCTGTATTCGCAAAATACGCATCCCTACCTGCTGAAGAGCTTCTAAAGCCTGAAAATGCAAGCGGCCTAAAAATGGGTCAGCGCATGTTCGCCAACAACTGCTCCGTATGTCACGGTTCAGCAGCAACGGGCGCACACGGCTTCCCTAACTTGACTGATAATGATTGGTTATACGGCGGCGATCCTAAAACGATCAAAGCCACCATCACTAATGGTCGAGTAGGTGGCATGCCACCTTGGGGTGCGGTACTGGGTGAAGAAGGCGTACGCGATGTTGCGAACTACGTTTTATCACTCAGCGGAACAGCGTCCGATGCAGAAGCAGCTGAACGCGGCAAAGGCCAATTCCAGGCACTTTGTACCGCTTGTCACGGCGCCGATGCTAAAGGTTTACCTATCTTAGGTGCGCCTAACTTAACGGATAACACATGGTTGTACGGCGGTTCTTTCGAGAACGTTGCACACACTATCCGTAATGGCCGTGCCGGTGTCATGCCTGCGCACAAAGACCTACTAAGCGATGACAAAATCAATTTGATCACTGCTTACGTATATAGTCTGTCAAATAAGTAAGGGCAGCCATTGAAAATAAAAGGCGATATGATGCAGATCATGTCGCCTTTTTTTGTAGATCGTTTAAAATATTCAGCTTTGCTAATGCACCGAGCAAGCATTAGCAAAGTTGATTTTCAATTATCACTGGTGAGTATGTGAGCAACGATATGAATCAGATCCCAGTTCAAGACGTAACTCCAAAGAAAAAGAAAAACTCTGAGGAGAATTTTGATCTGTACGCAAAACGTGAGCACATTTACGTTAAAAACTACACAGGTATCTTCAAGCTATTCCGTCAAGCATCAAGCTTTATCATGCTTTTGATGTTCTTCGGTTTTTCTTGGATTACATGGGATGGCCGTCAGGCTGTCTTATTTGACCTACCCGAACGCCAATTTCATGTATTTGGTATGACGTTCTGGCCACAAGATTTCATGTTGTTATCTTGGTTACTCATTATTCTCGCTTTCGCCCTTTTCTTCTTCACCGTATTCGCTGGGCGCTTATGGTGTGGCTACGCCTGCCCCCAGTTTGTATGGACCTGGATCTATATCTGGATCGAAAGCGTTACTGAAGGCGACCGTAATAAGCGCATGCGTATGGATAAAACGCCAGGCATGAGCAAAGAGAAGTTCATCCGTAAAAGTACCAAACACATACTTTGGATCATTTTTTCGATCGCTTCAGCGATTGCGTTTGTCGGCTACTTTACACCGATTAGAGATCTGATCGATGGCATTCTCTCATTCCAGCTAGGCCCTTGGGAGATGTGGTGGATTGGCTTTATCGCAGTTGCAACTTATGGAAACGCTGGCTGGTTACGTGAGCAGGTCTGCATCTACATGTGCCCTTATGCTCGATTCCAAGCGGTTATGTTTGACCAAGACACGCTGATCATCTCATATGATGAGAAACGGGGTGAAAGTCGCGGCAAACGTAAAAAAGGATCCGACTATAAAGCCGAAGGGTTAGGCGATTGTATTGATTGTAACCACTGCGTACACGTCTGCCCTGTTGGCATCGACATCCGCGATGGCCTTCAATATGAGTGTGTCGCCTGCGGTGCATGCGTCGATGCTTGTGATGATATTATGGAGCGCGTAGGTTATGAAAAAGGCCTCGTGAAATACACAACAGAACATCAATTAGCCGGCAATAAAACTCACATTTTACGCCCTCGCTTAATTGGTTATTTTGTGGTGCTCTGCGCCATGTTCATCGCCTTTGCGTACACACTGTATAGCCGTATTCCACTTGAGGTGGATATTCTGCGCGACCGTGGCAAGCTTTATGCTGAAACATCCAACGGCATGATTGAAAATACCTATACGCTCAAGCTCGCTAACAAAGAGCAGATCGACCACCAATTCAGCATTAAAGTTTCCGGACTTGAAGGCATGAAATACATGGGCGATGAAGTTGTGATGATTAAATCAGGTGAGCTACTCGACCTCCCTGTACGTATCACTATTCCAGCTAAGTACTTGAGTAAAGCCAACAACAACATCCTATTTGAGGTAGAAGCATTAGATAACCCTTCAATCTCTATCAAAGAGGAAAACCGTTTTATCGGCCCCGCGCCAAAACGCTAAGTTGCTGATGAATATCAACTAAGGTGGTGCATTTATGCTCCACCTTGTTGGCAAATAGGTTAGAATAGCTGCCCGTTAAATGTGTAAACTTACGCACATTTAACTCGCAGCTTTTTTTGGGGTATACATACAATGAATTCAGAAGACAACACACCGATTGCTCCGTGGTACAGACAACCCTGGCTCTGGTTTATTTTAGCGCCGATCATTGCTGTCGTTATTTATGGAACCTCGTTCCTTTACCTATCGATCATTACCCATGACGGTATAGTTAAAGATGACATGTACAAAGTTGCGCGCGGTCACTTTGTTGATAAATCACACTCTGAAGCAGCTAAAGCCTTAGGCGTTTCCGGCACACTCAAATTAGATAATCAAACGGGCGATTTGATGGTGGACTTCACCTCTAATCAAACAGAAAAGCCGAACCACCTAACACTTAGCATCGTTCACCCGACGCATCAGCAATACGACCAGACGATCATGCTAAAACAGGTACCGAGCACAAATTTGTACACAGGAAGCCTGAAAGCATCCCTTAAAGGTAAGCGTTACCTTATTTTGGAAGACGATACGGCTAGCTGGAACTTGCGCGCAGAGATCCTTCCACCTTACGATCAAAATAGCGTTGAGTTAGAACCAGCACATAACTAATGACGGGCAACCATCCATCAAAAAATTGCTACCACTGCGGACTCACTATTCCGCCAGGTAGCGATTTCACAACGATTATTGATAATGAACCGCGCGCCATGTGCTGTCCCGGCTGTTTGGCCGTGGCCGAAACCATCGTCAATAGCGGATTAGACACCTACTATAAACATCGCACAGAAACGGCGGGATCGCCCGAGGTTAGGGGTAAAGAGCTACCGGAACAGCTTCTCCAAGAGCTTGCTCTTTATAATGAGCCCACCATCCAAAAAGAGTTTGTTGTCACAACAGATAACCTATCTGAAGCCTCGTTAGTGATTGAAGGTATCACCTGTGCCGCATGCGTTTGGTTACTTGAGCACCACATCAACGGCATTACCGGTGTTGAAAAAGCCCATGTCAATCTAACCAATCACCGTGCACGTATCACATGGGACCCAAGCATCACCCCATTAAGCACCCTACTTTCTGAAATATACCGTATCGGCTACCAAGCACACCCTTACCACCCCGATAAAGAGGAGCAACTGCTGGAGCAAGAGCAAAAGCGTGCGACACGTCGATTAGGGATCGCGGGTATTGGAATGATGCAAACCATGATGATCGCTGTCGCCCTTTATGGCGGCGATATTCAGGGGATTGAAAATAGATACGTAACCTTTATGCGCTGGGCTAGCTTAGTCATCGCCTCCCCGGTCGTTCTTTATGCTGCGCGCCCCTTTTTTACTGCCGCTTGGCGTGACCTTAAAACCAAACACCTCACCATGGATGTACCTGTCTCCTTAGCCATTGGGGGCGCTTACCTTGCCAGTATTTGGGCAACCGTTACCAATAGTGGCGAAGTCTACTTTGACTCAGTCACCATGTTTACTTTCTTCCTACTCATCGGCCGTTTCCTTGAGATGAAAGCACGCCACCGGACAGGACGAGCAGGCAACTCCCTACTCAACTTATTACCCGCCAGTGCGATCAGAGTCGTTGGTAATGAGGAGCAGCTTGTACCGGTCAAAGAACTAAAAAACGGCGATTGCGTTATTGTCCGCCCCGGCCATACAATTCCCGCTGACGGGATGATCATCGCGGGCAATAGCTCTGTAGATGAATCCGCGCTGACCGGTGAATACTTACCTATACGTAAACAAGTCGACGATGCCGTTGTCGGTGGCACCATTAATGTTGAAAACCCAATCACGATAGAGATTACGCAAACCGGTAATGAGACTCAGCTCTCTGCGATTGTTCGCCTTCTCGAGCGCGCCCAAGAAGAAAAACCACATGTTGCTAAAGTGGCTGACAAAGTTGCCAGCTATTTTGTTGCCGCAGTGTTACTCACAGCCCTCGTTGTCGGCGTAAGCTGGTGGTTAATTGAACCCTCTCAAGCGTTTTGGATTACCCTCTCGGTACTGGTGGTGACGTGCCCATGTGCGCTCTCTCTCGCAACACCCACAGCCCTTACCGCCGCAACCGGCACGCTAAGGCAAAATGGCTTATTAATTACCCGTGGCCATGTATTAGAAAGTCTAGCGACAGCAACCCACTTTGTTTTTGATAAAACAGGCACATTGACCGAAGGGAATTTGAGCCTACAGCAGGTAGTCCCACTCACTGAACTCAATGAAAGTGAATGCACAAAAATCGCCGCGGCCATTGAGCACCATAGTGAACATCCGATTGCCAAAGCGTTTCACGCGCAGTCCGCCGAACTTCATGCATCAGACATTCACAACGAAGTCGGTCAAGGCCTCGAAGGGCAGATCAACAACAAACGTTATCGCATCGGCAAACCCGATTTTGCGGCTCAGATCTGTGTTCAACCTCAACCTCCGCTACCTGAAACCAGCGGTCAATGGTTACTGCTCTGCAATGAAGACTGCGCTTTGGCATGGTTCAGGTTGAATGATCAGGTTCGCAGAGAAGCGAAACAAACGATTAATTACCTACAAAAACTCGGTTTAACATGTGAAATGCTAACCGGAGATAACTCATCCGCTGTCGAAGAAGTTGCCACTTTTTTAGGCATTGATAATACAGTATCAGGCGTATCGCCCGAGCAAAAGCTAAGCCACGTAAAAGCACTACAAGAAAATGGCGCACATGTTGTGATGGTCGGCGATGGTATCAATGACATCCCCGTACTGGCCGGCGCTCAAACATCTATAGCCATGGGCGGTGCAACCGACTTAGCTAAAACCAATGCTGATGGCGTGCTCATTAGTCATGACCTACTGCGCTTAGTGGACGGCATTTTACTCGCCCGCAAAACCAAGCAAGTCATCAAGCAGAATTTATTCTGGTCACTGTTCTACAATTTAATGGCGCTCCCACTCGCCGCATTCGGGTTTGTCGCCCCCTATATGGCGGCACTCGGCATGTCTATCAGCTCCCTTGTTGTAGTCGGCAACGCCATGCGTTTAAATCGTATTAAGAAAAAGAAGTTCAATACACACAAACCACGCCCTGAAACGTTGAAGGCTAACTCCCAGCAATAAAATCAGGTAGAATTACTCCTTTTAAAATTTAGGGTTATTAATCCTCATGGACATTATTTTTCTCCTCATACCAATCGCTATTATCTTAGCGAGCTGCGCTGTCTGGGCTTTTTTTTGGAGCGTCAATAATGGTCAATATGATGATTTAGACAGCCCCGCCCACAGTATTTTATATGACGACGACGAAGACCTTATCCCTGACGACGCTAAAGTAAAACATACCCCCGCTAAGGATAAGAATGACTGAAGCGCTCTCCCTACCTACTGCGTTTTTATTGGGTCTACTTGGCGGTACACACTGCCTCGGTATGTGCGGTGGGATTGCGACAACCGTTTCCCTAAGTAGCCCGAACGGCCTCAAAGGTTTTGGCTTACTTTTAGGCTACAACAGTGGGCGTATTCTTAGCTACACCTTGGCAGGAGCGTTACTGGGCAGCTTAAGCTGGTTAATAGACAACCTTGTAATACAACTGGCTTTGCGTACATTTGCAGGCTTAATGCTTATTAGCATGGGCCTTTATATAGCACAATGGTGGCAAGGTTTAACAAAAGTTGAGCATCTAGGCTCCCACCTCTGGAAGCAGATTAGTCCGCTGGCGCGTCGTTTTTTGCCGGTAAAAACACTGCGCCAAGCACTGATGCTCGGTGTGCTTTGGGGCTGGCTACCCTGTGGTTTGGTATACAGCACATTAATATGGGCGTCCGCGGCGTCAAATTGGACATTAAGCGCACAACTGATGACCGCTTTTGGTTTAGGCACACTGCCGACGATGCTCTTAACCGGTGTGTTAGCACAGCAAGTAAAAGCTATTTTACAAAATGCGCTAACAAAACATATCTCCGGCTGCATCATCATACTTATGGGGCTCTATACGATCCCTTGGCAAGGCATAGTGAGTAAGCTATAGGCTCACTCATTCATAGATATTGACTTAGACATAGGTGCTGCCAGTAAGGGCGGCCACAAAGATAACGAGGAAAACATTCGTGGATAGCAATCTGATTAAGTGGGACTTAGATCTAATAAAGCGATATGACCTTTCAGGTCCACGCTATACATCTTATCCAACAGCGGTTCAGTTCGATCCTGAACTCTCCTCCTCAGATCTGGTCACCACAGGTCAGCAATCTGCGGACTTGAATGCCCCGCTATCACTCTATGTCCACATCCCATTTTGCGCGCATGTTTGCTATTACTGCGCCTGTAATAAAGTCATCACCCGTAACCGTAAAAAAGCACAGCCCTATTTAGATACCCTCTATAAAGAGATGGCCCAGCTGTCCAAATGGTATAGCAATGATCGCCACGTCACCCAGCTTCACTGGGGCGGCGGCACACCAACCTTCATTAGCCATGATCAGATGCGTGAGCTTATGGGGCAGATGCGCACACACTTCAACCTTCTCGATGACGACTCAGGTGATTACTCCATCGAGATAGACCCAAGAGAAGCCAGCGAAGAAACGATTCAAGTGTTAAGGGATATTGGCTTTAACCGCATCAGCTTAGGCTTACAAGATATAGACCCTAAAGTGCAAGAAGCGGTAAACCGTGTACAGTCAGTTGAGCAAACCGCAGCGATCCTAGAGGAAGCGCGTCGCCAAGGCTTCCGCTCTCTCAACATTGACCTGATCTATGGCCTACCCTATCAAACATTTGATGGCTTCAACGAGACACTAGACACGGTGATTGAGATGAACCCTGACCGTCTCTCTGTCTTCAATTACGCGCATTTACCGGACCGTTTCCGTCCTCAGCGTCATATTGATGAATCAACACTGCCGAGCCCAGAAACAAAGTTAGCCATTCTTGAGTCCACCATTAGCAAGCTCCTTGCTGCCGGTTATGTCTATATCGGCATGGATCATTTTGCCAAACCTGATGATGAATTAGCGATTGCTCAAAATACAGGTAAATTACACCGTAACTTCCAAGGCTACACAACACATTCCGAATGTGACTTAGTCGCCATGGGCGTATCAGCTATTAGCCAGATTGGTTCTGTGTATTATCAAAACCAACATGAGATGCAGGCCTATACCGATGCGGTAGAAAGCGAACAACATGCGATAAAGCGTGGCGTCTGCCTCACCCAAGACGACATCATCCGCCGCCATGTAATCACCCAGCTTATCTGCCATTTTGAGCTAGAAAAAGCCGCCATAGAAACCTTATACGGCATCCAGTTTGATCAATACTTTGCAGACGCGCAACACGAGTTAAGCGCCTTCACTGCCGATGGCCTGATCCAGATGGATAAAAAACGCATTAGCGTATCCCCTGCGGGCCGGTTGTTAATCCGCAGAATCTGTATGGCTTTTGATGCTTATATACCAAAAGACCATAGCTCACAGCGGTTCTCTAGGATTATTTAACTTTCCGTCTTTACATAAATATTACATAATCAAAATGTAGCCACTCGATTATAACGACAACAGGAATGTATCATGAGTGATAACAAGACAAACGAAGGAAAGCTGCGCAGTTTGCAGCAGGTTAGCTGTAACACTTGTAGTCTTAGCTCATTATGTCTCCCCGTTTCGCTTAATATGACAGAGATGGAACGGCTAGATAGGATTATTGATAAAAGTCGGCCATTGAAAAAAGGTGAGCACCTCTTCCATCAAGGTTCAGGGTTCACCGATGTTTTTGCGATTCGAGCAGGAACCGTTAAAACCTATACCATCACCAATGAAGGCGAAGAGCAGATTACGGGGTTCTACTTCCCTGGTGAGCTTGTAGGCATGAGCGGATTTGACTGTAACGAATACCCCGTATCAGCCAAAGTACTCGAAACCACAACCGTATGCGAAATCCCCTTTGAACGCTTAGACGACCTATCCGGCCAACTGCCCGAACTACGTCGTCAGCTATTACGCACCATGAGCAAAGAGATTCGTGAAGAGCAGCAGATGATGCTGTTACTCTCAAAGAAAAATGCAGAAGAGCGCGTAGCAACCTTTTTGGTGAAGATATCTCAACGTTTTAAGGCACGCGGTTATTCAGAAACAAGCTTCCGCCTATCCATGTCACGCAACGAAATTGGTAATTACCTTGGCCTAGCGGTAGAAACCGTCAGCCGTATATTTACCCGCTTCCAAAAAGCTAGCTTGCTACATGTCGAAGGTAAAGAGGTGCATATTGAAGATATTGACCAACTCTACAGATTATCCGGTGAGCTGCAAGATTCTGAGAAAACAGAACCATTAAGTGCGCAGTGTGGCAAAGGTAGCCAATGCTAAACCTTGTGTGATAAGTAAAGAAAAGCACCGGCGCATTCGCTACCGGTGCTCGTCAGTCGCACAATAAGTAGCTATCTCAATGTGTAACCCAACGCACCTATTAAACACTTACCCCTTTTTTAATGCATTGAGCCAAATCAACAACCTGTCTCTAAGGAATTTTTAATGTCTTACGACGAATGTTATGTGAAGTCAGTTATTCGAACTATCCCTGACTGGCCCGAGCCCGGCGTACAGTTCCGTGACATCACTCCCCTATTCAAAGATCCTAAAGCATTACGCATGATCTCTGACGCATTTATACAGCGTTACATCGATAGCGATATAACCCACATCGCTTGCATTGATGCACGAGGCTTTCTGATTGGCTCCATCATGTCATACCACTTAAACCTCCCACTTGTACTTGTACGCAAAAAAGGCAAACTGCCGGGTGAAACCATCCACCAAGAGTACAAATTGGAATACGGTACCGCTACGGTAGAGATGCAGGTTGATGCCGTAGCAGAGGGCGATAAGGTTTTAGTGTTTGACGACCTTATTGCAACGGGCGGTACCATTCTCGCTGCGTGCAGCATTATTAAAACCCTAGGTGCTACTGTATCTGAAGCAGCGGCTTTAATTGACCTACCCGATTTAAACGGCTCCCAAAAAATTCAAGAAGCAGGGGTACCGGTTCATACCCTACTCGCATATGAAGGGCTTTAACCGGATCGCATTAGACTAAAAGCAGACCCAAACGGCTTGCATATTTCTTTTTAGAATATCAATATAACAATATTGATAATCAAGCCGTTCCGGTGCCCTTATGCTTCGTATATTTGCCACTTTACTCTTGGTCAGCAGCATCCTCTGCTCAACCACACTTCGCGCAGAAGAGGTTCTACTTAAACAGAACAACCTCACCTTAAACGCAAATCTACAGCTCGCTGAAGACAGCGGCTTCGATAAAATACTCCTCATCACCCATGGAACCCTTGCCCATAATGGCATGGAGATCATCGCCACATGGCAGTCGCTGTTAGAAGAGGAAGGCATCAGCAGTTTAGCCATCAACCTTAGCTTAGGCTTAGATAATCGCCATGGTATGTATGACTGTCAGGTGCCTCATACCCACAAACATACCGATGCGATCGCTGAAATAGACGCATGGGTTAACTGGCTAAAAACACAAGGTAGCCAATCAATCATCCTCGCAGCCCACTCCCGTGGGGGTAATCAAACCGCATGGTATACTGACACCCATTCTGACCCAGTGATCAAAGGGCAGATATTAATTGCACCACAAACCTGGTCAGAAACCGATGAAGAAGAGAACTACGCTGCACGCTACCAGCACCCCCTCAAGCAACAGCTAGAGCGCGCACTACAATTAGCACCGGCCCAACGGCTCACGGAAACTGACTTTATCTATTGTGAAAAAACAACCGTCAGCGCTGCCAGTTTCCTCAACTATTACCAACCTAACCCACGCTTAGATACACCAACGTTATTAACAAATACTACCTTACCTACCCTCGTTTTTGCTGGGAGCGAAGACACGACAGTACACGGGCTATTGGAAAAAATGACGGCACTAAACAATGCCCTAATTACAACAGTTCAGATCGAAGGGGCTGATCACTTCTTTAGGGATCTCTATATGGATGAGGTCACAGAGCATAGTCTACTGTTTATAGAACCCTTATAATCAGACCCTTAAGACGATACGCCCTATTCGGCTAACCACTCGGATTTGTTATGCTTCGATTACTCATCACTCTTTGCTGCCTACTACTGAGCCAAACAAGCGGAGCAGTCGAGATCCCTATCGCCCAAAACCTACAAAAAAGCTATCAAACCTCGGGGATCAATGAAGCACACCAACAAAAAGTGGTGCTTCTTTTAGTGTCACAACCTAACTGTACCTACTGCGCCCTCATCAACGCTGAAATACTGCACCCGATGATTTTAAGTGGTCACTACCAAAATACGACCCTCTTTACTGAGCTTGAAATTAATACCGGACGACAAGTGAAAGATTTCAGTGGGCAATCAGTTGACGCCAACGCCTTTGCACAACGATACAATGCGTGGGCCACACCCACACTACTGTTTCTTAACCGTAAAGGTGAGGAGATTGCCGAAAAAATCGTCGGCATCAATACCCTAGATTTATATAACTACTATGTCGATAAATCGCTTCGCCTGGCCTTTAAAAAGATAAACCCATAATACTGGCCCCTGCCGATTAATTAATTTATCTATAAACCCATAAATTCTCCTCCCATCCTCTACATTTCTTGCTACTATGCACTGCCTTTTTTTTCTATCAGGAGCTGCCATGTGGTTTAAGAATGTTATCTTTTATCGTTTAACTGAAGCCTTCGAATATACTCAGGAACAGTTGCAAGAAAAGCTCCTAGAACAAACGTTTACACCCTGTAAAAGCCAAGAACTAAGCCGATATGGCTGGGTATCTCCCTGTCGCCTGCTTGATGATGTACTTGCTCATCAAGTGCATGGCATGTTTATGGTTGCCGCACGGAAAGAGGAAAAAATTCTGCCGGGTGCGGTTATCAAAGAGGCGGTCGGCGAAAAGATAGCCGTGATTGAACATGAACAGGCACGTAAAGTTTACAAAAAAGAGAAAGACCAGTTAAAAGATGAGGTCGTACTTGATCTTTTACCTCGCGCTTTCAGCAAGTTTCAACAAACAACTGCACTCATTCTACCTAGCTTGGGATGGATTGCGGTTGATGCCTCTAGCCATAAGCGTGCAGAAGAGCTTCTAAGCCACCTACGCGGTACTCTCGGCAGTCTGCCCATCGTATTACCGGATGTTCAGCAATCCCCTTCTGCTGTCATGTCAAACTGGCTTGAGCAAGATGACAGCCTCCCCGAAGGGTTTGAAGTACTCGATGAATGTGAACTGCGCGATAATGTACTCGAAGGCGGCGTTATCCGCATCAAAGGCCAACAGCTGGAAGATGAAGAGTTTGTCGCCCACTTAGAAGCGGGAAAACGAGTGGTTAAACTTGCACTCGAATGGGATGAACAACTTAAAATTGTGCTACAAGATGACCTGTCGATTAAGCGCTTTAAACTAAGCGAACAACTGCAAGAAAAAATGGCTGATGAAGCCGCTGAAGATGAAGTGGCTCAGTTTGATACCGATATGGTTCAAATGGGTTTAGAGTTTGCCAAGCTCTTTCCTGCCATCATCAAAGCCTTTGGCGGTGAAGCTAAAAGACCTTAGTACGTCGTAAACATTAAGCAAACCTTAACTTAAAAGGTTTGCTTAATACCCTAACCCCGCATGACCTATCGCTAAAAAGCTATGATTAAAAAATCTAGCATTTATACTGAAAAACAATATAATATATTAGAATATTCTAATTTAACTTGATTAGAGATATGGAAAATACAACAGAACAGCCCCTCACTAAACTAAAATATTTTCCCGCCGCGTTTTTCTCAGTCGTAATGGGACTAACAGGACTGACTCTCGCGTGGGAAAAAGCCGCCGTTGTTTATGGCTTTAGCGACACTATCGCGCGCACGCTTCTCATCATCAGTGCGCTGGCTTTACTACTCATTGTCATGACCTATGCGTTAAAAGCTAAAAAATACCCCGCAGCCGTGCTAGAGGAGTTTCATCATCCGATTAAAATGAGCTTCTTCCCCGCCTTTTCAATTAGCCTTATTTTAATAAGTATCGCCACACTTCACTTAGCACACACACCTTCACTCTACCTGTGGGCAGCAGGCACACTGAGCCATTTAGTATTTACCCTCTATACGTTAAGCCAATGGATACACCACCCCAAATTCAAGATCGCCCACTCGACCCCCGCATGGTTTATCCCTGTTGTCGGCAACATATTGGTCCCGATCGCTGGCGTTGATCATGGGTTTGTTGAACTTAGCTGGTTCTTTTTCTCCATCGGCATTATCTATTGGATCATTTTAAAAACCCTCATATTCAACCGGATGTTCTTCCATGAACCACTACCGCAAAAGCTTTTACCCACACTCTTTATTTTAATTGCCCCCCCTGCGGTAGGCTTTATCTCCTACGTTAAGCTAAACGGCGCGGTAGATAACTTTGCACATATCTTATTTTATGCCGCAATATTCTTAGTCCTGCTCCTCGTAGTGCAGTTACCTAAATTTAGTAGGATAAAATTCTTCATGTCATGGTGGGCCTATTCATTCCCTTTAGCCGCCTCAACGATCGCTACATTAGTGATGTATCAGCATAACCCAACCCCCACGTTTCAATACCTCTCCCTCTTGCTTTTAGCGGCCTGCTCCCTTGTCGTAACCCTGCTTTTTATCCGTACTCTGCGCGCGATAATGCAGAACGAGATATGTATTCCCGAATAAAATAAGGGGCTAGTCCAGCCCCTCGTTTTTTCATGTCTACGATGCACCAAAAGGTACCGCCCCCCACTCAACACTCACCAATTTGAAACAAAAAATAGATCCTAAACAACCATCTAACTATATGATTCAATAAGTTACCTTCTGATGGCTTAAAAATTGCTCTTCATCATAAAGTCTATAGTTTATGAGACATTTATGATGGCTACGATTTCACTCTCATTTGAAAACACCTTATTAGAACTCTGCTATGAGAAGCTCACTGGCACGCTTTTCATCGCCTCTGAGTCAAACCGATCAGGGCAGGTAGTTATTAATAACGGCTCATTAATCGGCTTAAACTATTGCGGGCTAAATACTCAAGAGGCTTTCAACTGCTTAATCGAAAGCCAAAATCTCCGTTGCTCATTTACCCCTGATCTTCTTTTCCCTGTTAGCGAAGCACTGCAACCTGAAGCCGCATTAGACTTGCTCGAAACAATCGGTTATTCGGAGAAAATAGATGAAGATGAACTCGAGCCCGAGCCGATCCCTGAAGCGGTCGCAGAAGTCCCTGAAACAAATACAGTGATATATCGAGGACAGAAGGTTGAACGTAAAGTAGAAAAACAAACGCCTAAACCCGAACCTAAAAAGTCAGGTCTCGTTTATAGGGGGCAGGTAGTAAGCTAGAAAGGACAGACACAGGCCTTTCTAGCCAGGTAAACTACTCAGCAGCATCGCCAACGGTTGTGAAACCTAAGCTTGTCCAAGCTTGCATGCCACCTCGATAGTACTTCATCTTTTCAGCTGGATAATCCATCTCCAGCATGGCACGAATTAACGCCGGTGTTTGGCCGCACCAATAGCCATTACAAAACATCGCTAAGGTTTTAGCTTGGCTGTAATCAAAGCTACCATCCTCTTGCTTAACCGCACCAAACTCCTCCAGCGCATCGGTTGCAGACTCCGCTTCGTCCATCACCGTATAAGGCACATTAATACTGCCGGGAATTGTTAAACGGTAGTGCCAGCCCTCTGTTCGCGTGTCCACAATGAGGACATTCTCATCCGTTTGCGCCTGTTGCATATACTCTACAAATTCACGCTCACCAATCGTTTCAACATCGTAAGGCTCAAACGGTTTGATCGGTTGAGGAATCCCCCTAAAAGTTGTGCTGTACAGCTCATGGATCGTATTGCTTCGATCTTGGTTACGCATGATTTCAACAGGCTCACCTTCATGCTGAACAGTAAACGAAACGAGACCGGGGGCGATCATTACCTTTTTGCCGCCCTCTGCCATTAGATAGGGTGATGAAATCAGGGCTGATGCGAGTGCTAGGCTAGCTACAGTACGCTTTAACATGTCGAAACCTCTATTATTATAAGTTTATTCGGTACAGTTATAATGATTTTTGCACAAAATAGACCCTATAGTCATTAATTCTAATATAAGACATTAGAATTAACTGATAAAAGAGTCACACCATTAACGCCATGACCTAGAAACAATAGAGGCGAGGATAAAGGCACGCGTCCCCTTAGCAACCTAATGAGTTACTGAGCTTTCACCGCGTCAAGCATATCAATAGAATAAAGGTCGGGATCCGCTTCAACCCCCTGCTGTTGGCACAACGCTAAGAATTTAGTCTCCCGTTTTAGGGTATCGTTATAGCCAAAATCATTGCCTTCTAAATGCTGAATCTGCAATGTCGCCTTATAATAAAAAGCTAATACGATGGCGGCTGTCTTATCACCCTCTTCAAGCAGTAGCTCCCAACGATGGCGGTGATTTTGAATTTTCAACGCCTGACGTTTCAGGTTCCACGCATAACGTAGCTCATCATAATAAGGTCGGCCGACAAATCTTGAAAATACGCCGATAGTGATAGCAGCCCCCGCCAAGACACCTACCAAATTAACCATGGTATTGGCCTCTTCGGGATTACCAAAGTAGTGGCGTAACAATGTGCTCAAGCCTAAGCCCAGCACTGCAAATATCAGGCATAAAATAACCGCAACTTTGCGTTGCTT
The DNA here is from genome assembly GCF_001597735.1 of Neptuniibacter pectenicola. Lineage (GTDB taxonomy): Bacteria > Pseudomonadota > Gammaproteobacteria > Pseudomonadales > Balneatricaceae > Neptuniibacter > Neptuniibacter pectenicola. The sequence goes on from NZ_LUTS01000001.1 coordinate 160,267, forward strand.
CTTTTTATAAACCGTTTGATCTATCTCTTTAAGTTTCACCTAGCTACCCTACTTAACCTGATTATATAATGATGAATGAAATTAACTTGCAGTCGACACCTGCCAGTGTAGACTTAGCGCCTTCAAAATAAAGGCCCTTTCTAACACAATCCAATGTATTCCGTAAAAGAGATTTTCTATAGTTTGCAAGGCGAAGGTGCGCAAAGTGGACGCGCATCAATCTTTTGTCGTTTTACCGGCTGTAATTTATGGTCCGGTAGAGAACAAGACCGAGCAACAGCTGTCTGCAGTTTTTGCGATACTGACTTTATCGGCACCGATGGTCAGAATGGTGGAAAATTCCAAACCGCAAGCGATCTCTGTGCGTTTCTCCGCACCTTTTGGCCTAGCGATAGTAACACACCACCTTATATTATTTTTACCGGCGGCGAACCTGCACTGCAACTAGATCAACACTTAGTGGATGAATGCCACCAACACGGTTTTATTGTAGCGATAGAGACCAACGGCACAAAGCCTCTGCCTACGGATATTGATTGGATCTGTGTCAGCCCCAAAGCCGATGCAAAAATCATCATTACCTCTGGGGATGAGTTAAAACTGGTATACCCTCAAGCCCTAGCGCAGCCCGAACAATTTGAAGCGATGGACTTTACTGAGTTTTATTTACAACCCTTGGATAGCCCCGCTCGCCCTATGCACACTAAAGCCGTTGTCGATTACTGCTTACAGCACCCTCGCTGGAAGCTGAGTCTACAAAACCATAAAGTGTTAGGCATCGATTAACGGACCGACTTAAACCGAGCGTTTCAACAAGGTCCGGGCGGTAAAAAACCGATACGTGATCAAGCCAAATGCGGGGATATTCATTAAGACACCGTAGATTAAAGCGCTGGCTGACATCTCTGCGTTATGCAAAATCCCACCGGTCACCAGCAAAGCCATCGCCGCGTTCTGTATCCCCACCTCAACAGCCATCGTTATACCCTGTTCGGTAGTGAGTCGCATTTGACGAGCAACCCCATACCCCAACAACATGGCCAAAGAAACCAAGACAACGACAGCAGGACCTAACTCAAGCACCAGCGTGGGAAGTTCAACCCAGTTCGCTTTAACGATCCCAAAAACAACCAAGACAAGAAACAGACAAGCCATCACCTTTACATAAGGCTCGATCCGGTCACAAAATGCTGGCCAACGATGGTGAATCAACGTACCTAGCAAGGCGGGCAGTAAAGAGATAAGCAGCAGTTTCACCATTGTGGTCATGACAGGAAACTCAATAGCCGCCTCCTCGCCCATCCAATAACTGACCGTAAGTACCGTCAAAATCGGCATAGTAAACGGGGTAATTAAACCAGATACCGCCGTTAAACAGACCGACAGGGCCGTATCTCCACGGGAGAGATACGTAATCATATTTGAGGTCGCGCCCCCGGGTGCGAAGGTAAGTATCATCACACCAACGGCTAAAACCGGCGGAAGCTGAAAGCAAAGCACAACAACCCAGCCTAACAGGGGAAGCAGTAATAGCTGAGATAACACCCCCACCAAGACAACAGCAGGCTTACGCCATAACAGAGAAAACTCGGACACCCGAAGCGACATCCCTACCCCTAACATAATCGTAAAAAGAGCCAGCGGTAAAACAACTTGTATTGTGATTCCGTTTTCCATAATCCGTCCTAAATAAATCCAACACAGATACTAAATTTTTGTTCGTTTTCACACAATCTAAAACTTCAATTTTTCCCCCAAATAAAACCCAAACACTGATGGCATAAGGGATTGCAAAGGCTACCCACATACACTGTGGATAACTTTGTGAATTAATTATTTAAAACGTCACGAAACGCCTATTAAATAAGGCGCTCCATCAAACTGATTATTTTTTAACCAGTTATAATTTATTCCTTATTAATCAACATGTTAAATATGTCAATACTGTAATTTAATGTTTTAAAGTATGTATAGCCTCCCGATTCATACGGCTGTTTTATTAACAGTGCAAAAGGTATATTTCTAATAAAACAGGCATTCCCCACAACCGCCCTAAATACGGTCTATTTATCCATAATTTCAAACAGAGCATTAAAATCAGATTGAATAAACTCACTCACCACTTCAGTTACTCAATGACAACGTAAAAACTGCTAAGATAAACTTACGCTTTCTTCCTTCTGCCTATGTGAGAATGAGACCCTTTATGCAACGAGATGCAGCGCAACTACATGCCGCCAATAAGGTCACGATTATCGGTGCGGTCATCGACGCTCTTTTAGGGCTACTTAAAATAGGCTTTGGTCTCGTTTCACATTCCGCCGCCCTCATTGCGGATGGTATCCACTCACTCTCTGATCTATTTACCGATGCGCTTGTGATCGTCATCCTAAAGATCTCACACAAAGGACCGGACGAAGACCACCCTTGGGGACACGGACACTTTGAGACGGTGGGTACTGCCCTTCTAGGCAGCATCCTAATCGCTGTCGCAGGCGCGATGACTTACGACAGTACACTGAGCTTACTTAGCCACGAGACTATTCCTATTCCCGAATGGCCTGCCTTAGCGGTTGCGCTACTCTCTATCGTTGCCAAGGAGTGGATCTATCGCTACACGGCTCGAATCGGTCGGGAGATTGGTTCAGACCTACTGATTGCTAATGCATGGCATAGTAGAACCGATGCTATCTCATCCATTGTGGTCTTTATCGGCGTCACTGGCGCAATGTCTGGGATTACCTGGCTTGATTCCGTTGCCGCCATCATCGTGGCAGCCATCGTGGCCAAGATTGGTTGGAGCCTCAGCTGGAAAAGCTTTCAAGAGCTGGTCGGCTCAGCACTCCCCCCTGAACAGGTACAAAAATATAAAAGCCAAGTCATGTCGATTGAAGGCATTATTAATGTCCACAGTTTTAAAACCCGGGCGATGGGAGGAAAAAGTTTATTAGAAATGCATATTCAAGTGTCCCCCTTTATTAGCGCATCCGAGGGACATTTAATTGGTGATGCCGCCTGCATAAAACTCTATGAAAATGGAGATATCGCTCACATCATCTATCACATTGATACCTACAATGATGAGGAACATGAAAAGTTTCATAATGAAAAGCTGCCACCGATGCGGGCCGAAATAGAGCCCTGCATAAAGCGTTACCTACAATCACTCGATAATGAGCTCGACCTCTACCGCCTATCACTGCATTACTATAAAAATAAAGTGAATATCGAAATACTCCTGACACAACCCCAGCAAAAACGACTCGATGAGCTGGGGTTTGAAACGGAGCATGTTATCGCCAACCTTAAAAAAGCGTTGCACGCCTTAGATATTAACCAGGACTGGCTAGGTACCCTCTTTTTAGCAACCGGATCCGTAAAATGATTCAACAGATCCCTGCACAAGCGGTTTACCAATCTGAAATCGACGTAAAGCACAGCCGTTTTATAACACAGATAGCCCACACACCTAATATAGCGCGTGCTAACGCATTTTTAGATGAGGTAAGGCAGCTGCATCACAAAGCTAATCATAACTGCTGGGCTAGAATTGCGGGGCCTAGATCTGAGCTAAATGGCTGGGGAAGCAGTGATGATGGCGAACCCAAAGGTACAGCGGGTAAGCCGATGCTCAATGTACTCAGCCATAGTCAGTTATGTGAAACCACAATTGTGGTAACACGCTATTTTGGCGGGATAAAACTGGGAGCAGGCGGGATTGTGAGGGCGTACAGCTTAGCGGTTCAAGACGCATTAAAAACGCTACCGACAATAGAAAAGATTGATAAATTCACGTTTACCCTTGAGCTGCCTCATGCATTAGTCGGCCCGATTGAAACACTGCTCATGAAAACCCAAGCCGAAGTACTTACACGTAACTGGAATGAAAAATTACAACTCACCGGCCAAGCCAGCGCACCACAACTGGCCGAATTAAGACAACAGCTCATCCCCTATCAACACCAAACACATTATCAAGATAAAGAGATGCGCTGGTAAGCGGCTTCTAATGCATCGATACGCTGATCAAATATAAACTCATCCGCTAAGCGGGTTAATATCTGCATCTGGGATAACACACTCCGTACCGGATCATTCATGCCGATCATATATACACTTCTATTCGCCCTCAGTGCTTCTAACATAATGTTTTCAATCGCCATCGCGGTAGAAACATCAATCAAAGGCACCGATGTTAGATCAAACATCAATGCATCATGGGGCTGACTATTGGTTAATTTTTTTGTCATACCTTTAACGGAGGCATAACTGATCGGCCCTTCTAAATGATAAAGCAGGACCCGTCCACCGGCGGCAACAAGAATCTCTTTTTCCCGGGCACTCAATTGGTCAATATTATCCGGCTGATCCGCCACTACACGGATGGAATCAATCTGAATATCGGCTAGATGTTTTATGGTGATCACATTGGCGATAAACACACCAATAATGACTGCGGTAACAAGATCGACAAAAACCGTTAGCCCAAACACCAACAACATCAGCACAACGACAAAAACCGGCGCGCGATGAAGCCGGCGTAAAAAATTCCAATCAATAATGTCGATACCGACTTTGATCAGAATACCGGCCAGTACCGCATGGGGAATATCCTCCGCTAAAGGCCCAGCCCCCAAAACGATCAGTAGCAACACGACCGCGTGTACCGCACCAGAAATAGGCGTTTCACCACCTGCACGTATATTAATAACCGTTCGCATGGTCGCCCCCGCTCCTGGCAGCCCACCAAACAGTCCAGCCATCATATTACCAACCCCCTGACCAATCAGTTCTCGATCCGAATCATGCTGATCTTTCACCATATTGTCCGCGACCAATGATGTTAATAACGAATCAATGGAACCTAACGCTGCCAGCATAATTGCGGCCAACAACATATCCTGCAAAAGCTCAAATTGAATGGCTGGAAAAATAAATTCAGGTAACCCCGACGGGATACTGCCAATAACAGGCACACTGCCATCAGGTAGTAAGGTGACATAAATAAGCGTACCTACACAAAGGGCGATGAGCGGCGACGGTATGATTTTCCCAATGGATTTAGGACACAAAAAGACAATAAGGAGCGTAAGGATACCCAATAATAAGGCCGACGGTTGATAGGATAAAATATTCTCTGGCAACACCTGTAATGAGGCCATGACAGACGACTCACCACTGTGCCCCAGTAGCGGCGCTAATTCCAACGTGATGATAATAACCCCAATGCCACTCATAAAACCGGAGATAACAGGAAAAGGCATTAACGTAATGTACTTACCTAGCTTTAACAGACCGAACAGGACTTGAAAAAAACCGCTCATAAGCACAACGGTAAAAGCCAAAATAGGCCCCTGCACCGGATCAATGGCACAAAACTGCGTAAAAACCGCCGCCATCACCACCGTCATCGGCCCTGTTGGCCCAGAGACTTGCGCCGGTGTGCCACCAAACAGCGAAGCAAAAAAGCCAACGAAGATCGCGCCATACACCCCAGCAATAGGGCCGGCCCCCGAAGAAACCCCAAAGGCTAACGCCAGCGGAAGCGCAACCACGGCTGCCGTGATCCCGCCAAAAAGATCCCCTCGTATATTACGAAAATGCACCCCACGAAGCAGCGCCATAAAGAGAATCCCCCCTAAAAAAAATCAACACTTAAAACGGTTTATTAACGAACCTTCTTTTTATTATCTCAATCGAGGCTGTAACTCGATCAATAAATCGCCATCCGTCAACACTAGATTAGCAAACATAATAGAGAAGCACATAAATTTCTTGAAGATTAAGGCGCTTCTGCCGATACTCTACCTATGGCTTTAAGTTACTGTAATTAAATATTTATTTAATAAACAGTTTCTAAATTAAAACGCTTGTTTTAGAGTTACCGGGTAATTAAGAGATGATCTTTCTAAACCACCTATTGGAAAGCATGTTTCAACGTAACATTCGTTCAACAATAATAAGCGATTGAGGTAGTATGAAATTCGCTGAAAATAATAACCAAGCTGCAGAATATTTACGTAAAGCCATCCCATTGATGGTTCAGCATAACATCCCGCCCAATCCACTTAATTATGCACTGTGGTATACCTATGTGAGCGATCGTGTGCCGGAATTAAACCTCCAGCTAGACAAAACACTCTCCACGTACGGTACCTGCCCAACCATGCTCAGCGAACAGCTTTTTCGTGAGCATATGATCAAAGATGAGATTAATGGTGCCGAAGATATTCAAGCCAGCCTTATCAGCTTAATCAATAACCTCTATGACGATGCAGGTCATACGGCTAAACAAACCGCCGACTTTCATTCGGTCCTAGAAGAGAGTTTAGTTTCGCTACAGAAACAAGAAGATGGCGAACTAAGTCTACCTATTGATTCGATCATCCATGCACTATCAACCCATACAAAATCCATTAGCGAAACCGCCCGTCTTTTTCAAAAACGGATGCAAGCGGCACAAGGCGAGATTCAAGCATTAAAAGAAGAGCTCAATAAAACCCGTCAAGATGCACGCGTTGATCCGTTAACTAACCTCTTCAACCGTCGTGCGTTTGATTCTGAGCTCGCCCAATTGGTCGGCAACAAAAATAGCCATGTGATCTCATCATTCGTTTTAATAGATATTGATCACTTCAAACGCTTTAACGATACCTATGGCCATCTAATGGGCGACAAAGTCCTACAGTACGTAGGGAAATTACTTAAAGATATCTGCCAAGAGCCTATGCTACCTGTACGTTATGGTGGTGAAGAGTTTGCCGTATTGATGCCAGGCACGACGATTGACGCGGCGGCAGAGATTGCTGAAAAAGTACGTGAAAAAATTCAGGCGATCCGTATTAAACAGAAAAAATCTGGCGAAATTATTAGTTCGATTACCGCCTCTTTTGGTGTCTCGCAATACCAACATGGAGAAAGTTCCGAACAGCTTATAGAGCGCACTGATAATGCACTCTACAAAGCCAAAGACTGTGGTCGAAACCAAGTACACCGCGCCGAGTAAGCATACCCGAGATGGCTTCCATCTCACTGCTTAAACAGACTTGCTGGAACAAGAGAGAAAGTAGGGCCCGGACACCGTCTGGGCCTGAAATCTTTTTCGCCCCATCCTTTGCCCGACCCACACGATAAAAACCCACTGCAACCTAAATAAGCGCCTTTAATAACGGAATATACGCGATCGACCTGAATCTTATCTAGCGCACGCTTGATCCTATATCAATTCTATAAGGTAGTGTTTCACGCAATCAATACAGACTTTTAAACAAATAAAAACTCATATTAACTATTCATCGATAAGCAGCATTGACGCTTAAAAAAACAGATTCGCCCATAAAATATAGACCTTAACTCAAACTGATTTTACAGAGATAGGGGGCGCTAAAAGGCAGGACGAGTCATCGCAAAAGCGTTCATGTCTCGATACAAAAGCAGGCATTGCGCTGATCCCATAACCAACACTGATCCGACGTAATATGTACCCCGCCACGCCACAGATCCATGGTATTAACAGACTGCCACTGCCGTCGCATTTGAAGCGCTTCGGCGCCAGCGGTTGTCAATGAATAGACCGCCTCATTATTCACTAACCGCTTAGCGATATAAGGCGTTGCGGCATGTAGCAGGCGATTCAGTTCATAACGTACAGACAAGTCCCCCATAAACGGTGCCACTTCCAGCGCCTGCAAATGGTGAAATATTCGTTTAAATCTAGCCGGTCCAGTCAAAATTTCGTAATAACGCTGCTCCGCACTTACCCCGCCAGGCAGTCGACCACTCTGTTCTGCACCCGTTAAGTGGTGTGCCAAAGCGGGTAATTCATCCGGGGCTTTTAGCAGCGTCAACAGCAAATAAGTTTGCGTCAACGTTAGCCCCGTCTCTAGGCTCGGATACTCAAGACAAAAACGGCGTAACGCATCAGCCATAAACGGCCAGCCTGGGATCTCCTTTTGAGCCATAACCGCTAAAGGTTCAGGGGATGGAGCGGTCAATAACGGCCATAGGCTCGCCGCACGATCAACCTGCGCTCGGCTCAACGATGTTCGCTGGTGAAATAAGTCGTTCATCATCTCCAGCGTTAAATTACCCAACCCATGAAAAAAAGGCACCTCGGGGTGATGATTAATACAGATAAGTGAGAGAGGCGGAAGCGCCACATCAGAGGCTAATAACCGGTGACAGATCTCGATCAGTTGTAACTGATCATACAAATCATGCTCAAACCATAAAACCACTTCATCATACTGAGCAATTCTATCCAGTACCTCCTTGCGGGCCATAAAGTCAGCCATGATGGCTTGCTCATTTATATCGCCGCTATATTCTCCCCTCTCCAATAGCGCCATAAGGTAAGTGGTGCGGGTACTCACATACGCATCGTATGGAAGCGATTGAACCGGGCCATCATGCAAAAGATCTCTCCAGCACAGCACCTCCCCTGTTATCTGCGGAGAGTCGTTAAGCATCTCACCGGTGCAATCACCATTCGTTATATGTAACTTCATCTCAGCATCCTTGAATCAACTCGCTCCCTACACCCGCGTAAAGGAAAACAATCACAGGTTATCAAGCCTCTGGGATGATAGCCAATAGATCGGTGGTGGCTAAATCAACGCCATGCTGGCTCAACAAGGTTGTGACTTGTCCCCGGTGATGGGTTTGATGATTAAAGAAATGCTGTAAAAGATAACCAAACCGTTTCTCAAACTTATTACCGTGCATATTGCAGTACGCTAATGGGTAGGCGAGGTCATACACTTCGACTTGATCACACAGATCAATCACCGCCATATCAATCAGATAACGGGCATCTCTTAGTGCGTCAAAATCCTGATAAAGCAGGAGATCAAGACTTTCTGGCCGTGGCATCTGCTTAATCGATTCCAACGCATTAAAGTGTGATGGATGTTCCGAAAAACGCTGCAACCAAATAATATCACCCACCAAAATATGATTGAGCGTACCGAGAATTGAATTAAAAAAAGCACCTTGATCCGCACTCAATACAACAGGATCTAACTCACTTGCCGCTTCATAAATACTTTCATTCATCCACTGGTTATAACGCGCCATCAATTCAAAATGATCTTTCAGTGTCATAGTTCCTCCTCGCTTTTTGATCTATTTAAGCAAGCTTAGATGACAACTTATAGATTCCTACTCAAGGCAAGGTAAAATAGCCCCCTTTATTTTATCGACAGGTATTTAATCATGCAGGCTCCCCAGCTTAACGTACTGGTCATCGGCTACGTCTGGCCAGAACCAAAATCGTCTGCAGCGGGCAGCCACATGCTCTCCCTCCTACGTTTGTTTAAACGTCAAGGCTGGCAAGTCACATTTGCAAGCCCGGCACAAGTAACTGAACATATGACCGACTTGGCCGAGGAAGGGGTTGATCGCCTGCCAATTACATTAAACGACAGTAGTTTTGATCAATCGATCAGCGCCTTGCAACCGGACGTTGTGATGTTTGATCGCTTTATGATGGAGGAGCAGTTTGGCTGGCGAGTAGAGAAAAACTGCCCTGATGCCCTACGTATTTTAGATACTGAAGACCTTCAATGTTTGCGTAATGCGCGTCACCATGCCGTCAAACAAGCAAGGGAGATGCAGTTAAGTGACCTGTACTCCGATTTGGCTAAACGGGAAATTGCGGCAATCTATCGCTCTGACCTATCATTGATCATTTCCAGCTACGAAATAGAACTACTACAAACACAATTTAAGGTACCCTCGCCGCAAATTTACCATCTACCTTTTATGCTAAACCTGACGCAATGCCCTAAACACCTAGCCCGCTATGAAGACCGCCAGCACATGATGATGATTGGTAACTTTCGTCATGCGCCTAACTGGGACGCTGTGTTACAGATGCAAACCTTATGGCCAGAGATACGAAAACGCTTAAAAGAGCGGGGTCACCCCTCGATAGAGTTACATATTTATGGCTCATACCCACCCCCTAAAGCGACCGCACTCAACAACCCCAAAACAGGTTTTCTGATTAAGGGCTGGGCAGACGATGCCTACGCGGTCATGCAAAGCGCACGCCTCTGCTTAGCCCCCCTGCGCTTTGGCGCCGGTATTAAAGGTAAATTATTAGATGCGATGGTCTGTGGAACCCCTTCAATCACCACGCCCATTGGTGCAGAGGGCATGACAAAAGGCGAGGACTGGCCAGGCATCATTGCAGACAGGGATGACGCCTTTATTGACGCCTGTGTCGAACTGTATACAGACCCAATTGCATGGCAACAAAAACAGCAGGCCGCACAGCCTATTCTCAGCACGTACTATGATGGCGATCAGAGTGGTCCGCAGCTTATCCAGCAGATCATCACATTACGTCACGATCTCCCTAGCCATAGACTGCATAATTTCACCGGCGCCATGCTTAACCACCACAGCATGAAAAGCACCCAATATATGTCCCAATGGATTGAGGCTAAAAACAAACATCTGGCAGACTAAAAAAGCCGCTGCGATAAAGCGTACCTAACCGTTGTCATCCAACCATTGTCATCTAAGCTTCATCATGATGATTTAATCTACATGGTTTAACGCGCGGTACAGTGTGGGCACGTTCTACGTTGGGCGCATATAAACCAATTATAGGGTGAATATGAGTAGAGTTTGGCAGGTATTTTGGCGCTTTCTTCTATTAGGTTGCACCAGCTTTGGTGGCCCCGCCGCTCACTTAGGCTACTTTCAAAAAACCTTTGTTCAAGACCTTAAATGGATAGAGCAAGATGCGTACGCACGCCTTATTGCCTTAAGCCAATTTCTACCCGGCCCAGGCTCGAGCCAAGTCGGCTTTGCTTTAGGCCTAAAACGCGCTGGCCTTGCTGGGGGGATCGCTGCTTTTTTAGGCTTTACCCTCCCCTCATTTATGATTCTCTATTACCTTGCCACCAGCCAAATCGGCGCGGAAAGTCTGTGGTTTAACGGGGTAGTTCACAGCTTAAAACTCTTAGCGGTCGTTATCGTCGCCGACGCGGTCTTAACCATGCAGCGTAGCTTTTGTCAGGAAAGGCGCACCCTGAGTATCGCCGTTATCAGTGCCGCATCGTTATTACTCTTTCCAAGCTTATGGACACAAATGGCCATTCTATTAGTCGCTGCCTGCTATGGTGTATTTCAGCGCCCGAATGCCGACAATCAACGCACCACCGCCACAGAAAAAATCATGCCTCACTTAGGCTTTACGTTACTGACGCCCCCTTTTATTTTATTTATCGCCCTATTCGCGCTGCTTCCCTTACTCGCGTATGTATCGGATTGGGCCGCACTCGCCACCGCCTTTTACCATACCGGTAGTTTAGTGTTCGGCGGAGGCCATGTGGTTCTACCTCTGCTACAACAGTCCTTAGCGCAAGCGATCGACCTTGACCGATTCCTTGTTGGCTATGCGGCCGCTCAAGCCATACCTGGACCGATGTTTACCCTCGCAACCTTTGTCGGTGCAGACCTCGCGCCACAAGCACGCTTTATCGGTGCCTTAGTCGCGACGGTATTTATTTTTTTACCGGGGTTTCTATTGATATTAAGTGTTCAGAACAGTTGGGAATCGTTAGCGCAAAAACCGCGCGTAGCTGGGGCTGTGTGGGGTATTAATGCGGCCGTGGTAGGACTACTGCTTTCAGCTTTATACCAGCCGATTTTTATAAACGCTGTACAATCCGCGGGGGATTTCGCATCAGTGCTCATCGCATTTTTCATACTTAGGCAATTTAAGCCGCCGATACTGGCACTGGTATTAAGCTTTATTGGCCTAGGGTTATGCGTGTAAGGACTGAGTAACCCTCGGCTTAATCACTCGGTTTCTGTAAATAATCGGCCATCCACACTAACAGCTGATCTTTAGGCATAGGCTTAGCAAAGTAATACCCCTGTACGTAATGACAAGATAAGCTTTCAATAGTATCGAGCTGAGTTTTTAGCTCGACCCCTTCTGCAATAATTTTCATATTTAAGCTTCGTGCCATGGCAATAATCGCTCTCACCAAGGGGGTTGAATCATCATCCGTATTAAGGCTGGCGACAAACGCCTGATCTATTTTTAAGTAATCGATCGGAAAACGTTTTAAGTAGCTCAGCGAAGAATAACCGGTACCAAAGTCATCAATCGATAAACCAACGCCCAGTGCCCTAAAGCCATTGAGCCAACTCAATATATCAGGGTCGTCATCCAATAAAATACTTTCCGTTATCTCTAAGGAAAGGTCATGCCCCATAATCCCTGTATCATCCAAAATACGTTTTACACACTCAGCATCAAAGCCTAAAGGATATTGACGGCTGGACACATTGACCGATAAATGCACCCCTTCACAGTGATGGTGAATATCGACAAGGTCAGTACACGCCCGGGTTAATACCCATTCACCGAGCGGTGCAATTAAGCCACTCTCTTCAGCAACCGGAATAAACTCTACAGGGGAGATCATCCCTTCATCGGGATGGGTCCAACGCGCTAACGCTTCTAAACCAAACAGTGTGTTCGAACGGCAATCAACAATGGGCTGATAGTAAACTTCAAACTCATTTTTTTCTAAGCCTTTACGGATCAAATGTTCAAGCATCACACGACGATTGATTTTGTCCTGCATTTTTCGAGCAAAGAAATGGTACTGGTTACGTCCCGACTCTTTCGCTTTATACATAGCAAGATCGGCCAAACGTAATAAATCATCGGGACGCACCGCATCTACTGGCGCCAATGCAATACCCACACTCGCACCGGTAAAGACTTCAAAGCCATTTAAATCAAAAGGCTGTGACAGGGCATCTACTATTTTTTCAGCGACATGCGCCACATCACTCGGACCCGAGATATCCGTAAGGTAGATAACAAACTCATCCCCACCAAAGCGCGAAATGGTATCTGATGAACGAATAATTATTTTTAATCGTTCAGCTACTTCCTGTAATAACTGATCACCCACCTCATGCCCCATGGTATCGTTCACGCGTTTAAAGCGATCTAAATCGATAAAGAGCAAACCACTCTGGTGACCTTTACGTTTTGCTATTTGTAGATCATGTTCAACACGATCCATAAGAAGGGAACGGTTAGGTAACCCAGTGAGTCCATCATAGTAGGCCTGATAGTGGATCTTCTCCTCCTGTGCTTTACGCTCAGAGATATCCGTCAAAATGGCTACATACTGTGAGACTTCACCTTTGTCATTAAGCACTACATTGATCGATAACCATTGTGGATATACCGACCCATCTTTGCGTTTGTTCCACACCTCGGAAGCCCAGCGCCCTTTGTCAATTAGCACGCCCCACATCTTTTTGTAAAAATCGGCATCATGTTTACCGGAACTAAGCATAGAGGGTTTTTTACCTAAAACATCACTCTCCTGATACCCAGTAATCTCTGTAAATGCGGGGTTCACAGCAGTGACCCTTAATTCCGCATCAGTGGTCATAATACCTTCAGGGGTTGCATCAAGGACAGCGGCAGCCATCTCTAAATACACATTATCAGCCTTCTGCTGGGTAATATCCTCTTTGATAGCAACAAAGTTAGTAATAACCCCCGCCTCATCTCTAATCGGCGAAACGGTCACCGATACCCAATATTCAGTCCCATCTTTCTTCCGGTTAGCGAAAACCCCTTTCCACTCGTTACCTGCTTTAAGGTCATGCCAAAGTGCAGCATGCTCAACCTCTGAGGTGTACCCAGCTTTTAATATATTTGGGTTCGTGCCTTTCACATCCTCAAAGGAATAACCGGTCACCTCTTCAAATTTTGGATTCACATACTCAATGAGCCCTTGGACATCGGTAATAACAATCGAGATAGGACTTTGCTCAACAGCCCGACCGAGTTTTCTTAACTGGTGTTCTGCCCGTTTATAATCAGTAATATCAACTCGAATACACACCAAACCGCCATCACTGGTCGGGGTATCTCGGGCTTGAAGCCAGCGCCCATTCTTCGTTTTTTGTAACGTAAACGGCAAACCGGTGACTTCATCTTCGACCTCGGTTTCCTCCACGATAAAATCGTGTTTTCTGGTTTTAAGCTCATCTAAATCGCAAGGGTAGTCAGCCATACTGTCCACCCCATATAGCGCTAGCCAGCGACTGTTGGTAAACCTTAATGAACCTTGAGCTGAATACAGTGCAAAGCCTTCATACAACTTTTCAACCGCATTATGTAACAGCGTGTTGGCCTCTTCCGCCACAATTCGCGAACTGTCGAGACGACGTAAGATAATAATAAGAAAGGCGATAAGCACGGTGCATAACATTAATAGTAGGATACTCAGCTGCTGCCGTTCTTTAACCTTAACCTCATGATAATCAAGATAATTAATTCGCAGCGACTCAAGTAAATTTTTCGTCGGAATCCCGATAAACTGTTTTTTGATATCACTCAGTTTATTCAACCCTTCAACGCTTTTAAGGAGATGGCGCTGGAAGTTGCTGACTAATTCATTCTCAGGATATAACTGCACCCAATGGTCAAGCGCCTCCATCTCATGGAGCAATTCAGCCTTAGTACTGTCCGTCGCGAAGTGTTGATAAGCCATCAAGCGGGTTAGATATACATTGGGGTTTATCATACTTAGCGATGGCTGGGTGCGAAATTCATCACTGAGCGTCGGAAGATAAAGCAACCCATTACGCACTAGTGCCGACTGGGTTTTTAATCGTTCAATGAGTTCGAGCTTTGTTTGTAAATGGATGACTAGATTCTTAACATCGTCCATTATTAATGGATTAGTTGCGCTAAACACGCCGGCAGGTTGAGCCTTCAGCGTATCCATTAAACGATCAAAACGTATATATAGGGCTGAGAGGGAATCGTAATGACGCATTGACGTGGTCAGTATTTGTAAGCCCGCTTGGTTTAATTCCGCATCAATACGCTCAGCTGACAGTAACACTTCAACCCGCGTTTTATGCTCTGCCGAATTAAGGTTGTTAAGCTTAAAAAAGAAGAACAGTAATGCGATAAGCGCGATAAATAAAACCGCCTGCAGGATAATGGAGTTTGATAACTTACGCTTCATTGCGGTTCCAGTAGGGGGTGCTGCCCAACCAACGAGCGGAGAAACGCCGCAATTAATTCAGCATCCTGCTCATTTATATTGCGGCCCAATTGATATTTAGCCATAACCTCTATCGCTGACACTAAACGACGTTCACTTGCATCATGAAAAAAGTAACGTTGTAGTGCCACTAAACGTAAACTTGGAACTTTAAAAAGAAATTTGTCGTCCTCCACCCCCGTTACATTAAAACGACCATAATCAGCCACTGTAATCGGCTGGCCTCTATCTGAAAAATAGTCACCCATCGTCCCCATATACGCATACATATTCCCACCCACATTGCGTCCTTGGTGGCAACTAATGCACCCAAAAGCCTTAAACAGCTGGTAACCCTGCTTTTCGTTTGCTGATAGGGCCTTCTCATCGCCCTCGAGCCAGCGATCAAAACGAGAATTTAAGGTAATTAGCGAGCGTTCAAAGGTTGTGATTGCATCCGCAACATTTGCTGCGGTTAACCCATCGTCATATAGCGTCTTAAATTGTACGGCAACAGCGGGATCGGCACTCAGCTTATCTATCACTTCAAGCCAGTGACTGCCCATCTCTATGGGGTTATGGATAGGCCCTGAGACCTGTTGATTTAAGGTACGGCTACGACCATCCCAAAACTGTACAAAATTAAACGCACTGTTATAAACGGTCGGTGTTTTAATGATACCTTGACTGCCATTAATACCAATGGAGCGAGTACGATTATCAGCCCCATGCTTAGACAATAGATGACAACTAGCACAACTGATCGAGTTATCTTTTGATAGACGGTTATCGTTAAACAGTTGCTGCCCTAATTTCACTTTATCCGGTGACAACCCCTCAATGGGAACGAGTGGCGTAATCGGCTCATCAGCAAGCACATCAAACGAGACGATAAAACAAAAAACAACACTGATAAATTTCAACATAATGCGCTCAACTCATCATCACTTTGAAGGAAACGCTTCGCACGCTCACTACTGAGGTTCAACGGCACCGTCGGCAGCACAAACATCATTTTTCAGGCTCGAAAATAAAAACGGATAACGATTGGTTTAAAGATATTTAAATCCTGCTTAAACAGCGCCCTTTAAAAAAGGCAGCGTTATCGTTTAAGGAAGCGATCTACTATTTAAGAAATAACCTTATCCCAAGTAGGTAATCAAGGCGACTGTGGATGAACACCGTTTTTCAGTGATACGTTGTTTAAGATCAAATATAGTATAGATAATATAGCACCCTTACCTTTGCTGCGCCGCAATAGATGCACCCCATGAAAAAAGATTAAAAAAAAGCCCACACAAGGTGGGCTAAGTTTAAGCTCACTGGGAAGGAGAGCTTATTCTATTCTCAGCGTAGCAGAGACCTAAACCGGTTCTCGCATCGTCACAAACTCTTCCGCCGCTGTCGGGTGAATTCCAATAGTCGAATCAAACACCTCTTTGGTGGCACCCGCTTTAAGCGCAATACCGATACCTTGGATAATTTCACCAGCATCAGGACCTACCATGTGTACACCAACCACTTTACGTGAATCACCGTCCACCAGCATCTTCATAAAGGTCCGCTCTTCGCTGCCGCTTAAGGTGTGTTTCATCGCTCTAAAGCTAGACTTATACACCTCAACATTACTGTATTTTTCACGCGCCTGTTCTTCACTTAAACCAACCGTACCAATATTAGGTTGGCAGAATACGGCGGTTGGGATCAGGTCGTAATCAACTTTTCTGTTTTCACCCGCATAAAGGTTATTCACTAACGCCATCCCCTCCGCAAGTGCAACCGGCGTTAACTGAACACGGTCAATAACATCACCAACTGCATAAACAGACGGCACATTGGTTTGGAACTCATCGTTTACGATGATTGCACCATTTTTCGCCTGCTTAATACCAACCTCTTCTAAACCCAAGTTCGCCACTTTAGGGTTGCGGCCGGTCGCATACATAATCAGATCCGTTTCAATACGGGAACCGTCGGTCATCTGGGCAACAAAAGAGCCATCTGACTGTTTTTCAATCGCTTCAACATTGTTATTAAAAACAAGGTCGACCCCTTTTTTAGCCACTTCAGTCGCCGCAAACTCACGAATCTCGTTATCGAAGCCACGCAAGAAAAGATCACCGCGATAAACCAGCTTAGTGTCTGTCCCTAAACCTGAAAAGATACCGGCAAATTCAACAGCAATATAACCACCGCCAACCACTAAGGCGCGCTTAGGAAACTCATCTAGATAAAAGACTTCGTTAGAACTAATGATATGCTCTTTGCCTGGGATATCAGGCACATTTGGCCACCCACCTACGGCGACCAAAATACGTTCGGCACTATACTGTTTATCCCCCACAGCCACCGTATGATCATCAACCAATACCGCACGACCATTAATCAATTCACAACCGGAATTAACCAGCATCGTTTGATAGATACCGTTTAAACGCTCAATCTCACGGGTTTTATTATCACGTAACGTAGGCCAATCAAACTCGATACCTTTGTTAGTTAAGCCGAACCCAGCCGCTTCAGCAAAACCTTCAGCATACTGCGAAGCGTAAACAAATAACTTTTTAGGGACACAACCAACATTGACACAGGTGCCTCCTAAATGACGATCCTCCGCTATAGCTACTTTTACTCCCATACCCGCAGCCATACGCGCCGCACGCACACCACCTGAACCGGCACCAATTACAAATAGGTCAAAATCATATTCCGCCACAACAGGCTCCTTTAAATACATATCTCAATAATGGATCGAGTTTATTAATAATAATTTACATGGATACTAAGATGAGAGCCAATTAAGAAAGTTAAATAGCCCTATTAATTTTACCAATAGCCTTCAGAGTATCTTTCCCATGAATTGTTCAATAAAATTCACATTCATTTAGTTACCGATCAGGACACCGATCAGATGAAATTGATATGTTTCAATGTTAACGGACTGCGCTCCCGTCTTCACCAACTACAAGCAGTCATCGATAAATATCAGCCCGACGTGATCGGTTTACAGGAGACCAAAGTCCATGATGAAGCGTTTCCTGTCGCCGATGTTGAGGCAATGGGATACCACGTAGAGATTCACGGGCAAAAAGGTCACTACGGTGTTTGCCTTATCTCTAAAAAGCCCCTAACGAATATACAAAAAGGCTACCTCACCGATAATGACGATGCGCAAAAACGCATGATTATGGGGGATTACGAAACGGACAATGGCAATACCGTTAGAGTGATGAACGGTTACTTCCCGCAAGGTGAAAGTGTCGATCACGAAATTAAATTTCCCGCTAAACGTAAATTCTATGCGGACCTACAAAGCCACCTAGAGACGCACTGTTCACCTGAACAAAATATCGTTGTGATGGGTGATCTAAATATTTCACCTGAAGATAAAGACATAGGGATTGGTGAGCCTAACCGTAAACGTTGGTTAAAAACCGGCAAAGCCAGCTTCCAACCAGAAGAGCGGGAATGGTATGGAAAATTAACCGGCTGGGGGCTGACCGATTGTTTCCGCCACCTAAATCCAGAGGAAGATCGCGTCTTTAGCTGGTTTGACTACCGCTCTAAGGGCTTTGCTGATGAGCCAAAACGCGGACTGCGTATCGATGGCATCTTACTCACAGCCCCCCTACTAGCAAGATGTAACGACGCAGGCGTTGACTATGAGATTCGTGCCATGGAGAAACCCTCTGACCATGCGCCTATTTGGGCCGAGATAGACTTATAAATCCGCAGATTAGGCGCGAGTCTCTTGACCCATTCAAGGACTCAGCGCCTCAAACGCATCGAAAATAAAAACACAGATAAAGATCAAAAAAACAGGCAGCGCCCATCCACTCCGTACTGTTTTAACAAAAGACCTCGCCTCTATTTACTCGCCATTGAAAAGAACAAGCCGATAATCCTTCTCAAATCTGCTAGAATTGATCGTTCGACCTTCTGACCATTGAGCACTTGATTTTTTATGTCTTTTTCTTCACTTAATCTTTCTGACTTTCTGTTAAACGCGTTAACAGATTTAGGCTACGAACAGCCTACGCCGGTACAGCTAAAAGCCATTCCAGCCACGCTGGAAGGTAATGATGTGCTGGCCGCTGCAGAAACAGGCTCTGGGAAAACAGCAGGTTTTGTACTACCCATTTTAGAAAGAATGAAAGACGCAATTCCGCCGCGTAGCAACCACGCTAACGTTTTAGTACTGGTTCCTACGCGCGAACTCGCCGTACAAGTTGAGGAAGCGGTTCAGCAATATGCCAAATACTTCCCAAGAAAATTAAAATCGCTCGCCATTTATGGCGGTGTATCGATTAATACCCAGATGCAGGCGATGCGAAGTGGCTGCGATATTGTCGTCGCCACACCCGGTCGCTTAATTGACCTATTTAAACGTAACGCTATCGATTTACGTGCAGTTCATACCTTAGTGCTGGACGAAGCAGACCGCATGCTCGATTTAGGTTTTGCTGATGAGTTAGATGATATCCTTGATGAACTACCCGAACGTAGACAAAATCTGCTGTTTTCAGCCACCTTCCCAAACAGTGTTCGGACCTTAACCCAAGAGATACTCAGCGACCCTGTTGAAATATCCATAAAGCAAGAAGCGACAATCCCTGAGCAATTAGAACAACGCGCGATCGAAGTTGATCGTACGAACCGCACCATGTTACTGAAACACCTATTAAAAACAGAGAACTGGTCTCGGGTTTTAATCTTTGTCGCAAGCAAACGTACTGCTAACAATGTGATTTTAAAGCTCTCCCGCGCAGATATTAACGCACAAGCACTACACGGGAATCTAACTCAATCCGAGCGTAGCGGCGCGTTAGCCGACTTTAAATCAGGCAAATGCAAAATACTCGTTGCCACTGACCTAGCCGCTCGCGGGATCGATATACCTAATCTCCCCTGTGTACTGAACTATGACCTTCCTCGCTCGCCCGCTGACTACGTCCACCGTATTGGCCGTACCGGTCGTGCAGGTGAAGTAGGACTAGCACTTTCTTTTATTGACCACGAAGGCGACAGTCACTTTAAGCTGATTGAAAAACGCATTAAACAAACCCTTCCGCGCGAGCAGATAACTGGGTTTGAACGCGACAGCATTGTGCCACTTGAAGTACGTGAGCAGAAAGGCCAAGCCCCAGTCAAAGGGCAGCGTATGAGCAAGAAAGACAAACTCCGTGCCGCTGCCGCAGCTAAAAAGATCTGGGGCGATAAATAACTTATTTTAAATGTAGATCATAGCTAACAGGTAAATACAGCTATACTAATATTAACTTTCTAGGAATTACCTTTTGATGCAGGATAAACTTACTACCATACGAGACTACCTAAACGAAGTTAAGACTCGTTGTACATACAATGCAGCGGCTCAAGCGCTAGGTATAAAACCAGCTGAATTTAAAAAGCTACTCGATGAGCGCAGTCCAGAAAACTCTTGGTTTGTAAACACAGGAGCGGGAGATCCAGTAGGATACGCAGACGATGAAAAGCACCCAGAGCTTTATCGTACAACGCGTATTATTAAATCCGCAGAGGTTTTAACCCGAAATCTTGGTCTGTAAAACACATAAATAGATTAATAAATGGGGAGACCCCCATTTATTTTTCCAACCTACCTATTCAACCCTATGGGCTATCTGCCCCTGCATATACGATAAATAAAATCGCTCAGCCCCCCCCTATATCCGTATGCGCACGTCCCCTATCTAAAAATATTCAAATAAATATGCACAAAAAGAGAAGAACACCCCTTACATTCGATAAAAGGTCTATCCTAAACACACTCCCCACACTTTTTCACACTGATAAATAACGAGGCTGTTATGAGCGCTAAGGCATATAACCCGAATGAGATACAGGCACTCATTGAAACCCTAAACACCGTTCATAATGGCTGGTACGTAGAACAGGGAAAAATCACCAAGCAGTTCCTCTTTAAGGACTTTAACACCGCATTCGGTTTTATGACCTTGTGCGCACTCTATGCTGAGAAAATCAATCACCACCCTGAATGGTTTAATGTATATAACAAAGTGAACGTCCAACTGATGACCCATGACCTATCTGGTATCTCAGACAAAGACGCTGACCTGGCTAAACAGATGAACCTGTACGCAAACACGCTGGCAAAAGAGTAACCCGACAATCCCTTTCCCCCGGAGAGACCCCTGAAAAACTGGCACATAAATCGCTTTAGATAATCTAACATCGATTACCCTATGAGCTTTGCCATGACTATTTATACAAACAACAGCTACAACGTCACCTATACCGCCCCATCGAAGGGGATAAATAGTGCTCTGACAACCCAGAATTCCGCGGCAAATTCACTCCCTCAGGTGGCAAGCACTTACCCATCAGCACGCGGATCAGACGTGACGTTGTCCGATGAAGCGAAGGCGATGCAAACAAGTACAGCGGTTTACCGCATGGATACAGGGAGTGGTACTAAACAGATCGATTTAGACCGCTATTTCACCCAATCATCACCGGTTAACGACTTAGCATCAGGCGCAGCTAACCTACTCTTGCCGAGTAGTAATAATGTGCTAGCACTGCAGGAGCATATCTCTTCGGTTTTCCCCGATTTTTTAACTAAACATGGTATTTCTGAAGCGCCCCAGACCATGCTATTTGATAACCAAGGAACACTGGTTTTACCTAATGATTACGCCTATAAGGAAGAGTTGACCGCCGCATTAGAACAGCATCCGGACATGCTTAAGACGCTAAAAACAGCCCACGCGCTCTCCTCACATGTAGCGGGGATTCAGGCGACCGCACCTATGCGTGAAGCATTAGCGCAGGCCAATTCTCAAGCGGAAGTCGATATTATTTTAGAAAACTTCTCAGCCTATCTCGGTGATAACCGCGCTCAAGCATACCCAGAGATCAGCTTACAATTTTCAGCTAAGGGCGAGCTTACTATAACCGCCGATGGACAGTCATTAGTATAACTCTCTTATCGCATTCAGCTGCTGTAACAAAATAATAGGCGTCCGATAGCGATATCATCGCGAAAAATGCAGGAAAAAACTCGCTATAAAAACAGCATGAAGACACACATCACTGGCGCGATTAGGGCAATAGCAAAGCATTTTCCGGTAATACTCAAAAAATACTCCGTTGGGCTTTTCCATATATAAAGCGCATTAATGATAGCCGTTAAGGGGATAGCAAACAGACCTATAAGATAAGCCAAAAGGCCTAGCCACGAGCCATTCCCGGTATTTGTTTCTATAATAATAAACACAACCAACACCTGCAGTAACGCTGGCAAAACCACACCAAAAAGATAACGCATGCTAAACCCCTCTCTATTTCCTGGCCATACTTGCTGCCTCTATAGCTTATTCAGATAGGGGGCATAGAAAATCTGGGCGTTTGACGACCAGTACATCGCAATCCACATTATCTACCACACTTTCCATCGTACTGCCCAATAACAAGCGATCAAGCACACTACGTGCGACGCCCCCCATAGCAATAATATCGATATGATTATCGATAGCATAATCACTAATAAGGGAGTCCGCCTCACCTTTTAAAACATCAACCAAACTATCCTCGGTGCTTAAACCAAACTCAGCAAGCACATCATTACAGCGGGTTATATGTTCTTTTTCGATACGAATTTGCAGCGCTTCATAATCGGTGACTAAGTGCTCATCAAAAATCGCTTCATGGGGTAAAGTATTAAAACAATGCAGCACGCGCAGTTCACTCATACCTCCTTTTGAAAAGGTTTGACTCTGGGTCAAAATTTCTCGATCTAATTGCCCCTGTAAATCATCTTTATGGAACGGGTCGATACACGCCGCAATACGCATAATCGTCGTCCATGGCTTTTGCTTAACAAACAATACAGATACAGGGCTTTGACGGGCAATCTGCCAATCGAGCGACGCAAATAAATAGTGCCCTATGCGACTATGGGGCTGCACCGCATGCATCAAGAGATCGGGCTCATAACGTAAAATTTTACGCATAATGCCCTCATCCGTATAACGATCCCAACACGCATCAAAACTCGCATGGATACCCTTATCTGCCAGCGCATCAGACAGTACTTCTAGTTGTGATTCTATCTGACGGACGTACGCATGTTCTGCTTTCTGCGCTCCAGCCTTATCAAACATATAATCTTGCACGATAGCGCGGTTGTAACAGCAGCAAAAAAGTTCGACTACCGCTGAATGCTCTATGGCTAATTGAGCCGCCTTCTCTAAGATCATGGCAGTGTCATGTTTGAAGTCGATATTGACTAGAATTTTATCCATCTTCTTCCCTCATTCGTCGCTTAGCATCTAGCTTAATTTTGGACGTAATCATCAAGGATAGCCACTCCAATACTCACTGTAATGGATGAAATTTACTGACCTTTAACCCGGTATGCATCATATAAAACACTTTTATATTAGATATTACTTATATATAATATTGTGAATTCACTTACCCATGCAGACGTTCTGCACACTAGGAGGCTTTATGACGATCAATGCTGCCTTACGCTTAATGGCTGGCCTCGTTGTCCTAACGAGCTTAGCCCTCGGCACATACCTTAATGCTAATTGGTACTACCTAACCGGTTTTGTAGGGCTTAACTTATTTCAATCAGCATTTACCGGCTGGTGCCCAGCGATACTGGTCTTTAAAAAGCTCGGACTTAAAGCTGAGTGTCCAACGGACAAAGGCGTTACCGTTAATCAGGCGGTCCACATCATCGCCGGCTCCGTTATCATATTAACCGTTAGCGCGGTGCTCTTTTTACATGTAACCCCGATGACATTGATCATCACGGCTATTATTGGGGCGAGTTTGACCCAATCAGCTTTCACGGGCTGGTGTCCCGCAATGATGATCGCATCCATGCTGGGCTGTAAAAAAACAACCGCCTCTTAGTTCTGGCCATCCCTATCGAAAGCACGATCTTGAAACGTCGAGTCTAATTAACTCGGCGTTTTTTTATTGTTTTAACGCAATATTTTTTCATTAACTGTCGTTATTTTTACGTAACAGTCGTTACAATGGAGGGGATTTTAACTCGGCTGGACTAGACATTTGCTTTTAAGACTCGCAGGTTTGATTTTACCCTCTCTGCTACTTCTCGCGGGTGTAGCTATAGTATTACCTATGGCAACGCAGCTGAGTCATGAATACCAGCAAATCATCACCTTAACCCCTTACCCCTTAGCCTGCATTGTTGCCTTACTCGGCTACGGGTTTAAGAGAAGTCGAATTCTATTTACCGCACTCAATTTAAGTGGCGCCTACTGGCTTATTCAAAATGGTTTGCAGACAAGCCTAAACCAACCCGATGCATTTGTTCTTTTTAGTACGATCTCCGTTTTACTCCCCGTGCATATGGCATTGATCGCGATCTACAAGGAGCGAGGCTTGTTCACTCCGGTCGGCGTGATCCGCATTGCATTTATTGTACTCACCTACCTCACTCTGTATATCAGTTGGGCGAAAGGCTCGCTGGGGCTTTATTTAGCCGACCTTCCAATGAGTATGCTCGAAATGCTGATTCACCAATATTACTTGAGTGAAGCTGCCGCTATTACCTTTACCCTCTGCCTTATTCCTGTCTTGCTCTCGTTTACCCTGCGCAAAACCTACACGGATGCGGCTCTACTTGCCTCGTTCATCTCGGCATTAGTGATGCTAAGCAAGTTTGATCAATCACTTATATCTGCCCTCTTTGTTTCAGCCAGTCTTATTGCTTTAGCCATTTCGGTTATGCAGAACTCCTATCAGATGGCCTTTATCGATGAGTTAACGGCGATCCCTGCTCGTCGTGCACTCCAAGACAAATTGGCCACATTAGGAAAAAAATATACCCTAGCCATGTGCGATATTGATCACTTTAAAAAGTTTAATGACACCTACGGCCATGATGTAGGGGATCAAGTGTTAAAAATGGTGGCAGCCAAACTAAATCAGGTTAGCGGCGGCGGGAAAGCCTATCGCTATGGGGGTGAGGAGTTTACCTTAGTCTTTGCAGGTAAAAGCGAAGAGGAAGCGCTCCCTTACATAGAACAACTGCGCGAAACGATTGCGAATTACCCTATGCATATTCGTAATCAGGACCGGCCAAAAGATAATGACCAAGGCCAACAGCAACGCCAGCAGCGTGCTAAAAGTGAAGTTGTGAGTGTCCAGATCAGTATTGGCATATGTGAGAAAACAGCGGAGTTAGCCGACGCTCACGCGGTTATTAAAAAAGCAGATGAAGCCCTCTACCGCTCGAAAAAGAACGGCCGTAACTGTTCGACAACCGTTCACTACAAACCCAAGCCTAAACCAACTAGGCGTGGGCAACGAAAAGATTATGCGTAACCACTTACGTCGCTAGCAAACGAAGACGATTAGTAGCTCCATCGTAGGCGGGCATATAGGTTGGACGCATCCTCAAACTGACCGAAAAACGTCTGCTTCTGCTTCCCCCCAAAGACATTCCCACCCAGCGTTAAGTTCACCTGATCATTAAAGCGATATTTAACGGAAGGTCGATGGTAATAGTCTTGGTCGGTAGGTGAATAGAAGCTAAACCAATTGAAGGTTAAATTGTCCTGTAACGCGCGATAAGAGAGGCGCATCGTCCACAACTCCCGATGCTCATCGGGACGGTAGATAGACCCTCCGTCATGGGCTGAAAGCGCATCATAATCCAGTATGTGTTCAAAATAGTATTGCACGCCTAAGGTTAGTTTAGGCACTAGCTCTTGCTCATAACCCATTAAAAAACGGATCTGGCTATTTGGGATCAGCGGATTACTGCCGTCATCATCAACACTGTTGTACCACGCTAATTCCGTATGACCTATACCGCTCGCAACATTAGTACGCAGACTTGCACCGAGACTGGTTAAGGGGCTGAAATAAGCCTGATTATTACTATTAATCCCGTTCGGTTGTTTCCAAAACCCGCGATAACCATATAACGCCCACTCTGTACTGCTGCGCCCTAACAGATGACTACGCCCATAGATACGCGCAGAGAACTCACCGTGGCTGAACGTTTCACTCGGCTCGTCAGGGACTATTTTCCCACTCGGAGCCGCCACTTGTGTGCCGGTCTGGGGCGAGAAATAGGAGAACCGTTCGCCTGAAATAAAGTTATCGCTGTTAAATACCGGCGTCCAAACAAAATCAATATTTGCCGTTTCCCCATACGCCGACACTTTGATACTCGACGAGGGTGCTTTTAAATATTCATCATCGCGGCCGGAAAAAAAAGAGACCCAATCCTTCGCAAACAGATCGTTCAGGAAAAGCAGATCGCCTGTCCCCCAGGTTAAAACTTGATGCCCTGCTCTCACATCCACATTATCTGTCAGGGAAAATTCAGCCACCGCTTCCCGTAAATAGATGTCGAAACCACGCTCGACCCCATCGGCATAAAGATCCACTTTTCCGCTAAGGCGTAGCGCCCCTTGGTAGGTTTCTGCTTCAAGCCTTGCGCGGACTTCAGCCAAACTTAACGCATCATCCACCAACGTATCATCACTTACGCGATCGCCCACAGCGGTTTCGATAAAACCATGTATGGCAGTGCCTTGTTTTTCCTCTTCTCCCCACGCGTCATCGCCCCAATCATCTGCGGCATAAAGATAACGAGGGAATGTGCATAGAATCGTTATAAGTAACCAGTATCTAGGTGTTATCTTAGCCCCCATCACTCGCCCCTCTGCAACCATTCCCGTGGCGGTTTGCGTAATGAGCGTTCACTAAAGACCGCTTGATCCATTCCTAAATCATAATGCTGAAAACGAAACGCTAAGGTGGTTGTCCCTCCACTTCGAAGATCAGACACTTGGGATTTAGTGACGGTCTCATGACCTTGAATCACCTCACTCGCTAATACCTCTACACGTCGATAGACCTTGTCGTTCTCATCTTGATATTCAATTTTCTCAGGTAGGAAGCTGGCTTTATTAATCCACGCAATATAGCGACTAAATTCAGCACTGTTCGGGTCCAGCGGCTTATTCTCAATAACGTAGTACTTATCGCTGGTTTCCAGCAACTGATGGCTATCTTCCGTTATGCTACGGCCCGATACATCTTCATAAAAATAGTGGGAACCGACAAAGCTCGTGCGCTTATCACCGGCTGAAATTCGCTTTACTAGATCTAAGCCTGGAAGGTATAACCAGCGATCATCATCACCGCCCGGTTTCTTAGCGACCAAAAACACAGTATTGCGCACATCCGATGGGCGACTAAAAACAACTAAGAAGTCCTGCTCTCCCCCCTCCTCTCGATCACGACGTAGAATGGTGAATTGACGTTTTTGCTCTCGGCCCTGCGCATCGGTGATTAACATCCGCGCCTCAGAACGACCATCATTACCCGCATAGTAAGCAACTAAATTCGCCTTAGATACGATGGCATTAGCATCGGTTAATTCCGTAGCATAGACCGTATTTAGCGCACTAACGGCCATCACTATAAGCAGTGATTTTATACCGATAAACTTAGACATTATTTTTCTCCTGTATGCTTTTTAAACGGTCATCTTCTGACATAGCAAAAAGCTTATCTTTATCTTTAATATCGTTAATAACAGCAGGTAGCAGCACGACCGTGACGACAGCAGACACCGCCATAATCATCGCGAGAAAAAAACCTACCGTGATGTAAGGTACTAACGGGGCGAATAATAAAGGGGTGAAACCAATCGCCACCACCACCGCATTTCGGCTAATCGCCCGAGCCGGGCCTTTATACATTTCCGTCACAGTGGACGGCCAACTGCCGCTTTCCTGATAGGTGGTACGGCAACGCTCTAAAAAGTGAATCGCGAAATCCACGGATAAACCTAACGTCAGTGCAGAAAGCACCGCAATCGGCATATCATAATCTTTACCCACAAAACCGATCAGGCCATAGATAAATAAAATCGTTACAGTTAAAGGCAACATGGCCAACAGGCCAAGCTTGATTGAGCGAAAAAGAACAAACATCATCACAAGCACCATAAAGAAGGCGCTGGTAAGGCTGCTTAACATCCCTGTCACCATCTGCTCCTGCCAAACCACATTGATATAGGTTAAACCGGCCCAGTTCATCTCAACATTGGCAGGGAGAGGGTGTTCGCTCACATAATCATCTACCAGCTTGATGACCCGGCTCATCTCCTGATTATCGCCACTCTTTAACTGCAACCACAGTGCAGTCGCATTAAAATCAGGCGTTACCATGTGCCATAGGTCGTCGGGCCGGTGGGAGGACTGAAAGCTCAAAATAGTTTGTGCCGCCGCATTGCTGTTATCCGGCAGTTTATAATGCGCAGGATCCCCCCCTTGTAACTCGCGGTACACCGTTTTTAATAAAGTAACCAAGGAGTTACTTTTACCGACCAAAGCGGAGTCATCTAAAAATAATTGAAGGTCATTTAAATAACCTAAAGCGCTTGGCGTTAAAAAATATTTACTGCTCGATTGCGCCTGCTCGACCGTATCGAGTAATGCCATCCAATGGGCCTCATGAGCACTATCCTCATAGGCCGCATCATCCAATTGATAAGTCAGCTTTTGCAATAAGGTACTGTAATCTTCACCCTCCAGTGTACGCAAAATACTATCCAACTTATCGGTCACTGCTTGAGCGTTTTCACGGGCGTTGACCTGTTTTCTTAAATAGGCCAGAAATTCTGTTTTCTGCTCATCCAACCCTGTGCGTTCTAATACGAGAAAGGCATCATAGGTTCCAGAGAAGTGTTCATTCATCACTCGGTCGGCAATACGTAAACGATGATCCTCTTTAAACCAACGCACAGGGTTGTCGTTGATTTGGATCGTCGTTAAACCATAGATAGACACTAAGGTCACAGCAACAAACATCATCACTAAGGTTTTCGATTTAGCGATAGAGAAACGCCCCGTCATCGCCAATAAGCGACTGAGTAAGCTGGTATTGTCTTCATGTACTTGTTCGGAGAGGGAGTGATCTTTAAGTGCAGCCAAACGCGCTGGCGACAAACTCACAATATAAGCAGGCACTAAGGTCACCGTTAAAACAAACGCCAGTAAAATACCAAACGCCACATGTAAGCCAAAAATCTGTACCGGCGGAATCGGCGTAAAGGCTAACGAGGCAAACCCCACTGCAGATGTAATCGACGTATAAAACATCGGCGTAAACAGATGCCCAACCACCGCCTTTAATGCGGCGTTCGGTTTATCCCCAGGCTTATAGCGATCTGAAAATTCAGACAGTATATGGACAGAATCAACCACCGCGATAGGCATTAAAAAGATAGGGATCATTGAGCTCATAATATGAACCGTGTAACCCTGACCGATGAGTAGACCCATCGTAATAATAACCGCCGCCATGGCAACCAGCATCGGCGCCGTAATCAATAACATCGAACGGAAAAACACCCACATAAGGATAAAGATCATCAATCCAGCCAGAGGTGCCGAGATCGCCATCTGGATAAACATCTCCACCCCAAAGGTATCTTCAGCGACAGGCAAACCCGCCATGTAAAACTCATTATCAGCAGCAGGCGATTCAACGTTTAACTGATCAATGACGGTTTGAATCTCTTTTGATAAGCGGTAGCTCTCTGATTTGCTTTCAATCGGAATATAAATACCGGCCGCTTTACCATCACCTGAAACCAGCGTGTTTTGAAGTAAAGGGAGGTTTTCCACCGAGGCTTTAATCTGATCAGCTTGCGCCTGTGTCGTTGGCGCTGACTTCATCATCCATTCAAAACGTATAGCACCCGGCTGGTTAGATGACTGGCTAATATTATCAACCGTATCCAAAGACATAAGGTCCTGACGAATAACGCCCTTCATTGACTGTACGGCGGATGAAAGCTTATGCAGATCTTGTAAGGTTTGTGGGTTATAAACGCCCTGCGGGTTCTGAGTATTAACAACACCCACAATAATAGAATCGTATAGCGAGAAACGCTTTTTTACCTCATCATGGAAAACGCGATCCACCTGATCATGGGGCAACATATTCTCAGGATCCGTATCCACCTTGATACTCGGAATCTGAAGACCCGCCAACACGACTAACGCAATAACCCCGAAAAAAACCTGTTTAGGCTTTTCCATCGCCAACGCGACTAACCACGCTCTTAATCCCATTGAAAACCTCATAGACATGACACAGACTGGTAGATAAGGCTTTATTGTATTAGTATTAACTAATATTGCAATACATTAACGCGACCTAATACTCTTAGGTCGGCGTATAAGCGAGCGACTTATTCTGTGCATAACGACCGCGCCTCGTTGCACCGAACACGACTTGTTAGCGGTTAAAAGCGGTCATTTAACAGCCCAACCGTTAAACCTACACTGAGGAAGAAACGGCGCATTCGTCCATACTATAAACCGCATTTCAAATGCGTATATTAGAAAATTGCGAAAAACCGGCAAACTAGGTAGTATGGAACATGTTATAAAAAACAGAATATTAATAACTATAAGTTGATAATAATTGATAGCAGTAACGCTGGCGTGAACAGTATGGAAGCTAGGATTCCAACATTAATAGTTAAGCGCTTCGGAGTATAATTTTGAACGATTCAACTGCCGCATCACTTGATGCAGAAACCCTAGATATGATGAAAAAAAATGCCGGTAAAGCGGCACAATTAATGAAAGCCCTTGGCAACGAAAGTCGCTTATTAATCTTATGTAACCTTGATGGTAAAGAGCTTTCGGTTACTGCATTAAACAACTGTTTAGATTTAAGCCAGTCAGCGCTATCACAGCACCTTGCCGTTCTGCGGAAAGATGGATTGGTTAAAACACGACGTGAATCACAAACCATCTATTACTCATTACAGGGCGATACAGCAAAACGTATCATCCATACGTTACATGAGATGTTCTGCCCTACTATTTAATTGATGCAGCATAAGCGCTAGCTTTCACTAGCGCGTCCTTTCCTCGACGTAAACACCACGCCTTTCCCATACACTAACCTGCCCCATGACATCCCCCGCTATTGAGCAAAAACACAATCAATTGATCACGTATTGGACAACTTAGTCTATAATACTGCTGTTACTTGCCCCTTATTGCGAATGACCCTCCTATAAAGCGAGGGGGTAATGGATATAGCGACTCCATGGAGATAAGGAGAAAGGTGCGAGGTCAATTTAAGACAGATACCCCTGTCGAAAATCCTATTATTCATCCGCTTTCCCCTTAAGGCCTATACTAATTTTTATAGGAAGCCTAACTTCCATGCATAAAATTCATCGCGGCTACAATGACAATCTAAAAACCAGCTGCTACCATAATTGCGTGTCTATGTTGTATAAAAAAAATGAATCACATATCGATTAATAAAGAGAAAATACAACTACTAAGAAAATCGATCATAATAAGTTTTTTTATTAGTGCATTTCTTTGTTTGTTAATTAGCTTTCATTTAAAAGACAAAATTCCCCATGATCAGCTGATGCCTTGGCTTATCACTAGTTTATCCATACTTTTAATCCGCCTTTTATCTGTCCTTCCCTATAAAGAAAACACAGATATAACCAGTGGTTTTACCGGAAAATTAATATTTTTTAGAATAGGCGCATTTTTATCCGGCTTAACCTGGGGTTGGTGTGGTTATTATTTTGCGGGGCAGGTTTCTCTCGATTCTCAGTTATATATATCATTTATGCTCGCAGGCTTATTAGCTGGTGCGGCATCCTCTTTATCCGTTGATAAACTATCAATGATTTCTTTTGTTCTGCCGACCATAGCACCTAACATTATCCATTATTTAATGTCGGAGCAGGGCACCTCCATTGGCATGGCATTAATGTTAATACTATTCATGCTATTTATTATCTACGCCTCCTTAATACAAGGAAAAAATATACTCGAAAATATAGAGTTAAGAATTAAATCCCATGAGAGCGAGCAAAAAATACAGCACCTCGCGTTTCATGATGCGCTGACAGGTTTACCCAATCGATCATTATTTAATGATCGTATCGAGCAGGCACTTTGTGCAGAGATGCGTGGAAAAAATCCTATTGCCATCCTCTTTATCGACTTAGATGGCTTCAAACATGTCAATGATTCATACGGTCATGCCGTCGGCGACGAGCTTTTACAAACCATTGCGAATCGTTTTAAAACGATCGTTAGGAGCTATGATACCGTTGCAAGAATAGGCGGGGATGAGTTTGTAGTGATCGTCCAAAAAATTGAACAGCGGGACGATATTACAAAAATTGCTAATAAGCTTTTACGGGAAGCCTCAAACCCGATGGAAATATCGGGGCACAATATTAACATTTCATCGAGCATCGGCATTGCAATCTACCCTGACCACGGCACCGATAAAGAAACATTAATCACCAATGCCGATAATGCGATGTACCTTGCTAAAGATAACGGGAAAAATACCATTCAAGTACATGCGGCTTAGTGCGTATAAACCCCACAAACAACCTGCCCCGAAAGCATTCACGCTTAATGGGGGATATTTAAGCGTAATCGTTGCCAATCTTCTGACGGCTCATTTAGCATCATACGCATATCCACAACCTCCTCTTCGGCATTATAGCTATTGGTAAAACCTAACTTTTTAGCCAAGTTCTGCATGCCTTTATTATTCGGTAAGGTTGAGCCCAAAATTTGTAATGTCCCACGGCTTTTGCAGTAATCAATAACCTTATTCATTAAGGCGACACCTAAGCCTTCACCCTGCAAGTCATCACGTATGACAACACTAAACTCAGCTTGCACATTATCCGCGTCAGTAACCGCCCGAACAACACCTAGGGTTTCCATACCATCTCCATCTTCACGGGGAGCCGTAATAATGAAGGCCATTTCGCGGTCGTAATCAATCTGCGTCCAATTAGCGAGCTCCTGATGCGTAGGAATACCACGGCTATAGAAGTAACGTAGCCGAATAGATTGCGGGCTCAGTTTGTTATAAAACTCTAGATGATTAGGCTCATCTTCCCCGCGAATGGCACGCATAATCGCTTTACGACCTGAACGCTTAAGCGTGATCTCTTCAGTGAGGTGTTCCGGGTAAGGCGAGATAGATAAACAGCCCGCTTCAGGCGATAGCGAGACCGATACATCCATCACTAATAAGCCACTTTTATTCACCAGCATTGGGTTTATCTCTAACCCTTTAAGGTTAGGTAGATCAACCACCATCTCAGACAATTTAAGCAGTAAATTAGCAAGCTGCTGCATATCCTGCTGCGGGCGGTAGCTATTCTCTTTAAGAATCTGACACAGCCTCGATTGACGAATCAGTTCCGATGCCAATGACATATTTAAAGGAGGTAACATCACATGCCGATCCGCTAATACATCCACCGTGTGACCGCCAACCCCAAAAAAGATGACCGGACCAAACGTAGGATCACGGGTAATACCTACATTAATCTGTAAGGATTGGAAGCCTCGTTTCATCTGTTGAACACAAAAACCCATCAGATCCTCTGCAGGATAAATCTCGCCCATACGATAAGAAAGCTGGGTAGTGGCATGTTCAACCTCCGTGCTAGAAAACAGGTCTTGTACCACCTCTTTCCAACGCTGACGCCCAGTATCATCGTAACTAAACGGGTAGACATTTTGATGGTGTAAGGCTTTAACTTGCACCGTGCCCTCTATCTTTTTAGCCCGTGACACCACCTCATCGATGGTGTCGCAATAGAAGGTATTAGCCACCGGAATATCGTATAGATCTAATAGCTCGATCGCTTCCCCATGACGTAGATAATCGCGCTCTTCAAGCAACGCTTCTTGAACAAGCTCCCTCGCACGAATATGGTGTGGACTGCACTGCTCAATATAAGGTGGTGGCGTTTGACGCATCACGTCCTGATTACGGTGAAAATCCACCATATGCATAAACGCATCGACCGATTCTTCCGGTGTCAAAAAGGTTGAGATACCTGCCGAGTTACAATGGTTCCGAGCTTCAATAGCCGTAGCCCGTCCCATAAAGCACGTTAAAATATTGCGGGGTGTTTTCTTGGCAATCTGTATAACCGCGTCAGCCGTGTTTACGGAAGAGGCCATACGTGTAGGCGCATGCAGCATCAACACAGCATCAACATTTTTATCTTTAGTCAGCAGGCGCACCGCTTCTGCAAAGCGTTCAGGCCGCGCATCAGAGTTAAGATCAACAGGGTTAGAACGATTCCAATGGGGCGGTAATATCTCGGCTAACGCCTCGATGGTTTCATCAGTTAACGGCGCTAGCTTGCCGCCATGCTTAAACAACTGCTCTGTCGCAAGCGCATTGGGGCCGGTGCCATTACATAAAATAGCTAACCGCTCCCCACGCATAGGCTTCATCCGTGTCAGCGTTTCAAGCGCATTAAATAAGTCATCCGACCGTTTTACACGGACAACACCCGCGCGACGTAATGCAGCGTCATAAACCAGGTCATCGTCATAGATCCCTTCAGCTAAGGTTGTCGCAGATTTATCGCCGATAAACGTGTCATTTTTAAGCACCAGTACCAGCTTATTACGTGACGCAGAACGGACCGCTGAAAGAAAATCCCGTGCTGAACCATCCACGCGGTTAAGCTGCAATAGAATCGCATGGGTGTAAGGGTCTTGCGCCAGGTAATCGATCACTGAAGGCAGATCGACATCGGCCCCATCACCTAATGTAAGAAAGTGGGAAAAACCGATCTCTTGACCTGTTGCCCAGTCGATCATCGCCGTCCCCAAAATACCGGACTGACCAATATAGGCCACTTTACCTTTCAATATATTGACGTGGGAATAGCTTGCATTCATATGGTGACCAGGAACAAGCATCCCCATACAGTCAGGCCCCATAATTCTTATACCGTAAGGTTTAGCTGCTTCCCTAACCTCATCACGTAGGGTTCGATGACTTTCATCTTTCGTCATCGATAGGCCGCCCGTTAGAATCATAGCGGCCTTAACCATACTGACACCTAACCCGCGAATAAGGTCTGCCACCGTATCAGGCGGTGAACAAACAATGGCGAGATCAGGCATTTCTGGCAGATCTGATAGTGTTCTAAAGCAGGGTACCCCATGCACTTCATCATATTCATGACGATTGACCGCATAGATTGCTCCCTTAAAACCGCTTTCGAGCAGGTTTTGAATAACAATACCACCCATGCTGTCCTCTCTGGCGGAGGCACCAAAAACAGCAATGGAAGCTGGTTTAAAGAAACGTTTGAGATACTTAGTAGCCACGCATTAAATCCTCTATCAATATCCCATTATCTTATACTTTTTTGCACTGCAACAAAATAGATTTTCTATACCAAAGTATAATTATAATATCTATTTTTCGGCCCTTCTTAAAAACAAGCCGACTGATTACCGTTAACAGAAGTCGACCCACCAGCTGGTAAGTTAGTTACCACCTTCATGCTTATTTTCAAGCATTCACCCGACAGTTGAATCCACCCAAACCATCATCAACCCTAAGTATAGCGGCCGTTTACCCTGTTTTAATTAGATCTACTCTGAGTTTGGCACTTGCTTTGCTTTGAAGACTACCAACATACACCCAATAATAATTAAACAGGCCGATCAATGACTCCATTAAAATTGACACTGCTCACTAGCTTTACAGCCTTCATAACAACCTTAGCGCCCTCGGCGTTTGCCCATTCATTGCCAATGGAATCAAGTCTATTAACGGGCTTTGTACATCCATTATTAGGCCTCGATCATCTACTTGCGATGCTCGCTGTAGGCTTTTGGGCCGCTCAACAGAGAGGAAAAAACACACGCACGATTCCCCTCGTCTTTATCAGCGCCCTCTTAATTGGCTTTCTTTTAGGGCTTAATGCAGTGACGTTAGTCGCGATCGAAACGGGTATTGCCCTGTCGGTTCTGATCTTAGGCTTATTAATTGTCAGTGCGGCCCGTTTGCCTATGACTCTATCACTCCCTCTGATTGGATCATTTGCCCTATATCATGGAATTGCGCATGGTGCGGAGGTCGGAGTAGCTCATGCCGCCCTATTTGCCACGGGTTTTATAGGTTCAACCGCGCTGTTACACCTAACAGGCGTACAATCAGCCCTTTTAGTACAACGATACACCCCACTCATAGGAAAAGTCGCTGGCGCAGGTATTGCGTTAATGGGCGCCATGTTACTCATGGCCTAACCACATACACATAAACGGCGCTTACCCGCTTCACACATGGAAAAGAGTGATGTTTGAGTACCGATAACACGCCGTTTTCTTAAAGTTTAAACCTCCCCTACCCCCGTTATTAGGGCGTAATCGTCAATATTCCGCTTTCATGTTCCAGTACCATCACCCAAAATGGTTCTTGTCGGGCTTTTAGCCCGACTTTTTTCTTGACAAAAAATAGTCCTAACTCTACTTTCCTATTTTGAAATATGTACCATAATCAGGCTATGTATCAACTCAATTAGTGAGGCATTGCAATGAGCCAACAACGCCCCGTTAGTAGTGAGCCAGAATCAACTTTTGATCTGGAAGATTGGATGAGCGATGACCTTGACTCTGTGCAAGTTGACTCAACCATCCGTAAAAAAGATAGTATTAATCCGGATAAACGCCGACGCTTAGAAGCGATGCGTGAAGAACGAGAGTTAATGAAAGATATTAAAGATGTATTTGAGGATAACTGGGATGATTAACTAAAGCCCCTCTATCCGTATTAGGTGCTGGCACACTCGCCAGCGCCTAACCTAGCACCTGACAACCGCCCCCTAAAATACTTTACCTACCCACCCCATAAAGCCTGACTTTCTTGCTAACGGATTGATAGAATAGCCCCATGTTGACTATATCAGAGCGTTTATCCATCCCACTCAATGAAATTGAGTTTAAAGCGATCCGTGCCCAAGGCTGCGGCGGCCAAAATGTAAATAAAGTATCTAGCGCGATTCATCTCCGTTTTGATATCCAGCGCTCATCCTTACCTGAACATTATAAAGAGCGCCTCTTAAGCTATCAGGATCAGAGAATCACCACCGATGGCGTGATTGTGATCAAAGCACAGAGCTTTCGAGACCAAGAACGCAACAAAGAAGATGCACTACTGCGCTTACAGCAGCTGATTCAAGCAGCAACCACTGTAGAAAAGCCACGACGGGCGACAAAACCAACGCGCAGCTCTCAACGCAAGCGAATGGATAAAAAGAACAAACGGGGACAGGTAAAAAAGGGACGGGGCAAAGTAGACTTTTAAACCACGCTCCCTACTCGTAAATTTAAGCTAAACGCGTCAGACCAATCTCGAGCTGCTGCTCACCGGTAGTGACATAAAGTTGGTCTTCGCTCAAGGTAATGGTCAACTCCATATTTCGCCCACACAGCTCACTTAAGCGATCCACTTGTACCGCAGGAAAACTATACACTTCCGTTTTTGGCAGGCCGGTTAACGCATCACAATGTTTAGCCCACCAGACATCAACCTCTGAACCATACGCATAAAGCTTTACCTGATCGGCTCGGCTAACCCCCTTACGGATGCGCTCTGGCGACGCTTGACCGACCTCTATCCAGCAACTCACAGAACCATCCGGTCGCTTAACCCACAGGTCTGGTTCATCCGTGGCAGATAAGCCTTTACTAAACGCGAGATCTTGATCGTAGTTAAGCGCATAGGCCAGTAACCGCACCATCATCCGGACATCAGTTTCCGATGGGTGCAGGACAAGCATCAACTTCTCCGTGACATAGATATCCCGATTCATATCAATCAGGTTCAATGTGGTTTTGTAGATAGTTGGTTTTAACGCCATGAAAGGGAAACCTATGAATAATTTTGAACGCCTCGAGCTGAGGACATTTACATTGTGTGCATCTTTATACTGCATCAACGCAGAGTTTTAAATACAATCTCCCCTTTACACTCTCTTTACCGAATAACACTTGAGGTCATTATGGAACTGAAACACTTGGCAATTCGTGAACTGGTTAAGGAATCGGAAGAATCCCCGGCACGGATTACCGACCGTGGAGGCATTATCCCCACCGCCTCTCCGATCGCAACCCAGCTGTTTGAGACCCTAAATTCAGCCTTTAGCCGTCGTTCCAGTTTAACCCACGGCTCCTTTAATACAGACGATGAAACGAGTTACCCGTTTATCTCAGCCTTTGAAGAGTTTGTTAGCCAAACCTGGGACGAAACTGTATTTTCCACCTTAGTGGATAAAAGCATGTCACAGTTGGCGGCGGCGATTAACAACCCATCAGCACACAATGCCAATGGCGGCTATGTTCTTTTCTCTCTGTATGCCAGTGACCGTTATGAATATTTACTGATCGCGCTTGTCCGCGACAAAGCCAGTATAGGTTTTGATAATGATCTCCATCCCACAGAGGTAATGGAGGTCAATCTTGACCAGCTACACCAAGCCGCACGCATTAATATCAGCACGTTCCGCAAAAAACAGGATAGCTACCTCAGCTTTATTGGCAGCAAAGAGAAAGGCGAAATCACCCACTTTTTCTCAACCGCTTTCGGTTGTACCGATGTAACACCGTCGCGTAAATCCACCGGTGAGCTCATCCGCGCCACCCGTGACTTCTGCAATAAAAACAATATGAGCGATCGTAAAGAAGAGGTCGTGGACGATGTCGTCAGCTACTTATCACGCCAACGTTCAGAGAAAGAATCGGCCAATCTGAATGAGATAGAAAATCTATTCGATGCCTACATTCCACCCGAGCAAGCCGAAACCGCAGCGGGCACGTTTGGCAAGTTTGCCAACAAAGGTCCCTACAACGTCAGCCAAGAGTTCCAACCACACACCAGTACAATCAACCGCTTTGCCAAACTAAAGGTTAAAGCCGATAACTGGAGTGTCGATTTTACCAAACGCAACTTTGGCGAGCTTAACTCAGGTAAAGATATTGAATTTGACGAAGATAATAGCCGTATCATTATCAATCGCCTCCCCAGCAAAGTGATTAACCAACTGCGTGAAGCGCTCGAACAAGAAGAGTAATCACCGCACATGATGTAATGGGGGCGTCCTCCGTTACATCATCCACCCGACCCACAACGATACACTCACAATCGATGCTAATGTGGACAACACAACGGTAAGTGAGGTCTCCTTCTCTTTCACGTCATAACGCAGCGCCATCACATGCGCCAACGCACCGGTCGGTAAGGCGGCCAAGAACACCGCCGCTAATAACCAATTATGATCCGTCAGGCCCGCCATCCGAAAGATCGCTAAGGTCAACAAGGGATGGATAAACAGCTTAACAACCACCAGCCATACTAATTCAATTTTACTTTGCTGCAGGGCTTTAAATTCAAGACTTGCGCCTAAACAGAAGAGAGCAACAGGCACGGTAGCCGGCGCTAACATATTTAATGCATCCACAATGATGGTGGGAAATTCAAGTGACAGTCCTGAGACCAAAACACCAAAAAACGTCGCTAAAAAGATAGGACTACGCAATAACGACTTATCTAAAATGGCCAAAAATTGTTTAAACCCTTTTCCTTCCTGACGATGGCTCTCAATCAAAAACTGAGTTCCACCAATCTGAAACAGATTACCTAACAAGATAATACTAACCATCGCCCCATAGGCCGCTTCACCTAACAGGCCGAAGACAAGGGGAATCCCCATATAGGCATAGTTAGAAAACGTTCCATTTAAGGCCCGAAAAATAAGCACTT
The DNA here is from genome assembly GCF_001597735.1 of Neptuniibacter pectenicola. GTDB lineage: Bacteria > Pseudomonadota > Gammaproteobacteria > Pseudomonadales > Balneatricaceae > Neptuniibacter > Neptuniibacter pectenicola. The sequence goes on from NZ_LUTS01000001.1 coordinate 199,965, forward strand.
CCCGATCACGCTCTTTAAACAGAACCACACAACCCACCCCCGCAATCAGTGCCGTCAGCGCAGCGGCCAAAAGGAACGCGAGTAGATAATACGGTTGGAACAAACTATCCAGAGAGAGCTTATATACCGAGTTAAACAACAGCGCAGGGACCGCGAAATAATACACAAAGGTATTAAGGGGAACCAACGAGTGCCCAGCCATGACTGTGCGCTTACCTAGATAACCAAGTCCTATCAAGAAAAATAGGGAAAGGATCGTTTCGATGCCAGCCATAGACCTATACTACTCAGATTCATAAATTAGGGGGGGACAATTAGATCAATTTGTCTAACGAAGGTCTAGACATCATTCCGTAATAGCCCTTTATTATGCTTGCCCAAGGGGCATTAATTTGAGCGCTTTACGCCCTAGTAATATTTTTTTGTGCAGTGCAACAAAATAGTGTTGACTTGATTAAAAAACAGACTAGAATAGAATCCATATTGTGCATCGCACAAGAACCTTAAGGAGAATTAAAATGACAAACCCAGTTGATTTTCAGAAATCTTTCGATGCCCTTCAGTCTCTAATGAACTTGCAGGCTGCAGCTATCACTAAATCTATCGAGCAGCAGAAAAAGTCTGGCGAGCAGTTAACGTCTTTCTTTAAAACTGAAGCTGAGAAAGCTAAAGAGCTTAAAACACCTGAAGAGCTTATCAAGTTCAACATGGAAGCGAACAAAGCGCTTTTTGAACTGCTTAAAGGACAAGGTGAAGCATTCACGTCTATCGCAAATGAAACACGCGAAGCGGCTATGACTGAGCTACAATCTATTGCTAAGTAATTTTTAGCGTACGAAAAAAACCGAGCAATGCTCGGTTTTTTTTTTTGCTTTCTTCTTGTCAGCCCCATCAATCAACTGTAACGTCATTACGATAGAAATAGTTTTATTTTAGCTGTATGAGGCGTACCTGTGCTTGAACAGATTCTACTGGCGAGACAACCGATTCTCGATACAAACTGTGAAACGGTCGGTTATGAATTACTGTACCGAGACGCAAAAGGTTGCCCACCGGATGAGTTCTTTAACGCCACAGCAGCAACCTGCCAAGTATTAATCAACGCATACACCGGTATTTTGCAACGCGGTAACGTACGTACCCTTCCCGCGTTCATGAATATCAATGAAGAACTGCTGTTCCATGAGCTACCTAGTTTTGCCGCCGATAATGTGGTCTTAGAAATTACTGAAGATGTACCTATTAACGACAAAACCAGCGCACAAATTAGACGCCTATCTGATGCCGGCTTTAAAATCGCCTTAGATGATTTTATCTGGAAAGATGAATTTGCAGCGATTATGGATGTGGTCGATATCGTTAAAATCGATGTATTAGCACTTAAAGGCAAAACGCTTTTCCATACCCTAGAAAAGTTAACCGCTTATAATGTCACCCTGCTCGCTGAAAAAGTCGAAACGTTGGCCGAATTTCATCGTTTCCGTAAACTGGGATTTGCTTTATTTCAGGGCTATTTCTTTGCGATGCCTCAGGTCATCGAAGGTAAACCTATCAGTGGTAATGAGTTAACCATGATAGAGTTGCTAGCCGAATTAGGCAACCCCGATGCGACACCTCAAGGGCTTGAGAAGATCATATCTAAAGACCCACACTTGGCCGTACGCCTATTGAAGATTGTTAATTCAGCGACCTTTTCATTACAACGCTCTATTTCCACCATTAATGAAGCCGTTGTACTGTTGGGCTTTGCCGAATTAAAACGCTGGGCGGTCGTCGTATCGCTTTCCGGTACATTAGATATTCCGGATGAGCTTTGTCGTGAGCTACTTATCCGCGCAAAAATGTGTGAGCTCATTGCCCCTCACTACCATGCGGAAGCCGGTTTAGGGTTCTTAATCGGTATCCTGTCAGGCGTTGATACTCTGCTCTCTATTCCCATGGAAGATATTAGTCTCCATATTCCCCTAAGCGATGCGGTCAACGATGCATTATTGCACCGTGAAGGCGAATTAGGTTTGATGCTTAACGATGTTATCAGTTTCTCTCGTTATGAGTGGGATAAGCTCTCCCCCCTTACCGATGAGCAAACCTTATTGAAAGCCCAGTCGGAATCGATCCAATGGACAATCAATAGCCAAAAAGCAGCTTTTAACTAGCTGAAAACCCTTGAATAATAGGCCTCAAGCGCCCTCCAGCATAAAACTACCATTAATCTCACTATACCTTCTGGCATATCTGTCCTACAGTTAACGTATATGATTTATACTTTAGACAGGACGTCATCATGAGCATTTTTGTCACAAGCCTTGGCGCAACTGACAATGAAATTTGCGCTCCTATATGTCAGTCGATACTTGATCAAATGAACCCTAAAGGGTTCCGGTTTAGAGGTATTCCTGCGGTAGAATCGCAGATTGTTCTCAATAAAAATCAGGTCGGTTTCACATTAATTAGCTGCCACCTCCGTACCACTCCCGTGATATTTGGTTTCGATGAGGTGAATCACTTTTTAGATATGTATAAGCAAAAAAGAAAAATTACAAAGCGTTTACACAGCAAAGTTAAAGAGAAACTGGACGAACTTGATCAACTCGCCACAGCGGAGTGTATCCACAGTCCAAGCTGTGCACATTGTGTTATCTCCTCCGTTAGCCGTGAGCTGTTCTCATAAGCCGCTCGCAGGCTGATCAACCACACTTCAACCGACGATGTGAGGCAAGGTAGCTCGGCGTCCTCGCCTTAGGGAGCTTTTCTACAAAGTGATACCGAGCCACATGATAGCTGGGATCAAATCCAAAAAAGTTTAACTTCATTTGCTCCAGTTCTTCACGACGGTAGTGCGCTAGAGGTTTTAGCGTCTCATCCTGCTTGCGCTGTACATTTTTCAGCGCCAACTGATCTGCAAAGCCAGCACTACACGAGAGCTGTACCGCTTCTGCTTTTATTTTCTCCACAAACCCATCCCGCGTTTCATCACAACAGAGATCAATAAGCCCTTTAGCTTCCGCCTCCCGTGCGGACAGTGGCAAACGGGTGTGCATCAACTCGGCCGCTGCTTCCACGCCTACCCGTTTCGGTAAGAGATAGGTCCAATACTCCGAACCATATAGATTCCCCATGGATTTATAGTGTGGATTAAAGATCACCGGATGACGGGCAAACACTTTATCCGCCGCTAAGGCCATAAACACCCCACCCGCGCCAGCATTGCCACGCATCGCGACTAACACCATCTGCTCGGGCGAGTTGATAATCTCCAAACAGAGGTCATTCATCGCATTGATATTACGCCACGACTCTTGTGCGGGGCTCTCTGCCGCTTCAATTTGGTTAAGGTGAATACCGTTCGACCAGTACTCCTCTCCCCCCATGAGTACTAACACATTAATATTACGCTGTTTCGCGTTAGCGACCGCCTGTTGTAAACGCTGGCACTGCTGGGTATCCATAGCACCATTGTAGAAATCAAAATACAGATAGCCTACCTGCGCCTCCTCTCTGTACCTTATTTCCTGCCATGTTTCCCCTAGGGGGACAACCTCAGGCGCCAGTGGCAACTCCGCCACACGTAACGCCTCAGGCGCTGAGGTTAGCTGATCATGTAACAGCGCAGCGGCAGGCCGTTTAAAGCCAAACGCCTCACCTTTAGGCTCGACTAGCCTTAAATGCGTTACCCAAATTGCCCCATCCAATGTAGCAAAACAGATCGCGCCATCACGCGTTGCAATAATCGACCCTGGATCCGCCTCAACCGGTTGATTAAGCTGGGTCTCAACAATGCCGTTATAAAGGTAATACCCTTTACCAGCAATTGACTCCTTTACCCCGGGTTGTGAATCCGCCGCTCTAATCTTCCTTAAAATAATCTCGCTGCTATCCCGCTGCCAATCAATACGGCGCTCATCTTGGGTCATTAAACAGTGCCACTGCCCTTTAATATCAGGCTGCGCATAATTCAACGGTTGGGGCGTATAGGTTCCGGATTCGATACGTGCCAACGTTAGCTTAACCGCCGCTAACGCCCCATCGGTAATCTCATTCCGATACAAACTGCTTTTAGAGGCGGCACGCATAGGAAACTCGACACTGGCCCAAATATCACCCGCATCCATCTCTGCTACCGCTTCAATACAGGTCACGCCCCAGCTGGATCTATTTTCCATCATTGCCCAATCAACCGACGAGGGGCCACGATCGCCCTTAATACCGGGATGCACAATAATACAGCGATGATGACGCCAGATCGTTTCGGGTATAGCGCGCTTAAGAAAAGGTGCCAAAATAAGCTCCGGTTTAAAAAGCTCAACCGCCTGTTCTGCCACCGCATCATTAATATCAAACTCAATCGAAACTTGATGCCCCAATTGACGTAGTTCGACAAACAACCGTTGCGTTAGACTATTAAAACCATGGGTCAAAAATAAAATACGCATTAACAGATCCTCGGTAGCTGCTCGCCATTGATCCAATCAACCATACGGTTGCCACCAAACGCTGTCTGCATCTGCACAAATTGCAGATCATCTTCAATCACATCACCAATAATGGCAGCATCCATACCTTTCGGATGTGCGCGCATCACCGCCAGTAGCTGTTCCGCTTTAGCTGCTGGACAAAACGCCACCAGCTTGCCCTCGTTCGCGACAAAGAGCGGGTCTAAGCCTAAAAACTCACACGCGGCTTTAACTTGGGGCTTAACAGGAATTTCTGTCTCATAGACCTGCATACCGACCTTGGATTGCTGGGCGATCTCATTTAACGTAGCAGATAGGCCTCCCCTGGTTGGGTCTCTCAAACAGTGGATATCAGGTACAACCTCCACCATCGCGGCGACAAGATCATTTAATGACTGCGTGTCCGACTCAATGGTGGTTTCAAAGGTCAGATTTTCACGCAACGACATAATGGCAACCCCATGATCGCCAAGGCTACCGGAAACAATTATTTTATCCCCCGCCGTCACACGATCAGCCCCCATCGATACGCCCTCCGGCACTACGCCGATACCGGTCGTCGTGATAAAACAGCCATCACCTTTGCCCCGTTCAACAACTTTGGTATCTCCCGTCACAATATAGACCCCAGCCTCCTCCGCAGCGACGGCCATTGAGGTTACAATCGCCTGCAAATCGGCCAGAGGGTAACCCTCCTCTAAAATAAAACCCGCTGAGAGATATTTAGGCACAGCCCCTGACATAGCAACATCGTTCACGGTGCCATGTACCGACAAACACCCTATATCACCACCAGGGAAAAACAGAGGCGATATCACATGACTATCGGTAGCCATTACAACCCGACCCGCAGGTAACTGAAAGCATGCCTGATCATTCATCTCATCCAACCACGGGTTAGAAAAGGCATTTAAAAATAGCTCATCGATCAGTTGCGCCATGGCTTTACCGCCACTGCCATGCACCATCTCGACCTTACCTTTACTTAGATCAAGTGTGTGCGAGTAATGCCGTTTATTCCCATCGGTGCTATCGGTTCTACTTTGCTCAGTCATCTTTTTATTCTCGTATTATTCTTATCGTTAGGCCGCGGGATGGGATTGGTCGGTAGCAAAAGTTCGCTCTTGGTAGCGGCCATAACTGTAATACGCGGCACACGCCCCTTCACTGGACACCATGCAAGAGCCCAGAGGGTTCTCAGGAGTACAGGGGTCACCAAATAGGGTGCAATCACGGGGCGATTTAACCCCCCGTAAAATGGCTCCGCACTCACATGATTTATTTTCACGAGTGCTGCGATAATTCACAATAAAGCGTTTTTCAGCATCAAATTCGGACAGGGAATCCTTTATTTTTAACGCACTATAGGGCACCACACCTAAGCCCCGCCATTCAAACGAGCGTCTTAATTCGAAGGTATCCGCAACCACTTGTTTTGCTCGACTGTTGCCCATGTACGTCACCGCACGGGAAAACTCATTCTCAACCTCGGCACGTCCCTCATTTATCTGGCGTACCAACATTAAAATGGCCTGTAACACATCGAGGGGTTCAAACCCCGCGATCACGACAGGTTTCTGGTACTCTTCGGCAAAGTAGTGGTAAGGCTGTGAACCGATTACCGTACTCACATGGGCTGGACCAACAAAACCATCTAACGGCAACACCCCCAGCTCTCTGACTTCTGGCGACTCAAGAATGTTGCTAATCGCTGCGGGGGTTAAAACATGGTTACAGTAAACCGTGAAATTTTTAAGGCCGAGCTTTTTCGCTTGGTTGATCACCAATGCGGTAGGCGGTGTTGTGGTTTCAAACCCAATCGCAAAGAAAACCACCTCTTTCTCTGGGTTCTCTTGTGCTATTCGCAAGGCATCCATACATGAATAAACCATGCGTACATCAGCCCCTTCCGCTTTCGCTTTAAGCAAACTTCGCTTTCTTGAACCCGGCACACGTAACATATCGCCATAGGAGCACAACGTGACCCCATGGGTGACCGCAAGCTCAATCGCCGCATCAAGTCGTGGGATAGGTAACACACATACCGGACAACCCGGGCCATGAATCATTTTTACATTATCAGGGAGCAGATCAGGGATGCCATAGCGGAAAATCGCATGTGTATGGCCCCCACAAAACTCCATGAAGTGATACGCTCGCTCAGGCGTTGCTTCAGCACAGATTTTAGCAGCGATCTCGCGAGCTAAACCGCCGTCTCGGTATTCATCAACGTACTTCATTGGGCGGCCTCAATGATATCCTGTTGACTCAACGCATCCAGCTCAGCAAATAACGCGAGTGTACGCTCAGCTTCGTCGGGATCAATTTTATTCAACGCGTAACCTACATGCATAATGACAAAGTCTCCCACCGCTAAATCGGCAATTAATGCCACGTTGATCTCTTTTCTTACGCCACCGATATCAGCCATGGCTGTTTCATCACCCAAAATCTCTTCTATTCGTACAGGGATCGCTAAACACATCGTTTTATCTCCGCTGAATTAACCGCGCTGTCACTGACGACCTGACCCACATGGTTACAGGTCTGCAACTGTGTATTATTTTTATTAAGACTATTCTGATCAAAGGATGCGCTTTTTTTCACCTCCATCTCGAGTGCAATGTGCGCTTGTCCCAACGCAATACCGCCATCATTACAGGGCAGCTTTTCGGCGCAATAAAGGTCAATATTGTTAGCCTGAAGCTGTCTTGTTACCCCGTCCGTTAACAGCGCATTCAAAAAGCACCCTCCCGCCAGCACGACCTTAGTCACCGCTGTCCGTTGACTCTGTCCACTGATCCACCGAGCTAACCCATCGATCAACTGTTGATGAAAAAGTGCTGCGCCGTAACCCGCATCCTCACAATCGGAGATGGCGGCTAACAAGGGAGCACAATTGAGGTTGCCATCAACGCTTTCAATCAGCGGAGAGGCCTCCGGCCAAGGGTGATTTTGAAGGTAGGTATACGCTAATGACTCAAGCATCATGGCCGCTTGGGCTTCATACTGATTGGTCGTCGTAATGCCGAGTAACCCTGCCACGGTATCAAAAAGACGTCCCGCACTGGTGGTGGTTGGGCAGTTGAGTTGTTTATCAAGTAGCTGACCGATAAGGTCTGCCCCCGGTTGATCAGCAAAGCGTTGCGAGATCTCTTCACCTCGCCCCAAATCGTACAGCGCGGCGGCGGCCATGCGCCAAGGCTCCTTAGCTGCCCGTTCGCCCCCGGGGAGTGTCAGCGGTGACAAATGAGCCAACCGTGTAAACTCACCCTGATGAACATAGAGCAGCTCACCGCCCCAGAGCTCACCCTCCAATCCTAACCCAAACCCATCTAAGGCAACGCCTAAGACGGGTGTCTTAATCTGATGCTCCGCTACCACCGAGGCGATGTGGGCATGGTGGTGTTGTACCTTGATCAAAGGAATCGAGTGTTCTTGGCTGTAATGCTCGGCAAACTGTGTACTGTAAAAATCAGGATGGAGGTCAGACACGACGAGGTCCGGCTTAATACCTAAGAGGGATGTTAAATGCTCAACCGTCGTATGCAGTGCGCGACAGCATTCAGGGTTATCTAAATCACCCATATATTGCGACACATAAGCACGATCACCTTTTGTTAAACATAAGGTATTTTTAAAAAATGAACCGACCGCAAGCACCGATTTATCTACGGCAGAAAACCCATAAGATAACGGTATAAATTGTGGAGAAAGACCTCGGCCACGCCTAATTAAACGGGGTTTCTCCCCAACAGCACTCACAACCGAATCATCACAGCGCACATAAATATCCCGATTATGCAGCAAAAAACCATCTGCAATACCGGTTAATTCAGTCAACGCTTTTTGGTTATCAATCAGCAACGGATTACCACAGCGGTTAGCGCTGGTCATGACTAATAACAGTGCCTGCGGTTGATCTAACCATTTCAGGCCCGTAGGTTCACCGGCCGCTTTATGAAAAAGAAGATGGTGTACAGGAGAATGGGGCAACATAACCCCCATCCAAGCCAACTGCGGCGCGAGCACTTTAGATAATGTAGACGATTGATTCTCTTTTATTGGGCACAGAACAATCGGTGCATCCATCGCCTGTAAGCGCTGGGTTCGCTCAACAGTCAAATCAATATAAGGGGCTAATGAGGCGGGGTTTGCTGCCATAATAGCAAACGGCTTTTGGCCTCTCTGTTTGAGTACCCTTAATCGTTTTACTGCTTCATCGTTACGGCCATCACAGGCTAAATGAAAACCGCCGATCCCTTTAATCGCGACAATCCCTCCCCTATTAATCACCTCTAAGGTCTCGGCGATCGGATCAATGGATGCCTGCTTTTCCCCTTTTGCATTGTGAAAAAAGAGTGTGGGGCCGCAGGTTGCACAAGCATTCGGTTGCGCATGGAAACGTCGATTATCAGCCGCTTTATACTCATCTAAACAGGGCTGACAAAAGGCGAAATCAGCCATCGTCGTATGTTTACGGTCATAAGGTAGGGCTTTGATCAAACTGTATCGTGGGCCGCAGTGGGTACAGTTAATAAAAGGGTAACGATAACGTCGGTTATGAGGGTCAAAGAGCTCGGCTAGGCACTCGCGACATACCGCCGCATCCGGTGTAACGCCAAGATCCAGTGCGCCGGTTTCACTCGTTTTAATCGAAAAGTCGGTTAGGGTCGGCACTACTTGGGCCGGAGTCATATCAATGGTCTCAATCAACGACATCGAAGGCTGTTCATCCAGCAGCCGTTGTTTGAATTGCGTTAAAACCGCCGTCTCCGCTTGCGCATGAATAACCACACCTTGGGGGCCATTTTTAACAAAACCACAGACCCCTAACCGTGCCGCCAAGTTATACACAAAAGGGCGAAAGCCAACCCCTTGGACCTGACCTTTAACACGAAGGTTGTATGCTGAGATGCTCATAACGCCCCTCCCCCTACGTCTACTAAATCACACACTAATGAAAGTCTTTATTCAGGCCATAACGTTCCAGTTTAGAACGTAGCCCAACACGGGATAATCCTAATTCCCGCGACGCTTGGCTTTTGTTCCAGCGGTGGCGGATCAGCGTTTCCCGTAAAATTCGTTTTTCTAGACTCTCTATGCGCTCTTTTAACGAACCATCCAACCCCGCTAGCACTTCAGTTTCCTGTGTTTCCTCGCGCGGTGCCGCACGTAATACCCGTGGACTTAATAGATTCGCAGACAGCCACTCACTTTCTGATAATACGAGCATTCGCCGCACCTCATTTTGCAACTCTCGCACATTACCCGGCCAGCAATATTGGCTCATGCAGTTGAGCGTTTCCTCGGTGAAACCTTTAACCGGCTTATCAAACTCCACCATGGCTTTGGCCAAAAAGCAGTCGGCAAGCACTGGGATATCGACCACCCTTTTTTCGAGTGCTGGCAGTTCCAGTGTGACTTCAGCAAGACGAAAATAAAGGTCTTGCCGAAAGCGCCCTGCCCTTACCTCCTCTTCGAGGTCTCGGTTAGTGGATGCGATAATCCGCACATCTATTTTTCGACGTTGATGCTCCCCTAGTCTACGAACCTCTCGCTCTTGAAGCACACGTAAAAGTTTGACTTGGAAAGAGGGGCTAATCTCACCAATTTCATCGAGGAAGATGGTCCCGCCATCCGCTTGCTCAAACAGACCTATATGGTCCATGATCGCTCCCGTAAAGGAGCCTTTCTTATGGCCAAACAGTTCGGACGCTAAAAGCTCATCGGGCATTGCACCACAGTTTTCCACCACAAAGGGCCGTTCAGCGCGCAAACTGTTGTAATGTAACGCGCGAGCGAACAGCTCTTTACCTGCCCCAGACGGGCCGGTTATCAATACCGAAACATCATAAGGTGAAATTTTCGCCGCCTGATCACATAGTTGATTGAGTGGGCTTTGTTTGTGCCGGCGGATCTCATCTAATTGAAAGGCTTGTTGCAGACGCTGTTTTTTCTGCTCGATATTCTTCTCAGCTTGATCACTGGTGAGCCGCATCTCCATCGCCAAGAGCTCATTTTCATTTTGCAGCGCAAACAGGCGACAGGCCCCACGCATAATCAACAATAGATTATCCGGGTGCCAAGGTTTGGTAATATATTGCAGGATACCCGCCTCGTTAAGGCCTCGGATAATATCTTCGGAATCCGTATAACCGGATAAGATAAGCCGCGCGGTTTGAGGCCATTTTTGACGGACCTCCGTTAAAAACTCAACCCCCGTTTTTCCCGGCATTCGCTGATCACATAAGATCGCTTGTACCTCATGCTGCGCTAACAGGGCCATTGCTTGATCCGCATCAGACGCGGTGAGCACATCAAACTCTTCATCAAGGGTACGTTCTAATGTTTCTAAAGAACGGATCTCATCATCCACACAGAGCACGGTGGGTCGCTTTAGTAACTGCATATTAGAGTAACGCCTTAAACTGGTTGATTTCAGTTTCTAAGGCATCGATACGCTGTTTAATCATGGCCTGACGCTTGTGCTCTAACCACTCAACCCAGACCGCCATGCCTTCACCGCTTTTGGCTGATAACTGTATCACCTCAATGGATGGGTTTACCTGCTTGGCATAAGCGATACATTTATCTACGTCGAAATCCAGATAGGGTAATAGGTCTGTTTTATTTAGAACCATAAGGTCCGCAGCATAAAACATATCAGGGTACTTGAGCGGCTTATCCTCACCTTCAGTCACGGAAAGAATGGCCACCTTATGCGCCTCGCCTAAATCAAAGGCGGCGGGACAGACTAAATTACCTACATTTTCGATAAAGAGGATCCCCCCTTGAAAGGCGGTCAGATTATCAAGGGCGTGCCCGACCATGTGCGCATCTAAATGACAGCCTTTACCTGTATTCACTTGAATGGCAGGGACACCGGTTTCACGAATACGCTCAGCATCGTTCGCCGTCTGTTGATCACCTTCGATCACCGCCACATGACGGTCGCCTTTGATCTGTTGGATAGTCTCCGTTAACAGTGTGGTTTTACCTGAACCGGGGCTGGAAACAAGGTTCAACGCAAAGATACTTTGCGCTTCAAACCGTGCTCGATTAAGCCCTGCATAACGATCATTTTTACCCAAAATATCCTGTTCAATCTGCACCATCCGACTTTGACTCATGCCTGCTACATGGGCATGTGCAGGACCTTGACCAAAATCTAGATCATCGCCCTGTTGTACAATCATCTGCTCACTCTCATCAGCATGAGGATGGGCGTGCTCATGAGCTGGACCTTCAATCTTTACATCACCTTCGCTACAGCCACAAACGGTACACATAACTATTCAACCTCCAGCTCTTTAATTCTCATCTCATCCCCCTGAACCACTTGTAACTGATAGCTGCCACAATCGACACAACTATCATAGCGTTCAGTAATCGGGACGTTTTTAAGGCACTGCATACAAAATGCCTCACCTTTTATTTTTATTATATTAAGTACGGCACCTTCCGCTAAGGTATCGCGCGTAACGGCCTCAAAACAGAAGCTCAATGCCTCCGTTTCGATCATGGCTAAAGGGCCTATTTCTAACCATACCGTTTTAACTCGGGTATAGCATTGCGCTTTAGCTTGATCTTCCAGTACCTGAACAATCCCTTCCGCTATCGACATTTCATGCATATTTTTATTCTTCTATTTGTATGTCATAGGCCACACACGGGTCTATTGCTAAAATCATCTTTTCCAGCAATAACATTAAACGCTCCTTTGGAACAATAACCCCTTTCAGCATACTAACCAAACTCCCTTGGGGATGAAAATTCCACTCCGTCGGTGCGATAATCTGATACTGCTTTACATTAGTTGCAACATCGTGGCTCAACTCAACGCGATGAACAAGGTCACCCCTCGCGGCCTGAACTTTGATTAAACCCGGCGCTAGCTGGGTGATTAAAAGGTGATTCTGCTCACGAATTACGCGTCTAATTTTGTCCGGTATGCTCTCCAATTCATTAATCACCGCCAACACCCGTAGTGTCAAAGGGTGAGCCCCTAAAGCTCGCCCTTGCTTCACCAATGAAAGATTACAATTACGTGTCCATACACTGGTTTCTACTGGCTGCCACTGACCCTCCACGTAAAGGTCAGGCTGAGCACAAAAAGTACGACTATCCGCACCCTGTAAGCGCTCAATTAACGACTCAGCAGAGAGCTGTAAAGGAGACGCAGGGTGCCCTAATTTAATCGGTGCAAATGTCTGGTTTAAATGACTAACCAGCTGCGGGATCGGCCCTGACGTACGCTGATTTAATAAGTAGCGTGTGCAGAACTGACTTAACGGCTGTAACACCTGATCGAGCACACGGAGAATAGGCTCATAATCAAACCCCGCCTCAACCACCGGTTTAGAGGAGGTATGTAAGCCTAGACACCAGCTTAACGCCCCGTACGCTTGCTTAATGGTGGTCATTAGTTGGGCAAGATCAATCACTTGTAGATCATCTAACCAATCACTAGACAGGCGTAAACAGAGCTCTTGGGCGGTCTCTAAATACACCAACACATTTCGAGCAATCAGAGCCGGTTGAGGTACAGTGACCGCTTGAAGCGACTCAAACGCGCTCAAGCCTGCAATCAACTGGGCATTACGGCAAAGTGAAAAAAGGAGTGGGTGAAGCTGGCACACTGTTTGGGGTGATTTGCCGATAAACAAACCCGTTAAGCCTTGTGGCCGAGAAGAGGTAATCTGCAAGTCTTTAATATAACCGTCAGCATAATCAACCTTCACCGTTAAGCGACCCGCAATATCCACATGGCCTAGGGTTTCTCCCTGATGAGCCTGATCATTCATATTAGACAAGGGCATTACCGCTCACTTTCATTGCAAAAACCTGCGGTTAAGAACCCTCGACGGCTCACCACATGATGGTTCGCAACCTTAGACGACTGTTCAGCAGCATCGGTTTGCTGACGCGCCGTCTCTGCCCGCTTCGCCTGTTGTAAATCCGTTAAGCTTTGATGTTCCGCCTTAAACAGCGCGGTTAACACTTCACGGGCGGTGCTCAACGCCGTCTCTTGCTCGTTGAAGACTAACATCGGCGAAAAGAGCGAACAGCTGAGGTAGTGACCTAAGGTTTCATCCCATGCGCTGATAAATTCATAGATGCCAGAGGGGAATGTAAACATCACTTTATCCCCTTCCTTAACCCTAAGCTCACCTTTAGGCAGTAACATGAGGTTCATACACCAGGGGGTGATGAGCACACCCATCACATAACCCTCTGGGTTAATCTCATCAGTCACGTCGAAACCGAGGGTATCTACCCTCAACACAGGGTTAAAAATCGGTAGCGACGACATGTTTATGGCTACCTTTTCAAACTGCTGTTTTATTTGATCTGCGCTAATCAGCATCATAAAACCTAGCGATCTAAGACCATGAACTGGTCTTTCTCACCATCACACTCAGGGCAGCGCCAATGCTCGGGCAACTGACTAAAAGGCGTACCCGCAGCGACCTGCCATACATCATCGCCCTCTTGAGGGTCATAGACATGCCAACAGATCTTGCACTCTAAACGGGCATCATCCGCAACCCGGGACTGATCCCCCATATAGCTTCCTTCAAACCCTTGGTAGCGCGTATCCACCGAACTCATACCAACACCTCACGAATCTCTTTAAGGCGCTCAGCGGAGTCATCTAAATCTTCTTGCGCTGCACAGGCCACCAGCGGTATATCTGTCACTTCAAGCGTATCTAAAATCAGTTGATCCGTACTGTTAAAATACTGTACTCGCCACAGCCCTTCCGTTTGCGTTGAAGTAATGCGGCAATTCCCGTAGCCCCGCGAAAGCATAGTGACAGGCCCGGTACCGGTAATCTCTGTCAAAAAGCCATGGTCTTGCGGTGAAAAAGGCAGCAATGATAAGTTAATCACATGCGCAATATCGGACACTTGGCCAACCGCAGCAGCCTCTTTGTATCGGTGTGACGCCTCCTGTATCTCCACCAACACAGACGGCGCGTTTAATACACCTTCGGGCAACGCACCAGCATCAAAAACAAGGGGGCGTTGCGTGCTGAAGGCATGTGTTTTGACCAACGTCGGTATATCTGCAATCTCCATCGCATCGTCGATCAGCGTGCCGGAGGCGTCAAATGCACGAATGCGCCAAACACCAGCCAACACTGTTTCCTGCACCTTAATAACACGCGGGCCAACAATGGCAATACTGACTTCGCCCTCGCCTAAAATCTGATTAATAATGTCCAGATCATGCTCAGCTAACGCCACAAGAGGGATTGTTTGGGCAGTATCACCTACACGGTAGCGATCTAGATTTTCTTGTAATATTTCCAACACCGCCAACGCTTGTGGGCACTCAGCGACAATCTCAGCTTCAGGCAGTATAGGCAGGTCATAACTCGCCATCTCGGACGGCATTTTCATATAGTCTAAGACCATATCGCCTTCATCTTGGCTACCAGGCCCTATAGGAACGTTAACGACAGGAATTCCATTATTTTGCATGATTTAATACCCCTACTGTCCACATGACGTTGAAGATGGATTGACGACAACAGGAATACCTATACCTGGGTCACGCCTAGGTTCTAACCCCAAAATGCTTTGAATCTCTAACCGGTACATATCCCAGTCCTGCACTTTACTAATGCACCCCAAAAATCGCCCCTCTTTCAGAAACACTAAGGTAGGCCACACATTAAAGTTGTAACGCCCCTGCACCTTTTTTTCGAACTCAGTCGACACGACAGCGGGGGTTAGCTGAGAAAAACGGTTTACCAATTCAGGTAAAATGACAGCGACATCATTGCTTTCTGGAAAACGCGCCGGCTGTTCAGTACAAAACAGCACCGAGTATTTATTGGATTTAATAAACGCATCAAAATTATCTGCGTTTAAAAGCGGATAGTTCAACTCATCAACTAAACGATTAATCAGCGGTGAAGCCATAAGTCATTACCTTTAGTTATTATTCTGTAGGTGAGGAGGAAGTGTAGGTTCGTGCTCAATAAGGTCAGAAAACAGCAGGTCGAGGTTCGCCTTATCCCCTCGCATTACGGCATCTACTGCCATTAAAGCATTACGCACCTGTGAAGCCCTTTCTGCCGTTAGCACCTCACGGGCGACGCCCAGAAACACTAACACCCAGGTTCCTTTTTCCTGAGGTCCAATCAACGACAGATCAATGGACTCAATCGACTCATCGCAGACACATTGTGCACGGGTTCCCTCACAGTGCTGCACTAACATAGGACGCCCTAAGCACATTAATCTTGACCTTTTTCAGGGTAGAGAAAACGGGGATCACCTTTACGGCAGGCTTCGCTTTCTGCTGGTCGGCCCTGCTCGTAGCTATGTATTTGCAGTTCCTCTGGGGATAGTTCATTGCAGCCCCCACTACCCGCAATAGGACTAATGCCAAACTGGTTAAGGTAGTTCAGTGCAATCTCCAACGATGGATCGATTTGAGCCCTCACCGGGTCACGTAAACTGCCACCAAAATCCTCTAATTCAACCGGCTGGCAACCAATCAATAATAAGGATTCAGGGTAATCGCCGGTAAATTCGGCCATCGCTAAGACCTCTTGAAAACCCGTCTGATGCAAGCTCATCTGCTTTGCCCCCATAAACTTAGGGACCTCATCATCATAAATAGTTTTCAGGGTGCCTGGCTCAAGTCCATAATCAATAGCATCAAAAACCACAAGCACATCAGCCTGTTGGACATGATGAACCAGGTAAATCCCTTGGGTGCCCCCATCCATCAACTTCACATTATCCGTAAATCGATAACGTGCATTCAGGGCTTCAACACAGCGAACCCCAAACCCTTCATCCGCCCAAAGCACATTTCCGATACCTAAAATAAGTATTCTTTTTTCATTTAATGGCGTTTGATCTTGCATAACTATGTCTCTACCGGTGCCGCGTATTATCGTTATTGTCTTTTTTATCTACTAACAAAATACATGCCAGTACCAGTATCCTTGCTGAAACCTAGACAGGGCACCTGTTACGGGAGGGGTTACAAAACGCTGAATATAGATTGATCGAAAAAAACTATTCCATATATCGGCAAAATTGAAAGGTAAGTTTCCACTATTAAATTTAGAATGGTACTTGATCGAAGATCATACAATGCTGGTATAATTCTCAATTGTTTTTGATTTGTTGTTTCGGAGCAATAACGAGAAATATGACTGAAGATGACTTGATCAGTCGCCTCGCTACATTAACTACTGAGCAACTGGATGCTATACAGGACAGTCTATTAAAGAAGGTTCAGGAAAAGGACGCCAAACGAGAGCGACTTACGAAGCTACCACCGCGAACCTCCAACGACTTGGAAGCGCTCGCAGATATGCAAGACCTGGATTTAAGCTCACTTTTACGCGACGCAAAACGTTATTCATAATGTTTGCACCATAAAACTGATGCTAATTAAACTTGGGCTTTAGTTACAATCAAGCCCCTCATTTACTGATTTCACAGATTATATACAGGACATATATCGATGAGTCTTGCTGATAAAGTATTAGCCGTTAATAACGATCTACCTATTCGTACAGATCAACCGATCCATAGCGGTAAAGTACGCTCTGTTTACTGGTTAACTGAAGCCGATAGTAAACGCCTAATTAAAGAGAAAGGCTATGATGTCGCGGCTGATGCGCCTTTGGCTATTATGGTCATCAGCGACCGTATTTCAGCCTTTGAATGCATCTGGCATGGCGAAGGGGGTATGAACGGTGTACCCGGTAAAGGCGCGGCGTTAAACGCAATCTCTAATCACTGGTTCAAACTCTTCCGAGAGCACGGCCTCGCTGACAGCCACATACTCGATATACCCCACCCTTTTGTGTGGATTGTACAAAAAGCCAAACCCGTGATGATAGAGGCCATCTGCCGCCAATACATTACTGGATCCATGTGGCGTGCTTACGCAAAAGGCGAACGTGAATTTTGCGGTATTGAGATTGCAGACAACCTAAAGAAAGATCAAAAGCTGCCTGAGCTACTCATTACCCCATCGACCAAAGGTATCCTTACCGGTATTCCGGGCGTGCCTGAAGTCGATGATGTCAATATTACACGGGATGATATCCGCAATAACCACGAAGCCTTCAAGTTCCGTAGCCAAGATGATATCGCGCAATACGAAAAGCTGCTTAAAGAAGGCTTTGATGTTATCAGCGATGCACTTGAAAAAATTGATCAGGTATTTGTCGATACTAAATTTGAATTTGGTTATGTGACCGACGCATCGGGTAATGAAAAACTTATCTATATGGATGAAGTAGGAACGCCTGACTCTTCACGTATCTGGGATGGGCCATCGTACCGTGAAGGCAAGGTTGTCGAAAACTCAAAAGAAGTTTTCCGTCAGGAACTGCTTAACTACTTCCCTGACCCCGATATCCTTCTAAATAAAGAGCGCATGGACGAACGTTATGCTTTAGCTAAAGATAACGCCCTGCCTGAAGCACTACTGATGAAAGTATCTGAAACCTATGTGGGCATTGCAGAAAAGATCATTGGTAAGCCGTTAACGCTGTCAGAGAACCCGAAAGCGGAGATTATCGATATTTTACGTAAAGACTACGGTCTAATCGATTAATCGAACGCCGTTCGCATAGCAGCACTACGCTTAAAGCCGAGTAATCCAGTGATTACTCGGTTTTTTTATATTAACTTATACGAACACAGTTTTTGCCTTCGTGCTTCGCCTGATACATCGCCTGATCCGCTCGACTAATCCAGTGTTCAATGCTCTCATCACGCTTATACTGAGCTACACCAAAACTGCATGTTACATCCACCGGTAAACCAAACTTGTACTTACAGATCTCTACTCTGAATTTTTCGGCGATGCGATGCCCTTTATCCAGATCAGTCTCAAGCATTAAAAACAGGAATTCCTCCCCGCCCCAGCGGCCAAAACGATCCGTTTTACGTGACATACCGGCAATAAGTTTAGAGAGACGAACCAGCACTTTATCGCCGACATCATGCCCTAAGCTATCATTAATCTGTTTGAAATTATCAATATCAAAAAAGATAACGGACAGTGACCAATTATGCCGTGCCGCCAGTTCGGTAAACGACTCTAATTCAGAGCGCAGTTTATGACGGCTATAAATACCCGTTAGGGCGTCTTTTTCAGCGATAGTTTTAAGAACTTTACTGTAAGAGAGTATTTGTAAATATCGATACAAACCTGCTAAAGCTAATGCGGCACCGACCCCTAACACAATCCAAATGATGGTGTAATCAACCGTATGTTTGTATTCAACGACCACCCAGCGGTTAACAATGGACTCTTGCTCGTCCGGGGTAATAGACGCAATCGACTTATTGATAATATTTTGCAAATACGGAATATCATTTTTTACTGCAATACTAAAATCCCAACTATCCCGCAGTTCATCGCTGATGGCGATATCGGAGATCTGAAACTCTTTAGCGATATGCGCAATGCTCGCAGCCGCACCGACAAAGCCATCAATCTGCCCCGCCTGAAGCATTCTTAAGCCTTCAACCACATGATCCACACTAATGATTTTCATTTTAGGGTATCGGGTGGCTAGAATCTCATGGAATGCCGACTTATCGATCACCCCCACGGTCATCTCAGCGAGGGGCTTTTTATTCTCATCCGCTTTCACCGCAATCACAGCGGGCACATTTAAATAAGGCTGGGTAAAATCAAGGGACTGGCTACGTTCAATGGTTTGCATCGCACCGGCCAAAAGTTCACAACGGCCATTTTGAATATATTTCAACGATTGCTGCCAAGAAGTTGAGGGCACTATTTCATAATTGAGCCCAATATTACCCATAATCAACTGTATATAATCGGCCACCATCCCTTGATAGCGCCCCTGCCAATAGGATTCAAAAGGATACCAATCAGGATGAATGCAGATTTTTACTTTAGCGTTTTGATCAATATAACGCTGTTCCGCTTGGCTTAAACGATAAAGATTACTCAGGGGGCGATAGATAAAATCAGAAAAGTCGTAACCTAAAAAGATACTCCCTGTAATCAGATACACTTGAGCCATTTCGTTAAATTTATTAATCGAAAGGGTGCCAAAATTACCTTTATCATCAAACGCTAATTTTCTAAGTTCTTCACCCTCATAAATTAACGCCTCTAGGCTTTTGTTCTGAGAGTTATAGCGGTTAAGAATAATCTCAGCGGTTTCATCAATATGCTCAAAAGCATATAACCACCCACGGATAGAGGCACGGTAAAAGCGGTCGGTAACGTCTGGGTTTTGCTCTACATACTCACGAGAGGTAAATAAAATATCAGAGTACATATCAAAGCCATAATCTTTAGGATGTATGATGTTAAACTCTATACCTTGCTGCTCAAGCTGGAAGGGCTCATTCGATACATAGGACGCCATTGCATCCGTTTTGCCATCAATAAGGTCTTGTACATTATAACTGTGTTCTTGCTGGATAAAATTAGACGCGGTGATGCCTGCTTGCAAAAGCATGGCAATAATCTCACCCACTTTCTTCGCATCATCCGTGATCATCACTTGTTTATTTTGCAGATCCGATGAGAGAAGAATATTGGAGTCTTTACGCGTCAAAAGCATCAGAGGCGACTGCTGATACGCCGCAAAAAGCGCAACGACATCTGCGCCCGCATTCTTATCAATTAACAGGGAGGTGCGCGCAATACCAAATTGACTTCGCCCTTGAATAACTTCATCGACTAGGTCTAGTCCAAAATCAAACTCTTGTAACCTAACATCAAGACCTTCTTCAGCATAAAATCCTTTCTCTTTCGCCATGTAATAGCCAGCGAACTGGAACTGATGTTTCCACAACAACCTAACATTAATGGTGTCTTGCGCGGATGCTAGACAACTAAAAAATATAAAAAATGCGCTGACAAGCAGTAACCGCATAGAAAGCCCTTAGAATAAAAAACAATCTCTACATCCCAGTGTAGATCAGGAGTATGAAGCTAGGACGACAATTTAAGACGCAAAATAGATGATAATAACAATTGTGGGCTATTTTTGTATTAGAGCAATAGGAAATAACGATATATTAGTATTACCTGCCTGTTTATTGACATGCACTCAGCCTTTAATGCACCGTGCATACCATGCAGGGATCAAATGAACGTACGATATGTTGTACTGAAACCGGCTCTTTTTCACCGGCAATAACCGGCGCACCCTCCAGCGCCTGCTCTAAAACACCAGGGGTCGCATCCTGATCCCGGGGTGAAAAGTTCCACGTTGTCGGCGCTATAATCTGATAATGACTGATTTTGCCCCCACTGACACTCAACCAATGGCCTAAGCTGCCGCGGGCGGCCTCCACAATGCCAACCCCACTCCCCTCTTTGGGCAGCGCGCCCCGGTAACAAAAATCCCCTTTGGGGTCGATCTGTTTAACCCACTCCTGCATTTGAGGGATGACAATCGCCAACTCTAACATCCGAGCAATAATACGGCTCTCAACATTAGCGCCCCGCTGAGCGACGAGCGCTTCGATAAGCGGGTGCCCATTGATAAACTGTCGAGCTATCGCCCCCACCTCAACCACATGACCATTTAAGCGTGGGGCTTTACACCAGGTATACGCATCAGGGTTATCCAAAGAGGGCTCTGTAACCCCCTCTGTCGGGTGTTGTGGCTCAGCTGGGCCCTGCATCCAAGAATACGCGAGATCTTCTCTAATCATCTCTGGTGCAAGTGCCTGCCGCTCACCGTGAAGGTAAGCGCCCGCTTTAAACAACTTCTCGCCCTGTAAGGCATAATTACCAAAGCTCAGAAACTGATTCGTCCCACGACCTAATTCCGCCAACCCTAAATCATCACTAATATGCAGAAAGGTACGGAAATCACTTTGACGCCAATCCGCTTGATCTCGCCAACGGTTAAGTGCGGCAATGGAGTCTAGCTGCACGATTTCATCTAGATTTGCGCCAAAAAGGTGTTCCTCCAGAAAACGTCTAAATGAACCAATAATAGCCAGCAAGCGGATTCGCTCTTGCGGCTCTATAGGCTTAGCGCTGCCTCCGGGCTGTATACTTAACGTGTGTGGCCACTTTCCTGCCATAATCCCCATCAGGTGTAAAAATTCAGCCCGCGCGGGGAGCATCGCTTGTGCGGCCCGCCCTTGAGTTGCCTTAAAACGCGCATTGACCTCGTTAAACCATGGTTTATCCGCATATACATCACGACAAAAATCAGGCATAAAAAAGAGATAGAAATGGGTTAAAAGGTCTGCCATATTCTCATTAGCTAAAAGTAGGTTGATCGCTAATTCGCCATTGGGCGGCATATCAACCTTCATCAGATCCGCCAAGGCTTTAGCGCACGCAACCGATTGGCTCACCGAACAAATACCACAGATACGCGGCGTGTAAACCAAGGCATCCATTGGGCTTTGCCCCTGCATAATACGCTCAAAGCCACGAAACATAGGCGAGTTAACCTGTGCACTACTGACCTGCCCGTTTTCAATATCCAGTGATACTTCTAAGTCCCCTTCAACACGATTAAAGGGCCCCACTACGATACGGCTCATCTCAATTCTTTCTCTTATGAATAGTCGGAGGGTAGATCAGTTTCTCTGAAGTAGCGTTTTTACGTAAACGCTCAGGCGTTGCGGCTTTAGACAGTGAAGCCAACGCCACGAACCACGCTTTAGGCATATCGGTTGGCAACCCAACAGGAATACCTGCAATTTTAGGGGTTTGTGTAAAGCTATGACCGGGCTCTTCAAATTCGGGGGCGGTACAGTTGATACATGCATAACCCCCCTTAGTACAGGAGCCATCACCGTTCCAAGGTCGGGTATTACAATCAGCGTGGGCTTGTGTCCCCAAACACCCCATATTCTCCATCATGCAGCCTCGATCACCGGGCTGCTCCGCACTGGCTTTGTATTCATAATATTCATTACGGCTACAACCATGGTGGACTAATTGATCCGCATACATACGCGGGCGCCCAAAGAGATCGACCGCATCATGGTTGTGCTCACCCAACGCTAGACTCATTAAGGTTTCTGTCACCCAATTAGGGTGCACGGGACAACCGGATATATTGATTGTTTTAAAGCCGGATTGGGATACATAAGTTTCACCTAACAGCCCTCCGGACACTTCCCCTTCAAATTGCAGTCCCGTTGCATCGGTAATATTATCGCCCGCCGCAGAGATACCGCCATACGCTGCGCATGAACCTACAGCAATGGTATAGTGTGCTTTTTCAGACAGTTCACTGACCCACTCCATCATCGCCTTACCGGTCCCGCCTAACATATGGAAACGTCCAGTACCCATAGGCCCTCGCAAAATAGAGCCTTCGACACAAAGCGCATCCAACCGTGTCTCACCGTCAAGAATACTCTGCAAAATAGCAACAGCTTCTGAGCCGGTCTCTTCGCTTAAAGAGGGGTGCCAAAGAAGATTAATATCAGCCGCGGCCAGTGTTGATAAAAGATCGGGGGACTCTGCATTGAGCAGTGACATTGAACAACCGCCGCACCCAGCAGATTGTAACCATAAAAGGTTAAACAACGGGACTCTCCTCTATAGGCAAGACAAGCAGTGCATGGGCACCACCTGTGGGGTTGTTACTGATCTCAAGTTTGCCACCATGTTCAGACACTATGCCATAACTGATTGATAAACCAAGCCCCGTACCTTGCCCCACCGGCTTTGTGGTAAAAAACGGATCGAACAACCTCGACAGGTTTTCACCGGAGACGCCCGACCCGGTATCAGACACCCGAAATTCGATAGTCCCCGCCACCTGCTCAGCGTTGAGGGTGAGTATTTTCTCATGAGAATCAATCATCGCATCGACGGCATTCTGAATAAGATTGACCACAACCTGATGGATCTGACCGGAGTGTCCAAATGCAAATAACCCATCCGGTACCGTTTCACGTACCTCAACTGGGTGTTTACTTTCCTTAATGATCCAATGCAAGGCCGTGCGAATAACGTGGGTGAGATCGAAGCGTTTTTTTTCTGATTCTTGGGTCGATGAGAACTGGCGTAAATCGTTCACTATCTCCTTAACACGATCGGCTCCCTCCATCGTGCCATCGACCAACGAGTTAAGGTCGCGAATCAGTTTATCCAGACGCAACGCTTCACGCATCGCTTTTAACGATTCTCGCGACTGACCTTCATTGATTGCATCAAAATATAAGCTCAAACGGGCAGTATAGCGCTGTAAAGCATGCATATTGCCGTAGACAAAACTGATCGGATTATTTAACTCATGGGCGACACCCGCGACCAAGCGGCCTAAGGAGGCCATCTTCTCAGACTGAACCAAACGCTCTTGCGCCAGTTTAAGTTCGGCATGGGTATTATTTAATTCGATATAGGCTTTTTGCAGCTCACCCAAAGGACGACCAATCAGCACCATGCCCACCAAACGCCCTCGGCGGTTCTTACGTGGGGAGCAGTTCATCGATAAAGGAACGGGACCATCAACCCCTTTTAACTCAAGTTCACAGTCCCTAACCGGCTGAATACGGATCTGATTTAGGAAGCTGTCGACTTTCTGTAAAAAGCGCGACTCGACAAGGTCAGTGAAACGGGTCCCAATAAGGGATTCTCCCACACTGCCGGTTAAAAATTCGAGCGCCCGATTGACCCGCTGGATATAACCACTGTGGTCACACACAATAAGCACGTCACTCATTGAGCTCTGAATACTATCGAAGAACTGTTTATTCTCCTCTAACTCCAGATTTTTCTCTTCTACTTCAACTTGGTAACGCACCAGATCAGCGTACGCTTCATCCATTTTCTGAATAACGCTTACCCACGCATCTTCCGGCCCGTTATCAAGCGAAGTAGCTAAGTGTTTATCATGCGTCATAAAGGATCAATCAACTCTTCTGTCCATTTATAATGGGCTATATACGCGGGTTAAAACCGGATATGTCTTAGCCACAATGTACCTGTCTAGACATATAATAACCACGCCCCTGTCATAAAAACAGTCGTCCAATAAAACCTCACCTATTGTGCAATCAACCACTCAACGGCGGACGTTAGTGCCGCCTCATCACACTCCATACATGTGCCTTTAGGTGGCATCGCGCCTTTACCCGAGATCACCGTTTGCACCATCGCATCAACGCCCTTTGCAATACGGGGCTGCCATGCGGCCTGATCGCCCGGTTTAGGCGCCTGACCTACGCCCGCAACATGACAACCTTTACAATGCTTAGCATAGGTTACTTGGCCATCCGCGTTTGCATACGTAGCCGATAACAAGAACGCGATGGCAATAGGCCCTAACTGTTTAATCATTACGCTTACCTCAGTTGAACATTTGACTGTTTTTATCGGTGAATGCGCGATAAAAACAACGTGAATCTACACACCAAATACTCAACTATTTGCCTCAGTAAACCATTAACCTATATCAAAAAGTAGCAGTAAATCTATTGACTGGTTATAACTTATGGTAGTTTGTTGCCTAACCCTTCAACAAAATGACGCTGCACCTGATGACATCTTTAACGAACCTACCTAGGTTCAATAAAATATTACCCCATGCCGCCATCGCGCTTTTGATCACGGTCGCTATCACTATCTTTTTTGTCTACCAACAGATTGAAGCGCGTAAACAACTCCAATACAGCCACCTCACACTCAAAGCCCAACAACTCTCCGCATGGTTAGATACTAATTTCAGCATTATCAACAATGTATTAATGGAGGTTGAGCCCTTAACCGCGGATACCTGTGACAGTGAGATGTTGTTTGAACTGCGCAGTTTAATGTTTAACGTAGCCCCGGTTGTAGAAATTGGCATGGTCAATTCTGCGGGCGAACTGATCTGTACCAGCTGGCAACGACATCACAATGCGATCAAAGTGAACCCTCCGCCTGATCAATATGGGCTACGGTTTGTCGGTCCACTCAATGTCGAGTATATGCAACAACCCGCGTTTGTTTTAGCCCGCACATTAAGAGACGGCTCTGAGGTCAATGCCCTTGTGCGTATCCGCTGGCTTAAGAACCAACTAAAGAACTACGCAAGTGAGCTAGGGTTCACCGCATTGATCGATAGTGACACCGGCAATCCGATCGTAACAAATGGCCTCTACAGCCACCCGAAGCCAGCGACTCATCTACCTATCGATTTTGACCTTATTATTCAGGCTTACTTTCAAAACAACCGTGAACAAATTGCCGTTTATAGCCCCTTAACCACCCTACCTAAACTCAGCATTGTGATCAGTGATGAGAAAAGCATTCTGATCGACAACGACGAGCTTATCAGCCCTACCGGATTCCTTGTTCTTTTTATTATCTGGCTTGCCTTAACCGCTGTGGGTTATATGCTCTCTAACTATTTGTCGGACAGTCGGCACCAACTCAAACGCGCATTAAAACGAGATGAGTTCATCAACTACTACCAACCTATTGTGGCTCATCGCGATAAAAAAATAATGGGTGTTGAGGTATTAATGCGCTGGCAACATCCAGTAGAAGGCCTTAAAAGCCCCATTACCTTTATTCCTGAGGCGATAGCCACCGGCTACCTCAATCTCATGACATCGCAGCAGCTCGCTAAATGCTATACAGAGCTAAAGCACTTGATCGACAAAGACCCCGATTTTATCGTGACGATCAATATCTCCGCCTGTCACCTCCTCTCACAGCAAGCGATTACTGAATTCATCCGTTATAAAACACGGATACCGGGGTTAGTACTCGAAGTCACCGAGGATGTGTTGATTGATGAAACCAACGAAAGCATTCAACACGCCTTTATCACCCTAACTCAGGCGGGTATCCATATTGCGATTGACGATTTCGGCACCGGCTATTGTGGACTGAGTTACTTAAGCCAACTCCCCGTCACCTACCTTAAAGCCGATAAAAGCTTTATCGCGGCCATTGGGACCGACGGCATGCATACCCATGTCTTAGAGATGATTGTTGATTTAGCGCAAAAGCTTGAGTTAACCGTTATCGCCGAAGGGGTCGAAACAACTGAACAGCTAGATTATCTCACGCAACTAAAGATCGAACTGCATCAGGGATGGCTCTATAGCAAAGCCTTACCGGCAAAAGTACTGCTCGAACAGATAGAACAGCGAGGCTTTACTCTCTCAATCCCAGCCTCTTAGCACAAAAAAACAGCATAAAAAAAAGCGGCTATAAAAGCCGCTTTTCTATTGTTCTAAGCCTATTACTTATGCGCTTAGTTCCAATAATAGTTTGTTAAGGCGTGCCACATAAGTCGCTGGATCATCCAGCTGAGCACCCGCCGCCAAACCAGCCTGATCAAATAAAACCCATGCGAGATCCGTAAAACGATCTTCATCCGCTTCTTTGTCGAGCTTTTCAATCAATGGATGCTCTGGGTTCACTTCAAACGTTGGCTTACTATCCGGTACGGCTTGTCCAGCAGCTTCCATAATCTGACGCATCTGCAAGCCCATATCCTGTTCACCCAACACAAGGCAGGCAGGAGAATCAGTCAAACGGGTTGTAATACGTACATCAGCAACTTTGTCCGCCAAGCTCGCTTTTAAACGTTCAACTAGACCGGAAAGCTCTTTGGCTGCTTCTTCCTGTACTTTTTTCTCTTCTTCCGTCTGGGCATCATCTAGGTCAAGTTGACCTTTAGTGACATCCTGGAACGCTTTCTCATCGTAATTGTGTAATTGGCTCATCATCCAATCATCAATACGATCAGTCATCAGCAACACTTCGATGCCTTTCTTACGGAAGATCTCTAAGTGCGGGCTATTTTTCGCCGTGTTGTAGTTATCAGCAACCACAAAGTAGATCTTATCCTGACCTTCTGGCATACGTGAGATGTAATCATCCAACGATACATTCTGCTCTTCACTACCCGTATGAGTAGATGAGAAACGCATCAGCTTAAGAATTTTCTCACGGTTAGCGTAATCTTCTGCAGGCCCTTCTTTCAGTACCTGACCAAACTCTTTCCAGAAAGAAGCATACTTCTCTGGATCATTTTTACCCAGTTTAATCAACATATCTAAGACGCGCTTAGTTAACGCTGAACGTAATTTATCAACATTAGCGTCTTTCTGAAGAATTTCACGGGACACGTTAAGCGAAAGGTCTTTCGTATCAATAACACCTTTCATGAAACGTAGGTAAAGCGGTAGGAACTCATCCGCCTGATCCATAATAAAGACACGCTGCACATAGAGTTTTAAACCCCGTGGTGCTTCACGGTTCCATAGATCATAAGGTGCGCGTTCAGGAACAAACAGCAAGCTGGTGTATTCCATATTACCTTCAACACGGTTATGGGCCCATGTTAACGGGTTACCAAAGTCGTGGGAGATATGCTTATAAAACTCTTGGTACTCTTCGTCAGTAATGTCAGATTTACTGCGCGTCCACAACGCCGTAGCGCTGTTAACTGTTTCATCTTCCAACTCAACCGCTTTATCTTTTTCCTCTTCGCCCTCTTCATCAAACGTAGGCGTCGCTTCTTTCTGCATAACAACAGGAATAGAGATATGGTCAGAGTATTTACGCACCAGCCCGCGTAAAGCAAAACCATCGGCAAAGCTCTCTTCACCCTCTTTAAGGTGCAAGACGATACGCGTACCGCGTCCCTCTTTCTCTACATCACCAATGCTAAATTCGCCTTCACCTTCAGAGACCCAGTGCACACCTTCAGCCGCAGGTAAGCCCGCTTTACGTGTAAACACTTCAACTTGGTCAGCAACAATAAACGAAGAGTAAAAGCCAACACCAAACTGACCGATCAATTGGCTATCTTTTGATTGATCGCCGGTCAACTGAGAAAGAAACTGAGAGGTACCTGATTTAGCAATCGTACCTAAATGCTCAATCACTTCATCACGGCTCATACCGATGCCGTTATCTTCGATCGTTAAGGTTTTTGCTTCTTTATCAAAACTGATGCTGATTTTAAGATCACCATCATTTTCATACAGAGATCCATTTGATAATGCTTCAAAGCGCAACTTTTCAGCCGCATCTGACGCATTAGAGATCAGTTCACGAAGGAAGATATCCTTATTTGAATAGAGGGAGTGGATCATCAAATGAAGCAACTGCTTCACTTCTGTCTGAAAACCATGAGTTTCTGTACGAGTTTCGGTAGTCATTAACACTTATCCAATATATCGATTATTACAAGAAACAGTGCTTTGCTGATAAACAACAAAGCAACCTATAAAAACAATATTGGGACGTGAGAAATCATTTCAAGCGTCAGACCCAGCTTTTTTAATCACCGGCACTCATCATTAACGTTTTTAAGGTCGATGATTTAAATTCCCGTCGATAAAGCACATAAACAACACCCGTGCTCAATGCCATGAATATCCACGGATTAATGAACCAACCAAGAATCGCTAAACAGAAATAGTACGTACGTAAGCCGACATTAAAATTGTTTGCTGCCATCGACGTCATTTTTGCAATTCGATTGGCATGGGCTTCTGTTTGTTGCTCAGAAACATGCTCTTCCGGTAACGGCGCACCACCCACCATAATGGACACAAAACCGTATTGACGAAGACTCCACGTAAACTTAAAAAAGGCATAGACGAATAACGTGATCATAAGCAATATTTTAAGTTCCCACTCACCGCTGGTCGCTTTCGCCGCAAAAGGGATATCGGAAACCACATCAATAACCTGCTGAGTGGAGCCCAGCACGGTCATTAAACCGGCTAAAATCAGCATCGTTGTGGATGCAAAAAAAGAAACGCCTCGCTCAAGGTTTGCAATCGCCGTGGTATCGGCAATACGCACTTCACGGGTGAGCATCCGCAACATCCACTCTTTACGATAAAGGTGCAGTAGGCTGGCAAGACAAGGCGTGTCATAGCTTTTTAGACGCGCATAAAACATGTAGCCTTTAAAACAGACTAAAAACCAAACTAAGGCGAGAAGATTGAGCCAACTTTCTTGAATAAACTGGTAAAGCGATACCATCAGTGAAGCCTCAATATAAAATTAATCGTGCAATGTAATACAACTCATTGTAAAACAAGTAAGAATCAAAAGAAGCTATGATTTTTATTTGATCTAACTTTCGTTACACACGCACTGCGGAAACGAGCAATAATGTATATAGATATCCAAGCACTCATCGTCGTCACCTTATTCGCCTACCTTTTTTATCATTGGTGGCAATCACAAAAGGTCAAAGAAGTCGCATTAAACCGCATTCGAAAACAGTGTAAAGAGTTAGAGCTGCAACTACTCGACGATAATATTAACCTCAGTGCCTTTTGGTTAAAACGGGCGCCTGATGGCAAAATAAGAATCTGGCGCTCTTATAACTTTGAATTTTCCTCCACGGGCGAGGAAAGGTATAAAGGACAGGTGATAACGTTAGGTTATACCGTCACCGATGTTCATCTAGATCCGCATATTCTGCACTAGCCCGCAGGGCTAACTATTACGTTGAACATAAATTTCAGGCATAAAAAAAGCAAGACCGAAGCCTTGCTTTTTTTTACTAGAACGTACTAAGAATTAGATCTTAGTGATGTTCTCAGCCTGTGGGCCTTTCTGGCCTTGAGTTACAGTGAACTCAACTTTCTGACCTTCAGCCAAAGTTTTGAAGCCGTCGCCTTGGATCGCAGAGAAATGAGCGAAAACGTCTGGGCCGTTTTCCTGCTCGATGAAACCAAAACCTTTCTCTTCGTTAAACCATTTAACTGTACCAGTAGTAGACATAATAGTAGTCCTATTCTTTCAGAGTAATTTTTTTTTTGCCTCATATGAGGCGGATTGTGCTGGAAGTGTTGCGATTACTTATGAAAAACAGGACGAGGTACTGATAAGACTTCGTAATGGTGTGCATAAATATACGTCTTACTTTCAAGCGACTTCCATTCTATAAAGCTTATTAAGCTCTGGTCAACGAAAAAAAACGCTTTTATTCAATAAATTTGCAATTAATTTAATTTATGACGAACAGGTCAATGAAATCCCCCCTGCCCAGGTCGGTGGCGCGGTAGAATAACGGCTAAATTCACTACTTTCGTCCATAGGCGTACGCAGTAACATCAGTAAATCATGGACTAAGGTAAAGTCCCCTGCCGTTGCCGCGCGGATCGCTTCTTCGGCCATGTAATTACGTAAGATATACTCAGGATTAACCGCACGCATCTGGGCACGGCGTATAGGAAAGCTAGCGACCTCTAACTCAAGTCGCTGTTCATACGCTAATAGCCACTCACTTAACCCTGAGGGCACTTGCGTTAAGGTCATTAAGGCAGCAACCGCTTCATCTGATCCATCAAAATCCGATAGGCAACGGAAAAAACGGTTCATATCAACAGAATAAAGCGCAAACAGTTTAAGCAATGACATGACTAACTCCTCATCGCCTTCATTTTGCAGCTGTAAGCCTAAACGTTTCCTAAACTCAGCTAGCTCTGCCTGTTTATATTGCTCAGCATAGTGATCTAATACCGCCACCACATCATCGCGCTCAATTAATGGCAATAACGCTTGGCCTAAACAGGAGAGATTCCATTGAATAATCGAGGGTTGGTTCGCAAAGGCATAACGACCTTGATGATCATTACCATTCGCAACAAGATCCGGCTTATAACTATCCATAAACGTATAAGGGCCGTAATCGAAGGTCTCCCCGATCAGCGACATATTATCGGTGTTAAGCACCGCATGAACAAAACCATAAGCCTGCCACTTAGCGACTAATGCGGCACTGCGTTTAACCACCTCACTATACATGGCGAGGTAGGGTTTTTCGGCGGCTAAGCATTCAGGAAAATAGCGTTCTAAACAGTAATCCGCCAAGACCTTAAGTGCATCATGCTGGCGGGTATAGTAAAGGTGTTCAAAATGGCCAAAACGAATATGACATGGGGTGACACGTAAAACCGTTGCGCAGGGCTCCATCATCCCATCACGCATCGCGAGTTCCTCACTTCCCACCAGCGCCAACGCACGGGTAGTCGGGATACCTAACCCATGCATCGCTTCACTAATAAGATATTCACGAATACTCGAACGCAGCACCGCACGGCCATCACCAAAACGGGAAAACGCGGTTTTACCCGCCCCTTTCAGATGCAGGTCCCAACGCTCACCCTTTTTATTTACCACTTCGCCTAATAACAAACCGCGGCCATCACCCAGTTCTGGGTTATACACGCCAAACTGATGTCCGGTATATTTCATGGCCAAAGGCTCACTACCTGGCAGTAAGGCTTCTCCGCCTAAATAACGGGCGATAACAGAAGGGTCGACCGCGCAGGGATCAATATCCAATAACCGGGCCACATCTGGATTAAATCCAATTAAGAACGGATTTTTTAACGGGGTAGGATGAAGCCGCTGATAAAAATTTTCAGGTAAACTAAGGTAACTGTTATCAAAATTAAGTGTTTTCAGCGTTGCCATTGAATGATCATCCTACATAATAACGTGCCTTTACCCTATCATTTTAGTCAGGTATTAGCATCCCTAAAATCCATAACCCTATGAATAATGAGCGCTAAGATGGAGCAAAAATCCACGACTGAACCGAGCTATCAGGAAAAAATATGGCATGTTGTTTCCATGATACCTAAGGGCTCTGTAGCAACCTACGGCCAAGTAGCTGAACTGGCTAGCTTACCCCGTATGGCACGCGCGGTTGGACGTACATTAAGCCAACTGCCCAAGGATACGCAGCTGCCCTGGCATAGGGTTATCAATGCAAAAGGGATGTGTTCATTTCCTGCGGAGAGTGAAGCTTACATGCGCCAACGGGATAGATTAGAGGAGGAAGGGATCAGTTTTATCAATGGCAAGATTAAACTGACCTCCTATCAATGGCGCCCTTAAAGGTGCAGCACGGCGATTTTTAATGGCGACTGGCCATCGGATGATGGAAAATCCGCTTCCGGTGGCAGTAGCTCTATCGATTTTATCGGCCGTCCCGATTTATCAGCGCAGCGGCGAACCACATCAAGCCACTCATCCATTGAGACTTTCGCAACGTTATTGGTACATATGAGTGTCCCACCCTCTTTTGTCGCTAGCAGGGATGGTTTTAAGACACTCGGGTAATCGCGAATAAGGTCCACCGTACCAAAATGGCTTTTCGCCCATCGTGGTGGATCAAGGTAAACCATATCAAACTGCTGCGCCTCCAAACGGGGAAACGCACGGGGCTTTTGCCCACGGCGAATGCGCTGTTTAACCGGGATGCCGGCAAACTGTTTGGCCGCAGTAAAAAAATCACTCTGTATAAAGCTGATCTGATCCGACGTAAGCCCATTCAGTTCTGCATTTTCATTACCTATCGCTAAATTGCGTTCAGCAAAGTCGACATTCACAACCGTTTTTGCCCCCGCCATCGCGGCACAGACACCGACACCACAGGTATATGAAAACAGATTCAATACGCTTTTATCCGCCGCATGGGCCATCACGTAACGCCGTCCCACACGCATATCCAAAAAGAGGTAAGGGTCTTGCCCTGAATGTTTGCCTTTAACGCGGTAATTAACACCTAGCTCCTGCCCAACCAGGGGTAAGCTCCGTTTATCACGAGCATCTTGGCGACGTGAGTTACTGGCACTGCGGTCGTTATAAATAACCTCTTGCGCAGAAAAGAGCACACTGTAGAACTCACTAACCTGCGCGACTTGCGCTTCATTGAGAGAATCATGGAAGCTTTGAATCAGCAGTTGCGGCCCGTAACGATCAACGGTTAAACCTGCCACCCCCTCATTCGTACCATGAAAAAGCCGATAGCAGTTTGTATCTTCTGCATGAAGGGTTTCAAGCAAAGAGGTTCGATTTTCATAAGCCTGCTGAAGCAAAGATACTAATTCTGACATCTAATCTGCACTACTAAGGTAAAAGGGGCTGTGATTCTACGTGCTCACGGGCGATTAAGAAACGCTTGCGATGGTCACTCACCGTTGAAACGTCTCATGATCGCGTCCGTAACACCAACAGCGAGTCAAATGATCATTCACCAGACCAACGGCCTGCATATACGCATAGATGATCGTCGAACCGACAAAAGACATACCGCGCTTTTTTAAATCTTTAGCAAGGGCATCACTCACATCGGTTGTAACGGGCACCTGCTCAAAACTAACCCAATGATTGATCTGCGGTTTATTATCGACAAAGCCCCACAGGTAATCAGCGAACGAGCCAAACTCTTTTTGTATCGCAAGAAATACACGGGCGTTTTTACGGGCGGAGTAGATTTTAAGCTTGTTTCGTATAATTGAGGCATCTTCCCGTAGCGCCTCCAGCGCATCGTCACTCATCGCTGCAACTTTGGACACATCAAATTGATGAAACGCTTTACGATAACCTTCACGCTTTTTTAAAACGGTATCCCAACTCAGCCCTGCTTGCGCACCTTCTAACACGAGCATCTCAAATAGTTTTTGGTCATTCCGCTCAGGGACTGACCATTCATTATCATGATAGTCAGCATAGTAGTCTTGCCCCGGTTTATTACCGAAACAGCGCATTTTTCCATCGCTCAGAGAAACATCCATTACACACCTCTATCATCAGCGGTAAAACAAAGCCTATTAATCGGCTGCATTATCGTTATGAATCATCTCTTTTTCTTTTTGGTACACCAAAATAGAACCGATACGCAGCAAGCCTAACACTAAAATAAACGCCGAAAAGGCATATAACATGTCGGGCTTTAACTCGTGCTTAAATAGCCCAATGAGCAACTCCCTGATCGTGAAGACAATCGCGGCATCAATAATAAAGGTCAGCCGAAGCTTATGCGATTTAAAATACTCAGTGAGAGAGCGGGACAACTCAACCAACACATAGATGGTTAAAACGTCTGAGATAAAGTCGATGTAATAGCCTGTAATGCCCTCAAACGAGAGGAGTTTACCAACAGAGAAAAACAGCTGTATTACGCCAATAAAGATAGCAATAACAATAAAAAACAGAATAAATCCGAAAACCACGTCTGTCATTCTGTCGAAAATTGTTTTCATTTTATGATCTAAAGACATAAGGTCTCTCAATGGTTAGCCTTGCAATAAGGGAAAGCCAAACGCGGCTTTATAGACAGTTCCATGCACATCACACCCAGCCGATGGTCTCCATATAGCCTTTAACACAATCACGTATCTCTTGTGTTGTATGCAACGTCAGAGCCTGCTGCAAAACCGCATGGGCATCTTTACTGTCAATCATCCTAATGAGTTTTTTAATTTTAGGTAGGTAAGCAGCACCTAGACTCAACGATGAGAGCCCCATTCCTATGAGTAAAACAACGGCTAACGGCTCAGATGCAAGCTCGCCACACAAACTGATCGGTAAACCGGCCGCTTTCGCATTTGTCACCGCACGGTTCACCTCATGCACAACCGCTGGATGAAGGGGGTCATAAAGGCTCGCCACCCGCGCATTGTTACGATCAACCGATAAGAGATATTGGCTAAGGTCATTGGAGCCGATAGAAACAAAGTCCAACTCCTCAGCCCAAAAAGGTATTTGCGAAATCGCCGCAGGGACTTCAATCATACAGCCAATCTTTGGCGGTTTAACACTGATCCCCTCCTCTTCCAACTGCTCTAACGCATTACCCACCAGTAACTTAAACGCTTGGATTTGCTCTTTAGCCGATACCATCGGTATCAATATATTTAACTCACCGCTCATACCAGCAGAGAGCAGCATAGAACGAATCTGCGTTAACAGAAGGTGCGCATTATCTAAGCCAAAACGAATACCGCGCCAACCTAAGGCGGGGTTCATCTCATCCTGTATAGGGAAATAGGGAAGCTGTTTATCCCCACCAATATCCAGAACACGCATATAGATAGGGTTGTCAGGAAACGCGGAAAAGATCTGAGAATAGATCTGCACCTGCTCATCTTCCGTGGGGAACGCTTGGCACGTCATAAAGGGGATCTCAGTTCGGTACAAACCGATCCCTTCTGCCCCACTGTCTACACTGGGTTTGATATCATTCACCAAACCACTGTTAGCCATCAGCCTTATTTGAACACCATCGACGGTTTCCGCTGGCAGCCCTTTAAGCTGTTTAAGCTGTTCCACCTCTTTGCTATTCTTTTTACCGGCCCTACGGTATTCATTACAGATCGCTTTACTGGGGTTTTGAATCACACACGCGTTATCTGCATCCAGTACGATGCGTTCACCCTGAACAAAACGGTTATTACGCCCAATCCCAAGTACCGCAGGAATACCCAACGCATTAGCGAGTACCGCCGTATGGGATAAGTAAGATCCATTAACACACACAATGCCCGCGATAACGCCGGTAGGAAACCTAGCAATATCGGTCACACTAATATCGGAGCCCAGCAGAATAACCGGTTTTTTGGGTAGGTCTGTGTCCTCACGTTTAACGGGGCCGTTATAAATAGCGAGAATCTTGTTGCCTAAATGCAAAAGGTCATCCGCTCTCGCCGCTAAATAGGAATCATCCATCGCCCGAAATGAATCAGCATAAGAGTACAGCGCGCGCTTCAGAGCGGTTAAGATATTTGCGCCCGAGGTAATTTCCGACTCAATCATCATGTTGAGAGCAGGATCCAAAAGCAGCATGCGGTACGCATCAAAAATGCCGGAAATACTGCTATCACCTAAGCTTTCACTCAGCAGCTCTTTCTCTTCATTTAGACTAAGAACAACTTTCTCTCTTAACGATACCCACTGCGCTAATTCAGCGTTCACATCCTTACACTGACCGGCCTGTATTTGATCAAGACTAACCGATGACAAGGTATAGACGGGAGCAACCGCAATACCGGGAGCCCCTTTAACACCGTTAATACGGAGGTTTAAGCGTTTTTTACCTTTACCTTTTAGCAGCATCACGTTCGGCACAATGGCCGCTAAGTGGGCAGCCATGGTCACTAAAAGCGCTTCATAATCTTCTGAAAGTTTTTCTTCCCGTCGGTTTTGTACAACTAACCCACCAACACTTTCACCTTGCCGAACTAAAGGGACACCGCAGTAACTCTTAAACGCCTGCTCGCCCGTACTCGGGATAAGTTCATAGCCCCTTTCCGTTGCCGCATTAGCCACATTAATTAAATGCTTGGAGCTAATGACTCGCCCGATCAAGCCCTTACCCTCACCCAGCGAAATAGGGTGATCAGCTTTCAAACCATGGGTTGCATAGAGCGTAGGCTCACGTTTTTCATTTAACAGATACAAACTACAAACGTCGATCGAAAACAGATCACTAATAGAATCAACGATCAATTTGATCTGTTTTTCCGGATCTACTTCATTACTAACGCGATTTATAAGCTTGGAGATCTGGAATACGACATTATCCATCTGATATCCCTTAATAAACTAGTTACTTACCACTGGGGCCTTTATCTACCACAGCGGGTTCCACCATCTGAATTGGAAATGGCTTAGTATGCTCCCCCACATACATACTGGTATGGGGAAACGGTATTTCAATACCTGCCGCATCTAATGCCTTTTTACACGCAATTAACAGCTCACTTTTAGCATCTTTAAGCTCAGCTCTAACCACCCAAACAGACAGTTGAAGATCCACTGACGAGGCGTTAAACATAGTTACAATGCAAAAAGGATCTGGATTGACCAGCGCCCTAGGATGATGCAGCGCCGCCTCTAACAAGACGGTTCGAGCAGTCTCTATATCTTCGTTATAGGCGATACCGATAACAAGGTCTACACGACGTATAGGAAATCGAGACATATTGATAAACGTGGTCTTAATTAAGGTTTCATTAGGCACCCGAATCATCACATTATCAAATGTCCTCAACTTGATGGACAGTAGGTCGATCGAAATTACCTCACCCGAAAACTCATTGAGCTTTAGAACATCGCCGACCTCGAACGGTTTTTCAGCGATAAGAAACAAACCACTAATCAAGTTAGACGCGGATGTCTGCGAGGCAAAACCAACCGCAACCGATAACACACCAGCCGCCCCCAACAGCACGCTCATACTAAAGCCCAGCTCTTTTAATCCCGACAAGAAAAAGAGCATAAACAGCAAATAGAAAATCAGCATGCTGCCTAATAACTGATGATGGGTACTTAACTTATTATCACTCAGCTTACGAAACAGACGCGATGCTAATTTAGCAATCACAAAGCCCGCCACAATAAAGAGAATGGCTCTAACCCAAGCGAGCAACGCTATACTTTGTAAAAATTCAGGCATCATTTATCCCATTATCAACTTCATAGCCGTGCGTAGCCTACTGGATTGTTTTGAATCTCTCGCGGTCGAGATCTTTGTACAATCCCCTAACTCGTCCGGTGGTTTCTGTGAGGTCACGATCACGGTTTCACCGGTTGAGGCATCCATCCTAAACCGAACAGACTCTGTCCAATAACCGGCGGACTCTGAATAAAACAGACTCAACATATTTAAAGGTAATGACAGCCGCTGGATCGTTAAGGGTGAATGATTACTATCATTCACAATTTCTAACGCGGTAATCGCCCGATGCACTTTACGGCTAACCTGACTTAGTTCTGAAGGCGCAGCGGTTTTAGTGCTATAACACAGCGCCCCTTCTATGGTGGTACTCCCGACCCAACTCATACGCGGTACAATAGCAGGATACTCCGTCATCACTTTTTGCGTATCAACCGTTTTTAACTGCACCCATAATGACGTGCTCACATAAAGTACGGCCCGCCCTTTAGGGCCTAACTTAATCGGCCTATCCGCATTGACTTGGTAGGGCTTATCCGCTAACTGTAACTCAATATAAACTGACTCCTCTTCGGGGCCGCTATACAGGCGTTCTCCTACGCTCACGCCGTCGGGTAACTGCTCTATTTTGCCTAATGCTTTGCATAAAGCGGGTTTATCTCTGTCTTGATAGCTCACCGCCGTCAGCAGCTCGTTACCATTTTGTTGCAAAAAAAGCGTCAGATCGCCCAGTGACATTGAATACCACTGTTTTTCATCTAAATTCAATTCTTGTTGAGCGGGCTGATCAATTATGTCCATGATGTATCCCATTAAAGAATCAACAACGTGCCTAACCCAAGGAACGTCACAAAACCCACCACATCTGTCACGGTCGTTAACACAACAGCACCGGATAACGCAGGGTCAAACTTACACTTATCTAAGATCAATGGGATATAGACACCCGATAACGCAGCCACCAGAATATTCGCCATGACCGCGATACCGATCACTAACCCAATCACCCCACTTTCAAACCAGTACCAGGTAACAACACCAATCACCGCCGCCCAACCCACACCATTAAACAGCGCAATACCCAGCTCCTGCTTACTTAAAGCCCAGGAGTTCCTAAAGGTCACTTGCTTAGTCGCCAACCCTCGAATAATCAGGGTTAATGTCTGGCTACCCGCAATCCCCCCCATTGAGGCGACCACCGGCATTAACACCGCTAACGCCACCACCTGACTCAGTACAGTCTCAAATAACCCAATGGTCCATGAAGCCAAAAACGCGGTGAGTAGATTCAGGCCTAACCAAACCGCACGCTGCCGTGCGCCTTTAAACACAGGTACAAAGAGGTCCGCCGATTCAGTTAAACCCACCTTCGCCATCAACTGTGATTCAAAATGCTCCTTCATAATCCACAACGCAGTCGCTTGGGTAATACGCCCCACCAGCCTGCCGTCGTTATCCACAATCGGCAGTGAATAACCGCCCGAATGTTCAAGCGTTTCAGTCGCCGTGATTAATGGATCAGTGCCAAGGACGGTGATAGGCACCGTTTCAATCATCCCCCTAACCATCCGCATAGGGTCTTTTTCTTTCAGTAGCATAGACACGGGGATCACCCCCAAAAAAAGTCCCTGCTTATCAACCACAAAAACCTGATCACACAGATCAATCGTAGCGCGTTTAAGTGCGCGTAGAGCATCTCTCGCTTTAGCGTTGGGGGGAATAGTCACCAGCTTATGATCGGCATAACGTCCAATATGCTTTTCATCAAACTCAGCCGCGCCTTGATACCAACTTTGCTGTTTAGAATCTAAATAACTAAACGCTCTTTCAATCTGCTCTTCGGTAAGGTTATCCGCCAGTTCAATCAGGCATTCAGCATCCAGTGACCTTAAAATAAGATCTAAGGTACTTTCATCCATCGCGAGAAAAATAGAATCTCTCGCCTGGTAGCGCATACCTAGCAATACCGATGTTTTTAGCTCATCGGGGACCTGAAGCCATCGCGCACAACGGGCTTCAATCGGTAAGGATTCCAATAACAGGCTGAGCTCTGTCGGTACTAATTGCTCAACCGCATGATCAAACACGACCGATTGGCTCTCTTCAGGGGTATGTAGCTGAGATACAAACCCTTCGAGATCTTCCTTTTTGTCTATTTCACTCATTCAACAGCCTAAACAATAAAATAATTGATATCGAGGTTATGGGGCTCAGCCTATGTCTCTCCCAAATAACCTAAGATGTAATAAATAACACGTTTTAAATGACCTAAACCTTACCCATTGTAGGCCCAATTATTGACATGACTCGCTTTCATTTAATGACTCTATTTATAACCGCTAAATCATTGCTATGCGAGAAATAATCAGGCTTAGACTGTACATGGATTGCGAATAAACCCTACAATTAAATTTGCTATTTAGCTACGCTTATCAGCGCGAGGAGGATAATCGCCTCAGCATTACGCCGCCTCGCCATTTTGAGCACACCACTGCATCAAGTATAGGCATAAACCGCTACACTTTTGTGCCAATAAAGCCGGCAACAGATAGTCTTTTAAAAACAGATGAAGTCGACACAGCAACACGACAACGTAGATATGTAGGTATAGGTTATGAACATTGCAATTTGGGGTGCCGGCGGCATCGGTTGTTACTACGGTATTAAACTTAAAAAGGCAGGTCACCACGTCACATTTATTGCACGCGGTGAACACCTTAACGCGATGCAAACCCAAGGTCTTACCTTGCAACATGCCTCAACCACATACCAAGGTCCCGTTGATGCGATACATCAATCAACATGGGCCAACAACTATACCTGCAATGATTTTGATCTGATTATTTTGTGCCTTAAAAGCACCGTCACCGCGACCGTCATGGATGAGATGTCCGACTGGCTAAAACAAGGTACGTGCCCACTGCTTTCCTTACAGAACGGTGTCGATAATGAAGCACAGATTGCTGCTATCATCGGCCAAGAAAGAACATTAGGTGGACTAGCGGTTAGAATCGGCGGGCATATCATCACACCCGGCCATGTCGAGGTTGACGGTGTAGCGCAAGTTATATTTGGGCAATGGCCTAACAGCCAGCATAGTGTGGATAAAAACCAATTAACGCAGATCTATAACTTATTTACTGCGGCTGATATTGATACAGAGTTAAGCGATGATATTCGTCAAGCCCTATGGCGAAAACTACTCATCAACAACGGGGTCAATCCACTGTCTGCCCTGACAGAGCTCGACACTCGGCAAATAACATCAGATCCTCAGCTAAGCCGCACAGTTTACACTATGATGGAGGAGGTCGCCCTTGCCGCGCGCTATGACGATGTCTCGCTGAGCAAAGAGGATATCGATGAGATGTTCACACTGATCAGTAATTTTGATGCCATCAAAACCTCCATGCTGGTCGATTTAGAAAAAGGCAAACCCTTAGAACGTGATGCGATTAGTGGTGCGGTCATCAGGCGCTGCTTAAAACTTAATACCCCCGCAACGACAACCGCGCTCATTGATACTTTATTACGTATTAAATGCGATAAGCTCAACGCGCAACAGCCAGCTCCTTAGCCACTTATCACCGTTTCTAACGATGACAGGCCGTCGCTTTAGCAAACCCACGGCCTAATGCTTTAACCTCGTACAGTGCTTGATCCGCCTCAGCCATTAACTCACTGAGCGTTTCAAGCCCGTCACTGATATCTGCTACACCGATACTTAAGCCAAAATTCAACTTTTCGGCCTCAACAGGCACCACTTCAAGTTTTGCCACATCAGCAATACGGTTTGCAATATGTAAGGCGGTCGCTTTATCCGTAGCAGGCATCAATATACCGAACTCTTCCCCACCTAAGCGAGCAAGCAGATCCGCATGCCGTATATTACGTTCCAGAAAAGCAGCGATCTGCTTTAACACCTGATCACCCGCATGGTGTCCATATTGGTCATTCACCCGTTTAAAATGATCCGCATCAATCATTAAAAAGCTTAACCCATTACCACTGAGTTTTGCTTGCTCAAACATTGTTTGCCCAAACTCCAAAAAGCTTCGTCGATTATAGAGGTTCGTCAGACTATCTTTCGTGGCTAAAACCTCTAATTGCTGACTATAAGCATCTTTCTCCGCTTCAAGGCTTTTACGCGAATTAATATCCATATTAATCCCTGAAAGACGCCGGGGGTTCGCCGCTTTATCTCGCTCTACAATTTTACCTTGCGTTAAAACCCAGACCCATTCACCACGCTTATGCCTCATCCTGAGCTCTTGCTGATAATGGTTATTTTTGCCTGCTAAGTGCTTATTTAGCTCGTTTTCTACCGCTGCGATATCATCTGGATGGATCAACGCTTTCCACGCATCAACGGTAATCGGCATCAACTCATCATAGGTATAGCCAAGCATCTCCGCCCATCTATCATTAATTTGTACATGCCCCGTTTCAACATTCCAAGTCCAAGTCCCGACCTGTGTCGCCCAAATAATCTCCTCTAACAGGCTTCGCTCGACCGCTAATTCATGCTGTGTATCCGTTAACTTTTGATGTCCACGTAGCAAGAAAAGGTAACCCATAATTAATGACAGGAGCAGCGTGATCGCCAGAATAATTGACAGTTTATACTGCGCCCAAACATCCCCAAGAGAGATGGTAAAATCTTGATCAAATGGCGGTAACCGTTGGGTTCTAAGTAACGAAGTAATACTGGAATAATTTTCAGGAATATCAAAACCACCTATTTTCATCGCCTGCGAGTAAGCATCTTCTGGCGCTAATTTAAGTAATTCAGCAACAACATACTTCGTAACCTCGTTATCGTTATAAGGCAGCGCAGCAAACGGCCATTCAGGATAAAGCGTTGTGGAAGCGATCAGAGGAAAAGCGTTAAGCGACTGTTGATTAATAATTTTAATTTGATCAAAAGAGAGCGCTCCCTCGGCGACCATTTGCTCTAGAATACCCGTTCTAACAAACCCCACATCAGCATCGCCCGACAAAACACGCCGCACCACATCATCTTGGGAGCGGCCGAACGGCATAATATCAAGGCTATCGCCGATCCCTTCATAACGATGTTCTAAGGCATAAGCTTGACTCTGATAGCCCCCTAAAGAGAAGTAACTCACGATCGCCACTTTTTTATTGTGAAGATCCGCTAAATCGGTGATCGAACGGTTATTTGCCTTAGTAAAAATAACCCCACCAAACGATTTAATAAAACGCCCACCGGCTTGGTTAATCATGGTCAAGGTCGGGGAAGACAAGCCATAAAGCTCTTGTAGATATACATAAAAGCTGGGATTCACTAAAACGTACGCGATACTGCGGCTGGCTACCGCGCTTTCTAACTCATCAAAATAATAGGCTTTAACGTTAAAGGTATGGGTTTCGCTCTTCTCATTTAATAATTCAGCTAGCGGTGCCCAGCGTTCATACACATCAGCTTTATCCCTAGCCGCCAGCACACCTATCATAATTTCGTCGTTCACCAATGCCAACGACGCCGGGCTATAACAGCACAGCGCAAGATAAATACCGACTAAAAACCCTGTCAGCCTACCCATTAGGGACTAACAAAACTAGGGTCGACTAGGTTATCCACATTCACCTGCGACTCGATTAAATTCGATTGCAACATAACGTTTATTATTTTTTCTCCCACAGACTCAAGCTTAGAGGGGGTGCCGTTCATCAAACGTTGATTATGCAACGGGTTAGGTAAAAGAAGCCCTTCATAGAGGAAAGGGACTTGATCCGGCTCAACACCTAAACGTGGCGCCATCCGATATAGGGCATCTTCACGTTGCGATTCAAAATGGTGAAGTGCTTTGAAGTGTGCCTCGGTTAAATGCTGAATCTGTGTTTGCTTATGTAGCGCCTCTTTCCTTACCGCTAACACATCCAAAATCATCTCAGGCATCGAGCGACTATCAAACACTTTAATCCCCCCCGCCGTCAGTAGTTTTCGGGCAACCGGTTCATAGGTAATAACACAATCAACACGCCCATCGAGCCATGCTTGCTCTTGGTCATCTATTGTTAACTCAACAATAGAGACATCCTCCCTCGTTAATCCAGCCACCTCTAAAACTTGGCTCAAAACAACCGCCCCCAAGGCTGAGGTTTCAACACCAACTCGCTTACCTTTAATATCAGACAATGAGGAAAATTCGGTTCGAGAAATAACTTGATCCGCTCCCGCTGAAATATCAAAAACCGCCACAATTGAAAGCTCCACGCCTTCAGATCGCGCACGGATGACCTCATCCAATGTCAGCGCGGCCGCTTCGACCTCACCCGCTTTGATCAACCCAAGCGATTCACTGGCTGAATAGGTATCGACAAGGGTTACTTTTTCATGATCGAGCCAACCTAATTGGTCAGCAAGAAACATAAACTCATAGCCGGGCCAGACATGGCTTGCGGTAATCAGGGGCTCTTTAGCGCTGGAGCAGCTTTGCAGCATAGGGAACAAAACTATAAATGCAGTTGCCCAAAAAAACCGTTTAAAATTCCATTTTTTCATATGTGCCACGTAACGAGGATCAGTAATACAAGTGTAGATTAATAGTCCGAAAATAGCTGGTTACTGGCAAGTATCTAACACATTAAAATCAAGTGTTGGGCGTATAAAGCAACATCACCTTTAATGCTTGCCTATGTGGTTACTGTATACAGGAGAACGCATCGTCTATTAATTGATCAATACAGTCATTGTCATCATTTGCGCGCATGTACGCACGCAAT
Source organism: Neptuniibacter pectenicola (assembly GCF_001597735.1). Taxonomy (GTDB): domain Bacteria; phylum Pseudomonadota; class Gammaproteobacteria; order Pseudomonadales; family Balneatricaceae; genus Neptuniibacter; species Neptuniibacter pectenicola. The sequence continues at coordinate 244,350 of NZ_LUTS01000001.1, forward strand.
CCAATTACTTGAATCTGCAAAAACTGCGCTAAACGCCGAGTATCACTGGATGCACTAATCTCACCTTGGGCTTGGGCCCGTTTTAGGACCGTTTCAATCCCCTGCTCCATCATGTTTAATAACTGCTTTGACAGCGCTAAAAGATCAGCATTCTCATCGGTTAACTCAGAAACGGTTTTAACTAACATACAGACCTCACTCGGAGCACCGTTCTCCTGAGGGCGTTTAATAATCGATTTAATAAACAATTTTAATGCGTTTAAAGGCGACGAAGCTTGCGCCTCACACTGCTGCATAAGCGCAATATTTGTATTGGTGTAGCATTGTAAGGCCTCTTTAAATAACCCCTCTTTGCTACCAAACGCTGCATAAATGCTACCCGGCCGCATATCTATATGATCTTGCAGGTTTCGCATAGAGGTTGCATGAAACCCCTTTTCCCAAAATAGATTAGCGGCTTTTTTAATGACCTCTTCTCTATCATGTTTTATCTGATTGACCATTGAATTACACACCGAGTAAACAGCTGAATATATGATGAAATATTATCTTGAACATTCATTCAAGTCTAGCTAAGATAACTCCGTGAACAATCGTTCAAGAAGAAAAACACCCATAAATCATAATAGATTGAAGATATGTCTATTTTATAGAAACTATTTTTAGGGAATGCTATGAAACCTTTTACGCTACACACGATGGAATCAGCACCAGAAGCCACTAAAACGCTCTTTGAAACATCACTAAAGAACTTTGGGATGATACCGAACCTGCATGCCGTACTTGGCGAAGACCCAGCAACACTGGAAGCATACCAACGACTACATGAACTGTTTCAGCAAACAGCGTTTGATGCAGAAGAGCTTACTGTTGTATGGCAAACCATTAACGTTGAACATGACTGTGGATACTGCTCACCGGCCCACAGCATGATTGCCAATATGATGAATGTAGACCCAGCGATTGACCGTGCGTTAAGAAACCAGACAGAGATGCCAACTAAAAAGCTTCAGGTATTACATGAAACCACGCTTTTAGTGTTGCGCAACCGTGGCCTGTTAAGCGATGAAGCGCTAGAAGCATTCTATGCAGCAGGTTATGAACAGAAGCACATACTAGGCATCCTACTTGGCCTATCACAAAAAGTGATCAGCAATTACATCAACCATATTGCAAAAACACCGATCGACGACGCTTTCAAAAAGTTTGCCTAAATAAGCAATGCACTAAGTCCGTCGCTCAATCAGGGCAAACTATACTGAAAGCTATAGAATGCCCTCCTAATAAATAGGTTTATGGTGATACAACAATCCATTGGTTTTGACGTATATGGAACCCTTGTCGACCCCGTCGATATGGGTAAACACTTAGCGCAACTTATCGGTGATAAAGCCAACGCGTTTGGTCAGCTATGGCATGATAAAAAAGTGGAGTACGCCTTTCTCCGAGCACTCATGCAGCAATATGCAGATTTCAGTGTATGTACCTTACAAGCACTCCGTTACTGTATGCTGGCGTTTAATATTGAGCTAACCGAAGATGAACAACATCATCTGGTCAGTGAATTTGCAAACCTTGACGCCTTTGACGACGTTATTCCCGGTTTGATTAAACTGCGCCAAAAAAACCACCGGTTAGCCGCGTTCTCTAACGGCCCAGAAGTTGCCGTCCGTAAGCTGCTCAGTAATGCCTCGGTTTTACCCCATTTAGACTCAGTAATTAGTGTAGATGACCTAAATACCTACAAACCCAACCCTCAGGTTTATCAGTATTTAATGAAACGCACCCACGCAAATACAGAAAATAGCTGGATGGTCTCCAGCAACCCTTGGGATGTAATTGGTGGTAAAGCAGCGGGCTTAAAAGCCGCGTGGATAAAACGGGATTCACGTAAAATATTTGACCCTTGGGATATAGAGCCAGACTTAATCGTTAACAACCTAATTGAGTTCAGCGAACAGATCGATACTTGATTAACGACTTCCCCCTTAGAGAGTCGCTTGAGTTTACTCGCAAGCGACGCCTCTTTTTTTTACTTAAAGCACATACCATAATAAAACAGGTAGCGAAGCAAACCCCATAAAGGTAGATACAATAACCAACCCTGCCACCTCCTGTGGCCGTTGATCGTAAAGCTGCGCAAAAAGATAACTAAAGACAGCGGCAGGCAACGAACACTGTAAGATAACAACTCCGGCAGCGGGCCCCGTTAAACCCATGCCCCACACAATGCCCAAGCCAACACCAACCCCCATTCCCAACCTCAAAAGCGAGAGGCCAAACGCGGTTTTTAAGCCTCTAATTTTAAGGCTAGCCAGTGAGACGCCTAGCGTAAACAGCATAAGAGGAATCGTTAGATCACCGATCAACTTCGTCGTATTAAAGAGCCACTTAGGCACCTCTAGCCCGGTAAACAAAAACAGCGACGCCAACAATGTTGCCGGAATAATGGGCATTTTAAGCAGTGACATTAAGGTGAACTTACCAGACACAAACGCAACCCCAACGGTTAACTGCAACACAACATAGACCGTAAAAAATGCGATCCCCAGTGCCAACCCTTCATCCCCAAAAGCGAGCAAGCACAAGGGCAAACCAACATTACCCACATTTGGCCAGCTCAATGCTTGTAAAAAAGCGCGGTGAGGTAATTTAAGGAGCGCAAGAACCGCTCCCCCAATCACAACAAAAGCCACATTAGCGATCAGCGCAGATAACCCCATCCGCCAAAGGTGGGAAACATCCAACTCCACCGTTGCCAAGGCATAAAAAACCAAACTTGGCGTACCGAAGTAAGTAACAATGGATGTCACCAAACCGGTATCAAAATCTTTACCACTCTTCGACCAACCATAGCCAATCGCTACACAGACAAAGACAGGCGCCAAAATGGAAAAAATTTCTGAAAACATAAATCGACAACCTAAAATATTAAAAAAGTAAATGTAAGCCCTTTAGAGCCACGTTACCACTCAACGTGCTTGCATACGGTACTGGGAAGGGCTGCAATGGTACTGTTTACTAAAAGCACGACTTAGCGCCTCTTGGCTCCGGTAGCCATAACGCAATGCAACCGCCTTTACTCGCTCCCCTCGGTCTAAATCCTTACATACTAAAGCCAAACGCCACTCACGAAGGTATTGGGCAGGGTTTTGTCCCACACACTGCTTAAAACGCTCCATAAACTGACTCCTAGACAACCCCGCAACATCCGCTAGATCTTCAATATGCCACTCAAACTCAGGGCGTTCATGAATCGCCACAATCGCACGACAAATACGGTCATCAGCCAACCCCGCTATCAACCCCTTTTTATCAACATGGGATTGAATCGCGTGACGTAATAAAATAACGACCAGCACCTCAAATAAGCGCTGAATAGTTGTCGTGCGACCACAACGCGCCTCAACAATCTCACCTAATATCAACTGACTAAGATCTTGGACTGAACGGGCTTGATCAACCGTTAACGATATCTGCTCCGGCAAAGCCCGCACTAGTGGATTTCCCTCCCCTCCCATATCAATGGCAGCCGCCACAATCAACTCCTCCGCCATCACATCAACGGCTTCAGGTTTCACCGGCCAAAATACAATACGACTGAGCGCCCCACTCGCAACGCAACCAAATAAAAACAGGTTAGCATCACGGATATCACTCACAATATTAGCCTTTAATTCAAATCGAGATATTAAGGCTGACAGACGATCCGGCTTACTCATTAAACCCCTTATGCACACTGAACATCTAAGTAATACCGGACTATAAGTCATATAAAAGAGACTTTTCAAGATATTTTATCCACTATCATCTAAGTCTATTCACAGCACAACCGTTGATCGATGGGTATATGACTCACGACTAAACTTAACCTTAGGAATGTTCAGTATGGAAATCGACTACTACTTCACGAGCCTTTCACCTTTTACCTACCTTGGCCATCAACGCTTTTTACAGATCGCCAAAAAAGCCAACGCAAAGGTACATTTCAAACCGGTAAAACTAGGTGAAGTTTTTGCTGAGTCCGGCGCCACACCCTTACCCCAACGCCCAAAAAGCAGGTTGGATTACCGCTTAATTGAACTGGGACGCTGGGCGAAGAAACGCGGCCTGCCGATCAACAAGCAACCAAGCTTTTTCCCAACCAGCCCCGTTTTAGCTGACAAGTGCGTTATTGCGCTTCAAGCCTCAGGGGTAGAAGCCGGAGCAGTCATTGGCCAGATCTTAGCAGCCTGCTGGGAACACGAAAAAGACATCGCCGCTGAAAGCACCCTCAAAGAGATCCTCAATGCACACAACATTGATGCGGATGCACTACTCGCAAGCGCACAATCCCCAGCCATTGAAGAGATCTACACCAACAACACCCAAGACGCCATTAAAGCCGGCGTACTCGGCGCCCCTGCTTATGTATATGATGGCGAACAGTTCTGGGGACAAGACCGGTTAGAACTACTTGAAGAAACGTTGGGGTAAGCGCTAAGGTACGGCGGGACATGGGGGAGACATAATGCCTCCCTATTGTTTTCGATGTGAATGCTTGTTAGAACATTATAAAATTTAGCGTTAGGAACCATAAATGGAATTATCAGAAGCAAGGGAACAGCTTGAATTCGCGAAAGATTATTATGAGGAGCTATCGAATGCCCAAGACCATAAAGCTTTCAGAAAATGCTGGCAAGCCTTCAGAACTTGCATAGCTGCTGCATGCAACGTATCAAGACAACAAGTTACCAGCATCGGAGGGAAACACAGCCACCACCATCAAGCCTTTAATAAGGTGAAACAAATACCTGAGATTGATTATACCCTAAAGGCTAGAGATGCAGCCTTCCATAAAGTAACTCAAACCTCAGAGCTAATACCCGGAAGTATTCAGTTCAGGCAACCGGACAAATCAGAACTTCCCCAAGCAATTCGTAGAGAAGGAAAATCAGTTCATTACAGTGCCGGGTTACTCTTAAAGATAAGGATCGAACACCCCCAAGTTAAACTAAGCAGCATCACCAGCAGATCTATCACATACGATGTACCTTTGAACTCTAACGGAACTGAACATTCAGCTACGACATTAGGGAAAGTGGTTATTGAAAACATAGAAGCTGCAATCTGCACAACGGAAGAACCTTTAAGGGACAAGTGAGGTTTTTACTAGTCGAAAAGGTGTCAACATTTAGCCAGAACCATTACTATAACTTATTGATTAATAGGTATTTTATGATAATGGCGGTCAGGGAGGGATTATTTTACCCCTATGGGGCCGTGGTCGCAGGCTCCCACGTTGTCTCGCTTCGCTCGGCTCAACCCCTCTTCTCGGGTTCTCATCCCTCTGAATCGCAGACACAAAAAAGCCCTGCGGTTAAGCAAGGCTTTTTCGTTTTAAATAGATGGCGGTCAGGGAGGGATTCGAACCCTCGATACCTTGCGGTATACACGCTTTCCAGGCGTGCTCCTTCGGCCACTCGGACACCTGACCATCCTGCATTAAGTGCGGCATAAAGCTGCTCATCAACGCGGCGCGAATTGTAACATAGACCACCCTATCCGCAAGGCATTTAACGGAAAAAATAGGAGATCATTCGATCTTAAGGGATTTGTAACAAAATAAACGGATAGGACAGGGACAAGAAAAGAGAAAGCGATCAATTAATACCCAACACAACACGCCTATTTACTAAGATGGCAGAGCGGGTTCGATAAAAGAGAATGGAGAGCTAACCGGACAAGAAAAAAAGCCCAGCTTAAAGCTGGGCCAAAGTAATACCTGGAAGGTATAAAACTATCAAGCAGACTTAGTCGGCTTGACGACGCAAGAATGCTGGAATGTCTAAGAACTCCATATCATCCGTGCCTGTTCTTTGTAGCGCAGGTTGTTCCTGCTCAATCTCTCTGTGTATTTCAATCGGTTCAGCTTTCTGTCGTGGCGCACTATCTTTACGCCCAGTACGCATAACCGCGGGCAGTTCTAGCTGATCAAAGTCTGAGGCTGCGCCTGCGGCGGTTGCCACAGCGGAAGCACGACCAGACCCTGTATTAACCACTTCAACATGCTGCTGCCCTGCACGGCCTAGGCCTGTTGCAACAACAGTAACGGTAAGTTCATCCGTAAGTTCTGGATCAATAACCGTACCCACAACAATAGTGGCGTTCTCAGAAGCGTACTCTTCAACAATGTTACCCACTTCTGAGAACTCGCCCAAACTTAGATCAAGACCCGCGGTGATATTAACCAAAATACCACTCGCCCCCTTCAGATCAACATCTTCAAGCAAAGGACTTTTGATCGCAGCTTCAGTCGCTTCTATTGCACGGTCTTCGCCACGGCCACTACCACTACCCATCATCGCCATGCCCATTTCGGACATAACGGTACGGACATCTGCAAAGTCGACGTTGATCATGCCTGGACGGATGATCAGATCAGCAATGCCTTGTACTGCACCTTTCAATACGTCATTACAGGTATTGAATGCATTAATCAGGCTGGTATTTTTACCCAGTACTGGAAGTAATTTTTCATTTGGAATAATGATAAGGGAATCTACATTCTCTTTAAGCTCATTGATCCCTTCGTCTGCAATTTTAAGACGCTTACGGCCTTCAAAAGAGAACGGTTTTGTAACAACAGCAACCGTTAGGATACCCATCTCTTTTGCCACTTCGGCAATAATCGGTGCAGCACCTGTACCGGTGCCTCCACCCATACCCGCTGTGATAAAGACCATGTCGGCGCCTTCAAGCATTTCGGCAATACGCTCACGGTCTTCGATCGCCGCGTGGCGACCCACTTCAGGGTTTGCACCTGCGCCCAAACCTTTGGTTAACTCACCGCCGATTTGAATCACTGTTTTTGAGTGCATGTTGTCTAAGGCTTGCGCATCCGTGTTCGCACAGATGAACTCTACACCATCCACTTCAGAATTAACCATGTGCTGTACAGCGTTACCACCGCCACCACCAATACCAATAACTTTAATTACGGCGCTTTGAGGGATATTATCCGCTAACTCAAACATACCGATCTCCTTCCAGTTTTACGCTTATTCTAATTAGTAGCGCTTATTTAATGATTAGTCCGTTTAATAAACAGGGCTTCAAAAATTACCTTGGAACCATGTCTTCATTTTATTCAGCATACTTGCTTGACGCTCAATCACATCAACTTCAACCACTTGAGCGGGTTCACCGCCTTGATCATCATGGGCGTACTGCAGTAATCCCATGCTGGTTGCATAGACGGGATTACCTAAAATATCATCCATTCCCCGCGTACCTTGCGGCAAGGCTAAGCGAACAGGCATATGGAACACCTCTTCTGCTAGCTCAACAGCCCCTTCCATTTTGGAAGTACCACCGGTGAGAACAATACCTGCGGCGACAAGCTCTTCGAACCCACTACGTCTGAGCTCGGTTTGAATCATATTAAAGAGCTCTTCGTAACGCGGCTCGACCACCTCTGCCAATGACTGGCGAGATAGGGTTCGTGCCGGACGATCACCTACACCGGGGACATTAACCATCTCATCTGGCGCGGCTAACTGAGCCAGTGCACAAGCATATTTAATTTTTATATCTTCGGCATGCTGCATAGGCGTTCGTAACGCCATGGCAATATCATTAGTGACTTGGTCCCCTGCAATAGGGATAACAGCCGTATGGCGTATAGAACCACCGGTGAAAATGGCAATATCAGAGGTTCCCCCACCAATATCGACCATGCAGACACCTAACTCTTTTTCATCTTCCGTTAATACGGAATAGCTAGAAGCCAACTGCTCTAAAACAATGTTATCCACATCAAGGCCACAACGGCGCACGCATTTCTCAATATTTTGTGCGGCATTAACAGACCCTGTAACCAGATGCACTTTGGCTTCTAAACGAACGCCTGACATGCCTAATGGCTCACGGATGCCTTCGGAGCTATCAATTTCATACTCTTGCGGCAAAATATGCAGAATTTTCTGATCCGCAGGGATGGCTACTGCTCGTGCGGCATCAATTACCCGCTCTAGATCAAATTCTGTTACTTCGCCCTCTCTCACCGCAACGATGCCATGGGAGTTCAAACTACTGATATGACTGCCTGCAATCCCAACCGCAACGGAATGGATTTTACAACCGGCCATCAATTCGGCTTCTTCAACCGCACGCTGAATAGAGCTCACCGTGGACTCGATATTGACCACCACCCCTTTTTTTAGACCTCTAGAGGGATGGGATCCGATTCCAACAATATCAATTGTATTGTCGACATTAACTTCACCCACCAAACAAACCACTTTGGAGGTACCAATATCGAGTGCAACAATCATATTTGAGTTAGCTACCATATTCACACGCCGTACATTAATTATAGGCTGCCTTATTTTCACTTATTACTATTAATAAACCAACCTATTTTCGATGAATTTTTTTATATTTTGACGCTTTATTTTATATCGATAAAACGAGGCAATAAATTCACTCTATTTTACTTATCGGCCAAACAAAAATATATTTTAGGAAAAAAGTTCAAATATTTCAAAACACTAGCTCTGACTAAATAGAAAAACCAAGATTGTATAATAAATATACACTTCCTATTCAACAGGTTAAAAATATATTAAAAATCAAAATTTAATATTGAGGTTTTAGCAACAAATCAAAAATCAATTTTGAATAATCTCGCATCAATCAAAACTTAATATTGATTATTCAAGCAAATATCAAAAATTAATATTGAATATTCATGCAAATATCAAAATTAGGTTTTGATTATTTTTAAAACAATAATATTCGAGCCAAATTAAATGAATATGCCTGTTTTTAACTATGAATCCGCTTCAGCTTGGCCCAGTTTAAGCAATTATTTAAAAAATAATCTGTCGCCATAACCCGCAACAGCACTGCGATACAGGCCGCACGCAGGCATAGTCAACTCTAGACTCAGCAGTCAAACCTGTCGGGAATAGCACCGAAATAGGCGGCGCTGTTGTTTAGTTAAGCAAGGTGCTATCGAGGGTAGTGGTAACCTGTATCCATCGTTCGCCACTCTTTCAGCTCTGGTGTGCGGTCAAGGTAGCTCCTGATCGAACATGCACCATCAGCGAGGAAAGAGGTATCCAAAAAGTTGTTGAGCACATCCGGACCAAGCCCTTCAGCGGCTTGTAAACAGAATGCAAGGTAACGGGGAAAAGGGTAAATATCATCGCGCCATAACAGGCCATCGTAGTATTGCCCTACGCGGGTATGATAATCCTGTTCCGATTGGCACTTATGCTGACGATATTCAAGGTCCGTGCTGGTTGTGCACATCAAACCGCGTGCACCGCCCTCAATAGAGTGTCGCGTTTCCACCTCGACCCAATTAAACCGATGCTCCCGCTCATAAAGGGCGAGGTACTCTTCATCGCTGCACTCAAATTGGGAACAGATGATCGTGGCGTGCTCGGCTTTACGCGTTGAGCAAGACGCGATCTGTCGAGTGCTGGGATCAGCCTTATGACGACTAAAAAAGACAACCCCCACCTTATTAAAAATGCGGATATAGCCCGGCACTTCAACAATCCGGAAATGGGTTAACCCCGGCACCGTCTCCCGTGCAGAACGTTCGCACAGAAGGGAGCCATAACCCACTACTGATTTCATGGCTGATCAGTATCGGAAGCACGTTCCAACAGGTCGGCACTCAGTTTTTTCTTACCTTCAGCACCGAGCTTTTTCAGCATGGCCACTTGATTAACCAAGTTACCGCGACCGCTGCTTAACCGCTTATGGGCGGTATCAAACGCTTGCTGGGTTTTGTGTAGGTTACGACCAATTTCATCTATCGACTCGACAAAGCCAACAAATTTATCATGTAGGTCGCCCCCCCGCTGTGCGATCTCTTTCGCATTTTGGTTTTGATGCTCATAACGCCAAATATTGTGGATTGTGCGTAACGTCACCATAAGGGTGGATGGGCTCACCAGCATAATATTTCGATCGAAGGCTTCTTTAAACAGATTGGGCTCTTTCTCTAAGGCCAATAAAAATGCCCCTTCGATTGGGATAAACAGGAGAACAAAATCAAGAGAGCGCACCCCCTCTAGGGATTGGTACGCTTTATCACTTAACCCTTTAATATGGCCGCGCATCGAGAGCAGGTGCTCCCGTAAGAACCGCTGCTTCGCGTCGTTCTCTTCAGATGAGCAGTACTGCTCGTACGCGCGTAACGACACTTTAGAATCGACAATAACATCTTTGCCATCCGGCAGATGAATAATGGCATCAGGTTGATAACGTTTCCCCTCTTGCGAGGCATTAACCTGTAACTCAAATTCACTGCCTTTACGTAAGCCAGACTCTTCAAGCGCACGTTCAAGTACGACTTCACCCCAATTACCTTGGGTTTTATTCTCACCTTTTAAGGCGTTGGTGAGGTTAATCGCATCCTCACTCATCTGTTGATTCAGCTGTTTTAACTGGCTTATTTGCGTATAAAGCGCCTGTCGATCTTTTGTTTCTTTGTCATATACATCTTCCACACGCCGTTTAAAGTCCCCTAGCTGTTCACGCAAAGGCGTTAACAGGTGGCCTAAATTTTCTTTACTCGTCTCAGAAAAGCGCTGGGCTTTCTCATCAAAAATACGGTTAGCAAGGTTTTGAAACTCTTGCTTTAGCTGCTCACGCGCTTTTTCTAGTGTCGCTAGCTTCTCAACTTGCGCCTCTCTTTCGGCGTCTAAGCGCGTTTCCAGTTCGGCTACCACTTCACTACGATCGGCCAACTGAAACGCCGTTTGTTCCAATTTTCGCTCTAACGCGTGCTTTTCAGCTAAAGTATTTTCTAGCAAAGGCTCAATATAACTTAGGCGTTCATCCAAACGCGCGCGCTGCATATCTAATTGATGCTGGCGCTCATTGAGCTGAGTACAGTCTTGACGTGACGTATCTAGCGCAACCTGACACTGCAACAAGGTTTGCTCTAACTGATCACAACGCTCACGCGATTGGCGCTGCTGGGCAGAAAACATGAGTTTTGCTAGCGCAAATGCCACACCTAATCCAACCACACAACCCAGTAATAGGCTTTCTAAATCAAGCGACGTAAGCGTTGGCATCATTCAGTTACCAATAGAGATATAAGATAGGAATAGAAAGAACCACTAAAGGCGACATCAGCATCAATGCTTTAAATTCACCCAATACCTGTTGAATAACAATAACATGCACAACCGGGAAGGAAATAAAGACGCAAAGTAAGGCAATCCACCACTCTAAATTAACAAATCCATACGCCGCAGAGAAAACCAGTGTCAGTGCTGCAATATTGCCAAGCATCACGATAGCCACCATACCATTACGTGTACGGGCTAACGCTGGCTTGTCCTCTTCAGATAATTTATTAATCGCCCCTGCGCTTAAGGCAGCGGACATAGATACAACACCAGTCAGCAAGAAAATAATTAACGGATCAATAATAGGCACGCCTGTACTCCAGTAAAAGTAATAAATCAGATCCCATTGTAAGGCTTTTACTTATAGCTGTTAACTGACTGTTTGCATGGATACAGAAGCACAGCAAAAATATGTAGACCAATCACACCTTCTGCCACATCACGTTCTATAATTCACTGCATCACTTTATCGCCAACAGGAACCTGAATGCTAAAACCCACGCCACTTTTATGGCTTATGCTCTTGCTTTCACTGCCAACCTATTCTGAACCTCTGCCAAGCTATCGCGTTATTGATAGCAGCTATACGGTTTGCCAAACCTTAGGTCAATACAAACAACTGTTACGTTGGTCTTTGTACGGTGTAGGCACTATCCCAGAACAAGGCTGTTTTCCTGCACCCGCGAATGCAAAAGCCATTATCAAGCAGTGCCCAGAAAGTGATATTATTATCTGCGAATTTGAACTGACCCCAGAGGATGGCAGCCCTGTGCTGAATGTTTGGGCCAGTAAAGTGATATTAAAGGCTGATAAGCCCTAGACAGAGAACAGATACGTGGAATTTCTGGTAAACGAAGCAGTTGAAGATTATGCCTTTCAAAGTACAACCCCTGAGCCCGCACTACTTCAGGAGTTAATCGACGAAACCAACAAAAATATGGGCTGGCCACAAAAACTATCAGGCCGTTTAGTAGGACGCACCCTAAAACTGCTTGCACAACTCCACCAGCCAAAAAACGTATTAGAGATTGGCATGTTCACCGGCTACTCCGCGTTATCAATCGCTGAAGGTATGCCGGACGATGGAAAAATTATCTGCTGTGAAACCAACCCCCGTGCGATTGAGTTTGCCCAGACCTTTTTTGACCGCAGCCCCCATGGCCACAAAATAGAAGCGATTTTTGGCAAGGCGCTAGACACCCTTGAAACATTAGACATGACCTTGGACTTTACCTTTATCGATGCGGATAAACGTAACTACCTAAACTACTACCATAAAGTGCTAGAGATGACCCGTCCTGGCGGATTGATCGTTTTAGACAACATGCTATGGTCTGGCAAAGTACTTCAGCCCGAGTCCGATATTGATGACGTGCTTGTGGATCTAAATAAAGAGATCGCGACCGACCCAAATGTGGAAAATCTATTCCTAACCGTCCGAGATGGTATCAATGTTGTTAGGAAGATCCGTTAATGTTGTATTTACTCAAAAATCATTTAACCGAAACACCCAGCATCGAGAAGATTGAAGCCCCATTGGCGATGATCCGCTCAGAAGACTACGGCATATCAACCGCCGCCGAACTATTGGATCTCTATCTAGAAACCGATAACGATGCGCCGTTAATGCCCCTATTAATCCAGATCCGCAATGAGATCATTGAGGACCTAGATCAAATTAACTCGGTGAAAGAGATCTATGGGCTCATGTATTGGCTACTGGGTGATAACGGGATAGATAATCGCGGCGAATCCCTTGAAGAAACCGCTGACAGGCTGGGCGAAATGGATATCGAAAATGATACCGATCGCTACAGCGATATCATCTTTCACCTAAAAGATGCCGTAGAAAGGCTGTACGATCTAGAACTCGCATTAGAGTAACCAACCATCACCGACTCAAGTAAAGGGAGGCAGTATGCAAAAACGCGTTAAGCTACGTTGGTGGCTACTCTCTTTTTGCCTACTGTTTCTGATCGTTCTACCTGTCAGCTTATACTTTCTCTCGCCACTGCTGGCAAAAAAAGGGCTTGAGCATTGGTTACAAGCACAAAACTTTTCCCATATTGAGCTCGTCATGCAGCCTCCAACATGGAACACGCTGCATATAGAAAAGCTCAAGTTACAAAAAAAACAACCCGATAAACAACTCAGCCTTTCAACCGAACATATTCTTTTACGCTTCAACCCAATAGAACTGTATCTGCACCAACGCCTCGACCTGATCCAGCTACCTAAATCTGATATCACCATTACCTATTCAACTTCTGCGGTTCAACCTGAAGAGGACGATGAACTGCTCGATCTCAGCAACCTACTGCCCGAGCAATGGTTTAAAAAGATACCCGCTAACTTAGTCCAAGTGGGTGAACTTAATGTCAACCTTGATTACCCATCCAACACCGCTGACTGGCGCTTTAGCGGTGCCCTGCTATTTGATGGCGAAGAACTCTACAGCCGCGTAAAGTTTTACCGTAACAATAAAGACTTAGGTTGGGGTGACTTGAAACTAGGCTATGACAATCATTTTTATCTTCGGTTACTGGAAAACGACGACCCCTTCATAACAATCGATGGTGCCCTATCTTATACCGAGCAATTACAACTGGATTCGACCCAGCAAATAGAGATAACACGACTACAACGCTGGCAGAACGAAATCTTCCCGCCTGAGCCCCAAGAGCAACCTCTCAAGCAAGCACTCCCCAGCCTAACGGGACACCTTGAAACTCAAGGCCGGACACTCTTCCCGCTGCGTACCAAATTAACACCGGATGCGCTGTTAGGCAGTATACAAACACAACAAAAGGTCAAAGCCACACTCAGCGTGCTTAAACCTATAGCCGCAATAGCGCAGGTCGACGCGCAATTAAGTGGAACCGTGGACTTTTCACTCAGCCATTTGGCCGTCGTTATGGATAGTGCCAGCACGTTATCCCTACTCAACATCAACCACGCCAGCTTGAGCAACCCCATTAAAAAGGCGAGTATCCAGTTTAAAAAAGCACTAAATATAGGCTTAAACCTCGCTAACACGACAAAAGACACCCCGTTAGAGCCGCAGATCGATCCCTTTAACGTCACAATCGTTACGACAGCGGTAGCCTTACCCGATATCGACATAGCCCCATTAACGCTCAATCTGGATATGCAAAAAATAGCCTTAGCCCAAGGCTATTTCAAAGGCCGCGCCGAGCTTAAAAATATCGCAATCAAACACCAACAAAAACAACAACCACTGATTAACTTTACGACAGGGTTCGAACTCAACAACGGCGTACTAAGCCAAACCTACGATCTAAACTCAACCGAGCTCCCATTGGCGGTTAGCGGCAAAACATCAACCCAGTTAGATTCATTGGCCAGCCAGTTTAGTTGGACGCTAAAACCGATCAGTTTAGCCGCCATCAATACCCCTTTACGTAAATATGTCATCCTCCCCCCCGAACTCAGCCTCAAGGCGGGCACCTTATTCCATAAAGGTACGGGTCAGTTTAAAAACAACAAACTCTCCCTCATGGCGGATAACAGCATTCGACAAGCACAGATCGGCTGGAACGAGACACTGATAGAACAACTGGATCTGGATTCTAGAACCACACTCTCCACCTCAGGCACATTAATCGATACAGGCAATATTAAGCTTGGAAAGGTTACAAATGGTATTGAGATCACAAAGGTCAGTACTCATTACAGCTACACCCATGATCGTAGCAAAAGGCGTGATCTCATCTCACTTAACGCACTAAGCGCTGAGATACTCGGTGGCAACATTACAGTTAATGATATTGAGTTTGATCCGTTAAACCCAGAGATTGCCACCCAAGTGGATATTGAAGCGCTTGATTTAGGTGAAGTGCTCAAACTGGAGCAGCAACAGGGACTGTCAGGCGAGGGAAAACTCTCAGGCCACTTTCCCCTACAGTATAAAGCGGGACAAGTCAGCATTAGCAACGGTAAATTGCTGAGCTTAGCACCAGGGGGGAAAATCATCTTCCTACCCAGCGCGTCAGTGTCTGCCTATGCTGCAACAAACATTGGCTTAAAAACAGCAATCGATGCGTTAGAAAACTTCCATTTTGAGCTGTTAAACATTCAACTTAATTATGAACCCGATGGCACCGCGTTACTCACAACACGCCTAAAAGGAAGTAACCCCAACTGGCATAATGGCCATCCCATCGACTTCACAATCAATGTTGAAGAGAATATACCGACACTAATGAAAACGCTTCAATTTACAGATAAATTGACGAGAACGATTGAGAAGCGTTATCGTTGAGCTAATTAAGACTTAAGTAACAAATGAAGCCTATATTGAGGAACGACCATGAAACTAACTTCTTTACTTCCACCCTTAGCGCTTTTGATTGCGTTAGCTGGTGTTAGCGGATGTTCACCCCGTGTTGAAGTCGCCGTTCCCAGCGAACCCATCACTATCAATCTTAATGTTAAGATAGAACATGAAATTCTTGTCAAAGTGGATCGTGAAATTGACGACCTTCTATCTGAAAACAGCGATATTTTTTAACGGGAGATTAAGTGATGACACAGTTTAAACTACGTAATTTTATGGCCTTATTTGCACTTTTGCTCTCTATTATGGCAACACCCGTCTGGGCAATATCCATGGATGATGCCAAATCACAAGGGCTTATAGGCGAAAGAAGCAACGGCTATCTTGGTATTGTGACCTCAAATGCGTCCACTGACGTACGCAAGCTCGTAGACACTATCAACAACAAACGTCGTTCCGCTTACGCAAATAGAGCCTCCAGCGCTGGCGTAGAACAGTCGGTGTTTGAAATTCGCATGGGGCAACGCTTACAAGCGCGCACACCTGCAGGGCAATTTATTCAGCTCCCAAACGGCAATTGGCAAAAAAAATAAGCTAACGTCGAGTATCTACGGGCAAGTACCTAACACATAACAGGCTTGTTCGTAGATAACTAAAAGAGAGCAACATGAGTACTAAAGACCCGATCTATCGCCGCTTTAATCTCTTAGGCTTAACACTGTGCCTAGTTGCCTTCGTCTATGCGATTTCCAGCCTACAAGATCCGATCACACATATCAGCAGCCCATTAATTTCAATATCAAAGCTGTTAGTGCTAACCAGCGCGGTACTCTTTTTTATCGCCTTAGCCCACAACCCGCGTACCTTTGGGCAGCGGATCTATGGTGTGATGAATTTTACCCTATCTGCCGCGGGTTTAGCCTTAGCAAGCTACCATTTATGGAAGCATTCAGCCGATAGCCAAAGTCCTCCCGCCTATTGTGAGCAACCCATTGAGTTACTGTTAGGGAGACAACAGCATATTGATGCTAAACTAACCGAATTAATGAATGCGGCTGTTCAGTGTCCCGTTGAATCAGCTAACTTAATCGGCTTAGGTGCGGCAGAACAATGCCTGCTTTTATTTGTCAGCCTATTTGTGATCAGTTGGAAAATCTTGATCCGCCGCAAAAAAAATGAAGGGCTTTTTCTGTGACACCAACAACACCTCTGGCGTTAGCCTCCTGCTTATTGCTGACAACAGCACAGTCGGCCTGTGCTGAAACCGGTGCACCTTGGACCTTAAACCTCTATTTTGAAAATGATCTGTTCTCGGAAACCGATCAAGACTACACCAATGGTGTGCGCGCCTCTTGGGTTTCACCTAATGTGAATGATTACCTCAATGATGAGCGGCTGCCAAGCTGGGTACGAGGCATAACGCCCTACCTTCCCCTGTTCGACCCCAGTGATAAAAACTCAACTCAGTTACAGCGCAACGTTGTTATTAGCGTTGGCCAGCAGATCTATACACCACAAGATATTGATCGAACCACCATTGATCCTAATGATCGCCCTTATGCCGCGTGGTTATACACTGGGCTTGCTTACCATAGCCGCACCAAAAACAGAATGAATACGGCTGAAATCAACTTAGGTATTGTCGGCCCCCTCGCCTTCGGGCAAGAGGCACAAGATTTTATCCATGACATTCGGGGCTTTGAAAAGTTTAAAGGGTGGGATAACCAACTCAAAAATGAACCTGGCTTACAGCTTGTCTACGAGCACAAAAACCGTATTATTCGCGGGCAATTTTCACCCTTCTTTGAATACGATACGATTATCCACGGCGGTGGTAGCTTAGGAAATGTGGCGACCTACCTCAACGCCGGTGCAGAAGTCAGGTTCGGCTGGAACCTACCACAAGATTTTGGCACATCGGCTTTACGCAGCGGCGGGGATAATAGCGCGCCGGGCTTAGGTGATGGACGCTACCAGCGGGGTAGTCGAAATCATAACTTAGGGGTGCATGCGTTTATATCAATGGATGGCCGCTGGGTGGTACAAGATATTTTCTTAGATGGAAACACCTTTAGGGATAGTCATTCGATCGACAAAGAGCACCTTGTTGGCGAAACAGCTTTTGGTATTGCCGCGCTTTACCACGGCTGGAAAATTTCATTTGCTCAAGTTCATCGTAGCCGAGAGTTTAAAACACAAGATGAAGGGCACGCCTTTGGCTCCCTCAGCGTAAGCTACTCCTACAGCATATAACCCCTGCTATCGATCCAAAAGAGCAACCATAGCCGCTGTCTCAAACAAAAAAAATCTTAGACCAAACCGTGAAAGGCACGGTCTGATCTAAGATATCGAGGGGGGGTTATTACAACAACAATCGATTAAAAGTGTGCGCTAAGCTTGATCCAGATATTTTGGCCGGGCTCTGCCACCTGTATTGGCGCACTGTCTAACACATAATCACGGCTCTCATGCAGGGTATAATCTTTATCAAACAGATTATCGACACCCATCGCAACCACAAAGCCATTACTCGCAGCATACTCACCGTGCAGGTTAACTAAGCCATAACCCGGTGTCTTACGAACATCTTGGCCACCGCAGGCATCACTGCTTAAACAAACATCATTTTGCTGCGCAACCAGTTTCCACTCAATGCCCGCTTTCCACTGCTGCTTCTGATAATCCAGAGAGGTGTTTAACTCAAGCGGAGAGATACGCGACAAGTTGGTATCATCACTTGTATTCTCACCCTCAAGCCAAGCCAGCGAGGAACCAAACTGCAAAGTCTCTGTTAATTTATAAGACAGTCCAGCTTCTAAACCGTACAGGGTGGCATCAACGTTTTTATACTGCTCGGTACCACCTGATTTAAACCGCAGAATGTAATCATCAACACGGTTATACCAACCGGTCAATGTCCAGTTCAAATCACCTTGATCACTGGCCAATACGGCTTCTAATTGATGGTGTTTTTCCGGTGCTAACTGAGGATTACCGATCCAAGGGGTCGCGCCAGTTTTAGCCACATAACGCTCTGTTGCATCCGCCGTACGGACACTACGGGAGAAGGTTGTCTCAATCGTATACTGCTCATTAAGACGATGCGTCCATGACGCAAAACCACCTACGTTATTCTCATCACTATCGGTCTCAGTCGTACCGTTCACTGCCGTATATTGCGACGCTGGCGTTGCCATACCAAAGGTTTCACCCGCTCTAGAGGCCGATGCTTCAACGCGGTCATAACGCATACCGGCTTTAAGGACATCATCACGTGTAAGGGCCTTTTCACCTTCAACAAAGATACCGGTTTGGTCGATGGATACTCCCGGCCACTGACTAAACGCAGCCATGCCGTTCATATTCATATACGCAATGGCTGTCCGATCATTATTTTGCATATCGGCACCAAAGGTCCAATCAATATCAGCCGCATTGGCATCTAAAACAATACGCATACCTTCGGTATCAGAGGTTGAAGGCGAGCTCATCATACTGTTGTCCATTAAATGGATAACATCCGATTTATACGCTTCTACTTTTAAACTACGCAACGCACCTTGAGTAAATTGATGCTCTAATTTAAGACGGGAGTTTTCTGCATCCGCATAAGGGCTGTTCATTTGAGCACCGGGGAACAGGACATCTTCCTCATTGGCTTTTTCAAAGCTCGCCTGTAGCATGGTGTTTTCGCCTAAACGAATCCCCGCCAAAATCGCATTGGATTGGCTATCATACTTAGAATCGACCTCATTGCCCGCGCCATCATCATAGTTTTCAGACTCGCCTTCATGGGCAATAAAGCGGATATAACCATCATCGTTACCTGCTTTAATATCTGCACCTAGCTCCCACTGCTCACCATTACCACGGTAGCTACCCGATATATCAGCGTTATAGCCTTTTTCATCGATCATCGGCCAGTCGCGTTCAAACAAGACCGTTCCCCCAGATCCACCGCCACCATAAATCACGGTGCGATTGCCTTTAATGACCGTTACACGATCATAGCTATCAACCGAGGTATAAGCCGTTGGCGGATCCATACGGTTAGGACAGCCCCCATGAATATAGCCACCATCCAATAAGATATTGAGTTGAGTCTCTTTCTGACCACGAATCACAGGGTCCAATGCGCGCCCACCCATTCGAACCGCAGAGACTCCACTCACACTACGCAGTAACTCCCCCCCATCAGAGACAGGAGACGCTTGAACACCCGACGTAGATTTACTCACCGTTGTTTCTAATGAAGGTAGCCCTTGGTTGATCTCAATAACCATATTTTGATCAGAATCATGACCCGCTTGAGCCAACTGAGAAACAGACGCGGCCACGCACAACGCTAAAGCTTTCTTTTTCACACAATCACCTTCATTAGATAAGACTAAATTACGCGAATTCTAATGGAAGGCTGGTTAAAAAGGGATGTGACACAGTGTCGCAGATAAAGGCGATTTATTTTTCACCCCGCGCGCGTGTTCCAAATCAGGGAAAAAAGTTTCCTAAAGTAAACTTTTGCTGTTTACCACTCACAAGAAAAGAAAAAAACAGGTATGATTAGCCCAAATTTTGAGCACTTTTTCTAACTACATTAGCAACTGATTACAGGTAATTACACGATGCCGTTACAGAATCAGACTCCACTCTCTACGCTGGAGCAAAAAGATGCGTTCATCGCACGTCATATTGGCCCCTCTGCCGCAGAACAACAGGCTATGCTGGACGAACTAGGTGTAGCTGATCTTGATCAGTTGATAACACAAACAGTCCCTGAATCGATTCAAGTAACCTCACCTATTGCCTTAGATGATAGCCGTACTGAAGACGAAGTGCTGGCTTACCTTAAATCGGTTGCGCAAAAAAACAAGATCAACACATCGATGATAGGTATGGGTTACACCGATACCATCGTGCCTAATGTCATTCTGCGTAATGTATTAGAAAACCCAGGCTGGTATACCGCTTATACACCCTACCAGCCGGAAGTATCCCAAGGCCGTTTAGAAGCGATCCTTAACTTCCAAACCATGATTCTTGACCTCACAGGTTTAGATCTAGCGAACGCCTCACTGCTTGATGAAGCAACCGCTGCCGCTGAAGCGATGACACTGTGTAAACGTATGTCAAAAGCGAAAAAGGCAAACACCTTCCTCGTCGACAAAAACGTACACCCACAAAACATCAGCGTTATACAAACCCGTGCCGAACCACTCGGTTATGACGTGGTTGTAGGTGATGTCGCCGAACTGGTCGATCAACATGAGTTTTTTGGTGTATTAGTTCAATACCCGGGCACAACTGGCGATATCAACGATTACTCAGCATTGGTTGAAAAAGTACACGCGAAGAAAGCGCTGTTCTGTGCAGCCGCAGACATCATGAGCTTAGTCCTGCTTAAATCACCTGGCGAACTCGGTGCTGACGTAGTGTTTGGTTGTGCCCAACGTTTTGGTGTACCTATGGGATACGGTGGCCCACATGCGGCTTACTTTGCTACCCGTGATGCTTACAAACGTTCCGTACCCGGCCGTATTATTGGTGTGTCTATCGATGCCCGTGGTAATAAAGCCCTACGTATGGCGATGCAAACCCGTGAGCAACATATCCGCCGCGAAAAAGCCACGTCAAACATCTGTACTGCACAAGTACTGCTAGCCAACATGGCCTCTTTTTATGCGGTTTACCACGGCCCAGACGGTCTTAAAACCATTGCTGGCCGTATCCACCGTCTAACCGACATTCTCGCTAAAGGCCTACAATCCAAAGGCGTTAAGCTGTTAAATAACAGCTGGTTTGATACCCTCACATTGGAAGTAGACAACGCAGAAGCGATCTATCAAACAGCCCTTGATGCCGGTATTAATCTACGCAAAATTAGCAACACTCAACTAGGCATGACCTGCGACGAATGCACGAACCGTGAGATTATCAATATCTTATGGAACTGCATTTTAGGTGAAGGGCATGGGCTTTATATTGAAGCAATAGATGCCGATCTAACCGCCAATGGCTCTGACTCTATACCTGCTGCGCTCGTACGTGAATCAGCCATTCTTCAGCACCCCGTTTTCAACAGCTATCACAGTGAAACTGAGATGCTGCGCTACCTTAAGAAACTGGAAAACAAAGACATCTCCCTCACGCACAGCATGATAGCGTTAGGTTCATGCACTATGAAACTCAACGCAACTGCAGAGATGATCCCAGTGACGTGGCCTGAGTTTGGCCAACTGCACCCTTTTGCACCGATTGATCAGGCGCAGGGCTATAAACAACTGATTGATGAACTGGAAGATCAGCTAAAAGCGATTACAGGGTTCGATGCTATCTGCATGCAGCCTAACTCCGGTGCTCAAGGGGAGTATGCGGGCCTCTTAGCAATTCGAAAATATCATCAATCAAATGGCGATCACCACCGCAACATCTGCTTAATCCCAACCTCTGCTCACGGCACAAACCCTGCGTCTGCGGCCCTTGCGGATATGAAAGTCGTACTGGTTAGCTGTGACGATCAAGGTAATGTTGATGTTGCAGACATGCGTGCCAAAGCCGAGCAGCATAAAGATGACCTTGCCTGCCTCATGATTACCTACCCATCCACCCACGGTGTGTATGAGGAAAGTATTTGTGAGATATGCGACATCATCCATGAGAACGGCGGACAAGTTTACATGGACGGCGCTAACCTAAACGCACAGGTGGCAGTCAGCCAGCCTGCAGCCATTGGTGCCGATGTCTCCCATATGAACTTGCACAAAACATTCTGTATTCCACACGGTGGCGGTGGCCCAGGTATGGGGCCAATCGGTATTAAAGCGCACCTTGCTCCTTTTGTAGCAAACCACCCAATACAACCGATCGAAGGGCCTAACCCTGAAAACGGTGCAGTATCCGCAGCTCCTTGGGGTAGCGCCTCCATTCTGCCGATCTCATGGGTTTATATTGCACTGATGGGCGCTAAAGGCCTACGCGCTGCAACCGAAAACGCCATCCTAAACGCTAACTACTTAGCGAAAAAACTAGGTGAGCACTACCCCGTTCTCTACGCTGGCCGTAATGGTCGGGTTGCCCACGAGTGCATCATCGATATGCGCCCACTAAAAGAGCTTTCCGGCATTACCGAAGAAGATGTATCTAAGCGTCTAATGGACTTTGGCTTCCATGCGCCGACCATGTCGTTTCCTGTTGCGGGCACACTCATGATCGAGCCGACCGAATCTGAATCTAAAGCAGAGTTGGATCGTTTCATCGAAGCGATGGTCACCATTCGCGAAGAGATCAGCCAAGTGCAAGATGGCACAATGGACGCGGAGAATAACCCGCTAAAACATGCGCCCCATACACTGGAAGACCTCATCGACCCAAACTGGGATCGTCCCTACAGCGTGGCTCAAGCCGCCTTCCCTGTTAAACGCCTAAAAGACAGCAAAATCTGGCCAACCGTTAACCGTATCGACAACGTATACGGCGACCGCAACCTATTTTGCTCATGTCTTCCGGTAGAGGATTACGCTGAGTAATACACCGTTGTCGGTTTACAATAAAGATTGTGAATCGATATTAAAGATTGTGAATTTCAATAAAGATTGTGAAAACATCTCCGGTTAAACTAGGGAAGTATTTACACTGGCGTTGAAATGACAAAACGGGCCTCAGGGCCCGTTTTTCGTTTACAGCAGCTAAATATGTTACCGAGAGAAATTATGTGATGGGATATTTATCAACGTCAATTAGCAAATTAACCTCTAAAAGCTACGAAATATACCTGTTCAAATTTCAAGCACAGCACATTGATCCACATAAATCGCTAAGCTGACCTCTTAAGCTGACCTGGTGTTACCCCAAGACTCGCTCGAACCACACGCGTTAGATGCGCTTGATCTGAAAATCCGCAGCCATAGGCAACTTCTTTGATAGCATAATTTCCTTCCATTAACATTTTTTTTGCTTTTTCTACACGTAACGAAGTAATAAAAGAGTGCGGTGTGCAGCTGAAAGATTCACTGAATTTTTTGGTAAAAGTCCATAACCCCATACCTAGTAAATTTGCTAAATCTTCAACTCTAAATTTAACGTGTATATGGCTATTTATGTAATCGATTAATAACCTTTTTTGATGATTGGAAAGCAGGTTGGCTAACGAACATTCTTTGACTATCACATTCGCATAATTCCGAAGTAAATGAACTGCTAGCTGAATCGCTAGTGACTCCGCATATAAAGTTCCACCCATACTTCCTGCAGCAGCCTCGTTCTGAACTGAGTCAACCAGATTTAACAATACAGGATCATGAAGCTGTAATTCATCATGAAGGAAAACATCTTTAATTGGCCTATCTAAAACCTCACAAGCAACTTTAGACATGAGCTCATTAGTGATGTAGACATGAGATACATCAATATCTTGAGTCCAATACCAATGAGAATCCGATAGCGTGGTCAGTAACGAAATATCACCTGATGAGCATGTTTTTTTTGTCCATTTACCATCAAAGCACCTTTGCATTGGGGTATGAGCATTTGTGTATTTAACAATCATGTAGTGATCAATTGGAGGGATGGGAACATCCTGACCTCTATAATGGTAGGCCCGATGGGAAATACCTTCCCACCCTAAATTTTCACTTGAACTTAATAATCTACCTGGAACCCATTCTGGAAGCTCTTGGGGCTTAATTATATTATTCATATCACAACCTCTGGAGGTCATTATTTGTGATTAATAAAAAAACAATAGATTAAGGTCATCCTTAAAATTCTATTATTCTTAGACCTTGATTACCTACATCATAAGAAAGAGCGGCCTATAAGGCAGACCGCCTTTTCTCTTCGCTAAAAATAAATTTTGGTTTAAAAATATAAGCCAAAGCTGGCATTAAGAACAAAGCACTCAGTGCAGACACTGATAGCCAAATTCCTATCAAGAGCCCCATTTCCGCCTGAAAGCGTAATGATGAATAAAACCAAACACATACACTTGCAATGAGTACAAGCGCAGTAACCAAAACCCCTCTACCAGCACAATGAATAGAAGTAGAAATTGATTCTATGTACGAATGTCCTTTTTCATATTCACTTTTAATTCGATCACAGATGTAGAGAGCGTAATCTACCCCTAAACCGATGCCTAGTGCAGCTACAGGGACCGTATTGATATTCATCCCTATTCCCTGCCAAGACATAAATGCAAATGTAACCAAATTCGACAGAATAACAGGTGCCATAAAGAACATACCGGCAATGCTGGAGCGATATACCGCAATACACATAATGACCAGAATAAACAGAGCCAAAGCAATTGATTGAATTTGCCCTGACAAAATGACTTCATTTACAGCAGCTATTACACCAATAACTCCACCAGCCAAATGTATCTGGGCCTGATTAACTAGAGGATTGTCTGTGATAAATTGGTTAATTCTCGCGATCGCAGTCTGAATTGTCTCCCCTTTACGATCTGTAAAGAACAAAGTAACAGAGGCATTTCGGCGTTCCGTATCAACAAACCGGTCAAGATCACCAGGCTCAGCCGCATTCTCAAACATATACATCAGCTCACCATTCACTAATGTATTTTCACCTAGTTCGTGATAACGAGTATTACCCTCACGAAGGGTTTTATTAACTTCAGGTAGAATATCAGCAATTGATAAAGTTCCGCCTATCTGAGGCTGCGCTTCCATGTGTGTTTGGAAACGTAGCATAGTGTTAAGTACTTCAACTTCTTTAACTTGATTCTCTCTTTCTCCTCCCACGACAACGAACATTCGATCAGCACCGGGGAATTTTTTGTTTATCTTCGCTGAATCTTCGTTGTACTCTGATTCAGGCCATAAGATTGGGCTACCGGGATTTGCGTCACCCACTTTCAATCCGAGAGAGTAATAACCGCAAACCATGAATAATGTCACAGCTATAAAAACCACTGCATAACGCGCTCTTGTTTCAACAACTTTCACACAAAGATTAAGAACCGGACGAATTAAAATCACATCCAAATTTAAACCATGAGCATAAGAGTTTGGTTTTTTGACCCATGAGAGCAAAACAGGTGTCAGTATCACTGCACTTACAGCTACAGTAGATACCCACACAACCGCTAATATAACTAACTTTTGCAACAAAGGGATGGGACTAATCGCTACCACCGCCACACAACCTGCATCTGTCGCAATGCCAAGCAATCCAGGACGAAGGAGATCTTTAAGAGTAAGGCGTGCCGCAATTTTTGAACACAGATTATTGCCTAACAGATCAATTTCTTCGTGAAACCGGGTAATCATTTGCACTGAATGCGAGACTGCTCTCGCAGTGATCAACATTGCAATTACAACCACCAAGGGATCAAAGTGAATTCCACACAGTTGCGAAATACCTAATGCCCAAATTGCGCTAACAGCTCCAGAAATAAGAGGTAAAAGTGTACCCCGCCATGTACGATTGATAATGAACAGTAGGACTAGAAAAATAGATAATGCTAGCAATACTAAATTCATCGTTTCAGGTAGGTAGTGGTTCACCCACCCATAGAGGATAGGGTTACCAACTACACTTACTTCAACAGAATCATCTTCAAATTGTTTAGCCAGTTCATATGCCTGATCAAAAGCTAGATTATAATTCAGAAGATCATCAAAGAAGTCGACTGTAATCAGCGTAGCCTTCAAATCCTTAGATACATAAGGGCCGTAAACCAACGGATTTTTAAGAATTGCTTGCTTGAGTTCGTTAATTTCTTTTTCAGACTGGGGAAGATTTGGCCACATATAAGGCCTACTTTCTATACCCTCGGTTGATGCTTTAACTTCCTTAAGCTTTTTACCAGCCAATGAATAAATCTGGAATTCATTAATAGCATCAATTTTCAAAAGTCCTTGTGTAATACCCTGAACTTTCTCCAAAACATTGAGATTAAAAATATCATCATCTTTCGCTACAACCATAAAGGTAATGATGTTTGTACCACCAAAAGTATTTTTAAACTCCTCGTGGGTTTTAATATATTTATGAGATGTTGGCTGAAGGTCTTCGAAAATAGTTTTTACATCAATATTAAATGCAGGGTATGACAAAAGTAGTGTAAAAAAACATACAAGAGCTAATACGATTTTTCTTTTATTTATACACGCTAGCGCAAACTTTTCCATAGTGATCACCAAACCAACTTATCACTTAACTCAACGAATTTGTTATATTTCGGGCTAAATTTTCCAACATTTGCCCCAACTGCAACATATTCCCCATCAACTTGATTAATTTCCGTATGCCAAGACAAATCCATCTTATCGAAGATGCCGCTTTTCAGGTTTTCTAGGCTACTATCAATTTCGACCCAGGCACCTTTATTTCCGACAGAGAACCAAACATCCCTACTTTCATCCCAAATTATATCCATTAAGTGTTCAGAGGTTTTTTCCCCACTAGTTATTCCTCTTTTCCAAGTTGTGCCACCATCTTCGGTTGTGATGATTAAGCCATCCAAACCTACGGCCACCCCATTGAATTGGTCTTTGAATTCTATAGCCATTAAGCTGCTTTCAATATCAAAATCGAGTTCAACTAAGTCCCATGAGGCACCATCATTATCACTTATTAAAATTGCTCCAAACTCACCTACAGCAATAACTTTACTATCATTAATTTTAATAATGTCATTTAAGATAACATCTTCATCTTCACGCATTTTTTCCCAGGAATGCCCATAATCTCTTGTTCTAAGGATCGTACCAAACTCACCAACTGACCAAGCTTCACCATTAATATATGTATGAACGCGGAGTAATTTATTTGCAACGTCATTTTTAGGAACAATAACTTCCCTCCAGGTTTCTCCAGAATCCTCTGTTATGAAAACAACCCCTGAATTACCTACCAAAACTGCTTTATTGTTATCCCAAGCTGATACATCTTGAAAATGATTTACAACATTAGTTTTTTGAACACGCCAGGTAGAACCGGAATCATTTGATCGCAAAATTTTTCCGTAGCTCCCTACCAACCAGATATTTTCACTATCTACGACATCAACTCCATATATATTATCTCTTGGTTCGATAGCTGGCTTTTCAACTTTCTCAATTGTGACAGTTGGTTTAACAAAAACCCCTGCCCACAATAAACCGCTAACTATCAGCCAAGGTATGGTTGAAATAACCGTTTTACTAACACTAAATTTATTTTTCTGTGATAAATCACATTTGTAATTATTATTCGACATACTAAAACCAGGAGAAAACCTGCTAAGCAGTGAATTAATCACCACCTAGCAGCAAATTAGAGGAAATACTTCTTTTATTTATCTCGCAATTTTGAGCAATTGCTTCAAGCTGACATCGTTCTCTTCTACTCCCGCAGGGTTAGACTTCATATTTGAAGACCAAGTAGTCGAGAAATTAGCTTTGTAATCAATTACGTGTCCAACCACTGGCATTACAGCCTTGTAGCCATCATCACCAATGTCAGGTCTGTTCTGGAATATAAAAAATTTCCAGAATTTCCCATTTTGGTCATAAGCTTCACCTAGGTAAGGACGAGGCCAGTCTTTCTCCATATACACAACTTTTTTGCTATACGGGTGACCTTCTGGCGGTGTGCCCTCGATTACATAAACTTCTCGAGGTTCCCACTCGATATGCTTGGCTGGGTAATAGAAAGGTTTTTCACCCAATCCTACACTTGGAAACTCTGCATGAGATCCTTCCTTACTCTTATCAACACTCAGCTCTGGACTGTGCGCAATTGCAAAGACCCAACGTGTATCAACCAACTTGGTAGATTTATATTTAGTAGGAATTGCATCCCAGATATCCCAATCATCATAGAGCTGCACTGTGCCGCCGATAGGGTCCATCCAAGCACTACCCGTCAGTCGTCTTGCACGTCTAACCGATTTTAAATACGCCCATGTATCATCTGGCTTGGCAGAACTCGGGTCATTGTACCGAATAGAAAAAGTTCCCAGGCCTTTGATGTCTTGAGGACTTTGAGCAACTAGAATGGTTTTCTGCATAATGTCGCCATCACCCTCCTGGACCGGACCACCATCTAAGCGGCCTTCCATGTAATAGCGGCGTGACCACCAACGCTGAACACGCTCAACACCTTCTTCACCATCGATAAAGACAAATGAAATATCACGCAGATCCATGGTTGCACCATAAGTTGGAGATCGCAGGTTCCAGATCAATTTATCACCCGCATGAGGATCATTTGGATCAATATCCTGCGGATCAAAGAACATACCAGAGGTCCAACCTGACACCTGCCTTGTAGCAGGATCAAATTTCACCTTGCCTTTACCCTGTTGTGTGGCTTCCATATATTTGGAATCCATTTCAATTTTTTCAGAGTGACGGATTTTCATGGTTAAACCACGTTCTTTAATCATCCACTCAAGCCTTTCGGGGATCATGTCGCCTACACGCTTTCCTTCAAACAGCGTATCTTTTACCGTGTCAAAGTTAGCTTTAGAAATTACAGTACCTGCAGGTAGTTCGGCCGCTTGCGCTGTTCCAACAACAGCCCAACACAATAAAACAGCCTGAGATATTTTCTTCAAATATCCAATATTCATAATTTTTAGCCTCGTATAATTAGAATTGGCGAGTTAACGTGAAGGTCAACTGGTTATCGTCACCGAACCAATCGAAGAATGAAGCTGAGTTTTCAAGAGCACCCAGTGGGTTTCTACTTGGCACATCTCCAGCAGCAACATGTTTCTGATCACCATCTGTCCACCAGAGGTTAGCTTCACCTTTGAATCGCCAATCATCGCCAAAGACCATTTCAACAGCAGGAATAGCAAATCCACCGCCATTACTAAGGTCGGTACCCAGCACTAAAGACGGATTAATTGTGTCGCGGTTGAAATTGAGTAAAGTGAAGAAGGTTAGGTAGGTTGTATGTTCTTTCTTTTTCGCTCCGAAAGAAGCAAATTCTACGATTTCATCATTTTCGTCATAATCGACAATCCAGGTATCAAACAGCTGGATACTTGTAAGCGAAGGACGATTGGTACCAAGCCAGCTAGATAAATCTAATTCTTTATCTAAGCGCACCATAGTGACCAAAGTATCTTTTTCTTTTACCCCAGCCCAACCAGGTAATGATGATTGCAGAGCACCATAGTTATATGGTTTGTCAGGAATAAATGCGAATTCAGCACTCAGTGTAGAATCAATGCTTTGGCTATATGTATTCGCTGTAAAGCCAAATACATCTATTTCAGGGAACACCCAGTCACCAAGAACCTGATTCTTTGCAAGCTCACCGTAAGACTGCATAGACGTTACACCAAACGCATCTGGCACTGCAGAATTGACCGCAGGGTTTATGATCGGTTGAGGGTTAAAGGTTTTTAAGTAAGCAAATGAGTAACCAATTGAGCCTGCTGTACCATTCCAACGCAGACCAAAGGTAGGGTCATCCCAGTCACCGTTCGGATTATCTTCGTTGTAGTCAGTAAATGCAGTGAAATCTACGCCTCGATATGGATGAGGTATCCAGCGACCGCCTTCAATATTGAAATTACTTCCCATATCTTCAGCACGGTCCCACCCCGGTCTAACGTAGAAATTTAAATTGCCGTCCAGTTCAGGAATATCGACATTAAAATTTGCCAGAATCAGGGGCTTACGCCAGTCTTCATTATTTTCGAAAAAAAGTCGCTTCCTGTAATCAAACCCGTGAACCAAGTCCAGGGCCTGGAAGAAATCACTTTCCCCCCAAACCAATTGTTGTTTCCCTAACCGTACGTCTACACGATCGTTCAAAGCAAAATCTACGTAAAACTCACGTAGGAAATCACCAAAACTATCCGTATCGTACTGATCCATATAATCTTGGGTTGTAGAAAAACCACCCGGAGACTGAAGCCGAGTCATTCTCTCAAGATCATCGAGATAACTTGTCTGATGCTCTTTATCGATTCGTCCGATAGCCTTCCAGAATACATCTCCAGTTTGAGCATCCATCTCTAACTGTAAGGATGTTCTTGCCATTCCCAGATCACCCTCATCATTTCCTGAGGTTTCGTCCTGGTCTTCAAGAAACATAGAAGCTTGTGCACGAACGTATCCACTAAAGTTGACACTGTAATCATCACTTGCATGCGTTGCTACGCTAAGCAACAGCCCTGCGCTTACCAGAAAAACACTGGCTTTTTTTTGATTATTTTTCACCATGACTGCCTACATTTTATATTTGTTATGTTTATACAAATTAAGACTTTGTCTGCCAGACCTCAGGAATGCATATGCATTCACGGCCATCAGCAACAGGTGAACATACAATTACTATGCCAACAAACAAACAAACTTATATCTACTTGTTTTTATTGAATATATTCAAAGCAATAAAATAAAAAAAAACCTGTTTCGTTCGATAATCAAACGCAACGTTTTATTATCGAACGCATACTTTTGTGGACAATTCATCCAGAGGGGTAGCTATTGTAAAAGATAGAAATACAGGCTATAAAACTTAAGAACCAACCAATAGGTTTAATACAAACAATCATATTGAATAATACAAATATGCTACTCTTGAAATAGCCTTAAAGAACACCATACTGAGGTATTATGGAATAAAAAAGATAACGGCGATTCAGTTACGTAGCTATTTTGTTTAAGATCGCCTACTCATACGCAATCAACTACAAGGATGTTAAAACGATTTATTGTTAGCGCTAATGAGAATTTGTGAAATTAGCGGTTTGAATCAAAGCTTACATTTCTGGCTAGAAGTGACCTCACATGATTACCTCAACAAAAATAAAAAGAGATTAAATAAGTGGCACGCAGTCATCAGAAGTACGCAGCAAACTACACTAATCCTGCGGTCTTTTCTCAAAAAGAAATTGATCAGGCTTGGGATAGGTTTCTCTGTGGTGTTGAGAAATCTGAACCCATTAAGGTAAGAAGCAGTATTATTAATTCTTGGGAGCGTTGCCAATCTAATGGTGTCAACCCGTCGACTAAACTTGCTCCAATTGTAGCCTCTCAGGAGGCCTTAGATTTAACCCGAATTCAAAACCGCGACTTACTTCTCTGCTCTCAGTCCACAATTGATCTGGCAAAAGTACTGCTTAACGATTTAGAAACCGTTTTATTTATTACCGACAGAAACGCACTTAACATCGAGATTGTTGGCGATCCAAGAACATTAGATAGTGCAAGAGATATCAGTTTGCTACCAGGAAGCGGCTGGCAAGAAATATTCTCTGGATCCAATGCGGTAGGAACAGCAATAGAATCCAACCTTCCCACTCAAGTACATGGCCAAGAGCACTTTTGCGAGGGTTTTAAACCTTGGAGTTGTACCGCAGCTTGTATTTATGACCCTTATGATAAACAACGAATTGGGGTGATTGATATATCAGGTTTATCCGCAAACTTTGACCGTTTTCACCTCCCTTTGGTTGTTTCGTGGGCCAACACTATTCAGGCTGAACTTGAGGCATTAAATACTCTACGCTGGGCAAAAATTGAAGAAGCTATTCTTGCAGATACCAAATTAAACAGCGCTGATGATTTCCTTCTCTTCGACAAGCAGGGCCGATTTATCAGCTCAAATACCAACGACGAAGAGCTTTTAAGAAGCTTTATTCCTCAGTATAAAAATAATAAGAGATTCCGGTTGAATCTGGAAAGATATGGTGGTGAGGAAAGAGAACTTGAATCTCTTTCATTTAATTCTTCAATGGATAGTTGGATTCAGCCAATCGCAGACCCTAAACGTAAAAGTGAATTGTTAGGTTTCAAAGTCCACCTACCAGGTAGCGACACAATAGCTAAAGCTTCCCACAAATATACTCATACAGAAAAAAACGTTTCAAGATCTAGTGATTCATCCGATGTCAGCGCCCTTAATCTAGGATCATCACTCGATAACGATAAAGTAAAATTAGCGGCTAAATCACCTTTGCCGATTTTATTACTTGGAGATACTGGGTCAGGTAAGGAATATGTTGCGAAAGCTGTTCACGCTGAATACGCCAGACCGGATGCCCCTTTTGTAGCCTTAAATTGTGGAGCTTTTTCTAAAGATTTACTCAATGGGGAATTATTCGGGTATATCGAAGGCGCATTTACTGGCGCAAAAAAAGGCGGTATGGCTGGCAAAATTGAAGCTGCCAATGGAGGTATTCTTTTTCTTGATGAAATTGGAGAAATGCCATTAGAAATACAACCAGTATTCTTGCGAGTACTGCAAGAAATGGAAATTTATCGCGTAGGCGAAACGAAACCCAGACCTGTAAAATTCAAACTCATAGCAGCTACCAATATTGATTTAAAGCAAGCCGTTGCTGAAGGCCGCTTCCGAAAAGATCTATATTATAGAATCGCCAATATCGTACTCAAACTCAATCCACTCTCCGAACGGAAGGAAGAAATACCCGGGTTAATTGAATCAATTTTGTATCGGATTAGCTTTGAATATAAAACTGACCGAAAGTTTGTTTCTGATGAACTCCTCGAAAAATTACAGTCACTCCCATGGCCTGGTAACATTAGGGAACTTTCTAATGTTCTTGAATATATGGTTTTTATGTCAACTGGAAATGTATTAATGACAACTGACCTCCCTCCAGAATACATAGAAGACGAGAACATCATTCATACTGATTTAAAAATCATTAAACAATTACTCCCTGAAAATGAAAAACTTATTAGCCTGGAAGACGCAGAAAAAACCAATATTGCAATAGCGATAAAAACGAATAATGGAAATATGACCAAAGCAGCAAAATTACTGGGCATAGCAAAAAGCACACTTTATCAGAAAGTAAAAAAATATAGCCTATAGAGCAAATCGAACAAAAAACATTCAAAAAACCAAAAAATCAACAATCTATTCCTTTCTTTTTGAAGCACCTTGTAATCGTGAACTTCATACGTATCCTCTTTTATAGAAAAATGTGAAGATTCATTTTAAGCTAGGCAGGTGACACGTTTTTGGCGAGCTAATTTGTTCAGTACCCCTCAGCCTTTTAGCTCACCACTTTTAAGTGGCAATACAACTAACTAAAAAGTACAGCATCTAATTTAGGACAGTATAAAACAAAAACCTTATAAACTTTATTAATAGAAACTAAATAACTGCCAAACAAAACATTCCTAAGCCATCATAACAACTAAAATTAATTCAAAGAAAACAAAGAAATTTTCAATTATTTGATCCGCATAAAAGGTAGAATTCTTTCGACATTAGAAACCTTCTACATAAAAATTTTACTTAGATTTTAAGTTTTTTTGTTATGGTGGGCTGGGCTTTTCGGTCGCCCCCGACTGCTTGGCCTGCCACCCTTTTTTAGGGGGAGGGTTCTCATGTCGAATTAGAGATATTAGTTATTTAGTAAATTTTATTCTTTCTCCCCAGAAAGAATACTCTTAAGTCACTTAAATCTCTAATTAACAATTTTCATCAGCAAGATTTGTACTCCTCTCTACAAGCAATTATACACTTAGTTGTTTGACTTATGGTGGGCTAAGTTTTAGGTTTTCTCCGAATTCTTGGTCCGCCATCTTTTTACTCCCAGACATCACTTATTGATTCAAAAGAAACATTTTTTTATTCAAGACCATTCTGTGGGCAACTTATATATTCATAACTGTTATTTCAACCAATATTATTTTTACAAAGCTCTAAATAATCATAAAAATGGAGAATCTATATGAATGCAGCAGCTGATAAAGTAACTGTATTAGATGCAATGGTGATTGGTGCTGGTGTTGCGGGTATGTACCAACTTTATAATTTAAGAAAAATGGGCCTAAAGGTACGTGCTTACGAAACAGCAACCGGTGTAGGAGGTACCTGGTATTGGAATCGCTACCCAGGTGCTCGTTTTGATTCTCAAGCAGAGATCTATCAATACTGGTTTGATGAAGAGATGTATAAGTCTTGGAAACCCAGCGAGCGTTTCCCTGCTCAACCTGAAACTGAAGAATGGCTAAATTATGTTGCCGACCGTCACGAACTGAAAAAAGACATCCAATTCAGTACTCGTATTAAGTCTGCTCACTATGACGAAGAGACTAATAGATGGAATGTAGTTACTGATTCGGGAGAGCTAATCAATACTCAGTTTTTACTTGCTTGCTGCGGCATGCTGTCAGCTCCAATCGAAAACCGCTTTAAGGGCCAAGAAACGTTCCAAGGCGAAACATATCTAACCGGAAAATGGCCGAAAGACGCGAAAAGTTTAACTGGAAAACGCGTAGCTGTAATTGGTACAGGAGCTACAGGTATACAGGTAATTCAGACAATAGCTCCAGAAGTTAGCTCGATGAAAGTTTTTTGTCGAACTCCTCAATACGCTATTCCAATGAAAAACCCAAAATATTCTGAACAAGACTGGGCCTATTGGTGTGAACGTTATGATGAGACAAAAGACAAAGTAATGAACTCTTTTGCCGGTTTTGACTATGATTTCACAGCAAAACCATGGCATGAATCTACTGAAGAAGAGAGACTCGCTGTCCTTGAGAAACATTGGGAAGAAGGCTCACTTTCATTATGGTTAGCTAGTTACTCAGAAATTTTCTTTGATGAAGATATTGCTGAAGAAGTCTCAGAATTCGTACGAAATAAAATGCGTCAACGCTTAGGAAATGATGAAAAACTTTGTAACCTTTTAATTCCAACGAAAAATGATTACACCTTCGGTACTCACCGTGTTCCATTAGAATCGAACTACCTTGAAGTCTACCTACAAGATAATGTAGAGCCAGTAGATTGCAGAACTACTCCCATCCAAGAATTTGTTCCTGAAGGTATCAAAACTGAAGATGGAACTATTCATGAATTCGATGTGATTATTTTAGCGACCGGTTTTGATGCAGGTTCAGGCGCTCTTAGTCGTATTGATTTTCGAGGTCGAGATAACCGTTCATTGAAAGATCAATGGCAGCAAGAAATTACCACGGCAATGGGCCTCCAAGTACATGGGTACCCAAACCTATTTACAACAGGCGCGCCTCTTGCTCCATCAGCTGCGCTCTGCAATATGACAACTTGTCTTCAGTATCAAGTTGACTGGATCACAAATTGTATAGATTTTGCACTAAAAAACGGTAAGAAAACAATAGAAGTATCCAAAGAAGTAGAAAATGCATGGGTCAAGCATCACGATGAAGTGGCTTCAAAAACGTTGGTTGTAAAAACAGACTCATGGTACATGGGATCCAATGTAGAAGGTAAACCTCGCCGATTATTGTCATACATTGGTGGTGTTGGCGATTATCATAATAGATGCGATGAAATTGCTGAAAAAGGCTATCCAGGATTCAAAATAGATTAACGGTTTTTACATCCTCTATCTAAAGTAGGTGCTTGATATGAGTATTTATTACACTCAAGAAATCCATGGTCCTTATGAATTAATAAATATCGGTGATTTACAACTTGAGGAAGGCGGTAATATTCCAAATTGTATGCTTGCTGTAGCCACATTCGGAGAGCTTAACCCTGAAAAAAATAACGCTATTCTTATTCCTACTTGGTATTCAGGTACCAATAAGATTATGGAACAGGTGTACATCGGGGAAGGGAGAGCTTTAGACCCGTCTGAATATTTCATCATTATTGTCAATCAAATAGGTAATGGTCTTTCAACGTCCCCAAGTAACTTTTCCGGGAGTTTAAAAGGGGCACGATTCCCACTTGTGCGCATAGGGGACGATGTCAGAGCTCAACATAGGCTTCTAACAGAGCACTATGGTTTAGAGAGCCTTTCTTTAGTCTTTGGTGGTTCCATGGGAGCTCAACAAAGCTATGAATGGGCCGTTCGCTATCCTGATTTTGTGAAACGTGCAGCGTCTTTGGCTGGAACAGCTAAAAACACAGAACATGACTTCATCTTTGCAGAAACGTTGATTGAAGCCATCGAATCAGATCCTAACTTTAAGGATGGTTTTTACAATCTCGGCTCCGAAGTGGCTGAAGGTTTAGAACGCCATGCAAAACTGTGGACAGTGATGGGGTGGAGCACTGATTTTTTTGCTAAAAAGAGGCATAAAGATCTTGGGCACGCCAACATCAGGGGCTTTGTTAATGATTTCATGATTGAATACTTCGCGCAAATGGATCCGAACAATCTACTTAGAATGATTTGGAAATGGCAAAGAGGTGATGTCAGTCGTCATACAGCAGGTGACCTTCCCGCTGCGCTTGGCAGGATCAAAGCCAAAACGTATGTAATGCCAATCAGTCATGATATGTTCTTCACTGTAGATGATTGCCGTACTGAACAGCAAATGATTCCAGGAAGTGAATTGCGACCGATAATATCCATTGATGGACACCTTGGCCTTTTTGGTACTGACGAACAGATGATACATCAAGTGGATGAATATCTTGATGAATTACTAAGCATGGATCTCTAATTTTTTAAAGGAAGGAATTCCAACTTAACTCCTAGTAACAGGGATATTCTAAAACATTAGTCAGACCTCATAGTTAAAGAAATGGGAGGTCTAACCAAGTTGTTGCGCTTTCTTGTTACTGGTTTTGAAAGCAAAAAAGAGTCATATGGTTTTACCTATGGCTCTTTTCGTTTCCTGAGCCTGATTACTGCTTTCTACCAACACTGCTGATGGGCTAAGGGCTGATAGGAGTAAGGCTGAAGCGATGGGTATTCTTCTTAATTGTGCTGTGCGTTAAGTGAGCGACCTAAATATTTTATAACCTTCAGTGTCTATCTGAGTATTTTTACATACTTAGGGGCGTCAATAGAGAACTTTGCTTGATTTGACCCAACTGATTCAGGTGGAAGGTGGCAATAATGTCGTCACCAATGTAGCCTTTATGTCCTTCTTTGAAAGGTACTCTAAGCTATTTGGAAAACCTCATGAATTAAGGCTACTTTTCAACAATAGCCTTCCAAATAAATTGTGTAAATATAGTAAGAATTTATCAACTTTTATTGAAATAAAGCTTCACGGTATACTTATCACAATCTTTATTGTAAGCCTACATTGTCGGTTTACAATAGCGTTGAAATGACAAAACGGGCCTCAGGGCTGATGAAGTAAGCACTTTTCAAGCATTATTTAACACCTTGACGATTAACCCGCTTCTCTTAGTGGATTACGTCTTATCACCTCTCACTGTTTCGGCGAATACCTGCCAATGCGGAACCACATACGATAGCAATACAAGCCCATAGCGCAGCCCAACTAGGCTCTGCTTCACCGGATATAATTAATAACAAAACTGAGATTAAAGGTGCGGCATAAGCAAGTACGCCTAATAACTGAATATTCCCATGTTTAATGCCATAGTCCCATGTGAAAAATGCGATACCAACGGGGCCTAAGCCCAACCCGACTACACCCATCCATTGGCGTGTATTAAGCGACCATACGGTATCTTCCCATAAAAGGTGGCAGGCAATTGCTAAAAGAGCTGTCACTAAGCAAAACCAACCAACAGCATCAGTGGGCACTTCCCTAACACCCCTACTAATCACTGAATAACCAGACCATATAAATGCACAGAGCAGTGCCAACAAATAGCCACTCATATATTCAGAACTGAAAGCACTATCGTTTTTACTAATCAGTATCCAGCAGCCTATAAGGGCGATAAGTGCACCGCATATATGCTGCCCCTTAAGTTTCTCGTTAGGTAAAAATGCAGCAAAGATAACGATCAATAATGGCCATAAATAAGCCAGTAAACTCACTTCGACCGCAGGCGCATTACTCATCGCCACAAAATAACACAAATGATACCCAAAATACCCACCTACACCCACGAACCATGCAACAGGTGTCTGACGTAAATAGCGCAAGCCTAAATGCCCTTGATATAACCACTTTAGGCTCATAAGAAGAAAGGCGATGATAAATGTCATCGCCATCATCTGAAATGCTGGAATAGCTCCATCAGTGAGACGAGTAAATAAAGCCAATGTACCCCATAGGACTATAGATATAGAACCTACAAACGTTGCTTTAATTAACTTAGACATACACCTACCTCAACAAAAAATACTCATAATCAAAAACGAAATTGTATCGTCTCAACAGGAGTGAATCTTTGCCGATTAGGCGGGATTATTTACCGATCTGGCGAAAGTAACTCGGGGGGTGATCAAAGTGCTTACGAAAACGGTCACTAAAACTAGCGGCACTGCGATAACCAACTTGGTCTGCGATTTTTTGAATACTTAATTCCCCCCTCTCTAAGAGCCTCCAAGCTTGCTGCATCCGTTTTTCTGTAAGGTATTGCTGTGGTGTCATACCCAACTGGCGACGAAAAAGCTCACTCAGTTGGCGAGCACTCAGATTAGCAATAGCCGCTAACTGTGTATGAGACACACGTTCGTGAAAGTGTTTATCAAGGTAGTTACGGGCAACGTCAATACGTCTATCTAGGTTTAAGGCCTCACCAAAGCGCTCATGTAGTAACTGTATAAGTAATAACAACATCTGCCTTTCAGTGCTCCGGCTAACCCCCTCTTTCTTCAATTGATTGTGTAAAAAGGAGACATAATGAACCAGAGCGGCGTCAAGCTTAATAAATGCAGGTAAACGATCTAACTCTGGCGTCAATACTGCAGGTACATCAGCAACCACAAAAAGGTTTTGATCAGGTGCAGCAAACCCATGCTCCTGACCCGCAGCGATCACCGCAATCTGTTGAGAGGATACTTCCCCTTCCTGACAACCTACACTCATAGATAAGCCACCGACAACGGGTAAAACCAGCTGATGATAGTCATGGTGATGGCTATGATTTTCAGAGCTATAGCTACGAAGTTCCAACATTAAATTTGATTGTTTCATAACAATGATTGTACAGGTGAGTACATTATAATATCCATATCCGCTTATGGCACAAAGGGACATAACAGCACACAAAAAAAGCAGCAGCTTTTACCATTGAAGACTCACGCTAGCCCCCATACTCCTGCGTGGGATGGGTATTTACCACTCTGGCTTCGCATTCCGGAAAACCAATGGAATAATACACAAGCTCAACCTCCGGTTACGTTACCACGCGGAGCATGGAAACGAGGTGAGACCCACTGCATTACCACGCGGAGCGTGGGAGCGATATAATTACAACTTAAGTCTACAACCTAACTGTACAAAAAATAATCATTTGGTACTGGAGCTATTCCACTTTCCTCTAACAATGCTCATAGTGTCGAAAACAATAAAATATAGGAGCATCGTTATGAGTCTACTCGGGTCAATTAAGTCTTTATTTTCACCCCTGCCTGATGGCGCCATTCGCTATAAAGGCTACACCATTGCGGCCCTACCAGAGGAAGAGTTTGGTCGGTACCGGTTGCATGCAGTCATCAGCAAAAAGAATAATCACCGTAGCTATACCTTAATTGACCGTGTTGCGGATAAGCAAAACTGTATAACACTGACGCATCAAAAAGCGAAAAGCCTCATTGATCAAAAAGGCGATAAGATCTTCGCCCATTAAGCACTAAAAACTTTCCTCCTCGTTCCCATGCTCTGCGTGGGAACGCTCGCTCTGCGTGAGAACGTTCACTCTGTGTGGGAACGCTAAGTTCCTGCGTAGAAACCTTCACCCTCTCCCACATGCTTCCTCACCACGCTTTACACACCTCCAACAGTCCCACCATTCCGGCATAGTCTCTTGCACTGGAATAGCGCCAATGCACGGCGTGCATCAACATAGCCCCGTTTAACGGGATTATGATGAATATACTCAATCTTCTGGCGCATCATCCCCTCACTCTGTATCAGCTCAGGATGCACACCCTCTTGCCACAATTGATAAGTACGATCACGTTTATGCGCTTTTTTATAAAACGCCAGCTGATCCAAAATAGTTTTTGCTTTTTTGGTTTGTAGATAAGCGATCAACTGCCTTGCCGTAAATGATTTAAGACGTGCGATATCCTTATCTAGCTGATCGCTTTGCGCTACAAGATGTAAGTGGTTTTCTAAAATCACATAGGCGTAAACCTTAAAGCCTTCACCCATTAAGTAGCGCAATGAATTAAAAATGATATCAACCGCATCAGGACGCGTAAAAATTGGTAACCAGTGCAACACGGTTAGCGTTAGAAAGTGCGGCTGTTCTGGTGCGGTAAAGACGTAACGACTTCTACCCATTAATTAACCTCCCTGTTAATGACCACGCAATGCGTGGGAGCTTATTCTTTTACCCATGCTCCTGCGCGGGTACATCTATCCACATCTGTACATTAACTAATCTCCAACTACATTACCACGCGGAGCGTGGGAACGAGGAGGAACGAGAGGTGGAGCGTAGAAACGAGGTGGGAGCGACTGCATCATTACCATGCAGGGCGCTGGTACGAGGAGCAGAGAGTGAAAGCGAGGCGCTATGCGCAAAAACGCAGCACACCACGCTGGCCCCCATGCTCCTGCGTGGGGGCGGGTACTTCCCTCTCGGGCCTTGTATTCCTGCGTGGGTACACCGATGGAATACTGCACAAGCTCAATCTCCAACTGCATTACCACGCGGAGCGTGGGAACGAGAGGTCGCGCGGAGGAACGAGGAAGCTGCATTACCACGCGGAGCGTGGGAACGAGGTGAGAGCGACTGCAGCGCGGGAACGAGGAGCGGCGCAGGCTTGGATAACCCGGATTCTGTCACTTTCGCCTATTGCTGAAAATACGCAGTGGATGATACTGTCGAAAACAAAAAATAGTATAGCCGAGGGATGAGTTTTTGGAGTAATGGATAACCCTTATGTGTTAATTGGGCTGTCAGTGATTATGCACGTGACATGGAACCTGTTAGCTCGACATGTAAACCCAAAAGCGAACTATCTTTGGTGGGGGTTGTTATCCCATTGCGTCATTCTTGGCCCGTTTGCGCTTTGGCATCTGTTCCGGAACGCCCAGTGGGAAGGGCCACTTATCTCAGCGATTGTGATCACCTCCTGCGCTAATGCTTTTTACTTTATCGCCTTACGCCGCGCTTATCATTATGCCCCAGTTTCTTTAGTTTATCCTTTGGCGCGAAGTTCTCCCCTCTTAATTGCCTTATGGTCATTTCTGTTTTTTGGCAACACTTACAGCCCCTTCGAGCTGTTTGCCATTCTTGTCAGTGTAGTGGGGCTGTGGATTGTTGGTTCATCATCTAAGGTAGGCGATACTAAAAAAGCACTGCCTTGGACATTTGCCGCGGCACTCGGTACGAGTATTTACTCATTAAGTGACAAAGTGGCCGTCACCTATCTGCCAGGGTTTTCTGAGCAACTGGGCTTTATCACTGTCGGTTATCTATGCGCTTTTATTAGCTTAACCTTAGTGCAACGCGTTGAAAGTAACATTTGGGTCCCTGCTGAGCGCCCGTCGTTGTTTTACATTGTGCTTGGCGGCTGCTGTATAGGCACCTCTTATGCGCTGGTCGTCAGCGCCATGCAGCTGATGCCTGCCGCTCATGTTGTGTCTTTTACCAACACAGGCATTATCTTAGCGGTGCTCTTGTCGATCTTTGTCTTCCATGAAAAGGAGCAGTGGAAGAAACGCCTGATTGGCGCAATGGTTGTCAGCGCGGGCTTAGTGATTCTTTATTCAGGTAGCTAAAAATCCATAGGGGCTCGCCGTTGTTACGCTAATCCTGCCAGCTCTTGTAGCACCTCTTTGTAAGTGCTTTGTGGGTGCGCACCGGTCAATACACTGCTTCGGTTAAAGATGACGGTAGGTACGCCAGAAATCCCCTGTTGCTGCCACTGCATCTCCTGATGCACAAGCCGGTTACGACGCTCAGCATGACCTAAAGCGTTCTCGGTTTCCGTAGGATCTAAACCAACACGTAGCGCCTCAGCCAGTAAAGTGGCGCGATCTGAGATATCTTTGTGCTCAGTAAAAAACGCGGTAAACAAACGCTGTTTTAACGCGTGCTGAAGTCCTTGCTCATACGCAAAATCTAACAGAAGGTGGGCATCACGGGTGTTAACCATTTTCATCTCTTCGAAATAGTCAAACTTAAACCCGTACTCCGCACCCAGTGCGCTAATATTGGCACGTGCTTTATCGCTATCCTCACGATTAGCACCGTATTTACGCAGTACATGTGCCCGCAGGTTTTCACCTTCCGCAGGCATATCAGGGTTTAATTCAAAGGGCTGCCACTCGATCTCAACCTGATCCTGTAAGTCTAACTCTTGGATAGCCGCTTCCAGATGCTTATAACCAATGATGCACCAAGGGCACACCACATCGGATACAATATCGAGCTTAATTTTATGATCGTTCACGGTATTGCTCCTCGTCATCTTATTCATAAGCAGACCGCGTCAACGGCTAGCTGGATACCACCCGTTTTACGCCGGTGTTAACGCTAAAACCTTGTCAATATCTTCAGCGCTATACCGGTTTTCAAGCTGCTCCCACGCCTCACCCCAATTGCGATTTACAATACGACCACGCTGTACAGCAGGACGGGCTAACATAGCGTGAGTCCAACGCTGAAGGTGGATGTAATCCTCGGTCTGGAGGAAGGTTTTTGCATCATAAAGCTTGCCTAACACAAGGTTGCCATACCAAGGCCATATAGCTATATCAGCAATACTTAATTCGTCACCAGCAATAAATTCATGCTGCGCTAACTGTTTATCTAACACATCGAGCTGACGCTTAACTTCCATCGAAAAACGATTAATTGGGTATTCAAATTTTTCGGGTGCATACGCATAAAAGTGGCCAAAACCACCGCCTAAATAAGGCGCAGACCCCTGTAACCAAAACAGCCAGTTAAGGACGTTTATTCGCTGAGCGCCCTTTTCAGGTAGAAAAGCCCCAAATTTTTCCGCAAGATAGACAAGAATTGAAGCCGATTCAAAAATAGGTACCGCATCCCCGTTAGACTGATCAACTAACACAGGAATTTTAGAGTTAGGGTTAAGCACGACAAAACCTGAGGAAAATTGCTCACCCTCACCAATTTTGATCAGATGGGCGTCATATTCCGCCGCTTTACCCAATGCTAATAACTCTTCTAACATAATGGTTATTTTTTGACCATTAGGCGTGCCCATTGAGTACAACTGCAA
The DNA here is from genome assembly GCF_001597735.1 of Neptuniibacter pectenicola. GTDB lineage: Bacteria > Pseudomonadota > Gammaproteobacteria > Pseudomonadales > Balneatricaceae > Neptuniibacter > Neptuniibacter pectenicola. The sequence goes on from NZ_LUTS01000001.1 coordinate 287,809, forward strand.
AGCATGTTGGCCAACCGGTAACGCTTTTTCATGGGTTGCCCCCGAAACAGGACGGTTAACATTCGCCCATGTTCCACCACTTTCTTCATCGTGGGTCCAGATTGTGGGCGGGGTATAGTGCGTTTCCATTATCATGACTCCTAGGACTATGTCTTAATCTAAGGCCACTATAAACAAACAAGAACGATCGTTCAATTAATATTTGATCAATCATTCCATTACTCAATAAAAAAGCGCCGTTACTCTTTAAGCACTGCCCTCAAGCGCTGACTGAACATAAAAGATTCCTCCTCAACCCTGATATAAAATAGCTAACAACGAAAGTCAGCCATAAAAAAAGCTAATGCATCGCGCATTAGCTTTTCGGTTTATCACTCACCTAGTCGGTAAAATAGGCTCACCGCTGATAGGTAACTGCGGCATCAAGCACTTATGATTTTTCAGCCATATAACGTCGCCATCCGCCGTACTGGGTTATCTCTTCCGCCGTTTCAACCGCATAACCTTCACAGATAAAACTGGTTACCCAAGCGCCATCTGCTAATTCCACTTTACCTAGCCCTAAAGGTTGGGGAATCCCTTGAAGAAAGCTTCCAAGCGCCGTTTGAGGTAACGTCCACACTTCAACCTCAATTGCACTACCAGCCCCTTCAGACCGAATAAGACCGGGACGGAAAGGAGGGCCGCCCGCCAATGCGTACAGCTTATAATGAGCGGATGTATGCGTTGCTTTAACGAGACGTGCGCCCCGCTCTAGCAGTTGAACGTTTAAGGGTAAGCCTTCAAGGTGTGCACCACATACCGCCAGCTCAACCCAACCCTCCTGCGTTGCAGCGGAAGGCTCAAGTGCAGGCAGTGGCGCATGCGTCGCCCCTAAAGGCAAACCTAACGATTGCTGCCATGCCCCACCAAAGCTGAGTAGCTTACGATCCGACCAAGCGGGACCAAACAGGGTAATACCAAACGGCAAGCCTGTTGTTTGAATCCCCGCCGGTAACGCAATGGCGGCATAATCTAATAGGTTCATAAAGTTGGTATAGTAACCAACGTTTGAATTTAACTTAATGGGATCAGCGTTGACCTCATCAATGGTATAGATCGTCCCTGCCGTAGGAATAACAACCGAATCTACGGTCGATAAAATAGCATCACATTGCACTTTATACGCTTGTAATTGGTAGATCGCCTTAAATGCATCCACCGCGGTTTTACCTTGAGCGCCGCCAATAATGGTCTCGATGACCGGCAAACAGCGACTGGAGTCTGCTTCAAAAAAAGTCTCTATAGCCGCGTATCGTTCAGCGACCCAAGGGCCTTCATAAAGCAGTAAGGCCGCTTGCGCAAACGGCTCAAAATCGATTTCGACCAGCTCAACACCTTGCGCTTTAAGCTTATCTAATGCGGCATTAAAAAGTGCTTTAGCGCTGTCATTACCAAAAAAGGCTAGCTGCTCAGGGGCAGGCACCCCGACCTTTCGGCCTGTGAGCGCGTTTTCAGGGTGGTAGGCTGTCGCGTGATTAGATTCAGGGTTGGGGCGTGCATAGCAGTCGGTCTCATCATAGTGACCCGCAATATCCAGCAACAGATTAAGATCATCGGTGGTATGCGCAAACAGCGTAATACAATCGAGGCTTTTACATGCCGGTACGAGCCCAGTGCAGCTCACCATCCCTTTGGTTGCCTTCATCCCCAAGATATTATTAAACGCCGCTGGAACCCGTCCAGAACCGGCAGTATCTGTACCTAAGGAGAAACAGACCTGACCCGTTGCAACGGTTACAGCACTGCCAGAGCTTGACCCCCCAGAGATATACGCATCATTAAAACTGTTTTTTACTGCCCCCCAAGGGCTACGCGTACCCACAAGCCCAGTAGCAAACTGGTCTAAATTGGTTTTTCCTAGGGGCACCGCTCCGGCATTAATCAGGGCTTGTACTACATACGCCGAAGATTCTGGTTGATAGGCATAGTCTTTACAGCCTGCCGTTGTAGGTAAACCCGCTAAATCAATATTATCTTTAATCGCAAACGGAACACCGAAAAGAGGCAGGTCTTTGGGTGATTTACCTTTTAAATTGGCTAAAAAGCTATCCAGTTGTGCATCGGAGATGGACTCAATCCAACAGTTACGCTGATCAGCACGTGCTTCAGCTAACTTTTGCGTCAAAAACCCATCGGGGGACAACTGCTCTGATTGATAGGCAGCTAATAACTCTATTACAGTAATTGGCGTATTCATACGGCACTTGTCTCCTGTGAACTGTTTCCTGAGGTGTTGATAACCATAAGACGCTGACCGGAGTGAACTTGAGCCCCGGCGTCCTGACAGATTTGACTAATGACACCGGTTTCTGAGGCAAGCACCTCTAACTCCATCTTCATCGCTTCCAAAATCATCACGACTTCGCCCGCTTTTACCGACTGACCCGGCTCCACCAGCACTTGCCAGATATTACCCGCAACTTGGCTTTCCACTGCGGTTTCACCTTCAGCCAGTATTTCGTCTAGCCCTTGCGACTCAACCATCATGTCCGCTTCAAAGTTGGCCTGACCGCTCTCAACCCAGCGTTGGCGTTCCTCTTCAAACGCGGTTTGTTGGCGCTCTTTACATTGCAGAATCTCATCCTGATGCTGATCAAGCAGTGCTTGGTACTCTGCAAGAGAGAAGGTGGTTTCCTCTATTTTGACAGGGTATTTACCCCGAGGATGATCACGTCGAATCTCCTTCAACTCCTCTGCGCTGACCTCATAAAAACGGATCTGATCAAAAAAGCGCAGTAACCACGGCTGTGTAAATGCTTCGGTCTTACGGTAGCGGTTCCACATCTGTAAGGTACGACCAATAAATTGATAACCGCCGGGGCCTTCCATACCGTAAACACACATATAAGCACCCCCAATGCCAACCGCATTTTCAGGTGTCCATGTCCGTGCCGGATTATATTTGGTTGTCACTAAACGATGTCTTGGGTCCATCGGCGTCGCCACGGGCGCACCTAAATACACGTCACCTAAGCCCATCACTAAATAGCTTGCATCAAAGACGATCTTTTTAACCTCGTCGACCGACGCTAAGCCATTAATACGGCGGATAAACTCAATATTATCCGGACACCATGGTGCATCTTTACGTACCACTTCATCATATTTTTTAATCGCTAATCGAGTCGCTTCGTCATCCCATGAGAGGGGTAAAGAGACAATACGCGCAGGTACGGTCAGCTTATCGATATCCCCTAGGTCTGCCTCAGCCTGCTCGAGTAATGCAATTAACTCAGCCATTGGCAGCTGTAAATTATCGTAGTGAACTTGCAGGGAGCGGATACCCGGTGTGAGCTCTTTAATACCTGAGATATTCAGCGCTTGGAGCTTTAGCATTAACGCATGAACACGGAAACGTAATCGGATATCCAGCCGTTGCGGACCGTACTCCACCAGCAGAAAGTCTTCGCCACTTGGACGGTAAACAACATGCTCACCATAGCGCTCTTTCGGCAGCTCTTTCACAATAGGGGAATCAATAACAGCGCAAGGTAAAGCGCTTTCTTCTATCGCCAGCGAAGATAACTGCTGCAACTGCGCCCGCTCCGCCTCTGCGGCATCCGCGATAGATACAGGTAAAAAGCGTACCTTATCACCCGCTTTTAGCTGGCCCATCTTCCATAAGTCCGCTTTTATAATCGTCGCAGGACAAACAAAGCCACCTAAACTTGGGCCATCAGGACCTAAGATAACCGGCATGTCGCCGGTAAAATCGATCGTCCCCACCGCGTACGCATTATCATGAATATTTGAAGGATGAAGACCCGCTTCTCCGCCATCTGTTCTCGCCCATTCTGGTTTTGGCCCAATAAGACGAACCCCTGTGCGGCTCGAATTAAAATGTACCTGCCAGTCTGCGGCAAAAAACTCAGAAATGTCGTTATCTGTGAAGAAATCAGGCGCGCCATGGGGACCATAGATAACGCGAATCTGCCAATCGTTTGTTAACGCAGGTGCCGATTTAACGTGAGCACCCGCCTCAGCAGAGATGTTGAAACCAGCATCCAGCTGGAGTACATCACCAGAACGTAAGGCTCTACCCGCATGGCCACCAAACTGCCCTAAGGTGAAGGTCGATTTACTGCCCAGATAGTCGGGACATTTAATACCACCGGCAACCGCGAGGTAAGCACGCGCGCCCTCTCCTTTCGTCGCACCCAACTGTAAGGTTTGACCGGCTTTAATGGCTAGCACGGTGCCCATAGGTACCGCCTGACCTTCTAAGGTTGCAGTAAGTTCAGCCCCCGTAATCACCACTTGAGTCGCTTGGTTAAAGCGCAGGGTCGGCCCACTAATAATAATCTCGAGTCCAGCGGCATCCACAGGGTTATTAAGCAGCTGATTGGCTAACCTAAAGCTAACGGAATCCATTGGGCCAGACGGTGGTACACCAATATCCCAATACCCCGCACGACCAGGGTAATCTTGAATCGTTGTTTGTGTGCCTGCATTAAGTACATCAAACGTAAAAGGCTGATAGTTAAAGTCATTAAGGGAGCGCGTTAATACTTGGCCGCTCTGAACAACCTCGCTACCCAATAGCTGATGCAGATAACCTAAATTATGCTCAATGCCGTAGATTGTTGACTCAGACAGCGCCTGCATTAAACCGGTTAATGCTTGCTGGCGCGTAGGCGCATGAAAGATCACTTTCGCTAACATAGGGTCAAAGAACGGGGAGACTTCAACGCCCGCTTCAATCCAATGCTCAACCCGTAGCCCATCTATTTCTGGCCACTCAACATGGCTTAATAGACCAGCACACGGTTGGAAATCTTTATTCGCATCTTCAGCGTATAAACGCACCTGTATCGCATGACCTTTAGGCGTCAGTCCTTTACCTACAGTGAGAAGATCAAGTTCAGCCGCGCCTTGTTTCACCATCCATTCTACAAGGTCGACACCAAACACCTCTTCCGTAACACCGTGCTCAACCTGTAGACGTGTATTTACCTCTAAGAAATAGAAACATTCAGTGGTCTGATCCAGTACAAACTCAACGGTGCCTGCATTCCTGTAATTAACCTGCTCCGCTAAACGTACGGCGGTATCCTGTAACGCAGTACGGGTTTCCTCACGTAGGTTCGGCGCAGGTGTTTCCTCAATCACTTTCTGATTGCGACGCTGAGCCGAACAATCTCGTTCACCTAACGCCACTACATTGCCAGCGCCATCACCAAAAATCTGAACCTCTATATGGCGGGCATGCTGGATAAATTTTTCAATAAAAAGGCCGCTATTACTAAAGTTATTCTCGCTTAATCGACGTACTGAATCATAAGCGTCATTTAGCTCTTGAGCGGTATCACAACGTTGCATACCAATACCGCCACCGCCCGCTGTGCTTTTCAACATAACGGGATAACCTACACGCTCAGCCTCTTCGAGTGCCTGCGCTAAACTAGCTAATAGCCCTGTACCTGGCAAAAGCGGTACATCTGCCTGCTCGGCTAACTCACGCGCTGAATGTTTAAGACCAAAATTATTCATCTGCTTTGGTGTTGGGCCTAAAAAGGTAATCCCTTCACGTTCACAGCGCGCAACAAAATTGGGGTTTTCACTTAAAAAGCCATAGCCAGGGTGCACCGCTTCTGCACCGCTCTGTTTAGCAATGGCAATAATTTTATCTTGATCAAGGTAGGTCTGCGTAGCAGCACCTTCACCTAAAGAGTAGGACTCATCCGCTTGAAGCACATGTAAGCTATCTGCATCCGCTTCGCTGTAAATGGCAACGCTGGTAACACCCATTTTACGAAGTGTGCGAATAATGCGACAAGCAATAGCACCACGGTTAGCAATCAGTACTTTAGAAAACATAGGAATTCACCTGAATGTCTGGGTCGTCCCAGCAACACTCTCAGGGCTTAATTGGGGTCGTCCCCAGCCCGGTATTTTGATCTGCTTACTAGGCAGGCTCTGCGTATCAACAGAGTAAAATTAATCCCAGATCAACACTTCAACCGGCGTAGGGTTGTAAGCATTACAAGGGTTATTCAGTTGTGGACAGTTGGAGATCAGAACGATCACATCCATGGCTGCCTTCATCTCAACATACTTGCCGGCACCACTAATACCGTCCGCAAAACTCAAGCCGCCATCGGCCGTCACAGGGACATTCATAAAAAAGTTAATGTTGTGAGTAATGTCACGTTTGGACATTCCAAACTGCTCATTTTCCGCAACGGCCAGTAACCAGCTATCACGACAGGCATGCATACATTTTTTCTCTAAGGCGTAACGCACGGTATTGCTTTCACTCGCACAAGCGCCCCCTAAGGTATCGTGACGACCACAGGTATCGGCAACAATCTCGAGCATTAGATTGCCTTCGTTCGATAACAACTTGCTACCGGCGCTAAGGTACACATTGCCCTGCTCACGGATGGTATCCATCGCGCTGTATCGCTCAGAGGGATCATCGGCGTTATAAAACAATGTATCTGCAGCTTGGTTGCCCTCTAAATCGAGGATACGAAAAACCTGACCCGCTTTAACCACTTTCATGTAGTAATCACCGGCAGGTACAACCTCGCGCTGACTTGCCTGTTCTGCGACTAATAAACTTTCTTTAATCATGGTGGTGCTCTCCTTAGTGCGAACAGACGTTAGGCATCGCTAAATAGCGCTGGTTATTTTCAAACCCGCGTGCATTCTCAGGCCGGTGGTTTAAACAGCTATCATCTGCGCTTAAAGGCGCCGCTTTAGATAGGCTCACTTCAACCGGACGATTAGGGTATTCAACCGCAGGATTCATCGGGTGTGGGCAGGTTGTAAACACCACTAAGGTATCCATTTCAAAACGTAGCTCAATTGTGTCGCCCGCTTTGCTATGCCCTTCAGCGAAGGCTAAATTGCCTTCATCGTCGGTAAATGTCTTACTGAAAAGGTTAAGGTTGGCCGCCAAGTCACGTTTACCTAAACCATATTTAGCCACTTCAACCAACAAGCTGTCATAACCGTTTTGCAGCCATGCATTACGGTCTGTCTGATAATCACGTGCGCCCCACTTTGCAGCGACTTTGTTTTTATTAGCCACACCGCCCACGGTATCAATCCACTGGGTATCATCACGCACAATCGAGCAGAAGATCCGCCCCATATCCGAGTACAGGCAATTACCTGTGGTTAATTTAAAGGTGTGTTGGCACTTCAGTGAGTCCGGTGCGTTATAACGCTCTAATAAGTTTTGTGGGTTGTAAAACAACATACTGACATTGGCCCCACCTTCCAGATCAGTCAGCGTTAAGCTGTGACCGGCAGGTACAACCAAGGACCAGTGGCTGGCCCCAGGGATAAGATCAGTAAAAATTGGATTGCTCATAATGTCTCCTCAGGCCGTATGCGACTTAGCGGCCTGTAATTTAGCCAGATGTTCGTGGTGTTCCTGCCCTGTACTGAGTGGAATATCAAAGGTGACGTTGGCACCAAAACGCTCAGGGGCTTGTAAATCATGGCGTGTTTTATCAAACACCCATAAACGGCTACCCAGTTCAAACCCTTCACTTAGGTCATGGGTAATCATGAAAACCGTGAGTTTTTGTTCCGTCCACAACTCACGGGTTAAGCGGTGCATATCTTTACGGATACCGGGATCAAGTGCGCCAAAAGGCTCATCAAGTAGCAGTATTCTTGGCTTACGAATAAGTGCTTGGGCGATCGCTAAACGCTGCTGCATCCCACCTGATAGTTCACTTGGGTATTTATCGGCGGCGGCTGCGAGCCCCACTTTTTCCAAAATATCCATCGCCTCCTCTTTAGCAGCACGTCGTGCGGTTCCAAACAGGCGTCCCAACAAGCAACTACTCACCGCTGATTGCGTAAACTCCTGCCCCAACATGACGTTTTCAACGGCCGTGAGGTGTGGAAAAACAGAATACTTCTGAAAAACAATGCCGCGTTCAACGCTAGGTTCGGGGTCTAGCGGCTGGCCATCCAGTAAAATCTCACCTTGGCTTGGCTCTTCAATGCCCAGCAATAGGTTGAGAAAGGTGGTTTTACCGCAGCCGGATGCACCCACAATGCTGACAAACTCGCCCGCTTGAACACTTAGGTTGACCCGTTCTAGCACAACGTTATCGCCGTACTCTTTCCATAGGTTTTTGATCTGAATAATAGGGGGCTCATGTTTAGTCATTTCGAGCTCCTTGTGCTGAGTGGTACCACGGGAAGGCTAAGATTGAGATCCGTTTTAAAGACCAGTCCATCGCAAACGCCAGTGTTGTGATCCAAAAGACATAAGGCAAAATCACATCCATGGCGAGGTAACGACGCACTAAGAAGATCCGATAACCTAACCCTTCTGTCGCCGCAATCGCTTCAGCAGCAATGAGGAAGAGCCACGCACTCCCTAATGTCAGCCGTACCGCATCAATAAGGCGTGGCATCGTTTGTGGTAAAACCACCCGCAGAATGATCTGCCAACTATTCCCTCCTAAGGTTTGCGCTTTAATCAATTGCTCCGAGGGCAACGCATCGGTACGTAACTGAATATCCCGAATAATCACTGGCGTTATGCCAATCACAATCAGCACCACTTTAGAGAGTTCACCTAAGCCAAAGGTGATGAATAGGATCGGCAAAATAGCCATCGGTGGGATAAGCGATAATGCCGTCACTAAAGGTGATAAAGGTGATCGAACATAAGGGATCATGCCGTTAAAGACACCAATCACTAGCCCGATCATTGCGCTTAATCCAACAGCGATGCCTAACCGTTGCAAACTGGCAAACGTGTCTTGCCACAACAGATACTCGCCGGTTCGCTTGCTAGGCTCAAAGCCCATACGAACAATGGCATCGGCAAAACTACCCAGTGAGGGCAGTAATTTATCACTTGGGTTTTCAGCCAATCGAGCATCGGATGTCACAAGGTATATGACAAACAAAACAATGAAAGGCAGCAACCCAAGCATCAACCGCGAGTAGCGGCTAGGTTGACGGTTTATAAGGCGTGTCATCGTAGGCTCCAGTTCTCTGTTGGACTAAGCAATAAGTGTATTAAGAGATTACAGAGAGCCGTCGGCAGCCATTTTCATGTACGTTGGGTTAAAACGTAGTTTGATATTCGCGGCATTACCGTAAACACCTGCAGGCGTTTCAATACCGATAAACTTCGCATCCGGCGCACCTTCACCTAACAGACCGTGATCAAATGAGAATTCACTCACTTTCTGCATTGTTTTAGTCAGGCTATCGCTGTTTGTGAACTCAACAGCAGAGGCGGCGGTGTAGAACATTTTTGTAGACGCAAGCTGCGCTTCATAACCCGCAAGGTCAGTACCTGAGGCTTCAGCCATAAAGCTTTTCGCTTTAACGGAATTTTCATCCTTTGCAGCGATTGTGGCCATGATCTCATACCAAGCACCGACTAAGGCTTTACCCAGTTTAGGGTTCGCTTCAAGGGTCTCAGTATTAACAACCATCAGGTCAATAATTTCACCAGGGATCATAGAGGAGTCAAAAACTTTGTGAGCATTAGGTTGAGCGGTAATTTCACTTAGCAGCGGGTTCCACGTCGTAACAGCTGTTACATCGTCAGCACTGAAGGCTGCTACAAGATCCGCATCAGACGTGTTTACTACTTTAACGTCCTGCTCAGTCATGCCAACGCTTTCAAGTCCACGCGCAAGCAGGTAATGGGAAACACTTAACTCAACAAGGTTAACTTGCTGGCCTTTAATCTCCGCAAGTGTTTTAGCCTCTTTAAGCACAACCCCATCATTACCGTTTGAAAAGTCACCCACGATCAGGGCCGTAGAATCGACACCGCTCGCCGCTGGAATAGTAAGTGCATCCATATTGGTCATAACCGTGGCATCAAATTGACCGGCCGTGAACTGATTGATGGATTCAACGTAATCATTAACCTGAACAACGTCGATTTTAATGCCATATTTATCGGCCCATTTATCGACAATCCCAGTCGCTGCACCATAATCCCACGGCATCCAGCCCACATAGATAGTCCAAGCGACTTTAAATTCGCTTTTCTCTTCGGCTTTAAGGTTGGAGGACGCGGTTATCAGAAGGGAAAATGCAGAAGCACAGATCAGTAGTGTTCGCATGAAAGATCGAAGGGTATTCATCATAACTTCACCTGTATAGTTTCACGAAAATTAAGCACAAGAGACATCACCTATAGGTTTTGTTCTCCCGGGCTTTTATCCCTCCGTGTGACCTCAGGTGAGGTTGGTAACTCTCGGTCCAGACACTACAGCGTTGTAGTCGGAACCCTAGATACCTATTGGGTCAAATTGTCATAAGCGGTGTTAACTTGCGTACACATCCACCTAAGTATGCTCTTGTGCATATTGCATAGGACAAAAGCAAAACAGATGCCAAACAGAAAAAAACATTTAAAAACAAATTATTAACTAAAAAATACTTCTGACTAAAATCAGATAATCGCCCCAAACAATGTCACAACAGCTGATAACGCACCAAAAATGAACGCTTATCTAAACTCCGTTACGCCTGTATTTAACCGACCCGTCCCTACAAAAGGCGCTGTAAACGCGTATTGGAATAAAGGCCAGCGGGGATATTTGAGGTGGGGGTGTTTAAGGGAAGAGAGTGCGGCGAGGGATCAGGTTCGGCTGATCTAGGCCACGTCTATTTAACGATAATAGGCGCTTGCTGTAGTTGGTTTCGCCCCATACGCTTTGCGCGATAAAGCGCGATATCGGCTTCGCGAACCAGCTCATCCGCACCGCCATTGCCTGGCACCATGGTGGCCGCCCCTGCACTCACCGTCACGACAGCGCCCGCCGATGAATACGCATGTTCAATCGCCATATCTTGCACCGCTCGGCGTACTTTCTCGCCAATAATCTCGGCACCGCTGTAACCTGTGTCAGGTAGAATGAGCATAAACTCCTCTCCACCATAACGGGCAATCAGGTCTGCGGGCCTCAGGAGTTGGGACTGCACCATTTTTGCTACCGCGATTAAACAATCATCCCCGCCTTGATGGCCGTAGTTATCATTAAACGCTTTAAAGTGATCGACATCGAGCATAATGATCGTTAATGGGTGCCCCTCTCGACGTAAACGCCCCCAGACCTCAGCAAGATAAGCATCACCGCGGCGGCGATTTGCAACGCCGGTTAACCCATCACGATCGGCCAGCCCTTGCAGTTCATGGTTAAGGTGTTCCAAGCGGGCCGTACGTTCAGCAACTTTCTCTTCCAGCGTTTTAGAGTGCTCTTGTACCTGCTCATAAAGTCGCGCATTTTCTATAGCCACTGATGCTTGAGCAGCCAGCAGACGAATAACCTCAACACGTTCATTACTAAAAACACCACTGGCAAGATTGTTTTCCATATAGAGCACCCCTTCAAAGCGTTCCCGCTGAATAGGCACACATAACACGGATAAGGGCTGGCATACGCACATATACGGATCTTGCATAAAGGCCCCGTCTTCCACTGCATTATGCAGCACGATCGCCGTACCGGTGTGTAGCACTTGGCTCAATAAGGTCACTGGCAGCGGAATCTGCTCTCCATCAGGACCCGTTAGTAACGCATGGTTAGGCAACCCTTTTGTCGTCAACGGCTCTGCTAAAGTTGCCGCTTCGACTATCATTTCGCCCTCCCGACGCACCATTAAACAGCCCCACTGTCCGCCGGCATTTTCCAACAGTATATCCATCGTCGTTTTGAGTAGACGATCTAAGAGAATCTCACCTGAAATATCGCGAGAGGCTTTCATCACCGACGCAAGATCAAGGTCAGGCATCACATGGCGCGTTGTTGATAGATAAGCGTCCGCAGCATGGGGACGTAAAATAGGAAACTCCTGCTCAAGCAAGCTCACCTTACGTTGCGCCCCCCAACGGTCATAGATGTGGTGAGCAGCCCTTAAATACCCCTCCGCTGACCGCCTACGGCCCAGTTCGATCAAAAACCGCGCGGCGCGCTCAAACGCAGTGGCTTGATCATGTAGAAACCCGCTCTCTCTGGCCGCATCAATCGCCACATCATAGCGTTCCAACGTACTCTCGGGGCAGCCATAGATCTTTTCTAACTCCGCCTCCATTAAAAACTGAAGATGACGAAAGTTATCCGCGCAGTTATTGGCTAAACGGGTCATACGAGCTAGATCACGCGTTAAACGTTGACCCGTTTCAGCCTGTTCATCCCGCCCCATCTGAGGAAAATGAGTGGTAAGGGTTAAAAACGACACGATATAAAAACGCACCAGCTGCGGTAATGACATAGACGATTTAATCATTAGATCTTGCGCACGCACAAAGCTGAGCGCGCGATCATAATCACCGTACAATAAGCAGATCTCGGCATTGTAAATCTGGTAGTTCGCAATCCCTGTCATAAACTGGCGCTCACGCATACCGGCCAAACAACGCTGCTCATCAAAGTCATCATCACTTAAGGTAAACGGGGTATGTGTCAGCCCCAGCAAGTTGCGCTGTAACTGTAAAAATAATGTACCGGAATCTAATGAGTCTTGATAAGCACACTCCCGCACAATGGCTAAATTTTCCCCATGTAGACGGTGAGCGGTTTCTAAGTCGAGTGTAGGATCCCAAATGACGCAATCTTGCGCACTGTAGGCTAGGTACAGCAGGTCGCCCGATTGATAACCGGCTTCAATCCCCTTACGGAACAGCGGCGTTAACGTAGACCAGTGATTGCTCCAATGGTGTACAAACATCGCGTACACATAGATTACGCGTGTCCGTAAGGTCAGGTCGTCTAACTTCTCATTTAGGGCTAACCCCACTGTTCCATATTGATAACCCTCCTCAGGCTCATCAAGATCTCCACACAAAAGCATGCCATAAGCGGCATAGGCAAATGCGGTTTCCGGGCAGTTTCCGTGGCGCAAAGACAGGTTAACGGCTTTTAATACGAGATAAGGGAAAAGGTTGCCACAACCCGACAGAAAGGTCGCCGGAAAAATCTCCATCATCAGACGTATGGCGGTCAACACCGCTTCATCTTCAATTAAAGGAGCATCAATAAGGTCAGCAATCGAACGGGCGCCTAAGTTCACTTGCACTCGCCGTCGCTCCTCCGCAACCTCATCATCTGTTGGGTTATCGGTGAAGGGGACGCCAAGTAACGCAAGACCTTGGGTCGCCGATAGAATCGACGCCTCCATTTTGCCGAGGGTTGCATATTGACGTGTCCGCGTGGCCAGAATGTCACTTTTTTCTAAGTCGGTCTTAGCATGTTTAAGTAAAATCTCTATCCACGCTTCCGCTTCGTCAGGCCGCGCGGTGAGATAGGTACACTGCTGTATCTCTGCAGCCAAAGGCTGCATTAATGCTGGCGTGTTAAGCCAAGGCTCTTGCGGCAGTAGATCAAGCGCGACCTGAAGGTAGTTAAGCGCAACATCGTACGCCGACGTATGCCGTGCACGCACACCCGCGCGTAGATTCAGTTCCGCAAGGTGAAGACGTTCTGCATAGGCGTCTATCAGTGAGCGCCCTTCGTTAAGGTGCTCAACAATATCGATCAGCCGCTTATCAGGTACAACCTCTCCCGCATGATGTAGCATCAATCGGCCTACCGATAGGTGTACGCTTTGTAGGCGCTGGAGATCAATCAGAGCATAAGCCGCTTGTTGAATACGGTCATGTTGGAAGCGATAGGTTGGATTAAAATCCAACGACGTTAAACCACGGCCGACCAGCCGATAGTCGCTGTGTAAAGGCAGTACCGTATGCAGTTTAAGTGCGGGCAGAAGCGCCGTCGCGGTTTCATCAAGACTATGCTCATAAATAACCGCCAACGTTTCCAGATCAAACGTACTACCAATACAGGCGGCCAATTGAAGAACCGCTTGGGTGGTCTGCGGTAGTTGTCGGAGGTTCTCCACCATAAATTCGACAACATCGGTACTCACATTAGCCCAACGTGCCGCATCCAAATCCCAACGCCATTGAGCTGTTTGCTGATCCGCTGTGATCCCTCCCTCTTTATACAACTGCCGTAACAGCTCATTAATAAAGAACGGGTTACCTTGTGTTTTATAAAAAATCATATCGCTCAGGGCAGCGACTTCGCTCGGCTGGCGACATAACGCATCAGCCACTAACTGCCCAACAGCCTCGTGATCTAATGGTCCAAGAGGCAACTGACAAATGGCCTGTTGAACGCTAAGGTCATCCAGCAGCAAACGCAGTGGATGGCCAGTCCCCACTTCATTACTGCGGTATGAGCCTATTAATAATAGATGGCTCATCTCGCATGAGGTGACTAAGCGTTTAAGCAAGGCTAATGTCGGGGCATCACTCCACTGTAAATCATCCAGAAACAGCACCACTGGATGCCCTTCCCCAGCAAAGACATGCAGAAAGGCCGTTAATAAGATCTGTAGTCGGTTACGCTCTTCAGCTGGGGGCAGTGTCGCTACAGCGGGTTGTTCACCTATAATAATGTCTAGCTCGGGTATTAGATCCACCACTAAACGCGCATTAGGCCCTAACGCATCAAGCAGGGCTTGCCGCCATCGATCCAATTCCTCTTCCGATTCCGCGAGTACCTGCTGAACAAGCCCTCGGTAGGCCGTTGCTAATGCGGTATACGCTTCCCCTTGCTGAAACTGCTCAAATTTCCCTTGCACAAGGAAACCACGCTCACGTACCAATGGCCGGTCAATCTCATTAACAAGGGCTGATTTGCCTACCCCTGAATAGCCATGGACTAAACATAGCGCAGTCTGCCCAGCCACAGCGTCTTCAAATAGGGTCTGCAGTTGCGCCAGCTCATCTTCACGACCATATAGGTGTTGCGGTACTAGAAACGTTTGAACAACATCCTGCTCGCCTAAGGTAAAGGGTTCGATCGGTTGGTCCGCCGCCAACAGTGCAACACACCGCTCTAGGTCGTAGATAATCCCATCAGCGCTTTGATAGCGTGCCTCAGGCTCTTTAGATAAGAGTTTTAGTACAATCGCCGATACCGCCTCTGGCACGTTGACGTTTATAGCGTGAGGGGCCGGTGGCAAACGGCTAATATGGCTATACACCCACTCCAAGAGCGTATCGGCGTGAAAGGGTAATTCGCCGGTTAGCAATTCAAATAACAGCACACCCAACGAATAATAATCCGAACGGTAATCCACATCACGGTTCATGCGACCGGTTTGTTCAGGGGATATATAAGGCAGCGGCCCTTCAAGGCGACGTGACATCTGAACCGCCTGACGCTCTTGATCTAGTTCAGACGCGATCCCAAAACCGGAGATCGAGACAGTGGTGGTGACGGTGTCGAACAATATGTGCCCTGGCATTAACGCTTTATGGACAACCTCTTGCCCATGAATACCCTCTAACGCACGTACAATGCCTAACGCAATATTCAGCACTTTGGCTACAGGTAATCCCCAAGCCCCCTCACGAACCAATAAGGTTTTAAGGGTGTTATCAAACAGCTCGCCCACCAGCGCTAAATTACCACTGCCATGGGGTAATACGGCATGGATCTTCCGTACGCCCGCAACATCGGCTAACTGCTGACCTAACGCGCCCTCTCGACGAATACTCGCAACCTGATGACGTGCAGGATACTCCGTATCTAACGTTTCAACCGCCACGGGCTGATCGGTGGCCAAACAACGGGCACGATAGACCACACGGCCATCGGCCCGCCAAAGCACGGAGCCTAAACTATAACCCGGTAAATTGAGCCCGTTCTTCACCTAATGCTCCTTAGACTCAACACTAAAGGGAGAACATTCGTTGAAACGTCGCCTGATAATCACTATCCGCGGTATCGCGTACAGGCTCACCATGTCCACATAAAACATGCTTGAATGACAACGAGGATAGACGCATAAAATCATCACCGCTCGGCTCGGCAACTTGTGCCCATACGGGGCCTATATTGGCCGGAGTAAAGAAGTTCATGGTTTGCATCAACTCAGTGGATGCATCAGAGAAATATTGATCTGGTTGCAACCAGTTCTGTAATGCATCACAGGCAATCAGTACACCGCCTGCTCGGTCAATACGTAAAATACCCTCAGGGATTTTGGTCGTACTAAAGGTAAAGAGCGTGGCATCAGAAATAGGGATGTTATCGGACGTTAAACAGCGTGTTGCTTGCACACCCTCTTCTATCTCCATACCGGGGATAGTCCAGTATTCTGCATGGTAACGGTCAATATAAAACTGATCATCGCGCCCATGTAAACAGCCAAGACGAACCACATCCGTTACCTTCCCAAGGCGATCCAGCTCAGCTAAGCCTTCATCGTCTAAACGAATACTATTAACGAGAATAAGGCGTTCACCGTCCCGCACGACGGTCATATTTCGACTGAACGTCCAATCCACCCCTTGCAACACGGTCTCCATAGCACCGCTGACAAAAAACAGATCAGGAAACACCTCCTCTATAGCACCATGGGCGAGTGCGGGAGAAAAATCATCCATTACATACTCCTCAATCTTCGTTGTAATCGAAGCGCCCTACGTAACAATACTCTCGGGCATATTCATGCAAAAAACCATCAAGGTATTGCCGTTGGGCCTGGCTAAAACGCCCTAAGCGAACATCCTCCATCGTTTCACTATTATCACTACAATCGAGCCTTTTTAGGTGAAACAAGGTCATATCTTTACCACCAAAAAAGCGTTTCAGGTACTCATGAAGTGGGCGCGCCGCTGACATATCAAAAACAGCGCCATCAAGAGCCGTATATAAAGGGTATTGTGCTAAAGACGCCCGAGTAAATATAGGATAGTTACCCACAGGAGGCATAAAAATAGGGTAAGGATCGATCTGATGGGTAGGCTGTTGCGCAAGCTGAGTAACATACTCAGGATCAAGCCCAGCCGATCGCGCGCCTGCAACAACAATATTAAGGTAACGACGGCTTGGCAGGCAGGTGTCATCAATAAACTCAGGCATTCCAATATAGGTCAGCGCTGCTACCGGGCCTTTATGGGTATCAACATTAACACTGATACGGTCATAACCATGACCATAGGCCTCAACCGCATCTAACGGGGCAAGTGCAGCGTCAGGACACTCGTAAAGTACCCCCTGAACGCAATCATTCGGATTATCGCTACGCTCTATATTGCCAACACCCCCTTCCTGGCGGAAGAAATGCTGGACATTAAACCTAAGACGCCAACCCCGTAAAACCGCTCGTTGTGCCGTTAAAGGTTCTACACCTTTAGCCCGCAGCGAAGTACGGTTCATGTTAGAGCCAAAGCCAAAATAACGAAACATGTTGATATAAACCACCCTATAGCGACCAACTAATCAAGCTAATAGGTAGCTTAGACATACGTTAAATCACTGACAGCAAGACCTTTTACAATACAGAGATCATGCGCGAAATCAACAATCTAACAACAGGTGTACTCACGCCAGTATTTTACCTGACACTTCAGGTATACGCCGCTTCACCCCTGAGGTTTTCCGCTTATTTAACGCCCGCTCCGCAGGCCTAACGTCCAAGGCTAAAGGAATCTATAACCTACGACCACTGTTCTCGATCTGAAGCGGTGTGGAAGCTCCACGCAACAACACGACTAATCTTTTGTCCTTGGGCCATCTCGATGGTTTTAACTTTTTTAGCATTAACCTGTTTTAGCACCTGATAAACGGCAGGCAGGTTATCTTTTTTAGACAGTAAGGTAGTGAACCACAGCACATTATCTGCATACTGCCGGCTCTCTTTGATCATTTGGCGTACAAAGGAAATTTCACCCCCTTTACACCATAATTCAGCCCCCTGACCACCAAAATTGAGTGTTTCCTTACCATCGCTGGTTGTCCCGTTAGCCCGATGTAAATTTCTTACTTTACGCTGATTACCCGTCCGCGCCTCTGCCAGTGAAGCATGAAAAGGCGGGTTACAAATCGTAAAATGGAAACGCTCTTCAGGCATGATAATATCCTGAAATATTTGCTCTGAAGAGGTTTGCAGCCGGCACTGCAATTTGTTCTTCATCACCTTGTTTGACCTAACAATCTCATTCACTGCAGCGATAGAGACAGGATCGATATCACTACCAACAAACTGCCAACCGTAACTCTGACTACCAATAATAGGGTAGATACAATTCGCCCCTACCCCCACGTCTAAACCGCGAACATTCGCACCAACAGGCACCTTCCCGGTGTTACTTTCAGCTAAGAGATCAGCAATGTAATGGATATAGTCGGCACGCCCCGGAATCGGTGGACATAAATAACCCGCAGGAATATCCCAAAAGGCGATCTGATAAAACACTTTCAACAGCGCCTGATTGAGTAACTTAACCGCGTGCGGATCAGAAAAGTTAATAGAATCCTGCCCATTCGGTGTTTGATATACATGGGGTAAAAGTTCAGGACATGCTGTGCAGAGCTGCTCAAAATCATAACGCGAACGATGAAGATTCCTAGCATGCAGCGATACTTTAATGGCGGATTTTTCACTGCCTTGTTGCAAACGTTTACTCACACAGCCTCACACATTTATATCAATCTCGATTTATGCAGGGATTGTAGCAAGATAAGCTGGGAGGCGTTTAGAAAGTTATCACTTATCGAATGAAAAGCGAGAAGAGAGAAAAAAGAGCGCCAAGCCTTACCTGTTACAGACCCCTAACGTATGCTTCCTGCAAGACTTGGCTAAAGTTACCAGCGATAGTATAAGATCCTCCCTGTTATGAGTTAGATACCATGCGAACACGGTATTCATTGGCGACAATGCGCCACTGTGGGACTTCATCCATAACACCCACTTGGTCTAAATAACGCAGTGATAGATTGCTGGCTAAGTTACATTCGCCTTCCACATGTACAGACGGAATCATGGCATCAGCAACATGCACCGCAGTTAATACGCTAAAACTATTGTCTTTAGATAGATGAGGAACATGATGCAACATCACCGCCTCAATAACCTGAGGTGGCAGATTCCAGAGAGCCAGTAACGCACCGGCAACTTCACCATGAAAAAAGCCAAAGGCCGCCTTCTCAACTAAATAGATAGGTTTTTTCTTTTTAACCGCGTAGTTCAGTAATTTTTTATATTGTTCAGGGTTATTGGATGCCATGATCAACACACCGAGATCATGCAACAAACCGGCTAAAAAGGCTTGGTCTTGCATCACTTTACTGGCACCGGCACGACGACAGATACTTTGCGCTAACCGAGCAATAATTAACGACCGTGCATGGAGTTTCTCAAATGAAAATGCCTGCCAGTCATCGGGGCTTTTAAACTGATCATTTAACTGGCTGCTTAATGCAAGGCTACGTAAGTTACGCACCCCGAGCATTGAGATCGCTTCATTGACATTAACAATCGTGCGCTCAAATCCAAAGAAAGCGGAGTTCACTTGCTTCATAATTTGGGCAACCACAGCAGGGTCTTGCTCCACAATCTCGCTAATCTCGCCTAAGTCAGCGCGATCAGAATTAATAGCCGCAGTCAGCTGGCGATAGATACTAGGAGGTGAAGGCAGACAACCCACTGCACCCACATACGCTTGCAAGGAGTTACGGTTAAGCAACTTGAGTAGTTTAATCTGATATTCCAGCGATTCGCCCATCCCCTCAATGTTTACTGAGCTGGGATAAATACGATGGGCAACATCAGCCGCGTTAGATTTTTGGGCGGCATTCCAATATTCAGCCCCGATAAAAACGCGCACTAACGTAGGCTGCACGTTGGCTATTTTAGCCATTAACTCAATGTCGACTTGAGCACGCATAGAGCACGGTATAATCACCGCATCACATATATGCTCCTCTAAATGTAAAAGCAAACTTTCCCGAGAATCAAAACGAACAAAGTCCCACACAAAGTCCGAAGCTGCAATGTCACCTGCCCAGTTGGCATAGCGACACTCGGCATCTAACATGACCACTTTGAAGTTATGTAAAGAGCTATTTATGGCGCTGCTCATGATCTTGACTCACATTAATTAAATTAATCATTACAGAGGTTGTACCTGTAAAATAGTGAGTATAAAGCGTTTTAAAAGCCTGTTTTTATTAAAATTTTAGCGGCTTTTTAGGGAGAAAAAATCATCTGTTTGAAAAACAGAGCAAGCGTCAGTAAAACGGGGCGGCTATAAGAACAAAGCTGTTTTGATTAAAATTTTATCGACCTTTTAATGAGAATATTTCACTTTAAAACCTTAAATAATCTCACAACGCCCTCCGCCCTTAATCATTAATACCCCGTTATTCTGACCCGATCTGCAGGGAAAGATGTAATTATTCTGGGGATTCCAACGCGGAGGGACGCGACCAGATATACAGCACCGCGATGATAATTGTCACAACAACCGCGAGCTTCAAACCAATATGGAACGCTTTAAAAAACAGTGGATATATCACCATCAGCAACATCATCGTGGTCGCGACTATTTTTATCTTTAATGGGATGACACCCCCGTTTTCCCACTCCCTTATATAGTTACCAAAATAGCGATTATTTAACAGCGATTGGTGCAAGCGTTCTGAACTACGGGAAAAGCAGAATGCGGCGACCAGTAAAAAAGGGGTTGTTGGCAGCAGAGGTAAAATGACACCAATAAAGCCCAACACCACGCATAAGCCGCCACAAAAAAGATAGGTATAACGTACAATTTTAGCTTTCAACGATGCCTCCCTAACCCTATCAAGCCAATGTAGTAGAAATGTAGATAGTGCGCCTACCGCATAGGATAGCAAGTAAAAAAAAAGGCATCTAACGATGCCTATAATTATCTCTACTCTGGAAAAGCTCTACACACAGTGTAACGGCCTCTCTCTGGTTATCATTATTCACTTCACTGCGTTGCTCAGCATCTCATTTAATTCAGGAATACAGGACCCGCAGTTGGTGCCACACTTTAACTGCTGGCCCAGCATGTCAACGGATGTACATCCCTGCCCTATCGCCGTCTCAATCGCATGACTTCCCACCTGGTAACAACTACATATCATGGCGCCAGGGTCTTCAACATCACAACCGGTCATACTTAATATAAACCGACGCTGCTCAATCGACAGGTTAGCTTCCGCAAACATCGCTTCCAGCCAGCTGGTGGATGGTATCTCCCCATAGGGCATAACAAAGAACGTCCATGCTAACCGATGACCCTTAAGGCCAGCCGCTCTAAAGTTTTGGTTATGTTTATCCTCTAACCAAACCGCCACCTCACCTAAATGCGTTTTGCACCATGCTAGCGCATCAGGCAGCTCCACCGTATCCGCCAAATAGTAAAAAGAGAGATCACCTTTAGGTACTTTGGACCAATACTCAACGGGGAGGTTCAGCTCAATATCAGAGCGACACATCAACCACCCCTGCCAGCACGGATTCAGCTTAGCAAGACTCACACGGCCATGTTTTGATTCTGGCTGACCCGAAATAGGGTCCGTCACCGATTCTAGCAACGCGCCCATCTTACCTAAGGCACTAAATTCGCTATTCCAATGCATAGGCACAAACAGTTCGCCCCTACGCTGCTCCGATGCCATCACCCGTGCCCGACCAATATAATCACCCTGCGGATGGCTCAGTTTAACCAACTCCCCATCAGAGATATGCTCTTTAATCGCATCAGCCTGATGTAGCTCAACAAAAGGCTCATCTCGATGCTGAAACAATCGGGGCGCCCGTCCGCTCACAGCCATGGTATGCCACTGATCGCGAATACGCCCCGTATTTAATAGATAAGGCAGCGCCTCTGTGACTTGCTGAACGGGACTGGAGGTATGAATAGGTACAAAGCGAGCACGGGTTGTCGGTGTAAAAAAGCGTCCATCTGAAAACATACGGGCCGTGCCATAAGGAGCTGCTGCCGTTACCGGCCATTGAACCGGTTTAAAGTTATCATAGGTTTGAATATCAATATCTTTGTACAAGCTAATATCAAAATCACGCGTCCCCTCATTTTCAAAGCCTGACAAGGCCGCATGTTCAGCAAAAATTTCAGCCGGATGCTGGTAAGTGAACGCTTCAGCAAACCCCATCCGTTTTGCCACTTCGCTGACAATCCACCAATCATGCCGCGCCTCACCTGTCGGCGCTAAAAGACTACGCTGCCGGGAGATCCGCCGCTCCGCATTGGTTACAGTGCCATCTTTTTCACTCCACCCGGTCGCAGGTAAACACACATCGGCATATTTCAGTGTTTCGGTGCTCGCCATGCAATCAGAAACAACCACTAAAGGACACTTTTCCAGTGCGGCAGTGACCTGGTGGGTATTAGGTAAGCTTACCGCAGGGTTTGTCCCCATGATCCAAACCGCTTTAACTGTACCGGCTTCTATCGCCTGAAACAGCTCAACGGCTTTTAGTCCTTCCGTCTTCGCGATATTCGGCGCCTTCCAAAAACGAGACACAAGATCGATCGATGCCTCTGTAGAAAAATCTAAGTGGGCGGCCAGCTGATTCGCCAACCCGCCGACTTCGCGCCCACCCATCGCGTTAGGCTGACCGGTAATAGAAAAGGGCCCTGCGCCTTCAAAACCTATACGTCCCGTGGCAAGGTGACAGTTAATGATTGCATTGGAGTTATCGGTGCCACTAAACGACTGATTAACCCCTTGAGAATAGAAGGTCACAACCTTATCGGTTGCAGAAAACCAATGATAAAAAGTACTTAAGCTATCCTCATCTACATCACAGTATTCCGCGACCGACGCAATAGAATCAAACTGCTGCCGTGCGGCCTCTAACGCCCCCTCAAAACCCTCAGTATATTGATCGATATAGGTCTCGTTTAGGACGTCACTGTCTGCCAAAAAGCGCAATAAGCCGGAAAAAAGCTCACTATCCGTGCTCGGTTTTAAGGCAATATGAAGATCCGCTAAATCACAGGTCGCCGTTCGTCGGGGATCAATCACGACAACGTTAAGGGCAGGGTTCTTTTTCTTGGCCGCGTTCATTCTTTGATATAAAACGGGATGGTTCCACGCCGCATTACTGCCCACTAAAACAAGCAACTCTGCTTTCTCTAAGTCCTCATAAGAGCAAGGCACCGTGTCACTACCAAATGCTCGCTTATAACCCGCAACCGCAGACGACATACACAAGCGAGAGTTGGTATCCACATTAGCACTACCAATAAACCCCTTCATCAGTTTATTAGCCACATAGTAATCTTCTGTTAGTAACTGACCGGACAAATAGAACGCGACAGAATCAGGCCCATGCTCTGATATAGTGCGAAGAAACCGGGAAGAGACCTCTTCCAGTGCATGATCCCAACTTACGGGGCGGTGATTAATCAGCGGAGTCAGCAGTCGACCATCCGCACCCAACACCTCGTGAAGCGCTGATCCTTTAACGCATAACCGACCAAAATTGGAGGGGTGAGATTTATCGCCTTTAACGCCAATTGAACCGGAATCAAGAATATCAGCATCAACACCACAGCCCACACCGCAGTATGGACACGTTGTCATTTTGTGCATCTAAACCTCCACTGCTTTGTAACACACAAATCCAGACGCACTTTCCAGTTCACGGTATATATGGCACGGAGCCACATATCTGCGTATTGCCAGATAAGTGCGCTCCGTTGCGCTACTATAATTTTTTATGTACTAACAATGAGTACATGGTTGTAAAGAAAGATTACCCGTGATTGAGCAAGCACTGTGCCAATTGGGTATACCGCTAAGACCCAACGCGTGATTACACGCCCTGCACCTGACCCGCTTATACACAGCGACGAGCCACCAAACAACAACTAAATAAGCCATCCGCACCACAATGGAACATTTATTGCTTATTTAATCAGTATCCACCTCCGGATATGGATTAATACGTAACGTGAATCGTTTAAATGTTTTACTGATAGATGACGAACCGGAAAGAGTCCAGGCGCTCAAAGAAGCGCTTCACTCACTAGGCCATCATGTCGTCTGCCAACTACCCAATACTACCCATCTCAATAAGCGTGTTGAGGATACCCATCCAGACATCGTTATTATCGATATGGATTCGCCTAATCGAGACACACTCGAAAGTATGTCGACGATGAGCAAAAACAATCCAAGACCTATCGTTTTTTTCGCTGAGCAGCAAAATGATCGTAAAACGATGTCTGATGCCATTAATGCGGGCGTCAGTGCTTACATATCGGACGGGCTACAGCCCGACCGGGTAAAAGCGATTATGGATACCGCTATTGCTCATTTCGATGCCCATAGCTCACTGCGCGCAGAACTCGAAAAAGCAAAAACCCAACTGGCTGACAGGAAGGTGATCGAAAGAGCCAAAGGCATGTTAATGAAGCATCAAGGGTGCGATGAAAAACAAGCATTTGAAACACTTCGTAAGCTCGCCATGGATCGCGGTCAAAAGCTACCCGATGTCGCCCAGAGCGTTATAGATGTTCTGGAACTAACGAACGGCCTGAGCAAGTAGAGAGAAGAGGATAATTTATGTCAGCACCACTGACACTTGAAAAAAACAACCTGAAGCTCGGTTTTGTCGCGCTCTTAGATTGCGCACCTTTAGTTGTCGCCCGAGAAAAAGGCTTTTTCAAAAAACACGGCCTCAACGTCGTTTTATGCAAAGAATCATCTTGGGCCTCGATACGCGATAAAGTAAGCTTTGGCCTGTACGATGGCGCACATATGCTTGCCCCGATGCCACTGGCATCTACGCTTGGCTTAAACGGCAACAAAACACCGATGCTAACAGCCCTTGCACTGAGCCAAAACGGCACCGCCATCACCCTGTCCCTCGAGTTTTACACCCTCTTATCTAAATCAATCGCTGACTGGAAAGACACGAGCAGTGTCGGTGCAGAGTTTAAAAAGCAGGTAAAAAACAGCAAGGTAAAACCGGTTATCGCAACCGTCTACCCCTATTCAAATCACCACTACCTGCTTCGCTATTGGTTAGAACAACAGGGTATTAATGCCGAAACGGATGTCCAACTGATCGCTGCGCCTCCCACACACATGATTCCTAGCTTATCTAATGGCGCGATTGATGGTTACTGCGTAGGCGAACCTTGGAACAGCCTAGCCTTAATTCAACAAATAGGCGGCTTACTAACCACAGGGCATGAAATATGGGGAGCCCATATGGAGAAAGTCCTTGGGGTCACTCAAGAATGGGCCAACGCCCACCCGAATAGCCATAAAGCACTGGTTAACGCCCTATACGAAGCATGCCAATGGGCTGAAGATAGTGCGAATAAGGAGGAACTATTCCAACTCCTCGCACTTCCACCTTATCTCGATCAAGCAGCCACACAGCTCGCCAATTACACTCCACCTCTTGCGATGGAACAACATTTCGCGGGCAAGCACGTGAATGTTCCCGACCCGAAGCAGGGCGAGTTTCTTCTGGGACAGATGTTAGACTGCGGGCAACTCTCAGACACAGACAACCCTGCCGATTTTGCAACCATTAGCCGTACAGTTTACCGCCAAGACCTCTTTCAAAAATGGGTTAGCTAAACGCCGAGGCAGGAGCGCAGCTTCTGCCTTTCTTCTCCCCGAACTAATCAGTTTGCCTACAGTTCTATCATCGGCATCCACTTACCCCATCCGTTTAATTTTGTGCATCAATACGCACCCTGCTAGAACAAACACGCACTATTGTGCAGCGCACCCCTGCATAGACAGCGCAAGCAAACCTATCAAAGACAAATATAACCAATTGTATATAAAGGGAATTTTATTTTTTGGCATAGGTAGTGCTTTATAAATAACAAATGAGTCATTCAACGAAGAGTGCTCGATAAATATTAAAAGGGGCAGAAAAGCCCACCCGTTTATTTTATGGCAAAGGCGCCTTAACGAATCACAAGACTGTGATCACGTTAGGCGCCTTTTTTATTTTTCAAGATTGGAGAAGCCAACCATGCTTAAAAAGAAAACTGCTCTACTAAGCAAAATTATCAGTAGTACGGTGTTAGCCGCCGCTCTCATTACAGCCCCTGCATGGGCAGCCATCGGCGAGCCTGAAAAGGAAGATTTAAAATTCGGCTTTATTAAACTAACTGATATGGCCCCTCTCGCAATTGCTTACGAAAAAGGTTTTTTCGAGGATGAAGGCCTCTACGTCACTTTAGAAGCCCAAGCCAACTGGAAGGTACTTTTAGATCGCGTTATTGACGGTCAGCTAGATGGCGCTCATATGCTTGCAGGTCAACCTTTAGGCGCAACCATTGGATTTGGTACTCAGTCCCACATTATCACGGCGTTTAGTATGGACCTTAATGGTAACGCCATCACCGTTTCCAATGACATTTGGGATCAGATGAAGCCGTACGTACCAAAAGGTCCCGACGGTAAACCCGTTCACCCCATTAAAGCGGACGCGTTAAAGCCTATTGTCGATAAATATAAAGATGAAGGTAAGCCTTTTAATATGGGCATGGTATTCCCTGTATCCACCCATAACTATGAACTCCGTTATTGGTTAGCGGCAGGTGGTATTCACCCGGGTTATTATGCGCCTCATAACGGCGATACATCTGGCACAATCAATGCCGATGCACTCTTATCCGTTACACCACCACCTCAGATGCCCGCCACAATGGAGGCCGGCACGATCTACGGCTATTGTGTAGGTGAACCGTGGAACCAGCAGGCTGTTTTTAAAGGGATCGGCGTACCTGTTGTTACCGATTATGAGATCTGGAAAAACAACCCCGAGAAAGTGTTTGGTGTCTCTAAAGGCTGGGCTGACGAAAACCCCAATACTCACTTGCGTGTAGTCAAGGCGATGATCCGTGCTGCTAAATGGTTAGATGACAACAACAATGCCAACCGTCCCGAAGCGGTGAAGATCTTATCCAAATCCGATTATGTGGGTGCCGATTATGATGTTATCGCTAACTCCATGACAGGTACCTTTGAATATGAGAAAGGTGATAAACGCCAAGTACCTGATTTCAACGTATTCTTCCGCTATAACGCAACATACCCATACTACTCAGATGCAATCTGGTACCTAACCCAGATGCGCCGTTGGGGACAAATTGCTGAGCCTAAATCAGATAAGTGGTTTATGGATATCGCTAAGAAAGTTTACCGCCCAGATATCTACGCGATTGCCGCGAAAGAACTCATCGAGGAAGGCAAAATGACCGCGGATATGTTCCCTGATTTTGTGACTGAAGATGGCTACAAAGCACCGCAAACGCACTTTATCGATAACATCACGTTTGATGGCAAACAACCTAACGCCTACCTAGAAAAATTCTCAATCGGTCTGAAGCCAGATCAAACACTTTGATCTAACAACAAAGCCCCTCTGCACCAGAGGGGCAACAGATCAACGGAAGGTAATACGTCATGAGTAATATTTTAGCCACAATGGGCCTAAGCCGCTTTATTGAAAACCCTAAAGCAAACTTCAGTCAGCTGGGAAAGTCTTTACTGATACCGCTAATTGGTTTGTTAATTTTCTTATTCATTTGGGAGATCGGGGCCAAAAGCGTCCACACTTCGCTAGGCACCTTCCCCGGTCCTGCGGCGGTTTATCAACAATCGATTACCTTAATAGAGGAACATAAAGCGGAGCGAGCGAAAGAGGTTAAATTCCACGAGCGCCAAGAGCTACGCAATGCAAAGAAACTCGAAAAAAATCCTGACGCTACAGTAAAAGTGCGTCCATACACCGGTAAACCAACCTTTTTTGATCAGATTTTAACAAGCCTGATCACCGTGCTTGCAGGCTTCATTATCGCCTCACTGATTGCTATTCCGGCGGGAATACTCATCGGTTTAAATGGCACGCTCTACTCCGCCTTTAACCCACTGATTCAGCTGTTTAAACCCGTCTCACCACTGGCCTGGTTGCCCTTAGTAACAATGGTTGTCAGTGCGGTATACGTCAGTAAAGACCCGATGTTTGCGAAGTCATTTATCACCTCATTGATCACTGTATCCCTGTGTAGCTTATGGCCAACACTCCTTAATACAGCGGTCGGCGTGTCGTCAATCAGTAAAGATCTACAAAACGTCTCTCAAGTACTTCGCCTTAATTGGCTTACCCATATCATCAAGATCGTTCTGCCATCCGCCATCCCAATGATGTTTACCGGCCTACGTTTATCACTCGGTATCGCATGGATGGTCCTTATTGCAGCAGAGATGCTGGCCCAAAACCCTGGCCTTGGTAAGTTTGTTTGGGATGAGTTCCAAAACGGTAGCTCCAACTCCCTTGGCCGAATCATGGTGGCCGTACTCATTATTGGACTGATCGGATTTTTACTGGACCGTTGCATGCTGTTTTTACAGCGCAAAATGTCTTGGGATAAAACAGTAATACTTCGCTAATGAGCGACGTTAGAGAAAGGATAATTATTATGACTCAGCCTCCTAAACATTTAGAGTTAACAAAAGTTGATATCGATTTCCCAACCCCTAACGGCCCTTTTAAAGCGCTTCAGGATATCAACCTCACCATTAACAAAGGGGAGTTTGTCTCGTTAATTGGTCACTCCGGTTGCGGTAAGTCCACAGTTCTGAATATTGTAGCGGGCCTTTATCAAGCCACCAGCGGCGGCTGTTTATTGGACGGAAAAGAGGTAAATGCCCCCGGCCCAGAACGCGCTGTTGTTTTTCAAAACCACTCCTTACTGCCGTGGTTAAGCGCCTATGAAAACGTAGAACTTGCCGTAAAACAGGTCTTTGGCCGCTCAAAAAGCAAAGCTGAGATGCGAGAATGGATAGAACATAACTTAGCCCTCGTCCATATGGATCATGCCATGGATAAGCGCCCTGATGAGATATCAGGGGGGATGAAGCAGCGTGTCGGTATCGCACGCGCCCTTGCAATGGAACCCACTGTTATGTTGATGGATGAACCTTTTGGTGCCTTAGATGCGCTCACACGTGCCCATCTACAGGACTCACTTATGGAGATCCAAAAAGATCTAAATAACACCGTTATTATGATCACCCATGATGTGGATGAAGCGGTACTCCTATCCGATCGCATTGTGATGATGACTAATGGCCCTGCCGCCACCGTCGGCGAGATACTAAATATTGACCTCCCCCGCCCACGCAACCGTATTGCGTTAGCGGACGATCCTAAATATAACCACTACCGCCATGAAGTGCTGACCTTCCTGTATGAAAAACAGCGCACCCCCGACAGCATCCCTAAAAAAAAGGAGGCTAAGTTAAAGGTGGCACAAGATATGCAATAGGATTCACCAGCAAAAGGAAAACGCGAGGAAAAAGCAGCCTAAGGTCCGTATATCTCTATTCAAAGGCGAATAAAGGTAAATCGGCGGACCAAATAAGTGCGCAACTCTGCACTCAGGCTCAATCGACGCACCAATAGATAGCAAAAAACATAAACAGCTTGAACAAAGGCGTTCATACCGTCCCCCTACACTATCAGAGGGGACGTGTAGAACGCCTTTTTTGTTTTAACACCTATAACGATAATTGAGGCCTATAATATGAGTGATAGTGGCAAGCTAACTCTCTTCTCCTTCAGCGGAAAAATGAAGATTCTACATTTAAGCTGGATGGCGTTTTTCATCACCTTTTTTGTGTGGTTTAACCATGCCCCTTTACTTGGCGCTATCGCGGGATCTTTAGGGCTAACGAACGCAGAAATTAAAACCTTACTGATTTTAAACGTTGCACTGACCATCCCCGCTCGAATTATTATCGGCATGCTCACAGACAAGTATGGCCCACGGATTACATACACCGCCCTCCTCTCCATTGCCAGTATCCCCTGCTTCATGTTTGCCCTATCAACTGATTTCGCGCAAGCCGCCGTATCCCGTTTTTTACTCGGCTTTATCGGCGCAGGGTTTGTTATCGGTATTCGTATGGTGAGTGAGTGGTTCCCTGCGAACGAACTCGGCACAGCTGAAGGCTTATACGGCGGTTGGGGTAACTTTGGCTCCGCTGCAGCAGCTATGCTACTACCCACCTTAGTCGTGATCTTTGGGGGCGACGATGGCTGGCGCTATGCGGTCGGCCTAACCGGCTTAATGAGCTTGCTCTTTAGTGTGATCTGGTACAAAAATGTAACCGATACGCCAAAAGGCTCAACCTATTTTAAACCTAAGAAAATAGGCGGCATGGAGGTTACTAGCACCAGTGATTTCATCTTAATGATCATCATGAAGATCCCACTCTATGCGGCTCTCTCTTTGCTCACATGGAAGCTTTCACCAGCAGGGGTATCGATCTTAACGGATACGGCCGCACTCGCTATATACCTCACCTTAGCCGCTATTTTTATCTATGACTGCTACAGTGCTTATCGTATTAACAAAACCATCTTTACCCAGCCCGTTCCCGAATTAGAGCGCTACAAATTTAAGCAAGTCGCAGTATTAAATATCTTGTACTTTGCCACCTTTGGTTCAGAACTTGCGGTTATCTCTATGCTGCCCCTCTTCTTTGCCGACGTATTTTCATTAGATATGGTGTATGCCGGTTTGCTTGCGTCCGCTTATGCGTTCATGAACCTGATGTCACGCCCTGGAGGCGGTTGGATCAGTGACCGTTTCGGCCGTAGAAAAACACTATTAATTTTAACCGCAGGTTTAGCCGCAGGTTATGCGGTAATGTCGTTAATCGATAGCAGCTGGCCACTCTTCCTCGCCGTTGCCGCTGCCATGGCGTGCTCCTTCTTCGTTCAAGCAGGTGAAGGCGCAGTCTTTGCGGTCGTACCTTTAATAAAGCGCCGTCTAACGGGGCAAATTGCGGGTATGACAGGGGCTTACGGAAATGTTGGCGCCGTCTTCTATCTAACCGTGTTATCTTTAGTTGAGTACTCAACCTTTTTTACCGTGATTGCGGTAACAGCGGTCATTGGCTTTATCACCCTGCTTTTCTTAGAAGAGCCGAAAGGGCATATGGCTGAGGTCAATGAAGATGGTACGGTAGAACTCATTAAAGTAAGTTAACCATGTTAAGGCCTAACGCGTTATCAACACTCACTTCAGTGCACAGGCCTGACCCTCAGCAAGCGGTGAACAATGGATCCATTGTTCACCCTACGTTTAGGTAAGAGTGAACATGAGTAAGAAAACGCTAGCCTTACGTTTTGGTGGAAAATCCAGTGCGGGCAGAAAGAAAAAAAACCAAGATGCCTTTGCCGCCCATCTACCAAGCCATGCTGAGCTTGACTTTAAAGGCGGTGCGGCAGCTATTGCCGACGGCGTGAGCAGCTGCGAAGACTCTCATATTGCAAGCCAAACCAGCGTCACCAGTTTTATGCAGGACTACTTCAGCACCCCCCATAGCTGGAGCGTAAAGAATTCCGTCTCCCGTGTATTAACCGCCTTGAACAGCTGGTTACACAAAGAAAACATTCAAAATAGCCGCGAAAAAGATAGCTTACTCTGCACCTTTTCCGCCTTAATTATCAAATCCAACACCCTGCATTGGTTCCACGTTGGCGATTCGCGGATTTACCATTTTCAAGCGGGTCAACTAGAGCAACTTACACAAGACCATGTCCGCAAAACAGGTGGAAAACACTACTTGTCTCGCGCCTTAGGGGGCGATCAACATTTAGACGTGGATTACGCAACCAGCGGTGTAAAAGAGGGCGACATGCTCTTAATGACCACCGATGGTATCCATGAGTTCCTCTCGAATCGCGACCTGCAAGCCATCCTTGCAGAACATTTCGACTCACCTGAAACCGCGGCACAACAATGCATTGATCTTGCCCTTGAGCGCGGTAGTGATGACAACCTGACTGCACTCATTACCTGCATAGATCACCTGCCTTCAGAAACATTAGATGAAAGCCATGCGCGGCTGGCCCAATTGCCTATTCCTCCGGTCATGGCCATTGGTAACAAAATTGATGATTACGAAGTGCTCGACATTATTTTTAGTGGCACCCGCAGCCATATGTACCTTGTTAAAGATACCGCTTCAGGGCAGCAATATGTGTTAAAAGCACCCTCGCTTCAATTCGCGGAAGACCCTCTCTACCTTGATGGTTTTATCCGAGAGGAGTGGGTAGGACAACGGATTGACCACCCCAATGTGATGAAAACCTTCCCTCCCCTGCGCGAAAAGCAGTACCTCTACTACTTAGGGGAACATATTCAGGGCATGAACCTACGCGAATGGATGAACGATAATCCAGCACCAAAGCTTGATGAAGTGCGGGATCTAACCAAACAGGTCATCCAAGGGCTACGAGCCTTCCAACGGGCCGACATGGTGCATCAAGACCTCAAGCCCGAAAACATCATGATCAACCAAGATGGGCGCATCAAGATTCTTGATTTTGGTACCGTGAAAATTGCGGGTATTGAGGAGATGAACTCCCCTCTCGATAAATCAATTCCCCAAGGTTCAATCAACTATGTCGCCCCTGAGTACCTACTTGGCGAGGCCGGTAGTTTTCGCTCGGACCTGTTCTCTCTCGCGGTCATTGTGTATGAGATGATCACAGGTCATCTGCCTTACAAAGAGATGAAAACCAATAATATAACGCTTAAAAACTATGGCCAAATGCACTACACGCCGACACTCCATTACCGTAAAGGCGTGCCTTTATGGGTCGAAGGCTGCTTAAAAAAGGCGTTACAGCCAAACCCCCGCTTTAGATATGAAGCCCTATCTGAATTTTTACAAGATCTCACCCAGCCCAACCAAAGCCTTGAAGCCAAAATAAAACATCAGCCGATGCTAGAGAAAAACCCTATTCTCACGTGGCAGATGATCGCAGCACTGATGCTGATCCTTAACCTGATTCAACTCTTACTTAAATAGACCGCGCGGCATACGCTGCCGCTCTTCAATCGCACCAAAACAGTTCGCATCAATGGGTACTTGCATCAAAACAAAGCCAAAACCCATCAAAATACCACGTAACAACACCCCCAAAAACACAGCAACTCACTGAAATATAATAGATTTCAATAAATGGCATACTACGTGCTTATTAAAAACAATAACCACTGTTATTTGTTTAATAGTCGTTATCACAACAAGCTCTGAGAACAAAGGCGTTCTACATCAACATGCTCATACATGTTGAATGTGAACGCCTTTTTTTATTTTTGGGATTTAGGATCGTTATGAAAAAACGTTTGGTCATCATTGGAAACGGAATGGCAACAGGTCGGTTACTGCAACGCCTTTTTGAGCGTGCGGACCACTCACTTGATGTCACTGTTTTTAGCGAAGAGCCAGGCGGCAGTTATAACCGTGTCCTTTTATCAAACCTACTCAGTGGCGAGCTCGATCAGGATAAGGTCATAACCCTTCCTCCTGAATGGTACACAGAGCACGGGGTGACACTACACAGCCAAGACCCTGCGGTACAGATTGATCGTGCTAACAAAGTCATTATCAGCGCAGCCGGTGTCCACGTACATTACGACCTACTGGTTATTGCAACGGGTTCTTACCCTACGCCATTACCCGTAGATGGCGCTCAGTTAGACGGAGTGATGAGCTTTAGAACATTGAAAGATGTCGAGCGGATGAAACAGATCGCCAAAGAGAAAAAACAGGCGGTGGTGATTGGCGGTGGTTTCTTGGGCTTAGAAGCCGCAGAGGGGCTTCGCGCTCAAGGCATGGATGTCACCTTACTTCATCGCGGCAGCTACCTTCTCGACCATCAGTTAGATGACACCGCAGGCGAACTGTTACTTAACGCCCTTGAAGCACGCGGCCTTAAATTCCGTATAAAAGCGAACACACAAACCCTTCAAGGGAGCGACAGGGTTACATCCGTTCGCCTAACAACAGGTGAAATCCTACCGGCCGACCTTGTTGTAGCCGCCATCGGCGTAACACCAAATAAAGCACTCGCCAGCGATTCTGGACTCAAGTGCGAACGCGGCATTTTAGTCGATGCACAGATGAACACCAGTGATCCCGCGATCTACTCATTAGGGGAGTGCTGTCAGTTCGAATCATTTACTTATGGTTTAGTCGCCCCCATTTGGCAACAGGCAGAGATTCTCGTTTCAAGTCTGCTTAACGAAGCCAACACATATAAAGAGGAAGCGGTCGCCACCCAGTTAAAAATCAGTGGTGTAGCGCTTTTTTCATGCGGTTCTCTACAGGATTCACCTGAAACAGAGACCATGATTTATCACGATATTCAACACAATGAATACAGAAAACTTTGGCTGAAAGATAACCGATTAGTCGGCGCCGTTTTATACGGTGATGTCCGTGAGGGACAGTGGTATTTCGATCAGCTAAAACAAAAAACTGATTTGAGTGCGAACAGACAACAACTGCTATTTGGCAGTCCGTTCTGCTCTCAAGACACTCAAACACAAGACATGGGTATATCTTCTATGACTACTTCAACGGACTCTCAAAAAAAGCAGTTGGTCGTTATTGGCAACGGTATGGTGGGTCACCACTTTATTGAAAATTTTGTTGCAAGCGAGACCTCTGACGAATATGACATTCATATTCTCGCCGAAGAATCGCGCGCCGCATACGACCGTGTTCACCTATCAGAATACTTTGGTGACTCAACCTATCAAGACCTTTGCCTTGTAGAAGATAACTTTTATGAAACACATGGCGTGCAACTTCACTTGAGTGAAGGAGCGACGCAGATCGATCGCGATACAAAGCAGGTGATCACCGAGCAAACTAGCTACCCCTATGACAAGTTAGTCCTTGCTACCGGTTCATACCCTTTTGTCCCCCCCATTCCGGGAAATGACGGTGACGCCTGCTTTGTTTATCGCACCTTAGAGGATCTAGATAAAATTCAAGCCTGTGCGAAAGACGCAACCACCGGTGTCGTTGTTGGTGGTGGTTTATTAGGCTTAGAAGCCGCTAACGCGCTCAAATCTTTAGGGTTAAAAGCACATGTTGTAGAGTTTGCACCGCGCTTAATGCCCGTGCAATTAGATGAAGATGGCGGCGAACTTTTAAAGAAAAAAATAGAAGCCTTGGACGTAGATGTTCATTGCAACAAAGCCACTTCAGAGATCGTCCCAGGTGAAGAGCATACCTACCGTATGAACTTCAGCGATGGCACGTTCTTAGAAACCGACCTAATCCTATTCTCTGCCGGTATCCGCCCTCAAGATGCCCTAGCGCGTAGCAGTGCTCTCACCATTGGCGAGCGCGGCGGCATTGTTGTTAACGATCACTGCCAAACCTCTGACGAAGATATTTTTGCCATCGGCGAATGTGCATTATGGAACAATCAAATTTTTGGTTTAGTGGCCCCCGGTTACACGATGGCAAAGACAGCCGTTGCAGCCATTATCGGTAACTTAGAAAACGATACCGCCTTTACCGGCGCGGATATGAGTACAAAACTGAAACTACTTGGTGTTGATGTAGGTTCGATTGGCGACGCTCATGGCAAAAACCCTGGCAGCCTAAGTTACCGTTACCTTGATGAAGATGAGCAAATTTATTCTCGCATTGTCGTATCTGAAGACCGAACAAAACTACTCGGTGCCGTACTGGTTGGAGATAACAGTAAATACGATACGCTCCTTCAATACGCGCTCAACGGCATTGATCTGCCCGAAAAGCCACAAACCTTAATTTTACCTTCATTCGATGGTGCTTCCGCACCCACATTAGGACCTGATGCACTGCCAGACGACGCCACAATTTGCTCTTGTTTAAACGTAACTAAAGGCCAAATCTGTTGCTCAATCGACGAAGGTGCGGCCTCTGTCGCTGATGTAAAAGAGGTCACTAAAGCCGCATCTGGCTGTGGTGGTTGTGCCGCTATGTTAAAAAACCTAGTTGACCATGAGCTTGAAAAACGAGGGGTTGAAGTCTGTAAAGATATCTGTGAACACTTTGCTTACACCCGTGAAGAGCTTTACCACATTGTCCGTGTCGAAGGGATTCGTAGCTTCTCTGATCTGCTTACTAAACATGGTAAAGGCTTAGGTTGTGAGATTTGTAAGCCTGCAGCGGGCTCTATTCTTGCTTCGTGCTGGAACGAGCATGTATTAGATGAGCCCCATGTCGGCTTACAAGATACCAACGATCGTTTTATGGCCAATATGCAAAAAGATGGCACTTACTCTATTGTCCCGCGTATTGCCGGTGGTGAAATCACCCCTGACAAACTAATCGTCTTAGGTCAGGTAGGTAAAAAATACAACTTATACACCAAGATTACCGGTGGCCAACGTGTCGATCTATTTGGCGCAAAACTACATGAGCTGCCACTGATCTGGAAAGAACTGATTGATGCGGGTTTTGAAACCGGTCATGCCTACGGCAAGTCACTTCGTACCGTTAAATCATGTGTCGGCAGTACCTGGTGCCGCTTCGGCGTGAAGGACAGCGCAAGCATGGCAATCGAGCTTGAGAATCGCTATAAGGGTCTACGCTCTCCTCACAAAATAAAATTTGCCGTATCCGGTTGTACCCGCGAATGTGCAGAAGCACAAAGTAAAGATATTGGTGTGATCGCCACCGAAAATGGCTGGAACCTTTATGTGTGCGGTAATGGCGGTATGAAACCTCGCCACGGAGATCTATTTGCTACTGACCTAGATGACGAGATGTTGGTTAAATATATCGACCGCGTACTGATGTTCTACGTAAAAACAGCCGACCGCCTACAGCGTACCTCTGTCTGGATGGAAAATTTGGAAGGCGGTTTAGACTACCTCAAAGAGGTGGTGCTAAATGACAAATTAAATATTGCGGCAGAACTGGAAGCACAAATGCAGCATGTTGTTGATACCTACCAATGTGAGTGGAAGACAACGCTGGGGGATGAAGACAAGTTGAAACAGTTCCGCAGCCTTGTAAATACGGAAGAACAAACAGATCCACAAATTGTACATATTATCGAACGCAATCAGGTTCGCCCTGTTTAATTAAGTACGCTGACAAAAAGAGGACAATGTTATGACAATTAATCCAAATGCAGACTGGCTTAAACTCTGTAATAAAAGCGACTTAGTACCTAACACAGGTGTTGCTGCATTATACCAAGATCAGCAAATCGCCATCTTTTATATTCCTGAATATAAAGATGAAGTTTTTGCGATCGGCAACCAAGATCCCTTTAGCGGCGCAAATATATTAGCCCGTGGTTTAATCGGCGATATCAAAGGTGAACCTATGGTGGCATCACCTTTATATAAACAGCACTTCTCCTTAAATACAGGAAGCTGCTTTGAGGATTCAAACATTAAAGTACCGGTATGGCCCGTACGTTTGAAAGGTGAAAACGTCGAGATCATAGCCGCATAATGAGGACCGACTTCCGCGAGGAATAACTTACACAGCGATGTGTAAGTACGCTCTAAAATGACGTATACCCATACTTTTAGAGCACTCACCCAATGTGATGACATTGGTTTTTTACCGCAGGCAGCCCCTGCGGTTTTTTTATAGCC
This sequence comes from Neptuniibacter pectenicola, assembly GCF_001597735.1. Classification (GTDB taxonomy): domain Bacteria; phylum Pseudomonadota; class Gammaproteobacteria; order Pseudomonadales; family Balneatricaceae; genus Neptuniibacter; species Neptuniibacter pectenicola. Next base: position 325,106 of record NZ_LUTS01000001.1, read on the forward strand.
ATCGGATCAAGATTTCTCAGCCGCGAGCTTTATCGCGTCTAAGTTATGCCCCATTTTAAAGAGCAACATATCTTTATCCAACGGTTTCAGCATCACTTCATGTACGCCCTGCTTCATCGCCTCTTTCGCGTTTTGGCTGTCGCCGGGCTTTGCTAATACCATTATCCGCGTATGGCTCATTTCAGGGTCTTGTTTAATCTGATCAATCACAAATAACGCACTCATATCTGGCAGCGTTAAATCAAGCAGTATGATGTCTGGCTTCCAGTTTTTTAATAACTTCATAGTATGAACTGCGCTACCCGATATTTGCGCTTTATAACCCGCGCCATCCAATATGCTCTTAATCTCATCTCGCTGCTCAATCTCATCCTCTAGAAGTAAGATATTGCTATCATCAAAAACAATGGGGTTTTCACTCTCGGCCTGCAGTTTTGTTTTTTTCTGTTGAGCCGTGCTCGCAACCGTATTTAACTTAGCTTGTACTTGGCCATTCGCGCCTTTCTGATGCACGCCTACTTCTTGCATATGCTTTTGCGCATGGGTATCAATAAGACTACTGATATTTTTACGCGACCGTTCAGTAATGTCGCCACCGTCGATAATTTTTTCTTTCATATGCTTCATTGAAAAAGAGACAAGATCCATCAATTTTTCATAGTTATCTTCGTTAAGGTCAGTGATCTCATTGTCGCAATTAATGATCTGATCAAAATACTCACACAAATTTTCGACACTGCACTCTCCCGCCGCCAGAATGTTTTTATCTGCCCGTTCCGTAATTTCACGACGTATAAAGCGTAGACGCAGTAACAGGTGGTAAGGGTCATAGAGGGGACAAATGATAAAATAATCATCAAACACATCTTTATTACAAATCCCGAAGGCTTCTTTAAGCTCTTCTCTGCTGCAAAAAACAATCCGTTTGAACACAATTTTTTCTACATTTTTCTTTGCACTGAGGAGATGAAGGTAAAACACCTCATTATTTTTAATGCCATCCAGACCAAGCAGAAGCACATCAATTTGATGCTCCACAATCAGCTTGACCGCCTCCTCTTCAGTAGACGCTGTATAAAAACGTGGAAAATGCCTTTTAATCATATTGCAAAGAGACTCGATCTCTTTTGTCGATTTAATGACTAAAAGAACAGAAAACCGTTTGCTGGAACTCATCTACCTATACCTCTGGCGATGCTTACTTCGCATTGATCCTCTAAGTTTAATCCACTCTGCAAAAATTGCTTTAAAATCACTAAATTAAGTTCTCTTTTAACGAATAAATCAGGCCAAAGTGCCTAAAACAAACTCAACACCTTGGCTAACAATAATGAATGTTGCTTTGCCCTGCCGTTCCACCTCTTTAGCCATTGCAACCAATTCATAAAACACATTGCGATGGAGTAAACCTTTCATACCATATCGAACATTAATATAGGGTGAAGGTTCACCGGTTTCAGGACAGTGCTCAACCCAAAGTCGGTGCTCTGGCCCCAGTGTCACCCTATCCCCTGTAAGACTGGTAAAGGTCAGTTCAACGCCCTTTTCGCCCTCATTATGACAAACCGAAATAAATAAGAAAGGCGCGTCCTCTACTTCTATACCGATTTTTTCTACCGGCGTTTTAAGAAAGTATTTATCCCCTTCCATCCACAACACCGTTGAAAACAGCGTTACCATCGCAGGGCGCCCAATAGGGGTACCCATATAATACCAACGACCGTCACGGGCAATACGCATATCAATATCACCACAGAACGGAGGGTTCCAACTCGCCAGTGGAGGTTGGCCATCCGTCGCGCCTTTAATTTCCTTGCTCACTTTCATTAAATCAAAATCACTATTGGACAACGACCCGCTCCACTTAACTCACTTGCTATTAAATTTACTCAACACCATTGGAAAAACTTTCATGCGCTCAGCTAACTACATGAAAATCATTAATTGTTAGAATGGCCAACAATTAAAGCTTAGCGATAAAAGTAAAAAATACCATGAAACAGGATCTAAGAACCAAGTTTGCAGACAGCAGTCGCGGCGTTTACCTTTTTGGTACCACGCCACCTAAAGCGACAACCAGCGATGAGGCAACCTCAGAGATCGCAGACAAGTTGCTTGATCGCCTTAAACATGTAGAGTTTGATGGCCTCATTGTTTATGACATTCAGGACGAAAGCAGCCGAATTGACATGCCTCGGCCGTTTCCCTATATGCGTACCTTAGATCCACTTGTCTATTCTAAGCTACTGCGTGAAAAATCAGAAAAGCCGATCATCACGTATAAAAGTGTCTCCCAACGGGATAAAGAGGCTTTTATTGAGTGGCTCGACACCGCGTGGAATACCTATGATGTGCGCGATACTGTGCTTGTGGGTAGCCCCTCATCCGAAGGGGAGATAAAACTCAGCCTTAATGATGCCTATGCAGCGATTGCTGACCACCCCGCCAACTTCCAGCTGGGCGGCGTGACCATTGCTGAGCGTCATGCGGTTAAACGTAATGAACATGAGCGGCTCATTAGCAAATCAGCGAATGGCTGTGAGTTCTTTGTTTCACAAGCGGTTTACAATGCCCAAGCAACTATTGATATGCTAAGTAGCTACGCACGCCAATGTCGCAAAGAGGGGATAACGCCGAAACGTGTCATTCTCACCTTTACCCCTTGTGGAAGTGCGAAAACACTGGAATTTATGGAATGGCTAGGTATCTCAGTACCTGAAGCGACTAAATTCCGCATTATTGATGCGGAAAACCCACTGCAAGAATCAACGCAAATTTGTCGCAATAACTTAGAGCAGATATTAGAAGCGGTCATGCCGCTAAATATCCCCATTGGTTTAAACATTGAGAGTTTAACAAACCGTAAAGAGGAGATTGATGCCTCTATTCGTTTATTTAAACTTCTCAAGTCCATCGTGGATCTCAAGCTCGCTGAAGCCAATATATAGTCCCGTCAAAACTCGTCAACATCGCGGCTCGTTTATCAAAAAACGATAAATAGAGCCGCTCCCCCCTAGATATTTCCTTGTGCGTTTTAGCCTACACCCCTTGACCTATTCGCCTTTCACATAAGTTCAGGATAGTTTGTTGTATTTTTAATCCTTGATTAACGACTAAAGCTACGTTATTTTGACGAATCGTCACTTATAAAAAGTTAGTTGAAATGCCTCCTGAAACGATTAACCGCTGCCCGCTAAAGACACGCGAAGAAGAGATAATGGATAAAGCCTTAGAGATGATGACTGCTCAAGGTGTTGCAGGGCTGACCATCGATAAACTTGTCGCCAACGTGCCCTATTCCAAAGGCACCATCTACAACCACTTTACTTGCAAAGAAGATATCCTTACGGGGTTATGTAACCGAAGCGTACAAAACCTATATGATCTTTTTTGTCACGCCGCCTCATTCAATGGCTCTAGCCGCGAGAAGATTCTCGCCATAGGCTATGCCTACATGCTTTATTCTCTACTGCACCCCACCGAATTTATGCTCGTTATTTCAGCGAAGACCCCTTCAATTTTTGAAAAAGCATCGGATAAACGTCGAGAGCAACACCTCGCACTTGAACACAAACTGCTCGATAGTATTTTACATGTAATATCTGAAGGGCTTACCGAGGGCGACTTTAAGCTACAAAATCATTTAAGCCCTGCCCAAGTCGCCTTTGCGCTCTGGTCGATGTGCTTTGGAACGATTTTGCTACTGCATGAATCTTTGGATCGGTGTAGCGTTAGAACCGAAATGAAACTCGAGAGGGAGCTAATTAATCACGCTAACTTAATGTTAGATGGCTTAAACTGGCAGCCTTATACACAAGCACATGATTGGAATGAGACCATTAAGCAATATAAAACCGACCTCTTTCCAAATGAGATACGGCAGTTAAAACAACTGCAGACAACCTAAGTAACACTAAAACAACAGAAAACGATGAGCGCATCGTTTTTTTAAAACGCCGTAATGACGAAACGTCATTGCTTATTATTTAAACAACCCCAAGTTGCCATTAGAGCAACCCAATCCTTATAAGGGACACTGGAGAAGGAAAATGAAAGAACGTCTTTTCCGATTTGTGCTTGATCACCCAATATGGGTCATCCTGCTCACTGTGCTGTTTGTGCTGGGCTCTGCCTATGGTGCCAAAAATCTGGTCTTTAAAAGCGATTACCGCGTGTTTTTTAGTGAGGAAAACCCTCAACTAACCGCATTCGAATCGATGCAAAAGATCTACAGTAAAAGTGATAATGTTGCGTTTATCCTTTCACCTAAAGACGGTGATGTCTTTACGCCAAAAACACTTAAAGCGATTCAGGCATTAACCACTGAATCATGGCAAGTCCCCTTCTCTACCCGCGTTGATTCCATCACAAACTTCCAACACTCATGGTCCGAAGAGGACGATATGTTTGTGGAAGATTTAGTATTAGATGCTGACACGTTGACCGACGCTGATATGCCGCGTTTAAAAGAGATCGCCATCAATGAACCGCTCCTTGTTCATAAAATAATCTCGCCCCAAGCCCATGTCACTGTCGTGAATGTCACGGTACAACTACCAGGAGTCAATCCGGTAGAAGAGATCCCACACGTCGTTTCAAAAATACGGCAGATGAAAGCTCAATTTATCGAGCAAAATCCAGAGATCTCGGTGCGCTTATCCGGCATGGTCATGATGAACAACAGTTTCGCAGAATCCTCCTTAAGCGATAATGCGACCCTAGTACCCATTATGTTTGGCGTTGTGCTTCTGGGTATGATTCTTCTACTACGGACCTTTAGTGGTACCTTCGCAACCGTTATCATCATTATCTTTACCATTGTCTCAACGATGGGTTTGGCGGGGCATACAGGCTTCTTCTTAACAGGCCCCTCCTCCACAACACCCATCATGGTTCTTACACTCGCGGTGGCAGATTGCATCCATATTTTAACCACTATGTTCTATGAGATGCGCCAAGGGGTAGAGAAGAAAAAAGCGATTCAAGACAGTTTACGTATCAATTTCCAGCCCATTTTTCTAACCAGTGTGACCACCGCTATCGGTTTCTTAAGTTTAAACTTTTCTGACTCCCCGCCCTTTAGGGATTTAGGTAATATGGTCGCGGCCGGTGTCATGCTCGCGTTTATTTTTTCGATCACCCTATTTCCTGCCATGTTGAGCCTATTACCGCTGCGGGTTAAAGCAACCCATGAAGGTAAGCATGATGTCATGCATAAGTTAGCGGGATTTGTTGTCCGCAACCGGAAGGTTTTGCTGCCCGGTATGTCTGCCATTATGGTCAGCGTCATCGTCTTCATGCCGCAAAACACACTCAATGATGACTTTGTTAAGTACTTTGATACCAGCGTACCTTTTAGACAGGCCACCGATTATATGCAGGAAAACTTATCCGGCATGTCGACCATGGAAATATCCATCGAAACCGGTGAGGCCAGTGGTATCAACGATCCTAAGTTCCTTCAATCTGTTGGCAACTTAACCGAATGGCTCCGCGCACAACCAGAAACAGACCACGTAAGCTCCTTGTCAGACATTATTAAACGTCTCAATAAGAACATGCATGGTGATGACCCCAGTTACTACACGCTGCCCGACGATCGTGAACTCGCCGCACAATATTTATTATTGTACGAGATGTCTTTGCCTTACGGACTCGATCTCAACAACCAACTCAATGTGGATAAGTCATCTGCGCGCGTTATCGCGACCTTTCGTAACTTAACCAGTACCGAGCAAATTGAAATTGAAGAGCGGATCTATGCGTGGTTCGCCGCTAATGCTTCAACCTATGAAGTGGATATTGCCAGCCCTAACTTAATGTTTGCCCATATTGGACAACGTAATATTAAGAGCATGTTATTAGGCACAACCGTTGCGCTAATCTTAATATCACTCATTTTGGGCTTTGCCTTAAAATCACTTAAATTTGGCCTGATCAGTCTCATTCCCAATATCGCGCCAGCGGCTATGGGCTTTGGTGTCTGGTACTTTATTGATGGTCAGATCGGCCTAGCTTTATCTGTGGTTGCAGGCATGACCTTAGGGATCATTGTTGATGATACCGTTCACTTCCTAAGTAAATACCTACATGCCCGTCGGGACCGTAATAAGGACCCTAAAGCCGCCGTAGAATATGCCTTTGCCAGTGTGGGCAAAGCCTTATGGATCACAACCTTTGTCCTCGTTGCCGGCTTTATGGTACTGGCGCAATCTAGCTTCAAATTAAATGCGGATATGGGTTTACTCACAGCGATCACGATTCTTATCGCCCTGATTGTAGATTTCTTATTCCTACCCGCGCTCTTAATGAAACTGGACAAAAACAACCTTTCAACCACCGAAGACAATAGCAATTCAGCTGAAGGAGACAACAATGACTGTGTTAAAAAAATCGCTTAATTCGTTAGTCGTTTTAGGCCTAATGACGGCACCATTGATCGCTTCAGCAGAAACTGCTGAAGAGAAAGGCACTCGCATTGCAATAGAAGCCAAAGCCAGTGACAAAGGCTGGCAAGATATGCAAACCAGCATGAATATGATCCTACGCAACAAAGAAGGACAGGAAAGTATCCGTGATATTCGCCTGAAATCGCTCGAAATTGAAAACGACGGTGATAAAAGCTTATCGGTTTTTGATAAACCAAAAGATGTAAAAGGCACGGCGTTTCTCAGCTTCTCCCATGCGGTCGGGGCTGATGATCAGTGGCTATACCTACCAAAATTAAAACGCGTTAAACGTATTGCATCCCGTAACAAATCAGGCCCATTTATGGGGTCCGAATTCTCCTATGAGGACTTATCCTCATTTGAAGTGGAAAAGTACACCTACAAATTTTTACGTGACGAGCCCTGTGAAGGAGGCACCTGTTATGTTGTTGAACAATACCCTGTGGACAAAAACTCAGGGTATACGCGCCGCGTGGCTTGGCTCGACCAAGCAGAGTATCGCCCATGGAAGATTGAGTTTTTTGACCGTAAAAATACACCCTTAAAAACGCTAACCTACCATGAATACAATGAGTATGAAGGTAAACACTGGCGGCCAAACTTAATGAAGATGGTTAATCACCAGTCTGGCAAAAGCACCGATCTAACGTATAGCGACTACCAGTTTAAAACCGGGCTAGACGATAACGACTTTAATAAAAACACCCTTAAACGGGCACGTTAATATGAGCAGAAAAAAACTACTGCTCGCAGCAGGGCTATCTTTAGCCCTGCCTGCCCAAGCAGAAACACTCTATGAACTCTCAGGCAAAGTGACGGCAGAAGCTCGTTACTTCACCCAAGATGCTCAGTTTCCACAACAGGACTACAGCTCAAACCTATCCTTCACGGTGGAGCCCGAGTTCTATTGGGAGTGGAATGAGGGTATTGATAGCCTAACCTTCACCCCCTATCTCCGCGTGGATGAAAATGACAATGAGCGTACACACGGTGATATTCGTGAGCTTAGTTGGATTCACATTGGTGAAGATTGGGAGTTACGCGCAGGTCTGCGTAAAGTATTTTGGGGCGTAACCGAGTTCCAGCACCTCGTGGACGTGATCAACCAAACCGATAGCGTTGAAGACTTTGACGGTGAAGATAAACTAGGCCAACAGATGATCAACCTATCCTTAGTCAGGGATTGGGGGATTGTTGACCTCTATCTGCTACCGGGGTTTCGGGAGAGAACCACGATCGGTAAAAATGGCCGCCTGCGTTCCGGCCTCGTTGTGAATAACGATCTTGCTAGTTACGAATCCTCTGCCGGTGAAAATCATATTGATACAGCCCTGCGCTGGAGCCATACCCTTGGGGATTTTGACTTAGGCGCTTATTGGTTTCATGGTACCAACCGAGATCCAAAGCTGTTGCTCAAAAACAGCAACGGTACCACCTACTTAGCCCCCTACTATGAGCAGATGGATCAAATTGGATTTGATCTACAAGCCACCATTGATAGCTGGCTATGGAAATTAGAAACCATTAACCGTGATACCCAGAGCGAAAACTACTGGGCCGCACAGGGCGGCGTTGAATACACTTTCTACGGTATCCGCAATAGCTCAGCAGACGTAGGTGTGCTGCTGGAATATGGTTGGGATGAGCGCGGCGAAAACGCTGATGCCGCCATACAAAACGATCTGTTTATTGGCGCGCGATTAACTTTAAATGATGTCGATAGCACTGAGATGCTCGCGGGCATGAGTCATGATCTCGACTATGACAGTGAGAGTTTTATCATAGAGGCAAGCCGCCGTTATGGTAATAATTGGAAACTCAGTCTGGATGGCCGTTTTTTTAGTAGCGACAATCCTGCCGATTTAAGCTACAACATCAAGCAAGATGATCATCTGCAAATCACGGTAGAACGCTACTTCTAATAAGCAGCGCCTCATCACCGCTCTGGAGACGCGGTTTCATCAAGAAGCCGTTGCTCCAGCTTATCGAGTTCCAGCAGATCACCTTGTAACTTTTTATAGTGAGCCGGTGCCCAAATAATCTGCTGCTTCTCCCTATCCAGCTCATATTGAGCATTATATAAAAAATCCATACCCAGTAATCCCTGACTACCGCCAGACTCACCTTGATAATCAATAACCGCAGCCGACACATGGGGGATTTTATAGGGACCTATCTCAACACGATCAAAGTTGACCCGTTGCGTTTGTACAATCCCACCGTTCGCTACTCTAGCTGCGCCAGCATCAAGTAGCTGTGCACCTAATGAAGCAATAGCGGACTGATGGACAACCGTAAACGATGCTCCCGTATCCATAACCAAATTCAACCTCACAGAGCGAGCACCATAAACCACCTTAATGGGCAGCTGGATACGGTTAGCGTGGAAGGTAAAAGGCGTGATCCACTTTTTCATCGCCGCTTGTAACTTAGAACGTTCCGTCTTTATTTTACGCCGAAGCTGATTGATATCTCGCTCTTTAGCAAGGGCATCAAGTGCTTCAGTAGAGAGTCGATCTTTACTCTCCTCCCGTGCATCCAATTGATCCCTATATTGCGCAGGCACTTTCGACAACCGATCCACATAGACATTGCGTCCACTCGCATCAGTATATTGGTATATTTTAGCCTCGCTAAAAGTAGAAACGAGTAACAGTAACGGCAGTAATAACAGCGTATGCAACGGGCTAAACATTCCATTACTCCTTATCGATTCCATGATCCAGCCATAGGGGTTATGCAAAAAAGTGCGAAAGCCCATTCAGCATAAACAACACCACTACGGCCATAAAAAGCAACGCAAAACGCATCGCTATACAGCGCGTACACATTTTCTTTTTTGCCATTTCAGCCTCCGGCCAACTTAACCGTAAATCCCTCTTTTTCTAACACGGTTTTCAGTTTTTCTCGATGATCCCCCTGAATCTCAATCACACCCGCTTTTAACGCACCACCAGTACCGCACACTTTTTTTAGCTTTTTAGCTAAGCTTTTAAGCTCCGCATCAGCCAAAGGCACGCCAGAGATGGTTGTCACCCCTTTTCCTTTTCGGCCCGAGGTTTCACGTCTAAGCCGCACAATACCGTCCAGCTCATCTAAACGCTGCTGATCATCTAATGAGGCGCAAATACACGCATCCACCGATTCTGAACACCTAGGGCACAACGCCCCCTTTTCGGTTGAATACACTAAACCGCTCAACTGATCTTTTAACGATGCCACACCCGTTCCCTTCATCAATAATAAAAGCCTATTATAAGGCAGTTGCAGGCCCCACACTAACCCGCAGAGAGATCTATACTAACTTAACCCGCCAATCTGACGCGCTAAATAGGTCGCATAGTTATCGGTCATACCACTAATAAAATCTAACGCACGCATATAGGCGTTATAAAGCGGTAGATCCGGTTTTGGCGCGTGTATTCCCATCAGGCTAATAATGCGTTCACTGCGATAGCTTAGCTTTTCGCCATCAAGATAATGGTTGTCATAAACCGCATGGCAAAACGCCTCAAGCAGAATACCTAAGGTCGTGTAAGCACCCACTTCAAGCTCTGCTTTGCGTGTATCAGGAAACACCCGCTCTTTCGCTAAGGTTTTAGCTGCATACAGACCATCACGCACATCAGGATCACCATCACTCAACAGTTCCCCTTGATACTCACCTCGCATAATGGCCGTCTGGTTCGCCATATAAGCCTGTACTGCCGAAGAGACCATAAACTCCATCGCCTTACCTCTTAAGGCCGAAATTTTACGCCGCGATGAAGCCTGAGATGTAAAGATCTCGTCATCAAAACTACTATCCCCACAGAGCTGTAATAAGATCGGTTTCACTTCATCAAAACTAAGGATGTTAAGTTCAATCGCATCCTCTAAATCTACAATCGCATAACAAATATCGTCAGCAGCCTCCATCAAGAACGTAAGAGGATGACGACACCAACGATTTTCCCCCAAAGGCACTAACCCGAGCTCACGGCCTAATTTATTCAGGATCTCTAACTCGGTTTTATACGCACTAAACTTCCCTTTAGCGCCCGCATATTCTGCGCTCCATGGATATTTCAATAACGCACCTAAGGTGGGGTACGTTAAGCGCAAACCGCCATCAAATAAATGGTTTTCTATCCGCGTGACCACGCGAAAACCTTGAGCGTTGCCCTCGAAGGTCATGAGATCTAAGCGTTCATCTGGGCTCAGATCAGCCAACAACCTATCGTCACCCCGACGTTTAAACCAATCCCTTATGGCATACTCACCCGCATGACCAAACGGGGGGTTTCCAATATCATGGGCTAAACAGGCTGACTGTACGATCATGCCGATATCATAAGCCGTCGCCCACTCTGGCAGTTGATCTTGAATCTGCTCACCGACGCGAATACCTAAACTACGCCCTAAACTACCCACTTCAACCGAGTGGGTTAAACGGGTATGTATATGATCATTTAACGCCATTGGGTGGACTTGCGTTTTCCGACCTAAACGGCGAAAAGCACTGGAAAAGATAATCCGATCTTGATCCTTATGAAAATGACTCCGGCCGATCTCCTCATCTGTAAGCTCAGTATGTCCATAACGCTTAGTCGTTAATAAACGCGGCCACTGCATCTCCATTGACAACTCTCCTAAAGGGGGTTCATATACTTTTTTTAGAGTGAGCCCATGCTGTCGACTCTGAAAGCTAAAACTGAAGTAGCATAATAGTATGAGACCGCTATAGAATGCCCGCTCTACACTCATCAAGCAAGGTACCCACATGTCCATACCCGGGAAAGAGATACATCGCAGTTATGACGAATATGGCGCGATACGTGTAATTGACGACGGCAATAAACGTTACCTTGCGTTTGGCGACACCGACGAGCAAAGCTGCTGGCTTAAAAGTGAGCCGCTTGTACCCCAACATGAGTATTCACGTGCGATGTTAATGGCATTGCTCATGAGAGAACCTAAACGCTGTATCACCTTAGGTTTAGGCGCGGGTGCTCTCAATAGCTGTTTACATCACCACTACCCTGAGCTCAAACAGCAGATTGTTGAACTCAGAGCAGATGTTATCCAAACCGCTTATAAATACTTCCACCTCCCCCGAAGTAAGCGCATGGAAATGATCAATATGGACGCCTATGACTTTCTACATGATGAGCATAAACGCAAAGCTGACATTATCTTTAGCGACATCTATAGCGAAGAGGGATTAGATGTAAAACAACTCTCCCCCGAGTTTTTAACCGCGGCCCATGGCCTCTTAAAAGAAAATGGCTGGTTAGTCCTTAACTGCTGGCGGGAGCACCAATCCGGAGATTGCCTTGATATTCTACGGGGCTTATTTACCGATATAAGAGGCTGTACCACCAGCTGCGGTAACTGGGTTATTTTTGCGGGTAAGCAAGAAAACACGCTCACCAGCAAACAACTAAAACAGCATGCAAAGGAGCTCAACCTAAAGCTAGGCTTCTCCCTCTCCTCATCGCTCAGCCGCTTAAAACAGTACTAAACCTACCGTTCATCATGACAATCGCAGATCATGCCTCGTTTAAGAGGCTCTGAATCTGCGCTGCCATGAGTTCTATCGCCTGTTTTACCGCAGCATCCGGTTTTTTAGCAAAGCTTAAACGCATGCAGTTTCTATATTTGCCGGATGCAGAAAAGATCACCCCCGGCGCGATACTGATATTATGCCTCTCTAACGCTTTATTCAGTTTAATCGTATCCACTTCGACAGGCAGCTCAATCCACAACAGATAGCCGCCCCCAGGATAACTAATACGCGTCCCCTGCGGAAAATTCCGCTCAACCAGATCGATCATAAGATCACGGGCTTGCTGATACTGTGCTCGCATAATTCTCATATGGCGCTCATAACCCCCTTGCGCGATAAATTCAGCCACGGCGGCTTGCTGAATAGGTGGGTTACTCACCGTCGATACAAACTTCTTATGCAGTACCCGCTCAGTGCATTGCCCTGGCGCAACCCATCCCAAACGTAACCCATAAGCAAGGGTCTTAGAGAACGAGGAACATAGCAGTACCCGCCCTTCATCATCAAACGATTTAATCGTCCGAGGCCGGGGGGATTTATAAAAAAGATCACCGTAAATATCATCTTCAATAATAGGTACATCAAACTGCTGTGCTAAGCGTAAAAGCGCCTTACGCCGCTCCTCCGGCATCGTGTATCCCAACGGGTTATTACAGGTAGGTGTCACTTGAATCGCTTTAATCGGCCATTGATCTAAGGCTAACTCCAACGCTTCAAGACTTATTCCCGTTTCCGGGTGGGTCGGAATCTCTAAGGCCTTTAAGCCCAAAGCTTTAATCGCTTGTGTGGAACCATAAAAACTAGGGGAGTCAGTTGCGACAACATCCCCTGGATTTGTTGTCGCCCGTAAACTGCACACCAACGCCTCTTGGCAACCACTGGTAATAATGATCTCATCTGGATGAAGGTTACACCCCGAATCTAACGCAAGACGGGCGATCTGCCGTCTGAGCTTTTCCGAACCACGAATGTCACAGTAGTTAATAAAGCTATCGTCCACTCGCTTGGCCGCATCAGCTAACGATTTTTTTAATAGCTTAAGGGTTGGCGAACTAATATCAGGCATGGCTGTGCCTAATGACAGATGCCCTTCACCCTTTTCAGTATTTAAAAGATGGTAAACCTGCTCCCAATGGGAGACCTCAAGTGGCCGTTGCGCGGGTCGGCTAACCTCAGGCAGTGTCGGAGCAACTAAACGGCCTTGTACGTAATAACCAGATTTAGGCCTAACCTCAACCAGCCCTCGCTCTTCTAACCGCTGATAGGCTTCCTGTACCGTTGAAATGCTCACACCGCGCTCTTTACTCAACGTACGAATCGACGGCATCTTGCTGCCAACAGGGTAATAGCCCTGCTCAATACGCACACTCAGCTCTTCTAGCAATCGTTCATACAGTTTCATAAAAAAACACCATGACACCTTAACTAAATAATACAGATTTATAAAATTTGTACATAACAGTTGAAAAAAAGCCAATCTGTATATGAACAATATACATAATTCTAGATCTGTAACCAAAAATCAACCTGATTTATCCTAATTACCAAGATCTACTTTATATCTGTAATGCAAAAGAGAACTTATTAAAGGTCAATTTAGGGAGCACGCACATGCTGACACTCAACAAAGGTATCCTACTCATATTAGGAAGCTGTTTATTAAATGGTTGTGATAGCAGTTACCACTTATTTGATGGTCTATCAGGGTATAAATTTGCAACGATCACGCCTGATCGCTTTTCAATTCAATACTACGGTAATGAGAAAAGCAGCTTAAGCGATGTCAACGCCATGTGGCACCACAAAGCACGAGAACTCTGCAAAGGTGGCGCCTATGAACATAATCTTTTACCGGTAGAGCAACGGGAAAACACCGATAAACAAGGTATCGATGCGAGTTTTCTACCCAAAGATAATAACTACCTCTTAAAAGGTGAAGTTACCTGTTTAGCCCCCACCTACGCGGCCAAAAATCAGCCAGAGCACAATGCTTTACTGAGCAATCGTAGCACGCCTTAGCACGACCTAATGCGTAAGAGACAAGGGGGCTAACTATCAGCCCCCTATTGTCTATTCCTTAGTATCAGGAACCACGCAATATGACAAAAAAAACACAGTAACAACCCTCTTCCTATACCCCCATAGTGAAAGCGTCAAAACGCCATAGCCAACCGCCACTCATGTTTTTCGAGCCATCATAGAAGCGCCTCTTTTTCTTAACTAAAACGCTCAGGTGCTACGTCCACACAAAGCGGAGGTTAAGGCTGCATAAAGAATGAAATACTTATTGTTAAGATAGCGTTTATTAAGTGATACTCACTTTGTTTTCTTTGACCGCTTAGCCTATTCTTACCTTAAACATAAATAAAAATAAAAATAAAAAACGTAATAGGTGCATTTTGTACGCCACAAAAAAAGCACAATAGTGATCACTGCCAGTTAACACGGAGAGTTCATGTTTTCACGCACAAACACACAGTCTAGAATTCTATTAGTTGACGATGATGCAAATCAAATTACACTCTTGAATAACGTGCTAAAGAACATCGGTCAGGTTTTCTTTGAGCAAAAGGGTTGTTCCGCTGTCGAGCAAGCGATAAAAACGCGTGCCGATATTATCTTGTTAGACATAGAGATGCCGGATTTGAATGGCCATCAAGTTCTAGCGCAATTAAAAGAGCATCCAAAAACCTGCGATATCCCGATCATATTTATCACCTCCCATGACTCCGCAGAAGATCAGCTACGCTGCTTAGAAGAAGGCGCCGTCGACTTTATCGCTAAGCCATTACAACCCAACATTGTCGCCGCCCGTGTAAATACACATTTAACGTTACGCAACAAAGAACGAGAATTACTTGAGGTTTATCGACATGCTCAAGTCACACTCAACTCAATCGGGGATGCGGTGATTACAACCGATCAAGATTGCAATGTAACGTTTATGAACCCAACGGCAGAGTTAATGACGGGGATTACACTACATGATGCCCAGGGACGCCCTATTGAAGAGATAATGCCATTAAGAATAGGTGATGACGGTCCCATACATATCAACCCGATGCGTATTTGTATAAAAGAAAATAGAGTGGCGGGTATGGCGCTGAATTGCCAGATGATGAAACAAAATGGCCGTTGGATTGCGGTCGAAGATAGCGCCGCACCTCTTATTTCAGAAAGTGGCCAGGTAACCGGGGCGGTCATCGTCTTTGATGATATAAATGAGTCCCGTGCGATGGCACTTAAAATGTCGCACACCCTTCAATATGATCAATTAACGAGCCTTCCAAATCGATTTTTACTGATGGAGCGCCTTAATGCAGAAATGGCACGCAGCCAAAAGAACAGCACACACTTGGGTTTAATCTTATTCAACATTGATCGTTTTAAGCTGATCAACGAAGAGTTTGGGTTCGAGTTTGGTGACGCCCTACTTAAAAAAATAGCCCAACGTATCAAAGCTCAGTTACCGAATAATGAAACATTGAGCCGACATAATGCAGATGAGTTCATGTTGCTGGTGCCAGATTTAGAGCACCCGAGCGATTTAGCCAATTTAGCGGTTACTATTAAAGAACAGGTCATGCAACTTACCGCGCTTTGGCCTGAAATTCATAACTTCTCGATGAGTATGGGACTCAGCGTTTACCCCAATGATTCACTCGACGCTCAGTCTCTCATGCTGCACGCGGATGCGGCTTTACTTAGAGCAAAAACGGACTCAAGTCATGAGGGCCTTTGTTTTTATTCAGAAGAGATGGAGCTGCATTTTCTATCAAGGCGTCAGCGCTATACGCAACTAACATCGGCTATTGCTAATCAAAATATCGTTGCGCTATACCAACCCATGATCAACCCGAATACCGGTGACTTAGAGGCCGTTGAAGCATTAATGCGCATCAAGGACGAAGACGGGAGCCTCATTCCTCCCATTGAGTTCATCCCGCTGGCTGAAGAAACACGTTTAATTATTCCTCTGGGAGAGAGAATGATACAACTCGCCTTTACCGAGTTGAAACACTGGAGCGACCGCGGGCGTCATATTCGAATGTGCCTTAATGTGTCTCCAGTCCAGTTCCTGGACCCGCATTTTATGCCCTTTTTACTGGATGCCATTGACCAGTATAAGGTAAACCCGGCACTGGTTGAGTTAGAAGTAACAGAAAGCCTAATGCTGCAAAATTTAGAGCAAGTCACCCGCGATATGCAACAGCTTAGAGCGCTGGGCATCTCGATCTCCATAGATGACTTTGGCACCGGATTTTCCTGCCTAGGTTATCTAAAGGACCTGCCTGTCGACGCTTTAAAAATTGATAAATCCTTTATCGCCCAACTGAATACCCAAAAACCTGATGCCATACTCGTTAAGACAATCACCACATTAGCACAAAGCATGAAATTAAAATCGGTGGCCGAAGGTATTGAATCACTCGATCAAGTACAGCAACTACAAGGCCTTGGTGTATCTCTGCTGCAAGGCTATTACTTTTCACGCCCCATTCCGGCTAATGAGATAAAAGAAAACTACCCCCTATGAGTTTAAAAAAGATAGCCAAAATTGATTTCATTAGCTGCTGGCTTCCATTATTAGTTGGCCTATTGCTGACCGTAGTGGTAACCCTTGCCCTCAACTATGAAAATGAATACCGCTTAAATGCATATTCGCACGATCTTGCGACTAAAACAGAAAACCTGATAGAACAGCGCTTTGAGCACTTCGAATACGGATTACGCAGCACACGAGGCGCGATAGTCACCGCTGGCGTAAACAGCATCACGCGACAACAGTTTGAGAACTACATCAATAGTCGTGACTTAGCACACGAGTTCTCCGCTGCCCTAGGGTTTGGTTTTATAAGGCGTGTGCCGGTTGATCAGGAAGCTCAGTTTCTTGCTCAAGCACGCAAAGATGGCGCCCCTAACTTTACGATCCGCACATTGACACCCCATGACCGTGATCGCTTTGTCATAGAATACATCTACCCCATCGACAAGAATGCAAAAGCCATGGGCCTAGATATAGGCTCGGAAGAAAACCGACGTACCGCCGCCATCTCAGCGGCTAGAGATGATAAAACCTACTTAACTGCGCCTATCACCTTGGTTCAAGCCAATAAAAAAAGCCGTCAGGGCGCACTTATCTTGCTCCCTGTTTACGCTAACAATACACCTCAAAACACCTCAGATGCCCGAGAAAAGCTCGTCGCTGGCTGGGTCTATGCCCCCTTAGTGATTGATGATGTACTCGCGAACCTTCACGACTTAACAGACCAAGCCTTTATAACACTAACCAATCTTAAAGAAAGTGAACCTTTTTATCGTTCACATGATCAAGAAACACCGCCAAACCAACGTAAACATAGCGTCACTCAAACCATCTATTTGTATGGTCAGGAATGGAAATTACAGCTAACCCCCTCTGCTGAGGAAGCGAGCCGAATACAGCCATGGAATCTAGGCTGGATAATCATCCTAGGTTTAAGCTTAACCTTCTGCGTCTTAGTTGTGATCAATGTACTGCGCACTGACTCAGCAGCAGAAGATGATAAAAATACAACATACCGTGTTGACCTTCAGAGCGTACGTGCTTTTTTTAAAATCGATCGTTTTAAGCGCTCCTACCCATTCATCTTATTTACCATTGCGCTGATAGGCATAGTCTCAGGCGGATTAATTGTACAAAACCAGCTTCAAGAAGCACGTAATGACCTTTTACAAGCAAATGAATCGGCCCTTTCATACCTGACTAAAGAAGTAAGCCAATATCGCCGTGATGTTCTCTTTCTTGCTAACACTCCCGCAACGGAAATATTGAAAACCCTCCATACAAACATTACCAGCCCAGAAGAGTTTAATGCAGCTATACAACGCTGGCACGAGCAGCTAGAAGAAACCTTTAAAGCCTATATGCTGTCCAAAAAAGATGTCTTTCAAGTACGTTTTATTAAAGCGACGGATGATTGGCAAGAAAGTGTCAAAGTTCAACGCCTTAACGATGAACTTATCGTGCTCGATCAGGCATTACTTCAATCGAAGATAAATGAGCCATATATAGAAAAAACCCTGCAAGTAGGGGCGAATAACGTCTACAACTCAGACATCAATCTCAATCGTGAACATGGAAAAATAGAACAACCTGAACAGCCGGTTTGGCGTTTTTCTACCCCCTTATTCCATGCGGATGGTAGCATTCTTGGCATTTTCATTATCAATGTCACCGCTGACCACCTACTAAAAATGGCTGCCAGCAACCTTCCCGCCGAAACAGAGGCCTATATTACCAATACACAGGGCGAGTTTTTATATCACCCAAACGCATCAAAATCATTTACCTTTGAACATGGTTTCTCTCATCGCTGGCAAGACGAATTTACCCCCTCAGCGTCTGATTATGGCTTAGACCGGTTGAACTTAGAGACCTGGCAAGGGGCGATAGGCGATGTGTTAGGCGAGCACAGTCAATTAATGCTTAGTGATAGTCCGAATCACCGTGTTTTGAATATTTACAGCACAAAGCCCCTCCACTCAATCTTCAACAGTATCGCTTGGCAATTTGGCGGCGTTATTACTCTTCTTCTAATCGCCGTATTGGTCAGTGTCATTATCCAATATTGGATATGGTTGACGGAAAAAATGCGTCAAAAAGATATATGGAACGCACAGGTAGAGGCTCAACGACAGAAAGAAACGGCGAGATTCAAGGCGCTCTTAGAATCAGCCCCCGATGCCACCTTTGTGATGAATGAGGCTTGCATCATTCAGCTGGTCAATGCCCAAGCCGTTAAAATGTTTGGCTACTCACCGCTTGAATTGGAAGGGCAATCAATAGAAAAATTATTACCGAATAGCTTTAGCGACACCTATAAAGCCCAAATAATGGATAACCTACAACAATCTAAAGCCATCTGTATTGGTAATAATGAAGAGCTCTTTGCCCTGACATCGGATGGAAAAGAGTTCCCAATAGAAGTCAGCTTAAGCGCCATGCAACTGGATGAAAAAGTACTGATATCGGCCTCCGTACGTGATATCACTGAAAGGCTGGCGAATGAGCAAAAGCTACGTACCGCGTTACGCCATGCAGAAATGGCAACCGATGCTAAAAGTGCGTTTTTAGCCAACATCAGTCATGAAATTCGTACACCACTCAATGCCATTATCGGGCTTAGCTACCTATTAGCCGAAGACCAATTGACAGACGCGCAACACCAGTTAGTTTCAAAGGTCCAAGTGTCTGGAAAATCATTACTGGGTATTGTTAATGACGTGTTGGACTTATCAAAAATAGAAGCAAATTCGATGGAGCTAGATACACATCCAACCGAACTGCGAGCGTTGATTGAAGAGATCTCTAGCGTATTCGTACTACAGGCTGACGCCAAAGGCTTAGCCTTCAATATAGAACTTTCCCCTGACCTGCCCGATTGGGTGGTGACAGACAGCCTAAGGCTACGTCAAATTTTAGTTAACCTACTCAGCAATGCACTCAAGTTTACAACAACGGGCCACATCTCTATTTCCGCTGACGTAAACACCGAAACAGAAGGAACATTGCTAAAAGATGTTACGAACGTTCGCTTCAGAGTCACTGATACGGGAATAGGTATTCCACAAGACAAACATGCACACCTGTTTACCCCGTTCACTCAAGCGGACTCAAGCACGACTCGTCAATTTGGCGGCACAGGCTTAGGCTTATCTATTGTGCATCAGCTCGCTCACTTAATGGGGGGAACGGTGGGTGTCGAAAGCACCGAGCATGTGGGCAGTACATTCTGGGTAGACCTGCCCTTTAATGTCCAAACCCCCGAAGAAACCGCTTTACAGGAAAACCAAAGCCAAACACTTTTTGTCCTCATTGCCGAAGATGACCCTGCCGATGCTAAACAACTACAGGGCATGGCACACGCGCTCGGCTGGCGTACTAAAATAGTAAAGGATGGCACCGAGCTTGTTGAAACCTACCTAAAACGTAAAGAGAGTCAGCTGCGACCACCTGATGTGATCATTACCGACTGGCAGATGCCTATCATGGATGGCATTAGTGCGATTAGTACATTAGCGAATCAAATTGGAGACGATAAGACTCCCGCTGTACTGATGGTATCTGCGCACGATAAAGACAGTATTACACCCCTCGATGTAGACAATGTGATACACAACTTCTTACTCAAACCAGTCAATGCATCCACCTTATTCAATGCCGTAAATGATGTTGTGATAGAGCATACTGGCAACATGGAGCGTGTATTTGACTCTTCGAGTATCGAAGCCGTAAACGCTAAATGGTTAGGCGGTACACATATACTCGTCGTCGATGATAGTGAGACGAACCTCGTGGTGGTTAGTCATATATTGGAGCACAACGGCGCCCTAGTACAAACCGCACACAATGGAGAAGAGGCGCTAAGCCTATTAAAAACCTCCGCTAAAGACTATGACGCCGTATTGATGGATATCCAAATGCCCGGCATCGACGGCCTTGAAACGACACAGCAAGCACGTCAGGATTTAGGTCTAAACGCCTTACCGATCATCGCATTGACGGCTGGCGCGTTATTAGAAGAAAAAAATCGAGCACTGCAAGCCGGTATGAATGACTTTCTGACTAAACCGATCGATCCCACAAAACTCATTAATGTTTTACGCACCTTAATAGCCGCCTATCGAGGTACAACAATAAGGGTGCATCCGATCGATGAGTTTACAGCTGAAAACGATCATGCATGGCCCGTTATTGCCGGACTGAATATTGATAAAGCGAAAAACCTATTACTCAATGATAGGCAACTGTTTTTCACCACATTAGATACGTTGCTAACCGAGCATAACAACCTAACCAAACCACCTAAAGCAGATCTAGACGCACACCAATCCAGTGATGTACGCCTTAAGGTCGCCTCTCAAGTGCATAAACTAAGAAGTGCGTCAGGCATGGTCGGAGCCGAGGAGGTACACCAACTTTCAGCCAAAGTAGAAACAGCGTTACGAACAGAAGATGAACCGGCAAATGATTTATTAACAAAGCTTGCGGACGCACTACTCAACTTAAAAACAGACAGTGCCGAAGCAGTAGCGCAATGGCGGAAAGAAAAGCTTGACGCTTCGGCCATAAAAACCGATGCTCCCCCTCTCAAGCAAGAAACCGTACAACATATTTTAAGGCTACTAGCAGAGCAAGATCTAAACGCCTTAGATAAAATAGACACACACAGTGCATCAATTCGTGAAGCACTAGGTGATGAACGCTTTATACAGCTGCAAGAGAGCCTGACACAGCTCAATTATAAACACGCTATCACCTTGCTTGAATCTCTTATCCAAACACGTGGAACGCGATAAACTATGCTAAGTGCATACACTGAATGTCCTGATATATTAATTGTTGATGATGACAGCACGGTCGTCATCGCATTAAAGAAAACCCTAGAAGAATTTGGGCGGATCCGTTTTGCACTGAATGCTGAACAAGCCTTAATAATGATCAATGAAACTCCACCCAACCTGATTTTATTGGACATGGGGTTGCCTGACATCAATGGCTTAGATATCTGCGCACGCCTAAAGCAGAACCCAGAAACGGCGGAGATCCCCATCCTCTTTATTACCAGCAACATTGAGGCGGGTTTTGAAGAAAAAGTATTTGATGTCGGTGCTGCCGACTATATTCTTAAACCACTCAATCCAAGAGTAGTGTCTGCGCGAGTCAAAACCCATTTAGCTTATCACCGAGCCATTCAATTGCTCGATACGCAAGCCCACACCGATAGTCTGACAAACCTTGCCAACCGGCGTGCATTTGATAAGCAGATCGTCATCGAATTTAAACGTGCGCTAAGAGTACAAGACCCGCTAACCGTCGCCTTGATCGATATTGACGAGTTTAAAAAATACAACGACCATTTTGGCCACATTGCTGGGGATGAGTGTTTAAAAAGTATCGCTACGGTGTTAGGTGAAAGCGTTAAACGCCCAACGGATATGGCCGCAAGGTATGGAGGGGAGGAGTTTGCCTTTATCCTTCCCCACACAGGTACCAATGGTGCACGAAAGCTTTTATATAAGCTGCTGACAACGATAGAGCAACTGAACCTAACTCACGCACCCGACGCCACCTACCAAGCCGTTACTGTATCGATTGGATACAGTACGCTTAACCCTGAAAATGTAACGTCCATTGAGCATGATTACGCTGCAATTATTGAAGCGGCAGACACCGCACTCTATGAATCTAAACAGAAAGGGCGAAACTGCCTTCACTATAACCCCTTAGCATTGGCCGCACCGTCTAAGTAATAATCAAGCAATTGCTCAAGCTAAAACGCACAAAAAAGCCGCTGTTAGAACCGGTCCAACAGCGGCGTTGGCTTAGGCAATTCCCCTTAAAAAGAACAGCCTAAACGGGGCTTATCTTGTACTTAAAAGCCTGATAAGGCCGTTGGTATCTTCCCCATGCGTTAATCCCGCCTACACTTTATATTGATTAACCAAAGTGCTTAAACGCATCTCCAACTGGGATACCTCGCTTGTGGTAGCGGCCAACTGATCGGCTGTGCCACTGGCTCTTTCTGAGATATCAGCAATGTGCTGGATACTACGACTGAGCTCATCCGCCACCGCCGTTTGCTCTTCTGTCGCCGTCGCGATCTGCGTGCTCATTGCACTAATATCCCCAACAGAGGCGGTAATATGATCCAGTTTTGAGCCGGTATGGCCCGCCTTCTCGACAGTTTTCTCTGTCTGAACGCGACTTTTCTCCATCTCATGGACCGCTTTACGTGCGCCCGCCTGTAATTTTTCGATCATCGACTGTATCTCATCCGTACTCTGCTGAGTCCGTGTCGCCAATGTACGTACTTCATCGGCAACCACCGAGAAACCTCGCCCTTGCTCTCCCGCTCGCGCCGCTTCAATCGCTGCGTTTAAGGCTAACAGATTCGTTTGATCTGCTATTTCTTTAATCACATTAATCACAGTACCGATATGTTCAGAATCACGATCAAGTTGTGCGATAACATCAGATGCGGCATTAACACTGCCTTGTAACAACTCAATGGACGCGATGGTCTCATTAACCTCTTGCTGCCCCCCCTGCGCTGACTCATCCGCTACCTGAGCTGAGTGGGACGCATTGGTTGCATTCGTCGACACCTCTTGTACCGCCGCTGCCATTTCATGAATAGCGGCCGCCACTTGTTCTGTTTCTCGGCGCTGATCATTCACTTCGGTCCGGGTCTCATCAACAACACCGGTCATACGCTGAGAGGTGCGGGACAGCTCATCAATCACACTTTTAACTTCACTCACTAAGGTTTGAATTTTAGCCGCAAAGGTATTAAAGCCATACGCAACATCAGCGACCTCACCTTTAGCTGTAGTATCCAGCCGCTTACTTAAATCACCCCCTCCTTCTGCAATCTCAGTTAGGGCTGCGGCCGCTTTCGCCAAAGGGTTAGCAATCCCATTCGCAAACATAACGGCCAATAGACCAAACACAACCAAAAAGCCTCCGCCTACCAACGCAAACACCATCAAAGTATGGTCAATTTCATCTTCTAGTTTTTTGTTAGCCGCCAATATCTGATTATCAATATCATCAATATAGAACCCAGTGCCAACCATCCACTGCCATTTATCTAAGCCCTCTGCATAACTCAACTTAGGGGCGTCCTTATTTTGAGAAGGCTGAACCCACATATAGCGAACAAAACCACCATCACCTTTCGCATGATCAATCAGGTCTTTAACAATCAAAACGCCATCTTTATCTTTAAGGTCGATTAAGTTTTTACCTTTCAGCTCAGGTTTAGGCCGCGTGGCTAAGTTCGTACCATCATATTGATAAACAAATATATAACCGTCCCCCCCTTTGCCGTAACTTAACTCGGTCAAAATTTCTAGTGCTTTCTCTTGTCCTGCTTGATCACCCGCATACGAATGATCATAAATATGCTCTATTGAAGAAAGCGCAAGCTCAACATAACTTTTTACCTCATTATGTTTACTCTCTAGCAGTTCCGCACGAAACGCTTCAATTTGATGCTCACCCACCACTCTTAATTGCATATTCGCAACAAACATAACAATACCCAAAATAGCAATGAGCGGTATGAGTGTTAACAAAAGCACTTTCTGCTTTAACGTCAGATTCACCATTATTCAATCGACTCCAGTTCTACTACTGCGTACTGCAGGACATACTCAAGCTACGTAAGAGATGAACACCACAAGATACTCAGAATTTTATAGTTTTAATTATCAAAGAAGTCCTTTCGTCTTGCTTCCTTTACAACCTCTGCACTTAATTCTAGATCAAATGCCTGTACCTGCCCTTAAAAATCACAATACGAGCATATAAACGTGGCCACCTCCTCACATCAGCCACCTTAAACTAAGCCCTCCACTACGTCCGTAAAATAAAGCACACAACCATAGTAACAAGATCGAACTAAATAACATTGATAATAAATATCTACAGTAACCCAGCACCTATCCCTTAGCACCCAAAAAACAGATATGACAACAAAACCTTACCGTCTACACGGGCATAAGACCCGAATCACTGACGCAAAATTTACCTACCCAGACACAAGAATAAACGGTAAATTTAGTGCCTATACGTCTTAAATAAAAACTAACGGACCTCTCATGTTTAAAAAGATTCTATTAACTATCCTTTTACCTGTTTTACTCACCTCAACGGCCTTTGCCGAAGAGGCTAACCCTAAAGTGACGCTGCAAACGAATTTAGGCAACATCACCCTTGAGCTATTCCCTAATGAGTCTCCGGAAACGGTCGCTAATTTCCTTAAGTATGTAGACAGTGGCTACTACGAGGGCACCATTTTTCACCGTGTAATCGCAGGGTTTATGATTCAAGGCGGTGGGTTTACCGCAGATATGAAAAAGAAAGATACCTTAGAGGCGATAAAAAATGAGTCGCAAAACGGCCTAAGCAATACCGAAGGCACTATTGCTATGGCACGGACAAATTATCCACACAGCGCCACATCGCAATTTTTTATCAATACCGTTAATAATAGAAACTTAGATGCACGCGGTAACCGTTTTGGCTACGCCGTCTTTGGCCGTGTCACTGATGGTATGGAATTAGCGGTAGAAATAAGCCGTGTACCTAGAGCTGAAAAAGGTGGTCATAGGGACGTACCAAAATCACCGATCATTATAGAAAAAGTCGTACGTGTAAGCGAATAAAGCGCCCCCTGCATGAGCCTTACCTAAGATTATCGATGAGGTAAGGCTCACCCTATTAACGATCAATTCTCAGCCATCTAAGCCGATTAGCGTTACTTACAACCGTAATAGACGACATTGCCATAACGGCACCCGCGATCGCTGGGTTGAGGAGAACCCCGATAAAGGGAAAGAGTACGCCGGCCGCAACAGGAATCGCAACCGCATTGTAGATAAACGCACCAAACAGGTTTTGCTTAATATTTTTGACTGTCGCTTTCGAGATCGCCATCGCTTTAGACACACGCGTAATCGATCCAGAGATAAGGGTGACATCCGCACTGGCAATTGCAATATCCGATCCCGTTCCAATCGCATAACCTAAGTCCGCCTGAGCTAACGCTGGGGCATCGTTGATACCATCACCCACCATTGCGACCACATCACCCTGCGCTTGTAGATCTTGAATCACTTTCTGCTTCTGTTCAGGTTTAACATCCGCAATCACCCGCTCAATGCCCACCTCACGGGCAATCGCTTCGGCGGTAAGCTGGTTATCTCCAGACAACAAAATAATCTCCAGTCCCGCCTTTTTTAAGGTCTCGATTGCAGATTTTGAATCACTTTTTACCCGATCAGCAATCGCAAATAGCGCCACAACCTGTTTAGCACGCGCGATATACACTAAAGAGCGAGCCTCTGACGCCCACTGCTTGGCTTGAGGTAATACCGCGTCACAATCAACGCCATGCTCAGCCATCAATGCCGCATTCCCGATAAGCCAGTCTGCCCCCGCCACAGTGGCTGACACACCTAGCCCAGACATGCTTTCAAAGGCATCGACCGCTACTTTGTCATCTTTATTTACACCTTCGGCTAGCATGCTGGCGCATAGCGCTGATGCCAGCGGGTGTTCCGAGCGAGATTGTATCGTTAACACCGCTTGGGTCACGTACCCGATACTGTCACGGCCGCACACATAGACCTGATTAGTCACCGCGGGCTTACCTTCCGTCACTGTACCTGTTTTATCAAACACAACCGTTGTGACCCGTTCGGCCACTTGTAAGGCATCGGCATTGCGAATCAATATGCCTTCACTGGCTGCGCGTCCTACAGCCACCATCACCGACATCGGAGTGGCCAACCCTAATGCACAGGGGCAGGCAATAATTAATACCGTCATCATCGTGATTACCGCATAGGTGAGCTGCGGTTCGGGGCCTAAGTTAAACCAGATAAGGCCCGTTAAGGCTGAAAAGAACATCACCAAAGGCACAAAAAATGATGCTATTTTATCGGCGAGTTTTCCCAGTTCAGGCTTACAATTTTGCGCCTCCCGAACCGATTCAATAATTTGCGCAAGTACCGTTTGGGAGCCGATCTGCTCTACCCGCATTAATAGACTACCCGAACCGTTGAGCGTACCCCCAACAAGGTTATCGCCTTGTACCTTATGCACAGGCTCAGACTCCCCCGTCAGCATAGACTCATCAATATAGGTTTCACCAGAGACCACAGCGCCATCAACAGGAATACTTTCACCGGGACGCACACGGACGAAATCCTGTAACGACAGTAATTCAATGGCGACCTCTTTCTCTTCGCTACCCCGTACCCGCAGCGCAGTGCTCGGCTGTAGTTGCATTAAACTACGCACGGCATCACCGGTTTTCTTTCTCGCTTTCGCCTCTAAGGCCTGCCCTAACAAGATAAAGCCAAGGATCATCACGGACGCTTCGTAATACAGATGTGTTGCCGGTTCTGGTAGGGTAACACCCGCAGATGAGACCACTAGAATGCCCGTAGAGTAGATCCAAGCAGCCCCCGTCCCGAGGGCAATTAAGCTATCCATATTAAAGTTTAATTTACGCGCAGAACGCCAAGCGCCTTGATAGATGTGACGCGCACAGATGTACATAATAAGAAGTGTTAACAGGCCCGTAATAGCCCCGACCAGAATACCATTGATATGATTAATACTCGGCATCCAACCGAGCCACATCTGAAGCATCAAAACCGCACCCAAGCCCAAGGCTAAAAGACTACGGCTCAATGTTTTTTGATAATGCTGCTGCTCTGCACGTTGTACCTGTGCTAAGCCCGCACTGTCTGTGATTTCAATCGCCCCATAACCCGCCGCCTCAACGACAGCAATCACTTGTGCAACAGTACCGGAGGAGGACACACTCAAACTTCGATCAGCAAAATTAACTGAAAAGTCATCGATAATGGCGTTCGAGGCTAAGCCCTTCTCCAACGAACGTACGCAACCTGCGCATTTAACACCTTGTAAGGAAAATCGATAGAGCATGCTGTTACCCAATCAGTAGAAACACAATAGATAAGCGGGGGCCTAACCCATAAGCGCAGCTGAGTCGGCATCTAGATCAAACATAATAAGTATTAACGCTGTTTTTCTAACGCTACATAGCTACCCGTCAAGCGCATAGCGACCTTATCACCCTGTTTTATTTCGATAACAAGATCGATTCTAGCCCGACCTTTTTCTAACATTTTCTGGTAAAACGCCGTTAATAGCGCAGGTTCAGGTAACGATGTTTTAGCGGTAAAGTCCGAGGTAACCGGTAGAAAGTATTCTAAATGGCTATCCCGAATGACCACATCATCATCGCGCCCTTTAGCCCTGAGGTAGAGCATGACAATACTCCAACCACATAACGTAGCAATTGTCGCCAATGAACCCCCAAACCCTGTGCCTTTATCATTCACATTAGGCGCCAGTGCTGCTGTCATTGCCAGCGTTTGACCATCCCATTGTAACGGGGATAACCCCAAATGGTTAACCAATGGGATTTCGCCTTTTAAGCGAACAAGGAACGCATCTGCAATTCGATTATAGTCGATCAAAATTGCTTACCCTCTCCATCTCACCTTACCACTCAGTAACATAAGCCTCGTGCTCATGCTGAGGGGCAGTGCGTAATTTTTTAGCGCTACCTAAGTAGATGTAACCAATAATGGTTTCTGTCGCTTCGACACCGAGACCTGACTTTACAACCGGATGATAGGCCATATCACCTGTGCGCCACATAGCACCTAGACCCTGGGCATGTGCCGCTAAAATAATATTTTGCGCGGCGCACCCTGCAGAGATCTCTTGCTCTAAAGGTGGCACTTTAGGATGGTCACACACCGCGGCAATCACAACGATCAGCGTCGGTGCACGTAGCGGCATATTACGTGTTTTCTCTTGCCGCTCCGGTGCAAGCTCGGGATTATCAGTTAAGGCGGCCTTTAGAAACAACTCGCCTAAACGCTCACGGGACGCACCCGATACGGTTAGAAATCGCCACGGCCTAATGGCACCATGATCCGGCGCCCTTAGGGCCGCTTGATAGATATTCTGTAACTGTTCACTTGTCGGCCCCGGCTCCATGAGTGCAGGACAAGATACACGATGATGCAGCAGTTCTAGCGCATCCATAAATTCTCTCCCCTACTGTCGACTAAGACGAAGATTATCAATATCGTCCATCTCACTACTACGGAACGGATTAATATCTAACCCACCACGACGCACATAACGCGCATAAACATTTAAGCTATCGGGCTTACAACGCTCCCAGATATGCATAAAGATATTTTCTACACACTGCTCATGGAAATCACCGTGTTCACGGTAAGAGATTATATATTTAAGTAACCCCTCTCGATCGATCTCCTTGCCGCTATAGCTAATCCCTAACGTCGCCCAATCGGGTTGCCCTGTAACCGGACAATTAGACTTTAATAGATGGCTATAAAGCACCTCTTCGACCTCATCTTCACCGGTAAACAGTAAATCAGGCGCGGGGGTATAGGCCGTAATATCAACGTCCTGATTATCAATACAGAAACCTGTAAATTGACCAAATTCAGGGGCTTGATCTGGGTGATAGATCCTGACGGTAACACGCCCTTCTGCGGCCTCAGATAGATCTTTAATCAGTAACGCTTCGACCTCTTTTTGAGACGCAAACTTACTTAAATTAAAGGAGTTTAGATAAAGCTTAAATGACTTAGACTCTATAATATTTTTGCTATCAGCAAACACACGAAACTCAGCAAGGCGCACCTCAGGTTTGCCCCGATGGTTTATCCAAGAAAGCTCATACGCATTCCAAATATCAACCCCTTTAAAAGGCAACGTTTCACGATCAATCCCTTGGGCCTGCCAATTAGTATCACGCGCGATAGGGTAGAGTAACGATGGATCGTAACTATTAATATACTCTGTGTCTTTACCCAGCGGTGACTGTGTTACTACGTCGTTTGTGTCCATTAACTACGAATTCCTTTGCCATGTTTAAGCAGATAAAGCGCATAAGAGAAGAGCCCACCAATAAACAGTAGGATCATCATAAAGGCGAACCCTACATTGATATCACTCACCCCTAAGATACCGTAACGGAAGGTATTCACCATATAAAGAATCGGGTTCAACTGCGATACACCCTGCCAAAACTCTGGCAACAACTGAATCGAGTAAAAAACACCGCCTAGATATGTCAGTGGCGTTAACACAAAGGTAGGGATAATACTGATATCGTCGAACGAATTAGCAAAGACCGCATTAATAAAGCCGCCCAACGCAAAAAGAACCGCTGTTAAAAACACAATCGCTACGGTAACGAATAAATGCTGCACTTGCAGGTCAGTAAAGAACAGCGATAGCAGTGTGACAATCAGTCCCACACCTAAGCCGCGGGCAACTCCCCCCAACACAAACCCACTTAAAATGATCCAATTGGGTACAGGTGAGACCAGCAACTCTTCAATACTGCGCTGAAACTTAGTGCTATAAAATGAGGACACCACATTACTATACGAGTTAGTGATAACCGACATCATGATTAAACCTGGAACAATATATTCCATATAATCAAAACCGCCCATTTCACCGATACGGCTACCGATCAGGTTACCAAAAATAATAAAATACAGCGTCATTGTTATTGCGGGGGGTAGCAAGGTTTGCGCCCAAATGCGCGTAAAGCGACGTATTTCACGGCGTAAAATGGTCCAAAAAGCGATGAAAAGATCGTGGCTGTTCATGCATTATCCTGATTAAGAGTTTTATCAACAAGAGACACAAATAACTCCTCTAGCCTGTTTGATTTGTTGCGCATGCTTCGAACTAAGATATTGTTATCCTGTAAAAGTTCAAACAGACCATTTAAGCCCTGCTCTTTTTCCACATCGACCTCTAAAACATTCTCTGCAATTAAACGCACCCCATAACCTTCCAAGTGCGGCGCCTGAGTCAACGCATCTTCGATATCTAAAATAAAGGTCTCAGTGGTGAGCTGCTGCAGCAACGCGTTCATACTGGTATTTTTAATAATTTTACCGCGATCAATAATAGCGATATTGCGGCATAAACTTTCAGCTTCTTCAAGGTAGTGTGTCGTTAAAATGATGGTCGTCCCTGCGGCATTGAGTTCTCGCAGAAACTCCCACATAGAGCGGCGTAACTCAATATCAACACCCGCTGTAGGTTCATCTAAAATCAGTAATTTAGGATCGTGCATTAAAGCGCGAGCAATCATAAGGCGACGCTTCATACCACCGGACAACATACGGGCAGCCCCGTGGCGCTTTTCCCATAGCCCTAATTTTTTCATGTAGTAATCAGCACGCTCTGACGCTCTTTTGCGCTCGATGCCATAGTAGCCCGCTTGCGTCACTAATATGTCTTTAACATTTTCGAACATATTAAAATTAAACTCTTGTGGCACCACGCCTAAGTTTAACTTTGCACCGATTAAATCTTTATCAATATCTACACCAAAAATAGAGACCTTACCGGAGGTTTTATTCACTAATGAAGAGACGATACCTAACGTGGTCGACTTACCGGCGCCATTAGGACCAAGCAAAGCAAAAAAGTCGCCCTGCTTAACCTCAAAAGAGATCTCTTTTAAGGCCTCAAAACCGTTGCCATACACTTTATGTAAATTTTCAACTGTTAACGCTAATGTCATCTAGCTATCCCGACTTAAATAAGGGGGTGATTTCAAGTTTGTAAACATACGTTTTCGACTACAACCGCTTGATAGAGAGTCTGGCGCTAAAATGCCCAGCTCACCTATCAACTAAAAGTCGCCGCACATTTTAAGTGACTCAGCTAAGCATTCAATGAACTATTTGTTCATATCCACCTAGCTAGCTTGTGTTTCACCTTATAAAATAAGCGCCATCATGATATTGGAGCTCGAAATGACATCTTACCAAATTCATCACCTTAATTTCCTGAAAATTGCATATAACAATTTGATCAAGTGCGAGCCCTTCACCCATGAGGAGATCACCCATGAAGATGAAGCCTTTATCCTTAGCCTTAAAGAACTGATCGAAGCATTCGAGGCCGGTAGCGAAGAGATTTATACCACCGGAGAACATGTAATAGAACGTGCGTTTAGAATGTACCCTGCCCTTGCTCACTTAATTGCTAGAGACCTGCTATGGTTTTTTGGCGGCAGCTGCCTGCATAATATGGCCGATGAAGAGATCGAACGATTCCAACAATTAGACGAGATGCGTTTCAGCGCAGAAGAAAGCGGTGAAACGTTCGACTACCTAAACCAGCGGGCAAAGGTATTTGAGCAGCACTAAGACTCACGCCTGCACGCTATTTAGTCTGCACTGATATCCACTGCCTGATTAGCAACAAAATCAACAAACGCTTCCACAGGCAGTGGACGGCTAAAATAATAACCCTGAATAAGATGGCAACCGTGCGCACGTAAATAAGCCAACTGTTCAGTGGTTTCGACCCCTTCAGCCAACACGCCTAACCCTAAACTTTTAGCCAACACAATAATGGCCTTAACAATCGCCTCCCCTTCTGGGTCGTTCCCGATATCACATACAAAGCTCTGATCAATTTTGAGTGTATTCAAAGGCAGTTTCTTTAAGTAACTCAGGGATGAGTAACCGGTGCCAAAATCATCCATCGAAAGCGACATGCCCATTTGACGGAATGTGTGAAGCTTAGGAATCGTGATCTCAGGCTGGCGTAGTAAAAAGCTCTCCGTTACCTCCAAATCCACCAGCTTCGGATCTATACCGGTTTCGCTAATCACCCGCTGCACGCTGGACAATAAACTTTCATGCATGATCTGCTGACCCGCCACATTCACGCCCATACGGACATAAAAGCCCTGATCATGTAATATTTTTCCTTGCTTACAGGCTTCGCGTAATACCCATTCGCCAATAGGAATAATCAGCCCTTGCTCCTCTGCCAAAGGAATAAACTTAGCAGGCGAGATCATACCTAACTCTTTATGCTGCCAGCGTAAAAGTGCCTCAGCCCCCATCACGCTACCGGAGCGCGTATCAATTTGAGGTTGAAAATACACTTTGAGTTCATCATGCTCCAACGCCCGTCTAAGGTCATTCACTAAGGAGAAACGTTCATAACGCTCACTGCCCCGCTCATCATGATAGAAACGTAACTGGTTTTTACCTCGCTCCTTCGCATCAAACATCGCCACATCGGCATACTGCACCAAGGTTGTGACGTCTGTAGCATTTTCAGGGTACATAGCGATACCTATGCTCAACGTGCTAAATATCTCATACCCATCAATAAAGAAAGATTCCCTAAACGCTTTTAACAGCTGTGTAGCCACATCCTCGATCTCTTGAATAGAGGAACGGGACTCTAACAGTACGGTAAACTCATCTCCGCCTAAACGCGCTAAAAGGCCATCATGACAGATGACGCTTTGGATACGTTCAGCCGCTTGCTGAAGCAACTCATCACCTACAGGGTGACCTAAGGAGTCATTAACATCTTTAAAAGAATCAAGGTCACAAAACAGTACAGCGATAATGTCCTTGTTACCTGAGTGCTGTTTAAGTGCTCGCGCCACTTCATCATTAAACATTAACCGGTTAGGCAGTGCCGTAAGTGGATCATGGTTAGCAATCCAAACCAGTTGTTTTTCGGCTTGCTGACGTTCGGTAAAATCAAGGCCTATCGATAAAACCTGCGCCTCTGAATCTGGAATATTTAACACTGAATGTAACCATGAAACCTGCAACATCTGACCATTTTTAGATCTAATGGCCGTTTCAACTTGTACCTTAGTTTCTTGCTTATTAAACAAACGCTGCATCAACCTTTGATGTTCGTCCAACCCTACTTTGTCATGGCTGAGATCAAAGAAACTGAGTAGTTTTACTTCATCCGCGCTAAGCCCAAGGGCCTCTAAACCAAAGCGATTAAGCGTCACTATATTGCCGTTATGGTCTAACGTCATAATGATCGTTTCAGCGGTATCTAATAGGCTCGTCACAAAATCACGTTCTGCTTCAAGCTGATCCGACCGCTCAGACAGATGCAGGGCACGCTCAAGTAAGGATTGCTCTAACCGCTCAAGCTGTTCCGTAAGGTCTAGGGTACTGTGCTTGAGCAGGTCAAGTTCATCTTCAAACAGATTGCTGCGTTTAATAGAATGTATGCCTAAACGAATCTCTTCGTAGGCGCTTTTGGCAAGTAGAGGCAGCAGAGCAGATATTCTAGCAAGTGCGCTCAACGGTGAGCGCAAAACCGTCAACAAAAACAGGGCGGCTAAAAACAGACCGGCACCCGATACCAACAAACGCTGAATCAAATCATCCCTCGCATCAATATAGGAGCGAGTATGATCCTCAATTAAAATCCAAAAGGCTCGGCCTGACGCAGCCCCTTCTGGCGGTTTTAAAATAACCTGATAACGACGCCCTTCTACATTGACTTCATATGCCCCACCGCCTAAAGAGATACTCTGCTCACTCACAAGGCGGTTTAAAAGTGCGGTATTTTCAGCTTTTTTCGTTAAATACTTTAACTCTAATGTCCACAAACGGGCCGCAGCTGCACTACCGGACGGTTGCAACGCAAGTCCAATGTCGCGCCCTGTTTGGTGATTAAATTCCAGAATAATGTCACGCATCTCGCGACCCACCACCACCACACCAGTTTTATTGCCCACAAGCGTGACTGGCATCGCGACAAAACGTAAACATTGGCCAAAACAGTGGAAGAACTTAACCGGTTCCTCCTCTTCAATCACCGTTGTAATGACCGACGAGGGAAAATCAACAACAATACCCTGCTCCGTCGTTAGCTCACCCGCTCCATCATAAAAATAGATCGCATCCATTGAGCCGTTTATAGCAAGACTGGGAAACAAGGTCTCTAACGCATCAATATAGGCACTCGGCGTCGCTGCGCCTTTAGCGTTGTGATCAACAACCAAGGGGATTATTTCAGACAATTCGAGGAGACGGTCATAAGAGGTGGCGACTAAGCCTTCCAGCACGCTGAAATCACGTTCCGCTAATTCTAAACGCTCCTCTGCGCTGTCCTGCTTTAAGCTGTGGTAGGAGTAATAACCATAAATAAGGTGCACCATCGCCAGCGCGAACACCAAGTAGATAAAGACCTTCCAACGCAAACTCAAAAACGTACGAGGGTCAACATTTGAGTAAGGCATATAGATTAAAACCTATAAGTTGCTTGCAGTAAGAACATATTCCAGTTTTTTTCTTTCTCAACGCCAACGGGGTTATCCTGAGTTGCTAGCCACGCGGTACCTTCCACTTTGTGCAACTCTGCCCGAAGCAACCAATTAGGAGTCGCCTCCCATCCCACACCCACCGTCCAATCAAAGGCATAGTGAGTATAAGGCGGCTGACCATCAAGCAGCTGCCCTTTGGTCCCATCTTTATCATCTTTATCCATATAAAAGATATCGCGCCGTACAAACATAGATATATCAGAGGTTAGCCTATGCTCTAACTGTACATAGAACGATTCACTAGATGTCTGAGGCTTAATAGAAAAAATGCCACCGATGTCTCCCCAGTCTATATTTTGTCTAAAATATTCGCCCGTTAAACTCCAACGATCCCAGTTATACTGAAGTGAGATAGCCGCAATATCGAGATCAAGCACCCCATCACCTGGCGCTCCAGGTGCAGGGGTACCGGGATGTTCAAAGTCTAATTTAAAATTGCCGTAGGTAATCGCCGCAATAAAACTATAATCGTTAGAGCTATATTCATTACGCCACAGGTAACCTTCACTGTCTTCAAACGAGCCGGGCCAATCAGCGTTCAGATAAGCATATTCAACGTTGGCATCCTTACGCGGAGCCCCCGCAAACAACTCTGATTTAATCCGCCCTGATGAGAACATTTTTGTTCCATAAAGAACAAAACCATCGGATGAAAGCTCTAAGTTTCGCGCGCGGTCAAAATAGATAGATTGCGGTAGCATAATAGACGGCCGAGTAAAGGCCACATCGCGGGTCGAATTATAAAAACCAAAAGGATTTTTAATACGCCCCAACTGTACCCCTGCATTCCCCCACTGTTGTTCTAAAAAGCGATAATCCACCAAGGCATAATCGACACTCAGATCACCGTCATCTACCTTACCGGCTTTTCGAGAAACTAACTGGCCCGATACTAGTAAACGCTCACTTAACCGCGCTGACGTGCTCAGCCCTAGCTCCCTAAAATCGAAGCTACCTGACTCACTATCACCATAGAAATTATTATCATCGCTCAGGGCAAACCCTTGAGTAACGAAGCCATTTACCTCCCAGTTGATCTCATCAGCAGTAGCATGCATCCACGGAAGACTAAAAAGAAATAAGCCAAGCCATTTAATCAACCTGTAATTTTTTAGCATCGCTGCCTACCTCCATACCCGTGGACATATATCCTATGGCTCCTTTATGACTAGATACTTTGTCCAGCATCTCTTGATAAGACCCAACAACCATCGGTGATTGTCCCGCACCAGAGAAAACAGCTCTATCCCAAATTTTTACTAATCGATAGGGAAAGACTTTTAACTCTGTCTTAACAAACGCTTGGTGTTCTGATTGATGAGGAGGAAGAATGTAGACCCGAACAGATTGGCCATCGGGCCAAACACGGGTTTGCATTGAGAAAATAGAAAGAAGGTACTGCCGACTAACATGCTCAAGCGATACGCTCGAATTGACGATCACCTCAGATAAGCCTATCCGAGAAAACGTTAACAACAGTAAAAATAGCAGAAGTCGGATCATACAATGAAGACAACCACATCCTATGTGAAACAACCTTTACTTGGAATAAAACGAGATTACTCCAAACCAAACAAGGTATAACTTTAGCTAGTTTAGTCCAAAGGAAGCAATATTACCTTCAACTGAGGTAAAAAATTAGATAATGAGTAAAAAGAAAGGAAGTGGCGTCCCATAGGGGGTTCGAACCCCTGTTACCGCCGTGAAAGGGCGGTGTCCTAGACCTCTAGACGAATGGGACACTAAATTGTAAATTCATTGCTGAATTTGGAGCGGGAAACGAGGTTCGAACTCGCGACCCCAACCTTGGCAAGGTTGTGCTCTACCACTGAGCTATTCCCGCTAATCTCTTTAAAGAGAATGGCGTCCCATAGGGGGTTCGAACCCCTGTTACCGCCGTGAAAGGGCGGTGTCCTAGACCTCTAGACGAATGGGACGCTACATCCCTACAAGCAGCGTTGCCTTGTAAGGAGGCGCGTATATTAAAGAACTGATTCTTGAGGGTCAACCCTATTTTTAAGAAAAAAGAACACTTTGTTTTCTTGATAGTGGTTGCAAATACAACAAACAGCATTAACGCCGTTTTTACGCTAACCCTTTGGTAATATTAAGGAACTTTTTAGAGGAATAAATTAGAGATCTCTTATGCTGAATCAAGCCTACTTTTCAGGCACAGTACATAATTAAAACGCTAAGGTTTCAGCAGAAGA
Source organism: Neptuniibacter pectenicola (assembly GCF_001597735.1). GTDB lineage: Bacteria > Pseudomonadota > Gammaproteobacteria > Pseudomonadales > Balneatricaceae > Neptuniibacter > Neptuniibacter pectenicola. Next base: position 362,082 of record NZ_LUTS01000001.1, read on the forward strand.
AAGAAACAAAATGAGAAAAAACGAAGATTTAGGCGCAAAAAAACCAGCAAAAGCTGGCCGATAGAATACTCAATATAGACTATGGAGCGGGAAACGAGGTTCGAACTCGCGACCCCAACCTTGGCAAGGTTGTGCTCTACCACTGAGCTATTCCCGCAATACTTTAAAGAGAATGGCGTCCCATAGGGGGTTCGAACCCCTGTTACCGCCGTGAAAGGGCGGTGTCCTAGACCTCTAGACGAATGGGACGCTGCAAGCTGTAACAGCTCTTTAAAGCGGGGCAAATAATACTGACCCAACATTCAAAATACAAGTGTTTTATTTAATTATTTAACTATAAAATCTGTGTTTTTTTCGATAGTGTAAAGTTATTAGGAATAGGAACCTTTCATGAGCCCAACTTACATAGCAGTAATTATTCTTTGTGGCGTTGCGCTCATGTCCTGCATTGCATTTATCATACAAGATATCGAAAACAAAAAGCGTGAACGTAACCTCCGCCTGATCAGCTTAAAATCAGGCATACGCAGAGCAACCCACCTACTCGACGCCTTTCCCCCGATCTTACTAACAACCGACATTCGCGCCCTGCTCTGCAAATACTTAGAAGCCCGTTGGAACGCCGTTGTTGAACTTGACCCAAGCGATAGCAACAAACAACAAAGAAGCGCGCTCCAAGCACAAGCCGCCATATTGCCTGAACCGATTCCCCATCCGGTCGGATCAATGTCTATATTTAACAGTCACACCGAAGCCGCAAGAGCCATGGGGATTATCAAGGAACTGGCTCAGTTCATTATCGATATCAAAAACAAGGGCGATCTCAACAGTGATTCAGCAGACAACCTAACAAAAGCCGCCAAACGTATCTATGCACGTGTTGAGGTTGATCTTGATCTATTAAATGCGCTCGAAACGGAAAAATCGAGAGGACCAGAAGTCGTTATACATCATTACCGCAGCTGTTTTAGCAAACTACAGAACCTCAATAGCCACCAAACCTTAGACCGACAGTTATATGAGATACGGACACATGTAACCCAACTGGCGGAAAAGATCGACGCCGCAGCAGAAGAGAAAGCTAAAGAAAAAGAACTAGAAAAAGATTCAGGCAAAAAGTTTAACTTCTAACCGCCGCCATCTCGCGCTTCCGGTCCACAAACGTGTCAGTAAGACCTGCGCCTGCCCACATAGATGCCAAGGCGATCCAAGCCGTAATAGAAAACGCCGACCCGCCCGTTAAGCCTGCTCCTACAGCACACCCCCCTGCTAACATGCCACCCATCCCCATCAAGCAAGCACCTAAGATGTAACGCACCATGCTATTACCATCTTTAAACCCTTCAAGCTTTAAGCTACGGGAAAATAAAGCGGCTAAAAACGACCCCACAAAAACACCCGGAACAAGCCCCACATCAAAGTCCATAGGCGCACCACCTGGCGTCAGAAAATACATTAACGTATCTGCAGACGGCCCTGTAAATGTCATGCTCTCAACCTGAGTTGACTCAAATGTTTGATACGACATGTGGTACGTAAACCACCAGCCACCCACAATTATAGAGCCGACTCCCACCGAACCAACCCACGCCCAAGGTGTCAGTTTATTCTTAATACCATAGATAACCGCAACCACCGCACAGGCAACACTAATATAAAGACCGGCATAATCGCCCAACCCTAAAAAGCTAAGCAGCTCCAAGCCACCATCTTCATGCAGTAAAACGGAGTGGGCCACCGCATCCCTTGCGGGCGCAAAAACACCTCGTAAACTCGCCTGCGCGATGGCCGCAAATAGCAACCCCGAAAACAAAGCTCGTAAATTTCCTGTCGCCGCTAAGACAAGCAAACGCGCACCACAGCCCCGCGCCAAGATCATACCCGCACCAAACATCAACCCACCGATAACCGCACCGGATAAACTACCGTAGGACGCTAACATGCGAGAATCAGTGATATCCAACTCACCGAGTAGAATAAGGGCCTGCGTCCCCCCCACAGCCGCAGAAAAGGTGAGCAACCATATCGCCACTTTAGGCCCCATCCTGCCACGCACAAATTCAACAACAGCGGCACGCAAACAGAATTGACTTCGTTGAGCAAACACACCAAACAAAAGCCCTAACACCAATCCACCCACGGCCGTCGCACCGTCTTCACCTAAACGGTCAATTAAAAAATCGAAATCCATAATGACTAAACCTACAAAGGTAATAGACACCACTCAGCTAAAGGAAGATCACAACTAAGCCCTCTCTACTGAGTCAACGCTCGATAAAGGGACACATCACCACTGACGGGCTATTAGATTATTTCTTAATGGAATAATAACAAAACAAATATGTATATAAATTGACCTACACCAACAGGCAATGAGCTTTATTAATAAAAACTAATAAAGGAAGTACGTCTATATAGCCCACATAGGTTTTTGAAGGGAAAACGCAATAAAAGAAGGCACAGCCTTACGACAGGTCTTGCACGGTATTCATGTTTTTTAGTGTGGGCGATTGCGCCCCCACCTCAACAAAATACATAGGGAATTGTTTGTACCATTTGTACACTGCCCTCTCCCCCGTCTCGAGCCACAGGCCCAGTGCTTGAGTGAGTTTAAGGGGTATCACTGCGTGAAGAAACTGCGGTTGGTCATCCGTTTTTAACAACACGATCTCTTCTGTATGCACACGCACGGCCTGCAATAAACACTGGATAACGTCTTCATCTAGTAATGGGGTATCACAAGGAAGTACCAGTACATGGGTATAACCCTCCAACTGCTGCATCGCTGCATGCACCCCCGCCAACGGCCCTTGATAGCCCCCAATCTGATCTTTCACCAAGGTATAGCCATAGGACTCATATTGTTCGAAGTTACGATTACAACTAATCACAACCTTGTCCAACAACGGTGTTAACCGATCTAATGTCCAACACACCATCGGCACACCCTGATACAGCACTAAGCCTTTATCTTGGCGCCCCATCCTCTCCCCCTGCCCACCCGCGAGTACTACAGCGGCAATTTTTATCGGCGAAGAGGCAGGTAATGAATGGGACATAAATGACCTAACAGATAAAGATGATAAAAGACGAGCGGCAGCGTATAAAGGGATACAGGGTTATTCAGTCACTGCAATATTGTCTAACGCGGTGACCAGTGCTTCAAAATCAATCGGTTTCCAAATAACCTCTTTAACATTACCCGCATCCATAATATGTCTAATTTCACGTTTTTCTGCTTGCCCCGTAATCACGATACAAGGCTGTTCAGGGTACTTTTTACTAATGTAATTAACCACCTGATCCCCCGTAAGGTGGGGCATCTTCACATCGGTAATAAAGGCATAACAGTCGCCCTTGTCTAATTCAGCCAACGCAAGTTTGATTGAACTAAAACAGTGGGGCTCATAAGCTAAATTTTCAGATTTAATACGACGCTCTAAACTGCTGAGCATCATCACTTCATCATCAAGAATGATAATTTTACGCATCTAAACACCGTTAACCTTTCTACTAAGTACACGAGGCCTATTAAATTGGCATTGTTTCTTGTCGCTATTAATTCACAGTCGCTATATAAAGGGTAGATCTATTTACCCCTGCTGCCAACCCGCTTTACGCCAATAATTACGTTAATCCAGCGCCTCAATCCGCACCATAATGATGCTCTAGGTGCGCTTCACACTCACCATCGCTAACCACGGCTGTTGTTGACGCGGCATCCCCTCAGGACGGTAATAATGATGCAGCACATCAAATCCCGCGTCATGCCAAAAGCGCTGGCACACATCAAACTCCATATAGTGACCATAACGCTCACCACTCCACCCCTCATCACTCCCCCGAGGGTTCGAGCTAAATAGAACCCCTCCCTCTCTCAAAGCATGATGACAGGCTTTAAGTACACTCGGTAACAGTTCACTAGGGACATGAAACAACGAGGCGTTGGCAAAAATACCATCAAAACACGCTTCACCTAGATCCAACTGCGCAAAATTTTGATTCAATACTTTACAACCACTATGAGCCCTCGCCATATCACAAAAAGTTTGACTCCCATCCAAACCAACGGGCTTATGGCCCAGCTGTTTGAAATAGTGCAAATCTCGTCCTGGGCCACAGCCTAAATCCAAAATATCTAGCCCTGAACGTTGGGGAAGCGCCTGCAACAATGCTTCAATATTTTGGCTAACATCATGATCGCGCGTACCCTGCCAAAATGATTCAGCATTAGCCTCATAATGACCCAAGGTGATCCGCTCAATATCCTCAACCCCGTCACGACTCTGTCTATCTGTCATATACACCCCACGCTTATCGCTTACCCACCCACTCAATCAATCAATCAATCAATCAATCAATCAATCAATCAATCGAGATTGAAACCATTTCTTGATTTACATCCAAGCTTAAAACTAAATGGCAGAGTAAAGTAGCTTTTTTCAACGGGAGAAAGCGTTATGCAAGAACACTATGATGTCGTTATTATTGGTGCGGGCCCTGCGGGGTTAAGCTTTGCTCGATCACTAGCCGACCTCCCTCTCAACGTGGCCATCATAGAACGCTCCTCCCGAGCAACCTTAGCGAACCCTCCTGAGGATGGACGTGAAATTGCGCTCACCCATCAATCGGTCGAAATTATGAAAGCCTGCGGCGCATGGCAAAGGCTGCCCGACAAAGACATTTCACCTATAGAAGCCGCTAAAGTATTCGATGGTGAATCTAGCTACAGCTTAAATTTTGATAACACGACAGAAGCGTTGAGTGCCCTCGGCTATTTAGTACCGAATCACCAGATCCGCAAAGCATATTATGAAGAGCTGATATCCCACCCCCAGATAGAGGTATTGACTGAAACCGTTGTTAAAACCATCACCTCCGATGACAACAGCGGACAGATCACCCTCAACAATGGCACCCGATTAACCGCCGAACTCATTATCGCCGCCGACACCCGTTTTTCTGAAATGCGCCGTCAGATGGGACTTTCTGCCAGCCTTAAAGACTTCTCACGTAGCGCAATTGTCTGTCGCATGGTCCATGAAAAGCCCCATAATCAAACCGCCTTTGAGTGCTTTCACTACGGACGCACCACCGCCATACTGCCAATGAATGGAAACCGCTCCTCCATTGTTGTCACCGTCAATAGCCGTGAAGCTCAGCACTATGCAGAGATGAGCGATACCGCGTTCAATCAAAATATAGAGCAAAAGCTCGGTGGGTTATTAGGCGAGATGGCATTATTGGGCAAACGCCACACTTACCCACTGGTTGCAGTACATGCGCATCAATTTATCGGACGGCGGTTCGCCTTAATTGGCGATGCCGCTGTGGGCATGCACCCGGTCACCGCCCACGGGTTTAACCTTGGGCTTAAAGGCCAAGCAACCTTAGCTAAGCTCATCGCCCACGCCCTTGCTGATGGAGAAGCCATCGCCAACGAGGCACTTTTAAAACAGTACGAATCAGAGATGATGACAACAACGCGTATCCTTTATCACGGTACCAACGTGGTGGTCGGCCTATTTACAAACGAAACCTTAGCGGCAAAAGTAGCGCGTAAAGCCACCTTACGCTTGGCCAATAACATAACTCCCTTCAAACAGCTGATCACCCAATCACTCACCGAAAAAGCACTTGATAAAGCAGGGCCGCTACACACCTTAAAAAATTACCTACCACCGCTACCGGTCGGCCTACCCACTGACACGCTTAAACTACGCTTAGAAAATAGCCCCCTCGCTAAATATAACCCGACCCGTTTCTTTCGTTCCTACTAAGCTTTTATTCATTTCACAGCCTCCAACAAGAAGAGATGTTGGAGGCTAACCCTTGGCCGAAATAAAAACATAAGTCGTTCCCTCACAGGCGGGCCTCCTACCTACAAAAGCGCCGACAAACCTAAAATTTAGATAAAACACAATGTCGCACCATGACACAAACAGTTCCACCAGATAACGACAAATAACGCCAAATAAAAGAAATAAGCCCCATTTACCCTTGTTTTTGCATGGCACGGATAATGCTGAACAGCTAGTGCGCACGTATATATAAAAATTAAAAAAAAAATAAGTGAGAGCAAAGATGATGCATAAAAAAATGGCAGGCATAGTCGCCTGCACGGCTTTGTTAGGCTTAAGCCTGTCTATCAACACCCACGCACTAGGCGTCAATGTATTAGAAGGCAAGCATCTTAATAACTTCGTTACGGACGACATGCTGCTCAATGCAGATAAAGACCCAAATAACTGGCTACATTACGGTCGAGATTACGAAGGTACACGTTACTCGCCCCTAACACAGATCAACAAAGACAATGTCAGCGATCTGGTACCTAAATGGAATCTTTCCTTTGGTGTAATTGGCGCACAAGACAGCCAAGTCATGGCCGTCAATGGTCGACTCTATGTTACCTCTAGCCAAAACCTAGCCTTTGGCCTTGACGGCACGACAGGCGACATCCTATGGAAATACCAACGCGCACTACCGGGCGATCTAGGTTCAAAGCTTTGCTGTGGTTCAGTTAACCGTGGTGTCGCGGTCTATAAAGATAAAGTTTATATGGCCACACTCGACACCCATATGGTTGCTTTAGACAACAATACCGGCGAAGTGGTTTGGGAAAAGAAACTCGGTGACTACAAAACAGGTGAGATCCTAACGTCTATGCCAATGGTTATTAATGGCATGATCGTAATAGGCAACTCCGGTGGTGACCTCGGCGCAAACCCAGGCACCGTGTATGCGTTGGATGCTGATACAGGCGAGCTGATCTGGAAAACCTACACGGTCCCAATGACCGGCAAAGAAAAAATTGCCAAATCATGGGCAGGAGATTCCTGGAAAACCGCCGGTGGCACACCGTGGTTGCCACCGACTTATGACAAAAAAACAGGTTACATCCTTTATGGTGTAGGTAACCCGACCCCTGACTTTGATGGTAGTTCACGTAAAGGTGACAACTTATATACAGGCTCCACCGTCGCAATCGATCCGAAAGACGGCAAAATCGTTAACCACTTCCAATACACGCCCCATGACGTTTGGGACTATGACGGTACCAACGAAGCGATCCTGATCAAAGATAAGCAAAACAGAGACACCTACCTACATGCTGACCGTAACGGCCACTTATATTCTATCAACAGCAAAACGATGAAATGTAACTGGGTTGTTCCTATGCAGCGGGCCAACTGGGTTAAAAGCTTTGATGACAACTGCCGACCAACGGTTAACCCAGACAAAGTACCAACCGAAGGCAAAATCACAACCGATATCGCGCCGACGCTAGGTGGCGGTAAAGAGTGGCACCCAGCCGCGTACAGTAAACGTACCGGTATGGTTTATGTGCCTGTCATTGATATGTCGATGGACCTAGAAGCCAAAAAACAGGAGTTTAAACCTGGGCAATGGTTCTTAGGCACCAACACCCTTCGTTTACACCCAGGTGCAGGTTACCTAAAAGCATTTAACGCGACCACCGGCGAACTTGAATGGATGCGTTCACAAAACGTACCGGCAACAGGCGGTGTACTCGCCACGGCAGGCGGACTTGTTTTTAACGGTGATGCTGAAGGCTTCTTCCGCGCCATTAAAGATGATACTGGCGAAACCCTATTTGAATACAACGTAGGTACGGGTATCCACAGCAACCCAACCACCTACATGGTAGGCGACACTCAATATGTTGCCGTACTTGTAGGCCCTGGTGGCGGTAGCTTATGGCCACTCGTGTATGGCGAGTTTTTCAAACATAACACTAAGGGCGGCGGTCTCTTCGTGTTTGCACTCCATAAAAAATAACCACCTGAATCATTTTTAACCTTTACGAGGGGGCGCTTGCTCCCTCTATTATCTTCAAAGGTGTTCCATGCAAAAATTACTAAAAACCAAACTCGCAATTTTGATTCTGATGAGCATCGTCTCAACCGCATGGGGGTTTGGTGTAGAAGGCCTCCAACAACAAGAAGGCACAAGCGAAGAGGATCTAGCGGCACTTGCTGAAAAACACATCGGCAACCCCGACTCTATCGCCACAGGCAGACAACTTTTTGGTAATACGTGCCTATTTTGCCACGGTCCCGATGGTAAAGGCGCTCGCGCCCCATCCCTAGTAACAGGTCCTTATCGGCCCGGTGGCGGTAACACGCCTGAATATATGTATTCCGTTGTTATGCAAGGTCGCCCAGGCACCATTATGGCGTCATTTAAAGAAAGCCATACAGATGATGAGATTTGGCAGATTTTAGCCTTTCTGCGAGATCGCTCTGCCGCTATTGCAGCAGAAAAATAGTTTTAAACCCCAAGTAATAACCCGGCGTTTGGCACGTCTACTTAGACGTGCCCTTTTTACCGTCCAAGGGCGACGGGTCCTACCAGCTCAACCTAGTTCAACCTTACCGCTAAGTAATGAACGCCTCTGCCGGATGATTGCGGAAGAAAATAAACATCACGGTATTTAAAATACTGTTGACCATTAACCGTTACAGACTTTGCACCTTGAGGTATAGAACCATAAGTGCTGCCAAGCTGAAACCCAGCGCTACGCGCCCCCCTCCCTTTCTTCTCAGCAACCGCTGACGTATGGCTACTATAAATTAGATCGTTACGGGGCTCATTGATAACCCGGTAGTACCCATTATCATGCATATAATAAATGCCCTGAGAAACATAATAGCCACGGCCTTTAATCACAACTTTTTCACGCCCTTTGGGTAGGGATCGAACCTTTAACCCCACCGGCGGGCGAACAACCGCATAACCTTGGCTGACAGGGCGATAATACACCCCCTCATTAAAGATAAAAGACACATTCCCAAAACGAAGACTGATGCCACTGGACGGCACCTTATGTACCACCGCACCTGTTTTATAAACCACCCGTTTATGCGTAATCTGCCCTTTGTGGGGCGCGCTATAATATGACGTACTTTGGTATGAGCTCTCTTTACTATGCGCAGCACTGATAGTTGGCAACACGCTCAAGCTCATGACTATAGGTAAGAGTATGGTTAATTTCATCGTGTTCTCCATCTAATCCGACTGAATTCACAATCGATACTACGCGGAAAAAACAACAAAAAACGCGACTTAGCGAACCTTTACACAACCTTTTCACTTCTTGACACGCCTTAACCTTTGGCTGCGCCTTAATGCAAATTTTCCGGGTGTTTAGTGCGTTTGAACAGAAAAAATAATTGCCAAAAATGGAACGAAAATAGTACGCATACTAGCTCTCGCTAGAAGCTACGTTTCTACTGGATCATTTAGACTTTTTAATGATAATTGGTCGGGATGAGAGGATTTGAACCTCCGACCCCTTGCACCCCATGCAAGTGCGCTACCAAGCTGCGCTACATCCCGACTCTGAACTTGGGAACGAGCGTTCCTCAAGAGGGCGCTATATTAACTTAACCGTATGAATCTGTGAAGATTTTTTAACAATTATTGCGTGATAACTTCTTCTGCAATAACCATAACGGTTGCGGTTTGGTTATAGTGCCCAATGGAACCACCCTGAGTAGCCCCCTGCTCCCCTAAAGTGTTAAATCCGATCAATGGTACATCATCACCACAAACCTCCTTAAGCAAGCTTAGGTCATCAACCTGGAGGCGGCATTTAAGCTGGTGGCGAAGGATACAGTTAAAGACAATAACTGCGGCAATCTTCTTAGGACTGCCGGCATCAATGATCGCTTTTTCTAAGGTTTCCTTAAAACGCTTTTTAGCGGTGTCCGCATCGGTTTTCATTTCACGTAAAAAAGCACCTTTAGGGATCTCCGCATAAAAGCTTACGCTACCATCATCATGCACCTGCTGTGCACTTTTGATGGTGTATTCGGCAAACACATCTGAAGATTTAATACCGAACGGATTTTGTATAAAAAGCTCCGGTGTGAGCTCGTCACTTTCTAGCAGTTTTTTCAGGACCTCCGTCGCGGGTTTGCCATTAAGACTAATGACCCGTCGACCGTCGGATTTTGTCACAACCGCACCTTTATTCGCAGGAATATAAGGATGCCCCATGGCGGTACCGATTTTTAAACCACTACTAAAGCTGGCCACAGCTGCTGCATCTTGGTAGACCCCGTTACAGATCTGATAACTTTTACTATCCCCTAAGCCCGTGGCAGTTGAGCCACCAATAATTTGCGATACGGTGCCCGTTTCAAGAATAAGGCTACGTAAAAACGCTTCCTCTTGTGCCGATGTACCATCCGGTAACACCATGTTGATGCAAGGCTTGATACGGGATACCTCGTTAGCCCCCTTACTGTCTAGCGCAATCGCCATAAGGGACATAACAGCAGGGTTTGATAATAAATTTGAGTAAGCGTTTCTAATGGCATCTCTGGCCGCTTGTTCTGGCTGTGCCGTTAAGTTTTCGCCGATCCCTAAGCCCACACTAAAATAGGAGCTTTGCAGGGTAAGAATAACAACTGTATCGGTTTGAGGGCCGTCAACTAAACTCGAAAATTCACCCCACGCACTACCGCCTACGATCGGTGCCTTTTCTCCCACAACAGCCCTTATGTCAGCATAGGCTTGGTGAATATCTAATGAGAAGTTAACGAAGCAGATCACTAGATCCGGTTTTGGAGTTTTCTCCATTGCTTGATTAGCAGCGGTTGTCGCCTCAGTCGCGTGACCTAGCCCGACTCTTACAATAGCCATATCCATATCTCGCCGTTATTATTTTTGTTACTTGATGCTAATCAAGAGCGAGATCTAAGCCAATAGTTTAAGAGGGAAACAGTGCCAAAGGGGGATAAGATAGGAACTATATGTGTAAAACGGTTGTTCGAAGATAGCAAGATAAGTACGACTAAAGATGTAATCTAAGCCAAATTCATCTATTTGGCTTAGGGCCGCTTAGTCGCAGCCAAAATAGCTTCTAACTCGGTAATGGTTTGTCTTAGCAGTTGTTTGTATTGGCTTTGGTCGTCTTCGTTATTCTCGCCAGACAGGTACTGTTTAGCCCCACTCAATGTATAGCCTTGATCATGCAGTAGGCTTTTAATTTGGCGAATTAACAAAACATCCTGACGCTGGTAATAACGTCGATTGTTACGTTTTACAGGCGATATTTGGCTAAACTCTTTCTCCCAGTAACGCAGTACATGCGCTTTGAGGTCACAAAGTTTAGCCACTTCACCAATAGTAAAATAACGCTTACCCGGGATAGGGTTAGGGTCGTTACTCTGCTCCATCTCCAGCATAAGTTTCGACACGATCCTTCAATTTTTGACCAGGTCGGAAAGTCACTACGCGACGAGCCGCTATAGGTACTTCTTCCCCTGTTTTGGGATTGCGGCCCGGTCTTTGACGCTTATCGCGCAGATCAAAGTTACCAAAGCCGGACAATTTAACCTGCTCGTTATCAGCCAGACATGCACGGATTTCATCAAAAAACGATTCAACCATCTCTTTGGCTTCACGTTTATTTAACCCAAGCTCTTCATTTAGGCGTTCCGCCATTTCAGCTTTTGTTAACGAACTCATGATAAATCACCTTTCGCTGCTTACTCTCGCAATGTGGCACTCAACTTAGAAGCCAGTGCTGAAACAACCGCGTCAATTGCGCTGTTTATTTCTTCGTCATTAAGAGTGCGCGAAGGATGCTGCCACGTCAAGCCCACAGCAAGACTTTTTCGTCCTGTTTCAATACCTTGGCCCTGATAAACATCGAAAAGCGTGACTTCTTTAATAAATTCACCCGCTTGTTTCTCAGTAATCTGACGAATTGATTCAAATGCTACAGACTCATCAACAATTAAGGCTAAGTCACGACGGGACTCTGGAAACTTAGAAATTTCCTCGTAACGGGGTAGTTTGCCTTGGCATAGGGCCGCTTGATTAATCTCAAACAAATAAACCGTGCTATTTAGGCCGAGGTCTTTAATAAGATTCGGATGCAAAGCACCTACAAAACCAACCGCTTCGCCATTACGTTCGATTCGAGCCGTCTGCCCAGGGTGCAAAGCCACATGACGATCAGCAACAAAGCTGAACTCATCTGCCGCACCACCAAGAGACAATAAGCTCTCTAAATCGCCTTTAATATCAAAGAAATCAACCGCGTCTTTGCCAGCATTCCAACCTTCAGGATCACGTGGACCTGTGATCACACCGGCCACTACATTCTCTTGAATAATCTCATCGCCATCTGTAGGTAAAAAGCGTTGGCCGCTTTCAAACATACGCACGCGACTTTGCTGGCGGTTTTGATTGTGCTGAACCGCTTTAACAAGACCCGGCCAGATGCTGGTACGCATAACCGCCATCTCAGCAGAGATTGGGTTCGCTAACGCGATCGCATCATACCTGTCATCAAATTTCTTCTGCAAACCCGCTTCAATAAAGCTGTAGGTAATGGCTTCTTGGTAGCCTAAGGCAGTCAATGCGCGACGTACGTTATGCAACGTTACCAAGGTTTCATCCTGTGGTTTGATCGGCATCGATGCCATCGGCGTGCGTACAGGTAAGTTGTTATAACCATACACACGGGCTAGCTCTTCGATAAGGTCCACTTCAATGGCAATATCGAAACGATAAGAGGGTACAGATACGTTCCACTCGCCTTCTGTCGATGTTTTTTCAACACCTAAACCAAGACGCGTTAAGATCTCTTCGATCTCAGCAGGCGGCATAGCAAATGCCAGCATACTATTTACTTTGCTTTGGCGTAGAACAACATGACGCTCCGAAGGTAGCGCATCCTGATCAACCGTTTCGACAACAGGCCCCGCTTCACCACCGACAATCTCGAGTAGTAATGCGGTCGCACGGTTAATCGCTTTGGTTTGTAACTGCCAATCAACACCACGCTCAAAACGGTGAGAGGAGTCCGTATGTAAACCATAAGAACGTGCACGTCCCGCGATGGATATCGGGTTAAAAAAGGCACTTTCTAAGAAAATATTCTGCGTGTCTGTGCTTACACTGGTCGGCTCGCCCCCCATAATGCCGGCCATAGCAACAGGCCCTTGAGCATCAGAGATCGTTAACGTATCCGCGTTAAGCTCAACCTCTTGTCCATCCAGCAACACAAGCTTTTCACCCTGCTCTGCACGACGAACAACAATACCGCCCTTCAACTTATCTAAGTCAAACGCATGCATCGGTTGACCTAGTTCCAACAAGATGAAGTTAGTGACATCAACCACAGGATCAATGCTACGCACACCGGAACGTTCAAGCTTTTGCTTCATCCACAATGGCGTTTCGGCCTGTGGGTTAATATTACGGATAACTCGGCCAACATAACGTGGGCAATCAGCGCTGTCTTTTAACTCAACCGTAAATTGATCATCGATGGTTGCAGCAACGTCAGGCGCGTCGATAAAGGTAACTGGCGCTTTATTAAGCACACCCACTTCACGCGCAAGACCGGTAATACTTAAGCAATCACCTCGGTTAGGCGTCAGGTCAACATCGATAATGGCATCATCAAGGTTTAAGTACTCACGAATACAGGTACCAACCGGCGCATCCGCAGGTAACTCCATAATGCCGTCATGGCCATCAGAAATACCCAGCTCATCTTCCGCACATAACATACCGAACGATTCAACTTGACGAAGCTTCGCTTTTTTAATTTTAAACGTTTTACCGTCAGGGGTCGGCAGTACAGCGCCCACCGTAGCGAAGGCTGTTTTTAAGCCTGCACGCGCGTTAGGCGCACCGCACACGACTTGAAACTCTTCACTGCCACTTGAGACAGTACATACCTGTAGCTTGTCAGCATTAGGATGCTGCTCAGCCGTTAGAATCTCACCGACAACAACACCGCTAAACTCTTTAGCTGCGGCGTCTACTTCATCTACTTCCAGACCTGCCATTGTGACCTGATCAACAAGCCCTTGCGTATCGATTGCAGGGTTTACCAGTTCACGTAACCACTTTTCACTGAATTTCATTTTGCTTTCCCGAAAATCCTGTTAATAACCGCTAAACGTTTGCTTTGATCAGTTGAACTGAGCTAAGAAACGCAGGTCGTTTTCAAAGAACAAGCGCAGGTCATTTACGCCATAACGTAGCATTGCCAAACGCTCGACACCCATGCCGAAAGCAAAGCCAGTGTACTCTTCAGGGTCGATGCCAGATGCTTCAAATACTTTTGGGTGTACCATGCCGCAGCCTAAGACTTCTAACCATTTGCCATCGCCTCGATCAATATCAACTTCGATCGACGGTTCTGTAAATGGGAAATAAGAGGGGCGGAAACGAACCCGAACATCTTCTTCAAAGAACTCACGTAAAAACTGCTCTAACGTGCCTTTTAGGTCCGCAAAACTAATATTTTTATCCACAATCAAACCTTCAACCTGATGGAACATAGGTGAGTGAGTTTGATCGTAATCACAGCGGTAAACACGCCCTGGGCAGATAATACGCAAAGGCGGTTGCTGCGTTTCCATAGTACGCACTTGCACACCCGAGGTGTGTGTACGTAGCAAAGTATTGGCATTAAAGTAGAAGGTATCATGCATCGCACGGGCCGGATGGTGCGACGGTATATTTAGGGCTTCGAAGTTATGGTAGTCATCTTCAATCTCTGGTCCCTCTTCGACGCTGTAACCAATGCCCGCAAAGAACGCTTCGATACGTTCCATGGTTTTAGTTACGGGGTGTAAACCACCAAGTTCCTGACCACGACCGGGCAAGGTAACATCAATGGTTTCGTCTGCCAGCTTAGCTTCAAGCGCCGCAGACTCTAACGAGGCTTTTCGCTCGTTAATTTTATCTTGCAGTGCCTGTTTAGCTTCATTGATTTTGGCACCCGCCTGTGGACGCTCTTCAGCAGACAACTTACCCAACCCTTTTAATAGGGCTGTCAGTTCACCTTTTTTACCCAAGTACTGAACACGTACATCATCCAGCGCTTGCGTAGTCGTTGCCTTAGCAACAGCTTCAGTACCTGCTGCCAACAGGCTTTGAATGTTTTCCATTATCCGGCTCCAATAATCAGGAGAAAAAGACCATAACCTTTATCTATATGAGAAAAGTAGGTCCCTACATAAAATCAGTTTCTTTGCGCAAATTTCATCAATAAATCTGTGCAAAAAAACCGAAAAAATAGGGGAAGAGCTTGCACCCTTCCCCTATTTCAATCGAGTCGTTCACACGACACTGGGTGCTTACTTACGCTAGAGAAGCTTTCGCTTTCTCAACGATCGCAGCAAATGCGCCAGCTTCGTGAACAGCTAGATCAGCTAGAACCTTACGGTCGATTTCAATGTTAGCCTTTTTAAGACCAGCAATGAAACGGCTGTAAGACAAACCATTGATACGTGCACCAGCGTTGATACGTGCAATCCACAATGCGCGGAATTGACGTTTTCTCTGGCGACGGTCACGGTATGCATACTGACCAGCTTTAATAACAGCCTGTTTAGCAACGCGGAATACACGGCTACGAGCACCGTAATAACCTTTTGCTTTTTTCAGGATTTTTTTGTGACGACGACGGGCAACAACACCACGTTTAACGCGAGCCATAACTTTCCTTCCTTTCTAAATTCTATTAACTAAAAAAATCGTTTAAATATAAGGCAACATACGACGAACTAGAGCCTTATCAGCAGCATGAATCTGCATCATCGGGCGTAGCTGACGCTTACGCTTAGTCGATTTTTTAGTCAGAATATGACTAGTGAAGGATTGCTTGTGCTTGAAGCCGTTAGCGGTTTTCTTAAAACGCTTAGCCGCACCACTATTAGATTTCATTTTAGGCATTACTAAAATCTCCACGCATTCGTTAATTTTTTTTCACTCAGAACAAACGACAAAACCCGCAGCTAACTTTTTAACGAGTTAGTCACGGGTTAAGGTAAGTAACGAGTTACTTTTTCTTCTTCGGAGCTAAGACCATGACCAATTGACGGCCTTCCATCTTAGGACGCTGTTCAACTACGGTTGTCTCTTCCAAATCTTTTTCGATTCGTTGGAGCAACTGCATGCCCAGTTCCTGATGAGCCATCTCACGGCCACGATAACGTAGTGTTATCTTGGCTTTATCTCCTGCTTCAAGGAAACGTATCAGGTTGCGTAGTTTTACCTGATAATCACCCTCTTCCGTATTTGGACGGAATTTTACTTCTTTAATCTGAACCTGGTGCTGTTTCTTCTTGGCTTCATTTTTTTGCTTTTTCAGCTCATATAAATGTTTGCCATAATCCATCACCTTACAGACGATAGGATCCGCTTCAGAAATCTTCACCAGATCAAGACCCGCTTCTTGAGATGCCTCAATAGCGTCTTTAATCGGTACGACGCCTATCTGCGTTCCGTCTGGACCAATCAACCTGCATTCTTTAGTTACTTTAAGCAGGTTCTCATTGATCATGGGCTCCTCTCTGCGAGCGCCCCTTTTATTATCACGCCTGATAGCTGTATCTCCTGACCATTATTTAGTCTAATTATTCCTGACGACCTTTCTTGGCGACATCGCTACCAAGAAGGTTTATAAATTCATCTTGAGACATGGAACCAAGGTCTACACCTGTTCTCGTACGTACCGCAACGGTACCTGCCTCAACTTCTTTATCGCCTATTACAAGAAGGTAAGGAACCTTCTGTAAAGTACGCTCGCGAATTTTAAAGCCGATCTTCTCATTTCTCAAGTCCGACTCGGCCCTGAATCCGTTATTTTCAAGATTTTGGACAACTTTTTCACAATATTCTGCTTGTTTGTCCGTAATATTCATCACAACTGCCTGTACAGGCGATAACCATGTCGGTAATGCACCGGCAAAGTTCTCGATCAGAATACCAATAAATCTTTCAAAAGAGCCCAAAATTGCTCGATGGAGCATGACTGGAGTCTCACGTTCGCCCTGCTCATTTACAAATTGAGCACCTAAACGACCGGGCATTGAGAAATCTACTTGAATAGTACCACACTGCCAAACACGACCAAGACAATCTTTCAAAGAAAATTCAATTTTAGGGCCATAAAAGGCGCCTTCGCCTGGAAGTTCACCCCATTCAAGGCCAGCAGCATCTAATGCATCTGCCAAAGCCTTCTCGGCTTTATCCCAAACTTCATCTGAACCTACACGCTGTTCTGGGCGTGTAGACAGTTTGTAAATCACTTCGGTAAAACCAAAATCATCATATACTTCATCAAGAAATTCGATAAAGCGTGCAACTTCTTCTTGAATCGAGTCTTCAGCACAAAAAATATGCGCATCATCTTGCACAAAGCCGCGCACACGCATAATACCGTGTAAGGCACCTGATGGCTCATTACGGTGACAACAGCCAAACTCAGCCAAACGTAAAGGCAGATCTCGGTACGAGCGCAACCCTTGGTTAAACACTTGAACATGACAAGGGCAGTTCATTGGCTTAATTGCAAAATCGTGGTTTTCAGAGTGTGTTGTAAACATCTCTTCTGAGAACTTATCCCAGTGACCTGATTTCTCCCACAAGGAGCGTTCAACCACTTGTGGTGTTTTAATCTCGTTATAACCATGCTGGCGCTGCTTAGTACGCATGTACTGTTCGATCTGCTGATAAAGCGTCCAACCATTTGGATGCCAAAACACCATGCCCGGTGCTTCTTCTTGCAGATGGAACATATTAAGCTGTTTACCCAGCTTACGGTGATCACGTTTTTCAGCTTCTTCTAAGCGGTGCAAGTACGCTTTAAGTGCTTTCTTATCACCCCACGCAGTACCGTAAATGCGCTGTAGCATTTCATTATTGGAGTCGCCACGCCAGTATGCACCGGCAACCTTCATCAATTTGAATGCTTTAATATGACCCGTAGATGGCACGTGTGGGCCACGACAAAGATCAATAAAATCACCTTGAGAGTAGAATGAAAGATCTTCAGCATCCGGAACAGCCTGTAGCAGCTCTACTTTGTACTTCTCACCCATCTCATCAAACATTTTAGTCGCTTCATCACGACTCATAATTGAACGGGTAACCGGTAGATTCTGCTTTGTTAGCTCAGCCATTTTCTTTTCGATCTTTTCTAGATCTTCTGGCGTAAACGGGCGTTCGTAAGCAAAGTCGTAATAGAAACCATCTTCAATAACAGGCCCGATGGTTACCTGAACACCTGGAAAAAGTGCTTGAACTGCCATTGCCATCAGATGCGCGCAAGAGTGACGAATCACTTCTAAACCTTCCTCATCACGGGAGGTAATAATCGCGAGGTCTGCATCATCATCAATGGTAAAAGAAGTATCAACTGGCTGACCATTCACTTTACCAGCAAGGGCAGCTTTCGCTAAACCTGCACCAATATCAGCAGCAACTTCGAAAACAGTAACCGGATTAGCAAACTCACGTTTGCTACCGTCAGGTAGGGTAATTACAGGCATGTTATTTCCTTAGTTTCAGTGGTGACCCATACGGAAGGCCACATAGAATAATGGTTAAACTCGCATATCATACAAACCAAGTACGCTGCGGCGCGCCATTATATTCTATTGCAGAGCAGGTAGCTATAACGCACTTAAGAAACACTCGACAAGGCATTGCATTTAAGTTTATTCACGAAAAACCCAAACTTATTCGTATTATTTAACAACTTACCCTATATCTATGTCGCCTTAATTATTTCCTATGTACTGTATGAAAGTACCTTTCTTTGCTTCACTTCAGCAACACGTAACATAAATCCATCGATACTCGCCACACCGGCACCATAAACAATAAGCTGAACCAGTAAAATACCCCATATATAGTGAAGATATAGTGCTGCAGGTGCTATTTCGACCAAACTAATGACAGCCACATAGTTGACAATAAACAAGCCTAACGCCGTAAACCGTGTAAAAAAGCCTAATACCAACAGCACAGGTAAAACTAATTCACCAACCGTGCCTAAATAAGCGGCAAGTTCAAATGGTATCAACGGCACTTGGTACTCCTCTTCAAAGAGAAACAACGTTGTATCCCAATCTTGTACCTTTGTAAGCCCAGCTAAAAAGAAAATCTTTGCTATATATAATCTTGCTAATAGAGCAACCCAGCTATGGGCGGTAACAATCTTATCTACCTTTGTAAGATAGCCTTGATAAAATTTACTCATGATAATAATCACTCTTAAAATCTTTTAAAAAATCAAATTCACAATGGAAACGGACGAGATCTGTTTCAACGTAAGCCTTCTAACCACTGTTCTTCAATTGCAACACTTAACCAACCTGATAGATCAAAGGTTACATATTTTTCCAATAACTGGTCTAAACTCAAACCTGCCAACACGTCTATTAACCAAGCCTGTTCTTGTTCGGTTAATCGCTCTACGCAAGGCACAGCTTCGCGCTGATACATAACAATACGATGCAGTTCTATAGGTTCCTTTAAAAGCACGGCTAATTCATTAGTGTCAATTTGGCTTTCATCTAATTGATGCAACATCCAAATTTCATCCACTGGATAGTGAAAACTCAGAACCTTCAACGTTTTGGATAGTTGAATAAATACACTCTTCAAATTCTGCTCGGATAAGCGAGCCAGTGCATTAACATTGAGTTCGGTCCCTACGCCTCGAGCGGTTTCATGTAAGCACCACTCAAATGATGCAATTTCTGCTAAATAAGGGTGCTGATCATACAATTCAGTTGTCATAATTAGTGATGAAAGCTGCTCACCCCAATCAGCCCAATCACCTGAAGCTGGAAGCTCTATATGCAGTAATTTCCGCGTTAAACCGCTTAATGCCTCACGCCCAATCATTTTATCAATTACGGGGTATTTTAATGATAAGGCTCGAACTGCGGTCATCAATAAGTTGTTCTGGTAGATTTTTAAGCCTTTGCTCATCTGATCCTCTTCTTTATTTTCGAGCATTGATTGTTCGGAAAAGATTAGGGCTATTAAAGCTTCTTGGCGGCGACATAAAATATCGAGTTCAGATTGCATTTAAAAAGCCCTCTTCACTCATCGGTACGTTTTTCATAATGGCTATCTCACTCATAATAGAGCGCGCCTTGGTCGCCTGATCTAATAAAACAGGCCAACTTGGCAAGTTATTATCCCATTCAATCAACGTTGTTACCGCCCCAAGCTGCTTTAGTGCCGTGCGGTATAGCGACCAGCACTCATCAGAAACAGGCTGACTATGATCATCAATAATCAGTTCATTCTCAGCAACCGGTGTATAACCTGCTAAATGAATCTCTCCCACTGCACCAGTAGGTAATTGCTGCAACCACTGTGACGCAGTTTGGAGTGAACTCTCATCACTAAAATTATGCGCGTTCACAATTAAGTTATTCAGATCCACCAGCAATCCACATCCCGTGCGATTTACAAGTTCAGTTAAAAACTCTGTTTCGCTCATATTTGAAAACCGAAATTCAACATAAGAAGATAAGTTTTCAACTAGAATTTTACGCCCTAACACTTGCTGAACTTTATCTACATTTTCAGTCATAACTTGCAGGTTTTGCTGGCTAAACTCTAGAGGCAGAAGATCTCCCGCATGTACAGCATTTCCATTAAGGTTACTCCAAGTGAAGCAGGCATGATCAGAGATCAATATCGGGGTAACTTTCTGTGATAAGCGCTTTAAACGCTGCAGATAATCTCTGTTTATACCTACAGCCGAGCCTAGCCCCATGGAGGTTGAATGTAAGCTAATGGGATATTGCTGCGCGATATCATCTAAAATCGCAGGTACAATCCCACCTTCAGCAAAGAAGTTCTCGGCATGCACCTCGACAAAATCAATGGAAGATGACCCAAGCAGCGCTTCCTTATAATGAGGGTGGCGCAGCCCGACCCCAACCATTGATGAAAGAGTCTCACCTCTAGTATGAGCTGTATTTAAACAGGACACCTTCTTTCTCCTAGTGTTTTACTTTGCAGTAACCGAACAGCTATTTCTGCGCTTGATAGCGCTCTTTCGCTTCAGCCTTTAACATGCCACCCATATCTTCACAGGTACCTTTTGCTACGAGCTTCCATTCACCAGGATCGTTATCTACCTTTGCTTGACCTGCACATGAGTGCGTCCCAGCCAGATTGCCACAATCATTTTGGCCGGCTAATGCCACGCCGTAACACTTTTCTTTACCTGCGGCATTAGCTGCAGGAAGGGTTGCTACTGATGCCAGCGCTATGGCTAGCGCTGCAGTGGCTATACGTTGTTTACTGTCCATAACTTTTCTCCACTTTATTTAAAGTTAGCTAGATGCTGCTCGGCCATATGGCTAATCTGTTGATAGGCTATAGACCCCATCTGCCGATCCAGCTCTGCGTCTTTACTTAGAAAAACTAAGGTTGGAACCGCACGAATATTGAACTTATTTGAGAGTTCCGGCTGTTGATCAACATCGACTTTCAATACGCGAAGTTGACCTGCATATTTTTCAGCAAGCTTTTTCATAATGGGCACCATTTGCTGACAAGGTCCGCACCAATTAGCGCTGAAACAGATCAACGCTAAAGGTTCAGAGTAGTCGTGCCCAGTCGCTGAAAATGTCAATTCAGACTTAGACATCAGGAATTAATCTTCTGCGTTTGTGACAGCCACTGAAAGATCTTCAATACCCGCCCAAATACGATCAGCCGATTTCACATGGCCCGGTACATCTGTTAACCATTTTTTCTGTACATCTTTATTCAAATTAAGATAAAGCTTACCTTCCTGAATGTAGAACGCCTGAGGATCCACATCTAACTTTTTATTAAGCGCAACACCCATTGCACAATAACCACCAAACTGTGGTGCATATCGATCAGCATCGGCATTAAACAGGTCGCGATTTTTAGCACTTGCGAAACGATAAATTGCGCCATCATGTGTAGCCGTATATTTAGCGGAGCCTTCCACAGCTTTATCTTTTGTGAAATATGCAACAGGATCGTAACCGTGAATCGCTACATCGTTTGTGCCAATATTCACAGAAGCTGAAAAACTCATGCTGCTTAGTAAAAGCGCACCAGCTGCTGTTGCTAACTTTAGTGTTTTTGAAACTTTCATACCTTTTTCCTCATTTAATGGTTAAATAAACAAACTAGACAAAAGAAATCTGTCCCGTTGTTGTTGAGGTATAGATTACGGACAATTAAGAATGGAAAGGCCTCCATTCATCTGTAAAAAAGCGTCAATCGTCCTAAAAAGGGGGGAACATGGATAAATTAAGTCATTTACTGCAAAATTTAGAGATCAATGCGGAAGTTTTTTTTAGTGGCAATTTATGCGGAATTCAACGCTTTGACGATAATAAAGAATCGGGCTTTTTACATTTAGTACAATCGGGATCATTAACTCTCAAGACTGAACAAGAACATAGCCTTAAGATGCATGCAGGTTCAGTAATCTTTTTCCCTAATGGAATCAGCCACCAAATCGAAATAGCTAAATCAGAAGATGCTCAGATGATTTGTGCTGCGATTAAGCTGCCCTCCTCCCAACACAAACAGTTGATTAGTCATCTCCCTAAATTTCTCTATTTTAATAAACTAGAGGAACAAGAAACCACTGACACCGTCGAGAAAATTTTTATGGAAGGCTTTGCTGAAAAACAAGGGCGTAAAATAATGATTGATCGCCTGTGCGATATTTTTATGGTCCAAACATTACGCAAGGTTGTTGAACAAGGGACCATAGAGTTAGGCCTTATTGCAGCGCAATCTCACCCTCAACTTGCCCGTTTGATCGAGGCGATTCAAAAGCAACCTGAACGAGAGTGGAGTCTTGAAGAGATGGCGGAGTCTGCCGCTATGTCTCGCTCAAAGTTTGCCTTAGTGTTTAAAGAAACCGTCGGGCAAGCACCCATGGGTTATGTAACCAGCTTACGCATGGCTATGGCAAAAGGCTTACTGCAACAAAATAAACCCGTAAGCCTCATTGCTAACGAAGTAGGCTATGAAAACTCTTCCTCTTTAGCCAAAGTATTTAAAAAACATTTTGGAATTACGCCAAAAAAATGGCTGCAAGAACATCTAAAGTCGCGCTAACAGCTTAATAAGGGGCTGGGTTGTAACAGTAAAGTGGAGCCCTGCCTAATAAAAAAAGCCCCATTGGCTAGGAAGGGGGGTACCAACCAATAGGGCTTCGATAGATCACGCCTTAAAAGGAGTAATCTGCAATTAAGCGAAGTTCGTTAATATCTTCACCACCGGTTTCAACACGTACGCGGGCATAACGTGCACGCAGGTTTAACCCTTCGATACCGGAGACCGCGTATTGAGCGTCAATGTTCGTTTCCCGGTGCTCTTGATCAACACCCCCAGCCGTAAACTCACCTTCTACATGGCGTGCCATAAGGTTTAAGCCAGCAATCGGCGTTTTATAGTCAACACGGATCTGATATGAGTCTTCATCCTGACGATTAAAGTCAGAGTACTGAATAGCATTCCAGGTCATTAGGTAGGAATCGTTCTTGCCACCCCAACCAAAATCATACCCGGTATCACCGCCAACGGTTTGATAAGCTAACGCCAATTTAACCGCGTCCGTAATTGGGAATTGAACCACAAGGTTAGTTAACCGAGAGTCAAGGTTTGCTTTACTTGTATGGGCATTGCCATAGTCAGCAACGTACTGGTAAAAATCAAGCAACACACCATTATCAAATGTATAGGATGCATTTAAATAAAACTGCTCGCTCACATCATCCGCATCGCCATACTCACCCACCCAGTTCAAACCATTAATGGAACCGCTTGCGCCCAGTAGGTAGATACCATAGCTATCACCATTAGCATCTTCGTACTTATCAAAATCCGAATCCGTTTTAGACGACGCACGATCCGAGTACATACCAAACAGTGTTACACCACCGACCGTACCTTCTAGCTTAATGGCTTGCGTAGAGGGAGGGGTGGCACGGTTATCATTGTCATTAAGCAGCGCTTTAGAGGTCACCCAACGTCCTAAACGTAACGTGGTGCCTTCGCTAAAGGCGACATCAGCATATAACTGACCCAACTTGGCGTAGCCATTACTACCGCTGGTTAAGGTACCAATACTTTGATCATCACCGCTGCCATCGAGCTTCATGTTAGCGAAGGCAGACGCACCCAATGTGATCATATCCGTTGCATTGACCCGCGTATCGATACGCAGCGCTTGCGTCAATGAGGTTCGATCAGTGTTTCCATCTTTGAAATCACGGTCAAAATAGAATGTTCTTAGACTGAGGTCCGCTTCGGCCGTCACACTTGCAGTTGCGAATGGGCTAATACTTAATAAGGCAGCAGCTAAAGGTAAAACCTTCTTTCCAATATAAGGCATAGTGTCAGAATCCAATGTTATTTATTATTAGTGGAATCTCACATTCTATTAAAGAAGCACTGGTTTATTTCACTATATTTCAATAATTTGTAGTGTATTATCCTGAAATTTTATTCTTTTTAGAATTTACCTTTGTTTGTTTTTTAAACAATACTCAAGAATTAAAGTAGTGCATATAATCCAGCGCTGCACCAAAAAACACAGGCACAACCCGCGTGCCAACAACAAAGATATCCAGACCGAGCGACAAGCCAGCACCAGCATTAGCGCTTAAACAAAAAAAGAGAATCCTTAGATTCTCTTTTTAATGCGCTAAGCACGGGAAGCTATGTCCAACCTCCTCCTAACACTTACTGATCTTCAACAATAATCATATGCAAAACCTCAGGCCCATGCGCGCCTTGAATAAGGACGCCCTCAATATCCGTGGTCCCACTCACGCCTGAGATCAGGCACATGTTGCGCGGTGTTTCTCCCCGCTGCGCTATCTCGTTTGCAATAAGTGCATAATCGTCCATATAAGGCAGTATTTTTGATCGAGGTACGACCGCAATAAGATAAAGAGGCAGGTAGTTGAGCAGAATCGGCATGCCTGGGCCTGAATGCACAACAAACGTACCTGTTTCAGCGATACCATACTCCGCCCAGCAGAGGCCAACAGATTAGGGCGGGTCACGTAAACATTTTTGATTCAGGCTCAATCAAATCACGATTACGTGCCCCCCCACACTTCTAAAACTGGTGTTTTCTGTAGAGGACCTTACTGCCAGCACAAATCTGCCAGGTCCACCACCCCTCCGGTTTTGGGATAGTGTTTCGCTACATAGTTGGCCAGTTGTGCCAGCGTTTTGGTCGGCGCAATACCGACACCCACTGAAATTCCAGTCCGGTTATACACCTCATTTTTCAACTGTTGTCCCCGCGCACTCATGCCAGTTACTGCCGCGGCCCCTTCCAAATTAAGGAAAGCCTCATCGATTGAATACACCTCTACCTGAGGTGCCAACATCTCCAATACGTTCATGACCCGGGCAGGCAGATCCGCATAAAGCGCATAATTACTGGAAAACACATACTTCCCGAACCTGAAAAAACGGGATCGCCATTTTAATTCCCTGTGCTTTAGCCCCGGGAGGCCTTGCAACGACACAGCCACCATTGCTGGATAACACAACAACTGGCTTATACTTTAAATCCGGGCGAAATAAACGCTCGCAGGAAACATAGAAGCAATTACAGTCAACCAGTGCATAACTCATACTAATCTCTAACGAAAATTATGAATTACATTGATTACGCCCCCAAAGAGCCCCAGGTCACTCTCCTCTTTGAGAACAATAAGTTTATAACGGAGGTCACGCGGCAACAGCTAGCACACCGGATGTGACATCAACTACTTAACAGTCAGCTCACCCTGAAAAGCAGCAATCACAATAGCTCCACTATGTACCCCTGCCCCTAACATCGAATCGCCTTCCACTCGCACAAAGTAGGTTACGGAAGGTCTGATGATCAGCAGCTCATTCAGATCCAATTTTTTCTACACAGTCCTGCACAGGACTGGGAAACCCCACCGAAACGGTAGAAAGATAAAAGGGGATATTAAGCACTGAACAAATTTCATGCTTAACCAGTAATACAGCAGACATTAAACAGCCTCAAATAAGATACTGATTATTTACACAGAACAATTAACTCACTTCCTTTTTGCCAAGGGACATGTTGAGGGATAATTAACATAAGTCTTGCAACCTACCTACTGGTAGGTTAAATTCAACGTATGAATATGAAAGAAAAAATTTTTGAAATTGCTCAGAGGCTCATCCAGCAACGCGGGGTGAACGGCTTCAGTTATGCCGATATAGCTAAAGAAGTCGGTGTTTCTAAACCAAGCTTACACCACCACTTTGCCACGAAAACCGATCTTATTGCACGATTGATGGAGCGTTATACAGAGCAGTTGACGGAATATTTGGAAAGCCGCACTAATCTATCTGCACAAGAAGCTCTTAATGCATACTTTAACTTGTACCGGCAAAATATTGAGAACGAGCGTGTGTGTATGGGCGGAATGTTATCGACAGAAGTTCTGACTCTGGATCCCTGCATTCACCCCCTGTTATCGCGCTTTTTTAATTATCAACAGGAGTGGCTTACAGCCATACTCAAAAAAGGTCAGTCCGATGGGGAACTAAAGCTCACAAAGACAGCCGAACAACAAGCCTGTCTGATTATTGCAGCTTTACAGGGAGCATTGATCATTTCCAGAGCGGCTGGCAACAGTACTTTTTTTAATCAGAGTATTACAGGCTTATATACAGAATTAACGTAAAACCCGTACGAAAATACAACGCCTCTTATTAAGAGGCTATTTTTTTAAACACAAACCTACCTACTGATAGGTAGCGAGGCAACCATGACTAATAATGAAGTAAAAACAGGTACACATTTCTCAGCGATTGACACCGGATCCTGCCAACAATGGCCCGACTACACAGTAGAACTCCCGGGTATGGAGATTCCTGGCAAGCTCTTTCTGAAAGATCTTCTGAACCTGAGCGGTTGTGAAATTTCAATTAACTCAATGCCTGCTGGAGGTGGAATGCCGATCTATCACAACCATCACCAGAATGAAGAGGTATATATTTTCATTCAGGGACAGGGGCAACTGCAGGTCGACGGAGAAACACTAGAGATAAAAGAAGGCAGCATTGTCAGAATCAGTCCAGAAGGTGAACGCATCTGGCGCAACAATTCGGATGAACCTCTGGTATACATTATTATCCAGGTCAAACATAACTCTCTGGAGCAGTACGGCCTTCATGATGCCACCATTCCAGAAAAAGCTGCAAACTGGAGCTAAAGGCTTTCCTACGCCCTTAAAAAATGCAGGCTTATAGCCTGCACTTTTGTTTACTTAGAATAAAAGCTTATTGATCTTCAACAATAATCATATGCAAAACCTCAGGCCCATGCGCGCCTTGAATAAGGACGCCCTCAATATCCGTGGTCCCACTCACGCCTGAGATCAGGCACATGTTGCGCGGTGTTTCTCCCCGCTGCGCTATCTCGTTTGCGATAAGTGCATAATCGTCCATATAAGGCAGTATTTTTGATCGAGGTACGACCGCAATAAGATAGAGAGGTAGATAGTTAAGCAGAATCGGCATATCTGGGCCTGAATGCACAACAAACGTACCTGTTTCAGCGATACCATACTCCGCCCAGCAGAGGCCAACGGTGTTGTCGTTTTTAATATCGACCTCAGTAGATAGGCTACCCCAGTTCAGTTTTTGTAGCCGCTCTATCCTCTGAACCTGCAACGCTTTAGGTAAGGCGTATTTAGCTAAAAACTGATCAACTGCGTTAGGCAGCGCATCCATCGTTGCTATCTGTTCACAGCTGGTGCCTATCACTAAGCCCGCTTCAATTCGTTGCACCAACGCGTCCGCAGCATCATCTGCCAACAGATCAGGACGTGCAAATTCGCTTTCACGTAAGATATCAGCCGCTTCTGCCTGAATAGCCTTTACATCCGCAGTGACGGTTGGCGCAGCCGCTCTAATCGCATCAAAAATACGTTCTCGACTTATTTCATTTCGTTGTTTATTCATTATTTACGCACCATCACTTTTGGCTTTTTTCATTGCTTTATATTGCTGCATAAACGTTTTTGATTCAGGCTCAATCAAATCACGATTACGTGTCCACCCCCCAGCAAGAGGCATTGATCTGATCCACCCCTTACGACTGCACAGTTTCATGAAGATAACACCGCAGGAAGACACCCATTGAAATAACATCGGTCTTTTCGCCAAGGCGGCAAAAGCTTTCACAACAAAACGGTTGGTTAGCGGCTCATACTTCTTATCCCAAGACTGAGCACGTAACGAGCGCAAGAGTTTAGGTAAGGGGATATTAACTGGGCAAACCTCTTCACAGCGCCCATTCAAGGTACAGGCGTGGGTCTGTTTATTTGCCACTTCAAGGCTATTTAAATGCGGCGTTAACACCGATCCCATCGGCCCTGGATACACTGAACCATAAGCGTGGCCACCAATATGTTTATAAACTACGCAATGGTTCATGCAGGCGCCACATCGGATACAGCGCAACATCTCTTCCATACCATCAGCCAGCATTTTGGTACGGCCATTATCAACCAAAACCATATGACACTCTTCCGGCCCGTCCGCATCATTAGGACGCTTAGCGCCATTATGGAAGGTGATATATTGTGTAATCTCACTACCCG
This sequence comes from Neptuniibacter pectenicola, assembly GCF_001597735.1. Classification (GTDB taxonomy): domain Bacteria; phylum Pseudomonadota; class Gammaproteobacteria; order Pseudomonadales; family Balneatricaceae; genus Neptuniibacter; species Neptuniibacter pectenicola. The sequence continues at coordinate 390,548 of NZ_LUTS01000001.1, forward strand.
TTGCTGAACGGGTCAGCAAACGCAGTAAAGGTATCGCATGAGCCATCGACGGCACTAATTTTTCAATACCCGCCGTCACAATATGGACCTTAGGCGGCGTAATCGTTAGCTCCGCATTACCTTCGTTAGTAACGGTACAAGATGAACCGCTATCCGCCAGTAAAAAGTTAGAGCCACTGATACCAATATCTGCGGTTAAAAACTTAGTTCGAAGATCTCGACGCGCGCTGCGCACTAGATCAATAATCTCTTCAGAATAGGTAGGGTCTTTATGGTATTCGCGGAAGAGTTTAATAACATCTTCCCGACTACGGTGCATAGCAGGCCAGACAATATGCGAAGGGGGGTCACCCGCCAACTGAATAATATGCTCGGCAAGATCCGTTTCAACTCGCTCGATCCCTGAGTTATCTAATGCATGGGATAAACCGATCTCTTCGCCCAGCATCGATTTACTACGCGTTACTTTCTTCGCTTCATGCTGGCGGCAAATATCTAAAACAATCTTTGACGCTTCTTCTGCGGTACTAGCCCAATGAATGATAGTCCCTTGTGCCAACGCATTTTTCTCGAACTCAGCCAAATAGTGATCCATATACTTAATCGTATGGTCTTTGACTTTCTGCCCCTGTTTACGCGCATTTTCAAACCCAGGGAAGTTAGCAATCGCCTCTGCACGTTTTGCTTCTGCTTTATCGGTCGTACGCCGAATGATCATTTTCAGATCCGGCTGCGCTAACGCGTCTTTAACGTTTTGGTAAAAATTCTCCGGTTTATTTGCTTGCATTTTTGCCTCCTAGTATCTGTGGAGCCAAGCCTGCTAACACTTCTGCCGTATGCAGCGCTTCTATCTCTTTATGCCCTTCTCTGTTGAGCTTACCCGCCATATTCATTAAGCAGCCCATATCACCACCCAGCAGGTAATCCGCTTCAGTCGCAAGTACGTTCTCAGCCTTCTCCGCCACAATCTCATTGGAGATATCTGAATATTTGACACAAAACGTTCCGCCAAAGCCGCAACATTCCGAATGACCATGTAGAGGGCGATGGTCTAAACCTTTTACATTGGCGAGCATTTTTCGAGGCTGCTCATAGACATGTAACGAGCGATAACCTGAGCAACTATCATGATAAGTATAAGAGCCTTCAAGCTCGACACCGCTTGGCTCAAAATCACATACATCCACTAAAAAGGAGAGCAGTTCATGGGTAATACTGGCTAAATGTTCAGCTCGGGCAAGCCACTCAGGCTGATCTTTAAGCACCTCAACAAAGTTCTTTTTGATCATCGCAGCACAAGACCCTGACGGCACCACAACATAATCAAACGTTTCAAACTGCTTAATGGTTTGATAGGCGATTTGACGTGTCCCTTCGTCATCACCCGAATTGAAGGCTGGTTGACCACAACATGACTGCGACTCAGGCACATCGACTGTACATCCAGCGTCTTCCAGCAACTTTATTGCGGCAAAACCCACCGAAGGACGCATAGTGTTAACTAAACAGGTAACAAACAAACCTACTTTCTTTTCAGATATATTCAGACACTTAATCGCATTAGATTGCGCGCCCTTAACATCAGCGTTAATAATTTCTTGAGACATTGACCCGCCCTTATCAGTGAAGGTGACGTTCTTTTTATTTTTTTATTAATCAACCAATAGCTGCTTCAGGCAATGCTTGGTCAATACAATAGTCGATCTAACTGTACAGAATAGCGTTTAATTGAGCACAGCTAGGCATTAAAGCTTATGAAAGACACACTAACCCCTATTTCTATCCAAACCTAGATAGATACAACAACTGGTCTGACCAAGAAAGTTCTGGCAAAAGATAAAGGTAGGGAGAAAATATAATGAGGGATAAAACCAGATAGCCAAAGCGTGATTGAATTAGATCAACCCGCACCTTCCAGCTGGCTACGGGTATAGTTGATATGTTCGGTGGCTACTTTTTTTGCTAACACGGCATCTCGATTAATCAGCGCCTGATAAATCTGCGTATGCTGGGCGCTGATGCGGTCGGGATAGCGCCCAAACTTTTTTAATGTACGATCAAGCACACCATAAATTGCATTAAAATAACGGTCATAAAAGATCTGACTAAATGACATCACCAAAAGATTATGACTCGCCTCAGCAATCATCATATGAAAACGGAGGTCCGCTTTCGCTTTGGCTAACGTGGTTGCACCATTAGAGCGGGCTTGCATCACTTTGTATTCCTGCTCTATTTTTTCAAGCTGTGCATCGGTTGCCCTCAACGCAGCATAATATGCAGCCTCCCCTTCTAAAGCCGCCCGCATCTCCATCACCTGAAGCTGAAACGACAAACTTTGCCCAACACCTCCCAACGGCATATCTACATGGGGTTCAAGCAGATTTAGACAGACCGAACCACCACCGGGATAGGTTTTCACCATCCCTTTGAGTTCAAGGTCTTGTATCGCCTCTCTAACGGTGGCTCTAGACACTTGATGAGCAGCGGCAAGCCTTCGTTGAGACGTCAGCTTATGACCGGGGCAAACATCACCGTATAGGATCGCTTGCTGCAGCTTTAAACTTAACTGCTGACTAAGCCCCTTAACATCAGAACCTGTTTTTTTAATAGACATAGGTGTATCAATAGCCTTCTGGACAGACCAGTTGCCAGTTTAACATTTCTTTTAACCCCACTCTTAACTATCTTTCTTTAAAGCAACGTGACCTTTAGCTCTTTTATTAACGGGTCAACCTCTCTTAACAATAATAATAGGCGCGACTGTTGACCAATCAGCGCCCAGTAATAGCGACAATGATATGACTGATAAAAACCAGCGCCCTAACGTCGGTGTATTTGTAACCTGCCTCGCCGACATGTTCCGCCCCAGCGTAGCCTTTGCTACGATTAAATTACTGGAAACCTCTGGCTGCACTGTATCCGTGCCCGAAAGACAAACCTGCTGTGGCCAACCTGCTTATAACTCAGGGGATAAAGCCACCACTGCCGAGATCGCCCGCCAAACGATTGAAGCGTTTGATGGTTATGAATATATCGTCGGGCCATCGGGTTCATGCATCGGCATGTTGCATTACTATCCAGACCTCTTTGATGATGACGACCCATGGAAAAAACGGGCAGAAGCGCTTAAATCCCGCGCATATGAGATCACCCAATTTCTCACAGACATTATCAACGTCGAATTAACCAACACCGCTTTTGACGGCACAATCACCTACCACGATTCATGCTCTGGCCTGAGACAACTCGGCATTAAGGAGCAGCCACGCAAACTCCTTGCGAACGTAGAAAAGCTCCAGCTACACGAGATGGAAGAGGCAGAAACTTGCTGCGGTTTTGGTGGTACCTTCTGCGTTAAATACCCAGAGATCTCTAATCGCATGGTCTCTAACAAAACAGACTACATCAGCGCATCAAAAGCGCAGACCTTAGTCGGTGGCGATTTAGGCTGTTTACTCAATATGGCAGGTAAACTCAAACGCGAGGGGAAAACCGTTGACGTCCGTCACGTCGTCGAAATTCTGGCGGGTATGACCGATACCCCAGCAATCGGCGGGGCTGAATATGCGCTCGCTAAATCACTCTAGGGCGGGAAAAATAAAATGAACATTACCAGTCCAGACTTTAAAGAAAATGCGCGTATCGCCCTAAAAGATGTGGAACTGCAAGAGGCACTTAGCCAATTCAAATACGGGTTTCCCGTAAACCGAGCCAATGCGATTAAACGACTTCCGGAATTCGATCAACTTCGCGATTCAGCACGGGATCTGAAAAATCATATTATTGAAAACCTTGATATCTATTTAGAACAGTTTGAAAGCAAAGTGATCGAGAATGGCGGTCATGTACACTGGTGCCGCACGGGTGAAGACGCCAATAAAACGATTTTAGATATTTGCCAGCTGGTGAATGCCAAAACGGTGACTAAAGGCAAATCAATGGTCTCGGAAGAGATCAGCCTTAATGATTATTTAGAAGCTAACGATGTCCAACCCGTAGAAACCGATTTAGGCGAATATATCTTACAACTTAGGGGGGATCACCCTAGCCATATTATCGCACCCGCGATCCACCTCAATGTAAATGATGTATCTGAAACCTTCCATGAACACCATAAGCGTCCTAAAACAGACGACCCTCAAGCCTTAATGAAGGAAGCCCGGGAGATACTGCGTAAGGAGTTTGTCAGTGCGGACGTGGGCATTACCGGCGCTAACTTTTTAGTCGCCGAAACAGGCTCAACCATTATTGTGACAAATGAAGGCAATGGAGACCTAACCCAAACCTTACCTAAAACCCACATTGTAATCACCTCGATCGAAAAGGTGGTGCCCACGCTTGAAGATATGAGTTTATTTTTACGCCTGTTAGCCCGCTCAGCGACAGGTCAGGAGTTTACGGTTTATAACACTTTATCTACGGGCCCTAAACGCGCTGAAGATCAAGATGGTCCGGAAAACTTTCATGTAGTGCTGCTCGATAATGGACGCAGCGAAATGATTGGCTCCGAGTTTCAAGAGATGTTGCGCTGTATTCGCTGCTCCGCCTGTATGAACCATTGCCCAGTTTACGGTGCTGTGGGCGGCCATGCTTATGGCTGGGTCTACCCTGGTCCTATGGGGTCCGTCTTAACACCCAACATGATCGGCATTGAACAAGCAGCACATCTACCCAATGCATCCACAGCCTGTGGCAAATGTGAAGAGGTCTGCCCCGTACGCATCCCCTTACCTAAACTGATGCGCCACTGGCGAGAAAAGGAGTTTGAAAAACATTTAACACCAAGCGCAGTTCGCTTTGGCATCGCAGGTTGGGCATTTTTTGCTAAACGGCCTGCCCTTTATCGATGGTTAGCCCGTAGTTCAACGTGGTTTATGAAAACAATAGCGGGCAAAAAAGGTCGCATTAAAAAATTACCCCTTGCCGGTGGTTGGACCGACTGGCGTGACATGCCCGCCCCGCAAGGAAAAACGTTTATGGACCAGTGGAAAGCCAAACAAAAGGCGGAGGAATCACGATGAGCAGAGCAGAAATTTTAAACCGTATCCGTCAAGGCTTAGGTCGTGGAGTAGCCACTCAACAGCAGCATGATGCCGTAATGGCGCGGATCAACGCCCATAAAGCAACGATTATTCCCAAGCGCTCGCAATTAGCCAAACCCGCTCAAATACAGCTATTTAGAGAGATGGCGCTGAGCGCATCCGCTGAATTAATCGATATTGAACAACTAACCGACCTACCAACAGCCGTCTCCACTTGGCTACACAAGCATGAGTTCAAAACCTTAGTCAGTGCCAGTGACGCCTGCCTAAATGCACTAGATTGGCAGGCGCTCGGTGAGATAACACGCGAACAACGTGTCGCAAAATCCGGTGACCTCGCCAGCCTAACCACATCGATGGCTGGCATTGCTGAGACAGGCACACTCATGCTCCACTCACGCCCAGAAAGCCCAACCACACTTAACTTCTTACCCGACTGCCATTTAGTGTTATTAAAGGAGTCCGATATTGTCGGTAGTTATGAAGACGCGTGGCAGAAAGTACGTGAACAAAACCCAAACCAGATGCCGCGCACCGTTAATATGATTACCGGCCCCTCAAGAAGCGCCGACATTGGACAAAAACTACTTATGGGCGCGCACGGCCCCTGCGTACTGGCCATCTTTATGCTGAAAGACACATAGCTTTTCTTCAATAGGGTCTTCGCTATAAAAAAGCCACCTTTAAAAAGGTGGCTTTTTGAGAACTCGATCACTAAGGATTAATTATAAAGTTTGCCCAAATTGCTTACACCGGCTTTAAGTACGCCGCGCATCACATTCTCTGCTTCTTTATCCGGAAGACCTGCTGCATTAAAGCTGGTTTTCCACGTGACCACTGAACCACCTTTACCATTAGACTCCACGGTGATTTTAGCTTCATAATCAGCTACAGGAAGTGGTGAATCTGTGATCGCATAACGATAAAAGTGATTAACGTTATCTTCTTCTAATAAAATTTCAGTGACTTTACCACCGTCACCTAATGTAAGAACGCGTGTATTGTCTGTACGTTCACTCGCAACAATACCTGGCAGCCAGCGATTCAAACTATTAAAGTCACCCACTAATGCCCATAAACCTGCAGGCTTAACATTCAGGTTAACCGTTTCTTCTATATTAATATTACCCGCAGCGAAAGCACTGCTGGACAGCATCCCAGACGCTGCAACCAATCCAATTATAATATTACGAGTAACACTTAATTTCTTTTTCATTATCCCTGACCTTTCTAATTTTAATTTTTAATGATGTGGAATGTCGTATATTCAAAGCCAAAAAAATCAAATTAAGCATGAACGCTAAACGCTAACTTTTAAATCATTCTTGAGGCTTAGTTCCAAAATAGCGTTTCCTGCCCAAGAAGTCACCTATCACATCTCCAGATCCCTGACCTCTCCATGAAATAACACTCAAGTATTTACACTCATAGCCGACAACTAGATCACCTCTTTATAAACATAAAAAGAAAACGCGGCAGGGGTGTAACAACTAAGCCCCGTCATACAAAAGGCAAAGGTCAGGTATGGAAGTAAATGAGATCAGCGCCAGTGCGTCAATTGCTAACGAGCCTACATTACCAACAAGTCATGCAATCAAATCGGCGGAGATGGCTCAACATAAACGTGAGCAAACCGGTGAGCAGGTGATGCAGCTATTGGAAGTAACGGCCCCCGGTAAATTACGGACCGACCCCTTGAGCCCGCTCGGTTCACTCCTTGATGTCACCGCTTAAACGCGGCTCGACTATTCGCGCACGACGCAATACGGTCAAAACAACTTAATTTGCGGTGCAACTAAGTCATCAAAATCCTCACCTAAAAACTGCATTATGGCCTCAGCAACAGGCCTAATCTGCTTTTCAAGATAGTGCTGATAATCCAGTGAAGAGCTTAAAAATTCGATAGGCTCAGGGCCATTAATAGTAATGGCATATTCGATATAACTCCCCGAACGATAAGGAGTTGGCTGATCCATCTGTTGATAAGCCCGCTCCGCTTTCAAGCCCGCCTGAACATGAGGGGGTTTATTTTTAACGTACTGATCTAAGCCCTGCCTTATGCGTTTACGGTACACGAGCTTAGTATCTAGCTCTCCGCGCTTAAGTTGTTCCACCACTGTTTTTAACAACGGTTTCCACGCCTGCCCTTTAAATACACGTTCATACAACTGCTCTTGCAACTCGCGAGCAAGGGGCGTCCAATCGGTACGCACATTCTCTAAGCCTTTAAAGACCATGCGTTCAGTACCGTCGGGGAACCGTTTTAATCCAGCGTAGCGCTTCTTTGAACCTTTTTCAGAGTGTCGGATGGTTGGCATTAAAAAACGACTATAGTGGGTCTCATACTCTATTTCTAATTGGGTATCGATCTGAAAACGCTGTTGTAAGTTATCTCGCCACCAGCGGTTTAAAAAACAAGCTAAGGCCTCTCCTTTGGCATTAGCCTCTGCCACAGGAAAATCATCTCCCAGCCATACAAAGACAGAATCGGTGTCACCATAGATCACTTTAAAGCCAAAATTCTCCTCGATACATTCGCCCGTTTTTGTCAGTATCTCGTGCCCTCTCAATGTAATTGAGCTCGATAACCTCTGATCGTAAAACCGACAAACATTGGAGCCAAGCACGCCATAAAAAGAGTTCATGATAATTTTTATCGCTTGGGAGAGTGCCGCGTTATTAACCTGCTTGGCCTGATCCCTTGCCGCCCATAAGGTTTCAATTAACTCAGGTAAAATGGTCTTACTGCGGGAGAAGATAGCGTGATTAAAGCCGGGCAACAGGTCTTCCGGTTGCGCCCCCTCTTTAAGCCCTTCGGCCAAACCATAAGGGTCTATTTTAAATGTCCGTATAATGCTGGGGTACAGACTCTTAAAATCCAGTACCAGTACATGGCGATACAAGCCGGGACGAGACTCCATAACATAACCGCCCGGCGCACCTAATCCCGATACACCGGAGGCATATTCAGGTGCAACATAACCTTTGCGGTGAAGGTGAGGTAGGTATTGATTGTCGAAAGCCGCAGCAGAGCCGCCGACTTTATCAAGTGGTAAGCCCGTAAGCCGCGCACGCTCGATAAGGTAATTGATAAGATTGGCTTTCTCAAAAACATCCCAAACCAGCTTACAATCTTCAAGGTTATAGCGCGCTAAAGCGGCTTTATCATCACGAAAAAGTCGTTGAATCTCATCCCCACGCACATCGACATGGTCGATCAGTTTGCCGCGATCGAGCATCTGACGGGATACATTTTCTAGCGAAAAACTTTCAAACTGATAGGTTGCCCCTTTAAGGGTGTCGATACCATCAAGCACCATCCGCCCTGCCATACGGACAAACAACTTCCCTTGTCCTGACTCATGCAGCTGCATGGACTGCTTATCACGGCCCAGTCTTAACGAGACATGCAAAGCATCCGCTCGCGCTTTTAACACGTTAAAGTCGAACCCCACAACATTCCAGCCGATAAATATATCCGGGTCGTAGTGATCAACCGTATTGATAAACGCCAATAAAAGCGCTTTTTCGCTACTGACATATTTTAACTCTGGGCTGTCCTCTCCCTCACCGAGCATCAGCACTAAACGAAAATCATCCGCGTAAAAGGCAGCAGATAAGATCTTATCTGCACGCATGGTCGTTTCTAAATCAATAGATAAAATTTTAAAACGGGGGGAGACCTCAGCCGGCCTAAGTTTGAATTGATCTGCACGTTGCGTAATGGATACACCGCCTTGAATAAAGCGCTCCATCAAAAAGCGATCCGTAAGACGGATATCCTCCTCCATCATCACAATACCTGACACCCGTAGCAGGTCGACGATCTGACGCATCACTTTAAGGCTTCGACAATAGAGGCCGTGGACACCCTGATAATTCAGGTCGGTTAATGCCAGTTTAGCTAAGCGCCAGCCCGAGAAGCGCGCCAAAATACGCTGCAACGTTTCAACCTGTGCATCAAGAACAAAGAAAACCGTTTCTTGGTTGGGGATAGTAATCGGAAAAACCTGATCCGCCGCTCTAACCCAATAGGTTAATAGGACCCCCGTTTGGCTATCCTGTTGCTGACGCGTCAAAATAAACCCCGTTGTCGATTTCAACTTGGGCTGGTCTAGATTAGGCATCAGCTACCCAAACGGCGCAACAATATCGGCATCCACCAACTCAGGGAAAGCATCTCTCACCTGCATCTCATCCGCATGCTGAAACAGAAGCTTTAAGTTAGGCCCCGCATCCATCGTTAGATAAACAGGAACACCCGATGCCCGAAGCTCCCAAACTCTATGCATCGCCGCAACGGATTCGGGTTGCCAATACAGCAAAGGAGGCCAAGAAGCGATCATCGTTGCATGCATAGATAATGCGTTCTGTTCCGCGGTTTGACCTAAGCACTCCAGATCCTGCTGCTGAATAGCGCGCTTAATCGCCACTAAGTCATTCGCCGCTTGCTGCGGCCATGCACTATAAAGTGCCGCCGATTCAACGGTACGTTGCATACCTGAACGGGAATCAACCTTCTTTTCACCGGTTGCAACTTTGAGCAGACCGATCCTAAATCCAGGCCACTCAAGCGCCAACCGTTCGGCACAACTATCCATGCCATCCTCTCGGCTACCTTTATGCCATTCAACAAAGCCTTGGTAGAGTGAACGAGATGCACTACCACTTCCCATCCGCGCAAACGCGGAGAGATGGTCCAGCGCTAAATCAAAGCGATAAAACTTATCAATGGCCAAGGTTAAAGCAGCAAAGCCCGAAGCCGATGAAGCAAGCCCCGCTGCCGTCGGAATATTATTAACCGTACGCACCTGAACCGGCTGCTTAAGGTCCCGCCGAAAGAGATCAATAAAACCGATGACTTTACGTGCAAAGGGGCTGTCTAATGAGAGTAACTCATTATTTAAATACACTTGGTCTTGCCCCCTATCAGATTCACTCAGGGTCGTATGGCTACCTAACTCACCTAACGAAATCGACAGTGATGCATTGATCGGTAAATTCAGCTCTACATCTCGCTTACCCCAATACTTACATAACGCAATATTACTGGGGGCAAAGGCATCAGCTTTTGTGCCGGGTTCAGTCGTGTTCGGTAGATAGTTTGCAATCACCTTCTGTTTAGAAATACTCAAGCGTTACACCCTTTTCTGATACTGCGACAGCTATCTGCTCATATGGAATAGAAAGATCGGGGTCGGTTCCTAATGCCAACACACAGTCACCCAACCCTGAACCTGATATTTTAGCACCTTGGATTTTATCACTCGATCTAAGGCGATAAACGATATCGGAGATCGTATGATCAGAGACACCTAAGGCATCCATCAAACCTTGGTAATGGTTCATCAAACAGCCTAAATTCTGCCAATCATTCTCGACAACAGCCTTTTCCGCTTTTAATGTGATCTGCCCCATTAGGTGATAAATCTGCTGATATATCTCTGGGTTAGCATGGCTTAATTGTTCAACCTTACGCAATACATCGGGTGTCTTCGTTTTATAACCGGCATAAAACAACGCGATGTCAGGTTGACCCAGCAGAGTTTTAACCACACAAGGCTTAACCGAATAAGACACAATAGAGCCATATATACTGGCCACTAAATCGGTACCCGAGCCCCGTCCTCCTTGAACCTTATGCACCACAGTCAACGCATTTTCAAAGAGCGATTTATTATCTACATCACGTTCAGCGTACGCCGCCAATACTGCCACGACACCCGCCGTTACCGCGGCTGAAGAGCCTAACCCCACCTGATGGGAAAACTCTGATTGAATCGTTAATACAAAGCCACTTGGCAGTTGGCTGGCAAATAACTCAATCGCAGCCAACACAAAGGTTAAATTTGAGTTAGGTTCAAGCTGATCTAAGGTTGACCGGTAGTGAGCTAACGCAGACTCAATCACCACCTGCCGTTCACGTAAAGGCCTAAGTTCAACAACGATATATTTATCTACAGCACAGGCTAAAGCCTTCTCGCCGGAAAGCACTGAGTGCTCGCCCATCAACATAATACTACCGGGGACTTTTGCGCGAATATTAACCACGATGCGCTCCATTTAACTGTTGCTGTAAGGGCGTTAAACAAACACCAAGCTGCGCGCTTAATGTCTCACTATTTTGTTCGGGAAAGTACACGAGCACCTGCCCCGCTGTCTCACCTTGATGAGCACCCGCACCACAAATTTTAGCCGCGCCGCCCATACTTTCAATCTGCGCAATCAAGGCTGATACCGGTGCTGGCACAACCCCAATCTCTTGTAAGAGCTGATGGTTAGCACGCATAACTGAACCTAGTCTTGATGGCTGCTTGATGTTCGCTTCAAAGGCTTGGGTTATCTTGGCAAACTGCTGCCATAGGTCGGTTCGATGGGAAAACTTTGCACGCACAGCTGCAACCGTCTCACCTGTAGAGCAACAGGGTGTGCCAGTATGGAAATGGTACCAACCGTCCCCTAGCTCAAGCGGTAAAGGCGTAACTTTATCGGCCTGCACTTTAAGCACACCACCGTAGGTCACCGCTGCCGCATCAATTGCACTACCTCGGCCATGCTGTAAGCGCTCACAATATTTTACCTTCTGGAAAAACTCAGGCTTTTTATCGTCACGTTGTTGTGCACAAGAGGAAGATTGGAAAAGCTGTAGCAATGCTGCAATCACCGCCGCTGATGACCCCATTCCAGCCCCTGTCGGTATATCACTATGGATCGTTACAGTACCGCTCGGTAAGCTATCCGACTGCAGCGCAGTATAATAAAGAAGATCATGGGGGGTTTGTAAAACATCTTGAACAGCCAACTCACCTAATAAAAAACGTTCAAAACGTTGATCTAAGTGTGCAACAAGGTGCTCTAACTGCACCAAGGTGCGACGACTTTGCCCCAATACAGAAGAGGTGATGATCAATGTATCGGTATCAGAAGGCGAAAAAGTAGCTGTGACATAATGATTCACAGCTACTGCAATGGCAGGCGCCCCGTAAACAACTGAATGTTCACCACTCAGTATCAGTTTACCCGGGGCTTTAGCAGATAACATATTCTCGTTTATGACCACTAATTGCCGCTAATCGATAACGCCCTGTCGTGGACTCTGGAATATCATGGTGCTCACCATCCCGAGGGTCAGGATAATGGTAGAGCGTTAGGTACTCGTCATAGGTCACTTCACGACGTGCATCTAACATGTTTTTGTGTGTCAATGTATGTAGGCATTGCTCATAGCCTGGCACAACAGTGCCCGAGAAAAACTCTGCGACACAGCCCGAACCGTAACTAAAAAAGCCAACTTTTTGGCCTGCAAGGTTATCCTTACAATTTTCTAGCAACGACGTTAAACCAATATACATTGAGGCCGTATAGCTATTACCAATAACCCGATTGTAGTGCAGCGTATCTTCAACCTGCTGCTCAATTTGATCCAGTGACAAGCCAACTTTATTTACTTTTGCTAAATGCTTATGTGCTTTTTCAGCCATACGACTAAAAGGCAAGTGATAGCAAAAGTGAGAAAAATCATTAAACGCTAACGAACTCACTTCAACAAAATTTTCCCACGCGTGTTTAAGCGACTTCAGATAAATTTTTGTTGAATATTTCCCGTCAACTATCGCCGTTGTTCTGTAATTAGGACGCCAGAAATCCATGACATCTTCAGTGTAATTACCAACTTCGGGATCAATTTCAACTAACCGTGGGTTAGTCGAAATGAGCATGGCTACAGCACCGCACCCTTGGGTCGCTTCACCTGAAGTATCCAGATCATAACGCGCAACATCAGACGCGATAACAAGGACTTTCTTGTTAGGCTGACGGGCAACGAGTGCACATGCCATTTGCACAGCGGCTGTTGCGCTATAGCATGCTTGTTTTAGCTCAACTACACGGCAGTTAGAGTTCAGTCCTAGCAAGCGATGGACATAAACGCCTGCCGCTTTAGACTGATCGATCCCTGTTTCTGTAGCAAACAATAGGGTACCGATCGTATCAGTACCGACACGATCGATTAATGGATTAGCTGCATTTGCAGCCATAGTCACAACATCTTCATCTGGGGCGGCCATTGACATTCGTTCTTGCCAAATACCTTGATAATACTTCCCAGATTCAATCTTTTGAACGTCTGCAAGAGTTCGCAAGTCTAGGAAATAATTAGATGTATAGAAACTAATTTCGTCAATACCAACTGACATTATGGGGTCTCGATCCTAACGCGCTTCTAGAATATGGGCTGGGTTATTAAATAAAGCGGCAACATCCCGAGCGCCAAGCAGAAACATAGCAGTTCTGAATTCTGTTTTAATTTTTTCTATTTCTGCGACAACAGCTTCGCTTGATTCCATCGCTGGTTTAAGCAGTGGAGCAGCCATGCCACATATTGAGGCGCCGAGTATAACAGATTTAACCATATCAATCCCATCCCTTAAGCCACCACTTGAAACTAATGTGGCACGGCCAAGATAAGGGTTTGCCATTTTAAGTGCTGCGGGGGTAGAAATGCCCCAATCTTGGAACGTTAACCCTAGGTCACTGCTATCTTGACGGCGATGATGTTCAATACGACTCCATGAGGTACCGCCACTGCCGGCGACATCAAAGATAGATACACCCGCCTGTAAGCCGATCTCTATATCAGCCGGCGATAACCCACTGCCGACCTCTTTTAACAACACAGGCACCTCAAGTGCATTAACTAAGTCAGCAACTCGATGGCCTAAGTGACGAAAGTCCGTATCACCTTCAGGCTGGACCGCCTCTTGTAACGGGTTAAGGTGAAGGTAAAGGCCATCCGCTTCTAAACAATCAATCGCCTCTTGAATTTGAGCATGAGACATACCGCAATTGAGCTGTACCGCACCTATATTGCCAATTAAAGGAATATCAGGTGCCAAGTGACGCAATTGAAAACTTTCTCGAGCGCTGGGGGCGGTAAACATCACCCGCTGAGACCCAACGGCCATGGCAACCCCACAGGCCTGCGCCGCCGTTGCCAAATTCTGGTTAACCTGCTTAACGACTTGATGATCACCACCGGTCATGGAGGAGATCAACATAGGAAAACTCAACGTCTTTCCTAAAAATTGACAAGAACTATCTACATCCTGCAGTGCCATTTCAGGAAACGCCCGATGCATTAATTTGATTTGGTCAAAATAATGGCCTGAGCGATCAGTGAGCGGGTCGTTCTCAATGGCTCGAATATGCTCAAGCTTGCGATCATTGGTTAGATCCGTCATTACCGCTCCAATTTAAGATGCGCTTCCATTAATTCACCAGGATTTGTCTGCGCAGCTAATAAAGACAGTTCACCACACAGCACCGTCGCTGCACAAATAGCGGCTAAACGGCGTGCATTTGCACCCGACTCTCGCTCTTCTTTACAGCCGAGCATAGCAAGGTTTTCTTCGACAAAATCGATCCCTTTACCATTCCCCACCGATCCCATAATTAAATTAGGTAATGTACATGAGAAATAAAGATCATCGCCCCGCACTTCCGCATGAACGATACCTTGAGACCCTTCAATGATATTGGCGGCATCCTGCCCAGTAGCAAGGTAAAAAGCCAACAACATATTAGCAAAATGCGCATTGGCACTGCGTAGACCACCCGCGATCATCGTACCAATGAGGTTTTTCTTAATATTAAGATCTACCACTTTCTCCGGCGTCGTTTTTAAGCGACGCTCACAGAGCTCACGCGAGATTAAAATTTCGCAAACAACATATTTGCCACGCCCAAGGATACCATTCACCGCTGTCGCTTTTTTATCTGAACAGTAGTTACCCGATATAGAGGAGTAGCGCAGTTGTGGGTATTCAGTTAATAGCCAAGGAATGATCTTATCCGCAGCGTTCGTCACCATATTGTGACCCGATGCGTCCCCTGTCGTGAACTCTAAACGCAGGTAGATCATATTTGCTACGATCTGGCTGTTCATATCAATCAATTTGGCAAAGCGACTACTTTTAGCCACTACTGCGTTTATTTCATCCATACGCGCTTTGATTGAGTTCAGCGCTTGAAGGGCTTCATAGGCATCGTCAGCTTCTAAAAGAATGGAACGACTCATGCGCTCATCGATCACCGTGGTTTTGATCCCTTCCGTTAATACTGAGATCCTCGCCCCTCGACCCACAGAAGGCCAAAGCGGTGTTTCATAGGTAGCCAAAGGTACCGATATTTTTTCATCCAATACAGATCCACAAATTTTAATAGGACCCACAGTACGCATTGGGATTGGAGCTTGGCTTATTTTATGAGCTTTCATTTTGGCACTTCACACAAAGAAAAAAGGGCTGCCAATGGCAACCCTTTTCAAATAACAAGGTTGAGGAGGGATTTTAATGAACTTCACCCTCTCTTTTCAATGATAGAACAGCTTGATTAGCCATTCTCCATTGATTTAGCGTCTGCTAGCTGGTTTTTTTCCTCAACATCGCCCAAATTAGGTTCAGGCAATGAAAGGTTTAAGCTATCCAACAACGTTCCCATCCCATTCACAACACGATACTTTGCAATTAACTGATCATGTAATGCATTAGTCAGGTCATTTTTAGCTGAAAAAACCTCATTCTCAGTATCCAGCAAATCTAACAATGAACGTTGGCCAATATTAAACTGTTTTAGGTATGAGTTGCGAGTCTCTTGGCTCGCAGCCACATGCTGCTCAAGGTAAGGAACCTGACGACTTAAAATAGAGAATGCATTCCATGAAAGCTCAACACTCTGCATAACATCGCGGTGTGCATTATTCTGAACCGCTTTCGCTTCCTCAATTTGATATTGAGTTTGGCGTACTTTCGCTTGATCTACACCGCCGTTATACAAGTTATAACGCATACGGACCATAGCGGTGAGGTCTTCATTCATACCATCAACGCCATCTAAGTCATTATTCCAAGTACGGTCTACTTCAAAATCAACGCGGGGGTAATAGTTCCGTTTCGCCGCATTATATTGCGCCACGGCCGCCATCGTATCAGCTTCAGCCACCTGCAAGGTCGGATGATTGCTCATCGCCACTTCGGTCGCTTCTGTAACGGTTTCAGGAATGCTGATGTTAGTGAGCTCAGGGTAAACAATCTCTTCAGGGGCAGGAACACCGGTCACACGTTGGAAGTTAGCTTGGGCATCTAATAAGTTATTTTCAGCGGCCAGCACATTAACTTCGGCCAGCGCTAAACGACCTTCTGCTTGCTGAATGGAGGCCAAAGCACCTAAACCAGACTCAGAACGACGCTTGATACGGTCATAGATTTTAACGTGATTATATAGGGTTTCTTTCGCTTGTTGGAAAAGGGCGTGTCTACGATTCAATTCAATATAGGCGCGCGTTGCATCTAATGCATAAGATTCCGCAGACTCAACAAGACGCTTGTCGGCAGACAAGGCCCGTGCTTTTTGACGATCAACTTCGTTTGCCGTAGCAAAACCATCAAAAAGCATTTGACGGATACTTAACCCCGCTTCGCCTCTCTTTAATTCAACATCATCTAAACCGTTAGCGCCGGTTGTTGTGTTGTTTGTCCACTCGTAACCATAACCGGCTGACACATCAACGGTTGGTAGGTAGCCACCCTTAGCTTGCCTAACCTCTTGATATACCGAATTTCTGTAGTTAATCGCTCTCTGCACATTAGGGTTATCTGTTAACCCTTGTGTAACAACCTCTTCAAGCGAGGCCGCATAAGAAAGTGTACTTACTGTCCCAATAAGTACACCAGCAATCATTGCCCTTAGCATAACTGTCTTCCGCCTTATAAATAAATAGTTTTGTAGCCACCACCGAATTACTGCTAAACCACCAATACTGGTGATTTACTGGCCAATAAGACCAGCGAAACTCTGTCTGAAACCCCGGTTTTCTGAAAAATAGAACTCAGATGGGCTTTAACTGTTCGTTCAGTAATTTCAAGCTCGCGAGCAATCTCCTTATTACTAGCACCCGTCACTAGAACTGACAGCACTTGTTGCTCACGACTACTTAATCCGTCAAAACAATCTACAGACTCTGCGGTGTCCACTTTACTATTTGATGCAGGCAAATTACTTAAGAGCCGCCGAAGCAACGTCTGTAATAACTCGGGGCCAGCCCAAATATCACCACGGAGTACAGTCTTCACCACTTCTAATAGCAGCGAACCTGTTACATACGTGTTTGTATAACCATTCGCACCTAACTGTAAAACCTCAACCCCCTCTTCCTCATTAGGGACATCGGTACAGACAATCAAAATGCTTTTAGGATTATCCCTTTTATAACTGAATATAAGCTGACTATCCACTTCATTCACTGAACTCAGGTGCATCAATAGAATGCCCCCGTTCGTCAACTTAGATGCAACTTCACTCACTCCTACCGTCTCTGGATTCCAATCACTTAATAAGTGATTCCAACGCTCCAGAACTTTCGGTCGGTTACTAATGAAGAATAACTGCATAATGCTTAGAATCCACCATTCTATCTTCGATTTTCGGTAAAAATGCAAGCGCACTACAATAACAGAAATAACCACACCATTTGTAATGTTATGTAATTATCACCGTTGTAACTGAATAGAGGCTGACTAAATCTATCAATAGAATTGACGTCAGCCAATACCGCCGCAACACCATCCACCCGAATCACTTAGGCCTCTTAATTACTTAGGTTACTAAGCAACCAAAGACTCTCATTTTTTGATCAACTATCGATAAATAAACGATGGCATAGCCACCCATCATTTATCCTATCGATCGTAAGGTTTATCCTAAGTTTTTAAGCGTACAGTACTAAAAGCTATAGTAAAGAACGCAACGCCATTGCCCGTTATAACAAAAAAATATGTCCAATGTAATACTTATACACAATTCTTAGCCTGTTACGCATTATATCGTCTCGATATATTGAACATACAGTCAACAAAACAGTAACGTCCTGTTTTTATTCATGAAAAAATACTATCGCTCTGTTAATGCTTTTTCCTTTGCTTTGAGCACAGGTTTTAACAGGTAATCCATTACGGTTTTCTTACCTGTCAAGATATCAACACCAACAGTCATACCTGCAATCAACGGAAGTTCGGTTGATGCCGTGCCTATATAGGGCTTCTCTGTTTGTAAGCGAACAAGGTAGTAACTCTTACCCTCTTCATCAAGGATTGTACTCGGGCTCACAAACACCACGGTTGCATCCACGCCACCATAGATCGAGAAGTCATAAGCGGTCACTTTGATAACCGCTTTTTGCCCAGTCACTATGTTTGCGATATCCGACGGTCTGATTCTCGCTTCAACCAGCAAAGTATCTTCCCAAGGAATAATATTGAGCAACTCGTCTCCTGGCTGTACAACACCCTCAATGGTATTCACCAACAGCTGCTTAACGGTGCCTTTTACCGGCGATTTCACCTCAGATCGCGCGATACGATCATTCATGCCGGTCAGCGCTTGGGTGATACGTGAAATTTCCGCGCCCACCTCATTAAGCTCTTTTTGCGCTTCATTGCGAAACTGAAGCTCAAACTCACCCAACTTCTGCTGAGTTTCCCGCAGTGTCGATTCGATACGGGGAATATTCAAACGAACCCCGGAGAGCTCCCCTAGCAAATCATTTAATTGACGCTTTAGGCGTAAAAATTCGACTTCAGAGATAACCCCTTCTTTTAATAAGGGCCGTGTAATATCCAGTTCGCGCTTGAGTAGACTATAACTTCTCGCCAACTGTCCCTCTTGCGACTTGGCCGCTTTGAGTTCTTGTCCACGCTGAGAAAGCTGCTGTTTAAGCCCCTCCATACCCGCTTGCATTTCAGCCTTGCGTGTGGAAAACAGGTCTCTTTCCTGCGTAATCATGGACTGGTACTGCTCAGGAAAACCTTCTGGGCTCACAAACTCAACATTCTCTGCTTCCGCTTTTAAGCGTGCAGCTTTAGCAATAAGCTCATACTGGCGTACTAGATTTTCTTGTAACGAGCTAGAGAAACGAACATCGTCAATACGTAAAAGCACTTGGCCCTTTTCAACCACATCCCCCTCACGCACAAGAATTTCCGATACAGCCCCACCCTCAAGCGTTTCAATAATTTGTAGCTGACTAGACGGTATAATCTCACCATCGCCCCGTGTAATTTCATCGAGTTCAGCCCACATCGCCCAAGCGATGGCGATCATGACAAAAAGCACCATCATCCACAGCAGTAAACTTGCTCCCCTAGGCGCCTGCTCTGCGATAGCTTCACTCACACTCGACATATAAGGCAGGTCTTTTTTATTGTGATTCATAGTACTCATTTCTGCACCTGCAGTCGTCCTTGTTTCAAGGCATCCAATACCGCTTCTTTAGGACCATCAGCAACAACTCTGCCCGAATCCATCACAATAATGCGATCGACCAGAGAGAGTAACGACATTTTATGCGTCACGACTAACATTGTTTTATCTTTAGCATGTTTTTTCAGCATCATCTTGATATGTTCTTCGGACGCATTATCCATAGAGGCTGTTGGCTCATCCAAGATCAATATATTGGGATCATGAATTAAGGACCGGGCCACAGCCACTGATTGGCGTTGGCCTCCAGACAACGACGCACCGCGTTCACCGACCGGCATATCAAAACCTTGCGGGTGCCGGTTTACCATATCAGACACACCAGACATCTCGGCCACTTCCACTAGCCTTGAATCTTCTGTTTGAGGGGAGCCAATGACAATATTGTCACGCACACTGCCGGCAAATAGCATGATATCCTGCGGCATGTAGCCAACATTTCGGCGTAAATCGACCGGATCAATTTGATTGATATCTAACCCGTCAATACGGACAGAGCCTTCCGACGCATCGTATAACCCTAGCACCAGCTTTTCGATGGTCGATTTACCTGAGCCGATACGGCCAATCAACGCAACTTTTTCCCCAGCTTTAACATTAAATGACACATTATCCAGCGCTTTTTGCTGCTCACCAGGGTAAGCAAAACTGACACCTTTAAACTCAATGGCCCCTTTTAGCGCTTCGCGATAAACAAACTGCTGGCCATCTGTACGTTCAGAGGGCATCTCCATGATCTCATTCAACCCTTTTAAGGCGGTCGATGCTTGATGGAACGAGATCACTAAATTAGCCACCTGACTCATCGGCGCAATCGCTCGCCCCGACAGCATGACGCAAGCCACTAACGCCCCCATCGTAATTTCCCGCTCACTAATAAGGTATACGCCGGTGATGATGATCCCAATAGAGGTCAACTGCTGGGCAAATGATGCAAAGTTAACCACACTGGCTGACAACATCCGTGATTTTAAACTCCACTTGGCGATGTAACCTACCGCTTGCTCCCAGCCCAACTGCATTGACGAGCTAGCTCGCTGGGTTTTCACCGTTTCCATCGCGGTTAAACTTTCAATTAAGGTGGAGTTCTTTTGCGAATTGGAAGCGAAGGTTTTCTCTACCGCTTCTTTTAAATGGGGACGAACGATAAACGAAAAGAGAATAATCAGCGGTATCACAACAAGCGGTACAATAACGAGGGGGCCACCAATAAAGCCAATAACAATTAAAAACAGCACTGCAAATGGCAGATCAATAAACACCACATTGGTTGTGGAACTTAAAAAGTTTTTAATACTATCGAACTCGCGTAAATTACTGGCAAAAGAACCTACTGATGCCGGTAGCGCGCTATATTTTAACGACAGCACCTTCTCAAAAAGCAGTGCCGACAAAATCACATCACCTTTTTTACCCGCCACTTCGATAAAATAGGAACGTAGCATTTTTAAGCCAAAATCAAACAGATAGACAATAAAGACCCCTAAGGCTAAAACCCATAAGGTTTCAATCGCGTTATTAGGTACAACGCGATCATAAACATTCATCACAAAGAGGGGGTTGGCTATCACAAAGAGGTTAATCAGGAAGGAAGCGATAAGCACATCACGGTAGATCGCAGATGAGCGTTTAATTGTCCCCCAAAACCAGTGACCTTTGTGACCCTCTAATAGTTTTGAGACTTGCTCTTGAAAACGATACTCCAAGCGCACAAAAATAGCATACCCCAGATAACTATTTCGAAGCTGCTCTAGCTCAACCTTATGCTCGCCACCACTTTCAGGCTGAACAATCAGTGCTTGCCCAGACGCCTCATCAATCTCCTGCAAAACACAGGCATTATTACCTTCCAATAACAACACCGCAGGTAGCACCAGCGGTGAGATATCATCAAGGGAGCGCTTTAAGACTTGAGCGGCAAAACCAGCGCGCTTAGCCGCACGAACAAACAGCTTAGGTGTTAGCTTGTTATTTTCTAACGGAAGCCCTTCACAGAGCACTTCTGGGGATGAAGGCTTATGATTTTGCTTACTTAGATGAACTAGACAACCGAGCAAAGGATCCTGAACAACTTCCATTTACCTTGACCTTAACCTTATATGAGAGAGATACTCAAAAAAAACGCATACTTTAACAACGTTTTAAAACCCAACCAATGTAGCAAATCAATATGTTATACGCCATACGCAATGAAGAAGGACGCATTATCAGCCTTTCCGAAACATTTAAACCGGAAGCCGAACGGGTTGATATAAAAAACAAAGAGGTTTTAGAGTTTCTCTCCATCAATGATGACGAGTTCTCTGCGGAAGAATTTTTAGAGCAATCCGATGCCGCCGTTTCTCGTATTTTTGAAGATTTAATCGACGTGCTTGTTGGAAAAAATATTATTATGTTTACCGACCTGCCTGCCATGGCACAGAAAAAACTGTTAAGCAGAAAGCTCGTGCGAAACATACAGAGAAAAGAAGGTGACCCCGCCCCGACCCCATCGACCTCATTTTTAATTGAAGATGATGATACGATTTAAGCTGTGCGCTCGCCCACTAGCGTTAAAGCTCTTGGCTAAGCGGGTCGTTACCCGATGCATCTACTGGCGGGCCGACGAGCTGATTATACTGCTCAACAAACCGCGCGCTTAAGACTTGATAACGTTGCTGCTGCTTCAACGGTAATGCCCCAAAGCTGATCGTTGAAAGCACATCCCGCACCGAGAGCAAAATCCACAACGCGCTCTCCCCCCGTTTCGCTTTTTCAATACCCGCCTGCACTAGGTTTAACGCTATCCCCGTATGACTAGGAAGCAGCTCATGGGCGCGACCAAACATCTGAAATGCTTTATCTAAATCGCCGCCCCTAAAGCTTGTCATCGCAGAGTAATTCGCCTTACCCCACTCCTTCTCAATCATGCTTCGACTTAACTCTTTACGCCGTTTTTGAACCACATCCTCCAAATCTGTACCTTGGGCCGTATCAACCATGACATCCAGCCATTTACACTGGCTGTCTACATCCATTCTTAAGAAAAAGTTCCACGTTTGCTGCAACATCTGCTGTAAACGAGAGGTGTCTGATTCCAAACGATAAAAGTCACAATTAATCAGTTTGGCTCTAAACATCACCTCTTGATTATCAGGGTGATCCAATACAACATCTTCGAGCACTCTAATAACGTCATCTTCAATCTCCGGTAAACGTTGGGCATTGGCCTGAATAAGCGCCCGCACCAAGCCAAAATAATATTTTGGCGATTGAAAAACCGAATAGCGCGCATAACGTACCGCCTGCTGATAAGCACCTTTCGCTATATCCCACTCCGCTGTCTGACTCGCTAATTCAGCTAACTCACCCTGCAGCGCGGGCACCGTCGGCTGCAACATGACCGCTTTCCGCATTAGCGCAACAGCCAACTCAAGCTCACCTCGAACCTGATGGGTACGTGCAAGCCATGTAAATGCCTCGACACAGATATGCTGCTGATTCACCACATGATTCAGCGAGGTTAGCGCTTGCGAATATTCGCCCAAATTAAAATAGGCGATCCCTTTTCCCACCTCAGCCCAAGGCAGAGCACGCTTTTCCGTTAAGGTAAGGAACAGTGTCTTTGCTTGACTAAAGCGTCGCATTCTAATTAAAGCGATGCCAGTAATACGCTGCAGCACAATACTCAAACCAGGGTAATGCTTTATGAGCACCTCGCTTTTCTCGATCACCTCATCAAAGTGCTCATCATCCAATAGCTGCTCTATAGGCTTTATTGCATCTTTTATGCGTAAGAGTTTTTCCACACGCTGGCGGATCTTCGCTTGATCGAAGGGTTTAGAAAGGTAGGTATCCGGCGAATTCTCTAAAGAGCCGAAAAGAAGCTCTGCATCTTTAGGATCAACAACAAGAAAGTAAGCACTCGACGCGGGAAAGATAAATTCAGCATTAGCTTCATGGAGTAATTGAAGACCGTTTTTCTCGCCTTTGCCCATATCATAAGCAGCAAAGCATAGATCATATGAAAACTCTCTCATTAGGCTGAGCGCCATATTGACAGAGGAGGCAACCTGAATCTGCCCCACACCTATACGACCCAGGATTTGTCGTAGCGTCCCAAGGTCTTCAAGCTTACTGTCTACGATGAGAGCCGACTTTCCTGAGTAATTAATTTCCATAGGCGTCATAAAGATTACGTATCAGCAAAAGTAGCATATAAATCAGGCTATTATCAAAGTTTAAGCGAGGCATAGACAATAAAAAACCCCGTAGGGCAAGTACGGGGTTTTTTAGAAACACAATTACCAACTTAATCTTCTAAAAGATTACGTCCTTTACTTGCTGCAATACGCATACGTAGCGCATTCAACTTAATAAAGCCTGCTGCATCTTTCTGATCGTAAGAACCCGCATCATCTTCAAATGTTGCGATACTTTCGTCAAACAGACTATCGTCAGAACGACGGCCGACGACATCAACAGAGCCTTTGTATAACTTAACACGCACATCACCGTTAACAACACGCTGAGAGTAATCGATAAGCTGCTGCATCATTTTACGCTCTTCTGACCACCAGAAGCCGTTATAAATAGTTTTAGCATACTTAGGCATCAACTCATCTTTAAGGTGAGCCGCTTCACGGTCTAACGTAATAGACTCAATCGCGCGATGCGCTTTCATCATGATGGTACCGCCCGGTGTTTCGTAACAACCGCGCGATTTCATACCCACAAAACGGTTCTCTACGATATCTAAACGCCCAATACCGTTCTCGCCACCCACTTTATTCAGGTATTCAAGAACAGTCGCAGGACTCATCGCTTCACCATTGATAGCGACGATATCACCCTTTTCATAAGTCAACTCAAGATACGTAGGCTGATCAGGTGCATTTTCCGGTGCGACCGACCAACGCCACATCTCCTCTTCAGCTTCAGCCCAAGGATCTTCTAAAATACCACCTTCATAAGAGATATGAAGAAGGTTAGCATCCATAGAGTAAGGGGACTTTTTCTTGTTTTTCGCGTAATCAACTTCGATGTTGTGAGTTTCACAATAATTCATCAAGGATTCACGGGAGTTTAGATCCCATTCACGCCAAGGAGCAATCACATGAACACCAGGTTTAAGCGCATAAGCACCTAACTCAAAACGAACCTGATCGTTGCCTTTACCTGTAGCACCATGAGAGATGGCATCGGCGCCTGTTTCATTCGCAATTTCAATTAAACGCTTTGCGATTAACGGACGGGCAATAGACGTACCTAATAGGTACTCACCTTCGTAAATTGTATTTGCACGGAACATTGGGAATACAAAGTCGCGTACAAACTCTTCACGTAGATCTTCAATATAGATCTCTTTAACACCAAGCGCTTCGGCCTTAGTGCGTGCTGGCTCAACTTCTTCCCCCTGCCCTAAATCGGCAGTGAAAGTAACAACTTCTGCGTTGTATTCATCTTGCAACCAACGAACAATTACGGACGTGTCTAATCCACCGGAATAGGCCAGAACGACCTTTTTGATCTCGGACATTCTCAAGCTCCAACTTGCGAACAGTTTCAGCCGAGAAGTCGACTGAAAGGGATGATTCAAATTTAGCGCGAAAGTATAGCAGAAACTATACGGGTAGCGAAACGAATGGATGGACTAGGCTTAAAATTTCACCCGTATTGATCAAAAACAGATTCGGTTCGCTTAATCACGCTCCAAACGAATGGTTACACGGCGATTTCGATCACGGTTTTTCTTACTATTATTTTCAACCACAGGATAACGTTCACCATGATAACGTGTGGTGATAGACGTGGGGTCTAGACCTAAGCTGATCAGGTAAGCGGTCACCTCCTCCGCTCGACGTTTAGACATATCTCGGTTCATTAAGCGACGTCCCATACTGTCAGAATGGCCATCAACAAAAATCCCTTTAATACTGTCATCATTTTTAACATAGAGCGCAATCAAGTCTAAACGCTCACGGGAAGCATCTGACAAACGCCATTGGGCAGAAGGAAATAAAATTGCGGTTCGCGCTACCTGACGGTAATTAACAGGGAGTAAACCCGCCGTACAACCAACATAGTCAGAGTAAGCGGATTGAAAGTTAACTGCTGAGACCGAGACCCGCAGTGACTCATTTGTACCGTACCACTCTTTAGAGGTGAAGGTAGGCATCATCCCTTTATATAGCGCCGCCAACATGTTTTGCGCTTGCGCCGGTTCTACCTTGATAAACCCCGTTTGCTCCTCAGACTTAAGCGAACCGATAAAGCGAGGCGCGATACCGGGCTGCCATGGCGATGCTTCCGCAACTAACTTGGCCCCCTCGGTAAAATGAATATTTTCAGTCGGCTTTAATATGAAACGTACCGTCTCGCCTGCTTCATGCTCAAACACAGCACTACCAAACGAGGGAATCATCTGGCTCAAACGACAGCTAAATTTAGACGCTTCTAATTCCCATTTAGCATCATCAATCGAGCTACGAAACGTCATAGCCTGTACAGAAGCTGCCGAAAACAAAATGAGCAATGAGATAATTACACGAACAAGCACAGAATAAACCGCCTAGAAAATTCAATAAAGACAATAGTATCTACTTCTTTTCGGCCAAAACATCATTATCTTGAGAAGGTAATTGGAGTGACTTCAATTACACTGTTAGAATAGCCGCTGATTAAACGGAAACCTATCGCCAAGTAAGGGCAGCACTTGAATAACCTTCATGACACAAAACATCCCATGGCTAACCGCTTTCGCGGATTTTTGCCCGTAGTAATCGATGTCGAAACGGCTGGTTTTAATTCCCGCACCGACGCGCTACTGGAAATAGCCGCAGTAACACTCACAATGGATGAAAATGGCTTCTTAATTATAGATCAAAGCTTTGAAGCGCAAGTAGATCCATTTGAAGGTGCCAATATTGAGCAATCAGCCCTCGACTTCACGGGTATCGACCCATTTGACCCCGATAGAGAAGCAGTCCCTGAACGTGAAGCACTTGAAGAAATTTTTAAGGCTGTACGTAAATCAATTAAAGCACATGACTGCAAACGTGCCGTATTAGTCGGCCATAATGCCTCATTTGATCAAGGCTTTGTTAATGCCGCATCAAACCGTGCAGATATTAAACGTAATCCATTCCATCCGTTCTCCACATTCGACACGGCCACATTAGGCGGCTTAGCGTTTGGTCAAACCGTACTGGCTCGAGCCTGCCAAGTTGCAGGGATCGACTTTGATGGAAAACAAGCACACTCCGCCCTTTATGACACAACCAAAACTGCTGAGCTTTTTTGTATTATTGTTAATCGCTGGAAAGAGCTAGGCGGATGGGACATGGTCGACAGTTATGATGATTACGAATAAATAATCACGGCCCCCATCAATTAACTGTTCGATATGAACACAAAAAAACCCGCTATTGCGGGTTTTTTTTATTAAGGCAGCTAAATTATAGCTTGTCGCCTTCAGCAGAAAGGTAAGACGCAACACCTTCAGGTGATGCAACCATACCTTTATCGCCTTGATTCCAGCCTGCAGGGCAAACTTCACCATGCTCTTGGTGGAACGCAAGCGCATCAACCATACGTAGCATCTCATCAACGTTACGGCCTAAAGGCAGGTCGTTAACAACTTGATGACGAACTAAACCATCTTCATCGATCAAGAAAGAACCACGGAAAGCAACGCCGCCTTCAGATTCCACATCGTAAGACTTACAGATACTGTGAGTCATGTCAGCAACCAACGTGTAGTTAACTGCACCGATGCCGCCGTCATTAACAGCAGTGTTACGCCAAGCATTGTGTGAGAAGTGAGAATCAATAGAAACACCGATCACTTCTACATTACGCTTTTTGAACTCTTCGATACGGTGATCGAAAGCCAATAACTCAGAAGGACAAACAAAAGTAAAATCAAGAGGATAGAAGAAAACTACCGCTTTTTTACCTTTTGTAGCTTCAGACAGTGTATAGGAATCAACAATCTCACCGTTACCTAATACAGCTGGTGCAGTGAAATCAGGTGCCTGCTTACCTACAAGTACGCCCATTGTAATAAATCTCCATTAAGTGATATCTAGCGTTTAAGGATATTATGATAGGAGAGCACCCTTTAAAATCAAGCGCTCTCCTTTAAAAACTTATTCTGCGTCTGTTGCTTCAGAATTCGCTGCGGTTTCTTTGATCAAGGCTTCAAGTTCACCATTTTCAGCCATTTCACAAATAATGTCACAACCACCGACTAGCTCGCCTTTAACCCACAACTGCGGGAAGGTTGGCCAGTTGGCATATTTTGGCAACTCAGCACGAATCTCTTGATTTTCCAAAATATTTACAAAAGCAAAACGCTCACCACAAGCCATTACTGCTTCAGAGGCACGGGAGGAAAAGCCGCACTGAGGGAAGCGAGGCGTCCCTTTCATGTAAAGCAGAATGTCATTACTCTCAAGCTGCTCTTTGATGGTTTCAATTACACTCATTCGTACACCTACTATTTACTAAATTCTGAGAACATTTCTTATGTATATCGTGGCGAACAATATACCATATATCCGACCATCTTACTCTGATAATGTACATTTGCATTTCTTAATTAGGTCGATAAATAAATTCTATCGCTACGCCCTTAGCCGCTCAATCTATCAGACTATTTCCTGACTTTATTTATCCAAGATCTTGCCAAATTGATAAAAGCTGCCTATTATTCGTCCTTTGATTGGCAGCCTTGGCTGCCTTTTTGCGTTGTAGGGAAATATAAACATGGCTGTAGAATCTATCATGACTACCTACAACCGGTTGTCCGTAGCGTTCGAGCGCGGAGAAGGCAGCTGGTTGTTTGATATAAACGGTAATAAATACCTAGATGCATTAAGCGGTATCGCTGTATGTGGCTTAGGCCATGCACACCCGGCTGTTACGCATGCCATATCAGAACAAGCAGGCAAGCTTCTTCATACATCAAATTTATATACCATTCCCAATCAGCAGCAACTGGCTGAACGCCTAACCCAAATATCGGGTATGGATAATGTCTTTTTTGGCAACTCAGGCGCTGAAGCCAACGAAGCGGCAATAAAAATTGCTCGTCGCTACGGCCATACCGTTCGCAATATTGATAATCCAGCCATCATCGTTATGGAAAACGCATTCCATGGACGCACCATGGCAACCCTAAGCGCCACCGGTAATCGCTCAGCACAAGCGGGCTTTGAACCTCTGGTCAGCGGTTTTGTCCGCGCCCCTTATGATGATATTGACGCGATCAAAACCATCGCAACAAACAACCCCAATATTGTTGCTATTTTAGTCGAGCCGATTCAAGGCGAATCAGGTATTCAGATACCCGCTGACGACTACCTCAATCAAATTCGTGCGATTTGCGATGAAAATAACTGGTTGATGATGCTCGACGAAGTACAAAGCGGTAATGGTCGCTCAGGAAAATACTTTGCCTACCAACACAACAACATTCTGCCCGATGTCGTAACAACCGCAAAAGGCCTAGGCAATGGCGTACCTATTGGTGCCTGCCTCGCACGGGGCGTTGCTGCCACGATCTTATCACCAGGCACTCATGGCTCCACATATGGCGGAAACCCGCTTGCATGCGCCGCCGCCTTAGCGGTCGTCAATACAATAATGAATGAAAACTTGTGTGAGCGCGCTGAATCTTTAGGCAATAAAATTGCCGATGGTTTCCGCAAAGAGATTGGCACCGCACCCTATGTAAAAGAGATTCGTAATAAAGGGATGCTCATTGCAATCGAGCTGACCGAAGGGGGTAGCGAACTTGCCGTCTTAGCAAAAGTTAAGGGTATCCTATTAAATATTACGGGCGGCGGGAAAGTAATAAGAATGCTTCCCCCTCTAACAATGACTGATAATGAAGCTGAACTTTTGGTCAACACTCTGTCACAAATAATTAGAGTGTATGCCGCGGATGAACGTAGCACAGCTTTTCCAGAAGCACCCAATAGCGACCGTAGAGTACAATGACGATTAGACACTTTTTAACACTTAATGACCTAAGCTCAACTGAACTACGCCGCCTGATCCGACGCGCAAGCGAACTCAAGGCGATTAGGAATCGCGGCGAAGTCTATGAGCCTCTAAAAAGCAAAGTAATGTCGATGATCTTCGAAAAATCATCGACCCGCACCCGTGTATCTTTCGAAGCAGGTATGGCTCAATTTGGCGGTCACGCCATGTTTTTATCGCCTCGTGATACACAACTAGGCCGCGGCGAGCCCATTAGCGACAGTGCTAAAGTCATCTCTAGCATGGTCGATGTGGTGATGATTAGAACCTTTAGCCATCAACTGGTTGTAGATTTTGCAGCTAATTCATCTGTACCGGTTATAAACGCACTGACCGATGAATATCACCCCTGCCAATTGCTTGCAGATATGCAAACCTACTTTGAGCATCGCGGTGAAATTCAAGGTAAAACGGTTACTTGGATTGGTGACGGCAATAATATGTGCCACTCCTATATCAATGCAGCGAAACTGTTTGATTTCAAACTCAACATAGCTTGCCCTGAAGGATTTGATCCAAACATGGCGCTGGTTGAAGAGAACAAAGAACGGGTCATGATTACTCGCTCACCCCAAGAAGCCGCTACAGGTAGCGATCTTATCGTGACAGATGTATGGGCCTCCATGGGACAGGAAGAGGAACAAAAGGAACGCGAGAAGCAATTCTCAGGCTTCCAAGTTTCCCCTACCCTAATGGATCTTGCGAATAAAGACGCCCTGTTTATGCACTGCCTTCCCGCTCACCGCGGCGAAGAGATCAGTGTAGATATGATGGACGATCCTCGTTCTGTCGTCTTTGATGAAGCAGAAAATAGACTACACGCACAAAAAGCACTATTAGAGTTTTTACTCGTGAAGTAAAATTAAGGTAACTCCAGTAATTTACTGGGTTACCTGCTCTTCTTGCTCCAACGTACTATACTGCGTATATTCCGAGTACAAGATCACCCAATAGAGAGACGAGCAAATGGTTGAACTTCGACATCTAAAAACACTGTCCGCCTTGCGCGACGCCGGTAGTCTTGTCGAAGCAGCAGAACGAGTTCACCTTACTCAGTCTGCCCTATCCCATCAGATTAAAGACCTAGAAGACCGCCTCAACTGCTCTCTATTTATCCGCAAAACAAAACCAATCTGCTTCACCAGCGCAGGCCAGCGCCTATTAACATTAGCCGATGAAATTCTGCCAATGATTCGCAATACCGAACGCGATATTGCACGCCTTGCAGGCGGTGAAGCCGGTAGACTTAATCTATGTATTGAGTGCCATAGCTGCTTCGATTGGCTCATGCCAACCATCGATCATTTCCGTCAGCATTGGCCTGAAATTGAACTCGATCTATCCAGCGGTTTCAGTTTTCAACCTTTACCAGCACTTGCCCGCGGCGATTTAGACCTCGTTATCACGTCCGATCCTGAGCCACGTAATGGCATCACCTATATCCCGCTGTTCACCTACGAGTCTCGGCTAGCGATCAGCAAACAACACCGCTTAATGGCAAGACGCTTTATCCACCCAGAAGACCTAGCGCAAGAAACGCTCATCACCTACCCAGTAGAGCACCAGCGGTTAGATATATTTAATCACTTCCTGGATGAAGCGGGCGTAGAACCACAAACGATCAGAACCGCTGAGCTGACCATTATGATGCTGCAGCTAGTGGCAAGTGGTCGCGGTGTAGCAGCCTTACCAAACTGGGCACTGCATGAGTACATTCAACGGGAATACATTGCCTCCAAGCCACTTGGCGAGAAGGGAATATGGTGCACCCTTTACGCAGCGATTCGTGATGATCAAAAAGATGCAGAGTTTATGGTCGACTTCCTTAATACAGCAAAAGATATCTCTTTCCGTAATTTAACGGGTATTAAGACCGCTTAATAAATGATATAAATAATTAATCGATATTTAACAAGATAAGTAATTCAACGTGAACCGTAGCAATATGAATGCAGACACCCTGCAATCAAACTACATTACTTGCCCCGCTTTTTTTCTATACTCCTATTTTATTTAGGTCTGTAGGTTTTGTGCTATCTGCACAAAGTTGACAGGCCGCCCCCACTTCGTTTTTAGACGTTAGCGTCAATCATTATATTTCTCGCTTTAAATTAGAAGAACACCCTAGGATTCAAAAAATGACTACACAAATATGGACACCTGCAAGCTGGAGAACCAAACCCATCGTTCAACAACCGCACTACTCTGACGCGCGCGCATTAGAACAAGCCGAACAGCGATTAAGTAAAATGCCACCTTTAGTTTTTGCAGGCGAGATAAACCAGCTAAAAAAAGAGTTGGCTAACGTCGCAAAAGGAAAAGCCTTTCTTCTTCAAGGAGGCGATTGTGCAGAAAGTTTCAGTGAGTTCAGCGCCGATAAAATTCGCGATACATTTAAAGTACTCATGCAGATGGCCATCGTAATGACCTTCTCCGCGAGCAGCCCCATCGTAAAGGTGGGTCGAATTGCAGGCCAGTATGCGAAACCCCGCTCCAGCGACATGGAAAGCAACCAAGGCGTGGAATTACCCAGTTACCGTGGTGATATCATTAATGGCATTGAATTCACGGACAGCGCCCGACAGCCAGACCCAGAGCGCTTAGTAACCGCTTACCACCAGGCCGCATCGACGCTTAACCTGCTAAGAGCTTTTTCTAGTGGCGGCTTTGCCGATCTCCATCAAGTACATGCATGGAACCAAAGCTTTATTAGTAACAGCCCGCTGGCAGATAAATATCAAAATCTAGCGGATCAAATTGATCAATCTATTCGTTTTATGGAAGCTTGTGGTATCAATTCATCCAACACACCCCAGCTCCATGAAACGGCACTTTATACCTCTCACGAAGCACTGCTACTGAGTTATGAGCAAGCTTTAACTAGAACCGACAGCCTATCAGGTGATTGGTATGACTGCTCAGCACATATGCTTTGGATTGGCGACAGAACACGTCAACCCGATCACGCCCATGTGGAGTTTTTACGAGGCGTCAAAAATCCCATTGGTATTAAAGTAGGGCCAAGTACAAAAGTTGACGACTTAGAGCAGCTGTTAAATATTTTAAATCCGGAAAACGAAGCAGGACGTATTACACTAATTGCTCGAATGGGAGCCGATAAAATCACTGAGCACCTGCCTAGACTTGTTCGCGCCGTCAAACAGAGCGGTCATCAAGTGATATGGAGTTCAGATCCTATGCATGGCAATACGATCAAAGCCTCCAGTGGTTATAAAACACGTAGTGTTGACGCGATCCTTAAAGAGGTTAAAGGCTTCTTTGAAGTTCACAAAGCGGAAGGCACCCATGCGGGCGGCGTTCATTTCGAAATGACAGGGCAAAATGTAACAGAATGCATAGGTGGCGCTTACATGATTAGCGAACAGGGCCTCGCTGATCGCTACCATACCCATTGCGATCCCCGTCTTAATGGAGAACAAGCTTTAGAACTTGCTTATCTAATTGCCGACACACTAAAAGCCGCACGACGGTAAGCAGCCCATTACTCTAAATTAAAAAGCCTGCTCATGCAGGCTTTTCTATGTAAAACAATCGACTGTATTTAAACGCCCAACACACCCTTTAAAACAATACCGCTATAACTCACAACACCTAAGACCTTACCATCCTTAATAACAGGCGCATGCGCCAAACCAAAGTTCTCAAACAAACGTGAGCAATAGCGAATATCCATTTCGGGATCCACGGAAACGACCGGCTTCGCCATTACTTCATAGACGTTGACTCGCTCTGGTGCACGATCTTTAGCTACAACGTTCTTGGCCACATCAGATAAAAGTAACAGTCCATATTCATCATCAGGGTTTCGCTTATTAATGATAAGCACTTCAGAATTTTGTTGCTGAAATACAATCAAAGCATCCTGCACAGTAATTAAACCATCAATAATAGCAAACTCATCCGTCATTACATCGCGGACACGGACTACTTTCTTTTCTACTTTCATAGCTCATCCTCAACGATATTCGATAGCTCTTTCACTTGATGAGCAATCCCTACTGCATCCTCTATATCAACTTGTATCGCTATTCCACGACCAGGATGCTCTTCAAACTCCGCAACGTTAGAAATTGTTTCTAGAATCTTCCGACTTAAATGCTCTTCAACAATAAAGAGCACAACATCACGCTGAGATACAAGCGTTAATCCTAAAAACGTTTTAGGCTGATTTACACCTTCTCCGCGAGCATTATTAATGACAGTAGCGCCTGTAGCACCCGCTTCGCGCGCAGCTTCCATGACCGCCTCAGTTTTTGAATCTTCTACAAAAACCACTAATAACTTGAAATGCATAACCGCCCCTTCGACTACTATTAGTCCGTTATCTTGCTACGTTTAGTACGTAATTCTGCAATTTGCGCATATGCCATAACCGTTATTATCGGAAACAAACTAGCAAATGCAATCAAGCCAAAACCATCTATTAAAGCGCTACGTCCCGGCACGGTTTCAGCTAACCCTAAGCCTAATGCTGCAACTAAAGGAACCGTGACCGTTGATGTTGTAACCCCACCAGAATCATATGCTAACGGCACGATCATTTTAGGGGCAAAAAATGTTTGAATAACAACAATGATATAACCAGCAATAATAAACCAGTAAATCGGGTACCCTGTAACTATACGCCAAGCACCTAAAGAGATCCCTATAGCAACCCCTATAGCAACCGCAATCCGAAGTCCCCAAACACCTATAGAGCCCCCCGAAACCTCATTCGCCTTCATAGCTACAGCAATAAGAGAGGGTTCGGCAATTGTTGTGCTGGCACCTATAGCAAAGGCAAAGATATACACCCAAAAATAATCATACCAACGAAGGCCCATATCGGAAGGGCCACTCCAAGCACGAATAAAATCAGGATCTGTTAACTGCTCAGCCATTAAACGGCCAATAGGGAACAACGCTTTTTCTAGTCCTAACAAAAATAGTGCAAGACCAAGCACTACATAAACAAAACCAACTAACACCTTTCGAAGGTTGGCTATACGCCGTCTGATCACACCAAACTGAAAACCAAAAAGAATAACCACAATAGGTATTACATCTTTTATGGTAGCAAGTGTAATATCAGCAAATTGCTCCCAAAATCCCATTACATCAACATTCCATAGGCCATTACAAAAATCATAGGAGAAAGTGAAGCGAAGGCAATCAACCCAAAGCCATCAATCATCGGATTACGCCCCTTAATAGAAGAAGCCAACCCAACCCCCAGAGCAGTCACTAAAGGCACTGTAATAGTCGAGGTGGTGACGCCACCCGAATCATACGCTATTCCAATTATTTCTTTAGGCGCAAAAAAAGTCATAATAACCACTAAAAGATAACCACCAATAATCATATATTGAATTGGCCACCCTTTAAGAATACGAAGCACCCCCAAAACAATTGCAAAGCCAACAGAAAAAGCGACGGTGTATCTAAGGCCGGACGCATATTCAAGTTGAGCTTGAGGCTCCATAGCGATCATACCACCAGCTGCAGCCACCTGAGCCGCTTCAGCCGCGACCGCAATTAATGCAGGCTCGGCTACAGTCGTTCCCACACCTAGAGCAAACGCAAAAAGTAATAACCAAAAAAGACTTCCTTTTCTCGCAAACTCATACGCCATACTCCCACCAATGGGAAACAACCCCATTTCTAAGCCATAAATAAAAAAAGTAAGGCCGGCAACGACACACAAAAAGCCAACAAGAAGGTTAAAAAAATCAGGAATCGGCTGCTGTAAAACAACAAGCTGAAAAAATGCAATAACGAGCACAATAGGCGCTAAATCACGTAAGCTACCGAGCATCGATTGACTTAATGCTAATAATCCTACTCTCAAGACAGTCAACTCTTTACAAATTAGGTAGTCATAACAGAAAAATAATAACTTTAACTCTTCCTACAAAAATTTCAGAAAAAAAAACCAAGGCAACTGCCTTGGTTTTTTATACTAAAAAGATACAGAGCCTAGCGAGGCACAGGAGAAGTAATCGCGTCATTAACACCCGCAAACAGCGTCTCATGCTGTAAGTCAGTGTATTCATTTGTAGACTTAACAATATCAACCATACCGACTACAGATTGAGCATTACCACCAAAAATGGCACCGTTAACCGAACCCGTTACCACGCCATCAACAGCACTCAAGTTACCTGAATTTGCCATAAAGTTAATGCCATCAACCGTACCATTAGTAACAGCAAAAGCAACCTGACCTACAACATTAGTAGCTGTTGTACGAACAAAGCCATCACCTTGAACATCGCCATTATTCCAAGCACCATTCCATGTATTATTGCCAAAATCGATGGATGCCGCGAACGTACCTCCATGCATGGTAATACCGCTATAAGAAGCGATGACACCATTAGAACCAGTATAATCATTTAACTGATCCAAAGAGGTTGTAATACCCGCCCAAACAGCGCCATTAGCATTATCAAAACCAGAACGAGACAACGTACTATCGGACCACGTACCCTCAGCCACACCTAATAGAGGGAAGACGTTATCAAAGAAGGCTCGAGAATAAGTACTCCCTTCCTGTTTAGCTAAGCCACCCCAGCCATAACCAAAAGTACCTATAGCATCCTCAACCGTTAGCTCATACCCCTCATTACCCTGAACAGTAAACGAACCTCCTATATGAGGAAACAGAACCCGTCTCCAATTAGGGCGATCGGTATCCACTTCATGCACCTCTGCGGTAAAAGTACCTACATCAACAACAGCAAATCTTGTCGGTACTGGAAGTCTACTTTGTTCGCTTTGAGACGCTGGAGCCGAGCTTTGAGAATAGTTAGATTCTCGAATGGTAACAAACCCACAGATTGCACCGGCTTCGCATAATGCAATATCGGCAGCACCTGGATCTAGTGGATCTACTGGTACACCAAACCCAGGTTCATTTTGTCCATTACGACCCGTCTCACCTTGACCTACACCAGCAAATGCTAATCCTAAGGCTGCTGTGTTAACTTCACCACCCGCTGCAGTCGCAAAGTTTTGCGCCCACTGACCCCAAGATTGTACAGAGTCTTCATCATCCGAAGACCCTGTATTAGCCGAAGCCACTAAAGGTGCAACTAAAAGAATCGAAGCTATAGATACAGAAACTAGATTTCGCTTAAACATCATTATATCCCTTATCTTAATGAGCGACCCAGCTCCTAGTGTTTAAACATAGGCGGGTAATAATTAGTATATGTTTATATTTTATACATATAAGTCATGTTTGTAATTGTACCAAGGTACAGGTAAGTATTTTTTATTTAACTATAAAAAAACAATTACCGCTCACCACTTTCAAACAAGAAATACGTATAACACACGTTGTTTTTCCTACAAAAATAAACAACAACATCAACGATATTGCCAATAGTTAAGAGGGTAGTAGCTCATTTTCATACCTAAGCACGTACAAGCCTATTCAAACAGCAGCAAACTGATAAAAATTTAACTACTTAGTAAACAAATAGATAGCTACTCCCATTCATCCATCAAGCACCAAACACAAAAGGGTGTCCCCCTAGCCTTTCGAAAAGCATCTTAACTTATATAAATTATAGTTTAGCGATGGTATATCACCAGTATTTTTCGTCTAGCAGAGCTAAATAATGACGAGAAGATGAAGGCTAGGCCAAAAAAATAATGAAAAAAAGGCCCCTAAAAAGGGGCCTTTCAAAAAAATCACGTGCGGACGTTAGAACTTTTTAGCCAAATTGATTGATAGCTGATTACGATCGTACTGATACAACTCAACATTCGAATCAGCCTCAGATCTCATCCATACCGCAGACAACTCTAGCTCATTAGCAAAGGTGTGCTTACCACCAATAATAAGCTGAATCTGCTCATCATCTCTAACTTTACCCACCCCTGTAACTACACCTTTGAAATCGGATTCATTATAGGATAAACGGCTAAACAAACTCGTAGTCGGCTTAACTTGCCAATTTACACCAGCAAACACTTCCCAACCATTATTAGAAAACTCCGCCTCATTCGCATCGTTTTCAAAACCTTCAATACCCGCTTGAACACCCACTGTGTTATTTCTATAACCTTTACCAAGCGCTATACCAACGGAGTAATAATCAGAATCACGCCCCTGATCCGTTGCTTCTTGGAAGTTACGGTCAGTAAACTCAGCATCAACTGTTAATTCAGTACTCCCATCAAATGACCAAGTCATCGATGGCTGAAGACCAATATAGTTAGCTAAATCATTACCGCCTAAACGGATATGATCCACTTGCAAAGCGATGTTACCACGCCATTTTTTGTTAGTAATAACCGCAGGCCCTGTACGCAATGACAAAACATCTAGGTTAAAATCATCTTCCGTATCATAACCACGATGATAAACCGACGCGCCACTCTGCCAGAACAACATACCTGTACTCTGCCCTAAACGAAGTGTCTTACCTGTACGATAGCTATGATCATAACTACCACTAACCACCAGTGCATTATCACTGACCGGGGAACCACCCGTAATGGTAAAAGGAGTGCCGTTAACATTCACAACAGAGCTTGATGGCCCTACGTTTACATTGCTATCGAATAAGACTCCAGCGGAAAGGTTAAACTTATGATCATGCTGCGGCGTTAGCTGCTCTTCATCTCTTTTCAACTGCGCTAAAAATGCCAATATAGATACACGTACACTTGCAGGAGTTTGAGGGTCATCTAGCACCGTTTGTGCTTGCGCTTCAGCTTCTTGATATTGCAGCGTCTGCATATAAGCAACAGCCAATTCAAGTCGCGCACGGTGAAGTGAGGGCTGGTTACTTAGAATCGTTTGGAATGATTCAATTGCACTATAAGGAGAACCTTTTTCACGTGCCTCCATGCCCTGTTTGAAAAACTGCTCCGGATCAAACTGCTCTGCTGTGTTTTCCTCTGCCATACCTGACGTCGCCACCATTGACAGTAAAACACCTGACAGCACAGAAACCCCGCTGTAATTTTTCATACTCTAAATCCCCTTTTCGTATGTACGCTATTGATAATGACCAGCGTTTATTGAAAGGGAGTATAACTACTGAGTATATTTCACACAACCAAAAAGGCACCTTTTAAAAGTGCCTTTTAGTCGAATAACACCCTCTAATAAAGACGAACACCCGTTAGATACCGTTCGCTTGCGGTGATATTTGACGACTCGTATTAAACGTTGTTACGTGAACCGCATCAGTATAACCTTCGACATTCACTGAAGGTACATTGGGTTGGGTACCTGCCTGCGTTTTAACTATATCGGCCACACCCGCAATCTCGCCCCCTTTCTCACCGAAAAAAGAAGCATTAACAGTGCCTGAAACAGCGCCATCAAAGGCACTGAGCGCATTCGAGTCGGCACTCAAATTAATACCATTAATTGTACCACCCTGAATATTAAAACCGACCTGCCCAACAACTGTCGTTCCATTTTCGCTCGCATAGGTCATCACCTGCCCATCATACCCCCCATTAAAAGAACCTCCCCACGTTTGATTTGAGAAGTTAACACTCAACTGCACAGGCGCCCCCCATGCACTATGTCCTTTATATTGAGCAATGAGATCACCACTCAGCTCAGCAAAACTATTCATAGCACTCAACTCATCTTGCAGCGCTGTTAGATCATCCAAGGTAGAGCTCACGCCAAAGATAAAACTACCCAAATAAGCCTGCGCGTATTGTTCGTCGCGATTTAGCGCACTAGAGAACCAAAGCCCATGAGATACGTTTCGTCCGTCTAAACCACCTAAGCGGCCATGATCAAGTCTCATATACGGCGCAAAAGGCCCACGACAGTTACCCAAGCAACGAATAGACGTATCCGTCAAACCATCTAAACGTAGATTGTCTTCATCATAACCATAATGCGTTAACATTGAATTTAAGCGCATTCGCTCATCTAGTGTTAGAGACTCGATATTAATATAGCGGGGATCATCCCCATTAGGCGTCACAGAAAAACCTAGTGCATCGTAACGCCTAATGCTCTGACTTTCAGATTCATAGCCTTCCATAGAAAACCCAGCGACAACAGGCGTCAAACTAGACACCCCCATTCGCACCAACAACCCATTGGGTGAGCGTCTTTGCAGTGATTGACGCTCACTTTCAGAAAAATCATGTACGAGCGGATAATAAGTAGCATAACCACAAGCGGCACCTGGCAAACAGCCTCCAGAAACCTCGCTATCAGGATTACCTGAAATATCAGGGTCAAAAAAAACATATTCAGGCCCCCCGCCTCCCGCAAGTAAAAGGGGATTAACAGCCGCTTCAGGCCCTGCAGCGGTCGTGACCGGCATCGCCCAAGGCCCCCACTCACGAACCGAATCTTGCTCATCATCTTCTTGCTGATTTGCAAAAACCGATGATGCTAACAACGAAGAGACTAACGCCGTTACAATACCTATTTTTAAGTTCATCACACACCCCCTCAAAAGCTGCGCCCTACAGCTTTTGAATTTATCATCTACGTTCTTACTTACCCTAAGAATAGCCCCTATCGTAAAAAACAGTACAAAAAACAACCAAACATCCACTGTATTTTTTTTCATTCAAATGAGATATTTCAGTACTATTGGTACGGCTCAGCCATAATGCGCATCAACATTAACCGCCACGGGCACGCTAATTGTCTGAAATAAGCTTTAAACGGCTTGAGCAGTAGTATTTTTAGCTTAGTTAGATATGCTTACATGATCAGGGACATATTGAGATAATTGCTAATGAGAGCACGCTGTTCACTCCTCATATTCGGAGTCATGTTATTTTTCCCTTTGACATGGGCACCTCAAACCCATGCGGGGCTCTTTGGCTCACAAGAATTACCCCAGCGCACACTGAGTGAACTGCCTGATTGGCTTAGCTACATGGAGCGTCATTTAAGAGAAGACACACCTGAAGAGATATGTCGCCAATCCGGCCTATGCAATTTGAAGCCCTGGTATAGTTTTCTTGAGAGCATCAGAGGTCTACCAAAACGCCAGCAACTTGAGCGCGTCAACCAATATGCAAACCGCCAACCTTACATCCAAGATATAGACAATTACGGAAAAGCGGATTACTGGGCCGTAGTGAAAGAATTTTTATCACGAAGCGGGGATTGTGAGGACTACTCCCTCACGAAATTTTTCTCATTACGTTTACTCGGTTTCAGTAACGATGAGTTACGCATTGTTGTATTGCAAGACACAAACTTACGTATTGGCCACGCGGTACTCGCCGTCAAGTACGGAGGGGATGAACTCATTCTTGATAATCAAAGTCGGCAGGTCATATCCCATCGCAACATTAAACACTACACCCCTCTGTACACCGTTAATGAAAAACGCTGGTGGTTACATATGCCGGTTTACTAAGATTACTGCTAGTATCAAGCTATCTGTAATTCATAACTTACTTACACATATCGGGCCTTAACAATGAAGCGCATATTAACTACTGGAGTTATCAGCCTCACACTTATCTTTTTGATATGTATGTTGTTAATTAACCGTTTCACTGAAAACCAACAAGCGCAAAGTGTACAGCATTGGCAAACCACACTATCAGCCCTGGCCGACAATCAAAGCCTAAGCGTTACACGGTGGATGTTTGCAACAGAAGCACCGCTGAAAGAGATCACCGATAACAACTCCGTTCGCTTATACCTTCAACGCTTAAATGGAAAGTCGTCCGCTGAACAAGAGAAAACCGCGCAAATTGATTATCTGCGCAACCTAATTATTGCTGCCGCTAACCGTGAAGGCTATACCGATAAAGCGCGAAGCAGCATTAATGCAAATTTAAGAATTATCGCTAACACCTCACTTGCGCTCTATGACGCCGACTTAAAACTGGTCGCAGGCACACCTGGCTTAGCTCCCATCAGCCAAGCAATTAAAGACACACTGCAATCAAACCTAACAATCGGCAGCGTTTCTCCCACCCATATATGGAAAAATGAAAACCAAGTCGGGCAAATTGCATTCGTTAGCGCAATAACAGGTTTACCTCAATTTGGCGCCGAAGATGAGATAATAGGCTACCTTATCGGTATTAAAAACGCCGAGAATGAGCTCTATAGTTTACTGCGCAACTTTAGTGTCGAATTACAGTCGTTAGAATCAGCCCTGTTACAGAAAAAGGATGACGGCCTCGTATATGCAAGCCCTTTACGCCAAGATAGAGACTCAACCCTTAACAAGCTCATCCCCACGAACGGACAAACCGCAGCAGCGCAGGCCTTTAATACACCCGGCCAATTCATTCAGGCAATAGATTACCGTAACATTGAGGTGCTCGCCGTTAGCCGTGATATTGCCAGCACCGACCTTAAGCTCATCATTAAAGTCGACAGAAGGGATGCCCTCGGACAAAGTTTAGACGAACAAGCTGATCTGCAAATGATGCTGATACTTGGCACTCTGGCGTTACTGGCAATGCTAGTTGCTGCCGGCTGGTATGGCCACCTACTGAAAGAACAGAAGTCAAATGAAGTACTACGCGCCACCACCCTTGCACTAAAAGAGAAGACCAGCCTACTTGATGCGATCAATAACAATGTAACCGATATGGTTATGATCGTTGACCAAAACATCAACCTTGCCTTTATTAACCACGCCCTAGCCAGCCAAGTTGCAATAGATCCAGAAGATAGCGAAGGGAAAAACCTAAACTCAGTACTCGGAAGCCATTATGCTGAGCAGCTGTCCCCTCTCATTAAAGCGTGCTTTGCAAATCAAAAAGAGAGTACATCTAAAAAGTCACTAGAACTCAAAGGAAAGGTCAGTACATTTGTTATCAATTTAGTCCCCATGCTCTATGGCGAAACATCAGCGGTGATGCTGCATTTCCATGACATTACGTTGATTGAGGAACACCAGAAACAACAAACCCAACTGCTTCGACAAATCATGCAATCACTCATGAATGCGATCGATCTACACGACCCTTACTCAGCGAACCATTCGCAAAAAACAGCCAAAATAGCGGTCGCAGTCGCCGACGCAATGGCATTCAAAGAGAGTGATCGTGATGCGCTTGAGATTGCAGCAAACCTTTGTAACTTAGGAAAGTTATCCATTCCACAAGCGTTACTCACAAAAACGGAGCCGCTTACAGCAGAAGAGCGTGCAGTGGTCAAAAACGAAGTACAACACACACGGGAAATACTACAAAATATTGAGTTTGACGGCCCCGTACTAGAAACCATCTTGCAAAAACATGAGTACTTGGATGGCTCAGGCTCTCAAGGCATATCCGGTGATGCACTGTTACTCAACGCTCGAATACTGACAGCCGTTAACGATTTTGTTGCCATGATTAGCCCAAGGGCATACAGAGAGAGCTTACCGGTCGAAACAGCATTAGCGACCCTTCTAAAAGATGCCGGCAAGCGTTATGACCGCCAAGTAGTGGCATCACTATTTCATGTGGCGGAAAACAAGATTAATTTCGACACCCTTTAACAGGTTTAGCTAGTGGATAGTTGGCGGGGCTTTTGGCAGATCGGGCACAATAATGTGACCGCTACTATCCAGCACCAATACGCCCTGCTCCACACCTAATTCAAGCATGTGCTGGAGCATCATATGGGTCAAATGGGCGCTAATGATTAAACCCGCAGGCGGGTCACCGTCAAACAGGTCCTCGTCCATCATATCTTCAGGCCTCAGACCTAACAGTAACGGGTTTTCGGCAACAAGTGGTGAGATCTCTTCCGGCGCAAAAACAGCATGGCTTGACGAAATATCCAAAGCGCGCTGATAAGCGTCCACATCACGCGTACTTTGCTGTAATGAATCAAGATAATCTGATTCTGCAGCAGCGAATAGTTGAGATAGTTTACTAACACCCCCCTGACTAATATTTCGCTTTGCCGTTTCTGAGCGGCTGTAATCGATACTAATAGGGTACTGACTATCTCTCAGCAGCTCCTCATCATCAACTAAAATACGTCCATCATCATCGACCTCTAACCACGCTCGATCAACTGCCACAGCCAACAGCCCTTCTAACGCAGCCGCTAATATATTGCTACAGACGATAATTCCAACCGAAGGGTTCTCGCTTTCTTGGCGATTCATAATTAAATCGCCTGCACGTGCAGCCAGCAGGGTTGGGTCCTGCTCTATTATCTCAGCCAACAGATCAGCTTCAAGGAACAACCGCTCATGACATAAACGCTCAGCGGTTAAATAAGGTTCATTGCACCCACTGGCCTGCATCCGCGAAACATATTCAATACGGATCTCTTCGAGTAACGCTGTTAGCAATCCACTCATAAAACGCCTAATTCCTAGCCAAATAATGAAAAATGCAATGTAAACGCTAAGGTTAATAAAACAATGGTCGATTGTTACTTAGGAAGCAACTAAAAAACACAAGGAAGGGGAAAAATGCGTATTTTATTTCAAGCAGGTGAAAAACAAACCGAAGATGAAGAAGGCAGCGTTTATATTCTCT
The DNA here is from genome assembly GCF_001597735.1 of Neptuniibacter pectenicola. Taxonomy (GTDB): domain Bacteria; phylum Pseudomonadota; class Gammaproteobacteria; order Pseudomonadales; family Balneatricaceae; genus Neptuniibacter; species Neptuniibacter pectenicola. The sequence goes on from NZ_LUTS01000001.1 coordinate 434,392, forward strand.
CAGACAACTGAGCAATGAATAGACTCGTTTATATAGCCTCGACTGCGTTCAGCACTTTTAGTCTACGATATAGCTAAAAATGCTGAGTGCAGAACTAATGCAACGTGATCCCTATCGGCGATGCGCCCTGTTTAATTTCGTCAAAATAATCACGTAAATCAACCAATCTGATTAAGCCATAATCCTCTGGCGAAGCAGGTATCTCAAACCAATCTAATGCCCATACTCGGGTCATCAGCTCATACTCACCAATAAGCGCGTCTAGATAGATCATAACAGCCTCAACACGTGGATCCATATCGAGCACTTTAGGTGCATTCTCTAAATAGATCTCTAAATGCATACGATCATTTACAACACTTACACGGCACCAAAAGTCATCTATCTCACAAAACTCATCGCCAATATTGACGGATAGAGGAATCGGGTCATAACGATTATTAAATGCTTTAAACTCAATACCCGACAGTTCAGGAGCAGCGCCAATCACACTTAAAACTGAATGGATGGATTCAGGAAAGCCGTCACAGCCAAAAACCATCTCTAAAGCCCCCTCTTCATCTTCATCACTCTGAAAATGAAATGTCAGGTTGCTATCAATTTTTTGTAATTGTTCACGGTATTGCTTGAGCAACGGCTCCGCCTCGAAACGATCGTCACTTCTACTGGATAGAAGCTGTTCAATGGTTTCTTGGAGCTGATCCCAAAATAGACTAATTTTTTCGTGCTTTAAAATCATTTATAGATACAGTCAAACTTAAGTACGAGGAACCACAACACCGGTCTGCCCCTGATACTTACCATCACGATCTTTATATGAGGTTTCACATACCTCACTCCCTTGAAGGAAAAGCATTTGAGCAACCCCTTCATTGGCATAAATTTTAGCGGGCAATGGCGTAGTGTTAGAAAATTCTAACGTAACGTGACCTTCCCACTCAGGCTCTAAAGGTGTGACATTGACAATAATACCGCAACGAGCGTATGTACTTTTGCCTAAACAGATAGTTAGCACATCCCGAGGGATTTTAAAGTACTCAACGGTACGCGCTAACGCAAACGAGTTTGGAGGAATGATGCAAACATCTGATTGAACATCGACAAAACTGCCGTCATCAAAATCTTTGGGATCAACAATGGATGAGTTGATGTTGGTGAATATTTTAAACTCATTCGCACAACGCACATCGTAGCCGTAACTCGATGTTCCATAAGAGACGATACGTGATCCAGCAACCTCACGAACCTGACCCGGCTCAAAGGGTGAAATCATATCTTTCTCTTCCGCCATACGACGAATCCAACGATCAGCTTTAATGCCCATATTGGCCTATCCAGTAGTTAATAATTTGCTAGCCGCGTATTGTACCTTTTTTCATAGAGATGAACAAAGATCAATCACACTCAACACATATAAAAAACGACCCACTAAGGGCCGTTTATGTTATTTATTAACAATACCTCATAAAACCAGATTAATTAAGCAGGTTAGCTGTTTTCTCATATTGCTCAGCAAGCCAGAACTCTGCTGCGGTATTACCTTCATCTCTTAAGCAATCATCTTGTTTACGAAGCTCCCTTGCCATATCGCTACGGGAAGGCGTTGAAGGCTTCATCTGTATCTCTTTAATATCTGCTGTCTCTCTATAATCCATAACAACAACCCTCATTTATTTTTATGTGGTCTATCTAATCGTCAGAACTATCAGTGTAGACAAGATTTTAGAGTCTAACAAAATAACTGGTTACTTTTTGATCTCAGTCAAGTAATCAACAAACGTAAAAAGAGTCGCTTATTCTAGCAAACTACGCGGCTATTAATCGTCAGATATCACGATTGAAGGAACCTCAACATGGCTAGCATTTTTTGTAGCCAGCCTTGCCGCTAACTTACGTGCTACCTCTCTGTAGATAAGTGCGTATTCACCCTCAGGATCAGCTGCAACAGTTGGTGAGCCAGAGTCAACTTGCTGACGAATCGATAAAGCCAAGGGTAATTTACCTAAGAGCTCAGTATCATATAGCGCAGCAATCTCCTCTCCACCGCCATCGCCAAAGATCGCTTCAGTATGGCCACAGTTACTGCATATATGGGTACTCATATTTTCAATGACCCCGAGTACATCAATATCGACTTTACGAAACATCTCTATCCCTTTTTTCGCATCCAGCAAAGCAATATCCTGCGGCGTTGTTACAATAACGGCCCCCGCAACCGGTACCTTCTGCGATAACGTCAACTGAATATCACCGGTGCCCGGTGGCATATCAATAAACAGGTAATCAAGATCATGCCAGCGTGTTTGCGTTAGCAGCTGCTGTAACGCACCTGCCGCCATTGGGCCTCGCCATACCATCGCCGTATTATCTTCGATTAGATAACTCATCGACATCGATTGTAAGCCATGCGCTTCAATAGGGTTAAAATGCTTCTCATCATGTTGAGAAGGGCGAACTCCTTCGTCTACACCGAGCATCATGCCCTGGCTTGGGCCATAAATATCGGCATCAAGAATACCGACTTTGGCACCCTCAGCCGCCATCGCCAACGCTAAGTTCACCGCCGTGGTCGATTTACCAACCCCCCCTTTACCTGAAGCGATGGCAATAACATTTTTAACACCTGACATCGAAGGGAGTTGGTTTTGCCCTTGATTGGAAGCAATCTGATGACTCAAAATCACGTCACATTCAGACACCTCACCCAAGGCCAACATTTTTTCACTGATACGTTGTTTAAATGTTGCTGCCACACCTTCGCTTGGATAAACCAACTCAATTGCGATCACTAATTTACCAGAGGTTAAAGACACTTCTTTAACATGGTGTGCAGTAATAAGATCAGTCCCCATCAACGGATCATCGATTTCCGCTAACAAGTCAGTGACTTTAGATTCAATATTTGACACGGTTCTCTCCGCTTTCTGAGCTTTATAATGTCGGTTAAAAAACTGTTTAAAAAAACTCATTATGACCTTCTAAATTATATAGACTCACAGTATAACGCATAATAACCAAGTAGATTAGTAGGAATTACATTAACAGAGGTAACTCCTACTAAAACGAAGCACATACACCGCGCTGTTTATACGGGGCGAGCCATAGCCTCAGCCATCTCTCGGGCCGCACTAAAGTTTGTTTTACCACTGCCTAAAACAGGGACGGCCTCAACGCTATAGACATCTGACGGTATCATCATCGGCGCCATTCCACCTTTGACTAAACGGTCCCGCACATCATCAACGTCAATCCCCTCAATAAGCAGAATGACCTTCTCGCCCTTTTTCACATCAGGTAGATTAACTGCAACTAAAGGTTGCTCAGACAACTCTAATATACGACGCACTTCGCCCTCTATTGCAGTAAGGCTCACCATCTCCCCGCCCAGCTTAGCGAAACGGCTATAACGATCAACAATCGTTAAAAATCCATCGTCATCTAAGTGGCCTTTATCACCACTTTTATACCAGCGAATACCCTCTAATTCGACAACCACTTCCGCAGTTTTCTCTGGATCATTCAGGTACCCCTGCATAATCTGAGTCCCCCCAATCAGAATCAACCCATCTTCACCTATAGGGAGCTCATCTAAGGTTTCCGGGTCCACTATACGGAAGGTCGAGCCGGGTAAGGCCATACCAACCGTACCGGGTTTGTTGCCCACCTGTATTGTCCACCAGTCTGTATCTAAAGCATCAGGTAAATTAGTACTGGCTACCGGCGTAGTTTCTGTAGAGCCATAGCCTTCCACAACCGGTACATGATATTTCTTTTCAAACCCGTCTCGCACAGCAGCATCAAGCTTCTCTGCACCCGCGACGACCGCCCGAAGCGACTGAAACATCAGTGGGTGAACCCGCTTATTCCGTGTATATAAACGTAGGAAAGTGGACGTAGCACACATCAATGTTGCTTTATAACGGGCCACACCTTTACCTATTTTAGCGGCATCCGTTGGGTCTGGATGACAAACCACAGGCATCCCTTCAATGAGTGGCATAAAACAGGTTACTGTTAACCCAAACGCATGAAACAGGGGTAAAGTAGCCATAATACAATCATCTTCACGTACATTGAGCACATCAGCCGTTTGACGCAGGTTCCCCATAATATTCCGGTGACTTAACATCACCCCCTTAGGCGCACCCTCACTACCTGAGGAAAACAGTATGGCCGCCGTTTGATCAACGTGCGCCTTATGACACAACCAATATTGTAACCATGACGTGGGCAGCAGCGACACGAGCCCTAACGTCAACAGCCCCTCAGCTTTACTGATCTGCTCTTTAATCTCCTCCATGTATAGCAATTCACGGCCTTCAAACAGCTCAGAAAGATCAACCCCTCGAGCCTTCAGCTTAATAACAAAACGACGAGATGTAACAATGGTTTTCACATCCGCCTGTTCCAACGCGGACTTTAGTGAACTGACGGGAGCTGTAAAGTTCATATTAACTACGGTTTTTCCCGCCATTAACGCAGCCATATTGACGATCGCTCCGGCACTCGACGTCGGTACCAACAAGCCAATATTATCTCCCGCGGTCTGCACCATTCGTTTTCTAAATAAAGCCGTTGCGGTTAACAACTTTCGGTGACTCAGCGGCCCACCATCCACATCGGCTATCGCATAACCACCGTCGGCATTTTTCATGCTACGAACAAAGGCACTTGGAAGTGTTTCAAGGGTTTCTGTATATTGCTCCCAGGTGCGAATCGATAGTTCAAACACCTTCTGTTTAACCTCAGCTGCACAACTATCAATCGGCATCGGCTGACCATAAGCAACGATCACATCACGCTTAGAACCGCTACGGCGAATGGTTTTCATTTTATCGGTCGAGCGGGAGAAACGGCTTCCCCACAACCCACGCATATAGAAAGGTACAATGACACCGTCCGCCCCTTCACAGGCTTTTTCGAAACCGCGTCTAAATTCACCTAGTTGGCCTATATGGCTGATCGCACCTTCAGGGAACAAGCACACCACCTCACCACTACTGATTAAGTCACGTACCTGCTCAAGCGCCTGACGGCTCTTACCCTGAGAGATAGGAATTACTTTAAATAGATCTAAGAACCAACGGAGATACCAACGCTCATATATACTGCGCTCCATCACAAAATGGATATGGCGAGGACAGGCCATCTGGATCATTGCCCAATCTAACCAACTAATATGATTACCTAATAGCAACGTCCCTTTACCCGCTTCAGGTAAGTTTTCAAAACCCAGTACCTGAAGGTTATATTTCCGGCGAAACAGGAGCATCACTAAGACTTTAATAAACGCCTGGGGCAAGGTGACAATCGCATAGATAGCGCCCCCACACCCTAATGCGGCCAGCAACCAAAGCAACCAGAGGCCATCAATACTATTCCACGCAAATAGCACCGTTAGTGATAGAAAGCTCAGCATCATAAGATTCTGAATGAAGTTGCTACCCGCCAAGACTCGCCCCGTTTCAGTTTCACCCGCATGGAACTGTACTAATGCATTTAATGGCACACACATTAATGCGCCAAACAGGCCAATCGAAAAGAAGACCGCCGCCTGTATAACCATAGTATCGAGCTGAGGTAAGAGAATCAGTCCACCCGCAACACCAACGGCCCCAACAGGAATTAAACCAACATTGATATAATGTTTAGAGAAACGCCCCGCCACTATGGACCCCACCATGATCCCTATACCCGCAAACGCCATAATACCTTGAATCACGAAGGTATTATGTTGATCCATATGTTCTTCGGCAAACGCAGGAAAAACCGCCAACATCACCTGACTGATGGACCAAAAAATAGATAATCCAATAATCGACAACCAGATAGGTCGCTTACTTTTAAGTAAACCAAGGTTGCGTTTTAAAGCCCGGCCCGTTAGATAGGCCTTAGTATCAAAAATCGCTTTCTTATCCGTTTTCTGCAACTCAGGCAGCTGATACGCTAAATACAGTTCAACAACCGCACCCGTCACTAAAAGCCAACCGAGGGGCGCGCACAACATTAAGCTCTCTTCAGGGGAAAGCTGCGCCGCGCCGTCCAAACTCAATTCAAATAGCAGCGAGAAAACAACAATGCCACTTAAAATAGCGATCATCGTCACCGCCTGAATCCAGCTATTGCCTTCACTCAGGTTATTCGCACCCACTAACTCTTTGATATATCCATACTTAGCAGGCGAATAAAAAGCACTTTGCAGAGCCAAAACAAACGTTAATGCGAACGCAGGGATAAATAAGCCAAGGTAATAACACGCCGTAATTAACAAGGTGATCACCACACCGCCCCACGCAGAGAGCTGCATCACCTTATTTTTAGGATACTTGTCCGCTAAAAATCCCGAGGGGGTGAAAAGTAAAATAAAGGGTAGCAAGATCAAGCCATTGACCACGGCGGTCAACAGTATTTGTAAATCACCGTCATAGGCCTTAAAGAGCGTATTTTGAATGATTATTTTATGACCAAGATCGACAAAGGCATTAATAAATGCGACGCATATAAATGCAAAAAATCCGTTTAACTTTAATAGCTCTTTCATGGGGTGCTCCAGCCTATTCCAAACTCATGCTACGGCGATTACCATACTGGGATCAAGGAATTACGACAGTTTTATGGAAATAAAGAACCGCTGATGACTTAACGGTCATATCGAACGACTCTCGCTGTAGAGCACTATATAAAAAACCGGTTTTAAACCGGATTTTTATTGGAAAAGTATCGTATGCTGCAACCTAATGTTGTAAAAATCGCGAGCCTAATCGCGAGAAAGCGCATCAATAGGATTAAGTCGTGCGGCATTACGGGCGGGAAGATAACCAAACAGAACGCCAATTAATGTCGAACAAGCAAACGCTGCAATGATAGAGGTACCCGAATAAACCATCTGGAAATCACTGCCACTGTAGCTAAAGATTACGCCAACAAAATAAGCTAGCCCAATCCCCAACGCACCACCACAAAAACAGACCAGTACCGCTTCAATTAAAAACTGCCGCATAATATCCGTTTGCCTTGCGCCAACGGCGATGCGTATACCAATCTCACGGGTCCGCTCGGTAACAGAAACCAACATAATATTCATGACACCGATGCCGCCCACCAGCAGCGAGATAAAAGCGATAGCCGAGATAAGCATGGTCATTGTGGCTGATGTTTTCTCAATACTTTTGCGTATAGTGTCGGTATTAATCGTAAAGAAATCTACCGTGCCATGACGCATCGTTAGCAGGCTAATAATACCCTGCTCTGCCACCTCACTCTCGACATTTTCATCCACTCTGACGGTGATATCACTGACATAGTTTTGCCGGAAAATACGCCCCGATACGGTGGTATAAGGCAACCAAACATTCAGTTCATCACTGTTACTAGAAACACTTTCAATGGGCTCTGTTACGCCAATCACCCGGACCGGCAGGTGACCAAGAAAGATAACGCTACCCAGTGCATTCCCTTCAGCAAAAAGCGCTTGCTCGGTGTTTTCGTCAATCACCGCCACCTGCTCCATCGCGACCACACTGTCTTCAGCAAAAAACTGACCCTGCGCTAAGCTATAACCGCGCACACGGAAGTAATCCGTGCCCACCCCTTGCACTGACCCGGTCACCGCTTCACTGGCATAACGAATCGCCACATTGGCTCTCACCGTTGGGGTAACACTATCGACAAAAGACAAGGTTTTCAGCGCATCAGCATCCGCCGCCATCAGTGTGCGAATCCGTCCAGAACGCCGATCACCGCGACCGGTTCCAGGTTTTATCTCAATGGTATTGGTACCCATAGACGCGATGTTCGCCATAATCGATTGCTGCGACCCAGCCCCTAGTGCAACCACCGATACCACGGAGGCAATACCAATAATGATACCGAGCATGGTCAGAAACGTACGCAGACGATTATTAGACATCCCAATCAACGCCATTTTTAGCGCTTCGAGGTAGCGAGACCAGTTGATACGGTACTTAGTTGTTTGCTGTTTAGCCGTTTGTGGATGGGTTTGTGGGGGGTTATCGACAAGCTCGGTTGCCGCACGGTCGCTCGATTGGTAGGCATTGACGTTATCATTACGTGTATCGCCAATGATCTCACCATCTTTGATCTCAATCACGCGATCGGCAAACTCAGCAATATGCGGATCATGTGTCACCAAAATAATCGTGTGGCCATCACGGTGTAGCTCACGCAGCAGCTTCATCATCTCTTCACCGCTGGTGCTATCTAACGCACCGGTCGGTTCATCCGCGAGAATCACATCACCGCCATTAATCAACGCCCTTGCGACACTCACCCGCTGCTGCTGGCCACCACTCAACTGATTTGGCTTATGCTCTAAGCGATCACTCAACCCCAGCCTAGTGAGCAACTGCGTCGCTTTTTTCTGTCGCTCATGAGACCCTTCATTCGCATAAAGGGCCGGCACTTCGACGTTTCCCAATGCGGTTAAATCACCCAATAGATGATAACGCTGGAAAATAAAGCCGAAGTATTCACGCCGTAGCGCCGCCAACTCATTTTCATCCATCGCCGAGGTATCTTGGCCATTGATGAAGTAATGCCCTTTATTGGGTTTATCCAAACAGCCGAGGATATTCATCAGGGTCGACTTTCCCGAACCCGAAGCGCCGATAATCGCCACCATCTCGCCACGATTAACCTGGAGATTTATCTCCTTCAATACCGTTAGTTCGTCTTCTCCAGCAGAAAAGCTACGACTCACACCCACCACATTTAATAGTGCTTCAGTCATGGCTTATCACCTTCTACCTGGACCTAAATTCGGTCGACTTTGTCCGAGCACACCACCAAGCCCCCCCGTTCTCGCCGCTCCAGCCCCCTTACCGCTTGACGCTTGGCCGACCACAATCTCATCTGCGTCAGTAAGACCTGACAATATTTGTGCGTAGATTTTATTATTGATACCCACCGTCACATCGCGGTATTCCACCTCATCCTTGTTTTTCACCAGCACTTTATAAGCGGCCTTACCCCCCCGTTTAGCGACTAACACTTGTGAAGGCACCAGCAATGCATCCCCTGCCCGTTCTAAAATAATGGAGACCTGCGCAGTCATACCAAAGCGCAATAGGTTGTCGGGGTTATCCACATCAAACAGAGCGTTGTAGTAGATCGCTTCATCATCACCAATCGTTAGGTCGCTATCATCACCACTGAGCAAAGTAGGACCGGGTTCAATCGCCCGTAAAACACTGTGATACTTCTTATCCGTCGCGCCTAAGATGGTGAAATAAACCTCCTGCCCTGCACTCACATTGATGATATCGGCTTCAGACACCTGCGCCTTAATGGTCATCACATCTAGCTGTGCCAGCTCAATAATACTGGGCGTCCCCTGATTGGTATTCACGGTCTGTCCCTCTTCGACCGAAACATAGACCACCGTGCCGTCAATAGGGGATGCTATGGTGGTGTACCCAAGATTAAGCTTGGCGTTATCCACACTGATAATCGACTTCTCTTTCTCAGCGCTAAGCTGATCGAGTTCTGCCCGATAAACGGCCAGTAGTGATTCCGCCGTATCATATTCCGCTTGGGAGGTAGCCCCTCTCGCCAACAATTGTTGTTTACGTTTAAATTCAGATAATGCGACTTTAATCTGGGCCTGCTTTGCGGTGTATTGAGCATTAAGGCTCCTAAGTGAGGCTTCCGCCTCTTTTAGGGCGTTTTGTTGCGTCAGGTTATCTATCTGAGCAATCAACTCACCCTTTTTAATCGCATCCCCCACCTGAACATCTATCTTTTCGATCAAGCCTGACACCTGAGCACCCACACTCACCAACTTCGAGGGGTACAGCACACCGTTCGTCAACACAACATTTTCAATATTCCCACGCTTTACCGCATCAGTGATAAAGGCCGGCTGAACCTGCTGCGCCATCGTGTATTTATACCCCACGCCGATGGCAACAACGGCTATCAAAAGGAGGCCTATCAGTATATTTCTCGTCTTCTGTTTCATCTCAATCTCATGAAGAATTCATAGGTAACGCATCCCCCGACACAAGCAGTATCGAAGTGACGTTCAATAGGGAAGCAACAGCTTTCGTCGGCATAACCCAATCGCTTTAAACATTAAGGTAATAAATGAATCAACGACCTTAAGTCTAACGATTAGGTGGAGGGGATGGATGACAATGCTGTCATTTAACGATGGGCAAGACTAATTTCATCACTACAGCATCGTGGGCGCTGGGCTCAAGTGTCAGATCACCGCCGTGAGCGCGGGCGATCTCTCGCGCTAAACTTAACCCAAGACCACTGCCTGAAACGCCTTGGGTTTGTGCTGACTCTCCACGGTAAAAACGTTCAAATAGTTGGCTTCTAACCTGCGCTGACAGCGGAAGACAAGCGTTGCTGATCACCACTTCAAGAGTCGATTCGTTTTCGCTCGCGTTAATCGTCACGCCTTTTTCAGGCAAGCTATAGCGCATCACATTAACAAGCAAATTATTCAACAACTGGGTCAGTAAGACGTAGTCGCCTTTTGTTATCAGCCCTCGATCAATCGAACAGTGCAGCACCAAGTCATCGGACAACAACTCCATATCAGCCGTCAGCTCATCTAATAGATCCGTCATATCAACCGGCTCTAGGTGAAGCGCCATGGAGCCCGAATCAGCCTGAGACAGAAGCAGTAATTTACGCGTAATCGCAGAGAGGTGCCCAACTTCATCAAGAATAGCATTGAGATCTAATTGCGATGGATTCTCAGCGAGCACCGCTTGTTCCAACTTGCCTCTTAGAACGGTCAGTGGTGTTTTCAGCTCGTGGGCAGCATCAGCGGTAAAGCGTGAGATTTGCTGAAAGCTATCCTCAAGCCGATCGAGCATTGTATTGTAAGCTTCAATTAAGCGTTGAAACTCTTTATCTTCTTTATGTTCAGGCAAGCGGTGGCTCAGATCTTTCTCTGTCACCTTATCCATTGAACGATGCAGACGATTAATAGGCCGCAGGGTGTGACTCGCAATCACCCAAGAACCTAAAAGGCTGAGTAAAAAAGAGAACGGAATCACAACGATTAGGGCTTCGCGCAAGGTACTTTTTAATTCACTGGTCGTTGCTGCCACATCAATACCGATAAAACTCTGATGCTCTCGAACCTTTAATAGCGCGCCACGCCATTGCTTTTGTTCATGCTCAAAAAAGGCCACGCGACAAAGGGCCTTAGTTTGGTTTCTATCCGCTAATGCTAACTGTTCAGCGCTCAGCCAATTAATGTTGCTAATCACGCCGCTAACATCAACCCCCTCAGATGTTCGTAAGCGGCCCGACTTAGTCGCTTCTAGGTGTATCATTAACCCGGTCGGTGAACTAATTCTTAATTTGTTGACGAGGTCATCAATCAGCTGACTATCGGATATCCTAGCCGCACTGGAAAGGGGCCGGTTGCGAGGGACACCGTCCGCATCCAAGCGAGGAATAATGCGCCGCGCTTCCATACAGAGACGTGCATCAAGGCGATTAAGCTCTACTTGCATAATACGCGACCAGCTCAAGGTGATCACAATCGCAAGCACTGCGCTCACCGTTAGCAGGGAGATAGTAATAATCCGCGTGCGAAAATACATGCTATTCCCTCAACAGGCGTTCAAACGGTAGCCCGTACCACGTACGGATTCAATCGCGCCCACCATCTTACCCGCGCCTTCTAGTGATGCGATCTTACGACGAATACGTTTAATACACACATCCACCACATTGGTACAGGGGTCAAAGTCGTAGCCCCAAACATGTTCCAGCAACTGCCCCCGAGTTAAGACTTGATTTGGCGAGCGCATTAAATACTCGAGCAGGCTAAATTCACGACGGGTGAGTTCGACCGATTGCCCCTGACAGTGGAGACTGCGGTGAATGCAATCCAGCTGCAGCGAGCCTACCTCCAGCCGATGTTGTGGACGACCACTATGACGTCTCAGTACAGCCTGAATACGCGCATTTAGCTCTTCCACATAGAAAGGCTTTGCTAAGTAATCATCAGCCCCCATCTCTAAGCCCTGAACACGATCACCTAATTCGTTACGTGCCGTCAGCAGAATGACAGGCGTTTCAACCCCGACGTCCCGAAGCGTACGAAGAATATCCAACCCATCGCGGCCCGGCAGCATAATATCAAGGATAATAACGTCGAAGCGCTGCTGGCTCGCAATCTCATAGCCTTGATCGCCATCAGCGCAATGGATGACATTAAAGTTTTTTACCCGCAAGCCTTCACAGATAAAATCTGCAATTTTTTGTTCATCTTCGACCAGTAATACGTTCATGAGGTTTAATCCTTAGCCCGTCGACCTACTATCTCAGCTGAACCACCCTGTACCATAAAGTCCTTACGTTACTTGCGCGTAAGGTACACGCCACATTCTAGATGTTCGGTATAGGGAAACTGATCAAAAATCGCAAACCGTTTTAAAACATGAGTTTGAGTCAGTGTTTCCAAATTCGTTTTCAATGTATCTGGGTTACATGAGATATAAAGAATATTGTCATAGGACTGCACTTGTTTCACTGTATCATCATCTAACCCAGCACGCGGTGGGTCTACTAAGACGGTTGTGAAATCACAGCTCTCTAAACCAAGGTCTTTTGTCCGACGCTTCTCAACCGCACCGCTGAGCACTTGGGAAAACTCCTCAGAACTAATGCGGACCACATCAACATTATCAATAGCATTCGCTTCAATATTAAATTGAGCCGCACGTACAGAGGTTTTAGAGATCTCGGTCGCGACCACTCGGCGAAAGTTCTGCGCCATAGGTAAGGTAAAGTTACCATTACCGCAATACAGTTCAACCATATCGCCACCGGCCCCCTGAGTCGCATCAAGCGCCCATTTAATCATATGTCGGCAAACTTCACCGTTCGGCTGGCTAAAGCTGTTTTCTACCTGTTTATAGATATAATCCCGACCATTAATATCCAGCGTTTCTATCACAAAATCTTGATCTAGCAAGATTTTAGCTTTGCGCGAGCGCCCCACTAACTGGATATTAAACTTGTCTTTTAATTTTTTTGCCGCCTCAACCCAGTCATCCCCTAAAGGACGATGATATAAAAGCGTGACTAACAGCTCACCACTCAATGTACTCAAAAAGTCGATCTGGAACAGCTTGCGGCGTAATACGTCACTCGGGCGTATCTCTTCAAGCAGTTTGAACATCATATCGTGAATACGTTCAGCCACCATTGGGCAGTGATCTATACGTATACGGACGTTTTTATTACCCTTCTCAAACATCACATAGAAAAGGTCATCATCTTCATGCCAAACACGGAACTCACAGCGCATACGATAATGGCTACGTGGCGATTCATAAACTTCGAGTTCGGGTAGATCAAAACAAGAAAAAAGCGATTCAACACCGGCTTTTTTAACCGCAAGTTGAGCTTCATACTGTTCAGGTTCGACAACTGAGATTGACATTTACGCCTCTAAAATAAGTGCTATAGACACAAAAAATGCGCCCACAAAAAAGTGCGCGCATTTTAACAGTATGAAGGGCTTAGGCAAAACACTAACCGCAGATAAAGCTAGCGCGCTAAAACCACCGGTTCAAACAAACCCGACTTGAGCTTGGTAATCTGCGGTAATCAACTGCCAATGGTCCAACTCAGTTTCCATATCTATTCGCTTAATATAATCCATACTCAAGCGACTCGACATATCGCACCCCACAACGCTTGTTGCAGGAGGTAACAGCGCATCGGCCACATGAACTGCGGTCAACGGCGTAAAACCATTGCCAGGACTGGCTTTAGGAAAATGATGGAAGAGTACGGCTTCAACGACTTTAGGCGGCAAGTTCCATAAAGCCAGCATATATGCACCCGCTTCAGCATGAGTCACCCCCAGCTCCAGCTTTTCAATCGCATAAACAGGCTGATCCATTAAGCTCGCCTTACTAATAATACGGTGGTAATCGGCAGGGTTATGGCTTGCCAACACCAATATGCCAAAATCATGGAGTAAACCCGCTAAAAAAGCTTGGGCTTGCACATGCCGATCCGCTTTGACTGAACGCGCTATATGCTGAGCTGCTCGCGCGACGGCCATCGAGCGCTGGTGGATCTGCTTAAACGAGAAACTTTTCCATACATCCGTCTGAGGGTAGGCATCAAATAGATGGGATGTCAGCACTAAATCACGAATCATTCTGACACCTAGAATCGTCACAGCTTCATGAATTCTATTGATATTCCGGCTTAAACCAAAAAATGCAGAATTAACCCACTGCATAATCTTGGCCGTCATAACGGGGTCCTGCTCTAATATCTGAGCAATTTCACGCGCGCTTGAACGCTCTGAACTGAGCGCGCGATTGAGCTTTTCATACACCTCGGGTAGTACAGGCAGTGCTTGTAGCGAGGTAATATACTCCTTCACTGCTGGTTTATTGATCAACCCAGATACATGAATACTGTTAGATATATCCTCTATTAGCATCTCAGATGTGCAATCTAAGGGTAACGAATGGTGCGCTAACTCGGAGGTTCTGGCGGTTTGCATCGGTGTTAGATAATCGGATAAAACCACCCGAATAACGCTGGGGTGTTTTTCAATCACTTTTGCTAAGAGCTCAAGTGTTTGTGTAGGGTTATCGCCTAAAGGTAAAACAAGTACATCAACGTGATTATTATCCAGCGCCGCTAATAACTCGTCTAAGCGGGTCACTGAAACCGTGTGCCAATCGGTAATATCAGACACAGCTCTACCCAAACGAACACTTTGCGGGCATGTCTGACAAAAAATAGCTGAAGGTTGTAGTTGCTGGGATGTCATCTGCGCGTCCATAAAAAAACCATCCAATTCATCAATCTTTCCTTGATAACATCGTCATTCTCTCAATATATGTTTAGCTGGCTATTCCAACCCTGTCCAGAAACTAAACACCTACATGAAAACTATTCAGAATGAAAAACAGAAGAAATAGTACCTAAATCGCATGACAATGCGTCTTCTAGTTTAACAGATGGAAACTCATGTACAAAATAACAACAATCCACGTCTTGTAGACGCCACCCTCCACTCATCGAACTCACCATGGATGTAACACGGTAGCAAATCTGTTGTAAGCCGCTAATTCTCCAACCCTCTGTAGAATCCCCACTCATAATGGTTCATATAATTCACGAAAAAGCGTAGAATCTGCCCTCCTTATTTCAATGATTTCAGGTTTTCAGGCAGACCATGACTGACAGCAAACGTAAAATTCTTGTTACTAGCGCCCTTCCATACGCGAACGGACCTATCCATTTAGGCCATTTAGTGGAATATATCCAAACCGATATTTGGGTTCGTTTTCAAAAACTTCGGGGTAATCAATGTACTTACGTCTGCGCGGATGATGCCCACGGCACGCCGATCATGCTTAAAGCCGATCAATTAGGTATCTCTCCGAAAGAGCTGATTGATAATGTAAGCGCTGAACATCAACGTGATTTTTCTGGTTTTATGGTTGGGTTTGATAACTACTACTCAACACATTCCGAAGAAAATAAATACTTTGCCTCCCACATCTACACCGCTTTACGTGAGGGTGGGCATATCGATAAGAAAACAATCACCCAAGCCTATGATCCTGAAAAAGAGATGTTTCTCCCTGATCGTTTCGTAAAAGGCGATTGTCCCAAGTGTGGCGAGAAAGATCAGTATGGCGATTCATGCGAGAAATGTGGTGCTACATACAGCCCTGTCGATCTGAAAAACGCGTACTCTGCCGTCTCTGGCGCCAAGCCTATTGAAAAAGAATCTGAACATTATTTCTTTAAATTGGGCAACTTTGAGACCTTCCTACGCTCATGGGTAGATAACCACGTACAGGAGCAGATGATCCATAAGCTCAATGAGTGGTTTGAATCGGGTCTGCAAAACTGGGACATATCACGTGATGCGCCTTACTGGGGCTTCGAAATACCCGATGCGCCCGGTAAATATTTCTATGTATGGCTGGATGCACCGATCGGCTATATGGCCAGTTTTAAAAACTGGTGCGACAAAAACAATGTAGATTTTGATGAGTATTGGTCTGAATCATCAGAAACCGAGCTCTATCACTTTATCGGTAAAGATATAGCGTATTTCCATACCCTATTCTGGCCTGCAATGCTTGAAGGTGCTGGTTTCCGTAAGCCTAACGGTGTTTTTTGTCACGGTTTCTTAACGGTTGACGGGCAAAAAATGTCCAAGTCCCGTGGCACGTTCATCATGGCAGAGACTTACCTAAACCATCTACGTCCAGAATACCTACGCTACTACTTTGCCGCTAAATTAAGCTCAGGTATCGATGATATCGACTTAAACCTTGAAGACTTCCGTATGCGCGTCAATGCAGATCTTGTTAATAAAGTCGTTAACATTGCATCTCGATGTGCGGGCTTTATTAAAAAGAAATTCGACGGTGAAATGTCTGCAGAGTTAGCCGAGCCGGAGCTTTATAATGAAGCGATCGCCGCAGGAGAGCTCATTGCAGAGGCTTACGAAAAGCGTGAATTTGGTAAAGCGATGCGTGAAATCATGGCCCTCGCTGATAAAGCAAATCAATATATTGATGCCGCTGAACCCTGGGTCTTAGCGAAACAGGAAGGCAAAGAGCAGGAAGTACAAGATTGCTGCTCAATGGGTATCAACCTGTTCCGCGTTATTGTGTCTTATTTAGCACCGGTACTCCCTCAGGTTGCTCAAGACACCCAAGCATTTTTAAATATCGACAATATCAGCTGGGATAGCATTAAAGCGCCTCTACTCAGCCATAAAATCAATAAATTTAAGCCGCTGATGCAGCGCGTTGACGAAGACAAAATTGCAGCCATACTTGATGACACAAAAACAGCGATAGAAGCTGCGACGGCTCAAGCAACGCCTCCCGCTGCGTCAACACCACTGACTGATGAGCCCATCGAAGAAACCATTGAGTTCCCTGACTTTGCCAAGGTTGACCTGCGTGTCGTACGCATCGCTAAAGCAGAACATGTCAAAGGCGCTAACAAGCTTCTGCAACTGACCCTTGATCTGGGCGGCGAAACACGCAATGTTTTTGCCGGGATCAAATCAGCTTATGAACCTGAAGATTTAGAAGGAAAGCTAACCGTTATGGTAGCCAACCTTGCGCCCCGTAAAATGAAATTTGGCGTCTCTGAAGGCATGGTATTAGCCGCAGGTCCCGGTGGTGAAGATATTTGGATTTTAAGTCCAGATGACGGTGCACAACCAGGAATGCGCATTAAATAGCACTCACTATCAGTGCAACCTAAAAAGCTTACAACCTGATAAGGTTTGTAAGCTTTTTTGTTTCTACCCTCCCCCTGCTCGCTTATAGCACCTCAATACAGTTCCTAACGTTCCTCCCGATCACGGCCTCGGCATAGATAAATATACCTGTTGATTACTGAAGGCTTATATTTAGCAAGAATTAAGTCTATGCTGTTCACACGTACGTCGTTGTAAGCAACTTTTAGACAGTTGCTATAAAGATCTTCCCGTGAATAATTCAGGAGCGTATATGCCATACAACGAAGAAATAATGCAGGAATTGAACGTATTAAACCTATTCAACCTAAATACCACGCAGGAGGGAATTAAAGTCCACTCCTCGGCACAACCGGAAGTCATTGCGGCCACCCAAAGACTATTTGATAAAGGGCTGATTACCCAACACGATGGTGGTTATCTAACGCCACTCGGGCATGATGCAGCGGAAAGTACGCAAACCCTACTCACTATCCTCATTACAGAAAGCCGTTTATAGCAGATAAAACAAAGGGCCTCATCCGGCCCTCTGTTACTGTAAGATAACGCCTACGCGTGAACCGCAATAAAATGTTCCATGACGCGTCGAAGCAACTTAGCATGTGCTTCATCTCCACAACGCTCTGCGTGCGCCATATCATCTAAGATGATCTTTTTGATTTTATCTTCGCCCTCATGCTCGACTAAGTAATTACCTAACGCCACAGCAATGATCGGGTCTACATGTTCATGCTCAGCGATGGCATTGACTTCACCAACAGAGAGTCCACTCATTTCAAGACATTCGTTGTAAGTTAACATGACGCAGCCTCGCTTTAAATTAATGGTCTATCTTCAGAGAACCGACTTCTTAATAAAGCCCTCCCTCACCTTCAGTCTAGATGAAAGAAACACCTTGGCAGGGAGAAACGACAGATAATACTCAGAAATGCATTTATAACTGACCCCCATCAATCTATTGCATATTTGGTCAATATCACTAAGATCATTTTCCGCCTGACGATTACGAAAGAGGATGAAACCCCGATGACGCTGAATGATTTTATAGCAAAGCTCGACAACAGCTCAGAGCTAGATTTTGAAGATACAATGCAAGTAATCAAAGATAACTATAGTTACACCCCAACCGCTTTCACAAACGGTACGATCAATAATGATGCGGGGCAAAATGAGGGAAGCTGTAAGATTTTTGCATTTGCTCAGTTAAATAATCTAGATGAAACCACAACACTCAAATGCTTCGGTCGCTTTTATCAAGATGTACTCAATACTCCCGAAGGTGACGATCACGGCAACATTCGTAATTTCATGAAGTCGGGCTGGGCTGGCATTCAGTTTCAAGGCCAAGCACTTACGTCATAACTCATAACAACAAAAAGCCCGGATAAGAGCTGACTCTATACCCGGGCTTTTTTATGAACCTTTAGACCCTTAAGCTAAACGGTCATCGGCCACTTTATAATTTGGATCTTCAATCATATTCACTTCCACCAGACTGCCCGCCTTATTTAAAAGCTTACGACATTCAGGGCTTAAGTGACGTAGACTAAGCTCTTTACCCGCCTTTACATAACGTTCAGCTAACGATTCTATTGCTTCAATGCCAGAATGATCGACAACGCGGCAATTGGCAAAATCGACAATGACTTCAGGTGGATCTAGCTTAGGATTAAACTGATCACGAAACGTATGAATCGACGCAAAGAAAAGCGGCCCATTAGGGAAGTAAACCTTAGTGTCATACTCATCACGTACAACAAACGACATATGGCTCGCATGTTTCCACGCAAACACTAAGGCAGAAATAATCACACCCACAATCACGGCTATAGCTAAATCCTGCCACACCGTTACGCCCGTAACCGCAATAACGACAATCAGATCAGAACGTGGAATTTTGCCCCATAAACGCAAACTCGCCCACTCAAACGTGCCAATAACAACAATAAACATCACGCCCACTAACGCAGCCACCGGAATGACTTCAATAAGATGGGAGCCCACAAGAATAAAGGTGAGTAGAAATAACGCGGCAGAGATACCTGACGCACGACCAAAGCCGCCAGAGTTAATATTAATCATACTCTGACCAATCATGGCACAACCACCCATGCCGCCAAAAAAGCCTGTCGCCACATTCGCCACGCCTTGGCCGACACACTCTTTATTACCCCGCCCACGTGTTTCCGTAATCTCATCGATCAAGGTCAACGTTAGCAACGACTCAATCAAACCGATAGCGGCAAGAATCAGCGCATAAGGTACGATGATCTTAAATGTTTCAAAGCTCAACGGCACCATTGGAATATGGAACTGAGGAAGCCCACCGGCAATTGTCGCGTCAACATTACCCGACATATCAGCCAAAACATCTTGCACCGTACGGGCATCTAGATCTAATCCCATCACCAGTAATGTCACAGCAAGAATCGCCGCAAGTGTAGAGGGAATAACACGGGTAACTTTAGGCAAAAAGTGAATAATCGCCATCGTTAAGGCAATCAGGCCTAACATGATGAACATCTGCTCACCCTGCAACCATCGAATAACACCTTCACTATCCGTAAATTGGAACTGTTTCATCTGGGCAAGGAAAATAACAATTGCCAACCCGTTCACAAATCCCAACATAACCGAATGCGGTACTAAACGGATAAATTTACCCAAGCGAAAGGCACCCGCCAATATTTGGAATATCCCCATCAGCACGACCGTTGCGAAAAGGTACTCAACCCCATGATCTGCAACTAAACTCACCATAACAACCGCAAGCGCACCGGTCGCACCAGAGATCATCCCAGGACGCCCACCGATAGTCGCAGTAATAAGACCAACCATAAACGCGGCATAAAGACCGACCAAAGGGTCAACACCGGCAACAAAAGCAAACGCAACTGCCTCAGGAACCAATGCGAGTGCAACGGTTAGTCCAGACAGAATGTCACTTTTAAGTGATTGTGTACGCGACACAAGCAATTGAATCATTTATCACCTCAGTTAAAAACTGGTTCTTTTTTAACCAGACTTGCGAAGCGCGGGAGTATAGCAAATGCAGCGTCTAATTTCAGGCATCAGGAACGAATAATTAACATAAGTTTTTCCCTTAGCACCCCCATCTGTGCAGCTGCAATATCTTGAGCTAAATCAGAAAGCTCATGTTGTTTGTGAAAATGTTTTATAACAATAAGTTGGGAAAGGTTGACCCACGCGGCAGGTAAGTTATCGCAATGCGACATCATGCCACCTGATTTATCCTGTGATAAATAGATAATTTGACCGATTCCAGCGGCTAAAATTCGCCCACAACACATAGGGCAAGGCTCTAATGATGTGATCAATTGCAGCCCTTTGCGATCAGGATAATTGGGGTACATACGCTCAAATTGATCGATCACTCTCATCTCTGCATGGGCTGACGAATCAAACCCCTCACTAAACACCTGATTACCAGCCTCAACCAGTAAGTTACTATCCCTATCAACTAAGACCGCCCCGACACCATAATTACCCTGTTCAAGCGCACGCAGGGCAAGCTCACAGCAGCGATATAGCCACCGAAACTCACCTAACCTATATTCGGAAGCATATATAGCTAAGCGCACCCTTAAATCATCAATACTGCTGCAGTCCGATGTCATACACATCCCCTCAAAGGCTCAACATGTCGTATAGTGTCTTAATAGTCGCCTAATAAGCTTAACTGTAAAGGTTGATCTTTACCCTCATCTGCTAATCTATACCCTACCCCTATAAGCCTAACGGGTCGTAAACCTCGATTAAAGGCATCGATTAACAACTGTCTAAAGTGTGCTATATCAGGGTAGGTAACTGTGTGCTCTGCCGTGGTTTGCACAAAATCAAAGAACTTAACTTTGACAACAACCCCTGTAATAGCACGCGCTTCTTTCAGTTTTGTATAGCGCAAGTCAAGCTCCTCCATCAACACGGGCAGTTGGGCGATACAGCTTTCTAGGTCGGCAAGATCCTGAGGATAGGTGTGCTCCACGCTGATCGATTTTCTAATTCGGCTGACTTTAACGGGACGTTCATCAACACCACGAGATAGGTCAAATAAGCGTTTACCAAACGCACCGAACCCCTCCACCAACTCAGCAAGCGACTTAGCACGTAAATCTTGACAGGTTTCTACCCCGATCTTTTTTAATTTCTCAGCGGTCTTTTCACCTACGCCCGATATTTTTTTAACCGGCAACGTTAATACAAACGCATCCACTTGATTAGGCAGCACCACATAGATGCCGTCTGGCTTATTCCAGTCGCTCGCCACCTTGGCCAAAAACTTATTCGGGGCCACGCCCGCCGAAATCGAGATACCCACCTCCTCTTTCACGCGGCGTCTTATTTCATCGGCTATTAGGGTAGCGCTGCCCTGAAGGTGCTGCGAACCCGTCACATCAATAAACGCTTCATCTAACGAGAGCGGCTCAATAATCTCGGTGTACTCAAGGAAGATATTCATCACCTGCTGTGACACTTCACGGTACTTCGCCATATTCCCAGAGACCACCCGTAGATGTGGACACAGCTTCAATGCATGGGCAGTGGACATGGCTGACCGCACCCCAAACTCCCGTGCCATGTAGTTACAGGTAGCAATAACCCCTCGCCGATCAGCGCTACCGCCAATGGCTATGGGAATCGACCTAAGTTCCGGGTTATCTCTCATCTCAACCGCAGCAAAGAAACAATCACAATCACAGTGAATGATCTTCCGTTGCATACACACCACCCAATACTGTTTAGATATACAGTAGTATATTAAAAATAGCCTACGCTGAAAATCTATTTTTAGGGCGTCATCAAACCGTCATACTTCTGTAAAGAGTTAGTCACTTAACTCACCTATATTTTTCACGTTATGAATACACATGAAAATACACTCATCATAAAAGAGCCTACTATTAACGTAGAGAAGGCACTTATAAGCAAATACCCAGCGTTTACCGATAAGCCAGCGCCGTTCAAACGCTCAGCGCTTTTCATGCTAAAAAAGCTGGTCCATGAAAATGAGATCAACAGCTTTCTCGACATCAATAAAGATGCAACGGGGTTTGAGTTTATTGAGCGCGTTCTGGACTACTTCAATTTTGGTTACAGCATCAGTAATCATGATCGCGCCAATATCCCCTCCTCTGGTCGCGTTGTGATTGTTGCTAATCACCCTCTAGGTGCGTTAGACGGACTGGCCTTGCTGAAGATGGTTGGCGAAGTCAGACGCGATGTAAGAATAGTCGCCAATGATGTTCTGATGAACTTTGACCCGATTAAAAACCTGTTCCTGCCTGTAGATAACCTCGGAAAAGGCACACGTAAACGTGATATAGAGCGCATTGTCGATGCACTCCATCAGGAACAGGCCATTATTGTTTTTCCCGCAGGCGAAGTCTCCAGAGCTGGGATCACCGGTGTTAAGGATGACAAATGGAACAGTGGATTTATCCGTTTCGCACGTAAAGCCAATGCACCGGTTCTACCCATTTTCATTGGCGGCAAAAACTCCTCGCTGTTTTATAGTGTCTCTTATATTAATAAAACCCTCTCCACCTTGATGTTAGCGAGGGAGATGTTTAACAAACGCTCGGTCACGATCCCTATGCGCGTCGGGGAGCCGATCCCC
This sequence comes from Neptuniibacter pectenicola, assembly GCF_001597735.1. Lineage (GTDB taxonomy): Bacteria > Pseudomonadota > Gammaproteobacteria > Pseudomonadales > Balneatricaceae > Neptuniibacter > Neptuniibacter pectenicola. The sequence continues at coordinate 457,290 of NZ_LUTS01000001.1, forward strand.
TTTAGCCAGATAGATGCCGTACCGGTCTCAACAGCAGAAAAAACGAAGCTGCTTAAAAAGCATCTTTACCGCATCGCAAAAAACAAAAAGCCGCTTTTCCTCACTGAAAAAACGATTGCCCACCCGCAAAATCGACAGAACTTAAAACACGAGTTAAGGGAATCGGAGTTGCTGGGTGAGACCAGCGATGGAAAAAAGATCTACCTCTTTGACTACAAAGCAGAATCAGCTGTTATCCAAGAGATTGGACGCCTTAGGGAGATCGCGTTTCGCTGCGTAGGCGAAGGGACTGGAGATAAAAAAGATCTCGATTCATATGATCAATACTATCGACATTTGATTCTATGGGATGAAGATGAGCTAGAAATTGCAGGCGCATACCGCTTAGCGGAAGCGGGAAAAATGAATCCAACCGCAGAAGACACCGGCCTTTATAGTGCAACGCTGTTCAAATATGGTGAGCAGATGCAGCCCTATTTTGAACAAGGGATTGAACTAGGTCGAAGTTTTGTGCAACCCAAGTATTGGGGTAAACGTAGCTTAGATTACCTCTGGTACGGCCTCGGCGCTTACCTAAGAAAACACCCTGAGATACGTTACATGTTTGGTCCCGTTAGTTTAAGTAACAGCTATCCACGCGTCGCTAAAGATATGCTGGTATGGTTCTACAGCCATTATTTTAATGATAACGAAGATCTCGGCCATTCATTCGCGCCCTATGTGCTAGATCAGGACGCGCTGGAAACAATGGATCGCATCTTTTGTGGTGATCACTACAAGGCGGACTTTAGAGTACTAAAGGAACAGTTAGAGTTTTTAGGCGTCAGTGTGCCTACGCTCTATAAACAATACAGTGAGCTCTGCGAAGAGGGCGGTGTCCGTTTCCTCGACTTTGGCGTTGATGCTGACTTTAACTACTGTATTGATGGCCTAGTGCTTGTAGATATTGAGTTCGTTAAGGCGAAAAAGAGAAAGCGTTATATGGGTGACGACGCGGTAGAAAGCGCTTAAACCCCTCCTATACAAAAAAAGCCCCCATGCAAACACATGGGGGCTTTTTATTTACGCAGGTCAGCGTTAGCGCTTATTTAGACGGCGCTTTAATATCCGCTTCACTCTCAACTAAAATACCTTGAGCGTTCAGATGAATATCCATCTTCACTCGCATATCTATATTTTTAAGTGCATCTAACTGCTCAGTCACTTCTGGATCACCCGCCATCGCTAAAACAGGCAATAGGGGTTGAAGCATCTTTTTATAATCAACAGAGAAGTTAAGTAAGCCATTACTTTCAATGGTTTCTGCTGCCAACTGATTAGCCGTCGCCTCACCTTTTGCACCATTATAAACCACTAAATGCTTACCTTTTAGCGCCAGCATCGGTTTAATATCAAGTTCGGCAGGCAGCGGTATAATTGTAGACAGGTCAATCGGGCTTCCATCGCTAGGCAATTGAATCTGTGCCAATGGCGGTGCAAACGCTTTAGCCATATTAAAGAGAACTGCAGGCTCTTCTGCACTCAAAGAGATAATACCCTCTAAGGAATTAAGCTTAGGCTCTGCCGTGTCCATAGAGATAGAGAAATCTTGGACACCAAAGGCAACACCTTTAACCCCTTGCGCCATACCAGTAAACATACCTAAAGCTGCAGGGTTTGCTTCCTGCATACCGGCTTGCATCTCCACTAAGGGTGCGCAGGTATAACTTGGCTCAAGCATATTGCTCCAAATTGACGATAACGCTGGGCCTAGCTTATTCGCATCGACCCCTAAGCCCATACCAAACACTTGAGTTTCGTTCAGGTAAGAGGGAATAAAGCCTTGCATTGAGGTGAGCGCATCCAACACAACTTGGTTATTGCTTTCTACCACTAATGCCGCTTTCATATAGCTGCGTTCAGGCGTGATTTTTAAATCATCGGCGCTACGTACCCCAGCCACTGTACGTGGCCAGTTAGCCGCAATCGCACCCATCTCCGCTTGACATTCGGGTGTACGAATATCGTCGAGCTCAGCTGCACTTCCATCCATCTCCATGGCTTTAGTTAACATCGCAGCTAATCGATTACCCTCTGCCGTAGTCAGTGCAGTCACAATCCCTTTATGATCGACATAAGACAGTGTTGAACCGATAAATCCATGTTTCTTTTGAATAGATTCCAACACGCCTGCAGCCTCTAAAGAGGCTTCAGGTTTAGTTTGAGCCAATGCGAGCGCTAAATCAGACGGTGTATTCGCATGGGTATTAATGGTCCACGTCGCCCAACCATTTTCATAGGCAACGACGACCTCAAAGAACTCACCCTTTTCAGTATCGTCAAACGTGTAAGCTCTGTACTTAAATTCGCCTAATGTACGCGCCTCGTGCTTAAAGCCACTATCCAGTTCAGCTTTATCCAAAACCGCCCACAAACCTTGCTCATCCGTTACCTGGTAACGCACAACCGGCATAAAACCAACGGCATATACAAAGGTTTTAATTTGGTCAGGAAGGCCGAACGTGGTCTGGAAACTTTCAACAGAGCGCGCCGCAGTAAAGTATGATGTCACTAAACTCGCTAAGAAACGCTGCTTCGGATCATCACTATCATCCAACTCTTCAAGCAGATCATCAGGCATGTTTGTTTGCGCAAACATCGTTGAGCTTAAGTAATCTTTAAGAGGAAAAGGCTCAAACTGGCCTGAGAAAATAACACTATCTGCTGGCACGTATGCTATAGGGGAATATTCAGAAGACGAACCTAAATCACCTTGCTGACTGACCATGTAACCAACTGTTCCAGCAGCAATAACTGCGCCGGCAATAATAACTTTACGCACCGTTTTAAACTCCATTTAAATGTTTGCTAGCATAGTAACCGATCGATTGAAACCTGTCCCTACTTAGGCAAAAAAATAGTGATTATTCCTGAAGCGTCTATCCCCAAACGGACAGCTTATAGCCAAGGGAGTAGAGAAGGTTTGCCCCTAGATTCAGAGGCGTTTATTATGTTCGTATATGCTTAACATTGTACGTTCGTCCATAAACAACGCCGCTCCAAAAGGTAACCTGTGAATCCGATCAGTTTTGTCCTATTAATTGGCATCACATTTCTCGTTATTTTGTGGTTACGCTCACTGCCAAAAAGAAAACGACTGACGGCCATAGTCACGATTATTCTTGCCCTTGGTGCGCTCGTTATTGTGCTCATGGCCATTACCGGACGCCTCCCTTGGATCGCCGCCCTAGTGGCCGGTTTACTACCCTTTACTCGCCACCTGCTACCGTTCCTGCTGAAAGCCCTACCTTTTTTGAACATTTGGAATAAACAGCGTAAGGAAAAGCACAACCGTGAAGGCGGTCAGAAGCGGACAGGGCCCAACACCCAATATAGCCGGCAGCAGGTACGTGAAGCTTATGATATTTTAGGCTTAAAACCCGGCTGCAGTAAGGATGAAATTATCGCGGCCCATCGCCGCCTTATGCAAAAGAACCACCCCGATCGCGGTGGCAGTGATTACTTAGCCGCAAAGATAAACCAAGCAAAAGATACCCTTCTCAACGATTAAACCGACGATGTACTCGCTCGGGTCCAGCACGTTCTAACCTGAGGCCTTTGCTCCCATAAGTGGAGCTATAACCTTTGACAACCAAACCACCCCGCTTATCTCGCTGAAAAATGAGTAACTCATTATCTTCACGGCCATCAATTTCAGTTAAGTGCACTAAGATTTTGCCTTTACTAAGGTGCTTCCATGTCCCTTTTTGTAAAATCAAAGGCTGACTGTTTCTATAATCTTGCGTCAATATAGCCGTTTTATCGGATGCTAAATCCAGTGAGACGAAGCGATCCAAACCATTAGCCCCCGCTAATAGCGACGTATATAGGCCCGGTAATGTGCGTTTTTCTAAATTGCCTTGCCGTGCGCAACCGGTAAACACTTTGCCATTCAATATCATACGGCTGCTGTATTCATAATCAATATCAAACTGATCCCGACACCAGCGTTTCTCCAGCGTTAACGTCACTGAAAAGGATTCAGTCCCTTCCAGTTGGCCATGCCATTCAAAACCACTGCCACTCCTCATCGGTTGCTTTCTAGGGAAAATTAACTGGGATAGCTTGCCGTAATCTTGCACATAAAGGCCGTCCTCTCGAATGTCCGCTATCCATAGAGGGTCATTCCCCGCGGCGCGGTATTCATTATCTGATAGCTCGTAGCCACAGGTAGATTGATTCCCCCCCATTAAATGCACTTGATGAACCTGCCAAGGCTCGCCCGGCACCATGTGATCGCCGGTCAACTCTGCATAAAAAACGGGGGCGGCGGTACGAGCAAACCGTTTCTTTAATTTCCCGGTATGGTCACTGATCAACTCGTCTTTATTTACATAACAGGCTTGAAACTTCAATTCATCCCCCATCAACGAGACGATTCCTCGACGAAACAGGGGGCGTTCCTCATCAGGCAGGTCAGCTGGTTTGGGCTTACAACCCGCTAAAACTAGGCCGCTTATAACAACAATAAATGGGTATTTCAGATAGCTATTCTTAAAGAAAGTCATATGGGTGTTGCTTGAGACCGATTGAATGCTGATAATAAGCCAATAGTTCATGGAGGGCAAAACATGGCAAGGCCAGCAGAGTTTGATCGCACGGACGTATTAGAAAAAGCAATGAACGTATTCTGGAGAACAGGCTATAACGCCTCCTCCATTACAGATCTTGTCAAAGCGACCCAGCTTAAACCGGGGTCCCTTTACGGTGCATTTCACAGCAAGCGCGGCTTATTTGTGGAAGCGCTCGATACATACTGTGTCCGAAGCCTCGAACGCATCGAAACCGTTTTGGGCAAACCTGGATCACCCATCCAGAATATAGAATCCTTTTTTATCATTTTTTGTAATGAGCTAAAAAAAGATCAGATCGGCAAAGGCTGCTTCATGATCAATACCATGTTGGAGCTAGCCACAGAAGATGATGAAATAAGAGAACGTGTGGGTATGTATCTAGATAAAGTGGAGCAGCATTTCTGTGACACGCTTATCAAGGCTCAGCAACAAGGTGAGATTGACCCGCAAAAAGATGCACAAGATCTTGCAACGTATCTGATGACGAATATCTGGGGCTTGCGTGTATTAAGCAGTAAACGTCCAGACCAGCGCAAATATGAAGCCGTGATTAAAAACCTTCTCTTTGCACTCCACTCCCCTGTATCTAATTAATAACAGCCTAGAGGCGTTTGTAATCTAGTTGATGAACCCATCAATTAGGTTGCCCTAAGCTTTTTAATTTTTGCGTTTATCAGCGGTCACTCCCCCTCCTAGCCGTCAACCGATAAATAAACCTCGCCATTTAATTCTTTAAATCATGCGACTTTCTCTACCCTAGCGAATAAATTTGGGTGAACATAAGCCATTCATCTTGAAACCCTACGGGAACCATCCAATGAAGTTAGTCACCTTTAAACATAAAGAACAAACCTCTGTCGGTATTCTCCACAACAACAGCATCATTCCCGCCTGGTTGGACCTATCGATCCCCCAAGAGATGGCCCATTTTTTATCGGGCGGTAAAGCGCTAGAAGAGAAACTCTTTTCCCTAGCAGGAAAAGCCGATATTCCTGTAGAAGAGGTCCAGTTACTTGCCCCGATCCTCAATCCACAAAAGTTTTTAGGGGTTGGGCTTAATTATGCGGATCACATTGCCGAAACAGGGCTAGACACACCGACCTTTCCTAGCCTATTTAACAAACAGGTTAGCTGTATTATTGGTCATAACGAAGCGATCCACCGCCCCTTAGTATCAGAAAAGCTCGATTATGAGGGGGAGTTAGCCTTAGTGATCGGCAAACAATGTCGGCATGTCCCTTACGATAAAGCCCACAGCGTGATCGCGGGTTATACCATCGTCAATGATGTATCTGTACGTGACTGGCAAATCAAATCCCCCACCTGGACCTTAGGAAAATCCTTTGATACCCACGGACCTATAGGACCGTGGATAACAACCGACCCTATTAACCCACACCAATTAGAGCTAAAAACCTGGGTCAATGGCGAACTAAGGCAGCACTCCAATACCAAACACCTTATCTTTGACTGCTATGCTTTGGTTGAAACCATCTCCACTGTCTGCACATTAATGCCCGGCGATGTGATTGCAACAGGCACCTGTTCAGGCGTAGGCGTATCCATGAAGCCCAGAGGCTACCTAAAGCCCGGTGACAATGTAACAGTCGAAATTGAACACCTTGGGCGCTTATCTAACAACGTCGTTATAGAGCCTGATACTCAGCTATATTAAAGCGTTCACACGCCGTTCATCGGTCTCTATATTTTAGTTGTCTCCATTTGGTAACTTCGTAAGCTACTGTTTTAAAAGAAAAAGTATATTTATTAATCAAATACTGTCTCCAAACAGAGACAGTATTTATATCATTTCACCACCGATTCAAATGCCCCTCCTTACAACCCCGCTCAAAACAACAATAACTTATTGTTTTTTAAAGTAATTTAAAAACATGGCACAAAGCTTGATATATCTAGTTCGAATTTAAACCTACGAATCGCAATAATTTATTTTTTTAGGAGATGAATGATGAAAACAATTACTTGGGCACTTGCTTCACTAATCGCCGTTTCTTCAACCGCTGCACTTGCAGAAGAAGCACCAGCAACAGCCGTAGAACAGGCTGCACCAGCAACTGAAGTTATCACGAGCGAACAACCTAAAGAGAAAAAAGTTTTTAATAAATTAGATGTCGATCAAGACGGAAAAATCAGCCAAGAAGAAGCAAAAAACTACCCTACACTGGTTAAAGGCTTCGACAAAGTTGATACCGACAAAGATGGTTACTTGAGCCCTGAAGAATTCACTCGCCCACGTACTAAATCTTAATCTGATTACCACTTATTTTTTAGGAGATAAGGCATGAAGATAACGACATGGGCACTTGCTTCACTGCTCACCATTTCATCATCGATCGTCGTAGCGGACACACTTATCGCTACAGACGCTCAGCCTGATGTTATGACGAATGAGCAACCGAAAACGCCTAGTATTTTTGAAAAGCTAGATGAAAACAAAGACGGCAAGGTTAGCCCTCAAGAAGCGCAAGTATCCCCTGCGCTGGTTAAAGGTTTCGATAAAATCGATACCAATCGAGATGGCTTTCTAAGTCCCGATGAGTTTTCACAGCTTCAAGTCAACGCTACGCCAACACGTACTTATATCGTAATGGCTTCCCTACAAGCGTTGTAACGGGTTCACTGGTTTGCGGGGGAACAGCTTAAACTGATTCCGAGACAGCCTCAGTTGGTTATTCCCCCTCCTTCTAGTAACGGTTGGGTAGAGCATCCATGTCCACAAACATAGCCGCCAGCTCTATTCAACAGGCTAGGAGTCCCCTTAGGGCTCCTAGCCCCCCCTCTCGTCATAAACCCCAGACTAACGAAAATAGATAGAAACACTACCCTATTAAAGGCCTATTCATGGATAATAGTCATACACTTGTTTAATTAAATGTCCTATTAAATGTCTAATCACAATCGGCGCGGTTGGCGCTTAAGTTCACTAAAACAGTTAGTGCTGCTTTCATTTTTAGTCGTAGTCACGCCGTTCGGCATCTTAATCTACTACGCAACCGATGCGCTTGTTGAGCAATCAGCAGAGGGGCGTGTGCTTGCAAAACAAGCATTAGAGGTAACGCGACGCGGACAACGCTTAGAAGGCCTTGCAGAAGACATTACCCGTTCAGCACGTCAATACCAGATTCTAGCCAAACCAGAGATCAAACAACGCTTAACGCAGAACCTGCTTGATTACCGGGAACAGCTTTCTATCCACAGTTTTATACTGACAAAAGTGGAACAGCTTAACCAAATAAACGCGCTATTAGACAATATTGAACAATCGAACGCGGAAGACGCTAACAACCTGCTCGGGTTTACACGCGACATAAACCAGCAAGTGGACCTGATTCTTGATCAACGGTTACAAGCACTCAACTCAACCGCCCAACACACACAAACGCAACTCAGTACCCTCGCGCTGATTTTACTTGTCATCGAGATGCTCTTAATTCTGTTTTTTAGTTTTAGTATTATTCGCCCTGTTCGCCGGATTGCTGACCGAATACAAGCCTTAGGTACAGGTGAAGAATATACTGGCGCGATGGTCGGTGGGCCGGATGAACTCGTCGAACTTGAACAACAGCTTGATTGGCTGACCGAACGCCTGGCAGAAGTAGAAAACGAAAAACAGCGATTCTTACGTCACATGTCCCATGAATTAAAGACCCCCCTCACCACGCTACGCGAGGGATCTGATCTATTAGCTGACCAGATTACGGGCCCCTTAAATCAAAGCCAGATGGAAGTCACTCAACTACTACAAAGCAACTCAAGGCAGTTACAGTCATTAATTGAACAGTTACTGGACTACAGCCGTTTACATCAAAATGAGTCCGTTAACTTCCACCCGGTAAAACTACTGCCCGTTTTCATAGAAGCGATTGAGCCGTACAAATTACTGCTTGAGCAAAAAAAGATACACCTAACCCTGCCTAAAGAAGAGCATGAATGGACCACCGATCGAGCGATGCTGGTACGTATTATTAGTAACTTAGTGTCCAATGCGGCTCTTTATGGCAGCAACGAAGGTGATCTAACACTCAGCATCGAACACACTAACGAGCACTGCCTCATTCATGTAGAAAATGATGGACCCACCATCCCCCTTAAAGATGTTCCGCTGCTATTTGAACCGTTTTATCAAGGCCAAAATAGACGGCAAGGGCCGGTCAAAGGCTCAGGCATAGGCCTCAGTATTGTCCATGATGCCGCCGAATCCTTAGGCGCAACAGTGACATTAAGCAAAAATGAAAATCATCGCGTTGGTTTTAGCGTTTGCCTTCCCATTTCGGAGCACCCTATTAATGATTAGATCTCTACCCATTATTTTATGTCTACTTATCTTACAAGGTTGCGAACTACAGGAGACCAAACCGCCGGTTGAAGTAGAACCCATTTCGGAACAGAAAAGCTGTCGCATTGAAGCGGCAAACTTAGATCGCTTACAAAAAATAGAAAAACTGTTCTTAGAAAACCCAGAGCGCCGCAGCCGTATAATGCAAAACGCGATCCGGGATAAAGATCAGACCCTGCTCGCACTGCTTCTATCCACCCCTTTATCCTCAAAAGAGCAGTTACAACAAGCCAAACGTTATTATGCTAAGTTTGTACTTTATCCAGATAAAGCCTGCCCTGGTGACCGGTACTTTGACCTGAGGGATCAGCTAACCTCTGCCCTGCTATGGATGAGAGCCGAGCAAGATAACCTACTACAAGAAAACAAAACCTTGCAGATAAAAATAGATGCCTTAACCCAAATAGAGACTGATCTCAGCAAAGATAGAGAGAATCAGGAATGAAACCTCATATCCTCTTAGTCGATGATGACGCCTCCTTGCTTAAATTATTATCCATGCGTTTAAGCGCCAGTGGCTACCAGATCAGCTGCGCCGAAAGCGCCGAAGAAGCATTAGAGGTGTTAAGCGAAAAGATCGACCTCCTCGTGACCGACTTGCGTATGGAAGGTATGGATGGCATGGCGCTGTTTAAGCAGGTTCAACGTCTGTACCCACAACTGCCCGTTGTCATCATTACCGCCCACGGATCGATCCCCGAAGCCGTAACGGCCACCCAACAGGGGGTATTTGGTTTTTTAACGAAACCGATCGACCGTGATCAGCTCATGCAAAACATTGAAGCGGCCTTAGCCAGCACCAGCCGCAGCGAAGGCGAATGGCGTAACAACATCATTAGCCGCAGCCAGACTATGGAGCAACTGCTCCAAGAAGCAGAACAGATTGCGGGATCAGACGTTAGCGTCCTTATCACGGGCGCAAGCGGGAGTGGTAAAGAGCTACTCGCCAATGCGATCCACAAAGCCAGCTCCCGTTGTAAAAAACCTTTTATTGCGATCAACTGTGGTGCGCTGCCAGAACAACTACTGGAGTCCGAACTTTTCGGCCACAGTAAAGGCGCATTCACCGGCGCGGTCAACAAACATGAGGGCCTGTTTCAAGCGGCAAATGGCGGCACTTTATTCCTAGATGAAATCGGTGACATGCCAACACCACTTCAGGTAAAACTACTTAGGGTGCTACAAGAACGTCATATTCGCCCCGTCGGTAGCACGGAGACCATTGCCGTTGATGTGCGCGTTATCTCCGCAACCCATCGAGATCTCGAACAGGCGATGCAGGACAAGAGCTTTAGGGAGGATCTTTTCTATCGCCTTAATGTCGTCAATCTACACCTGCCCCCACTAAAAGACCGCCCTGAGGATATTCCACCCTTGGCGCGCTATTTTGTCGAGCAGGCAGCACTACGACACAACCCAAAAGTTAAAAGCATTTCCAGCGCAGCACTGCAAGTATTGGCCCAAGCCTCATGGCCGGGCAACGTGCGCCAACTCGAAAATATCATTGAGAAAGTGACCGCCTTAAGCAACACCCCCATTATCTCTGACACCGCGATTCATCGCGCATTGGCCAATCAAGAGCAGGTCATTGCTAACTTTAATGATGCAAGGGCAGAGTTTGAAAAACGGTACCTCTGTAAAGTGCTACAGATCACCGAGGGGAATGTGACTCAAGCGGCGAAAATAGCTGGCCGCAACCGTACGGACTTTTATAAGTTACTCAAAAAACACGCGCTCGAAGCCTCGGATTACAAGAGCGACGAGTAAGCACCTATATCGCAGCGATGCACTACGACTGATAGTCATCGGGTAAGGTAATCCCCATAGCATTAGCGTCAACCTGAGCCAGTGCTTTGAAACGTTCGCGGACTTTTGACCCTTTAGGTTTAGTCAGATAGAACAGCCACTTACTCGCGACCTCAGGTTTGAGTTGATGCTCCGCGCCCCAAGATTGAATAAAGGAAAAGAGGGAATCATCGCTTTTATCGGGAAGCGCAACAGGCACCGGGTTATCTAAGCGCTCGCCTGAACGAATCCGGCGACAGATCACATCGTAGTTATAACGAAAGTCAGGGTACACATCGACAGCATCTTCAGTGCGTAAACGAAACCACCCCGTCGCTTTACCGGCATGGTAGACCGCAGGGTGGGTCCACTCATGATGGGACGCACTCTCTGAGAAATTACAGGCTTCTTCATAAGCATGTTTAGCGATCGGTAGACCAAAGTCACCGGTTAAATTGCGTAAGACCTTGATAAACTCAGATATAGTCGGCATCCACGCACTGTTTTCTTTACAGTAATCAATCGCCGCCACCAGCTCATTTTCTGTATAACCACCTAAGCTCAACGCCCATTCACGTTTTGCTATACGGATCTCATCTTGCGTTTCAAAACAGCTTTTGAATTTATGCCCATAGATCGCCATAAAGCGAGCAAAGATCATATTCACAAAGGTTTTAACTTCGACGCTTAACTCTCGAGCATTGTCATCACCAGTCGGTGTCTTTGATGTCCATGACTGCTGCGGTAACCCGTTTTCGCTTCTCGCGAGTATCTCGGCGGGGGTCTTCATGACGTAAACCTGCTTTTTGTTCGTTATTGATACGTTGTTGGCGACCGTCTTGAGTTTGCTTCTTCACCCACTCCCGTTTCACCCAACCTAAGAACTTCTGATCCCAGTTTGTCTCTTTACGATCTTTATCTAACCAATATAGAACAAACTCGTCTAAACAGCTCAGCGCAAACTGCTGCGAAATGTTGTGCCTAGGTAAAAGCGCATATAGATTTTCAGAGGGTTGCCATCCTAATTCCATACCATGCAGCTGTTTATTACGTTGCTCATGCTGCTGAAATAGTACTTGTAATTCATCGCCCTGACGCACCTTTTTAGCCCAACCAATACTGCCACCAAAGGTCGGCGCTGGACCTGCATTCGGGGTAGATGTTGTTTGATAGGTGCTGACTGTCGCATCGGGGTAATAAGGGGTATCTTGTGGTGCTGTAGGGTGAGCGACGACTAACTCGTCTGGTTCATCAAACGAGGAGGATGGCGCAATCGAGCACTCCTCAACAACCGGTAGCCGGCTCACCATCTCAACATCGGATTCACTCTCTTCCGTCTCAGACACCGGCATAAATTTAACACGGACACGCCCATCTTTAGAAAAAGCGATATCCACATACTCTTCAGCGACAAGCACACTGGTTAGCTGCGCCAACCGCTCTTCATCCCAATAAGGTGCTAGCAACAACCATTGCTGGCGAGAAACAATAAATTCAGACGTGGGGCTATTCATAGCCTCGAGCTGTAAACGCTGCTGGTAGAGCGTTAACAACACAGCCGCTTCAACACCTACTTTATGAATAAGAGAGGGGTAGAGCAATATAGGTGTTTCAGGAAAAGAGTAATTCATTAAATAGAACTGACCTTACAAATAAAAAAGCCGCAGTCTAAGCTACGGCTTAAGACATATAATTGAGTGATCAACCGTCCTGAGCAAAATTTTCTACGGCACGTAAAACATCACGGCGACTAATCTGGCCGATCAGTTTACCATCTTTTACCACAGGTAAACGGCGACGTTTGTTATTAATAAATTCTTCCGCCACTTTTATAATATCAGCATCATGGTTTATGGTGTAAACCTCATCCGACATATATTTACCAACCGTGCCACCCATCTCTTCTTCATGATAGGTTAGTGTGAGTATCGCTTTTAAACAATCCACTTCCGACATCAAACCAACCAAGTCACCTTTACTATCAACAACCGGTGCACCTGTAATATGGTTATCCAACAGCGCATTTATCGCTTCAAAAAGATCAGTTTCAGGTGTAAATGTAATCAGGTCATTACACATATAATCTTGAGCTTTTACGGATCTCAACATTAGCATTCCTCCAAGGCAGTCGGTCGCAACTACCAAATATCATAAAACCGGGAAACCGATCACTATCCTAGCGAAACACGCCCGATGTTTTCTTTATATTTACACCTAACGATTAAACCCGCAACAAAATAGAGCTGATCAAGATCAGGTTAATTGAATACAACCGTCTTATTTCCATGCACCAGCACTTTATCTTCTAAGTGCCAACGCAGCCCACGAGACAATACCGTTTTCTCAACATCACGCCCTAAACGCACCATATCGGCAGGCATATCTCGATGCGTAATACGAATAACATCCTGATCAATAATAGGGCCCGCATCAAGTTCCTCTGTCACAAAGTGACAAGTTGCACCGATCAATTTCACTCCCCGCTCATGGGCTTGGTGATAGGGTTTTGCCCCTGCAAACGAAGGCAAAAAACTATGATGAATATTGATAATGCGGTGTGTATACGCTGCACAAATATCTGTTGGTAAAATCTGCATATAGCGAGCAAGTACCACAACATCCGCATCGTGCTGTCGGATAAGCTGACTAACTTGGTCAAAATGCGGTTGTTTATCGGCTTTATCAACAGGTACATGGTGGTAAGGAATCTTGTGCCACTCCACCATACTTCGTAGATCATCATGATTTGAGATCACACACACAATCTCACAATCCAACTCACCCTCATGGTAGCGATACAGCAGATCCGCTAAGCAGTGGGAATCTTTGCTGGCCATCAAAATAACTTTCTTTGGCTGTGCCGAATCGGTCACCTCCCACTCCATATTGAATGATTGGGCAATCGGTGAAAACGCATCTTTAAACTCGTCTAGGGTATAGGGCAGTGTCGTGGCACAGACCTCAACACGCATAAAAAACCAGCCAGAACTACTATCAGAGTGTTGATTGGCGTCAGAGATGGAACCGCCATGGCTAGAAATAAAATTACTGACCATCGCTACAATTCCCACCCGATCGGGGCACGACAAAACCAACCTAAATTTACGTTCCATTTATCCCTGACTCCACAGCACAAAAATCGAGGGGTTATTCTAGCAGCAGTTATCCGCGCAATGTAATTATTATCAACCGCTAATCACCGCCTCTTTTGCATTTTTTCGGTTGTACTTTTCCATTCCACCATTCCCTCATATACTGAAGGGATAAGGAGACTGATTAGATGACTTACACACCCGATAGAATGAATCCTTTAAAAGCCTGCCGTTTAGGTTTAGATACACATCAAGAGCTCACTATCTATTTACGCCAAGACAGCCCTGTCTGTCGTTCAGAAGGTTTTTCTGCCCTATCCCGCGTCCTTGTGCACACAGAAAACCAACATCTAATCGCGACACTACATACCGTTACTGGCGCGCTACTAAGCCCAGGTGAAATCGGGTTTTCCGAGTCCGCATGGAAAAGGATGGCGCTGCAAGAAAACACCTCCGTATGGTTATCACACCCAAAGCCGGTGCAATCTCTCTCGTATATAAGGGCTAAAGTGTACGATAAGGAGTTGTCAGGTGTTCAACTAGAGGAGATCATTAACGACATTGTCGCTGGACGCTATGCGGATGTACATTTAGCCGCTTTTATTACCGCCTGCGGTGGCGATAAACTGAATATTCGAGAGATCACCGATCTCACTAAAGCGATGGTCAACTCGGGTAGCAAAATCGAGTGGGGATTACCCCTCGTCGTTGATAAACATTGCGTCGGTGGGCTACCGGGGAATCGCACGACCCCCATACTGGTATCTATTTTAGCGGCAGCGGGTCTTATTATGCCCAAAACCTCATCCCGGGCGATCACCTCCCCCGCTGGCACTGCCGATACCATGGAAACATTAACGAATGTCGACCTCAGCCTAGAATCCATGCGTGCGGTGGTAGAAAAAGAGGGTGCCTGCTTGGCGTGGGGCGGGTCCGTTAAACTATCCCCATCCGACGACCTATTGATACAAGTTGAACGCGCCTTAGATATCGACAGTGAGGGCCAACTCATTGCGTCCGTATTGTCCAAAAAGATTGCCGCTGGGGCGACTCACGTTGTCATTGATATCCCCGTAGGCCCTACGGCAAAAGTAAGAAGCAATGAGGCGGCAGAAACCCTATCCAATAACTTTAAAGCCGTCGCGGCTACATTAGGGTTAAATATAAGCGTTATGTTTACCGATGGGTCCCAACCCGTTGGCCGCGGCATAGGCCCTGCCCTTGAAGCGAGAGATATCCTCGAAGTGCTCCAAAACGCCCCCTCTATGCCACTCGATCTTAGACAACGATCAGCCGAGGTCGCCGGTGCCATGTTAGAAATGGCTAAAGGTCTCCCCCCCGGCGAAGGCCTTAAAGAAGCCTTAGCGATATTAGACTCAGGCGCCGCTTGGGCTAAGTTCCAAGCGATCTGTCTTGCACAAGGCGCACTTAAGTCACCTCCGATTGCCCCCTACCGATATGAACTTATCGCATCAACTGACGGGGTGGTCACCTGTATTGATAACCGTAAACTGGCCAAAGTCGCCAAACTCGCGGGGGCGCCGGCTGACTTAGCCGCCGGTGTCGATCTCCATTGCAAAATCGGGGATGCGGTTCTCTCCCACCAACCTCTGTTAACGATCCACGCAGAAAGCACCGGTGAATTAAGTTACGCCGTTGAGTATTTAGAGGAACACTTAGATATTATTGAGCTAAGTAGCAGCCAAAAGGCAGACGCATGAAACCACTCTTATTTAATCTAGATTCTGATATTTCATTGGCCAACGCCCTAAAAGATAAACTAGGGGCGGATGCCGGCGAACTAGACACTCGCTACTTCCCCGATGGTGAAAGTTACCTGCGCGTATTAAGTGAGTGTAACAACCGCTCAGTGATTATTTTCTGTAACTTACACCAGCCCAATAACAAAACGCTTAACCTTCTTTTTTTAGCCAGCACAGTGAAAGCACTCGGTGCCAAACGTATAGGCTTAGCGACCCCTTATCTTCCCTACATGCGACAAGATAAGCAGTTCAAACCAGGTGAATGCGTTAGCTCTCGCCCCTTCGCCAAACTCCTTTCAAGTCATTTTGATTGGCTTGTCACCCTTGATCCACACCTACACCGTTACCATTCACTCAGCGAGATTTATAGCCTAGATAGCACGGTCGTCCATGCTGCGCCAATGATTGCCAAGTGGATAAAAAAACATGTTAAACGTCCGCTATTAATTGGACCTGACAGTGAAAGCGAACAATGGGTATCTGACGTTGCCGCACGCGCTAACGCCCCCTTCCAAGTACTCACAAAGGTACGCAAAGGGGATTATCACGTTGAAGTATCCCTACCGCAGGTTGAACAGTGGCATCAGCACACACCCGTATTAGTCGATGATATTATCTCCAGCGGAAAGACCATGCTAAACACGGTACAGCACTTAGCCGCCGCTAAGCTAGCCACCCCCGTATGTATTGGCGTACATGGCCTATTTTCTAACGAGGCCTATGATGAATTAGCTCGTAACGCGACGGTCGTTACCTGTAACTGCATTCCCCACGCCAGTAATAAAATAGACATCAGCGAAGCCTTAGCTGATGCAATCCATGCGCAGCTTTAACACTGACATGACGGATTCCTTATTGACGAAGGAGCAGATACAGCCACCCGATTACTGGTTAAAAAATGACTTTATCGCTGAGCACGATGCCCACGCGTTCTTTACTCAACTATTAACGCAACTGCCTTGGCGACAGGATAAAATTAAGATGTTCGGCAAAGAGGTAGAGATCCCAAGACTGCAAGTCTTTATGGGTGACTCAGGGGTCGAGTACACCTACTCAAATCTCACACTCAATACCCATCCATGGCACCCGACTGTGCTTGAAATTCGCAACCGTATACAGGCGCTTACTGGCAGCACGTTTAATGCTGCGCTGCTCAATTATTACCGAAACGGGCAAGACAGCATGGGCTGGCATCAAGATAACGAGCCTGAATTAGGTGATGCCCCGATCATCGCAAGCGTCTCTCTCGGGGCCTCTCGCCCCTTCATGTTAAGACACCTGACCGATAAGCAGAGAAAAGAGCAGCTCATACTCAACAATGGCTCCCTATTATGGATGGGACCAAAACTGCAAGCCCAATGGCAACACAGCCTCCCTAAAAGACCAACCTCTCAGTCGGCTAGAATCAACCTCACTTTCAGGCAGGTCTTAACGCAAAAAACATAAAACTCATATAGAACAAGTAGTTATTTTTAGCTACTGTAACTGGCCAGCTCTTGCTACTATGTCGAACTCATAATAATAATTAAGATTAGCCCATGCCTAACAGTCACGTAACTCAGAACCCAAAGGTTACTGGAAGTCCTAATACGCAAGAACTCTATGCTATTTTGAATTTCCAAAGCCAAATACTAGAAAAAGTTGCACAAGATGCGACCCCTGAACAGATCTTTGATGACATCTGCCGCTTTATAGAACAATCGATTCCAGCATGTGTCGCTTCTATCATGTTATTTGACAGCGCTCATCAACAACTGCATGTCACCTGCGCCCCCAGTTTGCCGCCTAACGCAATCGATGCGTTCAACGGTCTCGAACCCGCGATTGGTGCAGGCTCGTGCGGTACATCTGCATTTATGGGCATTCCGGTCTTAGCCGTGGATATTGCAAACGACTCCCGATGGGACCACCTACGGGATGTGGCGGAACAATTTGATATTCAAGCCTGCTGGTCATACCCGATCATCCTCGATGAGCATCAGGTTAACGGCACTATAGCCATCTCAAGCTTTACCCCACGTACGCCCCACCCTTTTCATATAAAGCTATTAGAAGCGGCTACAAACGTTATTAGCATCGTACTGAAACGGGTCGACTCGCAAAAAGCGTTAGACCATACCGCTCACCTCCTCAATAACATCACACAAACCATGCCGGGCGCCTTATACCAATACCGGTTAACCGCCAATAAACAACAAGAGTTTACTTACCTAAGCTCGGGCATTAAACAGATGACTGGGGTGTCAGCAGAGGACGCTTGCAACAATTTTGGGTTGATCTGGAAACAAGTTCACCCTGAAGATAAAGCACAACTCTGGACCAGTATTGCCCATGCTAGCCAACACTCGCTTGCTTGGTCCCATGAGTTTAGAATTTTCCATCTGAATGGCGAACTTAAATGGCTACGCGGCTCATCCCTGCTCGAAGAGGAGGTGGTTGACGGCAAACAAATTTGGAATGGCGTATTTCTAGACATAACGCCAGAGAAGGCCTCAATTGAAAAATTAAGGCTTGCAGGTATCGCCTTTTCCAATACAAACGACGGCATTATGATCGCCGATAAAAACAACGTTATTGTTGATATCAACCAAGCGTATGCTGACATATCAGGCTATAGCCGTGAAGAGTTACTTGGCCAAAGCCCGACCCTATTAAAATCCAATAAACACAGCCCAGCCTTTTATTAATCCATCTGGGACACCTTAGAAATACACAAACATTGGCAAGATGAGATCTGGAACAAACGTAAAAGTGGTGAGATCGTTCCCCACTTAGTCAACATCAATGCGGTTCTTGACCCCAGCAGCCAAGAATTAACCCATTATGTCAGTGTACTCGCCGATATCAGTGGCATTAAAGCCTCAGAAGCCAAGCTTTCACACCTTGTCCACCATGACGCCTTAACCAACCTGCCTAACCGTTTACTGTTTAGCGCACGGTTAGACCACGCCATCACCCACCGCAATACAAATGAAAAAATTGCGATGTTACATATGGATTTGGATAGATTTAAACATATCAACGATTCCTTAGGGCATACCTATGGGGATGAGCTGCTCATACAAGTGACCGCACGTCTAACGCAAACATTAAACCCAACCGATATAGTGGCACGGGTGGGCGGCGATGAGTTTTCAATTTTGGTGGAAGAGCTCGACGATAATGATGATGCCTCCCGCGTTGCCGATAATATTGTAGCCGCAATGGAGCAACCGTTTACCCTCAATGGTCACGACTACTTTACGACAGCAAGCATAGGTATCGCGATCGCTCCTGACCATGGAGAGGATATTGATGTTTTAACCAAAAATGCTGATATTGCATTGAATCAGGCAAAAGATTTGGGCCGCAATAACTACGCCCTTTTCCAACCTGAGCTTTCCGAAAGTGTAGAGGAATGGATCAAACTAGAACCGCAATTACGCAAAGCGATTAGCGAAAAACAATTTAGACTGTTCTACCAACCACAAATGGACCGCAGCGGAGACAATATTATTGGCGCAGAAGCCCTTATCCGCTGGCAGCATCCAGAAAGAGGACTTATATCACCGATCCACTTTCTCGGTATTGCGGAAGAGATCGGCCTGATGAAAAAAATAGGCAACTGGGTTCTTGAAGAAGCCTTTCAGCAGCTGGCCATATGGCGACAAGCGGGCCTAAGAAGTTTTAAACTCGCGATCAACCTAGCCAGTGACCAGATCACTAAACAAAACTTACCTGATAAAATCAGCTCACTATTAAACGCCTATAAAATTCCGCCCGATATGATCGAGCTTGAGATCCTCGAAACCTTTCTGCTAGAACACCAGCACGAATCAAGCAAAACCTTTACAGAACTCAGGGCGCTAGGGATCAATTTGGCCCTCGACGATTTTGGAACGGGCTACTCGTCGCTCAGTTATTTAAAAAAACTCCCGATCAATAAAATTAAGATCGACCAATCGCTTGTTCGCGATATACCGGAAGATGCAAACGACGAAGCAATTACCAAAGCAGTGATTCTGCTTGGCCACACATTAGACCTAAAAGTGTGTGCCGAAGGAGTTGAAACCCCCGAACAGCGTGCATTTCTTGAAATTGAAGGCTGTGACCAACTGCAAGGTTACCTCTTTAGCAAACCCATTGATCCCGCAGACTTTAGCAACTTACTACGCCAACATAACCGCTTAGTCGCCCTCGAAGCCTAAAGCGGTTCTCTGACCTAATGGCGCATTGAAAGTACGGGGCTTTGTCATAAAACAGAGCCCCCGTGACAACCTAATGCTATCGACTCTCTCTTTTTTAACAAAAAACCACCCCCGATCTACTGTCACCCCTTGTTTTACTTACAATTTTACTAAATATTTTCTGGCAATACTCAGCTCGACATCTACACTGATAGAGGGTGTAGTGTTTATAAGGGGATGCAGTAATGGGCAACGAAAGTTTATCTAGGCTTTTAAATGAGTGGGAAAATAGAGCGCGAACAATTAATGGCAGAAAAGAGGAAACCTTATCAATTTATCAATGTGATTCCGTAAAGTTAGAAGCATTAGCAATGATGTATAAACTACCCAAAGCGGATGTTGTAGCAACACTTCTACATGAAGCGTTGAATGAACTCGAGGCAAAAATGCCTTATGTTCCGGGAAATAAAGTGATTCGTATTGAAGATGGTGAAGAGATTTACGAAGACAAAGGCCCAATGCCTCGTTATTTAGCTGAACAGAAAAAATTGATTAGTGCGACTTGACCCAGAAACAGCGCCATTAAAAACAAAAAAGCCACCTACTTACGATCGGTGGCTTTATCTTAGCAATCTAGCGCTAAATTACAGTGTTTTTAAGTAAGAGATCAGGTAATCCTGCTCTGCTTTGTCTGTAATTTCAACGTGGCGCATACGTGTTCCAGGCACAAACTGGTCGTTACCCGCAATCCACTGACGTAGGTTATCTTCAGTCCACGTAATCCCCGATTTACGTAGAGCATCAGAATAAGCAAAGCGTGGTAGAGACGCAGCTTCACGACCTACAACACCGATCAAACTAGGACCAAACGCATTTTTGCTGGAGTCCAAAGAGTGACACGCTGAACACTTAGTGAATATTTCTTTACCCGCGGCTTGCATCATGGCCTCAGTATCTGCTGCCACAACAACAGATGAAAAAGAAAGAGACGCAACAAGGCCCATTAAGGCTGCTTGAGTTTTCATTTTCATTCCCCTCTAAATGAATAAAACTATTATTAGGGCCGAGTATATGCCCTCGCGAACCACACAACCGTTGATCTCACGCATGAAAATGTCACTTAATAAAAAATAATAGACTTTATGCCATGCTTGTTTCTACCGGCATAAAAAAACGCAGCCTAATACTACGCCCCTAAGGTTATAGGAACACGTAGCTAGACTGCGCTTTGGCTATCCGCTAATCAAACTTATAGCTGTTTAGCGATAATATCTTTCCACTTAGCAGGACCCGTTGTATGAACAGACTCACCTGAGGTATCCACAGCAACCGTCACGGGCATATCTTTAACTTCAAACTCGTAAATAGCTTCCATTCCCATCTCAGGAAACGCCAACACTTTAGATGAAGTAATCGCTTTTGACACTAAATACGCAGCGCCACCAACAGCCATTAGATAGACCGCTTCGTTATCCTTGATAGCCTCAATCGCAATAGGACCGCGCTCTGATTTACCAATCATACCTAACAAGCCTGTACTTTCTAAAATCTGACGTGTGAACTTATCCATACGCGTTGATGTTGTTGGACCCGCAGGGCCTACGACTTCATCACCCACAGGATCCACTGGACCTACATAATAGATAAAGCGACCTTTAAGATCGACAGGTAGCTCTTCACCGTTATTCAGCATCTCAACCATGCGCTTGTGCGCAGCATCACGTCCAGTAAGCATCTTGCCATTTAGCAAGACGGTCTCACCGACTTTCCACTCTTTCACATCTTCCGGTGTGATCTCGTCCAGATTAACACGACGCGTCGTTGCACCAACCTCGAATGTCACTTCAGGCCAATCATCAAGATTTGGCGGTGTGAGTAAAGCAGGGCCTGTACCATCCAGTGTGAAGTGCGTATGACGAGTAGCCGCACAGTTAGGAATCATACAAACCGGTAAAGATGCAGCATGGGTTGGATAATCCATGATTTTAACATCCATGACCGTTGTTAAACCGCCCAAGCCTTGTGCCCCAATACCTAAGTTATTGACGGCATCCATAATCTCTAAACGTAACTCTTCAACTCGGTTCTGAGGGCCACGTTCGCGCAGTTCATGAATATCCATAGGCTCCATCAGTGACTCTTTCGCCATAACAGCGGCTTTCTCAGCCGTACCACCAATACCTATACCTAACATGCCTGGTGGACACCAGCCGGCACCCATTGTCGGAACCGTTTTAACAACCCAATCAACAATGCTATCAGATGGGTTCAACATCACCATTTTAGATTTGTTTTCAGAACCGCCGCCTTTCGCCGCAACGTGAACCTCAACCTTATCGCCTTCAACAATCTCGTAATGAATAACAGCCGGCGTGTTATCTTTCGTGTTTTGGCGCTTACCCGCAGGATCAGCCAAAATAGACGCACGCAGCACGTTATCGGGATTAAGATAAGCGCGACGAACACCTTCATTCACCATATCAGTGACATTCATTTTAGAATCCCACTGCACATCCATACCCACTTTTAAAAATACAGTCACAATCCCTGTATCCTGACAGATAGGACGCTTACCTTCAGCACACATACGCGAGTTAATGAGGATCTGCGCCATCGCATCTTTTGCGGCTGGATTTTCTTCTTTTAGGTAAGCTTCGTGTACGCCCTTGATAAAATCAAGCGGGTGATAATAAGAGATAAACTGCAAAGCATCAGCAACACTGCTAATGAAATCGTCTTGACGGATTACGCTCATGCGGGGGCTCCATATATGGCTTTATTGTCATAAGGGATGAGTTTGAAAATCGCAAACCAACACCGATTAATGCTGCTCTCGTTAACCACCGGTTTTGTCTGCAATTATCACCCATTAGTGCTCTCTCTGAGGAAAGCTTGAACTGGGGCAGAGTATACACCAAAAGTACCAATAAACGGTGTCGGGCATTGGTATTAGTTAAGGGCGTTAAGAAACTTTCTAGAACAACGGCGGCGCACTCAATTCAGTGTAACACCCCATCATTAAGCGCAACCGTCCTATAAGGCGAGCAAGCAACAATAAACAAGCCCAAAAACAAGATACCCTCTGCCGGTTTCAGGAGTTAATCGACAACGCGCTGTTTTTTCGCGACGTAACAGCCGACAAGGCAACAGAACAACAGGTATGGTAAGTAATGCAAAATAACTCCCAAACAACAGGCCTGCGACGCCCAACAAGATGACCGAAAGGTAAATCGCCGCAATGATTAGTTGGTAGCACAAGACCGCGTTGTCATAACCTATACGCACAGATAGCGTACGAATCCCTTTATCACGATCATCTTCATAGTCTCTAATTTCGTTACTTAACAGCAACAGCGAGGCAAAGAGACTAACGGGGATGGCAAGATAAAACACCTCAAGCGTAACCCCCTTAGCTTGAATAAAATAAGCCCCCACCACCATCAACACCCCCATCAACCAAAATACGGCGATAACGGCCAAACCGCGGCGTTTATAGTTAATCGGTTCTAAGGTATAGCCCAGCGCGCCAAAGAGGCCCACCAAGCTTAATAGCAGCAACAAGGGGCCCGAGAGGTAAATAAGGTATACACCGATAGTCGCCGCCAATAAAAAACAGCCTAGACCGATCTTGCCGTTTCGTTTTATCTGCTGTTGGGCCCCTTCATATTTAGCCGCATCAAGCTGGGCTAAATCTGAATAATCGTTAATAAGATTGACACCCGCTTGCAGTAACAGACCGGCACAGAGAATGAGTGATGCACTCACAAGATCAGTGAAGCCATCTTTATACGCGGCAATGATACCTGTCAGGCACACGATCAAAGCCACACTCAATGAGAATGGCCTTAATGCCCGCCTAAACAGGTATTTTTCAACATACATCGTCTTACAGCATCATCAGTCGTGATTATGCCTGACGACTATAGTCTGGAGCGTTCGGCAGGTCCCGCATAATCAAGGCATATTCAGGGTCGCACTCTAACGCCATAGGAATTTTCATCACATGACCTGAGCCGGGTGCCACATCTGCGGGCTTCCCTTTCTTATCAATCATCTCATCCAAGGTGAATTTATGATTGCCATAGGGGGTCATCAGCTCGAGCGTATCGCCTTTTAAAAAGCGGTTACGTACATCCACCTCTAACATCCCCGCCTGCTTATCATACCCCATGACTTCACCAACAAACTGTTGATGGACGCCCACTGAGTTACCGGTTTCATAGTTTTGATATTCATCATGGACATGACGGCGATAGAAACCTTCGGTGTAACCGCGGCTCGCCAAGTTCTCTAGCTCATCCATCAGCTGCATATCAAACGGCTTACCCGCCACCGCATCATCAATTGCTTTACGGTATACCTGAGCCGTACGAGCAACATAGTAATGGGATTTGGTTCGCCCCTCTATTTTCAATGAATCAACCCCCATCGCCGCTAAGCGATGCACATGCTGAATAGCACGCAGATCTTTTGAATTCATAATATAGGTGCCATGTTCATCTTCGAACGCGGGCATAAATTCACCGGGGCGCGTCTCCTCCTGCAGCAGGAAGATACGATCAGTTGGCTCACCCTCACCTAATGCTGGCTGACTCGTCTGAGCAAGCGCCTCTGCTTTAGGATCAAATTGTTCGACCGGAACGACATCACCCGACTCATCCACTTTGGCCTCATGGGCATCATACTTCCACCGACATGAGTTGGTACAGGTGCCTTGGTTTGGATCACGTTTATTAATGTAACCCGATAACAAGCAACGTCCTGAATACGCAATACACAGCGCCCCATGAACGAACACCTCAATCTCCATTTCAGGACAACGTTGGCGAATCTCTTCCACTTCGTCTAAAGACAGTTCACGTGAAAGAATCACCCGTTCGACACCCATGGCATGCCAAAATTTAACCGCCGCCCAATTCATCGTATTTGCTTGTACAGACAGATGGATCGGCACATCAGGGAAGTGCTCTTTCACCAGATAAATCAATCCAGGGTCCGACATGATTAAGGCGTCAGGCCCCATGGCAATGATCGGACGCAAATCATCAATATAGGTTTTTAGCTTGCTGTTGTGGGGCAAGATATTACTGGCGAGGAAAAACTTTTTCCCTAAGCGGTGAGCAAGATCAATCCCTTCACCTAAGTTTTCCATATTGAAGTCGTTGTTGCGAACACGCAAACTATAACGAGGCTGGCCTGCATAAACAGCGTCTGCACCATAAGCAAACGCATATTTCATGTTTTTAAGTGTCCCTGCAGGGGACAGGAGTTCTGGAGTTCGCATAATAATATGATTTTCTTAAATTCGAATAGAGCGATAAACCCTAATTATATAACTAGGCTAAATCCTGTAATGGAATTTCAAATAGCGGCGTGTAGATAGAGCCATCTTCACCCTGCTTACTCTGAAACAGGACAACCGAATCGGCGAGACTAAAGATATCGATTGCAGGCCAACTTTCCGGCGTTTTAAACTTATTAATCCCCGGCAAACGGCCTAAGGTAATATGAGGTTTAAAATCTTCGTCCGCATGATTTACATCGGCTGCATCAGCCACATCCACCATCAGGTCATGTAAGGACTCAAGTTCTTGGTTTACATCAGGTAGCGCAGCAATTAATGCCAAGCTTCTACTGACACGGTAATACTCAGCCGCATTAATATGTACTTGAAAAGAGCTAAAATCAGCCAGTTTCTCACGCGCACAACGCTCAAGTTCTTCGACTTGTTCAAGCGAAATACCTCCGAGAAAACACAATGTCAGATGGTAACGATCTGAATCTACCCAACTGACCTCTGTTTTTCGATCATATTCACACAGCGTGTCAGCATGATCCGCCAACCAACGTACAACTGAATCGGGTAAGGTTAGTGCAAAGAAAGCACGGATTTTCATGGAGGTTAAAACTATCCCTATCTATGAATAAGCGTGTATTTTGCCTTCAAGGGATGCACTTAGCAAACCCTTGAAAGCGATTTATAGATCGGTTTTTGACCAATGGACTTATTTTTGTTCTAAAAGCAATTGCATATTATTCAGCTTTTGCTTCACTTGCAGTAGATCTTGGTTAAGCTGTCGACGTGTACCATCAAAAGCGCGCACGGCCTGCTCGTTCACTTTAACCCGTCGCTCTAGGCCATCAGTACTCTTACCTTCTAATCGCGTTACACGATCAGTCAAAGCCCGCTGCGCTTTCAGGACTTCATCCAGCTGCTCTTGTACCAGTTCAGTGCCGGTTCTGACTTCGGTTTCAATACGCGCAACCCGTTTAGTCATATTGGCTATTTCAGTATTCACCGCTTTTTTAAGCTTCGCATTGTCCGCCTTTAAACCCGCCAAGGCTTTTAGCTGCTTCTCTTGGCTCGCCGCTTGCTCTTGTAACGCTTTAAGCGTTGCCTGCTGGGCCTTAATCTGATCACCCTGCTCTTTAATGAGTGGCGCATTCTTTTGGTGAGCGATCGCCCATAACTTAGCAATCTCTGAATCCAACTGTTTATCTTTCTGTTTAAGGCTCTCTTCTAACGAGGAGACATTACCTTGTATCGCCTGTCCCGACTGTTCAGCACCCTGCTCAGTTTGCTTTAACAACTCTTTTAACTCTTCAATCTGTTGTTGAGCTTGGCTGAATGTGGCTTCTTTCTGTTTTTGGGCATCATACATATCAAAGCCAAAATACCCCAATGCCGATACCGCCACGATTAACACAATGCTGACCAATGCCTGCAAAAAACCACCTGAGCGTTGCGGCTCAGCCGCAGGCGTTGTTGCATGGGGCTTCACGTCTGGAGTAGACGACGTAATGGGCGTAGAGCGACGGTCATCCAGAGGTTCGGCTGGCCCCATATTTGGCACATTAATATCATCATCACGATTCATGATTATCCGCTCATCCATTACATACAAAGTTAAAATTTAGGTCTATTTTACGCACAAATAAAAAGCCCCGCAAAATGCGGGGCTCAGTATTACTAAATAGCTAATCAAACAACCAATTAACTATTTATAGCAGCAAGGGAGATGAATTACATCATTCCGCCCATACCGCCCATACCACCCATGCCGCCCATATCAGGCATAGCAGCACCACCTTCAGAGGGTTTATCAGCAATCATCGCTTCAGTCGTAATCATCAAGCCAGCAACCGATGCTGCAGCTTGAAGCGCTGAACGAGTTACTTTAGCTGGGTCCAGAATACCCATCTCGATCATATCACCGTATTCACCAGATGCAGCATTGTAACCAAAGTTACCTTCACCCTTCTCACGAATATTCGCAACGATAACAGATCCTTCATCGCCAGAGTTAGCAACGATCTGACGAAGCGGTGCTTCTAGTGCACGGAACGCAAGTTCGATACCAACATTCTGGTCATGGTTATCACCTTTAAGGTCTTTAACCATGTCCATAGCACGAATTAGCGCAACACCACCACCAGGTACAACACCTTCTTCAACCGCCGCGCGAGTAGCATGCAACGCATCTTCTACACGTGCTTTCTTCTCTTTCATTTCTACTTCAGTTGCCGCGCCCACTTTGATAACAGCTACGCCGCCAGCAAGTTTAGCTACACGCTCTTGTAGTTTTTCACGATCGTAATCAGACGATGTTTCTTCCATCTGCGCACGGATCTGGTTAACACGTGCTTCAATCGTATCAGCAGCGCCAATACCATCAACAAGTGTTGTGTTTTCTTTTGTGATTGATACGCGTTTCGCTTGACCTAGCTGCTCTAGCGTCGCTTCTTCTAGCGTCAAACCAACTTCTTCAGAGATAACCGTACCGCCGGTTAGGATCGCGATGTCTTCAAGCATTGCTTTACGACGATCACCAAAACCAGGCGCTTTAACCGCAGCAACTTTTACGATGCCACGCATGTTGTTAACGACTAATGTTGCTAGGGCTTCACCTTCAACGTCTTCAGCAATAATCAGTAGAGGACGAGATGCTTTAGCAACCTGTTCAAGAATAGGTAGAAGGTCACGGATATTAGAGATTTTTTTATCAACTAGCAGAATAAATGGCTGTTCAACTTCAACAGACATGCTTTCCTGGTTGTTGATAAAGTATGGTGATAGGTAACCACGGTCGAACTGCATGCCTTCAACAACATCAAGTTCATTCTCCAGTGCATTACCTTCTTCAACGGTAATAACACCTTCTTTACCCACACGATCCATCGCTTCCGCAATGATTTCGCCCACTTGAAGGTCAGCATTGGCAGAGATCGTACCAACCTGAGCAATCGCTTTACTATCCGCACATGGAACAGCCATTTTTTTGATCTGCTCAACAACCGCAGCCGATGCTTTATCGATACCGCGTTTAAGATCCATTGGGTTCATGCCTGCAGCAACAGATTTCAAACCTTCATTCACGATCGCTTGAGCTAGAACAGTCGCTGTTGTAGTACCATCACCCGCAACATCGTTAGCCTGCGACGCAACTTCTTTAACCATCTGAGCGCCCATATTTTCGAACTTATCTTCTAGTTCGATCTCTTTCGCTACAGATACACCGTCTTTAGTTACGGTTGGTGCGCCAAATGACTTATCTAATACAACGTTACGTCCTTTTGGACCTAGTGTCGTTTTAACTGCGTCAGCTAGAATATTTACGCCGCTAAGCATACGTTGACGAGCATCGTTCCCAAATAATACTTCTTTAGACATCTTGAAAATCCTGTATTCAAAAATTCTTTAAACAAAACGTTCTACTGAACGTAGATACCTGCGAAAAGTTAAGCTGGAAGATTAGTCTTCTAGCACACCGTAAATTTCGCCTTCGCTAAGAATAAGTAGTTCCTCGCCGTTTACTTTCACAGTATTGGCATAACCACCGAATAGTACTGTATCCCCAACCTGAACAGTCAACGCACTACGCTCACCGTTATCTAGAAGTCGGCCTTCGCCTACAGCAATAACCTTACCTTGGTTAGGTTTTTCCTGCGCGGAGCCTGGCAGCACAATACCGCTCGCAGTAGTGGCTTCTTCTTCGTTACGACGAACAACTACACGGTCGTGAAGTGGACGAATTTTCATTTTGTTTTTTCTCCTGATCTCTGTCTGACCAAAATCAACATTATGTTAGGAAATAGAGTGATTCATAGATTTAAAGAATCACCCTTTGAATAGCTAAATTGGGGCATTAAAAATGAATTCAACACCCCAATCGAAAAAAAGTTTCTTAGGAACAATTAATCTTTACGCTCAAACTCACCATCAATCACATCAGCCCCAGGCTTCGGAGGTATCTTTTGTTCACCATGATGCTCGAAGGGGGTTTCAGAACGATTAAAAGGATCATTAGAATAAAAGTGAGCGGAACCCGATCTATGTTGCTGAGACGCCATAATTGTAAAACGCCCCATTAATTTAGATGCGAAGGCTTTGCGTGTATAAGGCAGCAAGCAGCAAAACCCTAGAATATCCGTTACAAAGCCCGGCGTAATAAGCATGGCCCCGCCAACGGCTAACACAATCCCTTCAACCATCTCCTGGCCTGGAATTTCACCTTGATTAGCCCGTTGCTGAGCCCTCATCAAGGTTGATATTCCTTGATAACGCAACATATTCACGCCAATAAACGCCGACAGCAACACCAGACCGACCGTATTCCATACACCGATCGCATCACCTACATTGATAAGCACCGTAATCTCAATAATAGGAATAATAATAAACAGCAAAAAAAGAAATCTCATGGACGCCCCATCGTAAAGAAAGAGACTGCGGCAAATGGAAGCCTATCAATATCCGCCAACAGCAATATCCCTTATTTCTATGGGCTAAGAGCTACTTTTTCAAGCCTTGAGGCTATTTAAAGTCGTAAACACCCTCCTTTGTGATAAAAAATTCATAATAAAAAGCAGCATTAGTACCAAAGTACAAATTTACACCGCAGCGCGGTATTTAAACCTAAAAACATAGACTTAGCAGATGCAAAAGAATCAAATATTACACGGTCAAAAGTATATGAAACTTATTGATAAACTAAACATACATGCAAATTGTGGACATTTTTGCAAAAGCGTTATAAGTTTAAATTCTGCACAATGACGCAATGCACAATAACATTCAGAGTAAAACCGAAGTAAGGGTAATCCTCAATGGAACTCAAAGATAAAGTAATTGTTGTAACTGGCGGTGGCCGCGGTCTTGGTCGCGCAATGGCGCTTGAACTCGCTTCACAAGGCGCTAAATTGGCTTTGATCGACCTTAGCCAAGAAGACCTAGACACGACTGTAGGCCTTTGCATGGAAGAAGGCGTTGAAGCGCGTGCTTACATTTGTAATGTAGCAAAAGAAGACGAAGTTGAAAAAACATTCGCACAAGTTGTAGCTGATTTTGGCTCACTTAACGGTTTAGTAAACAATGCGGGTATTACCCGTGACGGCCTATTCTTAAAAGTAGATCGCGAAACCGGTAAAGTTGCGAAGAAAATGTCTATGGACCAATGGAATTTGGTTATCGATGTGAACCTAACAGGTACGTTCCTCTGCGCACGTGAAGCCGCTGCACAGATGATCGATTTAGGCGTTGAAGGTTGTATTATTAACATCTCGTCAATCTCTCGTTCTGGCAACATGGGCCAAACCAACTACACAGCGACAAAAGCTGGCGCACAAGCCATGGCTGTTACTTGGGCGAAAGAGCTAGCACGCTATAACATCCGCGCTGCATCAATCGCACCAGGCTACATCGGTACCGAGATGGTAATGAGCATGAAACCTGAAGCACTTGATAAAATTGCTGCGGGTATCCCTGCTAAACGTCTGGGTAAACCAGAAGAGATCGCAAAAACCGTTACATTCATTTTTGAAAATGATTATGTTAGCGGTCGTTGTTTCGAAGTGGATGGCGGCTTACGCATCTAACCACGTTCGAACTATAAAAAACCGGCCATGGCCGGTTTTTTTGTACCTGATATTTACACAATAATATGTGAACAGAACAAACTAAAAAGGGCCTTACGGCCCTTTTATGATCCCCTTGGGGGATAAGCTCAATTAAGCGCCAATCACACCACCATCTTCACGGGTAATCACAACAACGGTTGAGCGAGGTTTACTCATTCCACCTTCTGGAAAATGAGAGGCTTTCAGTTTCTCGCCTGGATGCTGGATACCAACAAACATCGTTTTATAATCCGGCGTAAAGGTTAACCCTGTTACCTCAGCCGCTATAGGACCGGTAAGAAAACGATGGACTTCACCACTTTCTGGATCGCCACATAACATCTGGTTGTTACCCATACCGGCAAACTCATGGCTATTTGAGTACTTACCATCAGTCATAATCCACAAACGCCCAGCCTCATCAAACCCTAAGCCGTCAGGGCTATTAAACATATTGTCTGGCGTGATATTAGCACTACCGCCCAACAAGCCTGTTGAGTGCAGCGATGGATTACCCGCGATCAAATAAAGATCCCACACAAAGTCAGACCGCGTATGATCCCCTTGCGCGGGTGCCCAACGGACAATCTGTCCATATACGTTATTCGCACGTGGGTTAGGCCCAGAAACCGGTTGGTTATCCTTCTTACCACGATTTTTATTATTGGTAAGGGTGCAAAAAGCGGTCTGCTTATTAGGATGTACCGCAACCCACTCAGGGCGGTCCATTGTGGTAGCCCCAACCTGAGTCGCCGCTAAACGTGTATGAATCAACACTTCCGCTTGGCTATTAAAGCCATTTTCAGGCGTTAAGCCATTTTTACCAAACGTAAGCTCTAGCCATTGTCCTTGGCCCTTTAGCTCACCATCAACCGCCATAAACTTGGCCACATAGAGCGTACCTTCATCAAGCAAGTTACGGTTATGTACTGCATTGTTAGCAATATACTTGTCTTTAGAAACAAATTTATACAGATGCTCACCACGCTCATCGTCACCTAAGTAAACGACCACATGCCCACTACCATCCACCATTAACGCCGCATTCTCATGCTTAAATCGCCCTAAGGCCGTACGTTTTTTAGGTTTTGAATTTGGGTCCATTGGATCAATTTCAACAACCCAACCATGACGATTTGGCTCGTTAGGGTTTTTCGATAAATCAAAACGGCTATCGTGTTTACTCCACTGATAGGTCTTATCAGCCCCCTTAATACCGTAACGCTGCTGCGCCGCAGGCACCGTATAAGTATCATCATTGGAGCCAAAGTATTTATGGAAGTTTTCTTCGCACGTCAGGTAAGTCCCCCACGGCGTTTGACCATTAGCACAGTTATTAAATGTTCCAAGCACGTCAGTGCCCGTCTCATCTGCCGCTGTTTTAAGTAAAGCATCACCCGCAGCAGGCCCAGTCAGTTGCATCGGTGTATTTGCAGTGATGCGACGATTACGCTGGCCGGAACGGTCAACAACCCACCCCGTAGAGGATTTTTTTATCTCAAAAATAGAGACGCCATGGGCATTCTGCGCTTTCAACACATCATCAGCGGTAATCGCTTTACCTTGATGGGCATATAGGTATTCAACATTAGTGTATTCATTGTTAACCGCCATCACAGCACGGTCAGCAGAAAGCGGAAACAAACTCATACCATCGGTATTATCGCCAAACTGTAACGCCTGACTCGACGCAGGTGCATCGCCGGAAGGATCAAACGCGGGTGCACCATCAAAAAGAGGGTCTCCCCAAGAGATCAAGTTATCGACTTTATAACCTTTAGGCACAACAACTGTATCAGCGGTACTTGCAGGCACTGGATCAAAGCCTATCAGTTTGCTTTTTACAGAAGCGGACATCGCCGCTTGAACCGACTGCGCAATAGGCGACATGCCGATGAAGGCACCGATTCCCAACGCCCCCATCCCTGCCATAAAACCACGACGACTAACGGCTTTATCCGCCATCCGTGTGAAGTCTGAATCTTGCTCTTGATTCAAATTACTGCATCGATCATGTGAATTGTCGTAACCCATTTTACTCACCATTAAATGTTAATAAGCGGCCCAACTTGAGTTTTTGTATAAGCACAGCAGCTAAAGACTCTTTGAAACCAATTAATCAAAGTCCTGCAAAATAGAAGATTTGAATGACAACAACATGACAATCACAAGGAATAAAATAGTTGAAACAAAAGTTTAACCAATCATTCATATGACACTTAACACCAGACACAAGAACAAACAAATCCTTAATATTCAATAAGATAAAAAATATAAAGCAGCTAAGCCACTCCTACCAAAGCCATCACCTTTCACCGAACTGTCACATAAGCCACATAGGATCGCGCCTCAAATCTTTGATGCTATCTATTTATAGGAGTCTAAAACAGATGTTCCGCCATCCAGGTAAACACACCTTAATCGCACTCGCTCTCGCTTCTGCAGCCGTTACTGCTCAGGCCGATACCTTTAACCGTATTGCGACCTTCGCTAACATTCATAACTTACCTGCCGGGTCTGATGTTACGACTGAAACGTCAGCAGAGATTATTGCTGCAACACATGACGGTAACTCACTTGTTTACTCCGATAGCCCTTTGGGCGGTATCGGTTTTATTGATATCAAAAATGCATCCAAACCTAAACCCGGCGGCTTTGTTTCTCTTAATGGAGAACCCACCTCTGTTGCCGTTACGACTAACACCGTACTGGCTGGGGTTAACACCTCCGAAAGTTACACTAAGCCAAGCGGAAAACTCGTATCTCTCACGCTGACAGATCATAAAATCAGTCAGAGCTGCGATCTAGGAGGCCAGCCCGATTCAGTTGCTGTTTCTAAAGATGAAAAGTATGTCGCCGTTGCGATCGAAAATGAACGGGATGAAGACTTAAATGATGGCGCGCTACCGCAGCTGCCTGCAGGCTTCCTTACGATTTTCCCACTAAAAAATGGTCAGCCCATGTGCGACCAAATGAAAAAAGTAGAACTCACGGGGTTAGCGGCCATCGGTTCTGAAGACCCAGAGCCTGAATTTGTAGACTTCAACGACAACAATGAAATTGTTGTGACTCTACAAGAGAACAACCACATTGTTATTGTGGCCGCAGAGAGCGGTAAGGTCATCAATCACTTTTCAGCAGGTTCAGCTGAATTAACAATGATTGATACAAAGAAAGATAAAGCCTTTGATTTCTCTCAAACACAAACACGTTTACGCGAACCTGACTCCGTAAAATGGATTGATAGTGACCGCTTTGTCACCGCTAACGAAGGCGACTTCCAAGGCGGGTCACGTGGTTTTACCATCTTCCATAAAAATGGCGATGTCATGTACGAGTCAGGCTCAGACTTTGAACACAAAGTGATTGCCACAGGCCACTACCCAGATAAACGTTCAGGTAAAAAAGGCAATGAACCGGAAGGGGTTGCCATCGGTACATTTGGCGATGAGACCTATATCTTCATTTTATCTGAACGCGCGTCCATGATCGGGGTGTATCGTGACACAGGTAAAGCACCTGAATTTATACAGATGCTTCCCTCCGGTATTGCACCAGAATCCGCCGTGACGATACCTAGTCGCAACCTATTAATCAGTGCCAATGAAAAGGACCTGATTGAAGATAAAGGCCCGCGTGCGCACGTTATGATTTATGAACTAAGCGATAAAGAAGCGGCTTATCCACAGCTCATCTCACAACAAAATAGTGAGGGTATGCCTATAGGTTGGGGTGCATTATCAGGCCTAACCGCTGACCCTAAAACAGCAGGAAAGCTCTTTGCCGTTAACGATAGTTTTTATGCTAACCAGCCCACCATTTTTACTATTGATGCGACCCAAAAGCCCGCTATTATCACGCAAGCAATGACCGTGACTCGTAATGGAAAACCGGCTAAAAAGTTAGATCTTGAAGGCATATCCATCGATGGTGAAAACGGTTTTTGGCTCGCCTCTGAAGGTAACGCTAAAAAAGAAGTACCCCATGCGATTTATCATGTAACGCCTAACGGCGAGATCGACAAAACCATCAACTTCCCTGCAAGCCTCTTAACTCACCAGCAACGCTTTGGGGCAGAAGGTATTACCCAAGTCGGCGATACCTTATGGATTGCGATTCAACGGGAATGGTCTGATGACCCTAAAGGACGGGTAAAACTACTCGCCTACAACCTGAAAACAGAGCAATGGGGCGCAGTCCACTACCCTCTTGAAAAAGCCACATCCGGCTGGGTTGGGTTATCCGAAATCACTGCCTACAACGGTGCGCTATATATCATAGAGCGTGATAATCAATTAGATGAAAACGCAACGATCAAACAGCTGTGTAAAGTAAACCTAGCAGGCCTTAAGCCAGCCCCCATTGGCGGCAAGCTACCGGTAGTGACGAAAGAACAGGTAAGAAACTTTATTCCAGACCTGAAATCACTTAAGGGGTATGTCACAGACAAGATCGAAGGCTTTGCCATTGATGCATCAGGTCAGGCCTTTGCGGTTACTGACAATGACGGTGTCGATGACAGCTCCGGTGAAACGCTATTTTTCGCCGCAGGACAACTATAACGTCCGATCTCCATACATCTCCGAAGGTAGCCCTACCTTTGGAGATGCTCTCCTTGCGCTCCTCTGAAGAAATAATTTGCTACCGAAAAACACCTTTTTAAAACAAATAAAAACTTTAAAAAAACCGTAACAAAAATAAACAAAACTGAAACCTAATTGAAATAAATAATAACTATTATTGCGCTGCAAAATAGATCAATTAAAACAAACAAGCATCAGCAAGGACTTCACATTGTTTTCTTTAAAGCCTCTAAAAACCACATTATTCTTGGTTACTTATCTCTATTCATCTTTTATTTTTGCCGAGAACATATTAAACCTTTCCGATGGCGTTAACTTGATCGCAGTTAATGGAAAGGAAGCAGAAAATGGAGGTTTTATAAATAATAAAAGCGCTTACGCTTTACCTAATGGAACAAACCAGATCGTCATTAACTATACCGCTGAAATCAAAAACGGCAGTGAATACGAATTGGAATACAGCAACGCATTCGTTCTTTTATTTGAACAACAAGACAAAACGCTATTTTTATCCGCGCCTAAGATCAACAAGATCAAAGATATCAAAGCATTAGAAAACAGTGGCGCTTGGATACTAACCGACAATAACGGCCAAGAGATCAACTACAAAGTCTCTTTAATAAAGAACAGTGGATTTCAGTTAAGCCGAGATTATGAGCGAGAACTGGAAGACTTCAACAAAACAGATGCAGCGGCAGCACTACCTAAACCGTCTCTCTTCGATTCAAAAAACGTAACGATAAACCCGGCAAAAGCAAACAATAACAATACAAGTGCCAAGGAAAATATGCCCGCCAAAATGCTTATGTTTTGGTACAACCAGGCAGATAAAAAAACACGTAACTCTTTTAAAGAATTTATTAAAAAACATTAATCACATATTTAAAAATTAAATATTTATTTAAAACTCTTGGAGTGTATTAAAATGGAAAAAGCTGATTCTGGCTTCCGCTATTGCCGCTATTGCAGCAAACTCTGCTACTGCAGCGACTATTTATGAAGATAAAGGTCTAACTTTCAAAATTAAAGGTGACTGGCAGGTTCAGCTACGTGATAACGCGAGCAAAACCAAAGACGCTGAAGTTGAATTTGACGACCTAGAAATCAAAAACTCTATTATTTACGATCTAGGCAATGGCCTTACTGCATATGGCCAATTAGATTTCGGCTTCAAAAAAGCAGCAGAAGATGAAATTGATGGCGACCAGCTAGAAGAAGCGTACCTAGGCCTTAAATCACACGGTGTATCTGTTCAAGTTGGTAAAATGGACAATGCAGCGGATGACTTTGGTGTTGAAAATGCGAAAGAAAATGCCCTAGGCGATGACGTTTTTGATGAGTTCGGCTCTGTAGATGGCGATGATGTTATTCGTTTTGATGCGGATTTCGATGTCGCACACGTTGCGATCTCTCATGAGCTTGAAGCTGATGGCGAAAAAAGTGAAAACGGCGAATCAACTGAAATTTATGTTGAAGGCGGTTTTGATGCGATAACACTAGGCGCTGCGTACCAAACATTGAAAGCAACACCTACCTCATCTTCTGTTGATATCTGGGGTGTAAGCGCTTCATATGACGCAGGCTTCGCTGAGTTTGGTGTGGATTACGGTGTATCTGATCAAGGTGGATCAAACAACGATGTTGCGATGACAAACCTTGTAGCAACATTTAAAGCATCAAAAACCACAAAAATCGCTGTAGGTTATGTTGAGCACGACTACGATGCAGCTAACAGTGATGAAGATGCTATCTACGCTAACGTTGTATACAAATTCCCAGCACAGAAAAACGTCTCTGTCTTTGCAGAAATCACTAACCGTGATGACGATGCAGGCACTGACTACGAGCTAGACGTGCTAGCAGGTATGCGCATCAAGTTCTAAGTAGCGCATAAGCCAACCTGTACTTCCCCCCTTCAGTAGAGGTTGGTTTGTATAAAAAGCCCAATGATCTATATAGAGCCATCTATGTAGATATTGGGCCTTTTTGTTTTTATCTATCCCCGCTGCCATAAACATACCTTCAAATCATTGCCTTGCTAACAACAGACAGGGACAATAGACGCTTATTCATGGAAGGCGTTTAAGATGTCATCAGTCGAACCTCAGCCCACACCTTGGCTACAATCGGCCAAAATCTATTTACACCCGAGAGCCATCACCTTACTTTTTTTAGGCTTTTCATCTGGATTACCGCTACTGTTGGTCTTCGGCACATTGTCATTTTGGTTAAGAGAAGCCGGTGTTGAGCGTAGTGTTATTACTTACTTCTCATGGGTTGGACTCGCTTACGGCATTAAATGGCTTTGGGCGCCCTTAGTTGACTGCTTGCAACTCCCAATCTTATCGCGCTTACTCGGTCGCCGCCGTAGCTGGCTCTTTTTAGCCCAGACCATGTTACTCGCGGGTCTTGCTGGTTTAGCGTTCTCTAACCCACTTGAACATCTAGAATTCATGGCGTTGATGGCGGTATTAGTGGCATTCAGCTCCGCAACACAAGACATTGTGATCGATGCTTACCGTATCGAATCGGCAGAGGACCGCCTCCAAGCCGCGATGGCTGCTACCTATATGGCGGGCTACAGAATCGCTATGATTGTCGCGGGTGCAGGAGCACTCGCCATTGCGGCATGGGTATCACCTACGCCTGACAGCTACGATCAAAGCTCATGGAGAGTAGCTTATCTGGCCATGGCCTCACTTATGCTTATCGGCATTGTGACCACCTTATCCGTATCCGAACCAAACGCCATCTTAATGGACGAGGAAACCTTAGAACAACGAAATAAGGTTATCCAATACAGTGAAAAATATGCTCACCTTCCGAACATTCTTTCGCGCTTTCTCAGCTGGGCTTATGTTGCCGTGGCTTGCCCCTTTATCGATTTCATAAAACGTTACGGTAAACAGGCCGTTATTATTTTGGCCCTGATTGGGACCTATCGTATATCGGATGTAATTCTCGGTATCATGGCAAATGTGTTTTATGTCGATATGGGATTCACTAAAGGGGAGATCGCACAGATCATAAAGATCTACGGTGTGGTTATGACGATTGTAGGCGCCGGTTTAGGGGGCATTTTAGTCAACCGTTTTGGCGTGATGAAAATTCTATTTTCCGGGGCGTTACTCGTATCACTGACAAATCTGCTATTCGCTTGGTTAGCCACACTTGGCCATAACACAACCGCGTTAACCATTGTTATCTCCTTAGACAATCTCAGCGGAGGCATTGCAACCGCGGCATTTATTGCTTACCTCTCCAGCTTAACCAATATCCAATATTCTGCGACGCAGTACGCATTGTTTAGCTCGGTCATGCTGCTGTTCCCTAAATTTTTAGGGGGGTTCTCGGGTGGGTTTGTGGATGCCTATGATTATGAGTGGTTCTTTATATCTGTGGCCCTGATTGGCTTACCGGTGTTGCTGCTAATCGTACTTGCCGCGAGAAACATAAAACCATCAAATGAAAATGAGAATTAATATCATTTACATCTAGATCATAATGTCCTATTCTTGTTTCACTTCATTGCGATTAAACAAGGAGAGGAACATGACTTATGTGATTGATGCTTGGTTTGAAAGAAGCAATCCCTACCTTAGAGTCACCCATCGCGCGACGGGGATACCTATCGTACATTGGCAAGGAAACGCGCTGAGGAAACAGCTTGAGAAGGGTACGATCTGTGTGGAGGATTTTTCAGATACGCCTTCACAAGAGTTAGTAAAGGAGCTTTTTTTGCTGGATTGCTTAGAACAGAAGGGTGAGGGGTAAAACCTCTCTACCCTATGTTCATGAGTGCTTTAGTCACGGAAGTTATTAAACTGTAGCGGAAGCTCTAAATCGGCTTCACGTAA
Source organism: Neptuniibacter pectenicola (assembly GCF_001597735.1). Classification (GTDB taxonomy): domain Bacteria; phylum Pseudomonadota; class Gammaproteobacteria; order Pseudomonadales; family Balneatricaceae; genus Neptuniibacter; species Neptuniibacter pectenicola. The sequence goes on from NZ_LUTS01000001.1 coordinate 496,402, forward strand.
AAACGCCATCACCGATTGTAAGTCATCACGCTTTTTACCCGTTACTCGTACTTGGTCACCCTGTATTTGGGATTGTACCTTGAGCTTGGCATCTTTAATCATTTTGACAATTTTTTTAGCAAACAGCGGCTCTAAGCCTTGCTTAAGAATCACTTCCTGACGCGCTCTCATGTTTGCTTTTTCGGGGTCTTTAACCTCTAAACAACGCAGATCAATTTTCCGGCCCACCATCTTTGTACGCAGTACATCCAGTAGCTGTTGTAATTGAAACTCCACTTCCGCATGCATAATGACTGAACTATCGTTCTGTTCAAAACGAGCGTCGACCCCCTTAAAATCATAACGCATCTGTACTTCGCGATTAGATTGATCAACAGCATTGGAAACTTCGTGCATATCCAATTCAGAAACGATATCAAACGATGGCATTTATCAACTCCTCTAGTTTTGTCCGATTTTAGCCGACCTCTGCACGCTTTTCACGCCACAATAGCCATAAAAGAGGTAAATCACGTTAGAATAGGCAATAACAATCGGCGATTACCCTAACGCGACAACATACGAGTTAATGGAGTAGTAATGACACAACAATGGCATATCCTTGGCGCTGGAGCTATTGGTTCATTATGGGCCTGTCATCTTGTTGATGCAGGTTTTCCCGTAAAGTTAATTCTGCACACCCAAGAGAAACTCGATATTTTTAAACAAAAAAATTCGATTCTCCTCGCTGATCGCGCTTATCCAATGACAGCGGAACTGGCCGATGCAACCGACACTATTGATCAACTTCTCATCACAACAAAAACAGTGGATACAAACGCCGCATTTAACAGCATCCAAGCACGTATTAACCCGGGAGCCCGCCTCATGGTCCTACAAAATGGGATGGGGAGTCAGCAGTGGGTTCAAGCACAACGTCCCGATACGAATGTTACTTGGGCATCCACTACCGATGGTGCATGGCTAAAGGCCCCTTTTCACCTCCACCATGCGGGGCAAGGTATCACCCATATAGGTTCACCTCAACAACAGTGTTTACCTTGGATAACTCCCCTCAAAAACGGCTTCCTTACGCTTGAAGAGGACAGTGATATTAGATTAACCCTATGGCGGAAACTCGCCATCAATTGCGCGATCAATCCACTCACAGCACTTCACCGTTGTAAAAATGGCGCATTAATTAATAACCCTGATTACCTTTCAACCATGGCTGCTATCTGTCGGGAAGTAGAGCTGGTCGCCCAAGCCAGCCATATTGAACTGTTTGACGGCCCGCTGATCGAACAAGCCTGCCATGTGGCGGAAATTACCGCCGAAAACTACTCATCAATGCTGCAGGACGTACAGAAAGGTCGTCAAACAGAGATCGACAGTATCACCGGCTACCTTTGCGAGACCGCTAAAAGTGCAGGGATTCCAGTCCCTATAAACCTAATGCTGCTTAACAAAATAAAGCAGATTCAAACCACATAGAACACTCCACTATCGCCCCCCCATAACGTCTAAATAGTCCCCAACTCATCTTTACCCTCTCCGCTCCTCACTCGGCTTGTCATTACGTGGGAACCCTTTATCCTGAAGCGGGTCTACTATTAAGACGCTTAATACAGTTATATACATAGGCCGCTTCATGTCCAATCGACTAACACGTATCTACACCCGTACCGGTGACCAAGGCACCACCGCATTAGCTAATGGAACACGCATTAGTAAAACCAGCCCTCGTATTGAGGTACTCGGTACGGTAGACGAACTGAATAGCAGTATTGGGCTTATCATTTCAGGCTTACAAAACGATGACCCTATACACCCGGTTCTAACATTGATTCAGCACCAGTTATTTGATTTAGGGGGTGAGATCGCGGTGGCTGATCATAGCTATACAGTTATTGATCAAACAGAGATAGAATACTTAGAATGTCAGATTGACAAACTGAATGCTGAACTCCCCCCTCTTAAAGAGTTTATTCTTCCAGGGGGCTCAGTTGCAGCTTGTTATACACATTTAGCACGTAGTATCTGCCGACGGGCTGAACGACAAATTACAGCACTGTTAATGGATGATGGTGAGCAGGTTAACCCACACGCGGTGGCATACCTAAACCGCCTATCCGATCTACTTTTTGTGGCGAGTAGAACAATAGTGTTGAGGCAGGGCGGTAAAGAGATTCTCTGGCAACCTAGAGATAAACGTTAATAAAGAACCGCCTTTAATAAGGAGTATCTATGAAAATCATATCTATTTTCAGTCTATTATTTATCGCGTCATTTGCTTGGGCTGATTGTTCTACTGAACAAACCTTATGCGAGACCCAATGTGCCGTTGTGCATTTAACCGATGAGGCAGCAGAACTCGGCTGTAAATCAAAATGCATGGCAAAACGTGCGTTATGTTCAACGGAATCGGGTGCTAAAACAGCGGTTGATACAGGTGGCGAGGTCATCGATTCAGGCGTTGAGGTCAGTAAAGATGCATGGCAAGACACTAAGTCATTTGTCAAAGGCTTAACGGAGTAAGTACTCAGTTAAGTTCAATAAACGCCCCGATCAACGCTTAGCTTTACTGTCAGCATACATTAACGCTAAGCGTGTTTGGGTCGCGAACCGGTTAAATATATTAAAGTCGTTATCCGATACCGCCCCATGGCCTTTCAAGCGATCCGCATACAGCATACCGATGACCCGCGACCCCATAACCAACGGAATAAGCACAAACCCTTGGCAGTGGGTTTGAGTAACAAAGTTTTTAGGTAAGCGAGAGCTCCATCCCTCTTCATCGAGGTCATTCACTAAAAGTGTGACCTGTTTTTCTATCACCCTAAAAAACAGATCATCATCTTTACCATTTTTACCCCGTTCAAAATAACCTTGTAACGCGTCTATTTCATCACCCTCAATCATTTTCACGGAGAGGTGATCTCTCTTTTTATTCAACAGACACAGGAGGCTGCGATCAAAATCACTGCACTGATGAATCGCTTCTACAACGAGTTTGAAAATATCGTGTATCTTCCCTTCCGACCCAATCAACTCAGTTAAGCGATTTAAGTAATCAAGCTGCCCTTGGCTACATAATGCATGGGCCTCAGCAACCTGTACGTCTGCCTCATTGACCTCAGGTTCCTCTTGCTCCGCTTCATCGTGCGCTAAAAACGCCAGTTTACGAACCACAGTGTCTTTAGCCTCACTCCCCGATTCCGTATATTCAGGAATCAGTAGTTGGGCTTTTAAGCCATAGGTTCGACTGATTTTAGACACTTGCCGAAAACATTGAATAGCAACTTCACCAACATCATCAAAGGGGATGCCTGATACATTAGCGATGGAATCAACCAGCTGGTCATAAGGCTGCTCATTACGTAAGTCTTGACCATATATCTGATGCACAAGGCCATTACACAGGTTAGGCAAACTGGTTAATAAATTACTCTGCTCATCAAGTTGTGTCATATCCAGATCGGACATCGTATTCAAAACTTGCTTTGGATACCCCCACCCGGCTGCCATCTCTCGACCTAAGGCATTAAAACTGATGCCTAAAACTTCCGCTTGAATTAAGGGCCAGCGTTTATCACTGCTCTTTTTTAAAGCCAGTAATTTTCGATATTCATCGGGTAACGTACAGGCAACAATGATTTCGCCTAAACCAAACAATAAGGCGGCCAAATACGCTTCCTCTGGGTCCACATGTTGTTGACTTCGGACCGCGATCTCTTTCGCTATATTTGCACTAAGAAACTGCCTCATCATCATGCCCGGTACATCAAGGTCAGGATGTGTATCATGAAAGCTTTCAATAAGCTTGAGCGTAAGCGTAATACTCTTTATGCGATTAAACCCCATCAACACAACCGCACGCGAGATCACACTGATGTTACCTTGTCCGCGTTTATAAGCCGATGAGTTAGCAAGCTTCAATAACCGAGCAGATAAGCCAGCATCCTTCATAATCGCCATCGCAAGCGCCATTGCGTCCCCTTCATCCGAGGCGCTAATTTGCTGTATACGATTAATCGTCGCACTAAACACAGGAAGGTCGCCTAAGCGATCAAGACTATGGTGAATATTCTTAAGCGTTTCTGTGTACTTCATAATATTCCGTTGTCGGGAGGCTCTGTCGAAGAGCAGTACTATCGATAATAGTCTTTAACGCGTAAAAACACTAAAAAGGCGAGCGCGTATTACTACTCACTAATTGCGGCCAACAGTGGCGTGAATCCACATCAAACTTTAACTGAGTAAAACATGCATAGTCTACTTTTATTCGGCTCCACTGCAGAGGTTGCACCCCCAGAAGGTCCGCAATCATCGCCCGAATCACCCCTCCATGGGTGATCACAAGGATGCGCGTTTCCTCTCGGTTTAACAGCAACGATTTAGCGACCTGAACCCGCGCCATAAACTGGGCGACCGTCTCACCATTAGGTGGCGGGTTCGCTTCAGGGTCTTGCCAAAATCTATCCGCTAGATGGGCATGCTGTGCATAAACGGCTTCGAATGCCTGGCCATCCCAGTCACCAAAATCGTACTCTTGTAGTTGATCTAACACTAACAGGGGAATACCCCATTGCTCAGATATGCTCTGCGCAGAATCAAGGCAGCGTAAGAGAGGAGAACTCACCACTAAGTCCCACCCGGGATTATCGGCTACCGCCGCTAAAACCTCACGTGCTCCCTGTGCAGATAAGACTGAATCGGTCCGCCCTAAATACACCCCTTTTAGCGCTGGCGTGCCATGACGCAACAGGTCAAATTGGGTCGATTTAAACACGTTTAGGCACTCCGCACATAACTTATTGGCTTACACCTGCATCGGCAAAGGTTGCCATATTTCGATGTAATTCACAGGCGGTTCTCAACAGGTTAACAGCAACAGCTGCACCACTTCCTTCACCTAAGCGCATACCTAAATTGAGTAATGGCTCAACCTCTAACTGGTCTAAAATGTATTGATGGAAAGCTTCCGGTGAGCAGTGCCCAAAGATCATCCACTCTTTACATTGATGGTTAATCTGGATCGCTATATAGGCCGCAACCGTGCTAATAAAACCATCCACAACAATCGCAATACCTCGATTAGCCGCCATGAGGTAAGCCCCTACCATCGCGGCAATTTCAAACCCTCCTAGACGCCGAAGGACCTCAAGTGGGGTCGTCAAATGCGGGTCATGCAAGATCAACGCACGGTCGATCACCTCCGCTTTATGCTGAATCCCTTGATCACTGACGCCTGTGCCTGCTCCCGCTACATCCGCCCCTTTTAAATTAAGGAACGCAGCCATCAGTGCCGACGCGGCGGTTGTATTTGCAATTCCCATCTCACCGGCAATAAACAGTTCGACCCCGTTGTTTTGCGCCCTAATAACCGCATCCGCACCTATACCCAGCGCAGACTCCAACTGGGACACCGTCATTGCTGCCGTTTCCGTAAAATCAGCTGAACTACTCGCAATCACATTACACACAACATCAGGGTGATCAACCGGCGTCACCGTGCCCAAGTTAATCACCTCAAAATCGGCCCCTAACTGCGTTGCCAACACCGATATTGCAGCGCCACCGGATGCAAAATTGAGGATCATTTGGGTCGTCACTTCCTGTGGATATGCAGAGACTTTCTGCTTTGCCACACCATGGTCGGCAGCAAAAATAGTAATACCAACACGCTCACACGAGGGGCATTCGACCGCTTGTAATCCGGCTAGGCGAACCGCCATAACCTCGAGGCGCCCTAACGAGCCAGCGGGCTTCGTTAGTTGAGCCTGACGTTTAAGCGCACGCTCCTTATAATGAAGATTAATGGGTTGAACACTGAGATCTAACCAATCATTTACTTTCACAAATTAACCTACTTCATCAGTTTTAACATCGAGAGGAATGCCAGCCACACTTAACGTGACGCGCTCAACAATCTGGGCAAGGTCTTGGTGTAGGCGCCCGGTATTATCCTGGAACTGACGGCTCAGCTCCCCCATTGGCACAATCCCCCAGCCCACCTCATTGGACACTAAAATCAAATCACCCTTAAAAGCAGTAACCGCCGCCACTAAATCGGACATACCCTGCTGCATCACAGCTACATCCTTCATTAACAGGTTAGTCAGCCAAAGGGTTAAACAATCCACCAGCACGGTTTTATCTGATCCACTTAAGTCCGCCAGTGTCGCAGGCAATTGAAAAGGGACTTCTCGCACCTCCCATTCGGCAGGTCGATTGCGTTTATGTAGGGCAATACGTTGCACCATCTCAGTATCGCCAGCATCTGCCGTAGCAATATATACGACGGGCTTATTCATCGCTGTAGCCCGTTCCTGCGCTAACCGACTTTTACCCGAACGCGCCCCTCCCAAAATCAATTGCCGCACACTAAACTCCAAAAAGACTACCCTAAGGATTGATTAACGACTAAACCTATCAAGGATAAAAATATTTATTAACATGTATAAATAATACATAATATAAAATTAGCTCCCTTAGTATAACACTAGAGCGATTCAGCGGAGATCCCGATGATTCAACTACAGGAACGCAGAGAGCCTTCTTCTTTCTCTCTTTTCAATCTAGGTTTCAGGCCTTTTTTCTTAGCTGGAGCCCTAAGTGCTGTCATTTTAATCACACTTTGGCTGGTAATATATAGCCGAGGTTATCAACCTAACTATTACGGTCTAGGTATCCATTGGCACGCTCATGAGATGCTTTTTGGCTTCAGCATCGCCATTATTGCCGGTTTTCTGCTTACAGCGGTGCGTACATGGACCAACGTACAAACCCTCTACGGCTGGCCGTTAGCTGCACTGTTTGCTTTATGGCTGCTTGCACGACTACTTCCGGCCTTTGAGTCGGTGCCACACATGCTTATCGCACTCACAGATTTAGCGTTTATCCCTTTGGTTGCGGTCAGTATTGCTTGGCCCATTATTAAGTCACAGAACTATAAAAACCTGTTATTTGTCCCCATACTTTTAAGCTTTTTTATTGCTAATTTACTGGTACACCTTGAACTTATGGGGTTAACCGAGGGCACCCTCGCCAAAGGTATTCATTTAGGCCTGTTTTTAATTATTATGGTCATCAGCATCATTGGTGGACGCGTCATCCCATTTTTTACAGAGAAAGGGGTCGCGGGAACGCAGAGCACAAAGTACGCCTTTATCGAGCGCACGATTATTCCTCTCACCGCGCTCTGGGTCATCTCTACACTGACCCATTACACCATCGTCATTGCAGTGCTTAGCGCAGCACTCGGTATGATGAACTTAATTAGGCTGTGGGGCTGGTTTAGCCGCAAGATTTTTGCCGTGCCTCTCGTTTGGATTCTGCAACTGAGCTATCTGTTTGTCATTATCGGCTACCTGTTTTACCCATTAAGCCTGCTCGATCTCCTGAACCCATCCATTGCTTATCATGCATTTGCGGTAGGGGGCATTGGCGGACTTACGCTAGGGATGATGTCTAGAGTATCACTGGGTCACACTGGCAGACCGTTAGCCGCTGGACCGATGATGATTACTGCGTTTGTCCTATTAATGCTGTCTGCCCTACTACGCATCAGCATTGATATCATGCCTCTATCCTATACAGGCACATTGCATCTATCTGGCAGCTTATGGATTATTGCGTGGCTTCTGTTCTTAATTAAATATACATCGATTCTGATCAAGCCAAGAGTCGATGGTTTGTATGGCTAAAAAAGGCCTCTTATGAGGCCTCTATATCTTGCAGAAAGCGGTTATGCATTTAAATCGATCACTACACGGCCTTGTATTTGGCCGTTAGTGATTTTCTCTGCATAATCGGGCACCTCATCTAAAGCGATGATCTGTGCAATTTCACCTAGCGCGTTTTCTGGCAGCTGGGTTAGTAATCGCTGCCAAGCAGTATTGCGACGCTCATAAGGGCAGCTAACCGAATCAACCCCCTGCAAACGCACATTCCGTAAGATGAAAGGCATAACCGTAGAAGGCAGTTTAAAACTCGCCGCCAAACCGCATGCGGCAACCACACCGCTATAATCTGTTTCGGCAATCATACGCGCTAGAATTGTGTCACCAACCGTATCAATAGCCCCTGCCCACTTCTGCTTCTCCAAAGGACGCGGCGGTTGCGCCATCTCATCACGACTAAGAATTTCACTCGCACCTAAGGCACGCAGATAGCCTTCAGTTTCTGCTCGTCCGGTTATAGCGGCGACTGTGTAACCAAGGCCCGATAAAATCGCAACCGCAACACTACCAACACCACCCGCAGCACCACTGACCACAACAGGGCCTCGCTCAGGCGTAACGCCCCCTTCTTCCAACGCCATAACACATAACATTGCCGTTAGGCCTGCCGTACCAATCTGCATGGTACGTATAGGGTCCATACCTTTAGGCAGGGGTACAAGCCAATCCGCTTTTAAGCGCGCATACTGCGAATAGCCGCCCCAATAGTTTTCACCAACACCCCAACCGGTTAAAACCACCTTATCCCCTTTGGTATACCGAGCATCGGCACTTTCTTCAACCGTACCGACAAGATCGATGCCCGGTACCATAGGGAAGTTACGAATGATTTTTCCTTTACCGGTTACGGCTAAACCGTCTTTATAGTTCAACGAAGAGTAATCCACCTTAATAAGAACATCCTCTTCAGGTAGGTCACTGATCGCCAACTGCTCAACAGCGGCCGTGGTTTTACCCTCGTTTTGATTTAAAACCAGTGCTTTGAACATATCTCTCTCCGTTGAATTACTTATACGTTAATTTGTAATACAAATATAAAATACTATAATTAATGAATCAATAATATATAATTAAATTTATTTACTACCTTAGATTAGTAAAGCTTTTCAAAAAGCGGGAGCTATGTGTGAATTTAGAGATCGGGCCAATCAACAAGTCGAGCTTATCCAAACAAGTCGCGGACCAGCTACAGGAAGCGATTCTAGAAGGCACGCTAAAAGCTGATGACCGTCTGCCAACAGAAGATGAGCTCGCACAACGCTTTCAAGTCTCTCGCCCAACTATACGTGAAGCCCTAAAACGCTTAGCCGCAAAAAACTTGATTCGCTCTCGACGCGGCCCTACCGGTGGGTCTTTTGTTAACCATTTAGGCAAGAACGAGCTGAGTGAGCACCTAACCACCGCGTCAACGCTGTTTGTCAGCATGAACCAAGTCTCGCTCGATGAAATCAGCGCGACCCGTCTTGAGATGGAAAGCTACTGCTTTCGCCTTGCGAGCCAACACCGTACAGATGAAGACGTTGAACTGCTAAAACAACACCTGACACATCAGAAAAACAGAAACATTAGCCCAGAAGAGTTCTGCGCTGCGGATGTCAGGTTCCATCGTGCGATAGCCGACGCCAGCCACAACAAGATGCTTAGCTTTATTATGTACACCCTCATTGAAGCCCTGCAACCGGTATCAAATATGATCGCCTATCGATTTAGAGAGCGCGATATAATCACCAGCCAGCATGAAAGAATCTTTAATGCGATCCATGATCAAGATGCTAATTTAGCTTGTGCAATCTTAGCGGAACAAATTGATTACCTACAACAGCTTCACGAAGACGCAAGAGCAAGTCATCAAGCATAGAATATAAGGCAATTTATTGACATAAACAGGGATGAATCGCTGTACGCCCAGCCCAATAGGTAATACATTTAAGGCACAATCATCAAACCATAGGCAGCAAAGAATATTTGTTTTATGCTAGCCACTTGCAACATGTTGTTGAGTTAGGTTTGACGTAGTATTTATCTAAACTGTATCCATTTTTTAAGCAAAAAAGCCTACAGTGTATAAAACCAGCGTTCCATCGCATGGGTTAACATTAAAAGTAATTAAGGAGTTTCCGTGGAAGATATGTGGTTAATCAGCATTGTTTCTTTACTTATAGGTGCTGTGATCGGCTTTTTAATGGGCCGCTCGGGTAATACGTCTAACCGCCAGGCTGAACTTGCTGAGCAGTTAGAGAACGCAAACAAAGAGCTCGAAAGCTACAAAGAAGAAGTCAGCCAGCATTTTGAGAAAACAGCCTCACTCGTTAACAACCTAACCAATAGCTACAAAGATGTTCACGAGCATTTAGCCACTGGCGCGGTAGACTTATGTAAAGCCGGAACCCTTGATTTAGCACTTGAGCCAGTGGTCCATGAAAAGCTCGAAAACAAAGAGGTCGATACCGAAGAGGTGCCCGCTGCCGTCGATGACACAAAAGTAGATATCCCTCGTGACTACGCCCCCAAAAGCCCAGAAGAGGAAGGCACCCTTTCCGAAACCTTCGGTTTAAAGGAAGAGCCCCTTAACGAAGACGCCGATAGCGATGAGAACAGCAACGCTGATACCACCAAGAAAGCGCCTTTAGTAGACGAAACAAAGTAACACTACACGGGGTTAGGAATATCAATATGATGGTGCTGCACATCAAAATGCAGCGCCAATGCATCGCCTAATGCCTGCACACCATACCGTTCGGTCGCATGATGCCCTGCGGAAAAGTAATGAATACCCTGTTCTCTAGCACTATGGACTGTCGGTTCTGATATCTCGCCTGAGATATAGGCATCAACACCGAGCTCGACCGCTTTATCGATATAACCTTGCGCTCCCCCAGTACACAACCCAACCGTTTTAATCTGATGCTCACCGCCTGAAATAACCAAAGGTACACGCCCCAACACTGCACCAATATGCTCCGCCAACTCTTCAGGGGTGTAGCTCCGTTTAAACTGGCCAATATTCCCAATACTTCGTGGATTATCAAGCTCCAGTCCTCCCAGCACCTCAATCCCTAACCGCTGAGCTAACTGTGCATTATTACCGAGTACTGGGTGGGCATCTAACGGGAGGTGATAAGCAATGAGATTAATATCATGATCCAGCAGCGCCTTAATCCTTTTCTTTTTAATTTTAGTAATACAGCTATTTTCACCTTTCCAAAAAAAACCATGGTGAACCAGCAGCGCATCCGCTTGCAGCTCTATCGCCGCCTCAATTAACGCTTGAGATGCCGTTACGCCTGAAACCAGTTGAGTTATCTCACCTTTCCCTTCGACCTGAAGACCGTTAGGACAGTAGTCTTTGAACAACGATGGTGTTAAAAGACCATCAATATAATTAACTAAATCTTCACGTTTTACTGACATTGTCATCTTATCCATTCACAAAGCGCTAATACACCGTATAATTCTATACTTATCTCGGGTAATCGATTACATACAACATGCGTAAATTAAATTTTCTTATTTGGCCGGTTCTCTCGGGAATAGTTGTCGCCATATTATTACTACAATTATTTCCCGACCTATTGTCCCCAACGTCGCAGGCGATAGAGTTTAAGGAAGCCGCCCCGATCTCTACTAGAGGGAGTGGACCAGTATCTTATGCCGACGCGGTGGAGATTGCGGCACCCGCCGTCGTCAATATTTATACACGCACTGTCGTACAACAGAAAGTACATCCCCTTTTTAATGACCCTTTCTTTCGCAACTTCTTTGATGCCGATAGCATACCGCAACAGGAAAGGATCCAGTCAAGCCTTGGCTCAGGCGTTATTCTTAACCCCCAAGGCTATATTGTTACCAATAACCATGTTATCACCGGTGCCGACAGCATTGTCGTAGCACTCAAAGATGGACGTGAGGCCGTCGCAGAAGTCATTGGCACCGACCCTGAAACTGATTTAGCTGTTTTAAAAGTAGAGCTGACAGACTTGCCAACTATCGCACTGACACAATCCGATAATAGCCGAGTCGGCGATGTGGTTTTAGCAATAGGCAACCCTTTTGGCGTGGGGCAAACGGTAACCATGGGGATCATCAGCGCCACAGGGCGTCACAGTCTCGGCATTAATACCTATGAAGATTTCATTCAAACCGATGCGGCGATCAACCCGGGTAACTCAGGCGGGGCATTGATCGATGCTTATGGCAACCTTATCGGTATTAATACAGCGATATTCTCAAAATCAGGCGGCTCCCAAGGCATTGGCTTTGCAATCCCTTCCAACCTAACAAAGCAGGTGATGCTCGATTTAATTAAGCATGGACGGGTCGTCCGTGGCTGGTTAGGTATTGAGATTCAGGAGTTAACACCTAAGCTAGCGGAATCATTTGGCCTAGACAACATGCAAGGCCTTATTGTTGCCGGGGTATTTAGAAACGGACCGGCCCATTTAGCGGGGCTTCAACCAGGGGACGTCATGCTGTCAATTAATGGCCAACCCATTATGGATGGTCAAAAGTCGATGACAGCGATTGCGCGCTTCAAGCCCAATGAAAACATTGAGGTTGAGGTGCTGAGAGAGGGCAAAAAACATCTATTTACCGCGGTAATTGGCGAAAGACCACGCACTCAAGATCAATAAAACAGCCAAGCATTAGACATAAAAAACAGGCATTACGCCTGTTTTTTTATGTCTGACAAGTAGATTTACTCTTTAATACGATACTCAGCAGAACGCGCATGAGCCGTTAAGCTCTCACCACGTGCCAATACCGAAGCCACTTTACCCATTTCCGAAGCACCCTCCTCTGAAAACATAATCAGAGATGAACGTTTCTGGAAATCATAAACGCCTAAAGGCGAGGAGAAGCGTGCAGTACCGGATGTAGGTAGCACATGGTTAGGTCCTGCACAGTAATCACCTAGCGCCTCAGCCGTATAACGACCCATAAAGATGGCACCCGCATGACGTACTTTCGGCAATAAGCTTTCAGGGTCCTCAACCGACAACTCCAAATGCTCTGGAGCTATACGATTAGCCACCTCCATCGCTTCATCAAGATCTTTAACCTTGATCAGCGCAGCACGCAAACGTAGCGATATTTCAATAATCTCTTTACGTTCCATTGTCGGCAACAGTTTATGAATACTTTGCTCAACCGCATCAATAAAATCAGCATCTGGGGTCACAAGAATCGGCTGTGCATCTTCATCATGCTCAGCTTGTGAAAAGAGATCCATCGCAACCCAATCAGGATTGGTTTTGCCATCACAGACAACAAGAATCTCTGAAGGTCCGGCTATCATGTCGATACCAACAGCGCCAAAAACGGCACGTTTGGCGGTCGCAACAAAGATATTCCCCGGGCCGACAATCTTATCTACCTGCGGGATGGTTTCAGTCCCATAGGCCAATGCAGCAACGGCTTGAGCGCCGCCCACACAAAACACACGGTCAACACCCGCTAAACATGCCGCCGCTAATACAAGCTCATTAACGACACCGCCAGGCGTCGGCACAACCATAATAATCTCTTTTACACCGGCAACTTTTGCTGGCATCGCATTCATTAATACGGAAGAGGGATATGCCGCTTTACCACCAGGCACATAAAGGCCGACACGGTCCACCGGTGTCACTTTCTGACCCAGCATGGTTCCGTCGGCTTCAGTGTATTGCCAAGACTCACCCTTTTGACGTTCGTGGTAGGCTTGGACTCTCTGCGCAGCAATCTCTAGTGCTTTACGTTGATCAGCAGGTAGCCCATCCAGCGCCGCCTGCAAGCGCTCAGCACTCATCTCAAGCTCGGCAAGATGATCAACAGAGGTGCCATCAAAACGATTGGTATATTCAACGACAGCACTATCGCCTTCGGCGCGTACGCGTTTTAATATCTCATTAACGATCTGATTAACTTTATCATCCGATACCGCTTCCCACGCCAACAGTTGATCCATCTGCTCGCTAAAGTCAGCCTGTGTGGAATCAAATCGTTTAATAACTAACTCACTCATTGAGTCACCTCCGCATCACGACGGTTAATAGCATCAGCTAATTTATCTAAGATAGGCTGAATCTGGCGATACTTCATTTTCATGGAGGGCTGACCAACCACAAGACGCGAACTAATATCAGCGATCTCTTCCATCGGTTCTAAGCCATTCGCACGCAAGGTATTACCGGTATCAACAATATCAACGATACGATCAGCCAAACCCATTAACGGGGCAAGCTCCATGGCACCGTAAAGCTTAATAATATCAACTTGTGTACCCTGCTTCGCAAAGTAGTCACGGGTCACATTGACAAACTTACTTGCCACTTTCATTCGACCTTCAACTGGCTTCGCATCTTTGGGGCCAGCAACCATCAATTTGCATTTCGATATTTTAAGATCCAAAGGCTCATAAAGACCCGCAGCACCATGTTCAAGCAGCACGTCCTTACCAGCAATTCCCATATCCGCACCACCATATTCAACATACGTAGGCACATCCGTAGCACGGATAACCACCAGCTTTATGTTGTCATGGTTCGTGTCAAAAATGAGTTTACGGCTGCTATGAATATCCTCTGCTGGCACTATATCCGCTTCCGCTAACAACGGCAGAGTTTCTTTAAGGATACGTCCTTTGGATAGGGCAATCGTAAGTTGCTGCTTCATCGCTTTATTTATACCTGTATTTAACCTGGTACACGTTTAATACGTGCACCTAATAACTGTAATTTCTCTTCTATGCACTCATAGCCGCGATCAATATGGTAGATACGATCAATAATCGTATCGCCATCTGCAACCAGTGCAGCAATCACTAGACTTGCCGAAGCCCTAAGGTCGGTTGCCATCACGGGCGCAGCCTGTAATCGCTCGACACCTTCAACAATCGCCGTATTACCATCAATATTGATTTTAGCGCCCATACGGATCATCTCTTGCATATGCATGAAGCGGTTTTCAAAGATGGTTTCTTTTAAAATACTGACGCCTTCAGATACCGAATTCATGGCAGAAAACTGTGCCTGCATATCGGTAGGAAACGCGGGGTAAGGCGCTGTTGTGATATTAATTGCCTTAGGCCGCTGGCCTTTCATATCGAGCTCAATCCAATCTTCACCCGTTGTAATATGTGCACCGGCTTCTTCAAGCTTCTGCAACACCGCATCGAGGATTCGAGGATTTGTATTTTTAACTTTAACTTTGCCGCGGGTTGCCGCAACAGCGGTTAAATAAGTGCCTGTTTCAATGCGATCAGCAACTACAGGGAATTTACATCCATGCAGTTTTTCAACCCCATTAACAATAATTGTATCGGTACCATAACCACTAATATCAGCGCCCATAGCGATTAAGCACTCGGCTAGATCAACCACTTCAGGTTCGCGCGCCGCGTTTTCAATGATACTTTGACCTTCTGCTAATGTTGCAGCCATCAAAATATTTTCTGTGCCGGTCACCGTCACCGTATCAAAAAAGATGCGGGCACCTTTTAAACGACCATTACTTTTAGCGCGAATATAACCCGCCTCAACAACAACGTCCGCACCCATCGCGCGCAAACCTTGAATATGCAGATCAACTGGACGAGAACCGATTGCACAACCACCGGGCAAAGACACTTCAGCCTCACCAAAGTGAGCAAGCATTGGGCCTAATACTAAAATAGAGGCCCTCATTGTTTTTACCAGCTCATAAGGTGCAACCAGTTGCGTAATGGTATTCGCATCAATTTCAACATTGAGTTTTTCATCGACGATGAGTTCAACACCCATACGACGCAATAACTCAAGCATGGTCGTAATATCATGCAGGTGTGGCAGGTTGCAGACTGTTACGGGCTCAGACGCCAGTAGTGTTGCAGCCAATATAGGCAGTGCCGAGTTTTTTGCACCAGAGATTTTTACTTCACCTCTGAGCGGCTCGCCACCTGTGATCATTAATTTATCCATAGTGTATGTCCAATCGAGGATTTAATTCTGTGTCGCTTTCCACTGCTCAGGGGTGTAAGTTTTGATCGTCAGAGCGTGAATTGTTCCATTCGCTATATATTCATTCAGGCAAGCATAGACTAACTGCTGACACTTCACAGGGCGTAAACCTTCAAAGAGTTCACCCACAACTATCACCTGAAAATCACAACCTTCACCGGCCGTTGTTACAACACAATTTTCAAGTTGAGATTCAAGAATCTGCTTAACCTGTTCAGCCTGCATTAAAAGCTCCTGATCGAATGCTACAGATAGAAAAAATAAGGCGGAAATGATACCGGATCATGACAAAAAAGGCGATGCCAAGCATCGCCTTAATCCAATACCTGTAAGCAGAATTATATAAACTGCTTTTCTAACCCAACAAGCTCAGCAATTCCCTTCATTTCCACAGGAAGATTAATCGCTTTTAATTGAACCCCTCGGTCTTGCACGCAGCGTAAACAGCAAAACCAAAAAGAGAGCGCTGAACTATCAACAGCAGTAACGCCAGCGAAGTCGATTTCAACAACGCCTTTGCAACTACTTAAAATACTTTCGGCCTGCTTACGGGCCTGCATAATGACTGGAAACTTAAACTCCCCTTCCAGACTAATCAATTGTTCATTGACCTGTCTAACGTCTGCCATTACGCGCTATCCTTTCCCGGATCGACTTTATCTTTCCACGTAGAGATAACCAGCCCTACATCGCCTTTATTTCGCTCCATCAAGTCAGCAAATTGGTTTTTGAAACTCAAACGAATGTTAATCGATCCATCAAGAATCGCATTCACCAGCTTCCACTCACCCGCTTCTTTCTTCATGTAGTAAACCAGCGTGTATTTAGTCCCGTCAGCAGAAAACACGTCAACCGTAACAATCTGTTTACTGTCATCTGGGCTATCTTTTCGTGGCGGTACCATCTCATACTTGTCGATTTTAAAACCCACCAACGCTTTAGCGTAAGTTTTTAACAGTGTCGTTTTAAAAATACCGGAGAACTCCGCACGTTGCTCTTTCGACGCTCGGCGATAGTATTTCCCCATCACCTGTTTGGAAATATAATCAAAATCAACTACCGGTGATAGCACCGTGTCGATCTCAGCAACCAATTGGTCTTCTTGCCCTTCTTGAACAAGCTCTTCACGCTCTAGCAACTTAAGAATACTATGAGTCGCGGTTTGAATAACCCCACCTGCCTCAGTATAAGTATCATTTTCCGCCTGAACGGACATACTCAACAACACAACAAAGGCAACAGTTAAACAAGTTTTCACTTGGCTCACGCATTTATAAAACATAGCCTTACTCACTCACCTCATTAAACAGGAACTTACCTATAAGATCCTCAAGTACGAGTGCTGATTGAGTATCCTCAATATACGCACCCTCTTTAAGGTTCTCGTCTTCAGCGCCCACCGAGATACCTATATATTGCTCACCTAATAGGCCTGCAGTCAGAATTGAAGCAGAACTATCAACAGAAAGAAAATCAACATCGCCGTGGATATTCATGGCAACACGCGCCATCAACAGATCACGGTCTAATGTAATATCTGCCACTTCACCTATGGCCACACCGGACATAGTGACTTTTGCTCGCGGCGTTAAACCACCAATATTTTCAAAACGGGCATAGACAGTATAAGTGCTGTCTGAGTTAGACAGGTTTAAACCACTTACGTTCAATGCAAGCCCAACCAAAGCAACGACACCGGCCAAAATAAAGGCACCTACGCTGATCTCCAAGATCCGCATACGCATATTAAAGCTCTCCAAACATTACAGCAGTAAGAATAAAATCCAGCCCTAACACCGCTAACGATGCGTAGACCACAGTTTTTGTTGTTGCCTGACTAATCCCTTCCGACGTCGGCATACAATCATAGCCTTGGAATACAGCAATCCAAGTCACAACGAAGCCAAACACAACCGCCTTAATCAGACCGTTTAAGACATCGTCATAAAAATCTACTGAGTTCTGCATGTTAGCCCAAAATGAGCCATCATATATACCCAGCCATTCAACGCCGACGATCGCGCCACCATAAACACCCACTAGAGCGAATATAGCAGAGAGAATCGGCAAGCAGACAAAGCCTGCCCAAAAGCGCGGCGCAACGATCCTTCTTAGCGGATCGACACCGATCATTTCTAAACTCGACAACTGTTCAGTGGCCTTCATTAGACCAATCTCTGCCGTCAGTGCAGAGCCCGCCCGTCCAGCGAACAGCAACGCAGTCACAACCGGTGCTAGCTCTCGTACCAAACTGAGCGCCACCATCTGTCCAACCGCTTGCTCAGAGCCATAATCCACCAAAATAGTGTAACCCTGAAGGCCAAGCACCATGCCGATAAACAACCCTGAAACAACAATAATAATCAGCGACAATACGCCAACAAAATAGACCTGCTTTATAAACAAAGGGAACATAATCAGTGGCTGAGGCTTAGCAACCAATGACTGAAAAAGAATCATTCCCGCTCGCCCAAAGGCGGCTAGCTTACTCAAGGCAACATGACCTAATAGCGCTAATTGATTCATTATCCCTGACCTCTTAACAGATCGGTTTCATAATCACCGGCAGGATAATGGAATGGAACAGGCCCATCGGGCAGCCCATGCATAAACTGTTTAACCTGCGGTGAGTCCACTTGACGCAGCTCTTCCGGTGTACCTGAGGCAATAACCTTAGAGTCGGCAATAATATGAATATAATCAGCAATACCTAAGGTTTCCTGAATATCATGGGAAACAATGATACTCGTGTGCCCTAATGAATTATTTAACCGGCGAATAAGGTTAACTAACACCCCCATTGCAATAGGGTCCTGACCAGTAAACGGCTCATCATACATCACGATATCAGGGTCAAGTGCAATCGCCCTCGCCAATGCTACACGACGTGCCATGCCCCCAGACAATTCACTCGGCATTAAGTTATGCGCGCCCCGCAAGCCAACTGCCTGCAGCTTCATCAACACAACGTCGCGGATCATATCATCAGCTAAATCGGTGTGTACTCGAATAGGGAATGCAACATTTTCAAACACGCTGATATCCGTAAACAATGCGCCGCTTTGAAAAAGCATGCCCATACGCTCACGTACAGAGAAAAGATCACTACGACCTAGCTCTGGAATATTTTCACCATCAACTAAAATAGCCCCTCTATCAGGTTTCAACTGACCGCCTATCAATCTAAGCAGCGTCGTTTTACCTGTACCAGATGGTCCCATTATGCCTGTGATCTTTCCTCGTGGAATTTTAATATCGACCTCATTATAAATGGATCGTTCACCACGAGAAAAACTCAACTTTTGGATATCAATGACGACATCATCAAACTCGTTCATAAGCTTCCGTTATAACCTTGAAACAGAACAATTATTAAGCCCTATTCAGTCTTTGTTAACGCCCCTTTCTGTAGTACTCACTATAAAGGGCCGGCAACTATACCATTTCGTTCCAAAAACAGGAATATTTTCAAACATGACACACCGTATTGATTTAAACAAAGATAGCATTCTGTTTTAATACCCCCTCTTCAATTTTACTGGAACAGACTCTATCTATGTTATATCCAATTTTGGCGCTAATCTCTGGGCTTATTCTATTAGTGTGGAGTGCAGATAAGTTCGTTTTAGGCGCCGCCGCTACCGCAAAAAATTTCGGTATGTCGCCCATGCTGATTGGTTTAACCATTGTATCTTTTGGCACATCCGCGCCCGAAATCTTAGTCTCTTTTATGGCATCAACCTCTGGCGCAGGTGACTTGGCTATCGGTAATGCTCTTGGTTCCAATATTGCAAACATCGCACTGGTCCTCGGTATCACCGCGCTTATCGCCCCACTCCCCGTAAAATCCGGCGTACTAAAAAAAGAACTCCCTTTACTGCTAGGGGTCACCATTTTAGCGGGCGTATTAATCTTCGACCTTCATTTAGGCCAGCTCGATGGCATTATCCTATTAATTACCTTAGGGGTATGCCTCTATCTTTTTAGCCGTTTCCAGAAAAACGCGCCCCAAGACGCACTGGCCGATGATGAAGAGGAACTACCTTCACTCGAAAACCGAAAAGCCATTTTCTGGCTCATAATCGGCTTAGTCATTCTCGCATGCAGCTCTAAACTTCTCGTTTGGGGCGCAAGTGAAATTGCCTACTCCCTCGGCGTAAGCAAACTGGTCGTCGGCTTAACGATTGTCGCAATAGGCACCAGCCTGCCAGAACTCGCGGCGTCCGTAGCCAGTGCATTAAAAAACCATCATGACATCGCAATAGGCAACGTGGTTGGCTCTAACATATTTAACTTAGTCGCAGTCATGGCAATCCCTGGACTCATCGCACCGATCGGTATGGACGAGATCGTTTTCCAACGTGATTACGTGGTCATGCTTGGCTTAACCTTCTTGCTACTCGCATTTGCCCTATGGCAGAAACCACCATCAATCAGTCGTTTTGAGGGCGGGATTCTTGCCTCAGCCTATGCAGGCTATCTTGTACTGCTATACACTATGACTGTTTCTTAACATAAAGTTGACCACCAAGATGAGCACACCGGATTTTCTAACTTCAGCTAAACGCACCATCACATTGGAAGCGAGCGCTGTTACCAACTTACTCAACCATCTCGATCAAAATTTTATAGATGCCTGCCAACTGATGTTGAACTGTCGTGGCCGAGTCATCGTAACGGGTATGGGAAAGTCAGGGCATATTGGTAAAAAAATTGCTGCGACCTTAGCCAGTACAGGCACGCCTGCATTTTTTGTACACCCTGGGGAAGCAAGTCATGGCGACTTAGGCATGATCACCCCCGAGGATGTGGTCATCGCCCTATCAAATTCTGGCGAAACGGCCGAAGTTGTTACCATCATTCCTTTATTAAAGCGAATGAACGCGCCTTTTATCAGTATTACCGCGAATAAAACGTCCACATTATCTAAAACCTCCGCCGCAAATTTGCATATTGGCGTTGAGGAGGAAGCTTGCCCGCTGGGGCTCGCACCCACATCAAGCACAACCGCTCAGTTAGTCTTAGGCGACGCCCTCGCTATTGCGCTGCTGGAAGCCAAAGGTTTTAGTGCGGAAGATTTCGCCTTTTCTCACCCAGGTGGCACTTTAGGCCGACGCTTGCTACTTAAAGTCAGTGATATTATGCATACCGGCGATGCAACACCCTGCGTCACCAGCGGCACCCTGTTAAAAGAAGCACTGCTAGAAGTGACCCATAAACGTCTAGGCATGACTGCCGTCGTAAACAGCCAGAGTCAGCTGATTGGTATATTCACCGATGGCGACTTACGGCGTTCACTGGATAACAATGTCAATCTGCATAGCACACTCATTGATGATGTCATGACCCCCAACGGCACCACCGTGACAGCCGATATGCTGGCTGCCGAATGTTTGCAAATTATGGAAACAAAAAAAATTAACGCACTCATTGTTACCAATGAAACGAATCAGCCTATAGGCGCTCTTAATATGCACGATCTATTAAAAGCGGGAGTTATTTAGTGTCAGAGCCTTCATTGCAGCAACTAAAACAGATCACCCTTGCGGTATTTGATGTCGATGGAATACTCACTAGCGGTCAGCTGCTATTTTTAGCTGACGGCCAAGAAGTTAAACAATTCAACACCCTAGACGGGCTGGGTATTAAGCTATTAATGCAAGCAGGTATCGAGACCGCCATCATTACCGGTCGGCGTTCACCCCAAGTTGAATTACGCAGCCAGGCCTTAGGGATCACTTACCTTAAACAAGGCCGCGAAGACAAACTGGTCGCTCTCAACGAGATCTGGGATAAAACAGCCCACAACGCATCCACCACCGCCTATATAGGCGATGACTTCCCCGACCTTTCAGCCATTATCCAATGTGCGTTTGGTGCGACGGTACCTAATGGCCACCCTTTTGTTAAAAAACATGCAGACTGGTGCACATCCCGCCAGGGCGGCGAAGGTGCAGGGCGTGAATTTTGCGAGTACATCCTTGAAGCGCAAGGAAAATTAGATCAACTCAAACAGATGTATTTATAGATGCTAGATCTCAGCAACAAAATAAGAGTTGGCCTTGCAGCCGTTATTTTAATACCCGTACTGCTCTATTGGGGGTTTGCCTCATCACCCAATGAAACCGAAAGAGAGAACGTTTCTTTACTGCACGGCATGGATTATTTTGTTGAAACCGCCGTCATCCAAGAATGGGATGCCGAAGGCAAATTATTACGGACACTGCACACCGATCAACTCGAGCATTATCCCAATTTAAAATTAAGCACGCTGGACAAACCGGAAAGCATCAGCATCAGAAAAGATTACTCTAAAGTCAAAATCACATCAGACACTGGCACGGTTTTAGATGATAATAATCAAACAAACCTTGCAGGAAATGTCATAGTTAATGATAATCCTGATTCGACTTCAGCAACCATACTGAGCACTGAGCAACTTACTATTTATCCGAATAGAGATTATGCAGAAACCGATGATCCCGTTAACATCGTATCATCGCAAAGCATACTTAAAGGTGTAGGTATGGATATTGATTTCAACACACGTATTCTTAATTTACACTCTCGGGTAGAAGGGTCCCATGACAATGCAAAATAAGCTTTATAGTCTCGCTATAGTTATACTGGCTTTTGCAGTTTCTAATGCTCACGCCCTTCCTGACGATCAAAATCAGCCGATCTATATTACGGCTGACACCGCTAAGATCGACGACACAACCGGCATCACAACCTACAAAGGCAATGTGATAATCAAACAGGGTTCCTTGCTAATTGAAGCGGCACATGTCGACATGTATCGCAATGACGATGGCGTAGAAAAGCTGATTGCGAAAGGCTCCCTTGCCCACTTTAGACAACAACCCAATATAGGCGACCCTTACAGCGATGCGTGGGGGAAACACCTGCTCTACCATGTTGATAACCAGAAGCTAACCATTACCGATAAGGCCAAGGTCATTCAAGCGCAAGACACCTTTACAGGTAACAAAATTGTCTACGATCTTGATAAATCAATCGTTAATGCCTTTGGCGGCACAAATACCGACGCAAGCGGTACGCCTGGACGTGTAAACATGGTTATCCAACCTAAAAAGAAAGATAAGGCCAACTAAACCGATGAGCTTATTAGAGGCC
Source organism: Neptuniibacter pectenicola (assembly GCF_001597735.1). Taxonomy (GTDB): domain Bacteria; phylum Pseudomonadota; class Gammaproteobacteria; order Pseudomonadales; family Balneatricaceae; genus Neptuniibacter; species Neptuniibacter pectenicola. The sequence goes on from NZ_LUTS01000001.1 coordinate 519,239, forward strand.
CAAAACCTTGCCAAGCGCTACAAAGGTAGAGAAGTCGTTAAAGATGTTTCACTTCAGATACGTAGCGGTGAAATAGTCGGCCTTCTCGGTCCTAATGGTGCAGGTAAAACCACCTGTTTTTATATGATTGTTGGACTTGTTCAAGCCGACAATGGTGCGGTAAAAATCAAAGGCCAAGATATTAGCGCCTTACCTATGCATGGTCGCGCACGACAAGGGATTGGTTACCTACCCCAAGAAGCATCCATATTTCGTAAGCTCTCCGTTAAAGATAATTTGCTTGCGATACTTGAAACCAGAAAAGACCTAGACAAACAGGCAGCTCAGCTTAAGATGGAAGAACTGCTTAAAGAGTTCCACATCACCCACATAAAAGACAGTATGGGTATGAGCTTATCCGGTGGTGAGCGTAGACGTGTAGAGATTGCACGCGCATTAGCGACAGAACCCGAGTTTATTTTATTGGATGAGCCCTTTGCCGGTGTCGACCCCATCTCAGTCAATGATATAAAACAAACCATTCGCCACCTCCAATCGAGAGGCATTGGTATATTAATAACTGATCATAATGTGAGAGAAACCTTAGATATCTGCGAAAAAGCTTATATTGTTAGCGAGGGCATCATACTTGCTAATGGCACACCAGCCGATATTATGGCAAACGAAGCAGTAAGAAATGCTTATCTGGGCGACCAGTTCAAACTTTAAGCATATACTTAGCTATAAATGAATAATGTAGTTTCAGGAGTTTGTCCCTTAGTATTATGAAACAAGCGCTTCATTTAAAAATTGGGCAACAGCTCACAATGACACCGCAACTGCAGCAAGCGATTCGCTTACTACAGCTGTCTACACTTGATCTTCAACAAGAGATTCAAGAAGCATTAGAGAGCAATCCGATGCTGGATGTCTCTGAAGACGACTCCCCGTCTGCTTCCGAGGCACAAGAAAGCAACTCACAAGCGCCTGAGACTCAGCCTGAAACGACCGCTAGCGCGGCTGCTGAAGCCGAGCTTGACGATACAATCACGCCTGAAGACAACTGGAATGAGAAAATTCCAGAAGAGCTATCAACAGATAGTAACTGGGAAGACACCTTCCAATCATCAGGCCCAAATTTAAGCCAAAGCAAAGAAGACTTTGATTCGTTTGAATCGAACGATACAGCAGAAGAAACACTACAAGACCACCTTCATTGGCAATTAAATCTCACCCCAATGAGCGACATTGATCGCCTAATTGCCACGAATATTATTGATGGCATTAATCCCGATGGCTACCTAACCATCAACTTAGAAGAGATTCTTGACCACTTCCACGCGCAAACGGGTGAACAGTTTGAAGAGGTGGAGCTGGACGAAATTGAAGCCGTATTACATCGCATACAGCAATTCGATCCCGCAGGCGTTGCCTGTCGTGATTTGAGCGAGTGTTTAAGCATACAATTACAGCAACTGCCGCCCGAAACACTCTGGAAAAACGAAGCCATTAAAGTCGCACAGCAATATATCAAGCTGCTCGGCGCGCACGATTATCGTCAGTTGATGCGAAAAACCCGCTTAAAAGAACCCCAACTGCAACAGGTAATCCAACTCATTCAAGGCCTAAACCCTAAACCGGGCGCCTCCATCAGCAGCAGTACCGCTGAATATGTCATTCCTGATGTGTTGGTCACTAAACAACAAGGCGAGTGGCGCGTTCACCTTAATCCAGAAGTGTCCCCTAAACTACGTATCAACTCAGGTTACGCCGGTTTAGTGAAACGAGCCGATAACAGCTCTGATAACACCTACCTAAAAAATCACCTTCAAGAAGCTCGGTGGTTTATTAAAAGTTTACAAAGTCGAAACGAAACCTTATTAAAAGTGTCGAATGAGATAGTAAAACGGCAGGTCGGCTTTCTTGAACATGGTGAAGAAGGGATGAAGCCAATGGTGCTTCACGACATTGCTGAAGCGGTCGAAATGCATGAATCTACAATTTCACGTGTAACAACACAAAAATTTATGCACACACACCGTGGAATATTTGAACTAAAATACTTCTTCTCGAGTCATGTAAGTACAGCCACGGGGGGCGCAGCGTCCTCAACGGCGATTAGAGCACTGATTAAAAAGATGGTTGCCGCTGAAAACAGCGCGAAACCATTGAGTGACAACAAAATTGCACAATTTTTAGACGAACAAGGCTTCAAAGTGGCTAGACGTACCATTGCAAAATATCGCGAAGCGATGGGCATTCCTCCATCGAATGAAAGAAAGCGTCTAGTTTAAAAAAGAGTGGCAAGCGAATGTCACTGCAATAAAGTAGGAGAGACCTATGCAGATCAACATTACTGGACACCATGTAGAACTGACTGAATCAATGAATGATTACGTGCTCTCGAAGATGCAGAAAATTGAGCGTCATTTTGACAACATCACCAACGTACAAGTGACGCTCAGCGTAGACAAACAACGCCAAAAAGCGGAAGCAGAGATGCACTTAGCGGGTGCCCAGCTCTTTGCTACACATGAACACGAAGATATGTATGCTGCAATTGATGGCCTTACCGACAAGCTAGATCGACAGGTCATTAAGCATAAAGAAAAAATTAAAACTCACAAATAACCGGTTTATATCCAATAAAATTATGTTGCTTCATGAACTATTAACCCCCTCAAGCGCCCTTTACGGCCTTGAGGGCGGAAGTAAAAAGCGGATTCTAGAAAATGCTGCTGAAATAATATCGGAGCAACATCCCGATATGAGCGTATCATCGGTATTTAATGGACTTCATTCGCGTGAAAAGCTTGGCAGTACAGGGATTGGCGATGGTATCGCCATTCCCCACTGTCGGCTTGCAGAGTGCACAGAAGCTAAAGGCTATCTCGTAAAACTGGATGAACCTATAGATTTTGATGCGATCGACGGCAAACCCGTTGACCTACTGTTTATCTTGATTGTTCCAGAAGACTCCACCTCTGAGCATTTGGCGACACTGGCTGCTATTGCAGAGCTTTTCAGCCAAGAAGAGGCTAGGAACGCACTCAGGGCAAACCAAGACAGCCAATCATTATACGAAACCTTATGTAAGTTGAGTGCTGCCTAGGAGAGAATATGAAGCTTGTTGTGATTAGCGGCCGTTCAGGTTCAGGGAAGAGTACAGCACTACAAGCTTTAGAAGATATAGGGTTCTACTGTATAGACAACCTGCCTGCCCTCCTGCTGCCTGACCTAGTGCAGCAGATGAGTAGCGATGCTAGCCACCCTGATCAGATTGCCGTCAGTATTGACGCACGCAACCTACTCAGCAATTTGTCCAAATTTCCTGATATTCTCAATCAGCTCCGCCAAGACCATTGGGCCGAATATGAGGTGATTTTCTTAGACTCATCCGAGGCGACCTTACTCAAGCGTTACAGCTCAACGCGACGTAAGCACCCACTTTCCGACACCCACAAAAACTTGCAGCAATCGATTGAGTCAGAATTAACACTCCTTGAGCCTATCGCAAGCTTGGCCGATATCAGGATAGATACCACTCGCCTATCCCTTTACGAACTTAGAGATACCGTTAAGCTCAGGGTTGCTAACCGTAAAGCACAAACCTTATCGGTTCAATTTGAGTCTTTTGGTTTTAAACACGGCGTCCCTCTGGATGTAGACTTCGTCTACGATGTACGCGCACTCCCGAACCCCCACTGGGTTCCTGATCTACGTAAATACACAGGTCAAGAAAAACCAGTACAAGCGTTTTTAAGCAGCTCACCGGAAGTGTGCGAAATGATAGACGATATCAAAAATTTCCTTGAGCGATGGTTGCCCCGATTCTCAGAAAACAACCGCAGTTATATTACAATCGGCATCGGCTGCACGGGCGGCCAACACCGATCGGTCTATATTAGTGAACGTCTTGCTTCTCATTTCTCTCAACATATGGATAATGTCCATGTTCGTCACCGAGAATTGAGCTAATTATCATGCAAGAGAAAGAACTACTGATCATCAACAAGCTGGGCTTGCATGCTAGAGCAGCGGCAAAACTTATTAACGTTACGGCACGTTTTTCGTCTGACATCTCCCTTGAGAAAGACGGTCGCGCGGTTGACGGAAAAAGCATCATGTCCGTCATGATGCTCGCGGCTAGCAAAGGCACAACATTAACTGTTAAGATCACAGGTAGTGACGAAGAAAGTGCTATGTTCGCCATTGAAGAGCTTATTAACAATCGTTTTGACGAGGACGAATAACGCTCACCCCATAAACTCTTAGGGCGATCCCTTCAACGTCCGTTATAATCAAAGTATTACACTCTATTTACGCTTCTACTTATAATAGAAGGTCTAGCAAAGCCCATAAGCGATAACACCATGGCCGTTGAAGAAACAAAATCACATTTTGATAAGCTAAACGATGCTTTAGATAGTGGTGAGTTTCGCCAAATTCGCTTTACGCTTAATAGCACCTTGCGACCAACAGAAGTGGCTCGTTTAATTGAAAAATCGCCACCAAAAGAGCGCCAAATCCTGTGGAATCTAGTTGCCCATGAGCTAGAAGCCGAAGTTCTTCAGCATTTAAATGACGATATCCAAGCGGATATTTTAAGTCGAATGAATACGGAAGAGGTTTTAGCGCTAACTGAATCACTTGATTCAGATGATATGGTCGATGTGCTTCAACAGCTACCAAACAGGGTTATGAAAGAAACCCTGCGCATCATGGACAAACAGAACCTTCGACGTGTCGAAAAGCTATTGTCGTATCCAGAAGATACAGCCGGCGGCTTGATGAATACGGATACCACCACTATCCGACCAGACATTAGCGTTGAAACTGCATTGCGTTATATTCGACGCCACGACGAAATACCCGAGATGACCGACAGTCTTATCGTCGTGAGCCGTAAAGATTCCTATATCGGCCTTTTACCACTCACCAAACTCTTAGTGTCTGATCCCTCAATCACGATCAGGGAGATCATGAACACCGGCATCAAAGCAATTAATGCACAGATGCCTGATGACCAAGTAGCCGCCTTATTCGAAGAGCATGACCTCGTTTCAGCCCCCGTGGTTGATGATCAGGGCAAACTTGTTGGTCGTATCACCATTGATGACGTGGTTGACGTTATCAGGGAAGATGCCGATCACTCCTTAATGAGCATGGCCGGTTTGGACGAAGACGAAGATACCTTCGCTCCAGTAATGAAAACCACCCGTCGCCGCGCAGTCTGGTTAGGTATCAACTTACTCACCGCATTTATTGCCTCGGCAGTAATCGGCTTATTCGAAGCAACCATTGATAAAGTGGTTGCCCTCGCCGTACTGATGCCGATCGTTGCCTCCATGGGCGGCATCGCAGGCTCACAAACCTTAACCCTGGTAATTCGTGGCCAAGCACTCGGGCATGTTGAACGCTCGAACGCCCGCTGGCTATTAAACCGAGAGGTTATCGTTGGTGTATTAAATGGCCTCCTTTGGGCGGCAGTCATTGCCGTGGTCGCGACCGTCTGGTTTCAAGATATAAACCTAGGCATTATTATCGCACTTGCGATCATCATTAATTTAGTTGTAGGTGCTATATCAGGCACCTTACTGCCTATAGTGTTAAAATCTATGGGTATCGATCCCGCCTTAGCTGGAAGCGTCCTATTAACAACCATCACGGATGTGGTAGGCTTCTTTGCCTTTTTAGGGTTAGCCACCATCTTTTATGCCTGAGAACACTCATGAGCGATAACAGTAAATTTTCAAACATGCCTCTCAATGATGATGAGGAGTTAAGCAAAACAGAAGCAAAGCGCCAAATGCATGCCCTACAAACACTAGGGGCGCGCCTAACTAAGCTGAATAAAGAGCAGCTTGCAAAAATGAAGCTGGATGACCGTCTGCATTTAGCCATTGAAGAGTTCCACCGTATTAAATCCAACGGAGCTCAAAAAAGGCATTTGCAATATATCGGCAAGATCATGCGTACCGAAGATACGGATAAAATTGAACATGATTTAGGCTTATATGAAGCGGGACAACAAGCACATACCCAAACATTCCATAAACTGGAACGTTGGAGGGATCGCCTTATTAGTGAAGATAATCAGGCGCTTCAAAGCTATATCGATGAAAACCCAAGTGCAGATGTACAGCACCTGCGTCAGCTGATTAGAAATGCTAAAAAAGAGTTATCGCTCGAAAAACCACCTGCAGCGGCTAGAAAACTGTTCAAATACCTGCGCGAAGTGGCGGGCGCTTAGAACCCTGCCTGCGCTCTATGCTGCATAACCGGCATCGCTTTACGTCGTTTATGCAGTGTAGCCATATCAATCTCAGCCAACACTAACCCACTACCCATCAACGTTTTTAACGCCAAAACATCCCCCCACGGATCCACAACCATACTGTGACCCCAGCTAGAACGCGTCTCTGAGTGTTTACCCCCTTGATTGGCAGCTAATACATAACACTGGGTTTCAATGGCCCGTGCACGTAACAACACCTCCCAGTGCGCCTCACCAGTCACATAGGTAAAGGCTGACGGCACCACTATAATGTCCGCACCCAGCGCTCTAAGCTTTTGGTAATGTTCAGGAAAGCGCACGTCATAGCAGATAGACAACCCAATCCTACCAAAAGGGCTTTCGACAACGACAGGTTGCTTGCCGGCTTCAATAAAATCAGATTCGCGATAACTACTATGTGCATCATCCACATCGACATCAAACAGATGCACCTTATCGTACCGGCCCACTTGAACGCCCGCCTGATCAAACACTAAACAACTGGCGTAAACTTTTGTGCCAGACGGTGATAACAGCGGGACACTGCCTGCGATAATCCATAGGCCATATTGTTTTGCCAGATCAGAAATCGTCTTCTGGATAATACCGGCACGTGCCTCCTCTTCAGCTAAGGAGATAAGCGCTTTGGAGTCCAACAGAGCAAAGTTTTCAGGCAGAAGAAGCAACGAGACAGATGCGGCCGCAGCCTCTTGCGCCAACAGCGCGACAGTCGCCAGATTATCAGCTAACACTTCACCCGAAACCATCTGAGCCACTGCAACCTTAACCATGATCATTATCCATAACCGACGGTACCGTTTTGTTCGCTGGCTTAGTGGCCTTACCATCATCAATCACAATAGAGGGGTCGCCCCAATCGCCAGATAAGTGGTATTTAACGGTGGTGAACTTAGCCAGCGGGTCACCTATAAGCTTATCAAACAAAAACACAGCGCCCGCCACTTGAGGGGCACCCAAGAGCACACTCACCAGAGGAATACTACCGGTGACCGGCAAGGCAACTTCAATATCTTTATCCACCGTTTCATTAACTAAGTCTAAGCTCCCCTTCATGACCATATTCGCCGAAGGGCCTGTCATAACAAAAGGCGAGGAGGTATAAGCGATACCTTTTTTAATCGTATAGCTGGCCTTCATCTCATCGAACGCCACCCCACTTTCAACCAAATCAGTAAAATCTAAGCGTAAACGGCGACCTAAAGATTGCAGATTTAAAATGCCAAAAACCCGCAAAATATTTCCCGATTTACCAACATCTAGAATACGCCCCTGCTTAGCGGTAAACTGCAACTCACCATCCGCATGCCCTAATTCAAATGCCCAAGGCGCGTTACTCCATGTAAGCTGCAAGTAGGAATCCAAGCTTTTCATTTCGATCCCAGTCACATCCAATGACGTCAGGACTTCATTAAAGTTTTTACCATTCAGTTTAAGCGTCAGGTCAGAGAAAGGTGTACTGCCCGTAACCCAACGTAGCTGACCTAGTACCTCAGCCCCCTTGATGACGCCCTTAATATCTTCAATACGCACATCATTATCGTATGGACGTAATTTAAAACTCCACTGTCCTAATTTTTTGTCACCCATCAACAACTTAGCGATGGAGAAATCGACGGAAGGGATCGACTGAGGATCAATATCAATCACGTCCGGTATGATGTCACTATCCGACTTCGCTTCGGAATCATCGTTATTAAGCGTGAGCTGCTGCAACTCAACCTTATAAGGCAAATTCGCATCATCAGGCAGCCATAATTGCCCCAAGAGCAGTGCACTCTGAGCATTCAACATCCAACCGGAAGGCTCCGGTTTCAATGATATCAATACGTCGTTTAGATCAAAGCTCCCCGCACTAAAACGAGACAATAAAAGATCAACCTGTTTGAGCTTAGTATCCGTTAAACCACTACTTTTTTTCGCAGATGCTTGGTTATTAGACCCAAGAGCCGCGATAAAACGTTCGATTTCAGCATAGTCGACAGCGTCAAGCTTCCCATCAACCCATATACCCGCCTCATCTGGAATCTCCGGTTTAGCACCACCAAGGCTAAATCTAGCGCGTTCAAGCCCTTTGCTATCACTCACTAGCGCGCCCCGTAGCTGGTCCGCTAAATTCAAACGCACAACACTGCGATCATCCGCATAAGTCAGACCTAAATCACTGACCACCGTTAAAGGCATTGTCTGAGATTTTGTTTTACTCAACGGTGGAAAAGCGTTGATCTCCACGCCGATTAAATCACTCGTAACCACCAGCTGGTTACAAACTTTACCGGGGCAAAGATCTAAACGTGCATGGTAATCAACCTGTCCTTTCAATAACGACAAGGCGTCAGCATCTAACCATGTCCGTAGGTAGTCAGCACTAATGCTGCTATCCATATTAACTTCAGTTTTCTTAACCTTATTTGACATCAGGCGCGTAGAGATGCGCGCACTAATCGGCTGTTCAAATAACTTAGCCTTAAGCGGGCCTGAGGATAGCCCTAAACTGGCATCATAACTAACGTCACCCTTGATCTGGCTGAAATCTATTTTATCTTTAACCGATTGAAAGCGGCCCTGCTTAATGTTCGACGTCACCAACACCTTAGGCGCAGCCTTACCGCTTAAAGGTAAATTAAGATCGACCAATGTGCTCACGGAGCCAGACATCGCCCAATCATTAAAGTCATCACCAACCTCTTTCTTTAACTCACTTTCAGTTAATAGACGCTGCAGGTCAGTCGCATCACCGCTCACGGAACCCGCTATCAATAACTTATCAGTGGTTTGAGGCAGGTGAACCCAAGCAAAATCTAACGCTGAGTCATAAATATTTCCGTTCGTCGCTTCCGCAATCAGCTCACCATTACGGAAATAAATAAAGCTGTTTGCCTTTTTAATCGCAGGCCAACCGGGCTGATATTCAAACGAAGCATCCTCTAGATCGAAAAACAACTGAACAACAGGGAGCTGGTAATCGGGCAGCCGTGCTCGAGTCACACCATTTAAAACAAAACCGGCACGTTTAACCTCGCCCTTTTGGATCGCTTGCACTAACCATTGATAGGTTTCAGGCCCCACCTCTTTTGGTGGTATGTAATATTTGGCTTGTAAACCATCCGTACCTTGTAAACCGATCTGCAAATTGAGTAGAGGCTGCTCATCTGGGTTAAATGGTAGGTAAAGACTGAAACGACCCGCGGCCGATAGATCACTATTCGCCAAATTTAACAGTTGCGAAGCAACCACAACGCCTTGATCTTCAAACCGCCAGCCAATCACACCTTTCGCATCATTATAGGACCACGCATGATCAAACAATGTGGGATAGTGCATCAAAAAATCGTGGCTCGTTAAATGGATTTCGCCTCCGGCTTGGTTGAGCCTAAGTAAGCCATTAATCCCTTTGATTTCGGGGACATCGGTCCACGCATTAATTCCGACATCGGCCAAATCAGCGGCCAGTTCAAAGCTCTCTAGCTCAGTGGTTTCAGGCCAAGAAACCAAAATATTTTTCACTGTCCCAATCGGCGAGACAGTGTTAAGCGTCGACGCTACGTCATCCGTCATAAACGGCTGCTTTAACAGCCATTCGAATGTTGATGCCAGCTCGATCTTATCAACCATTAAACGGCGCGGGTGAATACGCGTCCCATCGCGCTCAAAATCTAAACTAATCTTCGGTATATCAATACCGCTCTGCTCACTACCGATTTGAAAATCAGTAACTTGCAGCTGATAGCCTCGGTCTCGACGATGTAATGCAGTCTGGACAGTCAACTGCTCTAACTCATACGCTTGGTATTTGAAGTTTTTAATTAAGGTCCTACCTGTTAGGTAGGTTAAACGACCACGGTAAGATTGCCCCCACACCTCCTGTGCCGCATTTAAACTGTCTAATTGGAGATCAGCCAGCTTAAGCCACGGGTTAAGTAGTTGCTCATCAATCCCCTCAAACTTAAGATAGAAATCAACCGCTTTTTTCGCGGGATTCCCTTCCACTTCGGCTAAAAATTTAATGGAAGAGCGGGCAGAGGTAGACACAAGATCCGCCTCTATTTTTAATTGATGCATGACCCCATCATGTTGAAGGCTCAACTGGATTGGCGCGACCGACACCGCATCCCCATACCTTGGCTGCAACACAATCCGCGTCCCACTCATATTGATGGAGCTTTGCTGCAATAAGAAGGTTAAAAAACCACCCTGGGATGTCTCTGTTTCGAGGGAAGCGACATTATCATTGGCCGCTTTAATCGCTTGCTCAGCGTCAACACCGGTTTGAGAAAGGTCGTACCTTAAGGTCATGCCATCAAGGTCGAGTTGAGAAAAGATAAAAGTGAAAGCGCGTATTGACTCAGCGGGATCAAACTTAACATCCCCCCGCATCAACGCAAACGAGAGCTCTGGCTGACCTTTCAGGCCGTCGATTGAAAGCCCTTCAATAGATATAGACGGCTGCCAATCCTCCCAACGCCCCTGAATATCTACGATATGTACCTTTGCATTAAGCTGGGACGAAAGAAAGGTTTCAATATCCTGACGATACAGGTTGATATCGTCCACCAGCACTTTCACGGCAAGACTGGCACAAGCCAACAGTGCGCACAAAAAAGCAAGCAACCAATAAAGAAACCACAGTACTGAATGTGCTTGGCGTTTCACAAAGGGTACCTATTAACGTAAAACAACATCAAAACTTTCCGCGTTATACATAGGCTCAACCTGGAAGCGGATAGTTTTATTGATAAAGGATTCGAGCTCCGCCACATGATTCGATGCATCATCCAGCAGATAATCAACAACCGCCTGCGCCGCCAATACAAGGTAACTATCAGTATCGTAAGCACGGTGCTGTCTTAGTATTTCACGGAAAATCTCATAACAAACCGTTTCGGGCGTTTTAATCGAGCCTCGCCCTTGGCATTCAACACAAATATCACATAAAACCTGTTCGAGGCTCTCACGTGTACGTTTACGCGTCATCTCAACAAGGCCTAAGTCGGACACGCCCGTCAGCTTGCACTTAGCGTGGTCTTTTTCTAACACCCGCTCGAGGGTTCTTAAAACCTGTCGTTGATGATCGGGGTCTTCCATATCAATAAAATCGATAATGATGATGCCCCCTAAGTTACGCAAGCGTAGTTGACGACCTATGGCCGTAGCGGCCTCGAGATTCGTTTTAAATATAGTCTCTTCGAGGTTCCTATGCCCAACAAAGGCACCGGTATTGATATCAACCGTTGTCATCGCCTCAGTTTGATCAAAAATCAGATAACCACCGGATTTCAGCTCAACTTTACGCCCTAGCGCCTTTTGTATCTCTTCTTCTACATTAAACAGATCAAAGATCGGCCGCTCGCCCGGATAGTATTCCAACTTACCCGCCACTTCAGGCACCAACGCATCAACAAAATCTTGTGCTTTCTGGAATGTTTCTCGGGAATCGATACGAATTTTTTCTAAACCCGCATGCGCCATATCACGTAGGGCACGCATATTAAGCGGCAGGTCCTCATAGATAACACTGGGGGCTTTGGCTGATTTGATTTTGACTTTGATAGATTCCCACAAGCGCCGTAAGAACTGAATATCCTGCGCTAACTCAGCTTCAGCCGTACCTTCTGCAACGGTACGTAAAATAAAGCCGGTAGGCTCCTCACCGTCAGTTTGTGACAAGCTTTGCACTATTCCACGCAGTCGATCACGCTCTTCAACATCTTCGATTCGCTGGGAAACGCCAATATGATCATTGCCAGGCATACACACTAAATACCGAGACGGTAAAGACAAGTGCGTGGTAAGACGCGCCCCTTTAGTACCGATAGGATCTTTCGTCACCTGGACTAGAAGCGATTGCCCTTCTCGCAACACTAATGCAATCGATGCATTACTTTTCTCTTCTGGCGTCGCATTTTGGCTAAGAACTTCTTCGACATGAATAAAAGCAGCACGCTCAAGCCCTATATCGACAAAAGCAGCCTGCATGCCAGGCAACACACGAACAACCTTACCTTGATAAATATTCCCAACGATACCGCGACGATGCACTCGCTCGATGTAAACCTCTTGTGGCATACCGTTTTCAATAACAGCCACCCGGGTTTCCATTGGTGTGAAGTTGATTAAGATCTCTTCGCCCATGACAGTTCCTTACATCTCTTCTGTATGCCAGATCTCTATATCTGCCACTTTTAATAATTCAGCCGTTTCCGATAAAGGTAAGCCTACAACAGAAGAATAACTACCGTTGATATGGTCAACAAATATGGCACCCAAACCTTGAATCCCATAGGAACCTGCTTTATCTGCCGGTTCTCCCGTCGCCCAATACAATTCACACTCTTCTCGAGAAAGGGTTCTAAACGTCACATCAGTTGTGACCACAAAACTATGGGTTTGTTCGCTACCGACTAAAGCAACTGCTGTAATCACTTGATGGGTACGGCCTGACAAACTCATTAACATATTAACAGCATCCGCTTGATTTTGCGGCTTGCCAATAATATTACCATCTAAAATAACCGTGGTGTCCGCCCCTAAGACAACTTGTTGCGGCTTCGCTAAAGCATAACCCGCTTCAGCCTTCGCTAAAGCAACGCGCGTAACATAAGGAACAGGAGATTCGCCCGGTAAAACATCTTCACAAATATCAACAGCGTTCACGTCAAACCGAACTCCGATCTGCGCCAATAACTCTTTTCGTCTTGGAGAAGCAGAAGCAAGTACTAGTTTCACCTTAGTGCCTCAAATATTATTTAATCCGGAATAAACGACGAATGCCGCGTAAGACCACGAACAACCATGGCCATAATACAGCACTCACAAGACAAGGTAGGAGGAAAATTAGATTATCACCGGTGTAACCAGTAAAGGCTTGCATCCAGTGAAATAACAATTGATTAATCCCAACAAGCACCATAACCATAAGTGCCTGCTGTACAACAGGAAACATACGTAACCGCTGATGGAGTAATAATGTTAGAAAGGCGATAATCGTTAACGAAAGCGCATTCAGACCGAGTACACTCCCCTTAATGACATCAAGAAACAGCCCTAGGAAAAAAGCAACGCCCATACCGACACGATGCGGTAGCGCCATCACCCAATAGATCAAGATCATGGCAACCCATTCAGGTCGTGCCCACTCGACAAAATAAGGCAGCGGTATCTGGCTCAACATCAAACCGACAAGAAATGTGGCTAAAATAATCAGCCCGCCACCCCCTGAAGGCGTTGGGGCGCCAGCGTTCACTTTACCTCCTCAAAAGGTATCACTTTACTCTCAGGCATATTTACCAGTAACAGGTGCCTCGACTTATCCAGCAACGCTGTTGGCTTAATACGCACCCGCGCAAACTGCTGGCCGGGATCTCGTATCACTTCAGAAACCACGGCAACGGGGTAACCACGCGGAAAACGCCCACCTAAGCCAGACGTAATGACCAAATCATTTTCCTGAATATCTGCGGTATCAGGTACATGATCTAACTCGAGCTCATCCAGCTCACCTTTACCTATAGCAATTGTTCGAAACCCATTACGGTTAATTTCGACAGGTAATGCGTGTCGAGCATCCGTAATCAACATGACACGACTGGTATAATAGGAGATCTCGGTGACCTGCCCCATCACTCCACCTGCATCAAGAATCGGCTGACCTAACACAACATTATTTTCACTGCCGCGATTGATAATAACCTGATGCTGAAATGGATCAGGGTTAACCCCGATAAGCTCAACCAATTCAACCGCTTCATCAACCCGCTGACTGCCTTTTAGCAGCTGGCGTAGTCGATTATTTTCAAGCCAAAGTGCATCATTCTGCTGAACTTTGCGCTCAAGTAGTAACGCTTCAGACTTAAGCTTGGCGTTCTCTTTTACCAACAGGCTCCGGTCCACCACAATATCCGAGACCTCACCCGCAAACCGGCTAGGTACATCGACAACCCATTGTAGAGGCGTTAATAAGAGAGACAGATAGGCGCGACTTTCCCTTACTTTTGCGGAATAGAGATCCGCAACCATAAGCGCAAACGCAATAACAAGGAGGATAAAAAACCGACGACCGGAAGATCGTCCGCGAAAAATAGATTTAATACCCCACCTCCTGGCGAGTTCTCGCACATAGGAGGCGGGACAAAAAGATTAAAACAGTAGTGACATCTGGCATAAGTTAGTCATGACTTACCAGCTCAAAACCATGTTTATCGAGCATCTCTAATGCACGACCACCACCACGCGCTACGCAGGTAAGAGGATCTTCTGCGACAATAACGGGTAAACCGGTTTCTTCACTAATCAGACGGTCAATATTTCGTAACAACGCCCCACCACCGGTTAAGACAATACCGCGTTCCGCAATATCCGAGGCCAACTCAGGGGGACACTGCTCTAGCGCGCTTTTAACTGCCTGAACTATTGCAGATAACGGCTCTTGTAACGCTTCGAGAATCTCATTGCTGTTTAAGGTAAAGCTACGAGGAATACCTTCAGCGAGGTTACGACCACGGACATCGATTTCATGCATCTCGGATGAAGGGTAGGCTGTACCGATCTCTTGCTTAATGCGCTCAGCGGTTGAATCACCAATCAAGCTACCGTAATTACGACGTACATAAGTAACGATATACTCGTCAAAACGGTCGCCGCCTAAACGAACAGAATCTGCATAAACAATCCCGTTTAAGGAGATCACTGCGATCTCAGTGGTACCACCACCTATATCGACCACCATAGAACCGCTCGCTTCGTCCACAGGTAAACCTGCTCCGATAGCCGCAGCCATAGGTTCATCGATTAAATAGACTTCTCGCGCACCCGCGCCCATAGCCGATTCTTTAATCGCACGACGTTCTACCTGTGTCGATTTGCATGGAACACAGACAAGTACACGCGGGCTCGGCGTAAGGAAATTAGTGTCATGAACTTTACTAATAAAATATTGCAGCATTTTTTCCGTTACATGGAAATCTGCAATAACGCCATCCTTCATCGGACGGATAGCTGTAATTGAACCAGGAGTTCGGCCTAACATTCGCTTCGCGTCAGCACCGACCGCAGCGACAGACTTTTGATTACCTGTCTGCCGTATCGCAACAACAGAAGGCTCATCAAGAACGATATCCTTATCACGAACGTAAATCAGTGTGTTTGCTGTGCCTAGGTCTATAGACAAATCACTGGAAAAAAGACCACGAATTTTCTTTAACATGTAAAGGGAGTCCTAAGAAATCCTGCAGGTATAGCCGCTATATCCTGAAAACACGTAACTCTAACAATGGCACGCGTTTTGAGCAAGGCGTAAATAAGTAAAACTACTTAAATAACTTACTTATTTATCCTTCAGGATACAGCACCAATATGATAACGTATGCCTTTATTTTTTTCCTTTGCCATTTTCATTGGCAACACCTCAAAAAGTGAGAGTAAATTATGTCTCTGGACCGCACTGATGTGGACAAAATCGCCCATCTGGCGCGACTTCAAATTGAAGAACAAGACGCTCCTGAATACGCGCAAAATTTGTCAAACATTTTAGACCTGGTTGACCAGATGCAAGCCATTGATACAACCAATGTGTTACCTATGGCGCATCCCCTTGACGCTGTACAACGTCTTCGCAGTGACCTTGTCACCGAAGAAAACCAGCGTGAACTTCTACAATCGGTCGCTCCCGCCGTTGAAAACGGCCTGTTCCTCGTTCCAAAAGTCATTGAATAGGGTCGCAGTTAAACCTCCCCCCATTCATTTGGAACACATTTAAAGGATACGATTTTCATGTTTGACAAAACCCTCGCCGAATTAGCCGCAGGGCTAAAAACAGGCCAATTCAGCAGCGTTGAACTAACGCAAGCCTACCTTGCACGTATAAAGGCCGAAGATACAAAGTACAATAGCTTTATCTCAGTCACCGATGACCTAGCGCTTGAGCAAGCCGCAGCAGCGGATAGTCTCATCGCGGCAGGCGACGCAGGCACCTTTACCGGCCTACCCATCGCCCACAAAGATATTTTTTGTACTCAAGGCGTTCGCACCAGTTGCGCATCCAAAATGCTGGATAACTTTATCTCCCCTTATAACGCAACAGTGGTCGATAAGTTCAATCAAGCCGGTGCCGTAACGTTAGGCAAAACCAACATGGATGAGTTCGCTATGGGCTCCTCCAATGAAAGCAGCTTTTACGGTCCCTGCAAAAACCCTTGGAATACCGATTGCGTACCAGGTGGATCATCAGGTGGATCGGCAGCAGCCGTCTCAGCCCAATTAACACCCGCAGCGACAGGCTCTGATACCGGCGGTTCAATTCGTCAGCCGGCAGCCCTTTGCGGCATTACCGGCTTAAAGCCCACATACGGCCGCGTTTCACGTTACGGCATGATCGCCTTTGCATCATCATTGGACCAAGGTGGCCCAATGACCAAAACAGCGGAAGATGCCGCCCTGATGTTAAATGTCATGGCAGGCTTTGATAAACGCGACTCTACGTCAGCAGATCGCGACGTGCCCGATTACACAGCCGACCTAACCAAACCCCTTGATGGTTTACGCATCGGCCTGCCTAAAGAGTTCTTCAGCGGTGATATCAACGCAGATATCGCAGCACAAACCCAAGCAGCCATCAAAGAGTTTGAAAAACTCGGCGCAACGGTTAAAGAAGTTAGCTTACCGAACACCGCGCTCTCTATCCCAGCGTACTACATTATTGCGCCAGCAGAAGCGTCCTCAAACCTATCTCGCTTTGATGGTGTGCGTTACGGCTATCGCTGCGAAGACCCTGTAGACTTAGAAGATCTATACAAGCGTTCACGGGGCGAAGGCTTTGGACCTGAAGTAAAACGCAGAATATTGGTGGGCGCTTACGCCCTATCTGAAGGCTTTTATGATGCTTATTACAATAAAGCTCAACAGATTCGTCGCCTTATTCGCGATGACTTTACCAAGGTGCTGAGTGAAGTCGACGTTATTATGGGCCCGACAACACCTCACCCTGCCTTTAAGATAGGCGAAAAATCATCTGACCCTGTCGCAATGTACATGGAAGATATTTTTACACTCTCTCTCAACCTAGCAGGCCTTCCGGGCATGTCTATCCCATGCGGCACCGTTGATGGTCTGCCCACTGGGTTACAAATCATTGGCGACTATTTTGCCGAACAAAAACTATTGAATGTTGCTCACCAGTTCCAACTAGCAACTGATTGGCATAAACAGTCACCACAAGGCATCTGAGAGGTTAATTATTATGGAATGGGAAGCGGTAATCGGGCTAGAAATTCACGCCCAACTAGCCACAAAATCCAAAATCTTTTCCGGTGCCAGCACAGCGTTTGGCGCCGAACCTAATACACAAGCGTGCGCGGTCGATCTTGCATTACCCGGCACTCTCCCTGCATTTAATGAAGAAGCATTAAGAATGGCCGTAAAGTTTGGCCTCGCCGTTGATGCTGAGATTGGGCGAAAATCAGTCTTTGATCGCAAAAACTATTTTTATCCCGACCTTCCTAAGGGCTATCAAACCAGCCAACTGTTTCACCCTATTGTCGGTATTGGTCACATTGATATCACATTAGAAGATGGCACAACAAAGCGCATTGGCGTAACACGTGCCCACTTAGAGGAAGATGCGGGTAAATCACTGCACGACGAGTTCCCCGGCATGACAGGGATCGACCTTAACCGTGCAGGCACACCGCTATTAGAGATTGTATCTGAACCGGATATGCGCAGCGCGGAAGAAGCAGTCGCCTACGTTCGCAAAGTGCACTCACTTGTTACAAGCCTTGGCATCTGTGACGGCAACATGTCTGAAGGCTCATTCCGTTGTGACTGTAACGTTTCAGTACGTCCTAAAGGACAGGAAGAGTACGGCACGCGCACCGAAACTAAAAACATCAACTCATTCCGCTTTATTGAGAAGGCCATTGTTGGTGAAATTGAGCGCCAAATTGATCTCATCGAAGACGGCGGCCGCGTAATACAAGCAACACGCCTGTATGATGCTGACAAAAATGAGACGCGCTCTATGCGCTCGAAGGAGGAAGCAAACGACTATCGCTACTTCCCCTGTCCAGACCTCTTACCTATCGTCATTGATGATGATTATATCGATGCGATACGTCAAACCTTGCCCGAGTTACCTGATGCGCGCAAAGCACGCTTCATTGAGGAGTATAAACTCAGCGAATATGACGCCATGGTTCTGTCTGCAGATCATAATATGGCAGCTTACTTCGAGGTTATTGCAAAAACGGCCAAAGATGCAAAACTTGCAGCAAACTGGGTCATGGGCGAGCTATCCAAGCTCCTAAACCAGCACGATATAGATATCACCAACAGCCCGGTTAGCGCAGAACAGCTAGGCGGTTTATTGATGCGCATAAAAGACGATACTATTTCAGGCAAAATTGCCAAGCAAGTATTTGAAGTAATGTGGTCAGAAGGTGGAAGCGCCGATGAGATCATCGAATCAAAAGGCCTTAAGCAAGTTACAGACAGCGGCGCAATAGAGCAGATTGTTGATGAGGTCATCGCCAACAATACACCACAAGTTGAGCAATATGTTAACGCTGAACCTGATAAACGCGGCAAGATGATCGGCTTCTTCATGGGGCAAGTAATGAAAGCATCTCAAGGTAAAGCGAACCCAGGCCAAGTACAAGGTGTACTTAAGCAAAAACTCGATGCACTGGTAAACTAACGCTTCAGCAACCACAAAAAAAACCGCGACTATCGCGGTTTTTTTATCGTTAAAAATTACATAAAAAAAGCCCGTCAAATGACGGGCTTAATACTAGTATGTAACATCAAACAAGGATCAAAACTTAGAAGTCGAAAGACTTACTAATGTAGAAGCTGATTGTTTCTTCACTACCGATCTGGCTATCAGGATCGATATAAGCAACGCCCATATCTAGACCTTCATAAGTAGCGCCATAACCGATTTCCCAGTAGTCGCCATCGTAATCGTTACCAAATGAACCGTATGTAAGGTAAGCACCTTCGTATTCACCAGTAAGCGCTAAAAACGTATAGTCTTGCTCAGGTGTGCCACCAGACGTATCTTCAGTACCAACTGTATACTCTAGGCTTACAGGACCGTAACCAAGGTTAAAGTTGATCTCATGAAAATCAGTCGCGCCATCTTCGGTATATAGGAAACCGGTATAACCAACATAGTAAGAGAAGTCTTCAACTTCACCAGCATAACCACCGTAAACATCAACCTCTAGCTCACCATTGTTCAATGAAGCAGCCCACGTACCTACAGAGATACCGTTTTCTGCGTCATAATCCAGGCCACCCATCATGCTTGCGCCGTTAACGCCCTGATCAGTACCACGGAAGTAGTAATCGCTCATTGCGCCGATGTTAGCAGACAGACCAGCTTCAGCCATAACAGAAGCAGATAAAAGACCTGCAGCAATCAAGGTTTTCATAGTAGATTTCATCATTAATAATTCCCCCTAGGACAAAATGAAATTCTTTAATCTGCACTCAATAAAGCACAGCGTGTGCCAATAAAAAAAAATGCTTTAAAAACAATATATTAACCAACAAAAGCCACAATATAACCAGATAAATAAGAGATCACTCAATCACGGAGGCACCAATATAGCGCACAACGATTATTGCACTGCACCAAATATGAACTTTTTATTACTGAAATAATTAAAACAAATTAGAGTATTGTTAAGGCTTCGCCACCAATAGGAGGAATAGGATATGAAGATTGCAACATTCGCAGCGGGCTGTTTTTGGGGAGTAGAGCTACAGTTTTCCAAACTACCAGGGGTGGTAACGACGGCCGTTGGCTATATGGGTGGCGATAACACTCACCCAACGTATCAAGACGTCTGTCGCGGCGATACAAATCATGCCGAGGTCGTGCAACTAGCGTTCAACCCAGAGGTGATAAGTTATGAGGCGTTATTAAAAGCGTTCTGGGCAGTCCACAACCCGACAACATTAAACCGTCAAGGGCCCGATGTGGGAACCCAATACCGCTCCGCCATCTTTTACCATGATGATGAACAAAAAACCTTGGCTGAACTCAGTAAAACCCAGCTCGACAATAGCGGCGTGCTACCTGACAAAATTGTGACAAAGATAGTGCCCGCTGAGACTTTTTGGTCCGCTGAGGAGTACCATCAAAAATACTTAGAGAAACGGGGTATGGGAGGTTGTGGCATCTAATAGCAAGACGTAGGCAAAATCGCCTATTCCTTAAGGGCAATGTTTAGATGGCCAAGGCCGTCTAAACCGATTGCCTAACAATAGCAACCGAGCCGCTCATCATAAGAAACTTACTAGGGATCAATTTAATCGGTAGGTAGGTGAAATACGCCCTTTGACTGAGCAGAACACGGGAATCCTCTTAGCGCAAATAACAAAAAGCATATACACAGTGACAACGTAAAGCGATGTCCACCTAGCTCAAGACAAATAAAAACATCAATCCCAATAACCCAGCACCCGCTAGTGCGATTAATGGAAACTCAACACTGGCTTTTACAGTACGCGCATTCACAGTAACCTCCTTAAAAACATAAATATTAATGAGAACCATTATCAACAATATTGAGCCAAATGTAAATAATTCTTATTAAGAAATAAATAACTGATTTCCTATCAACGCTTTTTGAAATTCTCTGTATAATTCCTGCTCTCTCCATTTTAAAAAGCTGAATAGCCCGGCATAAACAACTCTAGGGGGCATAATGTTTAAAGCACCTACATTAGATCTTAAAAACGCAGTATCGTCAGAAGAGTGGGAAGCTCGAGTAGACTTGGCTGCATGCTACCGCTTAGTAGAAGCATTCGGCTGGGACGATCTGATTTACACCCATATCTCCGCAAAAGTCCCTAATACGGATCACTATCTAGTGAATGCATTTGGCCTGAGCTTTGATGAGGTCACCGCCTCCAATCTCGTTAAGGTAGACCTAGCCGGCAATATACTAGATGACACCCCTTTTGATATTAATCCGGCGGGCTTTACAATCCACAGTGCAGTACATGAAGTGCGTCACGATGCCCATTGTGTCATTCACCTCCATACAAACGAAACCATTGCCGTTTCGACACTCGAAGAAGGTCTATTGCCGCTATCCCAGTATTCCTGCTTCTCTCTTTCATCACTAGGGCACCATAGCTATGAAGGCTTAGCGGTAAACCCTGAAGAGAAAAAGCGCCTACAGGACGATATAGGGAGCCACAACCACTTATTACTACCTAACCATGGTGCGCTCACTGTCGGACCAACCGTCGGCGATGCTTTTATGCGCATGTATGACCTACAACGGGCATGTGAAATACAGTTAATGATCCAAGCCACCGGTGCAAAAGCCATTCCTATTGCGGCTAACATCGTTGAAGGTATATCAAAACAAGCCAATGTTGTTCATTCAGGTTCAACCGGCGGACAGAAATCGTGGCCCGCAATGTTGCGCAAGGCCTATCGACTGGATCCCGCATTCGCATCGTAAGTTAGCATAATAAATACAGACAACGATCCTCCTTGGATTGGTTAAAAAGGTTACCTAATGAAAATTAATCGCGTAGAAATTTTTGATATCCACTGTCCTGACCGCCCTGTATGGAACCCTGTTTTTATTCGTATTCATACCGATGAAGGCATTAGTGGCGTAGGTGAAGCGGGTTTAGCATATGACCTCGGTCACAGCGCCGCCGCCCATATGATAAAAGAGTTTGCCGAAGAGATGTTGATCGGACGCGACCCCTTTCAAACCGAAGATCTATGGAACTTAATGCTACGCGGTAGTTTTTGGGGACTCGGTGGCGGACCGATTATCTATTCTGCCATGAGCGCAATAGATACCGCTCTTTGGGATATTAAAGGGAAAGCCCTTGGCGTTCCGGTTTATCAACTATTGGGCGGCAAAGTAAATGATAAGCTACGCACGTATGCCAGCCAGTTACAGTTTGACTGGGATGAGGAGTTCGCACGTTTAACCGATCCAGAAGATTATGCCAAAGCCGCTGAGAAAGCGTTGGCTGACGGTTATGATGCGGTTAAAGTCGACCCCATTATGTACGATGCAAAAGGGGAAACCCATTTCGACCGCACTAAGCTATTCAGTCATCAAGATATGAAAATGTTCCGCGACCGCCTGATGGCGATACGCGAAGTCATGGGAGATGATGGCGATATTATTTTTGAATGCCACAGCCTACCTGGCGCATCAACGGCGATCCAATTAGGTGAAATCGTTGAAGAAGCCCGCTGCATGTATTTTGAAGAACCCGTTAATTACTTAAACTCAGAACTTCATAAACGGGTTGCCGACAAGGTAAATGTCCCTATCGCAGGCGGCGAACGTTTATATAATCGCTGGGGTGTCCGCCCTTACTTAGAAGACCAAAGTGTCGATGTATTACAGCCGGATATCGGTTTATGTGGCGGTTTTACTGAAACGAAAAAAGTATGTGATTATGCTGATGTCTATGACGTGCGCATTCAAGCACATGTATGCGGCGGCCCCGTAGCGACAGCGGCTTCACTGCACCTGGAAACAGCCATTCCAAACTTCTTAATCCATGAACACCACACCTATGCCATTAAGAAATGGAACCGTGAACTATGTATTCAGGATCCTCAACCTGTAGACGGTTTCTTCCAGGTATCAGAAGCACCGGGGATAGGTATTGAGCTTAACGATGAGATAGTGATGCGTTCGCCGAGAATGGAAATTAAGTAAGCCATTTACGTGTAATAAAAAAGGCTCGGCGCCATGTGCTCCGAGCCTTTTTTATTACCTATTCTGTTTAGGAAAACTGATAGATACGCTTCGCATTTTTATAAACCAGCATCTCTTTCTCGCGCGGGCTCCAATCCATCTCATTGAGATAGCGGGACCATACCTCCGCGTAACTGCATGCCATCTCGGAAACGGGAAAGTTACTCGCTAACATGACACGGGGTAGCCCAAACTGGCCAATCAAAAAGCTCACCATAGGCTTAATTTCATCAAGGCTCCACGCCGCATCAAACATCTCCCAACCTGAGCATTTGATAGCACATTCAGGGTGCTGAGCTAATCGCATAATCCCGTTCATCCAATGCTCTGACAGTTGAGCCGCGGAGCCACAGTGATTAACAACAACCTTAAGCCTAGGTAACGATAACAAGACCTGATTCAAAGCATCCGCCGCAGAGGGAACCGCTAAAGGGAGCTGCGCTTCAAACATTAATCCTTGCTCAGACAGCAACCTTAAATGCTGGCGCACTAACTCGTTTGCTAAAATAGCACCTGCATTTTCATCCAGAATATAACGTATACCTACCAACGAGCTAAACGCAGTCAAACGGGCAAGTTGCGCAGGAAAATCGGTCGAGGTTAGATCAGCGAAAGCCACGCTTTTAAAGGGTAGCTGACAATGGCGCTCTAACCATGCCAGCTCGCGCCAAGGTGACTCGTTATCAAAGCCTGCCTCAATATGCACAAAACCGGCTAACGCGGCGGAAGTCTCCAGCACTAAATCCGCTTCAGAAAAATCACGTCTAATCTTTGCTTTATCGGGCCAATGGGGCGCATGCACCTCCTTCAGCCAGTCATAACGCCCCTGCTGCAAATCGATCAAATGAATATGAGGATCTATCACTCTAAGCATAACCCCCTCCTAAACTAATGATCGGCTTCACTGTGTCGTATATCCGCCATCGATGACCTGCAAACTACCGGTAATAAACTTAGCCTCATCGCTCGCAATAAAAGCGATCAATGCAGCAACCTCTTCAGGCTGACCAATGCGACCTATAGGCTGAAGAGCCGCTTCGTCAGCATGGACAGTAGCCGCATCAGCCCCCGTGCGCTGGCAGTAACGATCAATAGCTTGATGATACAACGGGGTTTCAATCGTGCCAGGACAAACAATGTTCGCCCGAACACCATAAGCGGCATAATCTAACGCGGTGGTTTTAGCCATCGAGGCTAACGCAGCCTTACTCATGTTATAAACAAAGGCGTTCTTTTTAGCGACGAGAGACTGATCAGATCCGACAAGCACAATCGAACCAGAGCGCTGTGCTTTCATCATTGGCAGCACGGCTTTGAGTAGATAGAAGGCACCTTTTACATTAATACCCATCACACGCTCAAACTCGGTATCTGACGTCCCCTCAAGAGTTGCCGAAAAATGTACGCCAGCATTAGAGACTAGCACATCAATGCGGCCTACCCTTGCTTTTATCTGCGCAACCGCGCGGGTCACTTGATCACTCGCTGAAACATCACATTGAATATATGTAGACAGATCTTCGACCACATCAGTTGGTTTCAAATCAAGATTAAACACCTGATAACCTTGCTCTAAAAACCTCTCGACAACCGCTCGGCCTATACCAAAGGAACCACCGGTAATCACACAGACTCTACTCATGTAGCTATTCCTCTATACCGTCGAATTACAGGCCTTCAGCCACCGCAAAGGCAACAATATACTCTTTCTCATCACTGTAGCTAAGCTGGATATTTTCAACGTTTAACGTCATCGCCCGCTCAGCCGCACCGGCGCTTAAAGCAACCAACGGCCGTCCCCACTCATCTTTAGCAATCTCAATATGCTGCCAACTGACGCCACGCCCGATCCCCGTCCCTAATGCTTTTGAGACCGCTTCTTTAGCCGCAAAATGTTTAGCCAAAAACAACCCAGGATCATTCGCAGCAGTACAGCACTCAAGCTCTTTTGGGGTCAGAATTCTCTCCGCAAGCTTAGGGGTATTCTCCCACGCTTTTCGTAAGCGGCTGATCTGGAGAATATCAGTACCTATACCCGCGATCATTTGCGCAGCGCATCTCTTAAGGGCTGAATCCGCGCTTGGGTTTGTAGCATCTGTTGTTTCATTTCAGATACCGCCTCTTTAATCCCGACAAATAAAGCGCGGGCAATAATGCCATGGCCTATATTCAATTCATTCATTTCGGGAATTTCAGCGATCTGCTCAACGTTATGATAATTTAAACCATGCCCTGCATTAACGATTAAGCCTTTCTGATATGCGTAAGCCGCTGCAACTTGAATACGTTTCAGTTCAGCCCCCTGCTCTACCGATGTCTCTGCATCAGCATACGCCCCGGTGTGCAGCTCAATAACCGGCGCACCACAACGGATCGTTGCATCAATCTGTGCAGGATCAGGATCGATAAATAAAGACACCTCAACCCCCGCTACGCTTAAACGCTCACAGGCCGCTTTAACTTTCTGCTCTTGACCGACGACATCCAATCCGCCTTCAGTCGTCAACTCTTCACGCTTTTCAGGCACTAAACAGCAATGGGCGGGCTGTACTTTTTCAGCAATCGCGACCATTTCATCGGTAACCGCCATCTCAAAATTCATCCGCGTCTGCAGCGTTTCTTTTAACAAAAACACATCACGGTCTTGAATATGACGACGATCTTCACGTAGATGAATCGTGATCCCATCAGCCCCCGCTTCCTCTGCTAATGCAGCCGCTTGAACGGTATCAGGGTAACGCGTACCTCTTGCCTGGCGAATCGTCGCAACATGATCAATATTTACACCCAAAAGAAGACGGGAAGGCTCTATCACGTTTTGCTCCTTACATTTTTTGAAACAGCTCACGACTGCGTAAAGGTTGATGTCCAAGAACCCGGTCTATCAAAAGACGCATCAATCGCTTAGATGCACGCCGCACTTGGAGGTTTTCATAATTATCATCTGAGATTGCATTTAACTGCCAGCCATAAAAACAGAAAGGCTTCTGTTTGTCACTCACGCCGCTACCACTTAACGCAGCAAATCCCTGTTCTACATTTAAGAGATAGATCTGGTCATCAAGCTGATTACCCAACTCAGGAAGGTAGCCTAACTCATCTAATAAGCGATGTTCAAAGGTACGCAAAGCCCCCTCAATATCCTCTCCCGAAACCAACTCGTTGAGTACATACTGATAATAGACATAAAGCTGGGGGTGGGGATCAAAAGGCTGAAGTGTACGCGAGAGCAGTTCGTTAACATACAAACCACATAATAAGGCATCGCCATTAAGAAACATCATGGCTGCAACCGGTTCAGCTTGAGTAATGGTTTTTAACTCATTCCGCCCACGCCATGCAATTTGTACGGGAATGAAAGACTGAACAGATGCACGAAGCTTAGATTTTGGACGACGGGCGCCCTGAACAACGGCAGACACTTTTCCATATTCTAACGTGAAAAAGTCAACGATGAGGCTAGTATCGCGATAGGGGCGACCATGAAGAACATAAGCCGCCTGCTGATCCGTGTGACTCATATTGAACGCAAATTAGCTGTTATCGTAACCTAAGCTACGTAACGCTCGCTCATCATCAGCCCAACCGCGACGAACTTTAACCCAAAGGTTTAGCATCACCTTACAGTCAAACATGCGTTCCATATCTAAACGCGCATCACGACCAACCGTTTTAATCCGCGAACCTTTATCACCAATCACAATACGTTTTTGACCATCACGCTCTACAAGAATTAACGCACTTACATGCAGCACACCGTTTTGAGCGTACTTAAACTCTTCTATCTCAACGGTCGTACCATAAGGAATCTCGTCGCCTAGATTACGCATCAACTTTTCACGCACCATCTCCGACACCATAAAGCGAGAGCTTTTATCTGTCACTTGGTCTTCAGGGAAGTGGTGCATTCCGGTTGGCATATGTTTAGCGATCAGTGCTTCTAACTGCTCAACATTATGACCATCTTTCGCCGATAGAGGGACCATCTCTGCAAATTCCATGCGCCCTGCATGGGACTGCATTTGAGGAAGCAAAGAGGTTTTATCTTTTAGTTGATCAATTTTATTAACCGCAAGAATAACGGGGCAACGCACATGCTTAACTTTATCTAACACCAACTGATCTTCTTCAGTCCAAGCAGTACGGTCAACAATAAACACGACAAGGTCCACATCACGTAACGCATCCGACGCCGCTTTATTCATATAGCGGTTAAGGGCCTTTTTACCTTCATCTTTATGTAAACCCGGCGTATCAACATAGACAATCTGTAGATCGCCTTCTGTTTTAATGCCCATAATTTGATGACGTGTTGTTTGGGGCTTACGTGAGGTAATACTCAGCTTTTGGCCCAATATATGGTTCATCAACGTTGATTTACCCACATTTGGACGCCCTACAATCGCTACAAAGCCGCAGCGTTGATTCGGATTTTGTGGTTCATCCAACAGGTGCATTAGATCTTCAGCCATTTTTTTTTTCCACCTGCAAGAGAATGAGTGCATTTTTAGCTGCTTCTTGTTCCGCCTGACGACGACTACTACCTACACCTTTAGCAGCTTGCTTTAGGCCATCAACACTACATTGAATATAAAATGTTTGTGCATGGGCCTCACCTTCAACGTTAATTAATTCGTATTCAGGTAATGATAAACGACGCGATTGCAAAAACTCCTGCAACCGTGTTTTTGAATCTTTCATTGATTCATTAAGGTCGAGTTTATCCAGTCGCTCTTTAAACCACGACAAAATAAATCCACGCGCAGTGTCCATGTCGGTATCAAGATAAATTGCACCGATAATGGCTTCTACGGCATCGGCTAAAATTGAGTCGCGGCGATAGCCACCACTTTTTAGCTCACCACTGCCTAAGCGCAGATAATCCCCTAAATCCAATTCACGAGCGACTTCAGATAAAGTAACGCCTTTCACCATACGCGCGCGCAGGCGACTAAGCTCACCCTCTTTAGCCTTAGGGAAACGCTGATAAAGATCATCAGCGATAACAAAGTTAAGAATAGAATCGCCTAAAAACTCTAGACGTTCATTGTTCTTCTTGCCGCAGCTACGATGGGTCAGTGCTAACTCGAACAGTGACGTATCAGTAAAACTATGGCCTATACGACGGGATAATTCAGATGCTGGTTTTATCAAGGTGCTATTGCTTCATATTGCTTTTCAAATTTAACCATCGCGTCAACGTTATAAAACATAGGGACGCGTATTTCATAATCGAGGACAAAACGGATAACGCCCTCTTTCTTAGTAATCACTAAGGAGTCTTTATGGGGTAACTTCACTTGGTTGATACGAAACTTTTTACCAATATCAAGTTTCAAACTACCAATACTTTTTTGTAATTCATCTCTATCAGTGCTCACCTGAGTTAATACAGAATCGACTGTATTATAGTCAAGATAAGCAGGGTACAACTTAAAGGCAACCGAAAAGAAAAAGCCTGCGACCAATAAGACGATCAATATTGAAAAAAATGATGCACCGGTTTGCTGCTTACGAGTAGGTTTCATTCCATTCTCCATTCCATTACTCAATCACACGAACATCGCCAAATTTTGGCCAGCTCAAGAAAGTCGGCCAATGCATCCATACCGCGAATGCCTTACCAACCAGCAAGTCTTCAGATACAAAACCCCAATAACGGCTATCGTTACTATTATCTCGGTTATCGCCCATCATAAAATAATGATTAGCAGGGACTGTCCATTCCATATTTTGAGACGGTCTCATCAGATCCTTATGGATCTCATGCTTTACCCCTCCCAAGTTTTCCAACAGAAGCTGCTGAACGGGACGATTCGGTGGCAGCTGAGCTAATAAAATTTGAGGCTGAGGCTCATTATTAATAAAAAGCGTTTTATTCTGATAACGAATCACGTCACCCGGTAAACCAACCACCCTTTTAATATAGTTAATCGACGGTTTTTCCGGATACTTAAATACAATCACATCACCGCGTTCTGGTTCATTGATATCAACAATCTTAGTATTCAATACAGGTAGACGTAACCCATAATGGAATTTATTCACTAAGATAAAATCACCAATCTTTAAGGTTGGCAACATTGAACCCGATGGAATTTGAAAAGGCTCAACTAAAAACGAACGTAGCACTAAGACAATAAGTAGCACGGGAAACATGGAGCGTCCTGTATCAACCCAGCCTGATTCACGCTCAATCTCTGCTCGAACCGATTCAGGCAGCTCACCCTCAACTTGATTAGCCGCCGCACTTAGTTTTGCTTCACGTTTAGGTTTAAGTGAGATCCTATCGTAAAACCACACAAGCCCCGATACAAACGTCAGCGCTACCAGTATTAAAGCGAAATCAAAATCCATCGATACTGCCCTTAAAATTAACTATCTACTTTTAGTACGGCTAAGAAAGCGTCTTGAGGGATTTCAACATTACCCACCTGCTTCATACGCTTCTTGCCGGCTTTCTGTTTAGCCAACAGTTTTTTCTTACGGCTCACATCACCACCGTAACATTTAGCTAACACGTTTTTACGTAATGCTTTTACCGTTGTTCGCGCGATAACTTTACCGCCCAATGCCGCCTGAATAGCAACATCAAACATTTGACGCGGAATCACTTCCTTCATCTTTTCACAAAGCTGACGCCCTTTATACTGAGCATTATCGCGATGCAAAATAATGGCTAACGCATCAACTTTGTCACCGTTAATCAAAATATCCATACGGACAAGTTGAGCAGGCTCAAAACGCACAAAGTTATATTCTAGTGACGCATAACCACGGCTCACCGATTTCAAGCGATCAAAAAAGTCTAAAACCACTTCAGCCATCGGCAGTTCATAGGATATTTGAACCTGATTACCTACATAGTTCATCTCTTTTTGAACGCCCCGCTTTTCAACACAAAGGCCTATCACTTGCCCTAAGTAATCTTGCGGAACAAGGATATTCGCTTCAACGATAGGCTCGCGCATCTCATTGATAGAGCCGGGATCAGGAAGCTTAGATGGGCTGTCTATCTTAACAACCTCACCATTATTCATTTCAAGCTCATAGATTACCGTAGGCGCAGTGGTAATCAGGTCGAGGTTATACTCTCGCTCCAAACGCTCTTGTACGATCTCCATATGGAGCATACCAAGAAAGCCGCAACGGAAACCAAACCCAAGGGCATCGGATGTTTCAGGCTCAAAGAACAAAGAGGCATCATTCAACGTCAGCTTATCTAGCGCTT
Source organism: Neptuniibacter pectenicola (assembly GCF_001597735.1). GTDB lineage: Bacteria > Pseudomonadota > Gammaproteobacteria > Pseudomonadales > Balneatricaceae > Neptuniibacter > Neptuniibacter pectenicola. The sequence continues at coordinate 549,492 of NZ_LUTS01000001.1, forward strand.
CACGGAAATCCTGATAGTCATCTGAACTGGTTGGAAATAAGCCCGAATAAACCTGAGGCTGCACCTTTTGAAAGCCTGGTAACATATCAACTTCAGGTGTTTTCTGATGCGTTAATGTGTCACCGACAGGCGCGCCGTGAATATCTTTAACACCGGCAACCACAAAGCCCACCTCACCGGCTCTAAGGACACCCGTTTCTTTACGTTTTGGCGTAAAGATACCAACGGACTCAGCCTGATAGCTCTGCCCCGTTGATTTAACTAAAATCTTGTCTTTCTTGCTTAATGTTCCCTGCTTAACACGCACTAAGGAAACAACACCCAAATAGTTATCGAACCAAGAGTCAATAATCAGGGCCTGCAGCGGTGCATCCACATCACCTTGCGGATGAGGAACATCACGGACAAGGTGTTCAAGGACATCGATCACCCCTAATCCACTTTTAGCGGAACAGGTCACCGCTTCTGTCGCATCAATACCGATCACTTCTTCGATCTCCATGCGAACCCGTTCAGGCTCAGCTTGCGGTAGATCGATTTTATTTAAGACAGGAACAACTTCTAACCCCTGCTCAATCGCTGTATAGCAGTTGGCAACCGACTGGGCTTCAACACCTTGCGCCGCATCGACAACTAATAACGCACCTTCACACGCAGCAAGCGAACGCGATACCTCATAAGAGAAATCAACATGCCCTGGGGTATCGATGAAGTTAAGCTGATAGGTTTTTCCATCCTTAGCCGTGTAATCCAAAGTAACACTCTGGGCTTTAATCGTGATCCCACGTTCACGCTCGATATCCATGGAATCAAGTACCTGGGCCTCCATCTCACGTTCACTGAGACCCCCGCACATTTGGATGAAACGGTCAGCCAAGGTCGACTTACCATGATCTATATGGGCAATAATGGAAAAATTTCGGATATGTTCTAGGCTGCTCACTGGATGGCTACCATTACTCTTAACTCGCTGGAAAGGCGCAAGTTTACAGTATTTGCTCTATATGAGCCATGAAAAATAGAGGCCATCTTAGGGGATATTTACTGTGTATATTGAGGGCCTAAAAAAAATAAAAAAAGGGGCGTAAACACCCCTTCTTTCACTTTATTAACTACGGTTCTATACGCAAAGGAATAAACATAGGGCTACCTCTACGCACAATCCGCATCGGCAAGGATCGCGCGGTCGGTAGCGATTTTGCAATGCGATTAAAGTCAGCAACAGACCCAACCTGCTCACCATTCAACATCGTGATCACATCACCCACCATTAAACCTGAGCTCGCCCCTGCGCCTGGCATAACACGACGCACAACAACACCTGCATTGACCTGCCACTTATCTCGTCGCTGCTCATCTAGCTCAACCACATCAATATTAAGTCGATTACCTGTCGCTAAATCAGGTTTACTCTGCCCTGCATTGGCGAGTTGATTTTGATTAGGTAATACACCCACTTTCACACGTACAGTTTTCTTTCTACCGTCACGCATCACCACTACATCAGCTTTTACACCCGGCTTCACTCGTCCGACATAATGGGGCAGGTCTGATGACAGTGTCACCTCTTCTCCCTCAAAACGTAGAATGACGTCACCTGCTTGTAAGCCCGCATCCTCTGCTGGACTACCCGGCAAAACTTTCGCCACAAGCGCGCCCGCCGGCTTATCTAAACCAAACGACTCCGCTAAATCTCTGTTTACCTCTTGAATAATGACACCCAGCCAACCCCGTGTAACATAACCATCAGCTTTCAACTGATCCGCCACATTCATGGCCACATCAATAGGAATCGCGAACGACAACCCCATAAAACCGCCAGAACGGGTATATATCTGGGAGTTGATACCCACAACTTCACCGTCCAAATTAAATAGCGGCCCACCGGAGTTACCTGGATTAATCGCCACATCCGTCTGGATAAAAGGAACATACGTCTCATTAGCTAATGCACGCTCCTTAGCGCTCACAATACCCGCGGTTACACTGTGATCAAAACCAAAAGGAGAGCCAATTGCCAACACCCATTCACCGACTTCAAGATCCTTCGACTTTCCTAATTCAACCGTAGGAAGGTTAGTCGCCTCGATTTTGAGTAACGCAACGTCAGATCGCTTATCAGAACCGATTACTTTCGCCTCTAACTCACGACGATCTGTCAGCCTGACAATCACCTTATCCGCATCTTCAATAACATGGTGATTGGTCAGCAAGTAGCCATCTTCAGAAATAATGAAACCAGAGCCTAAAGACTGAGGAGCCCTATGTTTGGGGCGTTCCCCTTGTTCAAACTCAGGCATGCGAAAGAAGTGTCTAAAAATATCGGGAATCTCTTCGCCGTTCGGCCCAAACAAAATGGGACCGTCAGGACTTTCGACTTTCTGGATCGTACTAATATTAACAACCGCCGGCGACGCTTCTTTCACTAGTGACTTAAAATCAGGAAGACTTGCAGCAGATACCGTATGTACGGATAAGACAAAAACAGCAAAAATGAGTTTAGATAGATATCTCATATCACAATCACCTATGACTATCGGGGGAAAATTAAATAACTTTCATTAACGTAGGCTGGTATTTACAAGAGCGAAATAAAGAGTAACTGCCAAAACGGACAAACAAGAATCCGACTACGAGCGAGGCAAAAGACCATAAAATCATGACGCCTTCAGAAGCCCCGAGCATGTCAGCGACAACCGCTCCCATAAAGAGTGCAAACAACGGCGTTAAATACATAAACAGGGTCGCTTTTAAAAACGAACCCTCTTCAATACCGATCAGTACTTCATCATCAGCAAGCACCGATAAATTATCAGGGTTATTAACCTTAAAAACAAAACGTTTACCCTGACCAACAGATGCGAGCAGCTTCTGTCCGCAGCCATTTCTTGCTGCACAGCTACCGCATGCACTCTGTTTCACCGTTTCAACCCACACGCCTTGCGAGTCCACGTCTACAACTTTACCGTTTTCTTTAATCATCGTTTTACTACTGAAGATGCAATTCTCTCAGCGATCATCAACGGTACATCACCGACAACCGTAACAAACTGATCACCCAATCTTTTTCCTACCGCAACCATGTTACCTGATTGGGCAACCCCTTCAGCTACAGCTTGATCGCCATATTTTTCAACACAAACACTGAACGTGTTACGGCCATTACTAAAAATCTGTACTTCCGCATAGGGCATCACATCACGACGCAATCCACTAAAGCCTTCAGGCAACCATGACGCCTGCCAGTTAGCTTTCTGTTTTTTCAACATATGCTCATGCTGTTCGATGTAACGGTCAATCCCCTGCGGCAAACGAATGATTTCAGGTTGCTGACTATTAGCCGAAAGAGTTGAACGACTACCAAATTGAGCACGAACGATATCATTGGAGACCGTGCCTGCGGGCAGAGTATAACTCGGACGATTATCCGCTATTGTTTGTTCTTCAGGCTGCGTCATATTCTGCGCCCCTAAAATAACCATCGCCGTGACGGATGCCGCTGCAGCCATACTGGCCATCGGTTTCCAAAAGACATAGGTCTTTTTCTCGGAGGTTTCTGGCGCAACAGGTGATGCTTCCATGTGCAATTCAGGTTCAGATGCCAGCGCAGACATAACGTTAGCACTAATATCTACCTCAACACCTGCAGCATCCTCATTGCGAATAACAGACCGGATTATATGATAACGCTGCCATGCTTCTGCAAGCTCAGGTTCGTTTTCAATCCGCTCTAATGTACGACGGAGTTCAAAATCCGTTACTTCACCATCCATAAGTGCAGAAACAGACTCAATAGATCGATCAGTCATAATTGTGTACCTCAAATTTCATCATTTCTGCAATCAACTTGCCATTAAAGGCATTATTTCTTTATCTAACGTTTCTCGTGCTCTAAAGATTCGAGACCTCACCGTCCCTACCGGACAGTCCATAACACGGGCAATTTCATCATAACTCATACCCTCAAACTCCCTTAGTGTCAGTGCCATTCTCAAATCTTCAGGCAATTTATTCAGTGTGCGTTTAATCACCAGATCTAACTCATCTTTGTAGAGTTCATTTTCAGGTGTGGCTATATCTTTCAACTGGTGATCACCCTCAAAAAACTGTGCATCATCAACATCAACATCGACAGGCTTTCGACCACGGGAAACCAGATGGTTTTTAGCCGTATTAATAGCGATACGGTATAACCAGGTATAAAAAGCACTGTCCCCACGAAACTTAGGCAACGCTCGGTACGCTTTAATAAACGTTTCCTGAGCAACATCTTGAGCTTCATGGAAGTCATAAACATAACGACCTATTAACGCGATAATCTTATGTTGATACTTTCTTACTAAAAGATCGAAAGCAGTTTTATCACCCGCCTGAACGCGCTCAACAAGTTTTTTATCAACTACGGTTTGGCTCTCATTTGACACTCGATATTCCTTACATTCATTCCATGAGACTCATAACAATAAGCATAGAGGCTAAAGCCGCCAAAGTATCTCTTTTGCTTGTACTACCTTTCAACTCTCATTAAGCGTGTCGGGACACCTAGTATGAGCAGCAAAACAGGATGAAGTTCCCCCAACTAACAAAAAAATGCTAAATTGCACATTAAAAGTGCTAAGAATAACCACAAAACACTCCCTCTAGCGAATTTCTGTCAGTAAAATACCTGAACAGTAACTTCAATTTGCATATAAGAGCAATCAAATGACACAACACCACCATTATGACGCTTTAATTATCGGTAGCGGAGCGGCTGGCCTGAGCATGGCATTACACCTTGCCGAAAACGCGCGTGTGGCGGTGCTTAGTAAGCGTGAGCTTAAAAGCGGGTCAACATGGCTTGCTCAAGGCGGAATTGCTGCAGTATTAGATACCACCGACAGCACCCAAGCCCATATAGCAGACACAATGACTGCCGGTGGTAACTTAAGTCGGCCTGAAGCTGTCGAATTTACGGTATCCCATGGCAAGGAAAGCATTGATTGGTTAATTCAGCAAGGGGTGACATTTACTCAAGAGAGCAACGACTACCACCTTACCAAAGAGGGTGGGCACTCTCATCGCCGAATCATCCACTCCGCGGACGCAACAGGTAAAGCACTGCAAAGTACTCTAATAGACCAAGCCAAAGCCTCACCCAATATTGACCTCTTTGAAGACCATATTGCAGTTGACCTCATCACCCGCCGAAAATTAGGCTTAGCACATAACCGCTGCGTAGGCGCATATATACTCAATGGCACCACAGGCCATGTAGAAGTTTTTCAGGCCCCCCATGTTGTTTTAGCAACCGGAGGTGCCTCTAAAGCCTACCTATATACCAGCAACTCAGATGGCGCAACCGGTGATGGCATTGCGATGGCTTGGCGTGCTGGCTGTCGCGTAGGTAATATGGAGTTCAACCAATTCCATCCCACCTGCCTTTATCACCCTCAAGCAAAGTCATTTTTAATCACCGAAGCCGTTCGAGGCGAAGGGGGGCGACTGCTCCTGCCTGATGGCGAGCCTTTCATGCACAAGTTTGATGAACGCGGTGAATTAGCACCCCGTGATATTGTCGCCCGCGCAATTGACCATGAGATGAAACGTTTAGGTTGTGACTGTTTATTCTTAGATATATCTCACAAGCCAGAAGAGTTTATCCGCAGCCACTTCCCCACTATCTACAAACGCTGCCTCAAACTGGGCATAGATATCACGAAAGAACCTATCCCTGTAGTCCCTGCAGCCCATTACACCTGCGGAGGCGTTGTCACCGATGAGAAAGGACGCACAGATATTCCCGGCCTTTATGCCATAGGTGAAACATCATTTACTGGATTACATGGTGCAAATAGACTCGCAAGTAACTCGCTTCTCGAATGCTTAGTTTATGCCAAGTCAGCATCAGAAGAGGTCTGCAAATCACTTTCGCAGCCACTAGACAGATCCTTAATTCCAGCGTGGGATGAAAGTCAGGTAACCGATTCTGATGAGGACGTTATTATCTCCCATAACTGGGATGAGATAAGACGCTTCATGTGGGATTATGTCGGGATCGTTCGCACCACGAAGCGCCTCCAAAGAGCGAAGCATCGTATCGATCTATTGCACCATGAAATCAGCGAATACTACAGCAACTACAAAATCAGCAACGACCTACTTGAGCTACGTAATCTCGCCGTCGTGGCAGACCTAATTATACGTTCCGCTATGCTTCGGCATGAAAGTCGTGGTTTGCACTATACCCTTGATTATCCAGAACTAGGCCCTGAGCCTATAGATACCATTCTGACCCCGATCAACTTCTCTTGGAATTAAGAAAACACTACGAGTCATCTGCATCCAATGCCCCATGCAAAGCCAACACCCTCAAGCGACGAAAATCTTGAGGGGGGCACGCATCTCGAAAGATCACAACAGCAATGGGAAAGAAGCGCTCTTCCACCTCGCACAATAAACACACCATAAAAGGCATAACCGCCCGCCGCTTCACACGACAAACCTCCAGCTTAACACCGCCTTTTTGCCGTAGCTGTAAACGTCCTTGATCAGCATCCCAACTCACTGCTTCAATAGACCCACAGCCGCCCAGATCAGCCCGGTTACAGAACATATAAAGCAAACTAATCAGTAAAAAGGCATACGAGAGGTATTGATGAAAGGCAGGAAGAGAGGCCAGGTAAATAGAATACAAGGCCAATAAATGCACCCCGCCATATATATACAGCAGAGTGCGAGATTGACCGATAGGGAGGTTACTTAGGCTGAACACGCTCCAATATAATCCTTACAATCCTTTGTAAATCTTCATCCTCAGGAACCTCTCGTTCCATGAGCCACACAAACAGGTCCTGGTCCTCACAAGCAAGCAGCTTTACAAACCGATCCTGATCATCCTGATCTAAATCAGCAAATGCTTCCTCGACAAACGGAACAAACAATACATCTAGTTCCAGCATGCCTCTACGACTCTGCCACCTTAAACGACGAATATCTTCTTCTGTATACATGAACACCAACTATGGCTGACAAAAATTTAGACGTACAACGCCGACTCTTCTCAAACCCAATTATGAAGGTAAGTGTAAAAAAATAGAAGTCGAACAGGAAAAACATTCACACTATCTTACCTGTGCCCACTTAGTTTTTTAAAACCTAAACCCCAGACGCAAAAAACCCCGGCTACGTAGTAACCGGGGTTTCTCTAAATAAATGCTTGGCGATGACCTACTCTCACATGGGGAAACCCCACACTACCATCGGCGATATTGCGTTTCACGTCTGAGTTCGGGATGGATTCAGGTGGTTCCACAACTCTATGGTCGCCAAGCAAAACTGTCCAATTAAGATTCAAATTCATTTTGATTTAGAAGGGAGTCTGCACTTAAGTCAGTCTCAACCTTGTATCGTCTTACTCACGCTAATTCGTTACTCTCTATCGTGTTTATTCTATATCTAATCAATCACTTGCCAAACGCCTTGGGCGTTATATGGTCAAGCCTCACGGGCAATTAGTATTGGTTAGCTCAACGCCTCACAGCGCTTCCACACCCAACCTATCAACGTCGTAGTCTTCAACGGCCCTTTAGGGGAATCAAGTTCCCAGTGAGATCTCATCTTGAAGGAGGCTTCCCGCTTAGATGCTTTCAGCGGTTATCCCGTCCGAACGTAGCTACCCGGCAATGCAATTGGCATCACAACCGGTACACCAGAGGTTCGTTCACTCCGGTCCTCTCGTACTAGGAGCAACTCTTCTCAAATCTCAAACGCCCACGGCAGATAGGGACCGAACTGTCTCACGACGTTCTAAACCCAGCTCGCGTACCACTTTAAATGGCGAACAGCCATACCCTTGGGACCGGCTTCAGCCCCAGGATGTGATGAGCCGACATCGAGGTGCCAAACACCGCCGTCGATGTGAACTCTTGGGCGGTATCAGCCTGTTATCCCCGGAGTACCTTTTATCCGTTGAGCGATGGCCCTTCCATACAGAACCACCGGATCACTAGAACCTACTTTCGTACCTGCTCGATGTGTCTATCTCGCAGTCAAGCACCCTTCTACTCTTGCGCTCATTGCATGATTTCCGACCATGCTGAGGGTACCTTCGTGCTCCTCCGTTACTCTTTGGGAGGAGACCGCCCCAGTCAAACTACCCACCACACAATGTCCCTGATCCCGCTTAGGGACCTAGGTTAGAACCTCAATATTACCAGGCTGGTATTTCAAGATTGGCTCCACTCTATCTAGCGACAAAGTTTCAAAGCCTCCCAGCTATCCTACACAAGTAATATCAAAGTCCACTGTGAAGCTGTAGTAAAGGTTCACGGGGTCTTTCCGTCTAGCCGCGGGTAAACGGCATCTTAACCGCTAATTCAATTTCACTGAGTCTCGGGTGGAGACAGTGTGGCCATCGTTACGCCATTCGTGCAGGTCGGAACTTACCCGACAAGGAATTTCGCTACCTTAGGACCGTTATAGTTACGGCCGCCGTTTACCGGGGCTTCGATCAAGAGCTTCGCGCAAGCGCTAACCCCATCAATTAACCTTCCGGCACCGGGCAGGCGTCACACCCTATACGTCCTCTTTCGAGTTTGCAGAGTGCTATGTTTTTAATAAACAGTCGCAGCCACCTGGTATCTTCGACCGGCCTCAGCTTAGGGAGCAAGTCCCATCACCAAAACCGGCGCACCTTCTCCCGAAGTTACGGTGCCATTTTGCCTAGTTCCTTCACCCGAGTTTTCTCATACGCCTTAGTATTCTCTACCTGACCACCTGTGTCGGTTTGGGGTACGGTTAGTCATAACCTGAAGCTTAGAGGTTTTTCCTGGAAGCATGGCATCAACTACTTCATTCCATATAGGAACTCGTCATCGGTTCTCAGCCTAACAAGGACCCGGATTTACCTAAGTCCTTAGCCTACTACCTTAAACGCGGACAACCAACGCCGCGCTAGCCTAGCCTTCTCCGTCACCCCATCGCAGTTATGAGCAGTACTGGAATATTAACCAGTTTCCCATCGGATACGCTCTTCAGCCTCTCCTTAGGGGCCGACTCACCCTGCCTCGAATAGCGTTGGACAGGAACCCTTGGTCTTCCGGCGGGGAGGGTTTTCACCTCCCTTATCGTTACTCATGTCAGCATTCGCACTTCTGATATGTCCACGATGCCTTACGGCTTTCGCTTCAACCACTTACAGAACGCTCCTCTACCATGCACAAAGTGCATCCGTAGCTTCGGTGTTATGCTTAGCCCCGTTATATCTTCCGCGCGGGCCGACTCGACTAGTGAGCTATTACGCTTTCTTTAAAGGGTGGCTGCTTCTAAGCCAACCTCCTAGCTGTCTGAGCCTTCCCACATCGTTTCCCACTTAGCATAAACTTTGGGACCTTAGCTGACGGTCTGGGTTGTTTCCCTTTCCACGACGGACGTTAGCACCCGCCGTGTGTCTCCCGTGATTGAACTCATGGGTATTCGGAGTTTGCATCGGGTTGGTAAGTCGGGATGACCCCCTAGCCGAAACAGTGCTCTACCCCCCATGGTTAGACACGAGGCACTACCTAAATAGTTTTCGAGGAGAACCAGCTATCTCCGAGTTTGATTAGCCTTTCACTCCTATCCACAAGTCATCCGCTGGCTTTTCAACGACAGTCGGTTCGGTCCTCCAATGCATGTTACTGCATCTTCAACCTGCCCATGGATAGATCACTCGGTTTCGGGTCTACTCCTAGCGACTGGACGCCCTATTAAGACTCGGTTTCCCTACGGCTCCGCAATTGCTTAACCTTGCCACTAAAAGTAAGTCGCTGACCCATTATACAAAAGGTACGCAGTCACCGTCCTAAAACGGCTCCCACTGCTTGTACGTACACGGTTTCAGGATCTATTTCACTCCCCTCACAGGGGTTCTTTTCGCCTTTCCCTCACGGTACTGGTTCACTATCGGTCAGTCAGGAGTATTTAGCCTTGGAGGATGGTCCCCCCATGTTCAGACAGGATATCACGTGTCCCGTCCTACTCGATTTCACAATAAATAAGTTTTTGAATACGGGGCTATCACCCACTATGGCGGCACTTTCCAGAGCCTTCTTCTAACTACATTATTGCTTAAGGGCTAATCCCCGTTCGCTCGCCGCTACTTAGGGAATCTCGGTTGATTTCTTTTCCTCCGGGTACTTAGATGTTTCAGTTCCCCGGGTTCGCCTCTAATGCGCTATGTATTCACGCAAAAGATACCTATAAATAGGTGGGTTTCCCCATTCGGAAATGTCCGGATCAAAGCTTGTTTACCAGCTCCCCGAACCTTATCGCAGGTTACAACGTCCTTCATCGCCTCTGACTGCCAAGGCATCCACCGTGCACGCTTAGTCACTTGACCATATAACCCGAAGGCGTCTGGAATCATAGTAACTGGTTAGTACAGTAACGATAGATTTCGCCGAATTGGCGCTTGTATGAAAATACAAGTCAATCTAAATCAATGAATCTAAATCCAAATTGTTAAAGAGCGTTTAAAGCAAAAAAGCTTTAAAAGATAAGTCATTTAGTAAATCATTTTCACTAATGAGCTATGTTTTAAAACTCTTCATCCTTAGACCGAAGAGTAATGGTGGAGCTATGCGGGATCGAACCGCAGACCTCCTGCGTGCAAAGCAGGCGCTCTCCCAGCTGAGCTATAGCCCCAT
>NZ_LUTS01000010.1 GCF_001597735.1 Neptuniibacter pectenicola
CGAATTATAGACACTTCCTAAACAACGTCAACAGCCAGAACTAAAAAACTGCAAAATAAAGGGAAAAAAGTGAGATTGAGCAAGAATTAGGACTAAATTGATTACGGAATAGTCAATTTAACGTTAGCGCCCCACCCAAGAACAGAGAAGCGCATGCAAACATGACATAAAGCGGGACTATATAGGCGCCATTAACACAAACGCCACCACGCCTTAATGGGCAAAGTGTTGTATATCAACTAATTGTATTTCTGAGGCAGGAATAGGATCTGAGAAAAAGTGCTGAGCCACACGCGCGAAACGGGTAGGCCCGTCGGTTACTAAGAACTGAACCTCCCCTTTGACCGCCCCTATATTTAATAGACCATCTATTTGCAATCGATCAGCCACCGCACGGGCCGTTATCTCTGCCGAATCGACTAAGCTGACCGCGTCACCCATCACCTCCCCAATCACTCCCTTTAATGCAGGAAAATGCGTACAGCCTAATACTAGCGTATCGATCATCGGATGATCGACATGCCGGAATGGTTCAAGACAGGCTTCAACTATTTGCTTAACGAGATCACCGTTATGCCAACCCTCTTCAGCAAGCGCAACAAATAATGAACAGGGGTGGGCTACAACAGAAGCACTAGGTAGCCGTTCTAATATTGCATTTTGATATGCTTGGTTATTAACGGTCCCTTCCGTAGCAATCACACCGATATGCTGACTCTGGGTAGCATCACAGCTAGCGTCGGCACCTGGGCCAATAACACCAATCACAGGAATATCTGGATATAAATACTGAAGTGGCTCAATAGCCACCGCCGATGCCGTATTACATGCAATCACAAGCATTTTAACGTTGCGCTCAATCAGCGCTTTCGCCGCTTGTTCAGCATAACGGGTGACAGATAACGCACTCTTAGTTCCATAAGGAACCCGTGCAGTATCACCTAGGTAGATGAGGTTTTCATTAGGAAGGCGTTGACGAATCGCATTGAGGACGGTGAGCCCACCCACGCCGGAGTCAAAAACACCTATAGGCAGCTGGACATCACCACTTGCACTCATCGCTTACTTTTTTTCTTCTTGTTCATTTTTTTCAATTGTTTTACGTGATCCCTAAAACGCTCTTTTTTAGCTAACTGACGCGAGCTAAGCGGGTTCACTTTGCCTTCAAATGGGTTTTCGCTCGATTTGAACTCGAAACGAATCGGCGTGCCTTTAATGGCAAGCACTTTAATAAACTTGTTTTCCAGATAACGCTTATATGAACCCGGCAACGATTTTGTCTGATTACCATGGATAACAATAATAGGGGGATTAGACCCACCCTGATGAGCATAACGTAATTTAATACGACGATTATTGATCGCAGGCGGTTGATGATCGGCGACAATATCTTCAAGCAATCGCGTTAACTTACTGGTCGACCATTTAGCCATGGCACAATCGTAAGCTTCTTCAACAGAATCATACATATTACCCACCCCACTTCCATGAAGCGCGGAGATAAAGTGCATACGAGCAAAATCAGCGAACTCAAGCTTACGCTCAATCTGCTCTTTAACCTCATCCTTCTCTTCAGCCGTCATGCCATCCCATTTATTCAATGCAATAACTAATGACCGCCCGGTATCAATCACAAAGCTGAGCATATGCATATCTTGCTCAGTTATTCCGTCACGGGCATCGATAACCATAACGACTACATGCGCATCTTTAACCGCTTGCAGAGTCTTAACAATAGAGAATTTTTCTACCGCTTCACGAATACTTTTACGACGTCGAATACCTGCCGTATCAATCAGTGTGTAATTCCGACCATCGCGCTCGTAAGGGATATAAACACTATCTCGTGTCGTACCGGCCTTATCAAATACAACGACACGCTCTTCACCTAACAAACGGTTAACCAAGGTTGATTTGCCCACATTCGGCCGACCAACCACTGCAATTTTGATCCCTTTCTGCACTTGCGCCATCACTTCAAGCGACTCTTCAGTCAGCTCTGGTAACTCTTCAAGCACATATTCAATTAACGAGGTAACACCACGTCCATGGGCAGCAGCAATCGCCAATGGATGACCTAAACCTATAGAGAAGAAATCACCGATAACAACATCAGGATTTAAGCCGTCCGTCTTATTTACAACTAAATGGCAAGGCTTTGATGTTTTACGTAAGTAGTTAGCAATAACCTCATCGGCAGGGTTAAGACCTGCACGACCATCAACAAGAAACAACACTATATCCGCTTCATCGATCGCCTGAAGTGATTGTTTAGCCATTTCATAGTCGATACCTTGCTCATCGCCCGTGATACCGCCCGTATCAATTACGATGTAATTCTGATCCTCACCTAATTGACCCTCGCCATACTTTCGATCGCGCGTAAGCCCTGGCAAGTCAGCCACTAACGCATCTCTTGATTTAGTTAGGCGGTTAAATAATGTAGATTTGCCGACATTCGGTCGACCAACGAGAGCAATTACCGGAAGCATGAACCCTACTCCTGCATTATGCAGGTATAAACAAAACGACGGCTACATGCCTAGCAAGTAGCCGCCAGAATCGAACAATTTAAGTTACTGTATGCTCAGCGCAGCCAAACGGCCACTATTTGTGAGCACATACAAAACATCATCTTTGACGAGCATATCGCCATAGACGCCTGAAGAATCTACCTTATGTCTAGCAACAAAATGACCATCGGTCTGCGACATAACATGCAGATAACCTTCATAATCAGCGACCACAACATCACTACCTATAGTGGCAGGCGCTGTGATACCTCTATTTTCAAGCTCAGCCTGGCGCCAAACACTCGCGCTACTTGCACGATCAAACGCCTGAACAGCGTCATTAGACTCACTGACGTAGATATTACCAAAACCTTCAGCTAATGAGTGGTAGCTTGATACATCCTGCGCCCACACTACCTGCGCACGGAATGGGTTTATCGCCACTAGACGTCCCTGATAACTAGAGACATAGATCATCCGATCAACTAACAGCGGACGCCCATCAATATCAACCATACGCTCCAATTCAGATCGACCTTGCGGCAACGCCACTCGACTTTCCCAAATTGCAGCACCTTTAGCATTATCAATCGCTACCAGCTTACCGCTAGCAAACCCTGCAAACGTAACATCACTTGCCACAATAGGTGAACTGGTGCCACGCAAGGTTAAACGAGGAATCTGGCTGTCATATAACCAGCGCTGCTCACCCGTCACTATATCAAAGGCAATAACTTTACCGTTAATTAGCTGAAAAACGGCGAGCTCTTCATTAAATTGAGCCGCTGAAGTCACTTCCGAGTTAACGTTAGCACGCCATAACTCAGCACCATCTTCAGCAGAAAGCACAACCACTTCACCCTCTTCGTTAGCGACAGCTACTCGGCCAACACCTGCACCAACACCGCCCACGATCGTGGTTTCAAGCTCTACTTCCCAAACTTTCTTGCCTGTTTTAACATCAAACGCATACACCGACCCATCTTTATCAGAGGCAAATATATGCTCTCCATCAATGGCCGGTCTAAACTGGTGATACTTGTTACCTAAGCCTGAACCTACAGAAGCGGACCATAAAACAGATACAGTTTTTTCTGCCTCAAATGAAACCAAAGGATTGGGTTCAACTTCTTCGCCATCATCACCCCAAAAGCCACAGCCTGCGATGATCAGAGACGCGATACTAACTGCAGCTAAACGGCATAGACTTTTCATTTAACTCTCCTGTGCAGCCAGATCATTCAATTTCATTTCTAACAACGGACGGTTATTCGCAGTAGATGCATTAAGAGCCGTCTCATACGCAGACTTAGCCTGAGCGATTTCACCTTTAGCGAGGTAAATATCACCTTTCAACTCATTAATACTCACCACATAACCAGCAACCGGCACACTATTGATAATAGTCAGTGCTTTATCCGCATCGCCTTGGTCAGCAATAATTCGTGCTTTACGCATACTTGCTAACACAAAAATTGATTCCGTCGGCTGATGAGCCAAAACCCAATCAAGCTCGGTAAGCGCCTTATCCAACTCACCCTGCTCAACGGCAACACGCGCCATAATGAGTGCTGCATAATTTGCATAGGCAGTATCATCATAATCCGCTTTAAGCTGCCCACTCAGGTGGTTAGCTGTCGCCAGCTTCGCTTCATCCTGCTGCGGGCCGATTGCACCAACAACAGAATCCAATAAATTTTGATACAGAATAGACCCATTCTCAGCCTGAACAGACTCGTGCTGCTGCCAACCTTTCCAGCCAAGAACGGCTGCCAACGCTACCGCAATACCTAGAATCAAGGATTTGCCATTCTCATCCCACCACGACTTTAGCGCCTGGACTTGCTCTTCTTCGGTGCGTAGCTCTGCCACCTTAAACTCCTGTGCCTATGTTCAAATTCAATAAATTTAGGTTATGCGCGATAGTATTCTGTAATCGCTGCCAGCATCTGCGCTTCCGTAAGATCAAACACCGGTTCATCTTGGTGCCAGATTGTACCGCAAAGCTGCTGATTATCAGACTCTTTTACTAATAGAACAAGAGGCGCACCTGATTGTTGCGCTTTCTGTTTAATATTTTTTAATCCACCGCAGTGTACACGCACTCTTAAGCCCTCACATTCATCACGCAAACGATCAGCCAAAAGTACAA
Organism: Neptuniibacter pectenicola; assembly: GCF_001597735.1. GTDB lineage: Bacteria > Pseudomonadota > Gammaproteobacteria > Pseudomonadales > Balneatricaceae > Neptuniibacter > Neptuniibacter pectenicola. The sequence continues at coordinate 4,666 of NZ_LUTS01000010.1, forward strand.
TTTTGGATTGCAAACCTTTCTCTTCTGCCGCCACATAGAGATCAAACGGCAAACGCACCTTCTCAGGTATCAGCTCTAATGTTTCAAGCAATAAGATTAGGCGCTCAACACCCATCGCAAATCCAACCGCCGGTGTAGGTCGTCCGCCTAACTGCTTAACCAGTCCATCATAACGACCACCCGCACAGACCGTACCTTGAGCACCTAACTTATCAGTTACCCACTCAAAAACGGTTTTGCAGTAATAATCCAAACCGCGCACTAAACGAGGGTTAACCTCATAAGCAATGCCCGCTGAATCCAAAATTGATGTTAGCTCAGAGAAATGCTGCCGCGATTCCTCATCTAAATATTCACTCAACACAGGCGCATCATTTAACAGTGTCTGTGTTTGTGGGTCCTTGCTATCCAATATACGCAGTGGATTAGAGTCTAGACGACGCAGACTATCTTCATCCAACTGCGCTTTATGCGCACTTAAAAAAGTAACGAGCGCGTCTTTATACTCAGCCCGCGCCTCATTACTACCTAATGAGTTAAGCTGAAGCGTAACCGAGTCGAGTAACCCCAACCGCTTCCACAAACGCGCACTCAATAGAATAACTTCTGCATCTATATCTGAACCGCCCATCCCAAAGGTTTCGACACCAATCTGATGGAACTGACGATAACGTCCCTTTTGAGGGCGCTCATAACGAAACATTGGACCTTGATACCAAAACCGCTGCATCTGATTAAAGAGCAAACCATGCTCTTCTGCGGCACGCACGCAGCTTGCCGTACCTTCGGGACGAAGCGTTAAACTTTCGCCATTGCGGTCATCAAAGGTGTACATCTCTTTTTCAACAATATCAGTTACTTCACCGATAGAGCGTTTAAAGAGATTCGTCTGCTCAACGATCGGCATACGAATTTCACTGTAACCATAAGCAGAAAGGACATCATTGACGGTACTTTCAAGATATTGCCATACTGGCGACTGTTCGGGCAGGATGTCATTCATCCCGCGGATGGCTTTAATTTTGGCCAAAACTACAACCTATAATGCTAAAAATTATTCAGAAACAGGGAGATTTAAACGAACGACATTCTTATTACTAAAGGGCGCTAGATCAAACGTAGCCCCATTATATCTAAAACTACCAACCGCATCCGCCGCACCAATAAGAATGCTCAACGGCGGTTTACCTGTAACGTTAACACTCTGCCCTTTTCCCCTAAGGTTATTAAACAGCTTTTGACCGTCACCATCCTTAATAGATACCCAGCACTCCGCAACAAAATCAGCAGAGATTGTAATATCCGCGTTGACATCCAACACTTGACTAGAACCGTTCAGCGCAGCGCCAGCCTCAGCTGATTTTGGCGTTGCATCGATCGCATCCTGAAGCGCTTTACGCTCCTCTTCAGTCAACTCGGCCTGCTCTTCATCAACCGCGGCTTTATTGCTTAGACCTTCATCAACAGGACTGTCATCTAATGTAGGCAAAGCTAAAGTAGCCGTACCATTTTCTAACATGACAACGTCACCCGCGTCGGTTGCCGATGAAGCGTTTTCTATACCCTCACCTTCAGGCGCAGACGTGGCATCAAAACCGCCATACTGAGTCTGCCACCACCAGATTGAGACCCCTAAAATCGCTAACACAAACACCCATGTGAATAATTTCATCAATGGATCGCCCATCTTAACCTGCTGACGAACGCGACTAACAGGACGAATAGCGCCGTTGCTGGAGCCCTCACCATGAATGGCGACATATTCCGCAACGCGCGCATCGATACCATCAATACCTAACATCTTTAAGTAGGCACGAATATATCCTCTAGCAAATACCATACTTGGCAGGCCTTCTAAACGACCAGCCTCTATACATCGAAGGTACTCAGTCGGCAGGTTTAGATCCGCTGCCGCTTGTTCTATAGATATAGAGCGAGATTCACGAACAGACGTCAGGCGCGCACCCCATTCTTCAGCCAGCACTTCAGGTTGGCGTTCTTGTTCTTCATTATTCAACGCGCAGACTCCTCATATTCACGATACTCTTTTGAATCCGGGTACAGGTTTTTAAGAATCAATGCAAAAGTAGCGGCACGGGTTGCTTCTCTATTATGTCGAGCCAACCGAATGCCGACCCAAAGACTTTTTGCATAGTGATCAACACGTCGATTTTCTACTAAAGCAAGAAAACGATCAAAGTAATTTTCAGCTTCCAAGTAATTACCTTCTAATAGATACAGATCGGATAATTCTACCAATGAGACCGGCCGATTAGCGGTTACTTGTAGCGCACGTTTAAACGCGTGCTTAGACGCTTCATTACGTTCCAACAAACGATAGCAGCGGCCTAAGTTTTCAAATGCTTGGGATCGTAAGTTATAGAAAGGATCTTCGGTGGCTCTTGCTAGCTCTTCACATGCTTCGGCATAACGCTCATTAGAGAAGAGAAAAGCACCAAAATTATTGTGTACCATGGCGGAGTCAGGTGCGACCGATGTCGCCTTGCGGAAGTACTTCTCAGCTAAATCATCATCACCCTCAAGCTGAAAGGTCAAAGCTAATCCATTATACGCTTCGGCGTAACCACTATTAAGCTCAATAGACCGCTGGAATGACTGCTTCGCCGTTACCGTATCGCCACTTTGAAGGTATTGAAACCCCAGCTGGGAATATGCTTCATAAGCAACTGTCTTATTGCTCTCAGGCTGGGAACCCTTTGTCGTACAACCCACGACGACTAGCACCATAAATAGAGCGAGTACCAGTTTGATTCCTCTCACGCTTTCCTTCCCTCTTTTTGTTATGAGTGACGCTTACTCAAGCCCTTGTTGTACAACAGGTATATATTTTTGACTACGACGCGTTCGGTCTTCAACTTGACCCACTAATTGACCACAAGCAGCATCAATTTCATCACCGCGCGTACGTCTTACCGTCGTAACAATGCCACCATGAACGATAATCTCTTTAAATGCCAGAATTCTTTCTTCTGTCGGACGCTCATAGCCTGAATTAGGAAATGGATTGAATGGAATGATATTCAATTTTGACGGCATTCGACGTAAAACTTTCAGTAACTGCTTGGCATGTTCCGGCTTATCATTTACACCATTAATCAACGTATATTCAACGGTGATGACGCGCTTATCACTTAGCTTGCCTAAATAACGATTACAGGCATCAACCAAGTCGTTAATAGGATAACGTTTATTAATGGGCACAAGAATATCACGTAAATCATCATTCGGCGCATGTATAGAAACCGCCAAAGACACATCGGTCACTTCAGCAAGTTTATCAATTGCAGGCACAACCCCCGCAGTGGATAAAGTAACACGCCTTTTAGATAAGCAGTATGCATTATCTTCCATCATCAATGTCATCGCATCAACGACGTTATCGAAGTTCATTAGCGGCTCACCCATCCCCATCATCACTACATTCGACACAACCCGTTGTGAGGTTGTGTTGTAGTCACCATAGGATCTAATCGCAATACGCAGCTGACCAATAATTTCAGCTGCCGTCAAATTGCTATTAAAGCCCTGCTTACCCGTAGAACAAAAACTACAATCTAATGAACAACCTACCTGCGATGATACGCACAGTGTTTTGCGATCGCCGTCAGGAATTAAGACAGCCTCAACACTGGAGCCACTCTCAGTACGAATAACCCATTTTTTAGTGCCATCTTTGGAAACTTTTTCGAGTAAAACTTCAGGCTCACGAATTTCCGCAACTTCTTCCAGCTTAATGCGTAATGCCTTACTGATATTCGTCATCTCTTCGAAGCTAGAGGCTCCAAGCTGATGAATCCATTTAATCACCTGGGTTGCACGGAATTTTTTCTCGCCAATTTCTTCAAAAAAAACTTCCAGTTTTGCGGGTGACATGCCCAGTAAATTAACTTTCTTGGTGGATTCAGTCATGGATGACAGTGCTCATAATTGGGGTAGATCAATAGACCGCTTAACCCGAAAAGGAGAAAGCGGCCTGGACGGCAATTACTTACCGAAGAAGTAAGCGATTTCGCGCTCAGCTGATGCTGGAGAATCAGAACCGTGTACCGCGTTTGCATCAATAGACTGTGCAAAGTCACGACGAATTGTTCCTTCAGCCGCTTCCTGTGGGTTAGTAGCACCCATTAGCTCACGATTTAAAGCAATTGCATTTTCGCCTTCAAGCACCTGAACAACAACAGGACCAGACGTCATAAATTCAACAAGATCACCAAAGAAAGGGCGTTCTTTATGTTCTGCATAAAAACCTTCAGCTTCCTCTTTAGAAAGCTGTTTTAGCTGCATTTCAACGATTTTTAGACCGTTAGTCTCAAAACGAGAAACGATTTTACCAATAACGTTTTTAGCAACTGCGTCAGGCTTGATAATTGAGAACGTACGTTCAAGTGCCATGTTTAAAGCTCCAAAATAAAATAAAACAAAAAGAGTTATCTGAAAACCTTTACCGTTTGGTTAAATACCTACTTTTATCAATAGGAAACAATCAACAAACTGCAATAGGGCTTTCGGATGACCCCTACAAAAATCCAGCGCGCAATTATACGCTAGAGCGGCGCCAGAAAACAGCACTTAAAAAACAACAAAACCCGGCTTAACCGGGTTTTTATACAATAGCTTGAGAATTAATCCATCTCTTCTATCCAAGCCATTTGAATGCCTTCAAGAATCTTCTCTCCACAACGATCAGGATCATCATCAAACGTTTCGAGATCCATCACCTTTTGATACAGATCTGGAAAGCTAATCGTCATAGGATCCTGCTCTGGATACTTTTCAGACAACTCTATAGCAATATCTAATACATCCACCCACTTAAGACTCATATCAATCCCTTTAGTGACGTTCAGAAACCTGATTAATGGTGTACTTTGGAATTTCAACGACTAAGTCTTCATCCCCTACTACCGCCTGACAACTCAAACGCGACTCAGGCTCTAAGCCCCAAGCCTTGTCTAACATATCATCCTCAAGCTCATCCGATTCCTCTAAGGAACCAAAGCCTTCACGCACAATCACGTGACAGGTGGTACAAGCGCAGGACTTTTCACAGGCGTGCTCAATCTCGATTCCATGAGCAAGCGCCGCATCACAGACCGTAACCCCTGGCTCGGCGTCAATCACCTTACCTTCAGGACATAACTCATCGTGTGGCAGAAAGATAATCTGCGGCATCACTCACTCTCCCCAAGTTCATCAATACTGTGGCCTTGCAACGCTTTCTGAATACTATGATCCATCCGGCGCGAAGCATACTCATCCGACGCTTTCGACAAGGCGGCAACGCCCCGTTCAATAGCAATCAGATCACTACCATTACGTAGCTCAATTAGTTTTTCAATCTCACTTTCCAGTGCGGCGTACTCATCAGCACTCAACAACTGCTTACCGTCAGCGACCAACGCATCCTGAAGTGAAACAATCAGCCGATCTGCATCCACCTGCTGCTCGCGCAACGCACGCACATCTTTATCTTCAGCAGCATTTAAATAGGACGCTTTCAGCATCTCTGCAATTTCAACATCACCTAAACCGTAAGACGGTTTAACCTGAATACTACTCTCAACACCCGAGGTCAGCTCTTTCGCATGAACACCCAACAAACCATCGGCATCCACTTGATAGGTAACGCGAATTTTAGCAGCGCCCGCCGCCATCGGCGGTATACCCCGTAAAACAAACCGCGCTAAAGAGCGGCAATCCGATACCAGCTCACGCTCACCTTGGACAACATGAATCGCCATCGCCGTTTGGCCATCTTGATACGTGGTAAACTCTTGAGCGCGCGCAACAGGAATAGAGGTATTCCTATGTATAATTTTCTCCGTTAACCCACCCATCGTCTCAATACCTAGCGAGAGTGGAATAACGTCCAGCAACAACATACCGCTATCAGGTTTATTACCTGCCAGCACATCAGCTTGAATAGACGCACCCACGGCAACAACACAGTCTGGGTCTATTTTTATATGTGGCTCACGCGCGAAAAACTGCTTTACCTCTTCCCGCACCAATGGCACACGGGTTGAACCGCCTACCATCACAACTTCGAGCACATCTTCAGCTTCAACCGATGCATCTTTCAACGCTCTACGGCAAGCCCGAATGGTACGCTTAACAAGTGGCGAGACCAGCTCATCAAACTGAGCTCTCGATACTGTAATGGACTGTTTATGCCCTTTAATCTCAAGATCAATGGTCGCTTCGTCAGCACCACTCAATACTTCTTTCGCTTGTTTTGATTTTTCCATCAAATAGCGGGATACCGAATTACCATCAATATCTACGCCTAGCTGCTGCGCTATCCACTCAGCCAGAGCCAAGTCAAGATCATCACCACCCAGTGCACTATCACCACCGGTAGACAGCACCTCAAACACGCCTTTATTTAGACGCAGTATAGATATATCAAAGGTACCACCGCCAAGGTCATAAACGGCAATAATGCCTTCCTTACCTTGATCTAAACCATAAGCAACAGCCGCAGCCGTAGGCTCATTCAACAAGCGAAGCACTTTAATATTCGCTAAGGTCGCTGCATCTTTAGTCGCCTGCCGCTGCGCATCGTCAAAATAAGCAGGAACCGTAATAACAGCACCCGTCAACTCGCCGCCTAGCGCCTCTTCAGCACGGGCAACCAACGTTTTCAATATATCAGCTGAGACCTGAACAGGGCTTTTGTTGCCTGCTGCTGTTTTAATGTACGGCATACCACCATCATTAATATCAAACTGATAAGGCGCTTCATCACCTAGCGTCTTAAGATCACTAACGCCGCGCCCCATTAATCGTTTAACCGATATAATCGTATTATCTGGATCTGAAGCAGCATAGGTACGCGCCTCAGCACCCACCAAATGATTGCCGCATGGCATATACCGCACAACGGAAGGCAACAGGTGCTGACCATCAATATCGGGGATGGTAACTGCTTCACCACTCTTAACGGATGCCACAAGAGAATTGGTGGTGCCTAAATCGATACCAACTGCCAATTTATGCTGATGCGGAGCTTCACTCTGCCCCGGTTCTGCTATCTGTAATAGCGCCATAGTATTGCGTTAACCATCCAGCCTGTCTTCGAGACGTTCTATCTCAACGACAAGCTTTTCTAAAAATTGCATTTTACGCACAGACTCAGTTGCGACACTTAACGCCTCATCCTGATAATTCTGTGCAAACTGTTCGCGCAAAGCCTTTAACATACCTTGAACTTCAACCTGTAGCGCGTCTAATTCAGTATATGGATCTTCCAGCTCAGGAATCTCTTCCAAACGCTCACGTAACTCCATCTGCTGCATCAAGAACATTGGGTCGACGGCTGTAGATGACTCACTCTCGGTATCAATCCCTCGTAATGACAGAAGATACTGCGCTCTTAAAAGCGGTGAACGTAATGTCGCGATCCCTTCATTAAGGAAGGACATATATTGCACAGCCATACGCTGCTCACGATCAGATAAATGAGCATAACGGTCAGGGTGAAGTGTTTTTTGTAATTCGCGAGAACGATCAGCCAGTGCTGACTGATCAACAGTGTACGATACCGGCAGGCCGATAAACTCAAAAAAATTCTTAGTGATATCCATCATTCTGCCGAAAAGAGTTTAGACGTTAAAGCTTTCACCGCAACCACATTCGCTAGAGACATTAGGGTTATTGAATTTAAAACCTTCATTCAACCCCTCTTTCACGAAATCTAATTCAGTACCATCCAAGTACAACAGGCTTTTAGGGTCAATAACAATCCGAACATCTTGCGGACCATTAAACACCTCATCCTCTTCCTGAACATCATCTACGAATTCAAGGACATAAGCCATACCAGAACAGCCAGAGGTACGCACACCTAAACGAATACCCGTACCGTGGCCACGCTTCTCAATATAGCGAGCAACATGCTCTGCTGCCGCCTCAGTCATGGTAATTGCCATAAACGTCTACTTCTCCCGAACAAGCAACTAAACGATTACTTGCTCTTTTTTTCTTTATAGTCGGCTACTGCCGCTTTAATCGCGTCTTCAGCTAACACAGAGCAGTGAATTTTCACTGGTGGTAACGCTAACTCTTCAGCAATGGCAGTATTTTTCAACTCTGCTGCTTCTTCTAGCGACATACCTTTAACCCACTCAGTGATTAAAGAGCTAGAGGCGATCGCAGAACCGCAACCATAAGTTTTAAACTTAGCATCTTCAATAATGCCATCGTCGCTTACCTTGATCTGTAAGCGCATAACATCACCACATGCAGGCGCTCCTACCATGCCGGTACCAACGTTTGCATCTTTATCATTCATCTTGCCAACATTACGAGGGTTCTCGTAATGATCAATAACTTTCTCACTATAAGCCATGACGACCTCCAAAAACTTTCAGCGTTGAATTAGTGATGAACCCATTCAACTTTGCTCAGATCAACACCGTCTTGAAACATATCCCACAACGGTGAAAGCTCACGTAGCTTGCTCACTGCATCCTCAATTTGAGCCACAGCGTAATCAACCTCTTCTTCCGTCGTAAAACGCCCGAAAGAGAAACGAATAGAACTATGTGCAAGTTCATCATTCAAACCCAACGCACGAAGCACATAGGAAGGCTCTAAACTTGCAGACGTACAAGCCGAACCGGAAGAAACAGCCAGATCTTTTAATGACATCAGTAATGACTCACCCTCAACAAAGGCAAAACTGATATTTAAATTACCCGGAACTCGCTGCTCTTTAGAACCATTCAAATAAACCTCTTCCATATCCTTAATACCGGCAAGGAAGCGATCTCTTAATGCGATAATAGCTTTAGTATCGGCAGCCAGCTCTTCTTTACAGATACGAGCAGCTTCCCCCATACCTACAATTTGATGTGTCGGCAAAGTACCTGAACGCATACCACGCTCATGACCACCGCCGTGAATTTGAGCTTCCAAACGGACACGCGGCTTACGACGTACAAACAGTGCACCGATCCCTTTTGGACCATACATTTTGTGCGCGGAGAAGGACATAAGATCAACTTTCGCTTTATCTAAATCAATCTCTATTTTGCCGGCACTTTGAGCCGCATCCACATGAAAGATGATACCCTTAGCACGGGTCAACTCACCAATGGCTTCAATATCTGTAATTGTGCCAATCTCGTTATTCACATGCATAAGCGACACAAGAATCGTATCTTCACGAATAGCATCTGCAACCGCTTGCGGCTCAATCAAACCATCTGTATTGGGCGTTAAGTAAGTTACTTCAAACCCTTCACGTTCAAGCTGACGGCATGGATCTAAAACAGCTTTATGCTCAATCTTAGAGGTAATAATGTGCTTACCTTTCTTTTGATAGAAATGAGCTGCGCCTTTTACCGCTAAATTATCAGATTCTGTAGCGCCCGAAGTCCAAACAATCTCACGGGGATCCGCATTAATCAGATCAGCAACTTGGCGTCGAGCAATCTCTACTGCTTCTTCTGCTTTCCAACCAAACAGGTGTGAGCGAGAAGCGGGATTGCCAAAATTACCATCCACCGTCAAACACTCGACCATTTTATTAGCAACGCGTTGGTCAACAGGAGTCGTAGCGGAATAGTCTAGATAAATCGGTGTTTTCATTAATTCTCTCCGAGCCTACTTATACAGACGCTTTACCTGAAAGCGCCAGCGTATCTGATCCCGTCATAATCTGATCCAAATTAACCCGATCCTGACGTTCTGAAATATTTTGCACATCTTTTCTGGCGACTAAATCAGCCAATGATATGCTTCTTAAAAAACCATGAATTTGATCACTTAAATCGCACCATAGATGGTGAGTGAGGCAAATTTCGCCACTTTGACAGTCACCATGACGCTGGCAACCTGTCGCATCGACCGATTCATTCACCGCATCGATAACCTCAGCAACATTGATAACAGCTTGTTCGCGATTAAGCTGATAGCCACCACCTGGGCCTCGCACACTACGTACTAATTCATTTCTACGCAGTTTTGCAAATAACTGTTCAAGGTATGACAAAGAGATTCCTTGTCTTTCTGATATATCAGCCAAACTAATAGGACCCTTGCCTTCATGCAGAGCCAGATCAAGCATTGCTGTTACAGCATAGCGCCCTTTTGTCGTCAGTCGCATATTTCGTACCCCGATGCGAGTTAGCATTTGAGTCTATTATGCAATACCCGACTAAAAAGGTCAATTAAATAACCAACCATTATAGTAGGGCTTTACCTACTTTGTGCGCGAATTCTAACACGAATAGACGATAACCCCACGCCCCAAATCAAAGATTACTCTTTAACCTGCTTCTGGGTGGCCGTTAAGATGCCACGCAGCACATTCACCTCAACCTTATCCAACAAGGAACGAAGGTATAGGCGGCGCAATCTAGGCATTAATTGACGCGGACTATCTGGGTCCAAAAAATCAATATCGATGAGCGTCTGCTCCATATGAGCAAACAACCGCTCTAGGTCAGCACTATCTGCCAAGTCGATATCCCAATCCGTTCCCCACTGCGGTTTATGCACCGCATTTTGCTCAGCATACAAACTCGCCATGCGTAGCTCATAGGTAATCACCTGAACAGCCGCCGCCAAATTTAACGAACTAAACGCCTCATTTGAGGGTATGTGCACATGATGATGACAAAGGTGAAGCTCTTCATTAGTCAGCCCACGATCCTCTCGACCAAAAACGATCGCGACTTTTTTATCCGTCATGATAGGCGATACGATTGAAGCCAACTCGCGAGGATCAACAATAGGCCAAGGGATATGGCGACCACGCGCACTTGTCCCAACAACTAACTGACAATCCGCAATAGCGTCCTCTAGAGTCTCGTGAATAACCGCACTCTCTAGCAGGTCCGTTGCCCCTGAAGCTCGCGCATCAGCATTGGGATGCGGAAACTTTTTAGGCGCCACAAGATGCAGCTCTTCAAACTTCATATTTTTCATTGCACGCGCGACCCCACCAATATTTCCAGGATGGGTAGTATTAACAAGCACGATACGCACATTAACTGACATCAAATCGACCTTAGAAAGTAGGAAACAACCTATTTTAACAGACCTAGCGGCATCAATTCAGCTATTAAGCACATCTAATCCCCGACTTAACACAAGCTTTTATTCACGACTCTCCCATCATCAGGTATAATACCTGCTTCAATTTTGTACAGTCTTTAGGTCCCCATCAGATGCAACCTATGGTTAACATTGCACTGCGCGCTGCTCGCGTCGCAGGAGAACAGATTACCCGCGCCGTCGAACGCTTAGATCTTGTAAAATCAGAACAAGCGGATGTAGCAAAATTAATCAGCGAAACATGTAAAAAAGCTGAATTAAGCATTACTCAGGCGATCCACAAAGCTTACCCAAGCCACAAAGTGGTTGGGGAGTACACTGGGGAACATGCACCTATTGGCGAAGGCCCTGAATTCACTTGGAGCATCAATCCAATTGACAGCCTATCCAATTTCTCCAACGGCTTACCAACCTTTGCACTTTGCATTGCAGGCCAACAGAACAATCGCATAGAACACGCATTGATTCTAAACCCCATTACGAACGAAGAATTTACAGCTAGCCGCGGCCATGGGGCGCAGCTAAATGGTAAACGCTTACGCGTAAGCAACCATAAAGGCATCGAAAACGCCTTAATCAGCACCGGCTTCTTCAATCGCAAAAATGATAAAGATCACCTCGAAACTTATCTCAATATTTTTCGCGATATCACCACAACAGGTGGCACCCTTTATAACGGCGGCTCCCCTGCACTCAATTTAGCCTACACTGCGGCAGGCCGAATCGATGGCTATTACCAGATCGGCCTAAATTACGGTGAGATCGAAGCAGGGCTTCTACTTATTCAAGAAGCTGGCGGACTTGTAGGGGACTTTAAAGGCAGCAATGATTTCCGTAAAAACGGTAATTTAGTTGCAGGCAACCCTAAAATGTTTAAAGCACTCACTAAGGCACTTCAACCATCACTTACTGATGATCTGAAATAGACCTTACTGTAGACACAAAAAAACCGGCATATGCCGGTTTTTTTATGCTTACACAACCCTTACACTTCGTAAGGGTTACGTAAAATAATGGTCTCAACACGATCAGGTCCAGTAGAGATAATATCTACAGGCGCCTCAACCAGCACTTCGATACGCTTAATATAAGCAACAGCTGCTGCTGGTAGCTCATCAATCGACTGCGCACCGACTGTGCTCTCATGCCATCCTGGCATTGTTTCATAAACCGGCTCAACCGCTTCGTAATCTTCACTACCACTAAGCGATGTAACGATATGACCGTCTGAATCTTTATAGCCTACACAGATGTTAATCTCATCCATGCCATCCAAGACATCAAGTTTAGTCAAACAAAGACCTGAAACAGAGTTGATCTGTATCGCATGCTTCAATGCAACCGCATCAAACCAACCACAACGACGCGCACGACCAGTCGTAGAACCAAACTCATGACCACGTTCAGCCAAACCTTCACCTACATTACAATGCAGCTCTGTAGGGAATGGGCCACCGCCAACACGCGTAGTGTAAGCTTTAGTGATACCTAAGATATAATCCAGATACAACGGACCAAAACCACTGCCCGTAGATGCACCGCCCGCTGTCGTATTAGACGATGTCACATAAGGATAAGTGCCATGATCAATATCTAACAATGACCCCTGCGCACCTTCAAACATAATATTCTTACCCGCTTTGCGCAGGTCATGAAGCATAGCCGTCACATCAGCAACCATAGGCGCAATCTGCTCACCCATCGCCAACGCTTCATCAAGCACTGTTTGGTAATCAACAGGCTCAACCTTGTAATAATGCTCAAGCTGGAAGTTGTGATATGCCACAACCTCTTTCAATTTAGTTGCAAAGCGCTCTTTATCCATCAGGTCAGCTAAACGCAAACCACGACGCGCAACTTTATCCTCATAAGCAGGACCGATACCACGACCTGTCGTACCAATCTTTGCTTCACCACGCGCAAGTTCTCGCGCCTGATCTAATGCAACATGGTAAGGAAGAATAAGAGGACAAGCGGGGCTTAAGCGCAAACGTTCACGCACAGGAACCCCTGCATCTTCAAGACCTTTAATCTCTTTCAACAGCGCTTCCGGCGAAAGCACCACACCATTACCAATCATACACACGACATTGTCGCGTAATATCCCCGATGGAATCAGGTGCAAAACAGTCTTTTCACCGTCTATAACCAACGTATGACCCGCATTATGTCCGCCTTGAAAGCGAGCGACTGCTGAAGCTTGGTCTGTTAGCAAATCAACGATTTTGCCTTTACCTTCATCACCCCATTGGGTACCCAGAACGACTACGTTTTTGCCCATTGCTGCCTACTTGAGATTACTTGAAAAAATTTAATACACGTTACAGGTCGCTAACGACCCATTCACCATTACGCTGCACCAATTGAGCGGTACATTTTGTTGCCGGTTCAACGTCCGACAACGCATAAATAACACTGACACCATCCGCACGAAGCTGCTTCACTTTCTCTAGAAGCGAAGCATCCTCTTCTGCTGGCGCTAGAACTCGCTGAAGGCTTGGAGCCACATCCGAAGATAGCTCAACAAGCGTATACAGATCAGCACTAAAACCGGTCGCCGGACGCGCACGCCCAAAATCGCGACCAATCTCATCGTATCGACCACCTTTAGCAATCGCTTGCCCAAATCGAGGGATATACGCAGCGAAAACAACACCTGTGTGGTAGTTATAACCGCGCAATTCACTTAAATCGAAATACTGATCTAGATCGGGAAAGCGTAGCGCAAGACGATCAGTTAACTGCTGTAGGTACTCAATAGCGTCAAGCACACGCGCAGGCGCCTCAGCAAACAACTGACGGGCACGCGCTAACACCTCAACCCCACCGTTCAAGCGGGGTAATTCTAACAAACATTTTGCGATGATAGGTTTTGCATCCAAGGCGTTAACAAACAACGTCAACTCAGGCAACGCCTTACGACTTAATATATCCAAATACTGTTCTTTCTGCTGCTCAGTTAACTGCGCAACTTCCATCAACCCAGTAAACACACCAACATGACCTAAATCGATACTCAGCTCATGCTCAAGGCCCACCGCCTGCATAGTCTCAACCATAAGGGAGATAACTTCTACATCACTCTCAATACCTGAGTGACCATAAAGTTCAGCACCAATCTGTAGAGGGTTACGCGAAGCTAAAGGCTGGGTAGGCATGGCATGAACAACAGGGCCGGCATAACAAAGACGTGTTACGCCGGGTGTACGTAAGCGGTGAGCATCAATACGTGCAACTTGCGGTGTAATATCCGCGCGTACACCGATTAAGTGACCACTCATCTGATCCGTTGCTTTAACTGTATTAAGTTCCAAATCACGACCAACACCTGTCAGCAACGACTCAAGATGCTCAAACAAAGGCGGCATAACCAACTCATAGCCCCAATGCTCATACAGATCCAGTAGACGCCTACGTGAAAGTTCAACGCGACGGGCCTGCGAGGGAAGAAGCTCTTGCACACCTTCCGGTAGCAGCCAACGATCTGCCAATGCCATGTGGTACTCCGTATATCTCAAAAAAACATCACACCGGGTAAACACCCGATACTTCAATAAATCTTTAATGAACTACGTAGAGAAGAAAAACCCCTAGTAGCATACTGCCAAGACCGATAAAACGTAGAGATCGGTCACTGATAAGCGCAAGCTGCTGAACAAGATTGCGCCATCGCTGTGGATAAAGAAAGGGGATTATACCTTCAAATATAAGCATCAAGCAGAAACCAATCACCAGACCATTAATCAATTCAGATGACATAAACCTACCTGATATTCCCAATCCCATCACACAAAAAAACCGGGCTTTAACCCGGCTGCGATATTCTATCACGGAATCAGGGGAATGCCTTCCCCTGAACCGCTTTTTTGTATATTTTTACGTCAACATTTCTTAACGTACACTCGGTTGCCCCATGTACTTAAAGAAATCGCTGTCAGGCTTCAAGACAAGCACATCGCCACTTTGGGAGAATGACTCGCGGTACGCCTGCAAACTACGGTAAAACGAGTAGAACTCTGGATTAGCTGAATAGGCTTTAGCATAGTTATTTGCTGCAACCGCATCCCCTTCACCACGAAGCTCTTCTGACTCACGATACGCCTCGGCCTCAATAACCGTTCTCTGACGATCAGCATCCGCACGAATACCTTCCGCAAGCTCTTTACCACGGGAGCGAAGCTCGCGCGCCTCAAGTTCACGTTCAGAACGCATACGTCCATAAACAGATTCAGACACCTCTTGCGGTAGATCGATACGCTTAACACGCACATCTACAACTTCGACACCTAACTCTTGGATAGCAATTTTACTTAAATTATTAGTCAGTTCGCGCATCAACTCTTCACGCTCACCAGAAACAACCTCAGTTACAGTACGCTCACCAAACTGATTACGTAATCCAGTATCAACACGGTCTGAAAGTAGCTGCGCTGCTTTTAACGTATCACCAGACGTTGCGGTATAAAATTTCTGTACATCCGATACACGCCACTTCACAAAAGAATCAACGATTAAACGCTTCTTCTCAAGGGTCAAGTACGCTTGTGGACGCGCATCCAAGGTCAGAATACGTGCATCAAACTTACGCACTTTATTCATCACTGGAATTTTAAAATGCAAACCAGGTGCTACATCCGCTTGGGAAACCTCACCGAACTTCAGCAAAACCGCGCGTTCAGTTTCTTTCACGATATACAGAGAGCTTTGGGCAAACAAAACGACAATCGCTAGGATAACTAGGCCTACTATGGATTTAGATTGCATTATCGACCCTCCCTACGTGTAGTCTGTCTTATACGAAGCTCATCAACCACCTGATCGGTTACTTCTCTCAAGCTTTGGCTATCTAAACGAACGGGTGAGTTCGCATCAGCCGCTACAGGTCGACTTTGCATAATTTTATCCAGTGGTAAGTACATCATATTATTACCACCCTCAACATCGATCAGCACTTTAGGGTTACCCGCAAGCACTTCCTGCATTGTGTCTAAATACAAACGTTCACGTGTTACGTCCGGCGCTTTCTCATACTCTGTTAGTAATGCAGTAAAACGCTTAGCATCACCTTCAGAACGAGCAACAACCTGTTCTTTATACGCACTCGCTTCTTCTAAGACACGCTGTGCCTTACCGCGTGCTTCTGGAATAATTCCATTCGCATAAGATTCAGCTTCGTTTTTAACACGCTGCTCATCTTCTCGCGCCTTGATCACATCATCGAAGGCGTCTTGAACCTGATTAGGTGCCTTAGCTTCTTTGATGTTGACCTTAGAAATGCGCAAGCCAGTACCGTAATCCTTCATATAATTCTGCAAACGTTCTTGCACTTTAACTGAAAGTTGCTCACGCCCCTGCGTCAAAATCGAATGCATATTGGTAGAACCAACCACATGACGAAGCGCAGATTCAGCCGCATGAGAAAGACTTGCTTCAGGATCCCTAACCGTTAAGACAAATCCTTTGGCATCAGAAATAACGTACTGAACCGTCATCTCAACATCAACGATGTTCTCATCTTTAGTCAACATAAGCGCACGATGATCACGGGTACGAACACGTGTCACGTTTACAAGTTCAACAAGATCGATTAACGGTGGGTTCCACTGCAAGCCAGGTTCGACAGTACCACTGTACTTACCTAAACGAAGCACAACGCCTCGCTCCTGCTGATCGACTGTATAAAATCCCCAGCCACCCCAGACCAATACCGCAATTACGGCAATGATCACAAAGAATCCAGCACCCGATGAAGAGCCGGAGTTTCCTCCATTTCCAGAATTACGCTTGCCAGAACCACCGAATATACCACTCAGCTTATCCTGCAGTTTACGTAACGCCTCATCTAAGTCAGGAGGTCCCTGATCACCACCCCCTTTATTACCCCCGCGGTTATTATTACCACTACCCCAAGGATCTTTATTATCGCCATTACCACCAGGCTCATTCCAAGCCATACGCCACTCCGTATAAACAACTAGTTAGCTAAATTAAAACACACAAACCCAATAAACATTATTCGATTGATCATACTACCCCTCTCGTAATACTCGACGTATTTAAAAGAAACAGACGTATCCATCGAACAAACTCAATAAGGATTGACCTCTACTGGAAAACAACGTTCCTGAGGCATACCCAAATGACTCAAAATTTGTAACATATCTTTTTTCTGGATACGCACCTCAAGAACAATAGATCCATTTTCATCCATTTGCTCCGAAAGTACCGCACCACTGTCATACAATCGCGCTCTAAACTGACCTTCACTTGATTGCAAAGTAACACTGTCGTGATAAACATCATCCGCCAGTAACTCATTAACCGCCTGAAATAACAGTTCATGACCTTTACCCGCTACCGCTGATAACCAAACGCGAATAGGTTTACCCTCTTCGTTACGGTCAATGCGAGCCTCACGCCCTTCAAGCAGGTCAATTTTGTTATACACTTCAAGCACAGGCACTTCATCTGCGCCAATTTCACCCAAAACATGTTCAACTTCAGCTACATGCTCATGCCTATCATCATCATGACAATCGATCACATGCAATAACAGTGTTGCCTCAATCGTTTCTTGCAGTGTCGCCCTAAATGCTTCAACCAGTTTATGCGGTAAGTGTCGAATAAAACCAACCGTATCAGCCAGTATCGCGGGCCCAACATCCTCAATATCAATACGACGCAAGGTTGGATCCAAGGTCGCAAAAAGTTGATCAGCTGCATACACTTCGGAGGCCGTAAGCGCATTAAACAACGTCGATTTACCCGCATTGGTATACCCAACCAATGAGAGCGTAGGTACTTCGGCTCGTTTTCGCGAGCGACGCCCCTGATCACGCTGCTTACGTACTTTTTCCAAACGTTTATGAATAGATTTCATCCGAGCACGCAACAAGCGACGGTCAGTCTCAAGCTGTGTTTCACCCGGACCACGCAAACCTATACCACCTTTTTGTCGCTCAAGGTGAGTCCACCCGCGAACCAATCGGGTCGACATATGGTCCAACTGCGCCAACTCAACCTGCAACTTACCCTCATGGGTACGTGCACGCTGAGCAAAGATATCCAGTATGAGTCCTGTACGATCAAGCACCCTACATTGGATTTCACGCTCAATATTTCGTTCCTGAGCGGGACTCAAGGCATGGTTAAAAATCACAACTTGCGCATCATGATGATCAACCAAGGTCTTCAGCTCTTCAAGTTTACCTTGCCCTATGAAGAACTTAGGATTGGGGTGCCCAAGCGACCCAGTAAGAAATTCAACCGGATCTGCACCAGCAGATAATGCCAGCTCTTCGAGCTCCTTCGGACTTTCTTGGTCAGCCGCAGCTGCCAAATTCATGTGTACTAATATGGCGCATTCGCCACTCTTCGGTCGCTCAAAGAACAATGATTATCAGTCCTCTGCTTTCATTTCGTCAGCCGACGGCAGTTTTACAGGACGCGCGGGTACAACTGTAGAAATCGCATGCTTGTAAACCATCTGACTTACTGTGTTTTTCAACAGAATCACAAACTGATCGAAAGATTCGATCTGACCCTGCAATTTAATACCGTTTACCAAAAAGATAGAGACCGGAATACGTTCCTTACGTAACGCATTTAGATAAGGGTCTTGTAACGATTGCCCTTTTGACATTTTGCAAACTCCTTCCCAAGAAATATTTTATATTTTGTCGTTATAGTATTGCTGACGGCGCACAATTCGCCTCACTGTAACCGTATTACAACTAATATACGGCATTTTTACAGTCCAGCATGACATTATATAATGCCACCATCCACTAATTTCAAGGCATTAGATAATAGTTTTGGATCATGAGTGTCCATCCAAGCGAGATTTTCCCAACTTCTCAGCCAAGTAACCTGCCGCTTTGCTAACTGACGCGTAGCCACTACACCCTTAAATTTCATGGTTTCAAAATCCCATGTGCCCGCAAAATACTCCCATACCTGCCGGTAACCAACACACCGTACTGAGGGCATCTGCAGGGTTAAATCGCCACGCTCCCACAACCCACGAACTTCATCAACAAACCCTTGTTCCAGCATGATATCGAAACGTTTTTCGATACGCTCATGCAACATCGTTCGCTCTTTTGGCATCACCGCCATTGGTACGATAGAAAAATCAGGCTGTTGTGATTTTTGCTCTGCCCACAACTCACTCATCGGCCGCCCCGTGATCTCATACACCTCAAGCGCCCGCTGCAATCGCTGCGAATCATTTTTATTTAAGCGCGCCGCCGATTCTGGGTCCACATCCGCTAAACGACGGTGGATACTCTCCCACCCCTCTAGTTCAGCCTTTTTTAAAATCTGCTCACGCACCACGGGATTCGCTTCGGGTAAAGTAGCTAATCCATTCTTTAAGGCGTGAAAATACATCATCGTTCCACCGGTCAACAGAGGAATTTTTCCCGCTGAACGTATTTCATCAATTTGCGCCAGCGCATCACGGCGAAACTCCGCCGCCGAATAAGCCTCGGCCGGATCACATAGATCAATCAGCTTGTGGGGGTAACGCGCCAAGGTAGCCGAATCCGGCTTAGCCGTGCCTATATCCATACCACGATAAATCATCGCCGAATCGACACTCACAATTTCGCATGGCAGTTGATCATACAACTGCATAGCAAGATCCGTTTTACCTGAAGCCGTCGGCCCCATCAAAAAAATAACTGGCAGATTACTCAAAATACCCTCAATTACTGTCCACGCATAAATAACTTATCAAGATCACTCATTGTCATCTGACTCCACGTAGGTCGACCATGATTGCACTGTCCACTACGCTCGGTACTTTCCATATCACGCAGTAGCGCATTCATCTCAGGTATTGTCAGCTGTCTATTTGCCCTAACAGCGCCATGGCAAGCCATAGTGCCTAACAACTCATTAATATGCTGTTCTATTCGCTTACTTTCACCGTAGACCAACATGTCAGATAACACATCACGAATCAGTTGCTCTACATTACCTTTCGCTAACGAAACCGGCACTTGACGCACCACTAACGTTTCTTCACCCATACGCGCCAACTCAAAGCCTAAACGTTTAAAGGTCTCCGCATGCTCTTCAGAACAATCCGCCTCACGATCGCTCACCGCAAGACTCAAAGGTACCAATAACGGCTGAGAACGTACCACATCCTCTTCATAAGACCGCTTCATGCGCTCATATACAATGCGTTCATGTGCCGCATGCATATCGACCACAATTAAGCCTTGGGCACTCTCTGCAAGAATATAAACGCCATGCAGCTGGGCAATTGCATACCCCATCGGAGGGCACTGCTCTTCCCCCTCAGTCACTACATCAGTTTGACTACCCTCAGGGTGCAATGCCCCATAACCTGACAACTGGTCATTAATCTGTCCGCGTGAGGGCTGAGAATTGGCATAATTAGGTACATAACCCGCACCCATGCGGGATGATGAATCACCACCCACCGATCCACCAGCAACCGACGCCTGACTCCGCTGACTAAACGCCATCCGCCCCTGCTCATGTCGCTGTTCTGGTGCGGCCGTTATTGATTGCAGTCCGCCATCAAGCCCCGCGTCAACACTCCGCTCACCCGTTAACTGATCTTGTGGTCGCATATCGGCGATTAAACGATGCAAGGTTCGAAATAAGAAATCATGGACCAAACGACTTTCGCGAAAACGAACTTCATGCTTGGTCGGGTGAACATTGACATCCACTAAGGCGGGATCAAGCTCTAAATAAAGCACGTAAGCGGGAAAGCGACCGTGATAAAGCACATCAGCGTAAGCTTGTCTGACCGCATGGGTCACCACTTTATCTTTTATCATGCGCCCATTAACAAAGAAATATTGTAGATCGGCCTGACTGCGAGAGAAGGTAGGCAAGCCCACCCAGCCCCACAACCGTAGCCCTGAGGCCTCTGCAACCACATCAACATTAAGCGCATTATCGATAAAGGCTGAGCCACAAATGCTGGCCACTCGGCGCTCTTGCTCCAATTGACTATCAGCTTGACGTAACTGATGAATCACTTTCCCGTTATGCCGTAATTGGAATGCCACATCAAAACGGCTTAACGCCAAGCGTTTAACCACTTCATCAAGATGACGAAACTCAGTTTTTTCAGTTTTAAGAAATTTACGCCGGGCTGGGGTATTAAAAAACAGGTCTTTAACTTCAACCGTTGTGCCTTCTGGGTGGGCGGCAGGCTCAATGGTCGCCTCCATATCTCGCCCTTCAGTCTGCACTTGCCATGCATTCTCTTGCGAAGCCTGGCGGGAGGTCAATGATAAGCGGGAGACAGAGCTAATACTGGCTAACGCCTCGCCGCGAAAGCCTAAACTGCCAACGGCTTCAAGATCTTCCAGCACCTGTATTTTCGATGTCGCATGCCGACTTAACGCTAATGGCAGATCTTCTTTGTCTATACCCGCGCCATTATCGCGAATGCGCATCAACTTCACGCCGCCCTGCTCAATTTCAACATCAACCTTACTGGCGCCAGCATCAAGGCTATTTTCTAGAATTTCTTTTATAACTGAAGCAGGTCGTTCGACAACCTCGCCCGCTGCTATCTGGTTAGCTAATCGCGGTGATAGCAAATGAATGCGTGACATTAAAAATCCTTTAACTTGCGGGAATTCTTAGAACTTGGCCCACTTTGATCGTATCATTTTTCAGGCTATTAACCTTACGTAATGATGCCAACGAAACACCATTTTTTGAAGCAATAACGGAAAGCGTATCACCGCGCACAACTTTGTAGCTACGATTATCCTTAGCTTTGCGCTGCGCTATCAACGTAAGAGCCGGCGGCTTACGCTCAAAATGCTGCACAATACCTTTATAGATCGCATCAGCCATCTTCTTTTGATAGCTTCTCGTTTTTAAATTTGCGGCTTCACCGGGATTAGAGATAAATCCAGTTTCAACCAAAATAGAGGGGATATCAGGTGATTTAAGCACCACAAAACCGGCCTGTTCCACGTGGGACTTATGCATACGCGCAAAACGCTTAATATTGGTGTGAATCCCTTTCGCTATAGAGCGACTGTCTTCTCGGCTGGCCGTCATCGACATATCAAGCAAGACACTCGCTAACACATTATCTTTATCATCTAAGCTAACACTCCCCACACCACCAATCAGATCCGCACTGTTTTCTTTACTGGCTAACCAGCGGCCCATCTCACTACTTGCGCCTCTCGAAGAAAGCACCCAAACAGAAGCACCTCGGGCCCGCGGGTCTTTAAATGCATCCGCATGAATAGAGACAAATAGATCCGCATTATGCTTCCGCGCGGCGGTCGTTCGCCCCCGTAAACTAATGTAATAATCCCCGGTACGCGTCAACTGCCCTTTGTAACCCGGCGTTTGATCTAAACGTCGCTTGAGCTCTTTCGCCATCGCCAAAACAACATCTTTCTCTCTAACCCGTCCGCTACCGATTGCCCCCGGATCATCACCACCGTGACCCGCATCGATCGCAATAACAATATCTCGTCCCGCGATAGCTTGAGGCTCCGCCGTTTTAGTCGCTTTACCTAGGGATTCTTTCTCATACAGGTCTAAAACCAACCGATGACCATATTTTTGGTTAGGTTTTAGATCAAAACTTTTGGGCCGCACCCCATGCTTCAGGTCTAACACTAACCTGAGCGTTTTACCGTTTTTACCTGAGCGAATGCGCTCAACGGGGCTTTTATCCAGCCCCAACCGTTCTAAATCTGCCTTTAACGTCGAGTTTTCAACATCCAATACAATGCGGTCAGGGTTATCTAACGTAAATACCTTATGCGCAGCGGGCCCCGAAAGATCAAACACTAAACGCGCATGATCTGGTGCAAGCCATATACGCACTTTCTCGACCTCCGCCGCGTTGACCGCAAATGCGCCAAGCAGCAGAACGGCACCAAATAACCAGCTTACAACCCGTTGATACTTCGTTATTCGCATAAAGCCTTAATAAACCCCTTCACAAAAACTAAAAACGCCCACTTAATCGATAACACAGTATATAAACGTTTAACTCATAAGCTTATCGGCCATTATCTGACCTAGTGCAGTCTGTGGTGTCCAACTCAACTGCCGACCATACCCCAACAACGCTATCTGTAACACTAAATCAGCCACAGGAAGCATCCCACGACCTTTATCTGGCCACTCAACTAAACAGAGCGCTTGCTCATCAAAATAATCTCGAATACCTAGGTACTCTAACTCTTCGGGATCGGACAACCGATATAAATCAAAGTGGTAGATATGCTTACCATTAACCTCATAAGGTTCCACCAGCGTATAGGTAGGACTCTTAACCGAACCTTGATGACCAAACCCTCTAATAACGCCGCGACTCAAGGTTGTTTTACCCATACCAAGATCACCTAACAAAAAAATAACCCCGTGACCTTGCGTAGCTTGGGCTATTTTAGCGCCAAAGGCGACCATAGACGCTTCATCTGGTAGTTCAATCCGATACTCTTTACTCATATTTACCATTTATCACTTTAGGAATCGTTAAAAACAGATCGGACGCCAGCATGCCCACCTCACCTTGAGACTGAGCAACCGCGTCAGCCGCTTTCGCATGGACATAAACGGCAATACGGGCTGCATTTTCCGGGGTCATTTTTTGCGCTAAAAATGCACCACAGATACCCGATAGCACATCCCCCATGCCGCCAACCGACATACCGGGATTACCCCCATTACATAAATAACTGGCGTCACCAGCGGACACAAGCGAGCCTGCACCTTTTAGAACAACAGCGCCACCGCACACCGCTTGTAACTTTTCAACCGCACTAAAACGATCGTGTTCGATCTCAAGCACCGTCATATCCAATAACCGCGACGCCTCACCCGGATGCGGCGTACAGATCCAACGAGCACGTTGATGACGATCATACTGAGTAAATAATTGTTTACTGGCCATTAAATTTAAAGCATCAGCGTCTAGCACCATGGGCTTATCTACAGCCAATGCCGCCGCCAACATCTGCTCAGCCCATGCATTTTGACCAAGTCCGGGCCCTAACACAATCACATCCGCCTGCTCCAGCAATGGCTGCAAGTGCGCACCCGAGTCAACAGACTTAACCATAACCTCTGGACATCGACTTAACGACGCCGCCACATGTTCAGCACGCGTAGCCAAGGTGACTAAACCTGCACCACTGCGTATGGCCGCCTCTGAGGCTAATAACGCAGCCCCGCCCATACCACGATTGCCACCAATCACCAATAAATGACCAAACTTCCCTTTGTGAGACGCCTTTAGACGCGGCGGCAAACACTCACGCAAGTCGTCGTCCGTTGTTCTAAAAAGATTAACAGGGATCGCCTCATAAACATCATCCGGCACTTTAAGATCATCAAATAACAGAGTGCCGCAGTAATCAACAGCCTCTCCCGTCAACAAACCCCGCTTCATGCCGATAAAACTCAATGTCATATCAGCGCGTACAGCAACGCCCAACACGCGCCCGGTGTCAGCACAAAGCCCTGACGGTGTATCAACTGAAATAACCGGCTTAGAGGAGGCATTAAGCTGCTCAATCGCGGCACGAAATGCACCACGAACATGACCGGACAACCCCGTGCCTAACATGGCATCAACTAACAGGGCACCACGAAAGCTCATGCCAGGCCGATAAAGCTCATAGGTCGGATATATCGCTTGCAGCTGCTCCCATGCAGCTAACGCCTCCCCCTGAAGCCCAGCAGAAAAATGCTCATCACCGATACAAATCAGCTGTACATCAAACCCTTTCTGCTTAGCCAACAGCGCAACAACAAAACCATCGCCCCCATTATTACCAGCACCACACAAGAAAGTGATCGCCGTGACGCTGGGGAAACGCTCAAGCATTTCAGCAAAAACAGCGTGCCCCGCTCGTTGCATAAGACGGATACCCGGAATGCCAAATTCATTGATTGCCGTACGATCTAGCACACGGGTTTGTTCCGCTGTGTATAATGTCGCCGGAAGAACCGCTCTGTTAACAGACATCACTTAAACCAATTTTATGTAACGTTATGTTTTTATAACATTATGAGGAATCTTCCCCGTAAAGGGCAAGCCTGAATATATGCCAGATAATCCATCACACACACTCGCAACCCTCGCACAGAAGATAAAAGACTGGGCCAATGAGTTAGGTTTTCAACAGTGCGGGATTACCGATTGCGATCTAAGTGCCGAACGCGCGCATTATGAGCAATGGATCGAAGCGGGATATCACGGCGAGATGGGGTACCTCAACAACCATTTAGACAAACGATTCTCAGCGGATAGTTTACTGCCCGGTACGCAACGCATTATCTGTGTACGTATGGATTACCTGCCACCTGATACCGATGCCTTAGAGGTGCTAGATGATGGTAAGCATGCTTACGTATCTCGCTACACGCTAGGCCGCGACTATCACAAGCTTATTCGTAAACGACTCACCCAACTTGGCAAAAAGATCGATGAGGCGGTAGGGGAAACCGTCTTTCGCGCATTTGTTGACAGCGCCCCCTTATTGGAGCGCCCTTTGGCTGAAAAAGCGGGCATTGGCTGGCGCGGAAAGCACACGCTTATTCTTAACCGTGAAGCTGGGTCTATGTTTTTTCTCGGGGAGTTGCTCATTGACCTCCCCCTGCCTATCGATGAACCCACTACGGAAGAGCACTGCGGAAAATGCACCGCGTGCATCGATGTATGCCCCACCCAAGCATTCCCTCAACCCCACCTACTCGACGCACGTAAATGCATCTCTTATTTAACCATAGAGTTGAGCGGTTCCATCCCCGAAGCCCTTCGTCCTAAAATGGGCAATCGCATTTTCGGTTGTGACGATTGTCAGCTTATCTGCCCTTGGAATAAGTTTGCTGATTTCACGCGGGAACAGGATTTTCATCCACGACAAAAACTCGACAAGCATGAGCTAATTGAGCTCTTCAACTGGGATGAAGCTACCTTCTTGAAAAAAACTGAAGGGTCAGCCATCCGCAGAACCGGTCATATTGGCTGGCTCAGAAACATTGCCGTCGCCTTAGGCAATAGCGACGGCGGCGAGGCGGTCATTAATGCGTTAAATGCTAAATTAACGCATGAATCAGAGATTGTTCAGGAGCATAGCTTATGGGCGCTAAACCGTTTAGCCAAAAGCGAGGAAAAAGGGATGCTACCGATCCATACACATCCCCGACGAGAGAAAATTAAATTCTAAAGCCCTACCCCACCAGCCTTAAACGGGTAGATTAAAGCTTAATGAAATGCTCTCGGTAATATTTCAACTCTTCAATAGAGTCTCGAATATCATCTAAGGCTAAGTGAGAGCCTTTTTTAACGACACCAGCAGCCACTTCAGGCTTCCAGCGTTTAGCTAACTCTTTCAGCGAACTGACGTCTAAATTACGGTAATGGAAAAACGCTTCCAACTCCGGCATATATTTATCAAGGAAACGACGGTCCTGACCAATACTATTGCCACACATGGGGGACTCACCCGCAGCCACATATTGCTGTAAGAACGCAATCGTATCCCGCTCAGCCTGAACCTCAGTCACTGTACTCTCTTTAACACGCTGAGTTAGGCCGGATTTACCATGCTGATTGGTACACCATTCATCCATACCATCCAACAACGCATCAGATTGATGGATCGCTAACATAGGACCTTCAGCCAATATATTTAGATCAGAGTCGGTCACTATGGTCGCAATCTCAATAATCACGTCCGTTTTCGGCTCAAGACCGGTCATTTCTAGATCAATCCAGACCAAATTACCTTTATTTGTCATTAAAAATCTCCAAAGTTGACGCAGGCACTACTCTTTCCCTTAGAATACCCTACCTTAGGCAGCTAAACAGGCCTTATTATTCTATTAAAATCATAAAAACGGGGATATTTAGTGATTCAGCCGCTACTCTTTAAGAAAACACAGCAACCAAGGGCGTATCACTAACAGGCTATGACAAAACGAAAACTTACCCGTCGTCAAAGCTGGCGCATTCAAAAGATCCAAGATGAACGCACCGCACGTGCGTCTAAAAAAGACTCAACCATTGAGCAGCAACTCGACAGTAGTGAATTAGGACCTGAACAACATGGCCTAATTATTTCTCACTTTGGTCGCACCGTTGATGTCGAGGCTGCTGAAGGTGAACATGAAGGCACCATTATTCGCTGCCACATGCGTACTAACTTAGGCCAACTAGTGACAGGCGATCGCGTCATCTGGCGCCAAGGTAAAGATACCGGTGTGGTCGTCGCCAAGCTCGAACGTAAGAGCGAGCTCCTCCGCCCAAACCCCTACGGTGAGATGAAACCGGTCGCCGCCAACATTGATTTTATCGTCATTACGGTTGCGGTCGAGCCGACTCCCCATGCAAACCTTATTGACCGTTACTTAGTCGCTGCCGAACTGAGTGGTATAGAGCCGGTTATTTTGCTGAACAAAACCGACTTACTTAATGCAGAAAACCGAGAAAAAATTGAAGCGATGCTTCAGCGTTATCGCGATATTGACTACGAAGTCTTGCTGGCCTCAACATCGGCAGAAGAGGGCCTCGCAGAGCTTAAAGCCAAACTTGATCAACGGATCAGTGTGTTTGTGGGTCAATCTGGGGTAGGTAAGTCATCACTCATTAACGCCCTACTACCCGGCATCGACTTAAAAGTCGGCGATCTATCGGTACAAACCAAAAAAGGCCGACACACCACAACCACCGCACGGTTATTTCACTTCCCTGATGGCGGCGACCTTATTGACTCCCCGGGAATCAGGGAGTTTGGCTTATGGCATATTGAGCTAGATGACGTTATCAGCGGCTTTAGAGAGCTTAAGCCCCTCGCCGGTTTATGTAAATTCCGTGACTGTAATCATGAAAAAGAGCCGGGTTGCGCGCTGAAAAGTGCGGTTGAAAATGGCACAATCAGTGAGCAACGCTGGAAAAGCTATAAATACATTCTCTCCTCCATTGAGGAGCAGAATAGTTAAATGCAGTACAGACTATAAAAAAATAAGCGAACAAGGGCGTAGTACACATGTCGAACTCTCCATACGGTGCCAAGTCTTGGGTCAGCTACCTAAAAGACCGCCCTCTGCCTGTAAGAAACAGTGTGCTTCGCCGCCTGCAACGTAAATTATGCGATGCTTCCGTTCCACTACAAGACTTAAAAAAAGTCATCAAGTCTGATCCTGTTCTCTGTTTACACATGGTGCGTAAGGCCTCAGAACTGCATGATAAAGTAGACTCAAAAGTAACCAGCATTGATCACGCCATTAACTCTCTCGGGTTAGACCACATAGAGAGCGTTGCCAAAACAATCACCCCACTAAAGCTCAACCCATCGAGCGTAGCGCAGAAAATGTACTTCCGTTATATCGCTGTGAGTCATCATGCGGCTTCTCAAGCCCAGTCATGGTTACTGCGTAAGAAGACCCTCTTTGCAGAAGAAACCTATCTCGCCTCCCTGTTTTACGGTGTAGGTCACTGGCTGCTATGGCAGCATGCCGCCTTACATATGAGCGAAATTCAGATAAAAATACGGGAAGAGAATACGGACGTTGTATTAGCCGAAACCGATATTCTTGGCTGTACAGTTCAAGAAATTTCGCGCGGATTAATTGAGAGTTGGGGCATCTCTGAACTCGCCGTCACCAGCTTAGAACATGAAACATCACCCAATAAAAAGACGCTGGCGCAACTGCATCAACGCGCACTCGGCGATCCACGTTTAAGCGCAGAGGTCCTACGGGATATCAACCACCTCGTACAGGAGAAGTTTTTCCCTGTAAAACTATCCAACTGGATCGCCTTGACCACCAGCTTTGGCTGGGAAAGCACAAAGTCGATGAAAATTATCGATATCATCAATGATTTTTTAAACGCCGAAATTGCAGAAACAATCAACAATTTGCATATCACCTGTGCCCAATCATCACGCATTTATCATGTACCTGGCACACTCGCGCTCGCGGCGGAAATGCTACTACTGCCCTCCCCTAACAGCATTAACTACCGTATCTCTAGCAAAGAAGCTGCGCTGCTTTGCAACGCAATGCCTGCCACCGCACAACAGACAGCAGCTAAGCCTAAATCCCCACAGCCCCGTGAAAACGACACACCCCCGTAAAAAACAAATCGGAATTTCTAGACAAGGCCACGTACGACCAAATAGCTGAACGCTTTTTGAAAGACTACACCGCCTACTCCCAGCCTAAGCATATTTTACGTGGACTGATGCAGGGCTTAAGCAAAGGGTTAGGGTTTAATCGTGTTGCCATCTTACTGGTCAACCATCGGGCTCACTCGCTTAAAACCGCCATCACCTATGGGTTTGACGATGGACACCCGATCCATGCATTTAAATATGACCTGGAAGTACCCAGCCTCTTCAAAAAACTGAGAGAAAAACCAGGCTGCATCTGGATAAAACCCAGTAACAAAGAGCAACTTCTGCATAGGCTGCCTGAAACCTACCATGACTGGGGAAACCCTAACGGTTTCCTCCTCATGTCTGTTTTCTGTGATAAAACCCCCTTAGCCATCATCCACGCTGATTATGATATGGCAGGGCCAGAAATCACTGAATTTCACTATGAACTCTTCAAACACCTCTGCTCCACCGCAACCTCCCGCCTGAAGATAATCAAAAAATAGCGTGGGCTCTCACAATCAGTCAGTTTGTTACAAATATAGACAGGATAAGCTTTCCAGCGTTATACCAACCCAGTATTATCTTCTCTTCTAATCAGTTTTTTGGAGCGATCACATGACACTGCCCCTATTAATTGAGGCCTCTGAACTTAATCAGCACCTCAATAATCCCGATCTATTAATTGTTGATCTCTCCAGTGAAGAGAATTATCTAAAAGGGCATATCCCCGGCGCCATCAATCTACCTGCCTCACGTTTACTTTCAGGACAAGCGCCGGTTCCAAACAAGCTTCCCTCTAAAGATCAGCTACAACAGCTATGTAACGATATCGGCTTAACCAAAAACAGCGTAGTGGTGGCCTATGATGACCAAAAAGGCCCCTTGGCGGGCAGGTTTATCTGGACACTACATGTGATAGGCCACAACAGCGGTTCTATGCTTAATGGCCAACTCGCCAGCTGGACAGCGGCAGACTTACCGCTCGAAGCAAGCCCACAGCACGCCAAAGCCGCCACCGCCTACAACATAAACATTAACCCTGCCCTTATCGCAGACGTTGCATTTATAACACAACATCTAAAAGCACCTAACGTGGTGATATGGGATGCTCGAAGCTACCCTGAATACACTGGCGAGAAGGTTATCAACGCCGCCAAAGGGGGGCATATTCCGGGCGCCCATCACTTTGAATGGACCGATTGCTTCATTAGCGCAGATAACCTTCGGATTAAACCCGCTAATGCATTATTATCAGCGCTTAAAGAGCAAGGCATCACCCCAGACAAAACAATCATTACACACTGCCAAACCCATCGCCGCTCGGGACTTACCTATATCGTTGCACGCCATTTAGGTTTCAATGATGTGCGCTGCTATGACGGCTCATGGTTTGAATGGGGTAACCTACCTGAAACACCTGTGGAGAAATAATGAGAACGCTCAAAGATAAACTGTTTATTCTTTTTCAACAGATTGTGCCGCAACACCTTTTATCGAGACTGGTTGGGAAAATCGCTGATTGCACAATCCCTTGGGTGAAAAACAGCTTTATAACCTGGTTCTGTAATAACTATCAGATCGATATGACGGAAGCACAAGAAGAGGTAGCGACAAACTACCCGAGCTTTAATGCCTTTTTCACACGGGCCTTAAAAGATGATGCTCGACCTATAGACCACACCCAAGGCGTGATTACCAGCCCAGCAGATGGTGCGTTCAGCCAATTAGGCAAGATAGAACATGGCCGAATTTTTCAGGCAAAGGGACGCGGTTATGGCCTAACGACCCTGTTAGGCGGTGACCAAGAACGGGCGTCAGCATTTATCGATGGAGCGTTTGCAACCATCTACCTTTCACCACGTGACTACCATCGTGTACATATGCCTGTCACAGGTACACTCACCCATACCACTTACGTGCCGGGTGATCTTTTCTCAGTCAACCAAACAACGGCGGAAGGGGTTGAGCAGCTCTTTGCTCGAAACGAGCGACTCATCGCCTATTTCGATACAGAACACGGCCCGATGGCCATGGTGTTAGTGGGCGCCATGATTGTTGCAGGCATAGAAACCGTATGGTCAGGACAGGAAGCCCCTCGCCTAAAAGCAGCGGTACACCGATCCTTTCAGCAGGATACCGCCAAACCGATCAGCCTCGAAAAAGGCGCAGAGATGGGCCGTTTTAAGCTCGGCTCAACCGTCATATTATTATTTGGTAAAGACGCTATTAACTGGCAAGCAGAGCTTCAAGCCAATAGCCCCATAAAACTGGGCGAAGCAATAGGCGCACAAAACACCGTATAAACAGCCTATATCTAATAACCCTAAACTATGTCTGCTGTTCTCAACTATTTTTTGACGTAAACTAAACAGATTCAACGATTACCTATAGGTATGAGAGTTACAATGAACAACCTAATTACGTTACTTGAAGAAAAAAATATTCAGCTCAACACTGACAACACCCATGTCCTAAGTAGCAGCGGTAAAAAAACTCAAGTTGTTCCTCTTATCCATCAACGTATTCTGTCCGTCAAAGGCCCTGAAACCGAAAAGTTTCTCCAAGGACAGCTGAGCTGTGATGTTAGCGCAGCCTTTAGCACCGGCAGCTCTTTAGGTTCACACTGCAATATTAAAGGCCATATGCTGAGCCTGTTCCGCCTACTTAAAGCGGGGAATGACGAGGCGTGGTTACGTATGAGCCATGATATCTTCGACAGCGCGACCGCTAACCTGAAAAAGTACATGATGTTCTCTAAAGCAGAGTCCAGCGAAATCAGCGATCAGATCTCAGGGATCGGTCTTATAGGTCCTGGTGCGCAAACCCTAATAGAACGTTGGTTTGGTAACAGCCCTAGCGAAACAAATAGCATCATATCCCTAAGCAATGGCTTAGTGGTACGCGTACCCGGTGATCGGTTTGAGATATGGATGGAAGATAGCGCTTTAGTCGACATGTTACAGCAGCTACCTGAAGAAGCGGGTATTGGCTCAACCAATGACTGGATTCTCAGCGAAATCGATGCCGGTATCCCCGACCTGCGTGCAGAAACGCAGGAAGCGTTCATCCCACAGATGACAAACTTTCAAGTCTTTGCCGGCGTTAGCTTCACAAAAGGTTGTTACACCGGACAAGAGATTGTGACGCGCCTACAGCACCGCGGACAACTGAAAAAGCCGATGTATATTGCGGAAGTCTCTGCAGACACCCCACCACAGGCGGGCGATGCGATTACCGCACTGAACAAACCCAATGCTGGACGCGTCGTTATTGCCGCCCAATGCGGTGAAAACAGATACAGATTGCTCGCAGTTATTGTAAAAAATGTAGCGGAGCAAGATCCCTTGTTCCTGCATGATCAAGCGGTAGAGCTTAAAACGCTTCCCTATTCACTTGATCCAAAGCTTTTTCTACCCAAATAAATGCTCAATTAACTACCAGCAGTTGACCTATTGGTGAAATAACGAGACACTTCTCACATGGATTTAATACCGCTAAGGGAGAAGCGCGGGGATGAAAGGTAGTACAACGAATACCCCGACAATACCGTTATTGCTTATTGGTATGACAGCGATACTTAGTATATTGCTGCTTCTTTATATCCACGTGATTTCAAAAAGCACAAGCCAAAAGTTTGTCCCTTGGGTCGATGCCTCAATGGAGATTAAGCTGGAAACCACACTCGCCCATTTATGGTTTGAAGAGATGTTAGCGGGTGACTCCAGCTTATCCATAGACACCGTCTACCAGCATGTAACGCTGGCTAAATGGTATGCTACCGCCATCTTAGATGGGGGCGAAAACGAACAAGGTATCTACTACCCCCTTCAAGATAGCAAGTTAAGAGCGCAAGTTAATGCGCTGCTGTATTCTTTACAACAGTTCCATAATGCCACCAATACACGTTATCAACTTACCGATAACCGATCCACCACCGATCAACAGCTGAATACGCTTTTCATGCAAATAATGGAAAACGCCAGTACCCTAGAAGCCGATTTAAAACAACATATAGCGCATGAGAACAACTCACAGAACACGCTCTTATTTATGCTGTTTATTGTTATATGTTGTATGTGCTTTATTTCGGCGTACTCTATCTGGCGCTTTACCGACAACCGAACACGCTACCTCAAGCAGCTCTCCGCAGCCCATCGACAAATATCGGAACAGTACGCAAAATTAAAGACTCTGGCCCATACGGATCAGCTAACAGGCATACCCAATCGAAAGATGCTAGAAACCTTCGCCCACCAAGCGCTGAGTAAAGTAAAAAGGGATAAAAAGTGGCTCTCGGTGACCTTTATCGATTTAGATTTCTTTAAACCGATCAATGACCAGTTTGGCCATAATGTAGGCGACAAAGTCCTTATCAATTTCACCAACACGATTAAAGCGCACTTAAGAGAAGGGGACATTCTTTCTCGCTTAGCAGGAGATGAGTTTATTCTTCTGATCGAAGCCGGTAGCGAGACAGACCTTCACGATGCACTCAACCGCATCATATCCTGTGTGCAAAATCAGTTATTACAACCGATTGTCACCACCCCTGTGGATATCCACGTTCGATACAGTGCAGGCACAGCCGTCGCACCAAAAGATTCAACCGACTTTGAGACCTTAGTCCACTACGCCGACCTTGCTATGTACGACAGCAAAAAGAATGGACGCGGGCAGCATCACTATTACGACGACACCAACACCCGCCAAGAGGAGCTCACCTTTGAGTCGACTAACCCTGAGGAGGGAGCTGCCAGTTTATAGCTGGGCGCCCCTGCTGAGTAAGATAATCGTTCGCTTGACTAAAATGCTGGCAGCCCAAAAAACCACGGTAAGACGATAACGGAGAGGGGTGAGGTGCCTTTAAGACCAGATGCCGCTCTTCATCGATACACGCACCTTTCTTTTGCGCATAACTTCCCCACAGCATAAACACCACATGCTGACAGCGCGCGTTAATCACCCGAATAACTTCATCGGTAAAGCGTTCCCAGCCTTTGCCTTGATGTGAGCCAGCCGCGCCCTGCTCTACCGTTAGCACACTGTTTAGCAGTAACACTCCCTGCTGCGCCCAACTTTCCAGATAGCCATGGCTAACAGGCTCAACGCCGAGGTCCGAATACAACTCTTTATAAATATTTACCAATGACGGTGGCACCTTAACCCCCGGCTGGACCGAAAAGCATAACCCGTGGGCCTGCCCCGGTTGGTGATAGGGGTCCTGCCCCAGAATAACCACTTTTACATCATCCAGGGGCGTTGCTTCGAACGCATGGAACCAATTCTCAGAGGGCGGAAAAATCACTTTCTGTTGATCCGCCTGCGTTCGCAAAAATTGCATTAACCTTTGCATATAAGGCTGTTCAAACTGCTCACCTAAAGCCGCTTGCCAACTAGGCGCCTGTGCTAACACCATGATAACTTACTACCCTAATCGTTTAATGGATGCCGTTTTCCCATCGGGGACTCCATAATCACGCGACCATGCCAGATAGAGAAATATCTAAGCTTACCGGGCGCATGGGAGACGACACCTGAAATTATGATTGCCAAGAAATAGATAATGGCATTCGGCTGATCAAACCACCAGATCATGGTCGATAACAACAGCAACTTAACCCCGATAGCCGTCCCTCGCAGCTGAAGCAACCAGATACCATCGGAATACACCTCTAACGCGCTCATGACAAAACCACTCATGACTGTCAGGTATAAAAACCACTGCCAAGACGCCACGGGCTGCTGATATAAATACGCGCCCGCCAACCCAGAAACCCCAATCAAATGCACGGTACGGCTGATAATACTTATCCAACGTTTTGCGGGGATACTCCGTTTTTTTGCGGGGAAGAGCCAATTCATCATATGGGCAGTCTATCTCTCATCAGCGAAAACAATGAAACGCACACCTACAAAAAAGCCCTCAGAGAGGGCTTTCAAGTGTTCGCTATAGTTCTATTTGCAATTACGTCCGTGGACGCATGGCAGGAAACAGAATCACATCACGAATCGAAGGTGAGTCAGTGAATAACATCACGAGACGATCAATACCAATACCCTCTCCGGCAGTCGGCGGCAAACCATATTCCAACGCGTTGATGTAATCGCCATCGTAATGCATCGCTTCATCATCACCGGCATCTTTCTCAGCGACCTGCGCACGGAAGCGTTCCGCTTGATCTTCAGAGTCATTCAACTCGGAGAAACCATTTGCCAGCTCACGACCCGCAACAAAGAACTCAAAGCGATCGGTAACAAAAGGATTATCATCGCTACGACGGGCCAACGGTGAGACCTCAGTAGGGTATTCAGTAATAAAGGTCGGCTGCTGAAGGCGATGTTCAACCGTTTTCTCGAAAATTTCGATCTGAACTTTGCCTAAGCCCCAAGTATCTTTAACCGCAATATCTAAGCGTTCAGCAATCTGGCGCGCCGCATGATCATCAGCCAAAGCCTCAGCCGTAATATCTTCGTTAAAGTGCAAAATGGAATCGAATACACTTAAACGCTGGAACGGCTTAGCCATATCGTATTCAAAGGTTTCAAGGACTTCACCTTCATCATTACGAACGGTATTGATGATCGTTGTTGTACCTAACACCTCTTGTGCCACAGTACGCAGCATATTTTCAGTTAGGTCCATTAAGTCATGGTAGTCGGCATAAGCCTGATAGAACTCAATCATAGTGAATTCTGGGTTATGACGCGTCGATAGACCTTCGTTACGGAAGTTACGGTTAATCTCGAACACCCGTTCAAAACCACCCACAACCAAACGCTTCAAATAAAGCTCAGGCGCTATACGAAGATACATGTCACGATCAAGCGCGTTATGGTGTGTCACAAACGGACGTGCTGTTGCACCACCGGGAATGACTTGAAGCATCGGTGTTTCTGCTTCAATAAAACGGCGTTCAGTCAGGAAGTTTCGAATACCGGATACTATTTTAGAGCGCATCTCAAACACGCGACGCGAATCCTGATTAGTGATCAGATCGACATAACGCTGACGATAGCGAATTTCAGTATCCTGCAAACCTTTGTGCTTATCCGGCAAGGGACGTAGGTTCTTAGTCAGTAACTGGTATTCGCCCATATCCACATAAAGATCACCTTTACCGGACTTGTGTAGAACACCTTGCACACCAATAATGTCGCCAAGATCTAAACGCTTAGCAAATTTACGTGCTTCTTTATTGACATAAAACTGAACACGACCCGTCATATCTTGAATCACGCCAAACGCGCCGCGATTCAACATTACACGGCCTGCAATGCTAACGGTTATCGCCGCTTCTTCCAGCTCTTCCTTCGTCTTATCGCCATACTGATCTTGTAGATCCTGAGCGTACGAATCACGACGGAAGTTGTTTGGAAAGGCATTACCCTCTTCACGAAGCGCATTTAACTTTTCGCGACGCTCTGCGATTAGGCGGTTCTCATCTTGCTTCTGATTATTGTCAGACATCGGTGTGTAAACCTTTAAATTCGTTAACTAATAGTCCAACCTTAAACAGGAAGGACTTGGCTGTTACAACGCACAGGGGTTACACCTATACGCTCTAACAAGCGCCATAATCTCAAGAGACCTATTGTTTAAAAGCCCGCTTTTAAGCTCGCTTCAATAAATAGATCTAGATCACCATCCAGCACCTTATCGCAGTTAGAACTCTGCACATTGGTACGTAGATCCTTGATACGTTGATCATCTAAAACGTAAGAACGAATCTGACTGCCCCAGCCAATATCCGCTTTTGAATCTTCCAATTCCTGCGCGGCTTCACTGCGTTTCAACATCTCCATTTCATAGAGCTTAGCGCGCAGCTGCTTCATACAGGTATCTTTGTTTTGGTGCTGTGAACGCTGACTCTGACTCTGTACAACAATACCCGATGGTTCATGGGTAATACGCACAGCAGATTCCGTTCTGTTGACATGCTGACCACCCGCACCAGAGGCACGGTAAACGTCAACACGAAGATCCGCAGGGTTAATCTCGATCTCTACATTATCGTCAATCTCAGGTGATACAAACACCGACGAAAATGACGTATGACGACGACCACCCGAATCAAACGGCGATTTACGGACTAAACGGTGTACACCCGTTTCTGTTCGTAACCAACCAAAAGCATATTCACCTTGAAACCGAATTGTCGCCGATTTAATACCCGCCACATCACCTGCCGAACACTCTAGCAGCTCAGTTTTAAAGCCTTTATCTTCACCCCAGCGTAGATACATACGCAGCATCATCTCAGCCCAATCTTGTGCTTCGGTACCACCGGAGCCTGACTGAATATCAAGAAAGGCATTATTAGCATCAGCTTCACCAGAAAACATACGACGAAACTCAAGTTTCTGGAGACGCTCTAGCATGGCAGCCACATCGTTTTCGACTTCAACGACGGTGTCTTCATCATCCTCTTCGACCGCCATATCGAGCAGGTCACGCGTATCTTCAACACCCGCCGTCAACTCATCGATCGTCTCAACGACCATCTCGAGCGCCGCGCGTTCCTTACCAAGCTGCTGAGCATTTTCAGGGTTATCCCAAATAGCAGGATCTTCTAGCTCGCGAGTCACCTCTTCAAGGCGCTCTTTTTTACCTTCATAATCAAGAAATCCGCGTAATTCGTTTGCACGATCGTGGATATCTTTTAAGGCATTGAGAATTGGGTTAATTTCCATGATAAAGAATCGTAGACAGCCGTTTAAAAAAGGGCGACATTTTATCGAAATTAAGCCCATAACACTACCAATTTCGATCCATCTTACGC
Organism: Neptuniibacter pectenicola; assembly: GCF_001597735.1. Classification (GTDB taxonomy): domain Bacteria; phylum Pseudomonadota; class Gammaproteobacteria; order Pseudomonadales; family Balneatricaceae; genus Neptuniibacter; species Neptuniibacter pectenicola. The sequence goes on from NZ_LUTS01000010.1 coordinate 42,677, forward strand.
TTTAATTGCCTTAACGCCTTAATTCCACGATTCAAACTAGCACTACATAGAAACAAAGATTTAGAATAGTTTTATTCGGTGACAACGGAATCCAAGATGTTTAGTAAACGCCTTATATTACTCTTACTACTTTTCTTCACGCCTCACCTCTCAGCCGCTACCGGTGAAGGCGAAATCGCCCTCATCGACATGACCGGTTCGATCTTCGGCATTTTAGCGCTTGTCATTTTTGTTATCGGTTATATTTTCGTGCTGGGGGAGGAGTTTATTCACCTCAGAAAATCCAAACCGATTATGGTCGCCGCTGGCTTAATATGGCTATTAACCGGCATCGCCTATGCACTAAGTGGCGACGAACTCACCGCAGGGTTAGCCGTTCGGCAATATATTTTAGAATATGCGGAGCTTTTCCTCTTTTTATTAGCCGCCATGACATTTATCACCACCATGGAGGAGCGTCTTGTTTTCGCCGCACTCCGTTCTTGGCTGGTTGTACAAAGCTTCTCCTTACGAAAAATCTATTGGATCACTGGGTTACTGGCCTTTTTTATCTCGCCTATTGCCGACAACCTATCAACCGCACTGCTAATGGGCGCCGTCGTATTAGCTGTAGGAAACTCCTATCATAAGTTTGTCACCGTGGGCTGCATCAACATAGTTATTGCCGCGAATGCGGGCGGCGCATTCAGTCCCTTTGGCGACATTACAACGCTCATGGTTTGGCAAAAAGGCTTAGTGCAATTTGAAGACTTTTTACTGCTATTCTTCCCTGCATTAATCACTTGGTTTATCCCAGCCTTCCTGATGAACAGAGTCATTGAGGACGGCCCGCCATCCGGCGAAACAAACCTCCTCCACATGAAGAAAGGCGCCGTAACCATTATTATTATTTTCCTCTTCACTATCGCCTTATCGGTGGCCTCACACAGCCTATTACACCTGCCTCCAGTGTTAAGCATGATGACCGGATTAGGCATTTTAAAATTGTTTGGTTTTTACATTAGCCAACAAGCACCCATCAGCCAAGATCAAGGACATATACACCATTACCAAGCGGAAAATATGCAAACCCATGAACAAAGTAAAGGGGATCATGCCGATGTTATCCGCCGCTTTAATATCTTCAAAGTTGTAGAACGCTCATCATGGGATACCTTGATGTTTTTCTATGGCGTCGTGCTTTGCGTAGGCGGTCTCGCCACACTCGGCTATCTCACCCTGTTATCAGAATTTATGTATCAAGGATTGGGCGCAACAACGGCCAATATACTGGTTGGGGTCGCCTCAGCACTGATTGACAACATTCCAGTAATGTTTGCCGTACTGAGTATGGAGCCTGACATGAACGTACAGCAATGGCTGCTGGTCACGCTCACCGCGGGTATTGGTGGTTCACTTCTGTCGGTGGGGTCTGCGGCAGGTATTGCGCTAATGGGGCAAGCTCAAGGGGTTTACACGTTTATGAGCCATCTAAAGTGGAGCTGGGCTATCTTAATAGGATACGGCTCCGGCATCCTAACCCACCTGTATATCAGTGGTTTACTCTAAAACGGCGTTCAGTCGAAGAACGCCGCTAGCGCCTTAGTCCCTGCCAAATTCGGCGAGTACTTGCTGGGACCATTGTTTAACCCGCTCATTCGTCTCGCCATGCTGACAATCTTCATCAATGGCCAAGCCTACAAACTGGGTGCCGTCATCCGTTACCGCTTTTGATGCTTCAAAATCGTATCCCTCAACCGGCCAATACCCCACCATCACGGCACCTTGTGCCTGCATATGATCGTGAAGTAAGCCCATCGCATCAAGAAACCACTCGCTGTAACCTATTTGGTCGCCCAAACCGAAAACAGCACAGGTCTTACCTGAGAGATCAGCCGCTGCAATTACATCCCACAGATCAGCCCAGTCCTCTTGTAGCTCACCAAAATCCCATGTTGGAATACCCAGGATTAAATGCTGGTAATCTGAAATGCTATCTAACCCATCCGCCGCAATATCAATCCGGTGGATTTTATCAAAGCCAACATTCTCTGCTATGAGTTCAGCAACGCTTTCTGTGTTTCCAGTTGTAGAACCATAAAAAAGACCAATCGATCCTTGCATTCCTTTTACCTTATTTCAGACAAACAAAAAGCAGCACATGGCTGCTTTTTTGGATTATAACAAATTACTTATTAAACGCATCGAAAGTAGAGTGTGCGATCTCTTCAATCTCGGTTCTTGCATCTTGTAACGCCTTCAAATTTTGATCACTGGCACTCTTAATTGTTGTTTCAAGATCTTTTGCATAACTCTTCTGTAGGTCAATCAGGTCGGTAGGTGACTGACATTTCTGCATCTCTTGCGTCTGCTGAATGGTGGCTTCAATACAAGATTTGGTACAAGCCATCTGCTGCCGAGTCAGCTCCTCTAACATCTTAGTTTGAATATTAACCAGCTCTCGAAAAGGCCCCATTGAATCTGTAATTTTTTTATTCATATCCTGAAACATAACCACTTCCTCTACTCTACCGCCAGAAGCACAACAATTTCACGTCGCTTATAATTCACATAATGTACGCATGATTTATTTCTTTAAACACTTATAATAAAGCACTCTATCATCAAAATGGCAAAGTTTATCTTGTCCCTATGATACCAAATAACAATATAAAGGATGTGGGAAATGCGCCTGTTACACACAATGTTACGCGTTACTGATTTACAGAAATCTATCGATTTCTATACCGACGTTTTAGGGATGAAACTTTTACGCAGTAAGGACTACCCTGAAGGACGCTTCAGCCTAACCTTTTTAGGCTACGGCGACGAATCAGAGCACACGGTATTAGAGTTAACCCATAACTGGGATACAGATAGCTACGATTTAGGCAACGCCTATGGACATATCGCCATTGAAGTTGACGATGTCTATAAAGCCTGTGAAAAGATCAAAAGCAAAGGCGGCGAGATCGTACGCGAAGCGGGTCCAATGAAAAACAGCACCACCATTTTGGCCTTTGCTAAGGACCCTGATGGCTACATGATTGAGCTTTTAGACGCGACACGTAACGACTAAGCCCAATAAAGAGGCGACCGCCAAAATAAAAATATATAAGAAAAACGCCCGTCATAGCCCGCCATTCGGGGCTATGGCAGGTTTTATTAACGCGCCTTCACTTTACTGCATTCAGCCGTAATGCAGACTCAGGTCATTATTAGTATAATACGCACGCGTTATATTAGAGCGTGCTAAATAAACACGATAGTGATTTTATAATTTGCATACAAAATTCACCTTTATAGCCATTAGGTATGAAAATTTGTATTCAATAGGGTTATAATTAACCACCTCTCTCGAATCCTAACGACATTTAAAGTGAGCGATACTCGATGAAGAAACAATTTCTTTTAGCTGCAGGTTTGATGCTAAGCATTAGCACAACACAACTAATGGCGGCTGACCTCGGCAAAGGCACACTAGCTTTTGATAACAAAGACTACACCACTGCGTTCAACGAACTAAACACTTTTGCCAAAGAAGGCAATCAAGATGCGATGAACATGGTTGGCCAGATGTATGAAAATGGCTGGGGTGTAGAAAAAGACCTTAAAAAAGCACGTCGATTTTACAAGCGTGGCGCAGCGTTAGGTCACATGGGTTGTGTTAACAGCCTGCGCGCCCTAAAAGATCAAGAATACAAAAAAGAGTTAGTAACCGTTGTTCCGGCTGCAGAAGCAGGAGACGCTAGCGCGCAAAATCGCCTCGGAGAGATGGCGGAATTTGGCTATGGCATGAAACGCGACCCTAACTTAGCGATTCAGTGGTACAAACAAGCCGCAGAACAGGGCTTAGTTGCAGCACAACATAACATTGGCCGTAGCTATAACTTTGGCACAGGCGTAGAACAGGATTTTGCGGAAGCAGAACGCTGGTACCGTAAAGCCGCGGAACAAGGCCATACGGATGCGATGTTCTTTTTAGGCACCCTCTATTCCAACAACCACGGCATGCAAGCGGATCAAAACACTAATATTCTTGCTTATGCGTGGATGCACAACGCTGCTGAGCTAGGCAACCGTACAGCGGTCGCCATTGAAAAACGCTTAGTGATGAAACTTAGCGAAAGCGAACTAACCGACGCTAAACAGTTAGCAGCCACATACCGTCAAGAGTACGTTGGCAAGTAACTCCCCGCGTTAAATATAGTAAAGGCGATCCTAGGGTCGCTTTTATTATATTTCTAACCTGCTCGACCTTAGGGCAATCTAAACTGAGTTTATTTCATTCAAGATATCAACAGATTGATGATATAATCACCACCTCATAACCCAATAGACTTCTTGATTAGGTAGGCATACACCTTCCTCTCCAGCCCCTACACGACGAATAAACCTTATGAATAGCGTGAAAACGCCCTCTGCTGACATGTTAAGCCTTTCCTCTAAACGCCCTCAAACAACAGCAACAGTCATACTCGCTGCCGGTTTATTTGCGTATAGCCTCTATTGGCTCAACAGCAATGAATCCAGCCAACTTATGTGGCTGATGCTGATCGGTGGTTTACTGGGATTGGCCCTTTTCCATGCCTCCTTTGGCTTCACCACTGCGTGGCGTAATTTCATTATCAATCGTCGTGGTCGTGGTCTTAGAGCACAGATGATCATGCTCTCAGTCACCGTCTGTTTATTCTTTCCGGCCTTAAGTGCAGGCGAGCTCTTTGGCACAGAGGTTGGCGGTTATATTCGCCCTCTCGGCTATTCAGTCCTGATCGGCGCATTTATGTTTGGTGTCGGCATGCAGTTAGGCAATGGCTGTGCTTCAGGCAACCTTTACCACGCGGGCGGCGGACAATTGCGCGCCATCCCAAGCATGATCGGCTTTATGATTGGCGGTTTATGGGCAACCGCTGACTATGAATGGTGGATGGAGCTGCCCCAATTGGCACCGGTATCGGTGATTGAGCAAGCCGGTGTGGTCGGAGCCATTCTATTAAATCTAGCAGTTTTTGCTGCCATTGCGGGCATCACTATCTGGCTCGAAAAACGTTCCCACGGTGAGGTAGAGACAGATAAAGCCTTCGCCGACATCACCAACTGGCGGCGCTACCTACAAGGCCCTTGGCCCTTCATCTGGGGCGCACTGGCTTTAGCTTTACTCAATTTTGCCACACTCGCCTTAACGGGCCGCCCTTGGGCGGTTGCTGTCGCGTATCCACTTTGGGGCGCTAAGCTTGCCATGTTATTGGAGCTGGAACTAGATTTTGACTTCTGGACCTACTGGCTTCAACCGGGCAGAGAAAGCGCATTAAGTGAAAGCCTCACGAGCGATATAAACTCTGTAATGAATGCAGGCGTGTTACTCGGCGCTTTTCTTGCGGCAGCTATGGCGGGAAAATTCTCCTTTGAGTGGCGCTTACCGCTACTTCATTGGATTGCCGCGATCTTAGGTGGATTGATGCTAGGTTATGGCGCTACTATAGCGTTTGGCTGTAATATCGGTGCTTATTTTGGTGGTATCGCCTCCGGCAGTTTACATGGATGGCTTTGGCTTGTTGCCGCCTTTGCTGGCAGCTACTTAGGTACCTATTTGCGCCCCTTATTTAAGTTAGATGCACAAACCTCAACAGCAAGCACCTGCTAAATACCGCAAACTTTTTACATAATTCAGATGACAGCGATAACCCATGACACGTTCCTTTAAAGAAACCTACTCCGATATAAAGATCGCCAGCCCGCTTAAACGTTTAGGCGCATTTATCTATGACATGATGCTGATTATCGCATTGCTCATGGTCTCTACTGGCATTATCACCATGGGCTTTAATGATGGGGAATCGGTACAAGGTCCCCTATTCCAATCATTCCTCTTTATTTTGGTGTATCTCTTTTTGTCTTTCTTCTGGATGAGGAATGGGCAAACACTCGGCATGCTCGCGTGGCGCTTACGCGTACAAACAACCGAAGGTGAGCGCCTTAATGCTAAGCAATGCTTACTTCGCTACATCGTCGGCATACTATCCCTTCTCGCCGGAGGTGTAGGTTTTTTATGGATGTTTATCAGCAAACAAAAAATGACATGGCACGATATAGCATCCGGCACCCATGTGGTTGAGCTACCGAAACGTGCAAAGATTTTAGAGTAGGGTCAAGATAAAAGCGGTGAGACATCCCTTGCTCAACGGCAGCAAAGCACACCGCTGAGCCTCGATCTTACTTAGCTCGATTTAACAGCCAGAAGCCTAAGCCAATACAGATAACAATAGGTGCCGCCACGGCGATTAAAGGCGAGAAGCCAAATACCGCACTGGTTGGCCCTAAAACATCTTGGCTCAATTTAAACGCCAACCCAACAATAATGCCGGTAATCAGCCGCTGACCTAACGTAACGCTTCGCAGTGGACCAAAAATAAACGAAACCGCAACAATCACCAAAGCAAAGATAGCAACAGGCAGTAATAACTTGCTCCAAAAGGCAACGCGATATTGCGAAGACGCTAAGCCCTGCTCATCCAGATAATCACCGTAAGACAACAATCCAGACATTGATAAGTTCGTTGGTTTAATCATAACCACTTTAAGTAGTTCAGGTGTTAAACCACTGGCCCACACTTCGCTCTCTAGTTCAGATGTCATCAACTGAGCCGCAGCGGGATCATCGCTCTCCCTTTTATCCGGAAAACGGGTCTCTTTAATCCTCGACAACTCCCAATCCTGACCGTTATACCGTGCGGTTTTAGCAAAACTTGCACGTGCCAAGGTCAAATCATCATTAAACTCATAACGGGTCAATCCCCGAACAGAGCCATCAGGAATAACGGCGTTAATATGCAAAAAGGTCATCTCGTCCCTGTGCCACACATGGCTAGCATCACTGATAGCCGAGTTTCCTGTTAGCATCACTTGACGGTGGCTTTGCGCACTCTGCTCGCTCTGCGGTACGACAAACTCACCTAAACTCAAGGCCATAACAACAATCAGAAAAACCGGTTTCATAACGGAAACGATAATGCCGAACGTGGATACACCTGCCGCACGCATAACCGTAAGTTCCGAGCTGGATGCTAAAATGCCCAGTCCTAACAAACAGCCAATCAAACTAGACAGTGGAATAAATTCATAAAAACGACGGGGGGCCGTTAACATCACATACTTAACCACCGCACCAAAGGTATAGTCCCCGCCAATATCCTTCATCTCCTCAACCAACGCGAAGAGCATATCTAAACCAGCAACCACTAAAAGAACAATTAAGAAGCCACCTAATACATGGCGCGCCACATACAGATCTAAAATTTTCATGAGCTTTTCTTCCACAACATACTCAACGTCGGCATAGGTATTTGGTTATACAACCGACTCCAGAAAGCGCCAAACACAATCATATTGAAGGCAAATCCAGCAAAGATTAAATGCACGACCCAAATAGCAAGGGGAGAATATACACCCTCACCAACACTGCTGGTCACACTACTCAGAATTGAAATATAGGTTAGGTAGATAATAATAGATGGCACCAAACGGGCGAAACGCCCCTGCCTAGGGTTCACTCGGCTCAACGGAACCGCTAACAGCGTAACCACTATGGCGAGTACAGGTAACGATAAACGCCAATTTAGCTGGGCACGATATTTAGGCTTGTCTGACTGCCAAAGCGTCGATGTGGGCAAGGCTTCGATATGATCATAGCGAATTTCACTATTTTTGCGCGCGATCTCACTGCCATACTTAGCAAACCCTAGCTCAACAAAATCCCCTAAACCCGGCAACCCTTCATAACGATAGCCATTGGCTAAGATCACAAATCGCTGATCCCGCTCAGTATCCGTCAACGTATCACCGCTTTCAGCTAACGTAATCCGCACCCGGTCATTGGTTTTATTTCGGTCGGCAATAAATGTCATACCTAAAAGGCCGTTTTTGCTCACCGAATCGGTATACGTGACCCGCGCACTATTGCTCTGGCGCTGAAAACGCCCCGGCACAAGGCTTTCCAACTCACTACGGCTTTCTTGATCATCAAAGATTTTATTCGTTTCTGATGCCCCATAAGGCGATACAACCGTTGCTAACAAACCGACAATAACCGCAACAAACAGCGCCGGCCCCATAGAGAAACCGATTAAACGTCGACGGCTCATCCCACAAGCTTCCAACACCGTCATCTCACTCTCAAGATAAAGGCGCCCATAGCCCAACAAAAAGCCTAGGAACAAGCCCAAGGGCAAGATCAGCTCAAGAAAACCGGGCAAACGATAAAGCATAATAGAAAAGAGAACGCTCGGGTCTAACTCACCGACAGCGGCTTTCGACAGATACCTGACAAAACGCCCACTCATAATGATAAACAACAGAACCGAGCTCACAGCGAGCATACTGAGCAGAACTTCACGTGCTAAATAGCGAAAAACGATCACTCTATGTCCTTAATGAAAACTGTTACCGACACAAAAATGGTTTATATTATGAGGCTTCGACATCAAATAAAGCCGATAGTCACAAGAAATTGCCTACTCATTTTGAAAACCGATATGGAAAATCTATTTAGTATCAGGTCACACACCTATATAGTAGCCAGCATTATCCTTTAATCTGCGGACAATGTCTTGTGCAGACGCATACACGCCTCAAGTTGGAGCCAATATGGATTTTGAAATTGTAAACGGTGATATCGAATCACTTGAAACCGAATGTCTAATCATCGCTGTAGAAGCAGATTCCACCTTATCACCCGCAGCCAAAGCCGCCGATGAAGCAAGCGCGGGTTATATTAGCGAGATTTTAAACGGTGGTGACATCAGCGGCAAAAACGCAGAAAGCCTACTACTACACAAAGTCCCAGGCCTAAGTGCCAAACGTGTCCTTCTTCTGGGTTTCGGCAAAGAAGATGAACGCAACAACCGTAACTTCCGTAAAATCGTTACGGCCGCTATGGGCATTGTGAAAAGCACCGGCGTGAGCAGTGTTACCTTTGCACTAGATTGCACACTGACTGACGATGCAGACCAATACCGTCAACTTCGCCATTTAGTTGAGTGGAGCGGTGCCGAGCTTTACAACTACGACGAAACAAAAAGCAAAAAAGCGGATCCATCCAAGCTTGAGCAGATCGGCATTCTGGTTAGCGAAGAAAACTCAGATCTGGCCGAAACAGCACTGCTTGATGGTACTGCCATTGTTAACGGCATGAGCATCGCGCGTGACCTCGGCAACCTACCCGGTAACATCTGTACACCGACCTACCTTGCCGAACAAGCGCTTGAACTCGATGATGAATTTGAAGACCTCACAGCGACCATCGTTGATGAAGACGAAATGGCTGAGTTAGGTATGCACTGCCTTCTATCCGTAGGTACGGGTAGCGCACAGCCTTCAAAATTAGTGGTTATGGAATACAAAGGTGGCCCTGAAGGTGAAAAGCCACATGTATTAGTCGGCAAAGGCGTTACCTTTGATACAGGCGGTATCTCCCTCAAGCCCGGCGGCGGCATGGACGAGATGAAATATGACATGTGTGGTGCAGCCAGCGTATTTGGTGCCATGACAGCCGTATGTGAAATGGCGCTACCGATCAACGTGGTTGGTATTGTTGCAGCAGCAGAAAACATGCCGAGCGGTAACGCAACTAAACCGGGCGACATTGTAACAACCATGTCTGGTCAAACAGTCGAGATCCTAAATACCGACGCGGAAGGTCGATTAGTGCTATGTGATGCCCTCACTTATGCCGGTCGCTTTGATCCCGCGTCTGTGGTTGATATTGCCACCTTAACCGGTGCATGTATCGTCGCATTAGGTCACCACGCAACAGGCGTACTCACCAATACGGACGACTTAGCCCAAGAGCTTATTGAAGCGGGTAATCAAGCGGCGGATAAAGCGTGGCAGTTACCTTTATGGGACGAGTTCCAAGAGCAGCTTGATTCTAACTTTGCTGATATTGCGAACATCGGTGGCCGCCCAGGTGGAACCATCACCGCCGCGTGTTTCCTATCTCGCTTTACAGAAGAGTACCGTTGGGCGCATTTAGATATCGCGGGTGTTGCATGGCACAGTGGCGGAAAAGCAAAAGGCTCAACAGGCCGCTGCGTTCCGTTATTGACCCAGTACCTACTTAACCAAGCGGCTGAAGAAGAATAAAGCCAAGGGTTAACATAGATGACCAGTAAAGCTGATTTTTACGTATTGCCTTCAACCGATCCCGATGCACGGGGTCGTTTTCTGTGTCGTTTGGTTGAAAAGATCCGTGCCCTTGGGCATGAGATCTTTATCCAAACCCGCGACGAAAGCGAAGCACAACGTATCGATCAGCTACTCTGGGAGTATCGTCCTGAATCCTTTATCCCCCACAGTTTATTGAGTGAATCGGATAACGCAGGCGTAAAGATAGGCTGGGACGCACAGCGCCCAGCCCATCAAGATGTGTACGTAAACCTAGATTTAGAGATTCCAGACGACGCGCTTAAGTTTGACCGTATTCTAGAAATTGTCGTGCAAAGTGACGATATACTTTTAGCAACACGTGCTAACTACAAGCAATATCAAGCCAATGACGTACAGATCGATATGCACGATATGCGTAAGAAGATCTAACATTAAATACCTCCATTCCCGCTATAGCCGGGCATATTATTCGAAAAGCATTACAAAAAATTAAAAGGAGTTAATTATGCTTCGAGCAATACTCGTTTCATTCTGCATAACCCTACTAACAGGCTGTGCTAGCGCACCTACGCCTCCAGCCATGAATTTTCATGAGGGAGGTAGAATTGGTTTATATATCGATGTATCTGAAACGATAAAACACAAACACGTAGGCACCACAATTTTCAATAACAATGAGAAGATTTATCCAGTTCAATGGGATTTTGCGAATAGTATTCAACACATTGTTTCCTCCTCTCTCCAGAAAAATGGGTATGAGGTAGTGATCATTCCTAAAGGGAGCATTGCAGTTAACAGCGAAAGTCGAATGATCGAATACCAAAAGGAATCTTGGATCGTACCCCCTTCAGGAAAAAAGCTATTTGAGACGTTAAGAAATGACATGAAGCTCGATGCCGTGTTTATTTTCCAGAAAGGAAATACCCTAGTGAACCTAGAGTGTGGCTCTGGAGGCTGTTCACCTCACTACATGGATGCGCCGGGTCTATATAGCCGCTCTATGTTCGGTTTAGCGTATTATCTAGGATCATGGGGATTCGATTGGTACACATACAGCCTAAATCCTCCAGCAGACTTAACCAAAACCGCCCCCTATGATTTTCACTTTACACAAACCTCAACACCGTTATCGCGTAACCCAGGATTTGAAGAGCCCAAAGAAATCACTGAACTTTCAGCAGAAGAATTACTGAATCTTAGAAAATTAATTCTGCAGGATATAGAGCAGAAAACGCTCATGCTTGTAGAAAATATGAATAAGTAATGATTGAAGCCCTGTGATAAGCAGGGCTTTAATTAATACAAGTGTTCCCGTTCCCACGCACCGTTACATTCCATTACCTTCTATCAAAACGCCAATAACAACACACGCAATCAAGCATCAGCAAAAATAGATCAAAACATCCCGCCCAAACCCTCGCCACTGATTAGCATTAACCTGTATAATGCCGGGTTTATTTGAGCCTCCCAAAAACTCAGGGAAGCCCGTCATTGACTGATTTTCGGAAGAACTAGAGCGCCATGGAAACGACTTACCAGCCGCACGAAATTGAGAAATCCTGGTACAAAACCTGGGAAGACAACAACTACTTCGCCCCATCAGGCGAAGGTGACTCTTACTGCATCATGATTCCGCCGCCAAACGTCACTGGCAGCCTTCATATGGGTCACGCTTTCCAGCATACGATCATGGATGCCCTAACACGCTATAAGCGCATGCAGGGTAAAAACACCTTATGGCAGGTAGGTACAGACCACGCGGGCATTGCAACCCAAATGGTTGTTGAGCGTAAACTGGCAGCAGAAAGCCAGCAGACACGCCATGACCTTGGCCGCGATGCGTTTATCGAAAAGATCTGGGAATGGAAAGAAGAATCTGGCGGTACCATTACCAACCAGATGCGCCGCCTTGGTAACTCCGTTGACTGGAATACCGAACGTTTCACCATGGACTCTGGCTTTTACAAAGCCGTACAAGAAGTCTTTATCCGCCTCTATGATGAAGGCCTTGTTTACCGTGGCAAACGCCTCGTAAACTGGGACCCAAAACTACACACCGCTATCTCTGATCTCGAAGTAGAAAACAAAGAGACCAAAGGTAAAATGTGGTACCTACGCTATCCGCTTGCGGATGGCGCTAAAACAGCCGCCGGTGAAGATTTCCTTGTGGTCGGCACCACACGTCCAGAAACGATGCTCGGTGATACCGGTGTCGCGGTTAACCCCGACGATGACCGCTATAAAGACCTTATCGGCAAAGAGATTATCCTACCGCTTGTCGGTCGCCGCATTCCTATTGTCGGTGATGAACATGCCGATATTGAAAAAGGTACAGGGTGCGTAAAAATTACGCCCGCACATGACTTCAACGATAACGAAGTCGGCAAACGCTGCAAACTACCTATGATCAACATCCTGACCTACAACGCAGATATTCGCGCTGAAGGGGAAGGCTTTAATACTGACGGTACACCAAACAACGACCTTAATACCGCCATCCCTGAAAAATACCGCGGTATGGAACGTTTTGCGGCACGCCGCCAGATCGTAGCGGATTTTGAAGAAGCGGGCTTACTGGTTAAGATCGAAGAAAACGATATGACCGTACCTTACGGAGACCGTGGGGGTGTTGTCATTGAGCCTATGCTCACGGACCAATGGTTTGCCGATGCCAAAACACTGGCTAAACCTGCAGTAGAAGCCGTAGAAAAAGGCGACATTAAATTTGTCCCTCAGCAGTACGAGAACATGTACAACGCGTGGATGCGCGACATTCAAGATTGGTGTATCTCCCGTCAGCTCTGGTGGGGTCACCGCATTCCAGCCTTCTACGATAACGAAGGCAATGTCTACGTCGCCAACGACAAAGAAGCCGCACGGCAAAAATACAACCTAGCGCCAGACACTGAACTACGCCAAGACGATGATGTACTGGATACGTGGTTCAGCTCCGCACTATGGACATTCGGTACCTTAGGCTGGCCTGAAAACACCCAGCGCTTACAGACGTTCCACCCGACCGATGTACTGGTGACAGGCTTCGATATTATCTTCTTCTGGGTTGCCCGCATGATCATGATGACCATGCACTTTATGAAAGATGAAGACGGCAAACCCCAAGTTCCCTTTAAAACAGTTTACGTCACTGGCCTCATCCGCGATGAGAACGGCGACAAAATGTCCAAATCTAAAGGCAACGTGCTAGATCCGTTGGACATGATCGACGGTATTGAGCTACAAACGCTACTTGAGAAACGCACCGGTAACATGATGCAGCCTCAATTGGCTGAAAAAATCGGCAAACGTACCGAAAAAGAGTTCCCAGAAGGGATCTCAGCCCACGGTACTGATGCACTACGTTTCACCCTTGCGGCACTGGCCTCTACGGGCCGTGACATCAACTGGGATATGAAACGTCTAGAAGGTTACCGTAATTTCTGTAACAAAATCTGGAACGCAGCCCGCTACGTGTTAATGAACACAGAAGGCGAAGATTGTGGCCAGAACGCAACGGACGACAGTGGTATCGAGCTATCCCTCGCGGATCGCTGGATCAGCAGCCGCCTACAACAAGTCGAAACCGACGTGATCAAACATTTCGACGAATACCGTTTCGATATTGCCTCTAAAACCCTGTATGACTTCATCTGGAATGAGTACTGCGGTTGGTATTTAGAGCTATCTAAACCGGTATTATGGGATGAAGATGCCTCTGCAGAAGCAAAACGAGGCACTCGCCGCACCTTAGTACGCGTACTTGAAGCATTGCTTCGATTGGCACACCCAATCATGCCGTACATTACAGAGGAGATCTGGCAGCAAGTGAAAGGCTTGGCAGGTAAAGATGGCGACACCATCATGAACCAACCTTACCCTACGGCAAACAACGACAAGTTTGATGCCAGCGCTGAAACAGAGATCGAATGGCTTAAAGGTGTTATTACCGGTGTCCGTAACATTCGGGGGGAGATGGGTATCTCGCCAGCGAAAGAGCTTACCGTTTTATTACAAAACGGCAGCGCTGAAGACCTAACACGCCTAGACGCTAACCGTACCTTCCTCTGCAAATTAGCAGCATTGGAAAGCATCACATGGCTTAACGCCGGTGACGACGCGCCCATGTCAGCAACACAGCTCGTCGGTGATATGGAAGTGCTCGTCCCTATGGCTGGCCTTATCAACAAAGACGCTGAACTGGCTCGCTTACAAAAAGAGCTCGATAAGCTGCAAAAAGATATCGGCCGTGTAAAAGGTAAGCTCGGCAACGAGAAGTTTGTATCCAACGCCCCTGAAGCGGTTATCGCCAAAGAGCGTGAGAAGATGGAAACCGCTCAATCTGCGTTTGATAAACTGCAAGATCAGTACGCTAAGATCGAAGCGCTCTAAGCCGACGATCATCGCTTACCCTTGACCCGTCCTAAAATACGTTGACGGTTTTTTATTAAAGCCAGTTGAGCATTCAACTGGCTTTTTTATGCACTTCAGCAGGTGTTTTCATACCTAAGCTGCTGTGCGGTCTTAAATAATTATATGCATAAATACTTTCATTAAGTACCTGCCTTAAGTCTTCTATTGTTTTATAGCGATGGATTAGAAACTCTTGTTTCAAGATGCCATTGAGTGAATGGCGACAGCGCCTAAAAATAGTACGCGCGGTTCCAATGCTGCAAGAAGGCGCTACCGTTGAAAACGTCGCGCTTGATTTAGGCTATAGCACCGCCTCTGCGTTTATCGCGATGTTCAAACGCTTACTAGGTACCACACCCGATGAATACAGAAAAAACAGCTATTAGCCGACAGCAAACATACCTCAACGTACTCTCTCTTTAACAGGGGTTATCTTTTTAATCGAGCCGCCCGTTAAGGCATAAAAAAGCCTAAGCATTCACTTAGGCTTTTTATAAGAGCGGGGTTTATCACACCACCTAACTAAGCACTGGCATTAATCACCAAACCCGTTTCAGTTCTATCTTGGCTAGATAGCAACGTCATCAGCTCATCAAAGTTAACGGTGCCATCATCATTGAACACAGCAGACACCGCGTCTTCGCCAAAGTCTTCCGTTAGCTTCGCCTGAAGCTCTTCACTGGATACCGTTCCACCCTGTGGCGGCGGAGGCGGCGGCATAGCTCCAGCGGATTGATTAGCCGGACCTACATTGCTCAACAAGTCAGTTAACGCCGTTTCATCAACCGTGCCATCGTCAGCTAATATGCTGCTCGCATCAACACCAAAACGACTCTCTAGATTTTCCACCAGCTCCTCAGCAGACAAACTCCCCTCTTCAATAGCGGAAAGCATGCTGTTTGTCAGTTCTTCAGCCGATGGCGGCTTACCCATCATAGGAGGAGGTCCCATGGGTTGTGTACCCGTAACGTTCATAACATTCCCCTTAAATATCGATGTTTAAAAACGTCAGGATAAGTGCAAAGCCTGTACCGCTTCACCCGTTAATACAATTCTTTTGACTGCTTAACGTAGCTTTACCTAACTTTACAAAAAATGGATGAAATTTAAGTACTTAACACCCAGATCATCATTACTTAGACTCAAGCCAAATGAGATACTCCTCGCAAGCGGCAATCGATTGCCGCCCGATCCAGAGCCGCCAGCTATATGAGCCCATTAACTTAACCGATCCACGCCTGTAGGAAGCCACCCCGTGTGCGATGGTTTTGTGCCCTATTTCCTTTTAAGGCGCTCACTTATAAAGAGAAGAAAGTTAATTCAGAATCATTGCCCAAAAGGACAATTGCGTTCGAGAGGCCAAGCATTACTTTTTGCAACATCAACGGCACAAGATACAGTGACCTACAGCAATCCCGACTTAATCAAGTCAAAACTTTCTAATATGCGGGCCACATACTGGTCTTTAGGGCGAAAACTACCTTGGGTCTTTTGGCGTAAATCGCTTTCCATATGGTTAAGCATTTTACCTAAACGAAAACGGTGTAAGCCTGTCCGAGCTTGAATCGGGTCGGTGATCACACCGGATAAAGCGGCACAGGAGGCCAGTATGGTCAGGACAAAGGCGATAGTCGCGGCAGTTAAGCCTAACGAGGGATCCGGTGGGAAGATGCCGTAATAGAGTTCGCCCACACTAGGCCCCAAGATAAAGTCCGAGGCGGCTAACTGAGCGCTTAATGAATAGGCCAACATCAGTGCAATGCCGATCCCACCCGGCGTAAATTTCTGAAAGGTGAATGCGCCCAAGATGGTACAGGAGAGTGTGTTAGCAATATCCGCCGAGGCGGTTCGCGTCACTTGGTATTGCGACAATGACTCAGCCATCACAGGTTCAAAGCAGCCATGAAAATGCGCCATATCCACCTCGACCTGCTCGGTTTGCTGATACAGCTGGCGCAACTCTTCGGTGATATAGCCATTAAGGGAGTGCGCATGATCCAGCTCGGTGGATGGCCGGCTGAGCAGTTCCGCTATAACAAGGTCAGAAATATGCTGTTGCACCTGAGTAGTAAAACCCGCAGGCACCGCGGCTAACAGCGTGCTAAGCCGTCCTTTAGGTGCAATGTAACCCAGAATAAATCGGATCAAGCAGATTAGCGTATAACAAGGGGCCCAAAACAGGTTCACCGGCGCACGTAAGATATCTAACCCAAAGGCGACACGGTTAGTTTTTTTGGCTCCGGGGTAATCAAAATGGGTGCTGACGAAGTGAGGTATACGTGCTCGACATGCGTCAAAGTAGCGTTGAATGCCCCGCTCAATGGCGGGTTCTATCTTTGACGCTAAGGTCGCTGTCATGGACGGTAAATTCTGAGAGCCTGACATGGTCTACCTTAAGCATAGGATTGTGTGGTGATAACCGGAAAAACACGGTTAGTGTAGCCTATACTTTATTAAAAATAGATGAAAACGTCTCTCGTTGCCGCGACGGTACTAAAACCGGCTAGCACGTCCGTCTAGCCGATTAATCAAGCCCATACGGGGCCGTTTGTAGCGGCCCTATAGCCCGCTACTCGGTGGCGGCCTTCGCAAATTTTGCTAATGCACCCGACACTTTATCCAAGGCACCCTCACAGCCTTCCATGTTATGGCGTGCCGCTAAGTAACGAGGATCATTGTAGCTTAGCCATACCGCGCCATTTTCATCCTTCCAGATTAACGCTTTTTGCGGTAGGTCGATGCCCATGGTTTGCGCGCATTGCATTAACGGGGTACCCGCCTTTGGGTTACCAAACAAAACAACTTCGGTTTCACGCAGTTCTTTATTTACTTTTTTAGCACCGTCGGCATGATTGATACGGGTAAAAACGGTCATCCCTTTACTGGTGAGTACCGATTCTAATTTGTCTGCTGTGTCCTTAACGCTACGTGTACTGGGTACACTCACGAGTCCATTATCCGCTGAGGAACCATCCGCAGCAAACGAGAAATTACTAATACCTAACGTAAGCGCAACTAAGATTAATGCTTGTTTCATATGTAAAGCTCCCTAAATTTAATCAAACAGCCGTTTGGATTGAATATGTGACAAGAAAAATGAGAATAAGTTTCAAATAAAGCAATGACATGCCAATCAACATTACCTGTAACAGGGCAAATCATAAAACACAGCGCGCTTGCTAGCACTGGGGCCATGTCACAGGGCGTCAGCATCTGTATGCTATAGTTAAGTAACATTGTTTTGAACTGATTATTATTAATATATAACTATTTGTTTTTATTAACTATTAATAGCACTATATACACATACCAACATTACTCATATGAGCACTGGCCAGCATTGACCATGAACCTTAACTGCACAGTTAAAGAACGACTCACCTACTCGCTTTATATAGCTGCGCTCTTTGTTCTGCTTATGATGAGTACGTCGGCGTTTAGTAATAACCACATTGAGTTTACACCGGAAGAACAAGATTTTATCAACAACCATCCCGTTATACGGGTGGGCGCAGAGACCGATTGGGCCCCGATCGATTATGTCCATAACGGCCAACATACTGGGCTGACTAGCGATTACCTAAAACTCATCGCTGAACGTACAGGGCTTCAATTTGATATAGTGACAGGATTCACTTGGGATGAACTGCTCACGATGCAGCTCAACCAGCGACTGGATCTGTTACCCGCTATTTACTGGTCGCCTAAGCGTGATCACTTGATGCACTTTACCTCGCCCTATATCAAGTTACGTCATTATGCTTTTACCAAGTCATCCCGTGACGACATCAAAAACATGGCGGATCTACAGGACAAAGTGATCGCGATCCCTAAAGGCTACTCATACTTAGAAACGCTCGAACGTGAGTATCCAAATATCAATATACTCTTAGTCAATTCGACGCTAGAGGCCATTGATGCCGTTATTACAGGGCAGGCGGATACGCTGATTGAGAGCACTGCAATTATTAATCACTACCTTAACGAGAATAATATCTACGGCTTAAAACCAGCGTTTGCCGCCGAATTTAATGTCAATCAGGTATATATGGCGGCACGCGCGGGCTTACCCCTGCTCGCCTCTATTATTGATAAAGCCCTTAAAGACATCACGCAAACAGAAGCCAACAAAATCACTGACCGTTGGGTCAACATAGTAACCACCGACCCCGCTCCCCAAAACACACAACTCCTCACCATCGAAGAGCTTCGCTACCTGCAACGAAAGCACGTTATTAAAACCTGTATTGACCCCAACTGGTTACCCTATGAGGGTTTTATTAACGGGAAATATAGCGGCATTTCAGCCGAGTATATTGCTTACTTTTCGGAGCAGATCGGTATTCCGATTGAGGTGGTAAAAACAGACACATGGGAGCAATCACTTAAGGCAGCTCGGCTCCGTCAATGCGATATGCTTGCCCTTGCCAGTAACCGACCGGATCGACGCAAATATCTCGCGTTCACGATCCCCTACGTAAAGACATCCCTCGCCTTAGCGACCCAACAAAATGAGTGGTTCTACTCTAACTTTAGTGAGCTTGCAGGAAAGCGTATAGGTATTATCAAAGGCTACTCCCCTAGCAAAGTGATAAAAAAGCGCTTCCCACAAATACAGCTTGTCGAATTTAGTACCATTAATGAAGGCTTACAAAGCGTGACGCAAGGGGAGATCCTAGGCTTTCTCGACTCAGTGCCAACCTTGAGTTATCACATTCAAACGGATTTTATTGGGGAGCTAAAGATCAGCGGCAAGTTTGATTACGATTGGAGCACTGGGATTGCGGCTCGAAATGATGAACCTCACCTCGTGGCGATATTAAATAAAGTGATTCGCGCCACGCCAGAGAGTGTTCATAACCGTATCAGAAGTAATTGGCTCGGTGTACGCTACGAAGAAACGGTTGATTATCGTTCACTTTGGCAACTAGTGTTGGTCTTCAGCATCATCTTAGCCTTAGTCATTTTACGCTACCGCCGCTTGAGCAAGCACAGAAACGAAATTACCGACAAAAACACTGAGCTCGCGCGCATCAATGAGCAACTCGAAACACAAAAAGAGGCGGCACAACATGTCGCCAACCATGATCTACTCACAGGCTTACCCAATCGCTCACAACTGTTGCTACGTCTCGAGCATGCGATAGAGTTAGCCTCGCGCCAAGGCAACCAAATCGCGGTTTTCTTTATTGATTTAGATAGATTTAAATACATTAACGATTCGCTAGGTCACCATGTGGGCGATGCACTCCTGCGCCAAGTTGGTGACAGAATGCGGACAAGGTTACGCAATTCTGACACCTTAGCGCGGATCGGCGGGGACGAATTTGTCGTTATTTTAGAATCCGTTGAAGATGAAGCATCCCCCGCTCGTACGGCACAGGATCTTATCGACATTATGCAGCAGCCCTATTCTGTCATGGGCCATGCGGTGAATATTAGTGCAAGCCTTGGTATCGCCATCTACCCCAACGACAGTCAAGATATACACACCTTAATTAAACATGCCGATATTGCTATGTATCGTGCCAAAGAGCTGGGGCGCAACCACTTCCGTTATTACACACAATCACTCTCTGAACGCACCGATAAACGCCTCAAAACAGATGCGGCGTTACGTGAGGCCCTATCCCTCAACCAATTCTCGTTGCACTTCCAGCCGATTATAGATTTAACCTCATGCACCGTGAGCCACGCAGAAGCATTAATACGCTGGCACCACCCAGAGATGGGCATGGTCTCCCCCGAGTATTTCATCCCGCTCGCTGAAGAAAATGGGTTAATCCATGAAATAGGCTTATGGGTTTTACGGGAAGCCTGTCGCTGCCATAAAGAGTGGAAAAGCCAAGGGCTCGATTTACAAAAGATCTCCATTAACGTCTCAAGCATTCAGTTCCAAAAAGCGAACCTGGCCGACGCCTTTAAAACTATATTAGAAGAGGAAGCCATGGAGGCACACCGTATTGATATTGAGATAACCGAACGTTACCTCATGGATCAGACGGCGCGTAATATCCACTATTTAAACACCCTCAAAAAAGCAGGCCATACGATTACGGTCGATGATTTTGGGGTGGGTTACTCCTCCATGAGTTATATGAAACGCCTTCCTCTCGATATCATTAAAATCGACCGATCCTTTATCAGCGATATACCGGAAGATAGAAATGATATACAGATCTCTCAAGCAATCATCTCCCTCTCCCATAACTTGGGCTACAAAGCGACGGCTGAAGGTGTCGAAATCGTGGAGCAGTTTAACTTCCTGAGGGAGACGCTTTGTGATTATGCGCAAGGCTACTATTTTAGTCCGCCGGTTCCCGCACATCACTTTATAACCTGTGTAGAGCAATTGAATGCCCGGTTAACGAACGAAATAGCGTCCTCCGAGATCGATAAGTAAACCATGCACACCTTTCCCCAAAAACTGTGGATAAGTTTGTAGATTAATTATGGGTATCCTCTGTAAGCCTTATAATATAAGGCCTACGGAGAATTGTTCGTTTATTAACCCTATCCACCAAACCCCTCTTTTACGCGCAATAGCAATACTTTTTTAAAAAAATATATGACCGGATGCTTTCGCCTTAACCTCTGTATAAAAAGCAGTCAGATGAAGGTTAAAATACCCTCTATTTTTACCCCCATATTCTGTGGATAAGTATGTAGACTAATTATGGGTATCCTCGCAAAGCCCCGTAATGAAAGGGCTTAAAGAAACTGGTTACTTTTTACGCCAAGGGATATCTTTATGAAAAATTTCAAATTAATTAGGCTTTTAATTGCCTTATACCCCAGCCTTGTAGTAATTCTGTCTATATCCTTTTTTAACTTATCGAAGTCACTGAGATGTCATTCACCCTACTCTCCCTTTTTGTCCCCACATTCTTCTTAGTGTCCATTACACCGGGTATGTGTATGACGCTTGCACTTAGCTTAGGCATCTCGATTGGGGTGAGACGCAGTCTCTATATGATGTGGGGCGAATTGATTGGAGTTAGCCTCGTCGCCACGGCTGCCGCCTTAGGCGTCGCAACCCTAATGCTAACCTATCCCGATGTTTTCGCTCTGCTCAAATTAGGCGGCGGTGCGTATCTGTGGTGGATTGGCTATCAGATGTTTTGTTCGCGGGGCAAGTTAGTATTAACCGAATCAGAACAGGAACAAACCGAGCATTCACGCTCTCAATTAGCTTTAAACGGCTTTTTAACCGCGGTGGCAAACCCTAAAGGATGGGCGTTCTTTGTCACACTACTCCCTCCCTTTATCGATTCGGAGCTCCCGATGGCACCCCAGCTCAGTATGCTAATAGCGATTATTCTTTTACTTGAGTTTATCTGTTTGCTGATTTACGCCAATGGCGGAAAGCTACTGCGTCAATTACTGATGAAGCGTGACAATGTACGCTTAATGAATCGTATCGCCGGTTCACTGATGATTGCCGTGGGGGTGTGGTTAGCTTTTGGGAAGTAAGTCTGTACTGAACGGATAAATGATATACAGAGGAAAGGGACAAGCGTAAAACACTAGAGAGACTTTCCCCCTATTGCCAGCTATAAAGCATTCAGCAATCGGGGGAAAGGCGCATAAATCCTCAACCTAACAAGCGAAGATTAATTTCTTAAAACAGTCACTTCAGCGCTCATAACCCAAGCAGAAACACCCGCGCTATTCTGGGAACGGATACGGTACTGGTAACTACCACCAAAAACTGAATCTTGATAAGTCGTTGAGTCCGCAGCCGCCGTTACAACTGAACGATAAGCACCCCATTGACCGGCAAACTTACGGCGTTTTTCTAGATAAAAACCGGTTTCATTACTGCTTTGATCTGTCCAGCTTAAACTCACCGTACCCGCACCTGACGACGCGTTAAAGTTACTCGGTGCATCCGGAGCCGTTGGTGTTGTACTACCCTCTAATGCCGCGATCGCTGCGCCTGCATCTAGAATACCAGAACCACACTGTACACATTGTGCAGGAAACTCACGGGCGGAAGAGGTTAATACCGCTTTGACTTCTGCCGGTGTGATGCTCGGTTTCTTCACATAAAGTAAACCAGCCACCGCTGCCACGTGAGGCGTTGCCATACTGGTACCTTGATAATAAGCGTATGTTGGCGCTTCAGGAGCCGTTGTACCTTCATTAAGCGTAGAAAGAATGCCATTACGAGCGCCGCTATTTGTTTCGCCTCCAGGCGCCGCTATATCAACCACATCACCATAGTTCGAGTAATAAGATCGACCACCTGCTCGGTTAGTCGCAGCTACGCTAATCACATTATCACAGCTCGCAGGGGTATAGTTTGCAGCGTCATCATCTGAGTTACCTGCCGCAACAACAATCGTCGTACCCGCCGCAACAGCGGTATCTATCGCTTGTTGATAGATCGCGTTACAACTACCTGCGCCACCAATACTCATATTGATAACTTGCGCTTTATTTGGGTTATCTGCGCCCGTTGCCGCCCACACAATCGCATCGGCAATATCGGAGGTGTAACCACCACATTTACCTAAAATTCGGACAGGAACAATATTAATTTTGTTATAACCAACACCCGCAACACCGGTGCTATTGTTAGTAAAAGCACTGATCGTCCCACTGACGTGAGTCCCATGCCAGCTACTATTAGATGCAGGAGAGCCTAAGTAACATTCACCTCGACTTACCCAATCACCCGGATCACTTGGATCGGCATCACGGCCATCACCATCATTTGAAATAGATTTGGCAGTGATCATATCTGTGCCACTGATGATATTTCCATCAAGGTCAGGGTGGGCGGTAATACCTGTATCTAACACAGCAACATTTACAACGGAATCGCTGCTGTCTAATTGACTCCACGCACCATCAGCATTCATACCACCAGCAGGCTCAAAGTAATGCCACTGTAGATCATAAATAGGTTTTTGCGCGCCAACAATGCCTTCAACAGGAGGGATCGCCAGATCATCAATTGCAAACATCATCTGGTCAGCTTCCGCATGTTTAATACCAGAGACGGCTTTTAATACTTTAAGGTAGTTTTTAAGGCTGGCGAAGTTTTCTCTTGCGGGCAGTTTAAAAACATACGCCCCCTGAGATGTCTTACGTACAAAGACAAGCTTTCTATTAATGCGCGTTGATAGCGTTCTCGCTTTTGAGTTACCTTCAACATTTGCGCTATCAAACTGAATAATGATTTGGTCGGTGGGCTTATGTTCAACGGTAGTAGCCGCTGCATTTAACGATATCAAAGAAGCTAAACCAAGCAGTGGTAAAAACCGAAAGTTCCTGATTTTCATTTTAAATTCCTATAATCCCTTATCACAATGGATAAACTAATTCGAATCTTAAAAGACAGCAAAGTAGGACGCTTAATTAGCTGATAACCCTTAATATCTTATAAGCTCAAAGATTTTGTAGCTACATTCTAACGTTTTTGTTCAATAATTGCTCATAGCAGTTTTCAATCAAAAACAGCGCAGCGTGAAATTGAGTCTAGAAGAGGGACGTTAAACGAAGATGAAAGAACTATAAATTATCCCTTAGCAAGGGGATCAGTAAACCTATGTTGAGGTCGGTATGCTTCAATCACTTTTAAATTGAATTTGGTATGTTCCACATTAGGCTTCTCTAAGCCGAACGCAGAGATGGTATGTTCAAACCGCTCAATAATCTCGACTAGATTATAGCCATTTTGCGGGGCGACTCTCAGCAACGGTAACCCTGTTTCATAACACAGCTCTTCTATAAATAGATCCTGCTGCTTATCGCGCGCTTTATGGTAGATGTGATCATCTAACTCAACCGCACAGATAATGGCGTCATTTGACTGGGCACACACGATATAATCGAACTGAAGGCCAAGTAGCGGCTTGACTGCTTTACGTTGCGCTCTCTCCGACAAGGTTGTTTCTGCGTCAAACACCGCGTCCATAGGTACTTTACAGACAACGCGGAACCCTTCACCAACCGCTTTTTCCAGTATGGAAGTGAACATACGCTCTTTCTGTGACAAGCGCGGATCAAGTTGTTGCTTACCTGACCTCTTTTTGAATACGATAAAAACAAACGCACTCAAACAGGACACAGCAAGAAGGTAGGGCCACGATTGTTCAATCACATTTTTAACCTTGCAAAAAATAAGGCGGCAATATTACCCAGTGTACATTCAGAAAGCATCCCAAATTTAAATGAACAGCGCGTTTCAATTAAAAAATGCACCTATAACCGCGGGAATAGCCATCGCTGAATAGTGAAGGCTGAGTTTACCCCCTGTGAAATTACTCATAGCTGAACGTCATCTACCATTCGCACCCAGCGCCGGACTCAAGCGGATCGGCTAAACGCCTATTTTAGTCGGCATAATCAAGACAGGTAAGGTAAAGACGAAGATCCAACTCGTAGCGATGGTAATTAGGCTCCATATATTCGCACAGCTGATAAAACGCTTTGTTATGGTCCATCTCCTTTAAGTGCGCTAACTCATGTACCACGATCATACGTAAAAATTCTAACGGCATCTGTTTAAAGCGCGTATCAATTCTTATCTCTTTTTTGGCTTTAAGTTTTCCACCATGCACACGGGATATACGGCTATGCAAGCCTAACGCATTCAGCGCCGATATTTTATCACTGTACTCAACTTTACTGAGGGGGGATGATTTACGCATATAACTATTTTTAATAGCAATGGCGTACTCATAAAGGGCTTTGTTACTTTGGAATGTGTGAACTTTTGGGTATTTCGCTTGCAACAACGCTCCCAGTTTATTCTGATCCAACAAGCTCTGTGCCTGCTGCTGAATATGCTCTGGGTAATGGCTTATATATTTTAACCGATTCATTTTATCTTCAATCAGCCAAGCGTAATAGAAGACCCACTACGCTTGGTTGGGTCGTTAAACTTCGCGAATATGAAGCACCATACCCTCTGATGCATAAACTTCTATCAACATGCCGGCTTTCAAATCGTTTTCCGCTTCCACTTTCCACAGCGTATCACCAATTTGAATTTTACCTTGGCCATTATCAACATCCGCCTGCAGGGTAAGTTTTCTACCAATCAACTGAGCGGCGCGGTTATTAATATTAACCGCGTCATCTTTCGTATTTTGGCCCCGGAAAAATTTCCAGAAAACAACCGACGCGACCACCGATAACAGTGCAAATAACAGAAATTGGATCTGCCAGTCATGCACTAGACCTGTAGCTAACAGCGCTCCTATGCCAAATGCGGCAACAGCTAGGCCGATCAAAAACCCAGCGGCGCCTAAGGCTTCTCCGGCGAGTAACAACAAGCCAAAAATAACCCAATGCCAATATGACAAAGCTTCTAACTGCTCAATCATTTAGGATCCCGCTTTAGTATTTTTAAGGAGTTCACCGATACCCGCAATAGAACCAATCATACTGCTGGCCTCCAGCGGCATCATAACCACTTTAGAGTTATCGCTTGCACCTATACCTTGTAAGGCCTCGGTATATTTTTGTGCAATAAAGTAATTTAATGCTTGTGGGTTACCTTGAGAAATCGCTTCTGAAACCACTTTAGTCGCGCGCGCTTCCGCCATCGCTAAACGTTCACGTGACTCTGCTTCACGGAATGCCGCTTCTTTCTCACCCTCCGCTCTTAAAACAGCTGCACGTTTTTCACCTTCGGCCACTTGAATCGCTGCTTCGCGCTCACCTTCTGCCGTTAAAATTGCGGCACGTTTTTCACGCTCTGCTTTCATCTGGTTTGCCATCGCATCAACCAGATCACTTGGAGGGGAAATATCACGGATCTCTACACGGGTAACTTTTACGCCCCAAGGATCAGTGACTTCATCAACTTTATTTAACAGGTGGCTATTAATACTGTCTCGGTTGGATAACATCTCATCCAACTCCATTGAGCCTAGCACCGCACGAATGTTTGTCATAACCAGATTCTGCATAGCGCGGTATAAGTCATTCACTTCGTAACTGGCTTTAGATGCATCGTGTACCTGATAAAAACAGATAGCATCGGTTGTAATCTGAGCATTATCAGCACTGATAACTTCTTGCGGCGGAACATCGAGCACCTGCTCCATCATGTTTTGCTTAGTGCCGATACGATCCACAAAAGGGATAATTAAATTCAGTCCAGGCGTTAACGTTTTGGTAAAACGACCAAACCGCTCTATCGTCCAGTTGTAGCCTTGCGGGACCATTTTGACCCCCGAAAAAATCACGATCAGCGCCAATACAACAACGACGCCTGCTGTCATTTCAAATCCAAACATTACAATCTCCATTGTGAAACACTAAAATTCTGTACGCCGGCCCTATTTCTCTATGCTTTAGAGTCATTGGCGGCCATTACATGTACAGCGTCAATTCCCTTATTTTCTCATTAGTAAGTGAATAAAGTACTACAGCCGTCCATGGTAATACTGATCAAGAATAACTGATAGAGAGCCTATAAAAAAACCTAAATAAGCAGGAGGAGAGTAAAAACGATTGAAGAGTGGGGATAGAGGGAAGAGGAAGGAAGCAGGGGTAACCTACTCCCTTTCTAAAAATAATTAGTTAATGACTAATTATTTTGCTTTTTTAAGCAGTTTTTTAAGGCCTTTAAGCTTACCTTCGTGCTTAGCAATTTTAGCTTTACGTGCTTTGATCTCTTTTTTAACGGATTTTGCTTTTACTTTAGTTTTAGCCATTTGATCAATCCTCTGTCTAAATAATGTAATGTGAATCGAGCACTCAGTAATGGTTGGACTCAACCTTCACTTTGTTCATGCTCTTCTAGAAAACCACGTATAAAACGACGTATCTCTCGTGCGGCGCTGGTATCTAGTTCTTCACAAAGCGAAACAAATTCATCCCGCTGTTCATCATTAATGCGAATGACCAGTTGGCTGTTTTTTTTCTTCGCTTTCGTCTTCTTTTTTTCAGTCATGCCCTGCGACCTCAAATAACTTCTGACAGCAAGAATACAGCAAATACAACGCATACCCAACGCACATCTAAAGCACATCGAATGTATATACATGCATTTATATACTGATTCGCCTAAATGATCAAACAATCACAGAAGAATTCATAAAAGTTAAATATATATCCAAGACAGGATACTCCTGAGTCGGCATTTATTTTTCGCCCTGTGTTAAAATCCCGTTCCTTTACCATACTGAGTCGATGGAACAAGATGGACATACTGCGTAACGCCTTCGGAGAGTTTCAATTAGCCCGCTTTCCTCGAAGAAAAAGAGAGCAACTAAGGGCCTGGGATGCGGCAGATGAATACATCCTCCAACACCTCAGTGAAAACAAGCTCATCAATCCACAGGCTAACGTACTTATTCTAAATGATCAGTTTGGTGCGCTAACAATCTCACTCACCCCTTTTAAACCCGAATTAATCAGTGACTCTTGGTTAGCCCATGCAGGTATTAAGGCAAATCTGACCGATAACCAGATCAATCCGGAGGAGGTAACACTCCATACCAGTCTTGATTATCCGGAACAGCCGTTTGATGTTGTTCTCATTAAAGTCCCCAAAAGCTTGGCCATGCTCGAAGATCAACTGATTAGATTAAAACCGCTGCTAAAACCAAACAGCATTGTGGTTGCAGGCGCGATGGCTAAATCGATTCATACTTCAACCTTAAAACTTTTTGAGAAAATCATTGGGCCTACCACAACATCGTTAGCTCAGAAAAAAGCGCGTTTAATTTTTTCCGAGGTTGATACCGCTACCACGCTGACGGACTCCCCCTACCCATCTACCTATCCGTTAGAAAATACCCATTATCAAATTAGTAATCATGCAGCGGTTTTCTCCCGTGATAGCTTAGATATAGGGACTCGTTTTTTCCTCCAACACCTTCCTCGCTCTGATGGATATGAAAACATTATCGATTTAGGCTGCGGCAACGGGCTCGTAGGGTTAATTGCCGCGGATAAAAATCCTAGCGCCAGCCTTAGCTTTGTCGATGAATCATTTATGGCGGTGGACTCGGCGAAGATCAACTTCACCCGTGCCTTTGGTGATGAACGCAAAGCACGCTTTACCGCAACTGATTGTTTACAAGGGTTTGCCAAAAGCAGCTATGATCTCGTGCTTAACAATCCCCCCTTCCATCAAAACAATGTGGTTGGGGATTTTATTGCTCAACAGATGTTCCGGGAATCTTATGGGGTATTAAAACAGGCGGGTGAGCTTTGGGTGATCGGTAACCGTCATTTGGGTTACCACATTTCGCTGAAAAAAATATTTGGTAACTGCACAACCGTCGCAAGCAATAAGAAATTTATTATTCTAAAAGCGGTCAAGCAGTAAAAGAAGGCTGTGCTGATTAACGAGAAAAATGCAGGGGAATCACACAGCGAACAAGCGAGGGGTTTGGGGCCGACAGAGTATCCATCGACCCAAAGGTTGATCAACTGCTCATGGTCAGCGGCATAGGAATAAATTCACCGACTTCATCCGGTTTTTGATCAAGTACGGCCTCCCACCCCTCTTCACCAGGTTTCATCTCATCAGGTAAGCCCCAGAGTTCACCACACCAATACGCAGCAATCCAACGTTTACCATAACGGACTTTATAAAAGCCCCTCTCTCTATTGTCATTCACCATCGTCTCCTTCTTTACATTAAAAACACAAAAGCCAATCACTCATTACACAGTCACGGCTCTTTAAGGAAGTCTAATTTAGAAAGGACTTATCATGTCGCTTTGTAAGCCTACAGCGTTACAACAACCTATTACTTACGACAAGTCTGCCTACAGATAAGGCCTAACGCATATGCAAGCTTATGAATATAAGTGTACACAATATAAGCCCGCTATAAATACGATTTAGCCTAAGGTTTAATAAGCAGGAACGGGATTAGCAAACGACAAAAACCGAAAAAGACCACATACGTGATCTTTTTCGGTTTTCGCAAAATGATATCACTGGCTAATAAAAGGAAGGTGACAACAACCTCAACAGCGAAATCTAGCTGCTACTTCTTTTTATCTTCATTCATCAAGCCGCGAACTTTAAAAAAGCCCCAAATCATAGCTGCGCTCATTGCACCAATCATAACCAAGCTAGGAACCAACACTTCCATACTATAAATATCAATCATTACGACACCCCCACAATTTTTCCGTCATTTATTGTCGTTCTGGAGACAGACTACCCCTTAACACATTAGCAAATATTGATGCAGCTCAAGAAATAGCCCCCTGATCCTTAGGGTCCCTATTTTTTATTGATCTAGTTCAACTTATTGGCCCTTTCACGGATCGCGTTACCTCCTATGGCGTCGACGTACAGTGCCCCTCCTACCTGGTGAACAGGTACTCAATACCTCCCAACGTAGGCATCAAATAACAGGATCAAACCTTAAAACCATCAGCACACACTAGAAAATCATCAAAAATAGATAACGACAAAACAAAAACAAATTAAAATCAAACAAAGTGGATATTAGATTAAAATTTCTCAAGATAAATTAAAATATAATATCCTTATTTTTCAACAAGTTAGACCGACTGCCTTCTGCTTTAAAAAAACCTTTTAAATTTATATTTAATCTATATTTTTCAATAACTTACATAAGATAAAAATCGGCCTATAAATTGCCAATAATCAATATCTAATTTATAATGATCATATCTATATAAAGACAACTTTTTTAAGGATTTTGACTATGCAAGAGAAAGAAATAAGACTTCTTTTTAAAGCCGGCGTATTTGATTCGTGCCAAGCAATTCCCATCTCTATGGCACGGGGTTGGACACTCAAATTTGTTACTAAACATGAGGAGGTGTTTACACTTGAACTTCAACGCTCTAAAAAAGAGCGGGAGTTTAAAAGCTTAGATGGCGCTGCAGCCGTGGCGAAAAAGATCGGGTTTGAATGGTTAAAAGTTCAAATAGGAGATTTGGAATGGCAGGAAAAAGTAAAATAAAGACATAAAAAAGCCGTCTATTAAACGGCTTAGTTGAGGTAGTAAACCACTAGAATGATGCTATTTGCTTAGCGCATCTTTGATTTTCTGGTCGGTTTTATACTGGCTTAATGCGTACACTGACCAAATGGCAGCGGGGATCCAACCGACAAGTGTTATCTGCAAAATTAGACAGATAATACCGGCAATCGGTCGACCTATCGTAAAAAACTGTAACCAAGGTATCAGCAAAGCTAAAAGTAAACGCATAATAATTTCCAACTTTTACGGGATAAAAAGGCGCGCTTTAAATCTATATTCAAAGCGTTAACGACTCAGGCTTACAGCTCAATACGTCCAGCTGATAGCTCGTCTTCAGTCGCTTCTCGTATATCCATAATTTCAACATCGAAATTTAATTCAAGGCCGGCAAATGGATGGTTTGCATCGACGGTGACGTCGTTGTCATCAATTTGAGTAATCGACACCAGCTGTGTATCACCGTTCTCATCTTCCATCTGATACATCATTCCGACGTCTAGTGCGGCAAAATCAGCAAACGATGCACGTTCAACTAAGGATACTTTATCCTCGTCGCGCAGCCCATACCCTTCGCTAGGAGACACATTAACCTTAAACTTATCACCGACAACATGCCCATCCATTGCACGCTCTAAACCTGGCACAATGTTGTTATGCCCATGTAAATAGGGCAGCGGCTCAGCGCCACGAGAGCCATCCAGTACTTCGCCTTCTGCATTGACTAAAGCGTAGTGAAACGTGACAACTTTATCTTTAGAAATTTTCATATTCTCTCCGGTATTAAAGCGCCAGCTGCTGTGTCATCCAACAACCTAAGGCTTCGATCTCTTCCATAATGACTTCATGGCCCATCGGGTACGTGGTCCACGAAGCACTTAGATTCATCTCATTTAAAGCAACCATCGCCTGCTCTCCCAGCGTGAGCTGGACAACATCATCTTTGGTCCCATGCCCTACCCAAATAGGAAGTGCATGCGCAGCTGATGGGCGCTGTTCTTTTATCTCGTCGGCGGTCGCCATATAAGTCGATAAGGCAATCAATCCAGCTAAAGGCTCGGGATAGGTCAATGCGGTATGATACGCAACAGCACCGCCTTGGGAAAAACCGGCCAAAATAATCTTATCCGCAGGGATACCTTCAGCGACCTGTTCATCAATCAGTCGCTTAATCCTCTCGCTGGATGCGATCAGCGCGGGTTTATCTACTTTACGCCCCACATTCATTTCCAAAATATCGTACCACGCGGGCAT
The DNA here is from genome assembly GCF_001597735.1 of Neptuniibacter pectenicola. Taxonomy (GTDB): domain Bacteria; phylum Pseudomonadota; class Gammaproteobacteria; order Pseudomonadales; family Balneatricaceae; genus Neptuniibacter; species Neptuniibacter pectenicola. The sequence goes on from NZ_LUTS01000010.1 coordinate 74,421, forward strand.
AGGTGCTCCGCCATTAACGGTCACGGGCATGACTTCAGCATGGGGAAACAAAAAGCGTACGGCGCTGGTTTTAGGTAGCTGTAGATAAGGGATGATTGGCTTAAAATCGAAACCATCTGCACCTAATCCATGCAACCAGATAACACACGCCTCGGGCGTAGTATCAGGCTCAACCCGAACGAGGGTTTCATCTGTCTCTTGACTCATGGCTGTAACCTCTGGACCTGCCAACCCTTATCGGTCAGGTTAAATTGAAAGCGATCATGTAATCGGTTTTCGCGTCCCTGCCAAAACTCAAAACGGGTTGGCTTTAAGATATAACCACCCCATGTTTCAGGGTGAGGAATCGCACCATCCGCATGTTGTTCTTCTAACCGCTGCACCGCTAACTCTAAGCTTTCTCGACTATCAACCGGGTGGCTTTGGCAGGACGCAGCAGCACTCAATCGGCTGCCCAGTGGGCGTTCATTAAAATACTTTTCACCTTGGGCCTGTGTTAACTTTTCTACTCGGCCCTGAATACGCACCTGCCGCTCTAAGCCGTACCAGTAAAACATCAACTCAGCTTGTGGATTTTCCGCTAAATCAGCACCTTTTTGGCTACGGTAATCGGTGTACCATGCAAACCCCGCTTCACCAAAATGCTTCAGTAATACAATACGTGCTGACGGCATGCCCGATGCACTAGCGGTGGCTAACGTCATGGAGGTTGCATCATCAGGGGTGACGGAAAGTGCGGTATCCATCCAATCAGTGAACTGAGCCAGCGGATCACTGTTGAGCCCATCTTCACTGAGAGGCGCGGCTATATATTCTCGACGGGTCGTGGTGAGATCACCTTTTGCTTTCATAAATATCTCTCAGGCTCATGCCAATATTCGCTAAAAATAAGGCGAACTATAGCACTAAGAGAGGTTGCAAATAAGAGTGATCTCTTGTGCTGTGGCCGGTTAAAGGATATTTTCTAATGCAGGTGGAAGCTTGTGTATTAAATCGTTATACCGATGTTCATATACACCACCTTTGATCACTTGTACCGTGTTCAACATTACCTATATAGTTGCTCTTGTACCTGTCACGCATCATTAAGGGAAATTATGCGTTTTATTTTGGTTATCGCTTCATTAGTTTTACTCACCGGTTGTTTAGATAAAAACGCTAAGCCATTCGAAGTCAAAAACCTAGCCAAGTCCGATATAGATATGGTTGCTGACGTGAATATTAGAGAGTGGCGTCAACTCACCCGTGAACTCACCATTAAGCTCTATAAACGCAATCCGAAAGAGCTGAAAAAAGTTAGCGGTATGACAATTAATACCCGTTTAGATCAGCTCTTCCCCGCAGAACGTCTACCTAATGGGTTTGCTGAGCTTGGCTATTCCGATGGGGTTGACGCGGTACCCCTAGCGTTTTCTGATGAATACCAAGGCGACCGAGTATTTGCGTTAATGGCGGGTATTACCGGGATGCTAAATGCAGCCTACGATGGTAAGCAAGAGGTCTTTATTCTTGATGATCTGGACCAGCAAAAGCTGTATAACGCGGCGCGTAATCTTGAATCTATCGCTTGGCACCTTAACAACCGCAAAGATTCAGAAGGACAGCTTTACATCTTAAGCAATGGCATCTCGTCAGACGGGATAAGTAATTACAGCTATGAGCGTATTCTGGGCAAGCTCATCGGCATTCAAGACCTGATGGCCGATATCATTTCTGATAAAACCAGCCGCACAATTAACCGAGTGGTCCAAGGTGCGGCATCCATGACCTTCCTACCTATTTAGCCCTCACGCTGGGGGCTATTTAAGCACCGATTAACCCTAGGGTTTTTGCCATTAAGGTGCTTATACCGGCTTAGTCATAGGCGGTTAAACTGCCCAGTAAGCTGTATTAATACAAGCGATGTTATATTAGCTTTCGCAGCACGTTAGCGGGCTATTAATGCGTATTTCTGAAATCTTATGGTTTTTATTCAGGAATAGAGCGATGTCCGCACGATTTGGCATCTCATCAAGCATATGCCGTGTAAGCCGCTCGTAATGCTGAATAAAGCTCTTAATCTGCTCCTCATCCATAATGCGTAAATGTTCAGTCGGCTGTTGCGTGTCATAAATATATTTAACCCGCTCCGCTAGCTTTTTCTCTTGCAGCGATCGCCACTCAAATACCGCATCCATACTGGGCACTTTCAACATGATAAGTACCTCTATCATAGAAAACAGCTCTTGATAGGCGCCAGACAATTGCGTATTAACATAATCACGCCACAAACCGGTCGTGTCTTTATCCCGTTCGAGTTCATTGATCGGTTCCAATAAGGCCTCAGCGGTTTGCGGGTCAGCCCCAACACACCAGCCTTCAAAAACGATCACATCCGCAGGCCCAACCCACTCTTGCCAAACGGAGGACTGACAACGGTCATCGGTGGATTTATCAAAAACCGGAATCTTGGTCACGCTATGCTCATCGCTGTGTTTCAACGAATTGAGAATCTCGATACCTAAATCAACATCATGGGTACCCGGTACACCCCGTGTCCGTAATAGGGGGTGGATAGTTTCTGAGAGTTCGACCCGCTCATCATAGGTTTTATAAAGGTCATCAATTGAGAAGCCCACCACCTTAAGATTAAAACCTTCGGTAAGGATAACTTCCAACAGATTAAACAGGGTTGATTTTCCCGCCCCTTGCGCACCATTAATTCCGATAACAAGTGGGCCACTCTTTTGTCGTTTTTTACAGGCGAGCCATGCCCCTAAAGGTACATAGATCGCCTCAAACATATCCACTAAGCCGATATCGACTTTTAATGACTCAAGGGTGGAAGCAAACGCTTTTTCAACCGCCTCAACCGCGTCCTTTCGCTCCTGATCACTTAAACAAAGTTGATCTTGTGGCCAACGTGTCAATACGCTCATCTAAACTCCTTTAATTACCTATTCCACTAAAATAAGCGTACGTTAATTATCGCTCTGTTCCTGCAACCAGGTTTGCACTCTTTCAATCTGAAAACCCTCCATCAACGAGGGGACATGACCAATACCAGGGATAGAAAACAGGGTTAATTGCTTGTTTTCCGCCATGACCTGCACAGTATCCTCCAGCAATACATCTGACTCCTCCCCCCAAATCAATAACTGAGGCACCTGAATCGCTGACCATAATGGCCATAGATCCACCGCTTCGGTACTGTTCTCTTTGGTTGCTTGCGCAATAGCAGGGTCATAATGCAAAGCATATGTACCCTTCTCTTGCAGACGAGAACCGTACTTTGCCACATGATGCCACTGCTCATCGGTCAGATGCTTAAATGATAAATAGGTTTGACGCATATACTGCTCAACCTCAGATAAACTGTGAAAGTGCTTATCTCCTAGGTATTCAGATATACGCTTTAATGCTGCTGCGGGAACATAAGCCCCTATATCATTCAGCACTAAGCGTTTAATCGGTGAGCTCGGAAGCGCAGCGAGACATATCCCGATTAACCCACCCATCGATGTTCCGATCCAGTCCACACTGTCTACGTTTAATCGCGCTAACAGCGTTGTCATATCATTCAAATACAGCGGCATATTATACGCTTGGCCTTCAGGTAACCAATCGCTCTCTCCGCGCCCCACTAAGTCAGGGCAGATTACACGATAATCCTGAGATAAAGCTAAGGCAAGCTCGTCAAAGTCACGGCTATTACGGGCTAGGCCATGTACACAGATAAGAACACGGGGATTATCCCGACGCCCCCATTCGTGATATACCATATTGTGGAATCCAGTTGCGTTTAAACAACGTACACTACGGGTATACATGCCGCCTCCTTTTAACCTTAATCATTTGAAATAATACGTGACTACAGTGTAGCTTTACACAGGAAACCGCGCTAAAACACGATCAGCTGATACCCTAACCTTTACTTATCATTAAAGGGGCCATGTAAAAATTTGTAAAGATAGAAACGATTAATAACCAAGGACTAAAGGTTCAGCTAAGATAGGGTTTACAATAATTAGAATGCTTACTGCCTGAGTATGAAAACAATATGACCGACGTAACAGCCAAAAAAAGCACCGCACTAAAATGGATTTTACCCTTAGTTATCATTGGGGTAGCGATTGCGGTATTCATGTTTTTAAAGATGACCAAGCCTCAGGCCCCCTCACGTCCTACAACAGAAAAAATATGGACGGTCAGCACCATCCCTGCAGCCCTAGGACTTCACCCGCCCTCTTTAACACTTTACGGTAAAGTCGAATCGCCGCGCTTAAGTAATGTAACGGCGGCAGTGACCGCCTTTGTTAAACACGTCTATACCGATGAAGGGCTCGCCATTCAGCCCGATGAGCTGCTGGTTCAACTTGATGACAGCGACGCGCAGCTATTGATCCAACAGCGCCAAGCAGATGTTGATAACATCATCGCCCAAATTGAAGCCGAAAAGGTGCGCCATCAGACCGACTTACAATCCTTGGCCATTGAGAAAAACTTACTCAGCCTACGCTTAAAAACCGTGCGCCGTTATGAAAACCTAATCAAACGCAAATTAACCAGCCAAGAACAACTTGATGCTGCACGCCGGGATTACCAACAACAAGCCCTCTCGATTGCCCAACGTGAACAGTCCATAGCCGACCACCCAAACCGTCTACAGCAGTTAGATTCGCAACTTATGCGTACAACAAGCTTATTAGATCAGGCCAAGCTGGACCTTGCCCGAACACAGATAAAAGCCCCTTTCCATGGCCGAGTCTCCAGCCTTAATGTATCGCCGGGTGATCGTGTTCGCGCCGGTGATCCTGTTATTGGGTTTTACAGCTTGGATCGTTTAGAAGTGCGGGCACAAATTCCTAATCGAATTTTACCCTTGTTACGGCAAAACGATGCGCTACAACAGGTTTCAGCCAGTGGCCAGATCGACAACCAAACCATTGAGCTACGCCTTGATCGTATTGCCGCTGCGGTAAATAGTGGCAGAGCAGGGGTGGATGGTTTTTTTAGCATTCAAAATACACCTTACCAACCCGCCCTAGGTCGCTCCTTAGCGATCAACGTTACCCTACCCGCCATTGCAGATGTTGTTCCTGTGCCACCTACTGCACTGTATGGCCTTAACAAAATTTATAGAGTGGTCGATGAACGTTTAGAGTCGCTCCAGGTGAACCGCGTGGGCGACAGTGTTGACGCTAACGGCAAGCCCGTCGTACTGATTGCTAGCCCCGCGATTAAAACCGGTGACCGTCTCGTTATCACTCAACTTCCGAATGCCATTACCGGTTTACGGGTCAAAGAATTTTCTGCGGCGGTAGATGATAAAGGGCCTAAGGATGAGTAAGTATGACGGCGCTTTACAAAATATAACGGCCTCATTTGCGAGTCACCGCGTAGCAGCCAATCTATTTATGCTACTGATGATTTTGGCCGGAATATGGGGTATCAAAAAGCTTAACACTCAATTTTTCCCCTCGTTTGAGCTAGATGTGATCACCGTCCAAGTTATCTGGAGCGGTGCGGCCGCTGAAGATATCGCCAGTTCAATTATTTTGCCGATTGAGGAGGAGCTAAAATCACTCACCGGGATCGATACCCTGTATTCAACCGCACAGCAAAGCTCAGCCTCCATTCGCATCGAGGTCGATGAAGACGCTGATGTGGATTACCTGCTCGACGAAGTGAAGCAGAAAATAGACAGTGTGCGTAATGAACTACCGAGTGATATTGAGGAACCCCTTGTTCAACGCATCATCCGCTATGAACAGATCGCCAGCTTAATCATAAGCAGTAAAAACAGCACATTAGAAGAACTACGTACTTTTGCCCATCGTTTTGAGCAAGAGTTACTCGCACTCGGCATTAATAAAATAGATTTTACCGGCCTGCCCGACCAACAGATCAGCATTGAGTTTCCAGCCGCCCAGCTACATGAACTTGATATGACCATGGCGCAAGTGGCCAACAGCATAAAGCTGAGAAGCTTAGACCTGCCAGCAGGTACCGCAGCGAAAGGCGATGGTTCACGCCAGATCCGTAGTTTAAACCAGCAACGCGATGTTGAAGGGTTTAGACAACTACCGGTCATCACCGATAATGAGGGACGTTTAATTCGCTTAGGGGATATTGCCGATGTCTCACTTAAGGTAAAAGACAGCCAAGTATTATTGCAATACCAAGGCGCTCCCGCCGTTATGTTACAGCTGCGCCGTACCGAAACCCAAGACACATTAAAGTCAGCCGAGATTCTCAATACTTGGCTCGAAAAGACCCGTCCGACCCTGCCTGATGATATTAAAATGGTCACTTATGACGAGCGCTGGCAGCCCGTCAAACAGCGTATCAACCTCCTGCTAAAGAATGGTATTAGCGGCCTTATTCTTGTTATTTGTATCCTGTTTCTATTCCTGAATGCCCGTGTTGCTTTCTGGGTAACCATTGGTATTCCCGTATCATTTATGGCGACCCTTGCCGTACTTTATGCGATTGGCGGCAGTATCAATATGATCAGCTTATTTGGCTTGATTATGGCGTTAGGGATTATTGTCGATGACGCCATTGTGGTAGGTGAAGACACCCTAACCCACGTACAAATGGGCGAGAGCGGCCTCCATGCAGCGATAGGTGGCGCCCATCGAATGCTGGCCCCGGTTGTGGCATCGTCAATGACCACCGTCGCGGCATTTTTGCCTCTCTTACTGATTGGCGGCACCATTGGTAATATCCTTATCGATATCCCAACGGTCGTCATCTGCGTCATCATGGCCTCTCTGGTGGAGTGTTTCTTAATTCTGCCGGGCCACCTGCATCACAGTATTAAAAATATAGCCGACCTTCGCCCCTCCAAACTACGCGTGCGGCTTGATAATGGTTTTAACCAATTTAAGGATGGGCCATTTAGAAAGCTCGTCACAAAAGCGGTGGAGTTTCGCTGGACAACCATTGCGGTAGCCGTGGGCATGTTTATTCTCGCCCTCGCTCTCATTATAGGCGGTCGCGTTAAATTCACTTTTTTCCCTGCGGTGGAACGCGATACCATGACCGCCAATGTGCAATTTAGTGCGGGCACCGATTCCGACATTGTCGACCAATTTATCAATCATTTAGATTTAACATTAATTGAAACAGACAACGCCTTAGGCGGCGACAACATAAAGGTCGCGTTCCAACAATTGAGAAGCGCATCGTTTTCTAGAACATCCGCATCGGGTACATCTGGGGATGAGTTTGGTTCTTTATTAGTAGAGCTGCAACCTGGGGACAACCGTGCCATAAGCACATCGGCCTTCAATAAAGAGTGGCGAAAACGCATCACGGTACCGGCGGGAATTGAAAAATTCACCATTGAAGTCGCCACAAGCGGGCCCCCTGGAAAACCGATTGAGGTCAAACTCACCGGTAACGACATCCAAAACATAAAACAGGCCTCCCTTGAGCTACAGGCACTGCTAAAAAGCTATGCGGGATTAACCAATATCGACGATGATCTACCTTTTGGTAAATCACAATTAATCTACGAACTCACGCCTGCAGGTAAAGCCGCTGGGTTAACCTTAGATGCGGTTGGTCGCCAATTGCGTGCAGCATTTGATGGCTTAGAGGTGCAAAACTTCTATCAAAATCAAGATGAGATTGAAGTCCGTATTCAGCTCCCGAAAGCCGAGAGAGACCGTCTTAGCATTATTGAGCAGCTGCCCGTTGTTCTACCGGACGGCGGCACCACACCACTCAGCAATGTCGTGACATTCCGCGCACAGCAAGGGCTAGACACATTAACCCGTGTGGATGGTCAGCTCTCCATTAATGTCACAGCCGACCTAGATGAATCCGTTGCTAATGCGGGGGAGATCATTGAGGATCTTAAATCAAACAAGCTTGAGCAGATACTTGCCCAGCATGGCGTGTCAGCAAGTTTTGAGGGTAAAAACAAAAGTCAGCGTGAAACCTTAGCGGATATGAAACTTGGATTAGCCTTAGCACTCATTCTGATTTTTATCATCTTAGCTTGGGTATTTGCATCGTATAGCTGGCCTATCTCCGTGATGCTTGCGATCCCGCTAGGCCTCACGGGGGCGATCCTTGGCCACGGCTTTATGGGCATGAATATGACCATCTTATCCCTGTTCGGCTTCTTTGGACTCTCAGGTATTGTAATCAACGACTCCATTGTACTGGTCACGTTTTATAAAGAGTTACGTAAAAAAGGTATCGCGATTCAAGAGGCTTTAATCGAAGCCTCCTGTCAGCGTTTACGCGCCGTACTGCTCACATCACTAACAACGATTGCAGGGTTAACACCCATTCTATTCGAAACGTCCCTACAGGCTCAGTTCTTAATCCCTATGGCCGTCTCTATTGTTTTTGGTCTCGCTTACGGTACCGCCTTGATCCTCCTATTTGTACCGGCCACCCTGACCATTATCGAATCGGTTCGCACCAACTTAGGCCTCAAGAACCATGACGCACCGGACCTTCCGTTGGCGATCGATGGTAAACATTAACCCCTTTGGCGGTTAAGGCGGCGGTAACGACACAAACAACGGCTTAAATGACCTGCGCCCCCTGCTCAGCATTGCTACCTTAACCGGGAGCAATGCTGATATTTCACCCCACACTTAGGCTTATTTTTTCCAAACAGCCCATAGCAAAAGCCGCACTTATGACTAAGTAACGACGAGCTAACTCCGACTATCGCCCCTCCATTATCAATCCAAGTTCCTTACGCCAAAAAACAATTAAGACTTACAGAAAATAAGGGATCTCGGGGACAGATATCGCTGTCTTATTTATCACCTTGTCTATTCGCAGATTCAGGATAGTTAAGGTATAATTTGCCTCCTATTTTCTGCATTTCTATTTTCATCTATATAGTCCCATAGGAACTCAAGGATCAGTATGAATCGCGACCTCAGCCTATTACAGCCGTACCCTTTTGAAAAACTGACCGCACTCAAAGCGGAAGTGACTCCTCCGGCTGATCTAGATCATATTGCGCTGTCTATTGGTGAGCCAAAACACCCGTCGCCGCCGTTTGTACAAGCGTGCCTAAATGACAATATGGACAAGCTCGCAAACTACCCAACAACCAAAGGCTTAGTTGAATTACGCCAAGCCATTGCAGACTGGTGTACTCGTCGCTTTTCACTCGTCGAGGGTAGTCTAAGTGCAGAACACAATGTATTACCGGTTAATGGCACCCGTGAGGCGATCTTTGCTTTTACACAGGCCGCTATAGACCGCAGCCCTGACGCGCTTGTTTTATCACCCAACCCGTTCTACCAGATCTACGAAGGCGCTACATACTTAGCAGGGGCGACACCTTATTACTTAAACTGTTTAGAAGAGAACGGTTTTATCCCTGATTACGACGCTATTCCAGAGGATGTATGGGAACGCTGCCAGTTATTATTCTTATGCTCTCCGAGCAACCCAACGGGTGCCGTCACCGATTTAGACACGCTAAAAAAACTGATTGCCTTGTCAGATAAGCATGACTTTATCATCGCATCAGATGAATGCTATTCAGAGATCTACCTTAATGAAGAGCGCCCACCTGTTGGGCTACTACAAGCCTGCGCTGAACTGGGCCGTAACGATTATCAAAACTGTGTTGTCATGCACAGCCTATCAAAACGCTCAAACCTACCCGGCCTTCGATCTGGTTTTATTGCCGGTGATGCAGCCTTACTTGAGCCATTTCTTGCGTATCGCACATACCATGGTTCATCTATGCCGATTCAACACCAGCTGGCATCCATTGCAGCGTGGAGTGATGAAGACCACGTACTAGACAACCGTGATCAATATCGCCATAAGTTTGATGCGGTCATTAACACCTTATCACCGGTGATTGATGTTAAGCGCCCCGAGGCCAGTTTTTACCTTTGGGTCAAAACCCCCATCGCTGATGATAAATTTGCGCAAGGTCTCTTTGCCTCCCAAAACGTAACCGTACTGCCTGGCAGCTACCTGTCTCGCACCGCTAACAATCAAGTACCCGGAGCGGGTTATGTGCGCATGGCCTTAGTCGCCACCGTTGATGAGTGTGTAGAAGCTGCACAACGTATCCGCCACTACATTGAAACTCTGTAATAGGCCATATCGATGATTACCATGTACGGTATACCTAACTGCGATACGATCAAAAAAGCCCGTAAGTGGCTGGACAATAATCAGATTGATTACCGCTTCCATGATTATCGTAAAGATGGATTAGACAAGGCACTGCTGACCCGCTGGGCATCAGAACTCGGTTGGGAAACCCTGCTTAATAAGCGTGGGACCACATGGCGTCAGCAGCCAGAAGAGATTAAAAACAGTATTAATGAACGCTCAGCCATTGAGCTGATGCTAGAACACCCTGCCATGATAAAACGACCGTTAATTGATACAGGGAACGTGCGTCAGGTAGGTTTTAAAGACACAGACTATTCCGCCCTGTTTGACCTATAAGTCACAGGCAAAACGAATTTAAAAATTTTGAAAATCGGAGATCAACATGGCTAATTTTGCATTCGGCTTAGGTGTAGGAACAAAATCCTCAGCGGGCGAACTACTTGAAGTTTATTACAACACCCCTCTACTTAACGCTGATGATGCCATCGTAAATGCCGTTGCCGAAAAAGTAGGCTACCAAGGCGGTAATGCTGCAATTGAAATTAAGGAATCCCAACTTAAAGATCTTGAAGCTGCATTCCTATCAGTAAACGCTGAAGCGCAAGCGGAAGTTGTTGAGATTTTAGAAGGCACAAGCCAAGCATTGGTGTTATGTATTCTTGAAACCGATGAAGCACCGTCTTCAACAGCTGAAGCGTACTTAAAGCTTACACTACTGTCCCATCGTCTCGTTAAGCCACATGGGATTAACTTAACCGGTATCTTCGGTTTATTACCTAACGTAGCCTGGACGAACGAAGGCGCGATCTCTCTTGATGACCTACCAAAGCGTCAACTTGCAGCCCGTGCACAGGGCCGTATTTTAAGCGTTAGCTCCGTAGATAAGTTCCCTAAAATGACCGACTACGTTGTACCAACAGGTATCCGTATTGGTGACGCGATCCGTGTTCGTTTAGGCGCACATGTGGGCGAAGGCACAACGGTCATGCACGAAGGTTTTGTTAACTTCAATGCCGGCACCTTAGGTGTCAGCATGGTTGAAGGCCGCATCTCTGCAGGCGTTGTCGTTGGTAACGGTTCTGATCTAGGTGGCGGCTGTTCAACGATGGGCACACTATCAGGCGGCAACAACGTGGTTATCTCCATTGGTGAAAACTGCCTACTGGGCGCCAATGCAGGCCTAGGTCTACCCATGGGCGATCGCTGCACACTTGAAGCGGGTCTATACGTGACAGCCGGTTCAAAAGTAACCATCCTTGACGACCAGAACAACGAAGTCAGCACGGTTAAAGCCGCTGAACTTGCTGGCAAACCGGACCTACTCTTCCGTCGCAATTCACAGAATGGACGTATCGAAGTTAAAACGAACAAATCTGCAATTGAATTGAACGAAGAGCTACACAAACACAACTAAGACGCTCTGTCATAGCGCGCCTGATTAGCTCCCTAATCCTAGCGACAGACAGAGACGGCTCAGTTGTCATAGCTAAAAGTGCGCCAATGGCGCACTTCTTATTACTCGCACTAATTTAAAAGGCTACATGGATCACCCTTATGACCCAGACACTTTCAGCGACAATCGAACTTGCCAAAGACCTTATCAATCGCCGCTCCGTCACACCGGAGGATGAAGGCTGCCAAGATATGATGATTGAGCGATTAGAAGCACTGGGGTTTAACATTGAACGCCTGCCCTTTGAAGAGGTGAAAAACTTCTGGGCGCGCCGTGGTGATTCTGGCCCTGTTTTTTGCTTTGCGGGTCACACAGACGTTGTTCCATCAGGGCCAGAAGAGCGTTGGGAGTACCCACCTTTCGAAGCAACAATTAAACAGGGCATGCTATGTGGCCGAGGCGCGGCAGACATGAAAGGCAGCATTGCCGCGTTTATGACCGCGCTAGAACGGTTTATAGAACAACATCCCGATCACCAAGGCTCAATCGCACTCCTGATCACAAGCGATGAAGAGGGCCCTTGGGTCAACGGTACAACCCGTGTTATTGATCATTTAGAAGCCCGTAACGAAAAAATAAAGTGGTGTATTGTTGGCGAACCATCCAGCACAACTCAGGTAGGCGATGTCATTAAAAATGGCCGTCGCGGCTCCTTAGGTGCCACATTGACGGTGCGCGGTGTACAAGGACATGTTGCTTACCCCCATTTAGTTAAAAACCCTATCCATATGGCCGCCCCTGCATTGGCAGCATTAGCCGCTGAAGTATGGGATGAGGGTAATGACTTTTTCCCCCCCACCAGCTTCCAAATCTCAAACATTAATGGCGGCACAGGTGTAACGAATGTAGTGCCTGGGCATGTCGACATTATGTTTAACTTCCGCTTTTCAACAGAAGTTACGGCTGATGAATTAAAAACACGGGTAGGTAAAATTTTAGATGAGCACAATTTAGATTGGGATATCGATTGGGTACTGTCTGGCAACCCGTTTTTGACCGCTGAAGGCGATTTAGTCGAAGCGTGCCAACAGGCCATTTCAGCCGTTACCGGAATAGAAACAGAGTTATCCACCTCAGGTGGCACCTCCGATGGTCGCTTTATTGCACCCACCGGCGCTCAGGTTATAGAGCTCGGCCCAATTAACGCAACAATTCACAAAGTGGATGAACGCGTTAGTTGTAGCGACCTAGATACCCTATCTGACCTCTATGAAAATATCATGGCGCGTCTACTGACCCAATCTTAAGGCACCTAGTCTGATGTTACTCACTTGCCCTGTGTGCAAAGCATTACTGATCCAACAGGATAAGCATCTATGCTGTGAAAACAATCACAGCTTTGATGCAGCCAAACAGGGTTACTGGAATCTTCTATTAGCCCATAAGAAGCGCTCGAAAGATCCCGGCGATAATCCAGCGATGGTACAAGCACGCAGGCACTTTCTGGAACTGGGGTTTTATGAGCCGCTTTCAGATCAGGTCAATCAGCTAGCCATAACCGCCTTAGATTCCATAGACAACCCCAGTATTCTCGATATGGGCTGCGGGGAAGGCTACTACACAACACGCCTACAAGACGCACTCAATACAACACAGAAAACAGCCTCGATAGCCGCTTTAGATATTTCAAAACACGCCATAAAAGCGGCGTGCAACAGAACCAAAGCCATTACGTGGCTGGTCGCATCGGGGGCAGACACGCCGCTTCCTCCAGAGAGCCTTGATCTGCAACTCGTACTTTTTAGCCGTTTAATGCCAGAAGCCTTTGCTAAACCCATGAAGCCAGGCAGTACACTGATTGTTGCTTGGCCCGGTGAGCAGCACCTCATAGAACTCCGCAAGCTGATCTATAAAGAGATAAAAGCCAGCCATTTTGATCCCGTCAGCACCCTGAGCGAACAGTTCGATCTCGCCCATAAAACACGCGTAACTTACCCCTTTACGCTCAGCTCAGCCGACCAGATTGCCTCCCTATTAGCGATGACACCCCATGGTCAACGACTTGCACCTGAAGCACAGGAAAAGATTCATCAGTTAGAGACCTTACCACTCACGTTAGACGTTAACCTTGGGGTCTTTACACGCCTATGAGTCACAAGCTCAAACGCTGGTTATATCGACGGGCAGACAACCCCAAACAGAACCTCATACTGCTAGGCAGTGGGTTCGTTATTTTCTTTTTTGGCGTTTTAATCTTAGGCACCGCTGAATTTGTTTTAAAAAGCTCTCTATCGCAGGAGATTCTTGCACTCATTGGCTTGATCATCCTATCGGCTGGCATCATACTGGCAGCAATTGGCTACATAAGCCTTAGCGTTTTACGCATTATCCGTTTTATAAGCGATGACAAACATGACTAGTACACGACACCCTGATATCGAAATCTATATTAAAAACTGTTCGTTCGAAGCGATTCAGGAATGGCTAGCATCACAGGCAGAAAAAATAGATTATATTTCATCCAAAGGAACAACCCACCAGCTCAACTTGCGCTTCTCCGGTAACGATGTAGAGACAATGATTCATGAGCGCGCAGCAGGAAAAGCATGGACAAGCCTCTGGTTAAAGTCTGACAAAAGCCCTTGGGCAACAGATCTTGAATGCGCTCACGCAACGGCCACCGCACTAAACACACAAGTTCGATGCATCGTTTCAAGCTGGGAAGATGGTGATGATCCTGATGAATATTGGAAGATTGAAAACGGCGCAGAAGAAAAAATTCAGTGGCAAACATAAGGCTTGCCTATCCATTAATTAGCTGCATAAGATGAGCGGTACTTATAACTTATCCCACGCTAAGTTAGCTGGCTATTACCCTCACCATAAACCACCACTCGATTTCGCCCTCCTTCTTTTGCCGCATAAAGTGCCTCGTCAGCCCGTTTAAGTAGCCTATTTAATGTATCCTCATCGTTAGTATATAAATGCGATACACCAAGACTAACTGTGACGCTAATAAGCTCGCCATTATCATTAAAACTTAGCTCAGATACTTTATGCCGTAACCGCTCAGCCACCGCATAAGATGCGTCTAGAGAGGTTTCAGGCAACAGCATGGCGAACTCCTCACCACCAATTCGACCAAAACTATCCACTTCTCGCAGTTCACGGGTACACACGTTTACAATGTCTAACAAAACCGCATCACCAAACGCATGGCCGCAACGATCATTGATCTGCTTAAAGTAATCCACGTCTAGCATAAGTAGGGTTAACGGTAACCTATAGCGTTTACTTCTTGCACACGCGCTTTCTGCCTGCGCCATAAAATACCGGCGATTATAAGCATTGGTCAGCGAATCCCTATTAGCAAGCTCTCGTAACTCCTCATTACTCTTTTCTAAGGCAGCCGACGCTTCTGCTAACTCATGCGTCCGGATCTTCACTTGATTTATAACCAACATATTTTGCCGAGCCAGCGCACCAATAATGGAAAATAACGCTAACACTAACGCAGTCCCTCCAACATGGACCACCCAGCCCAATACCTTATTGATACCTCCCTGATAGTTCGCCTCAACGTCCCAATAAAAATCCCAGCGCGCATTACCCGAGCGCGTCTGATAATAAAACGTTTCAACAATATCGTCGGTATCCGGCGAACCAATCATCAGATGTTCAACCAACACCTCGCGATCACCTTCACCCACGGGAAGGCGTTCAACCATTCGCAGCCTTAAACCATTCGGTACATGCAGCACGCTTAAATCTGCAAAAAAATCACTTAAATTAACTAAAGAGAGAACAACACCGGGCTGATTATCATTGGCAGCACTAAACGCAAAGGCGATAAATAGTTTGCCGTAATCATCAATAAACATAGGACTTAAGACCACCTGCGAAGGACTCGCCAGCGCTTGGCGCAAAACCGGAGCAATAATCGGCTGCGCTCTAAGATCACCCTTTTTAGAAAGCACCCCATGAACATCCGTGCTATAGCGCACTTTACTTTCCATATTGGGAGAATTGCTATTCATCACCGAAACATAGGCCACACTGGTTAATGGGATTACTGATTCATTCTCAATCTCCTCCATCAACTCGACCCCTTTAAAAAACTCATCCTCTGTAATAGATTGAGAGCCATAAAAGAGGGCGGCTACTCCCCTCAACTCTGAATGAAAAAGCGACATCCAGTTAAGGCTAATATGGGTAATCTGCTGGGTTTCCAGCTCGGCTTTATCTAACCAAACTTTGGCGGCGTGATCCCCTAAAGCCCAGCCCCAGCCATTGATTCCAATCAACGAAATCAAAAACGCCAGAACAAACATTATAAGCTTTACAACTCGCCTCTGTATTAACACATCTAATGCCTTATTTCACAGATAAAAATTGAACACACATAGCCCTTAAACCCTGTCCAAATACCCGCTGATTCAGTCCTCTCCTTTCAAGCGAACCCCCACTGAATAAGTCGCACGGAAACCGCTAGGAGCCAATGACGTTAAACGCGCTAACGCGTTTATATTTTTTTGATCAACCACATAAATTTCGGGGCCCACATGGCGAATAAAGGTTTTTTTATCCAGTACTCGTACCAATTGATCGACTGCAATTCGCCCTTGAATAACCGCAGAATCAGTCGGCGCTCCAACAATCTGTCCTCGCTTAATCCCTCGGTAGACCTCAGGCGTAAAATAATAAGCAAGGATCTTAACTTGGTCACTTAACCCTCGGGCACGTAACACCTTAATGGCCGCAGACGCCGTGACAGCAGTACCCACGATATAATCAATATCAGGTTGCATATCTAACACCTCGTTTAGCAAGGCTGTCTGCACTAACTTTCCCGTATCCCCATAGCGTTTAGCAACGATATTAACATCGCTGCCCATCAACGCCTTCTGAAACCCCAAATCACCCGCTAACACCCAACCCGCACCCTCAGGTCCGGGGAACCAAGCCACCTTTGCAGGTGAATTTGATGTGGCATGAAGCTGAGCAAGATAAGTGCCAGCACTAAACCCCATTTCTTCAAAGGACACTAAGGAGCGGGCAGCCACACGTGAAGATGACATGCCATTAATCACATCAATAACAGGTATACCTTTATTATGAAGCTCCTCAACAAGATCATCTAACCCTTTATAAGAGATGGCACCAATAATAACGCCGTTACTTCCCTCCTCCACGCACTTACGGATCTGTTGCAATTGAGTCTGTAAATGATCATACCCCCCCGCTTCATGCACCTCTAAGTTAATCCCTAAACGACGCGCTTCACTGACCACACCGAAGTTAACAGCCAGCCAATAGGAGTCTTTCATATGGGGGAAGGATGTACAGATGCGCCACGTTTTTTTAGCGGTTTTTAATGGACTGTAGAACGCAAGGTTCTTTTCTTTTTCACCATTAATTGACTGCACCTGAGCTTCTACAGGAAAGGGGTACCAAGGAACGTCCCCCTGAGCATACACCGTCACAACAGCACACTTCAGAAGCAGGATAGAGATCAAGGTTGTTAAACTACATCTCATCATTATTCAAGAATCACCACAGCCCATAACTTACCTAAACGCACTCACAAAGTGCCGCTAAAACAGATAAAACCGGTGTCGTATTACATATGTGAATAATGTATCGCGCCCTGTTTATACACAGTCAGCGTTGATATTTTGAAAATCCACAGTATACAAGATAGCAGCTTTTAACCTGGGAGGTCGAAAAAGACAACAGGTAAACGGCAGGGACGCTGAATTAAAAACAACCTAATTCAAACAGAAGGGAGGGTAATAACCACTCAATACAAGAGAAGCGATTTTAAGCCGCAGCGCGGATCTGCTGCTTAGAACGTTCAATTTCACCGATAATTAACTGCCCTGTCGACATCAGCCCGACCTTAGCGTACTCATCGGACGCCTGAGCCTGCTGACGCGGTGTATGGCTATGGCTATAGATATAACCATTAACATAGGCAAAGTCGCCTACGAGGCCCTCGTGTACCGCTAGATTTAATCGTTCAGCAACGTGAGCATCGTATAATTCATTAGGATCAGGGTAGACGCTTTGCGCTTCAGGCAGTTGAAATTCACCAGAACCCACCTGAGGCGCGCTGTCAGGTTTAATCAACGCCTGATTAGAATGAATCAAGCTCATCAACATTGAGAACTGCGCACCACTACCACTCTGAACCGCTTGGCTCAAAGTAGAGGTATAGCCCTCAATTCGGTTAATGATCTGCTCAGTTCGCATACGGCTCGCTAATGAATAAAATAAATACTTGAATGTAGTCCCGTTTTTATCGACCAACGGTTAGAATTCTTTACTATAAAATCACAAAGAATAGGGATAATTCATGGGAAGGTGGCGTCCACCACAGCCTCGCAGCTCGAAATACATTACCGCCGAAGGGTATGCTCGCTTGAATGAGGAGCTTAAATACCTATGGAAAGTGAAACGACCCGAGATAACACAGTCGGTAAAAGAAGCGGCAGCCCAAGGGGACCGTTCAGAAAATGCGGAATATATTTACGGCAAAAAGCAGTTACGTGAAATTGACCGACGCGTTCGTTACTTATCAAAACGATTGGAAGATATGGTCGTGGTCGATCGCGCACCTGATCCATCAAAACAAGACACCGTCTTTTTTGGTGCGTGGGTAACTTTGGTCGATGAAGAAGATAATCAACGCAAACACCGCATTGTTGGCCCTGATGAGATCGATGCCGGTTCCCACTATATCTCGATGGACTCTCCCCTCGCCCGCCTTATTTTAAAGAAACAACTGGGCGATGAAGTCTGCTTTACAAAGCCTGATGGCAGCGAGGTTTTCTATGAAATAATCGCTATAAAATATGAATAAAAGAAGCCTAAAGCCAGCCGTCAGGCTCGTTTATTCTGATACATGCGTTTATCGGCCTCCTCGATCCAGTACGCTAAGGATGCACTCCCATCATCAATCAAAACAGCGCCGATACTAACACTTAATTCTTGGGCAGCCATACTATCAACTAAACGCTGTTGTACATGATCTAGCTGCTCAGCACTATTAGCGGCCACCAGCATAACGAACTCATCACCGGATAAACGCGCGGCAGTATCATTTTCTCTGACCTCCCCCGCCAAAACGTCACCTAAGCGCTTTAAAGCAACATCACCTGCTGAGTGCCCATAGGTGTCATTTATATCCTTAAGACCATTCATATCCATATACAGAAGCCCTAAGGATAGATTCGAACGCCTCGCTAACGTTAAACGCTGCTGTGCCACCGCATAAAACCCTCTGCGGTTATAAAGCTTAGTCAGCTCATCGGTCATCGCCAGGTTAGAGATAACTTGATACTGAGATAGAATTGCGAGATCCGCCTCAATTAAATCTCTTAACTCTCCCACCAAATCAACATAATCCTTTTGATAATCCGTCGTATTAAAATCCATCACACAAATCGTGCCAAAAGGCTCACCCGTCGGCCATTTAACCGGTAAGCCTAGATACGAACGAAAACCATCTTCACTTACTTCTGGGTTGGTCTCCCAATAGCGGTCACCTCGTGCATCAGCAACATAGAGAGTACCTTGCTGTTCCACCACTTTTTTACAGAACAGATTGGTATCCACCGGAATGATGATGCCTGCCTCATAAGGGTTAGACTCTTGATCACTTGAGATAACAACCTGAAAGCCTTTAGAAGCATATTGAACAATAAAACCTGCAGGCGCATTAAAGACTCGCGCCATCACATCAACGGTCTTCTGCCATTTAGCTAAAGGCAGCAGCCCTTCTCTCTCATCTAATACCCATTGATCAGGTGTAAGCATCTCCATTCCTCAAAAAACAACTAGAACGTCTACTGTGACATGCCAATCGACAAATAGTTTTCATTACTTAACAAGATAAACATACAGTACATAAGTCATAACCGAATGAGACAACACAGGCACTATTCCAAAATAAAAACACCCGATAACGATCAAACGCTAGTATTTAGAGACAGATGCCTAAAAATTTCCGCTGCATTTATTTTAGACATAAAAAAACCAGCGCAGGGCTGGATTCTTATAAGTGGTGGGTCGTACAGGATTACTATTGCCCTTCGGGCCATCGTCGCAGGCTCCGATGTTTTCTTATGACTGCGTCATGCGAATCGAACCTCTAACGGTTCTCATCCTGTACTCGTGTATTTTCTACAGGCATAAAAAAACCAGCGCAGGGCTGGATTCTTATAAGTGGTGGGTCGTACAGGATTCGAACCTGTGACCAATTGGTTAAAAGCCAACTGCTCTACCAGCTGAGCTAACGACCCATCTCTTAAATTGGCTCCCTGAGCTGGACTCGAACCAGCGACCAATAGATTAACAGTCTACTGCTCTACCAACTGAGCTATCAGGGAACTCTAGTTCCAGTAAATGGCGGAGGGATAGGGATTCGAACCCTAGGGCCCTCTCGGACCGCTGGTTTTCAAGACCAGTGCTTTCGACCACTCAGCCATCCCTCCGCAGGAACGGCGCGTATATTATAGGATTGAGTTTTTGTGTCAACCAGTAACGCGACTTTTTACTGAAAAAAGCTGAATTATTATGAAACTATTTTCATAATAAAAATAAGCGGTTAGATAGTGTACAGAAATACACGATAAAGCCGCACAATCAGATCAAATTATAACCACTAGGTCAACATACCGATCTAATTCACTTTGTACCTTCACCCCCTCCATGGGGCAATATTTTTTCTATTATTTTACATTTTTTATAAAAAAACCTTAAAAAAATCACATATTTGGGTAATTAGGCCCACCCGTTCCTTCAGGTACAACCCAACGAATATTTTGCGCAGGGTCTTTAATGTCACATGTTTTACAATGTACGCAGTTTTGGCTGTTAATCTGAAAACGCTTCCCCTCTGCCTCCTCAATCACTTCATATACCCCAGCAGGGCAGTAGCGTTGTGCGGGTTCAGCAAAGCGCTCTAGATTGCTCCCAAGCGGTATAGATGGATCTTTTAACTGTAAGTGACAAGGCTGATCTTCTTCATGGTTAGTATTCGAGAGAAAAACTGAACTCAGTTTATCAAAGCTAAGCACCCCGTCCGGCTTTGGATACGTAATCTGTTCACACGCTGCCGCCGGTTTTAACTGTGCAAAGTCTTCATGATCATCATGCAGCGTCACCGGTAATTTGCCGGAGAAGAGGTTTTGGTCGATAAAATTAAAGGCGCCCCCCAGCAATGAACCGAACTTATGCATCGCCGGTCCAAAGTTCTTAGAACTAAATAACTCATCATATAACCAAGACGCTTTAAACTTATCCGCAAAGCTATTCAGATCTTCCCCACCAGCTGACGAGGACTGCAGCGCGTCAAAGATCGCCTCAGCCGCCAACATGCCAGATTTCATCGCCGTGTGTGTACCTTTGATTTTTGAAAAATTCAACGTACCTGCATTACAACCCGCGACGATACCACCAGGGAAAGTCATCTTAGGCAGCGCATTAAAACCACCTTTAGTGATTGCTCTTGCCCCATAAGAGACACGCTTACCGCCGTCTAAATACTGTTTAAGAACCGGGTGATGCTTCAACTTTTGAAATTCATCAAACGGACTTAAGTAAGGATTTTTATAGTTTAAATCAACAATCAAACCAACAACTACTTGATTGTTTTCGGTATGGTAAAGGAAAAAGCCACCACTGCTCTCGCCTGTTAGCGGCCAACCCGAACCATGCAGTACAAGCCCAGGCTGGTGTTTATCTGGATCAATATCCCATAGCTCTTTAATGCCCAGACCATAATGTTGAGCATCCGATTGAGCAGCAAGATCATATCGTTCGATCAGCTCTTTACCTAAATGCCCCCGACAACCTTCAGAGAAAATAGTGTATTTCGCGTGCAGCTCCATACCCGGCATATAACTATCTTTTTGCTCGCCGGCTGCACTAACGCCCATATCCCCTGTAGCAATTCCTTTAACACTGCCATCCTCGTTATACAGCACCTCTGATGCAGCAAAACCGGGGAAAATTTCAACACCGAGTTGCTCAGCCTGCTCCGCCAACCAACGACAAAGATTCCCTAAACTCACAATGTAGTTACCGTGATTGTGCATCGTTTTAGGCACAAACATATTCGGTACTTTTATGGCAGCAGTGTCGTTTTTCAGCATGAAGATCTGATCTTCAACCACGGGGGTGTTTAAAGGCGCACCCTGCTCTTTCCACTCAGGAAAAAGTTCATCCAGTGCGCGACTTTCAACGACGGCACCCGACAATATATGCGCGCCCACCTCTGACCCTTTTTCAACCACACAGACCGTCAACGCTTGCTCAGTCGCCTGCGCTTGCTGCATCAATTTACACGCAGCCGATAAACCGGCAGGGCCTGCACCGACAATCACCACATCAAATTCCATGGACTCTCTTGCCATAGCATTCATACTATTCACCTCAATTCTTTTCAGGTATTAAGCGCGCCACTCACTATCGCCACTTAAAACTGTCCTTCGCTCATAGCCATGATCGTATCACCACCGGAGTGCATCGCCGCTAACAGCGCGCCTACCCGAGGCAACATCTGCTCAGCAAAGAAACGGGCTGAAATGATTTTAGCGTTAAGGAACTCAAGATCAGCCCCCTCGTTAGCAAGATCCCGCTGGGCAATAGCCGCAGACTTCGTCAGCAACCAGCCACCACAAAGGTAGCCCATCAACATCATATAGCTCACACTCGCACTGCCTGCGGCTGACGCATCTTGCGCGGCTTGAGCCAATACCCACTGCTTAGCATCCTCGGCATGCTCAACCGCCGCTTGCGTGGCGGTAACAATATCTTGTAGTTCGGGCGCGGATATAGCGCCCAGATCATCGCGCATCTCAGATAAAAGATCGCTAACCGCAACGCCACCATCCACCAGCGTTTTGCGACCAATCAGATCCAGCGCTTGTATACCCGTGGTTCCTTCATAGATCGTCAGAATACGGGCGTCGCGGTAATATTGAGCAACACCGGTCTCCTCGATAAACCCCATGCCACCATGAATCTGCACCGCTAGATAGGTCAATTCCTGAGACAACTCTGTGACCCATCCTTTGACTATAGGTGTTAACAGATCATTTCGCTTTTGATGCTTTAACTGGGCCGTTTCATCGGCCGCGTTGTTTACGTAGTCACTCTCCGCCCGTGCTACATACACTAATGCACGCATCGCTTGGATCGACGACTTCATCTGCAAGAGCATTCGGCGAACATCAGGATGCTGAATAATGCTAATACGTGAACCATCCCGTAGCGTCCCTTGGATTCGCTCTTTAGCATAGGCTAATGCATGCTGATAGGCGCGTTCAGAGATCGCCAACCCCTGCAAACCAACCCCCTGTCTTGCATCGTTCATCATGGTAAACATACAGGCTAAACCCTGGTTTTCCTTACCAACCAGATAACCGATAGCACCGCCGTTATCACCAAAACTCATCACGCAGGTTGGGCTACCATGAATACCTAACTTATGTTCAAGAGAAACCGCATAAGCATCGTTGCGCTGCGCCGTTGGGTTACCCTGCTCATCAAGTAGGTATTTAGGGACCACAAATAGCGAAATACCTTTAACCCCCGCAGGTGCATCAGGCAGTCGGGCCAGTACCAGATGAACAATATTGTCCGTCATCTGATGATCACCCCACGTAATAAAGATTTTTTGCCCACTGATACGGTAATGACCACCTTCAGGAACCGCCTTGGATTTAAGCGCGGCAAGATCCGTACCCGCATCAGGCTCCGTTAAGTTCATGGTTCCTGTCCATTCACCACTAATCAACTTAGGAAGATAGTGCTGTTTAAGCTGGTCATTACCATGGGTTTCGATCGCTTCAATAGCCCCCTGTGTTAACAAAGGACAAAGAGACCAAGCAAGATTCGCTGACTGCCAGATCTCATTCACTGCAACCGCTAAAACATTCGGCAAGCCTTGCCCGCCAAACTCAGGATTGCCCGCTAGCGAGGGCCAGCCACTGTCACAGAACTGTTGGTAAGCATTTGAAAAACCGGGTGTTTCAATAACATTGTTATTTTCGATAGTGGCGCCTAACCGATCACCAGTAACGTTTAACGGCGCTAACTGCTCACTACCCAACTTAGACGCTTCATCAAGCACCGCCTCCGCTAAGCCTTCAGCAAATTCATCAAGCCCCGCTTGATGACAGATCTGCTCAAGACCCACCAGCTGATTGAGGACAAAAACACCTTCTTGATAGGGATAACGATAATCGCTCATTGTTCTTCCTGCTCCGTTCTGTAACCGAGCTATCAAACCTAGGTTACATTTTATTATTCTTAAGGAACCATATTCACATTGGGAAATGCTATTAACATGATCTAACTAGCGCGTTAAACCAGCAATAACATTTAATACCTCATTTAATAACAATAACGGTCAAAACGAACAAAGCCTTGGATTCCAAGATGCCACAGCCCTATTCAGAAGCACCCAACTGCTGACAATATGTATCGCTACGCCGATATTCACCCGGCGTCAAACCGGTCCATTTTTTAAACGAACGGAAAAAAGCAGAGGGCTCATCAAACCCCATTAATCCAGCAACATCATTGATCGACAACTGGGGGGAGTTCATATAATTAAGCGCTGCCATTTTGCGGCTTTCATCTTTGATTTTTTGGTAGGATGTATTTTCATCTAACAGGCGACGACGCAAGGTAGATACCGACATGTGCAGGCGGTAAGCCACCTCCTCCGCACTGGGCAGTTCTTGGCTAAAATCTTTCCCGATTAATGCGACGACTTGCGATTTTAAGCTCGCTTCATCATCCACCATAACAATCAATTGGTAAGGTGCAGTTTTGAGGAAGCTACGCAGTGTTTTAGGGGTCTGCACTATAGGAAAATCGAGATAGCGTGCAGGAAAAACGATCGCATTATCATGCTGATCAAACTTAACCTCAGACTGAAACAGCGTTTTATACTGCGCCACATCATCCGGTTCAGAAAAGGAAAAATAAGCCGCTTTTAACTCTAGGCGTTTACCGATCAACCAGCATAAAAAATGATGCCACATGGAAAGAGAGGTACGAATTCGGCCTGGATTTTCATCGGCCAACAGCTCATCCATCGACGCCTCAGATGCATCAGTGGTCGTAAAAGAGACTTTTGCATAACGCCCCTTACGCACCAAAAATGGCTTAACCTGAGTACCACGACACACTTCATGAAAATCACTGGCGCGATAGATCGCTTTTTCCAAGGTTGAGCAGTGAATCAGGCAGTGACACATCATCCGAAAGGTGCCATTAGGCACCTTTCCACCACTTAACATGCCAAAGTATTCGTCTTGGGCGATGTAGTAGATACGCTGATATAACAGACCAAACTTATCCGCTGGAAATTCGGTTTGACTACCAATTTCCGATGGATTAATACCTACCTGGGTCAATAGCTGATCAACACTAAAGCCCTGCTCTTGAACCAGTTGTAGAAGATGCCGTACATAGCCTGCCGGCACAGTAATTTTACGCTCCATAATTTCGATACCTACATCAATCTTAGTTAACATGAAACGCATTTCCCATCTATATTGTTTACCTGAAACATCATTTTTATCAACCTAAAAGAACAATTTTGTTAATAAATATGGAGTCAATTGTTATTGAGACTCAGGCGGCAGCCGTGGATTATGTGTAGGGTTCCTTACTCTAACTTGCGGCTAAAGCACCCGAAAAAAGGCGCTTTATTAAAAAGTCGACTATCTTAGAGGTAACACTAATTAGCGCTTTAAAAAAATAACAACGCTAGGTGAACGAAATGGCAATAAGAAACAGGATTTTGCATTGCAGCAAAAACCAACATCAGGTGTTTACACACCAACTACTTCCCTTATTGATAGGTTCTGTCGTATCTATTAATCAGGCACACGCACTCGAATTTAATCTTGGCGAGATAGAAGGCCGCTTTGATTCACAAGTTTCTGTCGGCGCCAGCTGGCGAATGGATGAGCCGTCCTCAGCCCTGATCGCACCCGCCAACGGCGGCACCAGCAAAGGCGGAGGCAGCTATGACGATGCGACCCAGAACTTCAAGAAGGGAGAAACGTTCTCCCAAATCGTCAAAGGCATACACGACCTTGAACTAAGCTATGAAAATGTCGGTTTCTTTGCCCGCGCTAAATATTGGTACGATTTAGAGCTGGAAAACGGTGCGCGTCCACATGGTCATGCCGCTAACGGCTACACCCCTGATACCGAATTAAACGACGCAGATTTTAATGATTTCGCTAAATTTTCTGGATTTGAGCTACTTGATGCATACTGGTACGGCTCATTTGAGGTTGCCCAAAAACCGCTTGATGTTCGCTTAGGCCGACAGGTCGTCAACTGGGGCGAAAGCACCTTCATTCAAGGGGGGCTAAATGCCATCAACCCTTTTGATGTCAATGCGTTTAGACGTGCAGGGGCAGAAGTAAAAGAAGGCCTACTCCCCGTCAATATGGCATTTGCCTCATTAGGTGTTACAGACAATTTAAGCGTTGAAGGTTTCTACCAGCTCACATGGGAGCCTACGGCCATTGATGGTTGCGGCACCTACTTTTCAACCAATGATTTTGTTGGCGAAGGTTGTGACGGTATTCGTATAGGTAGTGGCGCTCTAGGCACACTAGATGACCAGACTTACTTCAACAATCCCGCGGCTTTAGGCGGACAAGACCCTGTCGTTTACAGAAATGCCGATGGTCGACGTGAAGCGGATGATGATGGTCAGTTTGGTATCGCTTTCCGCTACTTTGCCGAAGAGCTAAATAACACCGAGTTTGGCCTCTATGCTGCGCAATACCACAGCCGTCTTCCCATCACGAGTGGTGTGTATGACGTAGGCGCCTTTTTTGGCGGCCTGCCAGCCACCTTGGGTTCATCCTATTATGTTGAATACCCGGAAGACATTAAAATGCTCGGTTTGAGCTTTAGCACTAATGTCGGTGATATCGCATGGTCCGGTGAGATCAGCCACAAAAAAGACGTACCGATGCAAATCAACGGAACCTCGTTGATCGCGGGCATCCTAACCGCAGGTGCTACAGGTAATGCCGCGCTAGATAACTATATCAAAACGGCAACCGGTAATGGCGCTTCATTTGACAGTGAAGTAGACGGTTATCAAACCTTTGATGTGTCACAATTCCAAACCAGCTTAATTAGCTTCCATGACCGTGTACTCGGCGCAAGCCGCTTAACCCTCATTGGTGAATTCGGTTGGACCCACGTCCACAGCCTAGATGAAAGTGCTAATGCACTAAAATATGGGCGTCATGGCTCTTATGGCTACACGGCTGGGGATAACGACGGTTTCGTAACTCAAGACTCATATGGTTATGTTGTCAGGGCTAATTTAAACTACCCTAATGCGTTTGCCGGTGTAAATTTAACACCTGAAATTAGCTTCAAGCATGGTTTAGAGGGTTATGGTCCTCAACCGGGCGCGGGCTTCAATGAAGATGAAAAAACATTAGGCCTAAGCTTAACGGCGGATTACCTAAACAGATACTCAGTCCAGCTTTCATATACTGATTACTATGGCGGCGACTTCAACTCGATTGAAGACCGAGACTTTCTTTCACTCAGCGCATCCGTTTCTTTCTAAGAAACGTTGATTAGATGGAGATATCATCAATGCTAAAGACTAAAAGACTGCTGCTGAGCACTGCCCTTATTTTGGCGTCATCTGCAGCCTATTCAGCAACAACCGCTGAAGAAGCCGCAAAACTCGGCGATACATTAACCCCTATAGGTGCAGAAAAAGCGGGCAATGCATCCGGCACAATTCCCGCATGGGATGGTGGTTTAGCAACCTCAGACAACCGTTACGCTAATCCGTTTGCAGGTGAGCAGCCTCTATTTACTATCACCGCTGCTAATGCTGACCAATATAAAGACCATTTAACACCAGGTCAGCTCGCCATGTTAGCGCGCTATAAAGATACGTTCTCAATCCCGGTGTACCCAAGCCACAGAACAGCGGCACTTCCCGAACATATCTACAACGCAGCGAAAGCGAATGCCACATCAACCACCTTAACGGATGGTGGCAACGGCTTAAAAGACTTTACCACGGCGATCCCTTTCCCGATTCCTGTCGATGGACTTGAAGTCATTTGGAACCACATGACGCGCTACAGAGGCGGAGCCTTAGAACGTACGTTTGTGCAGGTACCTGTGCAAGCAAACGGGAACTACACTGCGGTTAAAATAAACGAAAAAATGTCATGGCCCAGCTCCCTTGAGGGAGGTGCTGACCCACAAAAAGACGAGAACATTCTGTTTTACTTTGTACAAGAAGTTAAAGCACCCTCTCGTCTAACCGGGAACGTGCTTTTGGTACATGAAACGATGAACCAGATCACCCAGCCTCGCCAAGCGTGGACCTACAATGCGGGTCAGCGCAGGGTTCGTAGAGCGCCCCAAATCGCTTATGACGCGCCAGGTACTGCCAGTGATGGCCAACGTACTACGGATAATTTAGACCTATTCAATGGTGCGCCTGACCGTTACAACTGGAACTTAGTGGGTAAACAGGAAGTTTATATTCCTTACAATAGCTTCAAACTCGCTGACAGGGGGCTAAAATATGAGGATATATTGAAGCCGGGCCACATGAACCCTGAGCACACACGTTACGAACTACACCGTGTATGGAAAGTGGAGGCCACACTAAAAGAGGGCGAACGTCACATTTATGCTAAACGTACCTTCTATATAGATGAAGACAGCTGGCAGATTGCGATTGTGGACCATTATGATGGTCGTGGTGAGCTTTGGCGTGTAGCGGAAGCCCATCAGTTCCAGTACCGCGATGCGAATGTACCTTGGTTGGTTGCGGAAACATTATATGACCTGCAATCCGGCCGCTACCTTGTTGGTAGCTTAACAAATGAAGAAGGGGAAGGCTTCGACTTTACGAAACGCTTCAGCCATAAGCAATTTACACCGCAAGCGATTAGACGCTTAGGGAAGTAATTCAACGCTTAACACCCTCTTATTTGATATATCTAGCGCCTCCTCAACCTTTTGAGGAGGCTTTTTTATAAAAAGGCTTTTCTAATTCAGCATGGACTAGGATAATAGAGTATTAGCAATGCATGCTGTTACAACTCACCTACTCCGGAAATGAAAGCCATGGCCGAAATCGGCAAATACAACACCCTTGAAGTTATAAAAGAACGAGATTTCGGCGTTTATCTGGATGCCGGGGATCTGGGTGAGATACTCCTACCTAAACGTTACTGTGCTGATGACCTCAGTGTCGGTGATCACCTGCGGGTCTTCATCTATCTTGATACGGATGATTACCTGATCGCAACGACCGAAACACCATCAGCGATTATTGGCGAATTTGCCATGCTAAAAGTGTCTGAAGTAAACGACACCGGTGCTTTTTTAGATTGGGGCTTACCTAAAGAAGTGTTGCTACCTTATAGCGAACAAAAAAACCGCCCTGTTGAAGTCGATAAACGCTACCTTGTGCGCTTGTATTTAGACAAACACACGAACCGTATCGTCGCCTCCACCAAAATTGATAAGTTTCTGGATAAAACACCGCCTAACTACAAAACCGGTGAAGAGGTTCAATTGGTCGTTGCCAACCGGACCGATCTGGGACAGAAGGTTATTGTGAACCATGAGCACTGGGGGATGATTTTCCGCAGCGATGTACTCAAAACACTTTATCCCGGCCAAAAATTTAAAGGCTACATTAAAGAAGTACGCGCGGATGGGAAAATCAATGTATCTATGCAGAAACCCGGCTACGGGAAAGTCATCGATACGACCGATAAAATTTTAGAGATGATGGCTGAACAGGAAGGTTTTATCACCGTTCACGACAAATCATCACCTGAGATTATCTTTCAACATTTTGGCATCAGCAAAAAAGCGTTTAAAAAAGCGGTGGGGTCTTTATTAAAGCAAGATAAGATCACCGTAGAATCCGGCGGGCTGCGCCTTAAAGATTAAAATAAAAAACGCACTTAATTAAGTGCGTTTTTTTTCATGCATATAAAGATCTTACCCTTGCGTGGCAACCCACGCTTCAAGCTCATCCGCACTACCGATCAACGCCCCATCGATAAAGATTTGCGGCGTCGTACCACGTCCAGATACCGCTTGTAGCGAACTAAAGCTAACACCTTGGGTGCCTAATACAATCTCTTCATACTTGTAGCCTTTATCCGTCAGCACTTTTTTCGCGCGGGTACAATGTCCACAGCCCGGCTTACTAATAATAGTGACACGTTTTGGCTGCTCTGCTTGAGGATTAATATACTCAAGCATTGTATCGCCATCAGATACTTGGAAAGGGTCGCCTGGTAGATCGGGCTCGATAAACATCTTCTCGATAACCCCATCTTTTACCAGCATAGAGTAGCGCCATGAGCGTTTTCCAAACCCTATATCACTTTTATCAACCAGCATGCCCATGGCTTCACTAAATTCGCCATTACCATCAGGAATGAAAGTGATCTTTTCAGCTTTTTGATCTTCAGCCCACGCATTCATCACAAAGGTATCATTAACAGACAAACAGATAATCTCATCAACGCCGTTGTCAGCAAAAATAGGGGCTAACTCGTTATATCTTGGCAAATGGGTACTCGAACATGTAGGTGTAAACGCCCCCGGTAATGCAAATAAGATAACGGTTTTCCCTTTGAACAACTGATCGCTTGTCACATCAACCCAATCATTGCCTTGGCGAGTGTGGAACACAACCTGTGGTACCGTTTGACCTTCTTTCGTTTGTAACATTGATGAATTCCTCATAATAAATAATGGCAGTTACGCGCTCTGGCGTTGATAGGGTTACTATAACCACACCCCACCAATTAAAGAAATTGAATAAAACAAGACATGTGATAAATTTAAACTATAGCAAAGAGTATGTCCGATCTAAGACTCAATAGGAACGATAAAACGCGATGAAGTCATCAAGCGGCAAAGGCTTACTAAGGTAAAACCCTTGAATAAAGTCACAACCGCGCTGCTCCAACATGGCCAGTTGCTCTTTCGTCTCTACCCCTTCAGCGATCACCTGAATCCCCAGTGTTTGCCCCATCTTAATAATCACTTCAACCAGTGTACGGTCTTGTTCATCATCTAAGATATCGGTCACAAAACTCCGGTCTATCTTCAAAAAATCCACTGGGTAATGGCGAAGATAGTTGATCGCTGAATAACCGGTACCAAAATCATCAATCGAAAACGCGATACCTTTATCACGTAATTGATTAATTTTATCCAGCTGATTACCCCCGCTATCCATTAACAAGGATTCGGTAATCTCAAAGACCAATTTGTGATGATCAATTTCATATTGATCAATAATATGCAGCCAGCGCTCTACCGTATCTTTAGGAAAAAACTCAGCAACTGAGCGGTTAACCGCGATTTGCACATCGACTCCTTTAACCGTCAGAAGGTCCGACAAGTAACAGGCTTCCTCTAATATCCAATCCCCTAAAGCGCGAATCACACCGGTTTGCTCGGCGATGGGGATAAAATCAATCGGCGAGACAATGCCCCGCTCAGGATGAATCCATCGAATAAGCGCTTCGCATTTCGATATTTTATTACTTGTTAAGGTCATTATCGGTTGCAGGTAAAGCTCAAATTCACCTTTACGAATCCCCTCAAGGATCTCATTATGCACCTGTACATGCCGCTTAACTTCTTGGCTAAGTTCATCATTAAAGAAATAGATTCTATTTTTACCGGCGCGCTTAGCCTCATACATTGCCCTATCGGCATTTTGTAAGAGGACATCCATAGAGCGACCATCTTGAGGGTAAATAGCGATACCCAGACTATGCGTCACCGACAGGTACTGACCATCAATAAGATAGGGCTCACCCAGTTCAAGCTGAAGTTTTTCGGCCAGCAGCTCGGCTTGGGTAGCCGACTCAATATCATTCAGCACCACAACAAACTCATCACCGGCCAAGCGTGCGACCAGATCATCCGAACGAATAATACGGCTCATTCGCTGGGAGAATAACTTTAAAAGTTCATCCCCTACATGATGACCCCAGTTATCATTGACCTCTTTAAAGTAATCCAGATCGACAAAGAAAAGCGCAAAAATTTTGCCATAACGCTGATGCTCGTTTATCACTTTTTTAAATTGCAGCGTAAAATGATAACGGTTAGATAACCCCGTTAGACCATCGTAACTCGCACGATAGTTGGCCGTATCGATTGCAACTAACTTCTCTCGGTAATTAGACACAATAAGGTAAGTGGCCATGGCGGTGACTAAACTCACCAGCAGCGCAACAAACCAGAAGTAAGCAACTTGCTGATTACTGACGTACCACCCCCCTTTCACACTGGCTGCTAGCTGCCAGCGCCCCGTCGGTAAAAAAACATCAACAATAACGGGGTCATGATCAAAGGTAGAGGCGTAACCAAAAAAGACCTCACCTTCACGCCCTGTGCCATCTTTTCCGCGCACCGCAATATCTAATCCCCACAACGTTTCCTCAAGACCTGCATTTTCAAACAGATCTTTATCATCAATAACGCCAGAGATAAGCCCCCATAACACATCACGATTTTCACCGATATAAACCGGCACACGAGCAATCAACGCACTCCCACCCTGCACAAGCGGTATCGGCCCAGTTAAAATAATTTGCTTCGTATTAATAGATTCCTGAACGGTGGAAAATTGCGTTTCGACATCACGATAATCAAGCCCTAACGCCGATTCATTGCCTTCGAGGGGGTAAATATTGCTAATAATAAGGTCGGGCGCCAAGGCGATATGACTAATACTCAATTGGGTCTGTAGGTATTCATCCACTAATCTTGCAAATTCAGCTTGTGTTATATCAGCGTTAATCGCAATTTCAGCCTTTAACCCTCGCAACACAACAAGGTGTGAATTGATGGCACCCTCAAGGCGAGCCCCTAAGGTAAGAAGATTAATAAACGCTTGGTGTTTATGGTTGTCACGAATTCGATCAAATTCATGATTAACAAAAAAGGTCGCTATCAGTAACACGATCAAAAACATACAGACAGACAATGTTAATGAACGCTGGATAAAAAACTGTATAGCCTGCCGAAACATGTTTATAAATAACGCTCCAAAATCAATACGATTGCATGGTTTGATACACATTACTCAAATGTGTTCATACCTATATTAGTCGCCCCGCTCCCTACGTCAAAATAAGTCTTAAAAATAACCTGTCTGCACTGTCCATGCTTCACCGCCATAATAGCGTATTTTCAAGGCTTTAGTAGGCTGAATCATGCTCTTCAGCACTATTAAACAAACAAACAAACAATCACTCAATAACTATGTCAGGTCGAGGCTTATCATCAATAATGACACCGCTGTATCAACCTGAAGTACCTCTTTTAAACACAGATAGCAATGAACCCTTATAAGGTAAAGTAACCCGCTTTAATGCCGGCTTAACACACCTAGCCTGAACCTTTGATAATTTCCTAGCGGGATTAAAATTAATATATAATCCTTAGTGCCATGTGAGCCTACTATCGACATACCTCACACAACCTATTTAGCACAAAGGTCACAGACGATGTCCATTGAGAATCATGTCTTCTGAAAATGTAGCCTGCCACTGCTGCGACCTAATCGTTGAGGTATCAACGCTGAAACCGGGGTGCAAGGCCCACTGTCCACGGTGTGGTCATCTATTATCGTCCCAAACGTCAAATGCCATTGATAAAGCCACCGCATTTGCCGCCAGCGCACTTCTTTTCCTACTTTTATCCCTCCCCTTCCCCTTTATGGCATTTCAATCCCAAGGGCGGGAGCAGCAGGTTTCATTACTAGACAGCGGTTATGATCTACTTATTTTAGGCTTTCCCCTGCTCGCTCTGCTGCTAAGCGTGTTTATTTTGATCATCCCAACCCTGCTACTCTGTGCATACCTCGTCATCTTGCTTCCTTTGCGTAAAGGGCAAGTCTACCCTTGGAGTTATACACTGACCCGTTTGATATTCAGCCTTCACCCTTGGGCCATGGCCGAAGTGTTTCTCATTGGCGTCTTAGTCAGTTTAGTAAAAATCTCAGGGATGGCCGATTTAGTTATTGGCATGTCATTTTGGGCCTATGTACTTTTTGCACTCTGCCTCATCGCCACTATCACCTGTATAGACCGATTACAGCTTTGGCACAGCCTCGACCAAGCGGCATCTATTCAAAGAACCCCACCGGCACATCGCTATGGTGGCGCCATGCAGCAGCAACTACAAAGTTGTCACTGCTGTGGTTTAATACATGATCTTAACGCCCATTCTTGCCAGCGCTGCTCAAGCCCGTTACACCCAAGAACCCCATTCAGTTTACAAAAAACATGGGCCTTTTTAATCACCGGCGCTCTGCTCTATATCCCTGCTAACCTTTACCCCATTATGCACACCCGCTTACTCGGTGCAGACGAACCTAGCACCATTTTGGGCGGGGTCGTTTTATTATGGCAACACGGCTCTTACCCCATTGCCCTGATTGTCTTTATTGCCAGTATTTTAATACCCATTGTTAAAATGCTAGCCCTATTTTGGCTCGCATTTAGCGTAGAAGCGGGTCATCAGAACCGCGTTAATGAACGTATATGGATGTATAGAATGACCGAACTGATTGGTCGCTGGTCCATGATTGATGTTTTTGTTGTAGCGGTGTTAGTCGCACTGGTACAACTTGGTGGGCTTGCCAGTATTCAACCGGGACTCGCCGCAACGGCCTTTGCAGGGGTTGTAATTCTCACCATGCTATCGGCTTTAAGCTTTGACCCACGCTTAATATGGGATAACCTGAACCAACGGGAGTTAAACAGCATCAAAAGTGGGCAAGCCCCCTTAAATGACCTACTCGATGAAATTAACTAAGTTCTCTATGTTCACTCATCAGATACCTAGCCAACAAGATAACTGAAACTTATGACAGCAACAGAGCATTCTTCAGCACAACCGTTGATAAGCGCTAAGCGTTCGGTCTCCAGCATCTGGTTACTACCCTTTATTGCGTTATTTATCGGCGGTTGGATGGTTTATAACGACTGGGCCCATCGTGGTCAACTTGTCACTGTCAGCTTTATTACAGCCGATGGGATTGAAGCTGGAAAAACAAAAATTAAAATCCGTAATGTAGAAGTAGGCAAAGTAGAATCGGTCAAACTTAATTACCCCGATAATAATGTCCTCGTACAAGTAAGAATCGAGCCTGAAGCGGAAGCACTTCTGCTTAAAGATACAAAATTCTGGGTGGTCAGACCCCGTGTAGGGGCAGGCGGTGTGAGTGGTTTAGGCACATTACTCTCGGGTGCTTACATCGAAATGACCCCAGGCGATAAGGGCAAACAACCAAAACAATATATTGGTTTAGAAGAGCCGCCCGTCACCTCTACAACAGAACCGGGCTTACGCTTAGAGCTTATCAGTGATAATGCTCACTCCTTAAGTGTTGGTGATACCGTACTTTACCGCGGTTTTCCCGTTGGCCGTATTGAGCGGGTCAACTTTGATGCCGACGCCAAAGAAGCCATTTATGGGATCTTTATCCAAGCACCTTATGACCAGTTAGTCAGCTCCGATAGCCGCTTTTGGAATATGAGCGGTATTAACCTTAACCTCTCCGCCAATGGTATTAATGTTCAAACCGGCACCTTTGATACCCTGTTTAGTGGCGGCATTACCTTTGACCTTCTCGAAGGTGAGCAGCAAGGAAGGAGCGCTAAAGATGGTGATCGCTTTCGACTTTATGCCGATTTTAACAGTGTAAAAGAACGCCCTTATGCCTACTACAACGAGTATTTGCTCCTATTTGACCAATCGGTACGTGGGCTCGTAGCCGGTGCTCCGGTGGAGTTTCGCGGTGTGCGCGTAGGTACCGTGGAAAACATCTCTTTCCAGATCGCCCATTTATCTGAAATCACCGATTCGCGCATCCCCGTGGTCATTAGACTCGAACCGGGACGCTTAGGTTATAAAGATGAAGAGCGCGTACTGGCCGATGTTCACGCCAAACTCAGCAATTGGGTGGAACGGGGCATGCGCGCCAGCCTAAAATCGGGCAACCTCGTAACAGGTAGCCTCTATGTCGACTTAGACCTCTACCCCGATGCGCCAAAACAAGCACTGACAAACGTAGATGATTATTCGGTTATTCCAACGGCGTCCGGTGGTTTTGTACAGTTAGAAAACAAGTTGATCGCCGTGTTAAGTAAGATAGAGCAACTCAAAGTCGAACCGGTTCTAGACCAGTTAGCCAGCACGCTTAATTCCAGTGAAAAAACGATCACTCAACTGGACAACACCCTAAAACAGATTGAAGGCTTAGTTAACAACAAAGATACAGCCGCCCTGCCTGAAGAGCTGAAAGCCACTTTAAAAGAGATACGCTTGGCCGCTCAGGGGCTCACGCCTGACAGTCGTTTATATTTAGAGATGAACAACTCACTACAAACGCTGCAACAAACCTTAAAACAGCTACAACCGGTGATAAAAACCTTAGATGAAAAGCCGAACGCACTTATATTTGATGCTGAAAAAGGCCCAGACCTTATTCCAGGAGGGAAAAATGCCAACTAACATTTTTATCGCCTTAGCCGCCTCGCTGATACTCTTAAGCGGTTGTGCCCAACAAGCCAGCCGCAACGATAACCAATTTTATCTACTCAGTAGCGACAGTGCCGCAGTTCAAAAAACAAATACAGCCCACGTTATCGGTTTGCGACCCGTGACCGTCGCCGCCTACCTTAATAATGCGGGCATCGCATTACAAACAACAGAAAGCCAGATCAAAATTGCTAACCACCATCTATGGGCCGAACAACCTAACCTTGCCATTACCCGGGTCCTACATGGCGAGTTAAACAGACAGCTCAACGACAGCCGAGTCGATAATGGCCAGTTTGGACGCAGCCCTGACTGGCAATACACCCTTTCGACCCATGTGGATCAATTTCATGGAACCGAAGATGGCTTAGCCGTGTTCAGTGGTTACTGGCAACTAGAGTCAAAAGATAACGTTCTATTAAGCGCCCGTTTCAACCTATCATCACCCTTAGAAAAACCGGGTTACAGCGCATTGGTCGCACAGCTACGTGAACTGCTATCTCAACTCGCAGAAGCGCAAGCCTTACACATTTCGGCGCAACTGACAGACTCAAGATAAAGCCACCCAGCTAAAATCATAGGCAGCCGAACTTAACAGGGTTAAAGTGGTCTATACTGGTTAGAAGTTCTGTGTCAGTTAAAGCGCTATGCTTACAGTGTATGATTTTTAATAATTTTATTGGTTTGTTTTATGGATAATACTATCGCTGCGTTCGGTTTAGCGGCTACATCATCGACATCAAGAAGCAGTGCCGATACGGCCAACAACACTTCGCCTACGGATGCGTTACTAGCGTCACCGTCTAACGGTGCCGTCGAACGTAACCGTGATCTACCGGCCACAAGCCAAGTTTCAGAGATCAATAATCCCTCAGACGTTGGCACCAATCGCAGCTCGCGCGCAGAAGAACGGCCCGACCCCGCGACGCAGCAGAAACAGATCGAATCATACCTTGCAGAACAAACCGGCGAAGCAGCAGAGTCCTTCCAAGGGATCGATATCCAAACAGCACTCGATCTACAAGAAAGCTTCCGTAACCGCCCAGCACCAGATGAACAGGCCACCGCTTCAGCCGTACAACAAAATGCTGAACAAACGGCCGATGCGAACGAGCAGCAGTCACAGGAACTACAGCAACGCTTACAAAGCCGACTGGCCGAGCAGATTCCAAACGATCCGGGGACTGAGTTTCCTCAACTAATCGAAACTGTCGCATAGACTCTGCGGTAAAGCATAAGAACTGGTTTAATCTGACGCGTAGTCGATAAGCATGAAACTTTCGGCGCCCAATCGGCTCTAAGCGTTACTTAGCCGCCCTACCTTCTTTAGGAAACACTTGATGAAAATAGCGCCATCCTCTATTTATCATACCCTTCGTTTTCAAATAACCGCTGTTATTATCTTATTAATCAGCGTGTTAGTGATAAATACTCTCTTTTCATTTTATAGTGAAAGTCAGCGCCGCCATGACTATAACGCGCTACAAAGCTCCGGTAGCACACAGCAGCTATTCAGCTCCCTTATTAGCCGCAGCACTCAATACGCCAGCGCCGCACCCAGAGATTGGGACACCTACTTCCGCGATCTGGGCATGTATGGGGAAGATTTAAATAACATCATCTTAAAACTAGACACCACCCTATTAGCCCTCAACGATCTGCCGGATATCCAACAGCAGTGGCAAATCTACTCCCAAGAAATACACAAGGTTCGAGGGGACCTAGCAGAGCCTAAATTAGAGTCCGTTGCACAGTGGGTCGTCGCCCATCAAGCGGAACTAGAAGCCCTATCTCAACAGATAGATACACGTATTAAAACGATGCTTGAGCAGCAGCTAGAAAAACAGCGGCTGATCAATATCGCACTGCTTGCCCTCTCTTTACTGGTGGGTTTATCTGCCCTTTTTGCACTTAATCGATTTTTTAGTCGCCCCCTACAAAGCATACTGGCGCGCCTACAACACTTAGCCCAAGGCAAAACTTCTTCAGATGACGCCATCACAAGCCGCAATGAGATGGGTACGATCTATTCCGCTATAGACGAGCTCGCACTCAACCTTGATACCACCTTCAACCTGACACGTAGCGTTAACCAAGCAACCAGTGTTGATAGCGCCCTATGCTTTGTTTATCGAGAGTATCAACAACGCCTGCCAATCGATGCCTTGTGTTTAATCCGTGATAGTAACGATACCCAGTCTTTACTGCTTGAAAGGGTTCACAGTGACCAGCAACTCAGGCTACAAGAAAATAGCCGGCACTCTAAACTCCGTTGTGAACTGTGCAGTATGATTGAGCTGTCTGAACCTCTTCTATGGCAGGAGGATACCGACTGGAACGGAAAACATTCAGCCCTCGCTACTTATCTACATGACGCCGGTATTAACTCTGCGCTATTTTTCCCGTTTAATAATCAAAGCGGCTCCGTGCTACTCTTTGCCAGCACTCAACCCTCGGCATTTAATGAAAAACACCTTCAACTACTAAAAAATGCAGGGGGACAGCTACAGCACGCGTTTGAAAAAACAGAATTAGTTGAAAGCCTTGTCATATCAGCCGTTAGCGGTTTATCAAAACTGGCTGAAAGTCGCGACCCTGAGACCGGTGATCATCTCGCCCGAATGTCTCAATACTCTATGATTCTCGCCGAAGAGCTTAGCCACGACAGCCTTTACCAAGACCAGATCGATAACCGCTATATCCGCGATATACTCCGTTTCTCCCCGATGCATGACATTGGAAAAGTAGGGATCGCCGACAGTATTCTGCTTAAACCCGGTCGATTAACCGGTGAAGAGCGCCACGATATGGAGTTCCACCCCGCCATTGGCGGAGAGGTTTTAAAGCGCTGCGAAGAACAACTTAACGCCAGTGGACATAGTATGTTCACCACTGGTATCGAAATTGCTGAAGGGCACCATGAAAAGTGGGATGGCAGCGGTTATCCACATGGCTGGAAAGGGAAAGAGATTCCCCTCTCTGCGCGCATTGTTGCCGTTGCGGATGTATTTGATGCCCTCACGTCAAAGCGCCCTTACAAAGAAGCGTGGCCGGTAGAAAAAGCGCTTAAACTCTTTGATGAAGAATCGGGCAAACACTTTGATCCTGAGGTCATCAACGCCTTTCATCGCGCACTGCCTAAAATGCTTGAGGTGTATGAGCGTCTAAAACACGTCTAAACACCCCTCGATCAACACCTACAACAGTCAACAGCCGCACATAGATAAAAGCCACAGAGACAACTCTCTGTGGCTTTACGCTCAAATATCCGCCGCTAATCGAGTACCTTGATCAATCGCCCTTTTCGCATCCAGTTCAGACGCCACATCGGCGCCACCAATCAAATGAACAGGCAACATGTTAATCTGATCAACAAGCTCACGACAGGGTTCCTGACCGGCACAGATGATCACATTATCAACCGCTAACGTTTTCGCCTCACCATCAACTAACATATGTAGTCCAGCATCGTCGATCTTCAGGTATTCACACTTATTCAACATATGAACCCCTTTCTTTGCAAGATCAGCGCGATGGATCCAACCGGTTGTTTTACCTAGCTTAGCGCCCACTTTAGATTTCTTACGCTGCAAGAGATAAACCTCTCTAGCGGCAGGTTCAAACGCTGGAGTCATATTTTCTACCCCACCCCGTGCCGCCATGTTCATATCAACACCCCACTCTTGCATGAAGGTTTTTATGTTCAAGCTAGAGGATTCCCCTTGGTGTATCAGGTATTCAGAAATATCAAAGCCTATGCCTCCAGCCCCTATAACGGCCACGGTATTACCAACACTGGCACCCGACATCACATCAAGATACGTCAGTACTTTGGGGTGGTCGATCCCTTCAATATCCGGCGTCCGAGGGGAGATCCCCGTTGCCAGCACGACCTCATCAAAGCCTTGTTCTTCCAGCATCTCACCCCGTACAAAAGTGTTAAGTTTTAATTCAACCCCTGTCAGCTCAACCTGTTTAGAGAAGTACCTTAAGGTTTCGTAAAACTCCTCTTTACCCGGAATCCGTTTGGCGATATTAAACTGCCCACCCACTTCAGATGCGCCATCAAACAACGTGACCTTATGACCTCGTTTAGCCGCCGTAGTGGAGAATGCTAACCCCGCTGGCCCTGCGCCCACCACCGCTATTTTTTTACTGTGGGTCGCCGGTGCGATCAACAGTTCAGTCTCATGACACGCCCGTGGGTTGACTAAGCAACTGGTTAACTTGCCAGCAAACACATGATCTAAACAGGCTTGGTTACAACCAATACAGGTGTTGATCTCATCCGCTTTATTTTGTTCAGCTTTTTGCACAAACTCAGGATCTGCCAAAAATGGGCGCGCCATAGACACCATATCAGCATCACCACGGGCTAAAACCGATTCAGCCACCTCTGGCATATTGATACGGTTTGACGTAATAACCGGCACACTTAGCGCCTCGCGTACTTTAGCGGACGCCCAAGTAAAGGCAGCGCGCGGTACTTTGGTCGCGATGGTTGGAATACGCGCCTCATGCCAACCGATGCCTGTATTAATAATGGTGGCACCGGCTTGTTCGACGGCTTTACCTAACTGCACAATCTCATCAAAACTACTCCCGCCCTCAACAAGGTCTAACATCGACAACCGATAGATAATAATAAATTCACGCCCCACCGCTTCACGGGCACGTCGAATAATCTCTAGCGGAAAACGGATTCTATTTTCATAATCACCGCCCCATCCATCCTCACGCTTGTTCGTTCGGTTCACAATAAATTGGTTAAGTAGATAACCTTCGGAACCCATAATTTCAACGCCATCATAGCCCGCTTGCTGGGCGAGGGTAGCGCAGCGAACAAAATCGCAAATCTGTTGCTCAATCTCATCCTCCGTTAATGCTTTCGGCGGAAAAGGATTAATCGGCGCTTGTATCGCTGACGGCGCAACTGGTTGAGGGTTATAGGCATAACGCCCCGTATGTAAAATCTGCATACAAATTTTACTGCCCGCCTCATGAACCGCCTCTGTGACTATTTTATGCTGCTCAACGTCTTCACCGTTGGTCATTTGCGCTGCGTGCCCATGTACAGCCCCCTCTTTATTCGGGCCAATACCTCCGGTCACAATCAGCGCAACCCCACCTTTTGCACGTTCCGCATAGAAGGCCGCCATCCGCTGAAAACCATTCGGGGCCTCTTCTAGCCCTAGATGCATAGACCCCATTAATATTCTATTTTTTAAGGTCGTAAACCCTAAATCTAACGGCTGAAACAGGTGGGGATAGTGGGTATTACTCATGGCTAAACTCTCATCAATTTGGTTTATTATTTTAGGCTTATGGTCGTGCGGCCGAGGGTGATTATGGTTTCTGTAAAGGCGGTACGATTTTTCTTAACGGTTCAAACTTGGCTGGCTGACCCGACATTTTGGCGCTGAAGGTTTGCATCATATCCACAGGCTGAAACATACCGGCTTGCCAGGTCGCCATGTAACTTAAACTATCCGCCACACTATGATCGCGGGCATAGTTAATCATCTGCTTACACCCGGTAACCGCTAACGGTGAGCGAAGAGCAATATCCTCAGCAATCTGCTGTACCCCCTCAAGCATCGCCGCTCCATCAGGGTAGGTTCGATTCACTAAACCTGAGTGTTGTGCTTCATACGCATCCATCTTCCTTCCAGTGTAGGCGAGTTCTCTCGCAAGGCCCGAAGGGATTAAGTGGGGTAAACGCTGCAAGGTGCCTAAATCAGCGGTCATACCTAGCTCAGTTTCTTTAATGGTAAAAAATGCGTCATCCGTGCAGTAGCGCATATCGGCCGCACAAACTAAGTCCAGTGCACCGCCGATACAGCCCCCTTGGATAGCACAGAGTACGGGTATACGTATCGTCTCCAGCTGTGAAAAGCACTGCTGTAATTGCATGACTAAACGCCGCATAGCTTCCGCTCTACGGCCCGCCTCGCCGCTAAACATTTGTGGGTCTGGCTGGGTAAAAATCTCAAGATCCATTCCCGCCGAAAAGTGTTTACCTAGAGACGAGATAATCAACACACGCGCTTCGCCCTCCACATCGAGCACCTGTAACGCCTGAGGAAACTCCGCCCAGAAAGCACGATTCATTGAATTGTGAGCATCGGGCCGATTTAGCTGTAAGTGCGCTATATGATTTTCAACCGTCAAGGTAAACGTTTCGTAACTCATAGATCATCCATTTTTACTGGGTTAAACAATTCATTTCGCGATCGACACGCCCTCTGCGCGCACAATCTAGACACCGTCAAGTTAACTAAGATAGTAATCAATTTTGACACTGTCAAGATTGATTGATAAATTGCTGCCATGACTGACACAAAAAAGCCTTATCACCACGGTGATTTACGAGAAAAATTATTAAACGCAGCCACTCACCTGATCGCGGACGGGGGTGTTGACAATTTATCTATACGGAAATTAGCCGATAAAGTAGGGGCCTCTAGAACCGCCCCCTACCACCATTTTAAAGATAAAAACGCCCTGCTCTGCGCCATCGCAGAACAAGGTTTTATTCAGCAAGATCAACTTATTAAGTCCATTTCAGTCCAGCAAGAAACGCTGTCCGCCCACGCACTCTTTGAAAGCTACGTATTGACCTATATTCGTTTTGCTAACGAAAACAGTGAAACCTATGACCTCATGTACGGACGAGATATTTGGAAAACAGGTACGCCAACCGAGTCGCTACAAGCGATCTCTAAACGCTGCTTTAAACGCTGGTTAGATTGGGTCGCAGTATTACAAGAACAGGGACTGTTTGACTCAGAGCAACCCACCTTACGCATTGCTCAATCCAGTTGGGCCGCATTACACGGGCTTTGTAGACTCTTTAACGATGGGGTTTATATTAACCAAGATGATGTAGATGAGATTGCAAAAACAACCATAGAGATGCTCGTTAAAAAGCCACTCTCGCCCACGAATACGCCATGAAACAGATCCAGTTTAGCCACGCGAACGGTTTCCCCGGCAGTAGTTACAACTACCTTTTTAGCTTATTGCCTGATTACCACATCACCTATATTGAGAAGATGGGTCATGGGGATTACCCGCTTAACAGTGACCTAACAAACTATGCTGCTGAGCTTATTGCCGATATAGAGGCGCAGCATAATGAGCCGATTATAGGCATGGGCCACTCTGCTGGCGCGGTGGTGACACTCATTGCCGCCTCCCTGCGTCCCGACCTGTTCAAGGATGTGATTCTTCTCGACCCGGTCCTGTTCAGTAAGCGTAAGCGTTACCCGCTAAAAATCGCCAAAAAGATGGGATTTATCGACAAGATCACACCCGCTGCCCGTGCCAGTAAACGTCGAACCCGCTTCCCTAGCCGCGAGGCGGCAGCGTTATATTTTCGCAATAAAGCACTCTTTAAACATTTTCACCCGCGCTGCTTTAATGATTATATAACCTATGGTTTAACGGAGACCGAACAGGGTGTTGAACTCACAATCTCCCCTGAAGTAGAAGCCGATGTGTTTCGCAATGTGCCACTTGATGCACCCAAGCGGTTAAGACAAGTTAAAGGCACGGTTATCTACGGAGATAAAAGTAACCTGTTTCAAAAAAGCGAGAAGAACTGGTGGTCACGGCGCTTCCCCGCGATGGAGTTAATCAGTATTGATGGCGGACACCTGTTTCCGTTTGAAGATCCAGCGGGGACCGCACGTCTATTAAATAAGGTACTACACAGCCAATACTGTTAAGCTAGTTTGGCTAAAACAGATCTAATAATGACACTCACACCTGTCAAAAACCTTCAAAATAGTGGCGCGTATAACGATGAAACATAGCTGGATAACAACACTACTTTTGATGTTTACCTCACTCAGTGCGACAGCCGGAAGTAGTGAAGTCATCGATGCAGATGTCAGTAAACGTGACGACACTTATCATTTTTCT
The DNA here is from genome assembly GCF_001597735.1 of Neptuniibacter pectenicola. Classification (GTDB taxonomy): domain Bacteria; phylum Pseudomonadota; class Gammaproteobacteria; order Pseudomonadales; family Balneatricaceae; genus Neptuniibacter; species Neptuniibacter pectenicola. The sequence continues at coordinate 118,474 of NZ_LUTS01000010.1, forward strand.
GTCACGATTAAACATGCCGATACCGGTTGGGATCATTATGCCAACAAATGGGAGATTGTCGGCGCTAATGGGGAGGTATATGGTACGCGGATACTGCATCACCCCCATGTGAACGAACAACCTTTTACGCGCAGCCTCGCGGGCGTCAAGATCCCTGCTAACGTTCACTCAGTCATGATCCGCAGCTATGACACCGTTCATGGTGTAGGGGACAAGCGGTTTAAGATAGATCTACCGAAATAACCTATAATTGTTCAAAAATAGTCACGGGCCTCTGCGATGTCTGAAAACAACCTATTCTTTTCTACCGGCGATGTTGCCCTTGTCGCTGAAAAAATACGTGTCGCCAGTAAAGCCTATGAAGACCTGTTTACCAATTTAGGCACACAGATTTATACCGCGATTCGCCCCCTAGAAAACCCATCCGATAAAGTCAGTGTTAGTCTGCAATATATTGCTGATGCGACCGTTGCCTTTGAACAAAACTTTCCGTCAAACCACGCGGTTGCATGCAGTAAAGGCTGTCACCACTGCTGCTACTTTCCGATTCAAACGTCCCAACAAGTGGTAGATGACATCGCCGATTATATCCATCAACATTTTACTGATACCGAAATTCAACACCTAAAAACCAAGCTCGCTGAGAATATTGCAGCCCGACAACCACCTCTCTTCCGTGCCGCCTGCCCCTTTCTTGATGAAAACAAAGCCTGCTCGATCTACCCTAAACGCCCATTAGCCTGCCGCTGGTTCAGTTCACCTAATGCGGACAGCTGCGAACAATCCGTGACCGACGGCAGACAGATCGACCAACATCCGGTTAAATCTCGCATCTATCAAGCCGCCTCGACCGCACTATTAGCGGATCAAAAGGTATTAACAGGTTCAGATCAACAGCTTGCGTTCATTCCCGCCCTCGCCAACCTATTATAATCTTTGTCGTCAGGCCCATGACGAGCAGCCATCTTTACACTACACTGCCCTATATATTGTGATTTAACACTTGCTGTTCAAAGGATGTGCAGATTATGCAGTTTCAGGACTACCTTACTATTTTATCCAAACGGGACGGATCAGACCTTTACCTCACCACTGGAGCTCCACCTTGCGCAAAGTTTGAAGGTAAGCTCACGCCCCTTAGCAAAGAAGCCTATAAACCCGGCGAAGTTGAAACCATTGCCCGTGAATTAATGGATGAGCAACAACAAGCGGTGTTTGAAGACGAGCTAGAGATGAACTTGGCCTATTCAATTCCCAAAGTAGGCCGTTTCCGTATTAATATTTTCCGTCAACGAAACCAATACTCTCTCGTGGCGCGCAACATTAAAACTGACATTCCCAAAATGGATGACTTAGGCCTCCCCAATGTCCTAAAAGATGTCATTATGGAAAAGCGCGGATTGGTCTTATTTGTCGGGGCCACAGGCTCCGGTAAATCGACCTCCTTGGCCGCATTAATTGATCACCGCAACCGCAATAGTGGGGGTCATATTATTACCATTGAAGACCCGATCGAGTTTGTCCATAACCATAGAAAGTCATTGATTAACCAGCGTGAGGTAGGGGTAGACACCCGTAACTTCCATAACGCCCTTAAAAACGCGTTGAGACAAGCCCCTGATGTGATCCTCATCGGTGAAATTCGAGATCAAGAGACAATGGAGCAGTGCCTGACCTATGCGGAAACCGGCCACTTAGCCATATCGACCTTGCACGCAAACAATGCCAACCAGGCCATTGATCGTATTATCAACTTTTTCCCCCAAGCACGTCATAAACAGATCTTCCATGACCTTGCACTTAACCTCAAAGCGATCATCTCTCAGCGTCTCATTCCAACCATCGAGGGTAAACGCTGCGCAGCAATTGAAGTGATGCTCGGCACATCAACGATCCAAGAACTGATTATGAAGGGTGAAATTAAGGAGCTAAAAGAGATCATGACCTCCTCATCCGAGGCGACCGGCATGCAAACCTTCGATGACTCCCTTTATAAGTTATATAAACAGGGCATCATCACCGAGGAACAAGCACTCCTCAACTCAGATTCGGCCAACGACATGCGTTTAAAAATGAACCTTGCAGTTGACGAAAGTGATGACACTAATAAGGATAAACCACAAGAGGAGGCCTTCGACGAAGAAAACCCACTCGCAGGTATCAGACTGCTAGATGAGGGTGAAGAGGTCTAAGGCAAAACGAAAAAAGCCCCATCCAATGGATGGGGCAACAAGCTATAGAGCAGGGTTAAAATGTACGGACTGAACCTACAAGCGTTCAATCACCGTTGATATACCTTGTCCCATACCAATACACATCGTCGCTAAACCTAATGTGCCATCTTGTTGCTCAAGCACATTCATCAAGGTATTAGTGATACGTGTACCTGAACAACCTAACGGATGTCCTAAGGCGATTGCGCCACCTTTAAGGTTAACTTTCTCTTCCATCTTATCGAGCAGTTTCAACCCTTTAAGAACGGACAAGCCTTGCGCCGCAAACGCTTCGTTAAGCTCGACATAATCAATATCATCAACCGTAAGGCCTGCACGTTTCAGGGCTTTTTGCGTTGCTGGTACAGGGCCATACCCCATAATAGAGGGATCACAACCTGCCACGGCCATACTCACAATACGTGCCCGCGGTTTAAGCCCTAAGGCCTCAGCTTTAGCAGCCGACATCACTAACATAGCTGAAGCACCATCAGAAAAAGCAGACGACGTACCCGCCGTCACCGTACCCACTTTAGGCACAAACACAGGTTTTAACTGAGCCAAGGTTTCGACCGTTGTTTCTGGACGAATAACTTCGTCGGCTTCCAGTAGAGATTTAAAACCGTTTTCATCATGGCCTTCAACCGGCACGATTTCGCTATCCCACATACCATCAAGATGCGCCTGATGGGCTAAGCGGTGCGAGCGTGCAGCAAACGCGTCCTGCATCTCACGGCTAATACCATTCATTTTACCCAGCATCTCGGCGGTAACGCCCATCATCATGGCCGCTTTAGCCACTTGCTTCGACATTTGAGGGTTAATATCCACGCCGTGCATAATAGAGACATGCCCCATATGCTCAACGCCACCAGCAATAAATACATCGCCATTACCCGTCATAATATTCTGGGCGACTGCATGCAGTGCAGCCATAGATGAACCACACAGACGGTTGATCGTTTGGCCTGCAACAGTATGGGGAATACCCGCTAATACCGCTGCGTTACGCGCAATGTTAAAGCCTTGCTCTTTCGTTTGGTTAACACAGCCCCACATCACATCTTCGATATCAGCAGGATTTAATGCATCGTTACGTTCAAGAAGCGCCGTCATCATCGCTGCAGATAATGCTTCTGCACGTACATTACGGAAGGATCCATTTTTTGACTTACCCATTGGGGTACGTACACCGTCAACGATGACTACGTCATTTGGTTTCAAGTTCATTGTTTTACCCCTTAACCCTTAGCTTCAGAAAAATATTTATCGCCAGCGGCGGCCATCTGTTTCATCTTTTCAGTCGGCTGATACAGCGGACCTAAGGCTTCATATTTTTGAGCCATTTCACAGAAATTAGCTAAACCAATCTGGTCAAGGTAATGCAGTGCTCCACCTCGGAAAGGAGGGAAACCTATACCATAAACAAGTCCCATATCAGCTTCAGCTGGGCTGGCAACAATGCCATCTTCTAAACAACGAACCGTTTCAATACAAAGCGGGATCATCATACGTTCAATGATCTCTTCATCACTAAACTCGCGTGCTTCAGAACTGATAGCCGCTAAAAGTGTAGGCACTTCATCGTCCACTAGCTTCTTAGGCTTACCTTTTCTATCCAGCTCATAGCGATAGAAACCTTTATTGTTTTTCTGACCAAAGCGTTCCTGTTTAAACATGCAATCAACGGCATTCTCGCCTTCATGCTGCATACGGTCAGGGAACCCTTCCGCCATTACTGCATCAGCGTGATGCGCCGTATCTATACCCACCACATCGAGTAGATACGCAGGCCCCATAGGCCAACCAAAACGCTCCATCACCCGATCGACTTGTTGGAAATCAGCACCATCAGAGATTAAGGCACTAAACCCACCAAAGTACGGGAACAGAATACGGTTTACTAAAAACCCAGGGCAGTCATTAACAACAATCGGGGTTTTACCCATCGCCTTGGCATAAGCCACCGTGCGTGCAATCGCCTCTTCGGAGGTTTTTTCACCGCGGATAACTTCAACCAATGGCATCAGATGTACAGGGTTAAAAAAGTGCATACCGCAGAAGTTTTCAGGCTTCTTCAATGCGGTTGCTAAATCAGTAATGGAGATCGTTGAAGTATTGGACGTCAACACCGCACCTTCAGGTAGGTGCCCTTCAACTTCCGCTAATACCGCTTTTTTCACTTTTGGATTTTCGACGACCGCTTCGACCACAAGATCAACTTGGGAGAAATCGCCGTAGTTCAATGTAGGCGTGATGCTGTTGAGCACCTTAGCCATCTTCATCGTGTCCATACGGCCACGAGATACTTGCTTATTCAGCAACTTCGTTGCTTCATCTAGGCCCAGCTGAAGCGCACCTTGGTTGATATCTTTCATCAATATAGGAGTGCCTTTTGACGCGGACTGGTATGCCACCCCGCCGCCCATAATGCCGGCACCTAATACGGCGGCAACCTTCACAGGCTCTGCTTTACTTTCAAAACCTTTACTCACTTTCTTAATATATTGGTCTTTCATAAACAGACCAACAAGTGCCGCGCAAACCTCAGTCTTCGCAACTTTAACAAAGCCTTTCGCCTCGACCTCAATCGCTTTATCACGAGGAAGGTTCGCATGCTTTTGAATCGTTTTTAGTACCGCCATTGGCGCAGGGTAATGGGGACCGGCTTTAGCGCCGATAACACCTTTAGCCGACTCAAACGCCATCATCTGTTCAACTTGATTCAGTTTGATCGGGTTTATTTTTTCAGCCCGTCGTGCCTGATAATCAAATTTTCCAGCGATACAGCCTTTCAATAGATCTAATGCTGCCTCATTAACCCGCGAGGTTTCCACAACCGCATCAACCGCACCATCGACCAGCGCCGCGCTTGCACGCTTCTCACTGCCACCACAGATCCACTCATTGGCATTATCAACACCAATCAAGCGAGGTAAACGAACAGTACCGCCCCAACCTGGGTAGATACCCAATTTAACTTCAGGTAGACCAACCTTAGCCTTGTCGCCCAGCACACGGTAATCGGTGGCTAAACACAGCTCAAAACCACCGCCTAATGCTAACCCGTTGATCGCAGCAACCGTTGGTACAGACAGGTCTTCAATCTGGTTAAATAGGCCGTGAATATCTAACAAACCCTTAACCAACTCATCGTCATCCGTTGAGAAGAAACCCATAAATTCGGTAATATCAGCACCGACGATAAAGCTATCTTTTGCACTAGAGAAAATCACACCGCGAAGACCGTCTACACCGTTTAAAGTGTCTACCGCCGTGCGTAATTCAGCCAATGTACGTTGGTCGAGTTTGTTGACTGAGTCACCTTGACGATCAAAAACCAGATCGTAGATGCCGTCTTCAATCGACTTTACTTGAATCGTTTGCCCTTCGAAAAGCATTTAAGTTGCTCCGTATTTTTTTATTATTAAGTGCCGCTGTATAAGCCAGCACTGTTCAAAATTGAGTCAATAAAGTATTAAAGCTTGCCTTCAAGTTCAGGAACCGCCTCAAACAGATCCGCAACAAGGCCGTAGTCTGCAACTTGAAAAATAGGTGCGTCTTCATCTTTATTGATCGCGACAATAATTTTTGAATCTTTCATGCCCGCCAAGTGCTGAATCGCACCGGAGATCCCTACGGCGATATACAGATCTGGCGCAACCATTTTGCCGGTTTGACCCACTTGCATATCATTAGGCACAAACCCAGCATCCACTGCCGCTCTTGATGCCCCGACCGCAGCGCCTAACTTATCTGCCACCTTATTCAGCAACTCAAAGTTTTCGCCGTTACCCATACCACGACCACCTGACACAACGATCGAAGCGGCGGTTAATTCTGGACGTTCACTGACGGCAATCTCTTCATTAATAAAACGAGAACTGCCTGCATCACACACCTCGGATAGACTCACCACCTCAGCGCTACCACCCGCCCCTTCAACAGGGTCGAACGCAGTGCCGCGTACCGTCATCACTTTAATCGCATCGGCAGACTGAACCGTTGCAATGGCGTTACCGGCATAGATTGGACGCTTAAACGTATCCGATGACTCAATCGCCATAACATCTGAAAGCTGATTAACATCCAGCAACGCAGCCACACGCGGCAGCATGTTCTTAGCTGTCGTTGTGGACGCCCCTAAAATATGGCTATAACTCGCCGCTAAACTCTGCACCAACTTACTCACATTCTCCGCAAGCTGATGCTCATAGGCGTCATTATCAGCCACTAATACCTGTGCAACAGCCGGAATTTGAGCCGCTGCATCCGCAACGGACTGACAACCACTACCCGCAACAAGAAGATGAATATCTCCACCAATCGCTTGCGCAGCACTTAGCGTATTCAGTGTGACTGGCTTTAATTCATTATTATCATGTTCTGCAATGACTAGAATGGTCATAACATTCACCCCTATATCACTTTTGCTTCGTTGCGTAATTTTTCCACCAGCTCATCAACTGAACTCACCTTGATACCCGCTTGACGTTCTGCCGGCGGCTCAACACTTAAAAGCGTTAAATTGCTCGATACAGCAACACCTAACTCATCAGGGGTCAGTAGATCTAACGGCTTACGTTTGGCTTTCATAATATTAGGCAGGGAGGCATAGCGGGGTTCGTTCAAACGAAGATCTGTCGTCACAATGGCAGGCATCAGCAGCTCAACCGTTTGTAAGCCACCATCAATTTCACGCGTTACCTGTACCTTGTCGCCCTCGACAGCGACCTTAGACGCAAAGGTGCCTTGTGGACGGTCAAGCAACGCAGCAAGCATCTGTCCAGTCTGATTGTTATCAGAATCAATCGCTTGTTTACCCAGAATCACGAGACCTGGCGCCTCTTTCTCCACAACTTTTGCCAACAGCTTGGCAACCGATAATGAATCAAGGCCATCGCCGGTATCGACACGAACGCCACGATCAGCGCCCAAGGCTAATGCCGTTCTCATCTGTTCTTCGCAACTTTTACTACCAATAGAGACAACAACAACTTCGTCAGCCACGCCGGCTTCTTTTAAACGAACGGCTTCTTCTATAGCTATTTCACAGAAAGGATTTAAAGCCATTTTGACATTAGCTAGGTCAACATCGCTATTATCGGCTTTAACACGTACTTTGACGTTGTAGTCAATTACACGTTTTACGGCAACCAGTACTTTCATAACCGCCTCTTCTCATTGTTATTCGGCTTTCAGGGCTTTTTAAAAAATGCGCCCTGTAAAGGTTTAGGTATAGCTAAATACTAGTACCTATGCCGAATTCAACAATAACAAAAAGCAGCGACTTCACTGACAAAAATTACCATTAGGCATCAAAAGCCCATTAAATAAGCCTTACAGAGGAGATGCTTTGCAAACAAATACGATCACAAATAACTTACAAACTGTCATTTAAGGGCAAGCAGGTTCTATTAAAGGCAACATAAGAAAGCAGTCTGCCGTTTTCAACCGAACCCCCTTTTGTAGGAGCCCAGCCCCCCCAGGCGAAAGAACCCCGGAACGAACCCGCAATAAAACTAACCCCTCGGCCAGACACCCGTTCCGAGCATAAAGGCCGGCCTACTACAAACAACGAAGGTCAGAACCTTATTACTCGTATTCGTTAAACTGTAGTAGATTCACATCGATAAGCTGAGAAGAAACAGCAAAAAAAGTACCTAACTTTTCACATAACGTCTGCATCGAAGATGCTTTAAAAGTAGCCCTATTTCAAAACTAAGCGTTTCGCTACCTATATAGACATGGTCTATAGCAAGGTATCTGTCAGGCTGACCCATCCTGTAGATCAAAGAATAAAAGTCGAGCGCTTTTCATGGTAGCGTATACTAAGAAAATCAATCGGACTGCCATTATTTGATGCGTTGAACATAGGGCTCATATGAATTCTTTAATTTCGTTAGACCGTCTCCGATTTCTATTCAACCGTTTTAGTGAAAGGCTATGGGTGCGCCCATTGGCGGTCTGCTTTTTATCCATTGCAGCGGTCTTTGCAGCGAAATTTATAGATGGCTCCGCTGTGGCGAATCAAATGCCTTCTATTGCTCAAGATTCGGTTGAAACTTTACTTTCACTGCTCGCATCCAGCATGTTGGTAATCGCCACCTTTTCGGTGGGTTCGATGGTATCGGCATACGCCGCTGCCAGCAGCTCCGCTACCCCTCGCGCTTTCTCTTTAGTGGTTGCTGATGACGTATCCCAGAATGCTCTTTCAACCTTTGTTGGGGCATTTATTTTTAGTGTGGTTGCTCTAACTGCAGTAAAAAATGCATTCTATAACGAGGCCGGCTTATTCATCCTTTTTGTGCTTACCGCCATTGTGTTCGCAGTAGTGATTCTGACTTTTGTCCGCTGGGTCGATAATATCGCGCGGCTGGGACGGGTGGGATCGACCATTGAAAAAGTTGAAAAGGCAACGGAAAACGCTTTTATTAGACGACGAGATAAACCTAGGCTGGGTGGCATATCAATATCAGATATTACCAGCGAAGGAGTAGATGTTTTCTCACCAACGATTGGTTATGTGCAGCATATTGATATGGCTGCCCTTCAGGATTGGGCGCAACGTGTTGATGCGCATATTGTAGTATCAGCATTACCCGGAACACTCACTACAGCCGATAAACCTCTAGCGTCGGTGCATATGTCATCATCCGCATTGTCCAACGTAGATTGCACGGGCCTTATTAAATCATTCCACATTGGCAACGACCGTACGTTTGAAGATGATCCTCGGTTTGGCTTAGTCACGTTATCAGAAATTGCAGCGCGTGCTTTATCTCCTGCCGTCAACGATCCAGGAACAGCGATAAAGGTAACGGGGTCGCTGGTACGTTTAATTTCGCTCATTGATCAACCCGAGCAACCAGAAAGCAAACCTAGATATGACCGCGTAGCCGTTCCAGAGGTTGCCTTGCAGGATATGTTCGATGATGCTTTTACGGCTATAGCACGCGATGGTGCGGGTATCATAGAGGTATGTATTCGTTTACAAAAAGCGCTGGCCTCTCTTGAGTCCCTTAACAACAAGGAAATAAAAAAAGCGGCCCAATATCACCGACGTTTAGCCCTGAAACGGGCATGTAATGTACTTGATATAGAAGAGGATTTAATCGCTATTAAAAAAGCCGCACGCGAAGATAAGTCGATGTGACATTCAGATATGGATTAAGACAGAGCAGGCCTAACAGATGACAGTTATACTCACTTTTTTTACAACCTTAGCCTGTATAGTGACGCTACTTCCCTTTTCACGGCACCCCCACTGGGCCATCAGGGGAATGGACTTTCCTCGCCTACAATTTGCTATTTTTATAGCGGTTTTATTGATAGCCAATTTTGTTTTCCTTAATAAACAATCCCCATTAACCTGGTTTGTAATCTCAATAACTGCACTTTGCTTGGCCTGGCAGTTATGGTGGATATTACCTTATACGCGCTTATGGCCCTATGAAGTAAAAGAGACTAAGGAGAGTAGCCCTGATAAGCAAATAAGTATTATGACGGCTAATGTTCTAACGCCTAACCGAAAGGTAGATAAGCTCATTCAGTTAGTACAAACGCATAAACCCGATGTGCTTGTAACACTCGAGTCTGATCAGTGGTGGGAAGATCAACTCAAGGTAGTGGAAACGGATATGCCGCACAGCATAAAATGCCCACTGGATAACCTTTACGGCATGCATGTGTTTTCAAGGTTGCCCTTAAGTAACCAAGAAATAGCTTACTTGGTCGAGAAAGAGGTTCCGTCCATACACACCACCTTAACTTTAGACTCAGGTGATAAAGTCCGCATGCACTTTATGCATCCTGCCCCTCCTAGCCCTACCGAAAATCCAGAATCAGCAGAACGGGATGCTGAATTAATCATTGTGGCTAAAAGTGTTGCTAAAAGTAATCAACCTATCATCGTAACAGGTGATCTTAATGACGTGGCTTGGTCTGCGACAACCCGTCTATTCCGTAAAATTAGCGGCCTGTTAGATCCGCGAGTCGGACGGGGGATGCTGAATACATTTCATGCGGATCTGCCTTTTCTACGTTGGCCTTTAGATCATCTATTTCATAGCCAGCACTTTACCCTAAACTCCATTAAGCGTTTACCGCCAATCGGTTCTGATCATTTTGCTTTACTAACTAAATTAACGCTCTCGCCTACAGTAGGGGCTGACCAAACGGGGTTAGAATCCAATGCGTCTGATCACAACTGGGCAAAAGAAATAACCGAAAACCAAGGAGCAAGCACAACGGATGTTCCACAAGTAGGCGAATAATAAATAGGGGAAGCCAACGACAATATACCTTCTATACCATACCTAATTTAACGAACCTGCCACTTCAAGCTCAGGCCTTATCCTTTTGTTAAAAAATAACAATTTGTCCACAAAAGTGAGCTATCTTGTTCGATAACTTTAGATATTTAAAAGCAGAGTACTGGTTATTATTAACAGCGTAGCAACGAAAACACAGAAAAATAATATAATAACAAGCAAGACCTCCCTTTAGGCGCTCACCCTTTGCCCAATGAGAATAAAAGCGAAAGGCTGACGCACCTAAGCCTGACCCTATAAATCGTTTAGGATTTAAAAATTACCTTTTCGTGCAAAGCTATTGTTTCTCTACAATATTTGTATGGATATACAATATATTTTTAGCCTTACACTATTTATGCTGGTTTACAGCGCTTCTTATCCAAAATGATGCTTGTATTGCAGCCATGCTTAAGTTAAAAATAGTTATAAATCAGACAGATGGATGTCTGGCATGGGTAGATATACAGACCCCCGTATATCAATTGTTAATGCGCATGCTCGTTTTGTCACGGAAGAGTTCGATTTAATTCTTTAGTTTCTCCTTCCTTTTCAAATAATTACATCTATTTTTAATCAATAGCGGTGTGGGTAGATACACGGACCCCCGTATATACAAATGTTATGCTTTTAATACCCAATGGATTGATATATGAAAAGAAGTAATTTAACAACAGAACGACTGTTTAAAGCTGCGGGGATCTCTGAGGGTATGACCATCCTTGAACTAGGCAGCGGCCCGGGAGAGGTCACGGAAATTCTAAGTGAAATTGTCGGCTCCACTGGTAATATCTTAGCCATCGAGCGTAGTAAAGAAATGATATCTTCCGCTCAAAAAAGCCTCGAAAAATCAGGAAACAGTAATGTTCGCTTTATTCAAGCAGATTTGAATGATGCACCAAAGCATTTGAAAAATATCGATCTTTCGTCTTTTGATGCAGTGGTTGGTCGTCGAGTACTAATGTACCTACCCAAACCTGATAAAGTTCTTTCCAGTCTGTTGCCGTGGTTACGACAGAATGGCCTAGTTGTTTTTGAAGAGTATGATTCTACCATTTGTCCAGGGCTTGTTACAGCTATGCCCGCGCACGAAAAAGGAGTCTCTTTACTCGGCAAAATGCTTTCCAAAGAGGGTGTTGATCAGTCCATGGGATTCAATTTACCTGCTACCTTTTCCAAAGCCGGGCTAAAGTTTGAGGCCATCTGGGCAGAGGCGGTTATTGATGGACAGGGCGACCAGTATACCCTTGGTGAGCTTTTAGAGCTGCTTAAGCCGCGACTGGGGTCGTTAAACGTTGCGGCCACTTCTGAAATCGATGAACTGATAACAGAAATTAAAATGGAGAGGGAGCCGACAGCAGTATTTGTGAGTGGAATGCGTTTCTGTGCTAAGGCTATAAATGGGGAAGGTTGCGATAACGAAGCATAATCGGGTAGCCGAGGGTCTCTAACCCTCAGCCCCCACAACACCCTGCATGCGGATCCGCACAGGGCGTTTCACTGAGAATGGTGAAGCTTGATCCATCCATCGCGCAATTCATAAAGCCCCTGAGATTTTAAGTAAGCATTGGATAATGCCT
>NZ_LUTS01000099.1 GCF_001597735.1 Neptuniibacter pectenicola
TGTGTTGGTTAATTCGACGTTGATAATGTATCGCCGCCCTTGGGACATCTCCTCTCCTCTTCCTTTCCTCTCCTCTTCCCTTTTTTTCCCTTTTTCTTCCTCCCCCCCTCTCCCTTCATCTTCCTTCCCCCTTCCCCTTCTTTTCCTTCTTTTCCTCCCTCTCCCTTCCCTTTTTCCTTCCCTTTCCCCTCCCTCTCCTTCTTTACCCCCTCCCTTTCCCCTCTCTCTCTCTCTTCCCTCTCTTTCTCTTTCCTTCTTTCCCTTCCCCCCTTTCTTCATCCCCCTTCCCCCCCTCCTCCCCCTCCCTCCTCCCCTCCTCTCCCCCCCCTCCCTCCTTTTCTTCTTCCCTCCCTCTTACCTTTCCTTTTTTTCCCCCCTCT
>NZ_LUTS01000100.1 GCF_001597735.1 Neptuniibacter pectenicola
ATGTCTCCGTCTTCAAAGACCGCGGAAAATGGATAGTTCAGATTAACCCTGACAGTGTTCCAAGACTGAAAGTGAATCAACAATACGCGAAACTAGGTACAGGCAACAGTGCTGACAGCCAATATATTCGCTCTAATTTGCAGGAAGCGAAATGGTTGATTAAGAGCCTTGAGAGTCGCAATGAAACTTTGCTCAAAGTAGCTAAGTGCGTTGTCGAGCATCAACATGACTTTTTCGAATACGGTGAAGAGGCAATGAAACCAATGGTTCTCAACGATGTTGCCCTTGCTGTAGACATGCATGAATCGACAATTTCTCGAGTTACCACTCAGAAATATATGCATACCCCACGCGGCATTTTTGAACTGAAGTAC
>NZ_LUTS01000101.1 GCF_001597735.1 Neptuniibacter pectenicola
GTCGGGTCGCTATTTGTTTGGCTTTTGCCATTGCTTTGGTGATTATTGGGCGCATCTTACTCTTTAGTGATAGCAGTAGTACCGGGGGCTTTGAGCTCAATACCATCGCACTTGCTATCGCGGTTGCACTGTTTATTCAGGTGACGATGTCGACCACACTAGGTGGATTACTGCCTATCCTAGCGCGTGCATTTAAGCTTGATCCTGCCGTGCTGGTAAGCCCGGTTTTAGCGTCTATCGTTGATATCTCAGGAATGTGGATTTACTTCACTGTGGTGAACTACTTTTTAGGTATCGCCTGACTGAAGTTAACAATATCTTTGTAGAACAAGGTTTCAAACTTGGTGATCGGGGCGATG
>NZ_LUTS01000102.1 GCF_001597735.1 Neptuniibacter pectenicola
CGTTTTTTCTGCCTCGCCACCATCTTTTTCCCCCCCTTTTCCCCTCGCCCCTCCCTTTTTCCCCTCCCTCTCCCTTCTTTTTTTCCCTTCTCCCTTCCCTTCCTCCCTTCTCTCTCTCCTTCCCCTTTCTCTTTCCTTTCTTTCCCCTCTCCCTCCTCCTCCTTTTCTTCTCCCTCCCTCTTCCTTTTTTTCCCTTCCCCTTCTCTTTCTTTCTCTTTTTTCTTTTTTTTCTTTCTTTCTTCCTCTTCCCCCCCCCTTCCTCCTCCTCTCTTTCTTTTTCTTTTTCTTTTTTTTCTTCCTTCCTTCTCCCTTCCTTCCCCTTCTCTTTTTTCTTCCCTCCTTTTTCTCTCTTC
>NZ_LUTS01000103.1 GCF_001597735.1 Neptuniibacter pectenicola
AGCAAGTCGAACTGAAGCATCGCTTCGAAACAGATATTAAGACCCTTGGCTTTCGTGGATTTAGTGTCGAAGGAGTAGGCGAAGAAGCGCGTGGCGCGGAGATCACAATGGGGTTGAGTAAAACTGTCTGTGGAGACTATAAGCGAACAGGATTCAGTGCCCGAGGCTTGTTACATATGCCTTTGTTTGTTAATACCACTTGGTTTGTGGGAGGTGATGTTCGCCCGACCTTTTTATCATTTGACTGGGATAATGATGCACTTACGGAACTAGCGTTACAAATTGGTGTGGATACACGGCTGGCGAAAAACATTGGCCTGTATGCTAAGTACTACCATGAGAGTCTGATA
>NZ_LUTS01000104.1 GCF_001597735.1 Neptuniibacter pectenicola
TTACTGGCACCGCAAGCTACTGATCTCCACCCCTTTTCTCTCCCCTTTCCCCCTCCCTCCCCCCCTTCCTCTTTTTCCCCTCCCTTCTCTCTTTCCCTTTTCCTCTTTCCTTCTCCTCCTCTTCCCTCCTCCTCTCCTTCTCTTCCCCTCCCCCCTTCCCTCTCCTCCCCCCCTTCTCCCCCCTCCCCTTCCCCTCCCCTTTCCCCTCCTCCCCCCTCCTTCCCCCCCTTCCTTTTCCCCTTCTCTCCCTCCCCCCCCCCTTCCTCCCTTTCTCTTCTTCTTCTCTCTCCCCTTCCCCCTTCTTCTTCCTTCCCTTTCTCCTCCTCCTTTTCTTTTTCTTCTTTCTT
>NZ_LUTS01000105.1 GCF_001597735.1 Neptuniibacter pectenicola
TCCTGCACGCGCCCATATCGCAATACCGATCTATCGCTCCAAGGACCCCACTCCCCCTCTCCCCCTTCCCCCTCCGCTCGTCCTCGCCATTACTCCCCCCTTTCCCTTCCTCTTCTTATTCTTTCCCTTCCCCCTTCCCCCCCCTCTTTCCTTCTCTTCCTCCCCTTCCCTCCCCTTTCCCTCCTTTCCTCCCTCTCCCCTTCTCTCCCCCTCCCTCCCCCTTCTCTTTCCTTCCCCCTTTTTTCCTTCTCCCCTTTCTTCCCTCTCTTCCCTCTTCCCCTTTCTTCTCCCCTTTTTTCCTTCCCCCCCGTCCCCCCCCCCCTTCTTTTCCCCTCCTCCTCTT
>NZ_LUTS01000106.1 GCF_001597735.1 Neptuniibacter pectenicola
CAGATGGCGTATTTTCGTCACGAGCACTAACACAAGCTTCTATTTTCCTTGAGTCTCAGAAATTAGGGTTAGCAGGTCAGTTTCTGCATGAGACACAATTACGCCGTTATGTCGATGGTGTCGATACCTCTGAAGTCCCTGCCGTCGTGAGCATCGCTACAGAAGTGGCTGCAGAACAAGGCATTTCCATCGACGCAGATATGCTTGAACACGCTCTACAGAATGACAGTCCACTGCAACAGCAAGCGGATCAAATGGTTCAGCAAGCCAGTCAGCTGCTAAGCCGCTTGCCAGGATCGGGTGGGGTTCCGCAATTAATCATGACCAATAATGAAGGTC
>NZ_LUTS01000107.1 GCF_001597735.1 Neptuniibacter pectenicola
AAGGAGAAAGGGAAAGAGAAGGGAGGAAGGGAGAGGAAGGAGAGAGAAAGAGAGAAGAGGGAGAGGGAAGGGAGGAAGGAAAGGAAGGGAAGGGGAAAGAGGGGGAAGAGGAAGAAAAAAAGGAAAGGAGGAAAGGGGGGAGAGGGAAAAAGAAAAAGAAAAGGGGGAAGGAAAAGAGAGAGGAGAGGGAGGAAGGGGGGAGAAAGGGAAGGGGGGAGGAAGGAAGGGGAGAGAAGGAAAGAAAAAAGAGGAGAGAAAAGAAGAGAGAGAAAGGGAAAGAGAAGAGAGGGAAGGGGGGGAGGGGGAGAGAAAGAAAGAGAGAAGGGGGAAGG
>NZ_LUTS01000108.1 GCF_001597735.1 Neptuniibacter pectenicola
GGAAGGAAGGGGGGAAAAGAGAAAGGGGAAGGGAGGGGAGGAGAGGAAAGGAAAAAAGAGGGGAGGGAAGGGAGGAGGGGGGAAGAAAGGGGGGGGAGAGAAGAGGGGGGGAGGGGGGGAAAGAAGAGAAAGAGGAAAAGGGAAGGGAGGGGAGGAGAGAAAAGGGGGAAAGAGAAAGAGAGGGAAAGAAGGGAAGGGGGAAGAAAAAGGGAAAAGGAAAGAGAGGAAAAAGAAGAGGAGGGAAAGGGGGAGAAAAGAAGAGGGGGGGAGAAGGAGGGGAGGGAGGAAGGGGAGATAGGAGGCAAATATGGCGATGCATCATAG
>NZ_LUTS01000011.1 GCF_001597735.1 Neptuniibacter pectenicola
TGCCAACTCGCCTCCAGCCTACGCCTCATATGATGTTCTTGTTCATCAGCTCGCAGTTTTGCGTCAGGCTTCCTTTAGACCGTCCCTCGCAGGTTGGCCCTTGCCATTCGCTAGTAGTTATCATCTAATAAACGATATAAATCGCTATGGATGGTGACCTTCCTACAGAGGACTTTCACCTCATTAGTTCATGCCCATGCTGGGCGTACACAAGGCGCTGCTACGGAAAACTTACTCGCTGGCGCTCCTAAATTTCCGCAGAGCGCAGCGTTAACTTTCATATGGTGCCAGTAATCAAAAAAATTATTCTTCTAGGCTTGTTCTGCTTGAATGGGTGTACGTCTGCTGTAATGGGTGTGAACTGTTTGGATGCAAAGATCGAACGCGACTCCAGACCATTGGAAGATCAGTACACCTTGACTATGACAGCAGGCGAGTCTCATCCATTGACGTACAGATATGGGTGTGAACAGTACTACTCCGTTCATTGTAGTGTTCGTGGGAATTATTGGGAGTACCGTCAGATGGCGGACTTCGAACATCCTCCATACATCACGTTCTTGAATAATGGTGACGAGATATCTATCAGAGCTCCAAGCTGCTATGTCGTGCACAATGACTCTCGCCCAGACTACAAGTGGTTCGAAATTCATGTGAATGGCCTACGGATGTTCATAATCGATATCCAAAATGGTCGGGCGCATCTAAAAGAAGGACCAACCCATCTGCCAGAATCAAAAGAGTATTGGCTAGATTTCGATTATGCGTTTTCGAAATTCCCAAGTTAACAAGGCCAGCCAGAGGGGCAGCCAAACCGCTACGCGTTTTGGCTGCCCCTCTGGCTGGCGTTAGGTGTCAGTCAGAATATGACAGAAGCAGATAGAGAAGTTATAGAAATCGTTAAAGAGTTGTTTCGTAGTAAAAAGGGAGAACTCATTGACCCTGATGCTCTTCTTCAAGAGCAGATTGTTAAGTGGTCAATATATATGGCTGTTTTCTGTGTGGTCGCACTTGTGCCAGCAAAGATATTTGGAAGCTCTAGTAGTGAACAGATAAATGGGGTCTTATCAGGTGTAATAGGGGTGGCGTTCACACTCTTCTTTATTCACCTAAACATAAAATCGAAAAATCCAAGTTTTATATTGTATGGCCTTACTTGGTTATCGTTAATGGTGAGTTTATGGCTTGCAAGCTAAATACACCTAACAAGGCTATCAAAAATTGTTCCGGCCAAAAAACGGCCTCCACTGGACGCGCTAACGCGCGCCTCTTATAGCGGCGTTATACGATACCAATATGAAAGTATGGAGTGAAGTCAAAGAAGAATTTGAGGCGGATGGCTCACTGAGAGACATCTACGTTGAAGAGATTGATCCCGCGCTATGGGAGGTTTTCATCGAGGGTGTAAGGGCATCAGCCTATAGGCATGAATTCACGCATGGTGGAGCTTCAATTGAAATCCCTTATGGCCTTATGGAAATTAAAAGGCTTCAGGAAACAGATCCAACAACCTTGATTATTTGGCTCAGGAACCTTAAGGGTCAGGTCTTGCATTGTGCATGTTGATTGCTGAGACTTTACTATGGCCCTGCACTCGCCTTAGATAGGTAGGAAAGTCTTAAGCGCGAAGATAAGACCACCCCGCGGCTTGTTGATGAGCAAGATACTGCACAGCGGCGTCCACCAGCTTAACGTCTGCCTGAGCGGTCAGGGATTGTGCTTGTAAGCTATTACGACACATGACCAATCGACTTAAAATATCCTCATCTGTCAAGGTGACCGCCACGGCCATCGCGGGGCCATTGACGACGATTTCTACTTGGGCATCCGGTTCTAATTTAAGCAAATTGCGCGCATTGTTTTGCGCGCGCTTTAATGCATCGACTGTGGGTGCATGGATCAACAATTGAGTAACGGGCATAGGGCTGTCCTTCTAAGCATTCTTCTAAAAATTAAAGGGCATTCGCGATCTCTTGAGCCATTTTTTGTAATCTATCTGTGCCACGATCTCTTGGACGGGGTAGATCAATGGGTTTATCTAACACGACGTTCGCCGGTGAACCCGATAGTACAATGATTCGATCGGCTAAATACACCGCTTCTTCAATATCGTGGGTGATAAACATCACCGCTTTGCGCGTCTGTTCCCAGATCGCCAGTAACTGATCTTGTAAATGCTGACGGGTAATGGCATCCACCGCACTGAAAGGCTCATCCATTAACAATAAGTGAGGCTTGACGGCTAATGCTCTGGCAATGCCGCCCCGTTGTACTTGGCCGCCTGACAACTGGTGTGGCCAACGATCAGCCAACGGGTCAAGGCGAGTTAGTTTAAGTACGTCGTCGACTCGGTTGCGTTTTTCTTCGGCGGTCAGTTTGAGCCCTGTCAGCCCATAAGCTATATTGCTGCGCAATCGACGCCAAGGCATAAGGCGACCATCTTGAAACACCACGCTACGAGAGCGCCGAGTTTCGTCTTCCTCGACGTTGAGTGAAATAGTGCCATGACTGGCTGACGTCAGGCCAGCGACACAACGTAACAGTGTCGATTTACCAACGCCTGAACCACCAACGACGGCTATAAACTCGCCGTCTTCTATTTGAAGATTCAAATGAGCAAACACGGGGTCAGGATTGTTACCGTAGTGATAACTCAGGTCTTCAATCTTTAGGATGGGCGCCATGTTAACACTCGCTTTTCAATGAAACCAAATAGGGTATCGCTCAAGGTGTAAACCAGAGAAATAATCAGCATGTAAACCACAACGACTTCGTAAGCACCGACGCCTGCCGCTGAATTCATCTCTTGCCCCATGCCGGGGACGCCCAACAATTCGGCGGCGATTAAGGTCATCCACGCTTGACCGATACCGGTACGAATACCGGAAAAAATACCGGTGGCAGCACCCGGTAAGGTTACTTGAAAGGTTTGGCGTAAGTGACCATTTTGGCCAAAAGCACGCGCCAGTTCATAAAAACGAGAGTCCACATTACGTACGGCAGAATAGGTTGCAAAGTAGTTTACCCAGAATACGCCTATGGCAATAACGAAGGCGGCGCCAGCATGGCTTACTTTAAACCAAGCGATGGCAAAGACCACCCACGCCAATGGTGGAATGGGGCGTAGAATCCGCGCGAGCAAGGCATGTAATGCGTCTAGCAGCGATGAAGATGCCGCTAATGTACCCACTAAGAAACCAAGAAACGTACCAATCGCCAAGCCCCAGGCGTAATGAACTAAACTTGAGAGGACGGCGGGCATTAAACGCTCGGATGTCCATTCATCAACCAGTGCTTGTGGCAGTTTAAAGGGGTCTGGAATGGTGCCCGCCGCTGCCCAGCCTGCCGCTTGCGCGTATTTCCACAACAGGACAAAGGCTGCTAGCCCTAAGATTCCCAGTAAAGCACGCCCCCATCGTGAGCGTGTTAACGGATGAGCTTGCAAAGCCATAATGTGGAATTACTCCTTAATCAGTTCGTTATAAAAACGAACATCAAACAGGGCGTTTAGGTCAACGCTAGCTTTAAGTGTGCCTTGGCTGGCTTGGAAATCATGCATGGTACGCGTGCCATCTATAATGGCGTTCGGATCCGCTTGGAACTGGTCGTGTGAGTTTTTCAGTGCATTTAAGATAATTTGTTTCGGTAAACGACCGCCACCCACGTATTTACCAACCGCTTTGGCTGCTTGCTCTGGGGCATTACGCAGTTGATCGGTGGCGGCGATGTGTGCTTTCACGAGCGCTTTCACCACTTCAGGGTGCTCATTGATCAATGATTCACGCACGGCTAATACAGCGCCTGGCTGATGAGGGAACATACCCGAGCCCGAGGCTACGACTTTTGCATCGGATTTTTTATCACGAATAATGCTGACGACTGGCTCTAAAATAGCTGCGCCATCAACCGCTTCGGTCATTAGTGCTTGTTGTACCTGTGCTGCGCCTTGGTAAATGATATCGATATTTTGCTTAATCTCATCACGGCTCATCCCTAACTGGTTCTGCAACCAATATTGTAATACCGTTTCTGGCACTGAACCTCGAGGAAAGGTGGCGATAACGGCTTTACGGCCTTTATCTGCTTTAAAGCGGGCAAACGCTGTTTTCGCATCACCACTTTCAAAGTAAGGAGACAGTTCGCCCAATGCGATCATGCTGATTTGTTCAACAATGTTAGAGGCAACTACTTTAATGTCTGCGCCTTTGGCACGGGCAACCATGGCAGGTCCAATACCAAGGTAGGCAACATCTAATTGACCGGCTAGCAGCGCTTGCACAATAGCGGGGCCATTTTGAAATTGGAACAACTTAGGATCGCTAACGCCGGCGTTTTCCAAAGTGTCGCCTTCCAAAACAATAAAGGCTTGGGAAATAGGGATAATGGGCATATAGCCAATTTCAAGATTTTTGTCGGCCGCAGTCACTAAACTACTCCAGCCACATAAGAACAAGGTCATCAGTGCCACGAATCGGGACATTAGAGTACTCCAGAGAATTAAAGGTTGAGCATGGATTATATATGCTCCAAAAGAATATTAAAGTTTATTTAAATATCTTTTTGGAATAAAGAAATAAGCTATTTATGGGAAAGGAGTAGATCGGGAGAGGAGTAGATGAACATTTTATATCAATGCATAAACGGGGTCAGGTCTTAATTTTTCAACAATCTAACGCGTCGCTCTTTACTTTTTTTATTGCCGGAGTCTTGTTGTTGATGGATTTTGGCCAAAGGGGTGGCCTGAGGTAGGAGCTCACCCTGTGAGCGAAATAGAATAACCTAGCGGAATAACCTAGGACAGGCATTGTTGGAAAAGGGGTTAACATACCTGTCTCTATAATATGACCTTTCATATTTTGGCCCGTTGAGTGGCCGCTATCCTATAAAAACAAACGGCAAAAAATTTCAAAGCCTCTATCCCTGTGATATCTTCCCGAGCAACTTGTAGTTAACTGTTGTTGATGCAAACAGTGATAGTTGAAAATTTCGGATTAATTTGTATGAAAAAACAAAAAAGCCAAACATCAGTACCACCCTGTGCCATAGCGTTTGATATAAGCGCATGATGATCAATAAAACGCATAAGCGGTTATTCATACTACTCTCTATAATGCTGTTTATAGCAGATACACTGTTTGTCACTATTAACTACGTTAGTGATAAACGCACCATGCAGCAGAGCTTGAGTCAGGACGGCCTGCAGCTGGAGCGATCATTTAACGTCGCATTCACCATGACGCTCAATAACATGTCTCAACTTGCGACGTTTATTGCTCGCTCAACAGAGGTGCAGCACTTATTTTCCCAAGGGGTGCAAGCGGTTAAGAAAGAAGGAGGAGGTGCGGGAGGCGCTGAATCAGCACGCTTACGAGACATGCTATACGATAGTGTGTCGCCAGGGTGGGCTAAAATGACGGAAAAGTATCAGGTTCGTCAGCTGCACTTTCATCTTGGGCCGGGCTCTACCAGTTTTCTCCGTGTTCATAAGCCGCAGAGGTTTGGCGACAATATGGATAACCTTCGCCATATGGTGGTTGATGTGAATCGTGATGGTGATCCTCGACAGGGCTTTGAACTAGGGCGTGTATATTCAGGCCTTCGTGGCATCGTGCCGGTTTTTTCTGATAATCACCCCACACATCAAATTGGCGCTTTGGAGGTAGGGAACTCTTTTAAAACCTTGATTGATTCGTTGGGCTCTTCTATTGGGGGCAATATTGCGGTGTTGCTTAACGAGGCTAATGTTGAAAATGCGACGTGGTCTCGTCCAGATGAGCCTGAAAGCAGAGCGCCTTGTGGCTGTTTTATTGAAGCGACGTCATCACCCGAGCTGAGTACGTTATTAGCAGCGCGAGCAAATACTACTTGGGTTCCTCCGTCTAAAAAAGCACGTACGGTTTTGCTTAATCTGCCAAATGGCCCTGTTGCTTTAACTGAATTTGCGCTGTCAGATTATATAGGGGAGCGAGACGGCAGCGAGACGCCTGTGGGCCGCATTATGATCTGGAAATCGGCCGCTGACGTTGTAGAGGAGTTGAACCATAATACTTGGATTAATATTGTCTTCGCGATCATCGGTTTTCTTATTATTGAACTGGCTCTTTTTTTTGGTATTCGCCTGGCATTGAGTCAACTTGAGGAGACCGTAGGTGAGCGGACACAAGAGATCCGAGTGCTTAATAGACAATTAGAAGAAATTGCACATCAAGACATGCTTACCGGTGTTTACAGTCGTCGTTACTTTATGCAGCGACTCCGGCAAGAGCTTAATCGTAGTCAGCGCTCTAAACACCCCATCACGCTATTGATGGTAGATGTAGATCACTTTAAGCGTGTCAATGACACGTGGGGGCACCAAACCGGGGATCACGTGTTGACAGAACTAGGCAAGCTAATGATGAAAAATTGTCGAGGCTACGATGTGATTGGTCGCTATGGGGGAGAGGAGTTTTGTCTTTTGTTACCGGGTGTTGATGCAGTAACTGGTCTGCAAATGGCTGAGAAACTACGCGAGCGGGTTGAACGTCAAATCACGATACCGGGTGATGGTATACATGTGACTATTAGCATCGGTGTTGCGCTTTATGCCGAGGGTCAAAGCGCTGAAGAGTGGATTAACGCGGCTGACCAAGCATTATATAAGGCTAAAGGCAGTGGCAGGAATCGATGCTTACTGGCTGAAACGGCTAGATCCGAATCGCTGTCAACAATTTAAACGTAACAATGGAGCTAGGTTGTTTCTTAATATATGGTAGGTGATTAATAATATTATTTAATAGCTAAGAGAGCCTAAACTCTACTTGGTTTCGACCCTGTTTTTTAACGTCGTACAGGGCATCATCAGCACGTTTTATTAAGCTATTTATGCAATCCCCCTCTTGGTAACGGGTAACACCGAAACTTGCTGTAATCGTATGGACGGTAGTGAAATTATACGCTTCTATTTTTGTACGCAGGTTTTCAGCCATTGATGACCGGTTTTGATGGTCTTTGATTGGGGCAATAATTAAGAACTCTTCACCGCCCCAGCGGCCTAACGTATCTGAAAGCCGGATCGATTTTTTCATGAGTAATGCTAACTCCTGAAGCACAACATCACCCACATTGTGACCATACGTGTCATTAACTTGTTTGAAATTATCTATATCCAAGATAATGACTTCAAATGTGCCTTGCATGCGTTTAGCGCGATGGTACTCTTTTTCTAATGTTTTACTGAGCATATGACGGTTATACAGCCCAGTTAACTGGTCTTTATTAGATATTTCTTCTAGCTCTGTTTTCTGTTCAAGGATGTCTTGGTAATGGCGTAGGATGAACCAGCCCATGAGCCATAATAGGGCAGTGATAAAAATAGAAATAGCGACTTGTTCATACCAACTTGCTAACCAGTCTGTATTAGCTAATCCGACGATCACGACAAAGGGTAGATTGTCTACTTTGCGTATATTATACAATCGGCCTGTACCATCTAGCGGCGAAGTATGGGAGAAGGATTGGTTTTTCAGCTGTGACGTCATGAACTGTTCTAAAATAGGGGAGCCCGCTTTTTTGCCTAATGCTTGTGGCGACTCCGGTTGTCGTGCAAGTAAATTGAAATGTCTATCTAAAATTGCAACAACACCGCCCCGACCAATATGCACTTTTTTTACCCATTGAGAGAAAAAGCTGAGATTAAGACCTAAACCTGCAAGCCCTTTATTATCAGGAAATTTACGGGTTTGAATAACCATCATTTCACCAATGTTACTCATAAACATATTTGAAACATAGGTGTCTAATTTAGGGT
This sequence comes from Neptuniibacter pectenicola, assembly GCF_001597735.1. GTDB lineage: Bacteria > Pseudomonadota > Gammaproteobacteria > Pseudomonadales > Balneatricaceae > Neptuniibacter > Neptuniibacter pectenicola. The sequence continues at coordinate 7,790 of NZ_LUTS01000011.1, forward strand.
TTTTCATCGGCACATAGCACCATTCACGTTGGCTAGCATCAAACCCTACTTCTGCTGGGGTGTGAGTCATAATGCATTTATTATCGTTTAGCCCGACACCATTTGAGTAAGGTAAGGTTTGACGTTTTTTTTCTATTAACTGTGAAATACGAGCATGTTCAATGGGATCGTTTGTGGGGTAGGTTAATGCGGTTGTTGGAACGTTATCGATAATATCTCGTAAGATGTAATCAGACGCATTAAAAGCACCTTTTATCCACTCACTCATTAGAAGGCTTGTTAGGGTAATGTTTTTTTTAGCTAGGTTTTTTTCTTGAGAGTATGAATGGTATAGAAAAATACCAAAAAAAGAGGCTGTACTGATAGTAAAAATAAAGTAATAAATAAATAATCTCTTTTTCATTATTTGCCTGTATTTAATTACTACCTAGTCTCAATGATTGGCCAAGGAGAAACCCTTGTTTTTAATAGGGATTAAGCGTGGGGTTTTCTTTATGTTTGTGTGCCATTTAACGGGCTATTATGGTGCTAATTTTAGGCGGCTTATGGTTATAAGTCCATAAAAACACGCATAAGGATCAACCATCCGCGCGGCCAGGTTTTTCTTTTTACATAAGCTATGTGAGGTTAAATCAGCGGGGGCGATGCGCTTTTAACTCAGCAGTACGCACAGCAAAAATCGCCTGTAGGCGCTCACCCCGTGAGCGAATAAAGAAGGTAGATGTCCGTTCCTTGTTTGGGGTAATAAACGGAACCATTCTATTGCGAGATATGTTCTAAGCTCCTCCTAAAAAGCCCTTTCTAATAGCGCCGAAGTTGCAACATATCACTTAGACATTGGGCATTTATTCTAGGGTGCTGTACCGTTGATGTCTGAAAACGCATCTACGGAGGATACCTATATGAAAATGACTTTAACCCGCCTGACTGATAATTTCGCTTTTCATAACCCTCCTGTGCGTAAAAAATATAAAGCATCGGCCCATAGAGGAGGGGATTCATGATTGAAATCAGCTTCCTCTGTTCATTACTTTTATTTCTAGCGATTGGGCTCTCTTCTATGCTCAAAAGCCGAAAAACAACGGAAGATTATCTTGTTGCCGGTAAATCTATACCCGCTTGGCTTGCGGGGCTTTCTGCGGTGGCAACAAACAACAGCGGTTTTATGTTTATCGGCATGATTGGGCTGACTTATGCGACAGGGTTGTCTTCTATCTGGTTGATGCTGGGCTGGATCGCCGGTGACTTGATGGCCTCACTGTTAACGTTGAAACCCCTGCACGCGGCTTCACGCGCAAACAATGTACATTCCTATGGTGAGCTGTTGGCACATTGGCATGGGGGTGAGAATCATGGGTTACGCCGTTTGGTGGGTGTGCTGACGCTTTTCTTTCTTACGCTCTATGCGGCTGCCCAGTTTAAGGCCGGCAGTAAAGCGACATCGGTATTGCTGGAGTGGGACCCGACGTGGGGTATCTTAATCAGCGCGGGTATTGTCTTGTTATATAGCGCCGCAGGAGGTTTGCGCGCCTCGATCTGGACGGACGCTGCTCAGTCCATTGTTATGTTAGTGGGCATGACTATGTTGATTGCTGGGGGCATTGAGTTGGCAGGAGGGTGGACATTGGCCTTGGATAAAATGGACCGGGTTAATGTGGATTTTCTGGGATGGTTTCCCGATAAAGACTGGATTGGCATCGTACTGTTTATTGCCGGCTGGGTTTTTGGTGGATTTGCGGTGATTGGTCAGCCCCATGTTGTGGTTCGTTTTATCAGCTTAAAGGGTGAGTCGGAGATTAAGCGCATGCGCTTTTACTACTATGGCTGGTTCACGCTATTTTACGGGGCCACTATTATGGTTGGTTTGTTAAGCCGTATTACCTTTCCTGAGAGTGCTAACTTTGATTCTGAGCTTGCTTTGCCGACGATGGCGCAGTTGGTTCTACCTGATGTATTGGCGGGTATGGTGCTTGCTGCGCTGTTTGCTGCGACCTTGTCTACGGCTGATTCTCTTGTGCTTTCATGTTCCGCTGCGGTTACCCGTGACTTTGTACGGCTACCGGGGAAGATACATTCACTCTGGGCCGCTAAGCTGACTACAGCAGGTGTCATTACGGTCGCTGTGATTATTGCGTTAACCGGTGCAGAGTCGGTCTTTTCTCTCGTGCTTGATGCGTGGGGTTTGCTCGGCTCAGCTTTTGCGCCGCTGGTCGTGTTACAGGCCTTTGGCAAGCGTATCCCACAGCCGGTATCCATTAGCATGGTTATTGCGGGCGTTGGAGTCTTTCTTTTATGGCAGCAGATGGGGTGGGGAGGCGCGATGTATAGTGTTGCGCCGGGCATACTGACAGGCTTTGTGGTTTATAGCTTATGTAAGCTGGTAGGCCCTGCAAAAGGGGCTGAGTCGACCCTTTAGCCAAGGGGCTAAGGTTAGTTAGGTAAAAAGAGGGACAGGCACCGTTTTGTTTTGGGGTGAATTAAGAAAATGAAGGGAATGAAGGGTGCCTGTCCCAAGCTAAAATGGCAGGGTGTTATTCTGGGCGTGTAAGGGTTAAATAGATTATAGTATTATCGTTGGTAGCAGGGTCGTCTCAGGGGTAGTGTGATGACGGCCTATTGATCAGCGTAAAATCTTAATAACTGAGGCGTTGTAATGAGTAATGAGCTTATGCCCGACCTAAACGAAGTAACGCAAGATTCAAAAAATATGGCGTTACTGTCATGGATTGGAACATTCTTTTTGGGGTTTATCCCCGGTTTGATTCTGTATGTGATAAAAACGGATGATGCCTATGTTCAGGATCAGTCTAAAGAGTCATTAAACTGGTCGATAACGGTCATGATTGCCTATGCCGCGGCGTTTATTTTGAGCTTTATTGCTATCGGTGTCGTGCTGTTTCCTGTTATTGGTCTATGCCATCTTGTTTTTTGTATTATGGGCGCGGTTTCAACCTCAAAAGGTAATCGTTTTCGTGTGCCTTTTGCGATTCGGTTAATTAAATAGGGTTAGGGTTTTTAGGTATTGAGTGTACTGAAGAGGCTGTTTTGATCGGCGCTTCATTACATTACACAGAGTAAGATAGGTAGAGGGTCTCGTTCGCGAGGCCTTTTTTTTAGCGTGCTGAATAATCACAGTAGATTAGAGTGTTTATAGACATAAGGACTACATAGGGGCTATATATGGGCTATATATGGGCTACCTAAGGCCTCCTTAGCGCTCTTTGTTGCTGAACACCGCACAGTCTCGGCCTTGCTCTTTAGCTTGATAGAGTGCTTCATCTGCACGCTGGAGCCATGTGTCTATAGTGGCCTTTGGTTGCCAAGGCGTAACACCAAAGGATACGGTGATGCCTTTGCCATCCGGTGTTGTTAACTCCTTTTTGATGGCGGTTCTTAGATTTTCAATAAAGCTCGTATGTTGGTCATCACTAATCCAAGGGATTAACAGGACAAATTCTTCTCCACCAAACCGGTACAGTCGATCATAGTTACGGATATGTGAGGTGGTAATCGCAACGAAGTCTTTGAGGACTTGGTCACCCACACCGTGGCCATATTGGTCGTTTACTTTTTTAAAGTAGTCTAAATCTAAAATGGCTAAAAGCGGTTGAGTGCCGTTCCGCTTGGCGTTGGCGAGGGCTGCTTGAATATCGGTATTCATGGCGCGGCGGTTAAATGCACCGGTTAAGGGGTCAACGGTATTGAGGGTTTCTAGTAAGCGGAACTGTTTTGCGCTGTGGCTGGCATAAACAAAGGTACTCATTGATAGCATTGTGATTGTTATCACATAGGAGGCGAGCGAGACGGTGTTAAAAATGTCGGATAAAACGATTAGCGAAACGCCCGCAATGATGTTCAGACAGAGGGCCTCAATCGGCTTGATGAGAATAAAGGTGCTGGCAAAAACGGGATAGACCCAGAAAAAGCTCTCGAACCCGTTCGCAATGACAACGATAACGACCCCAACGTTAATAAATAACGCGGTAACTGCGCTGATCAGGCGTATTCTTTTGGAGTAATAGGCGTACCCGACTAAGGCGACGATGCCTAGTATCAGCATTATATCTATGATTACTGCTGAGGTGTTGCCTTCGGCGTAACGTATAGCGACAAAGGGTAAAATACCGAACATGGCTACGGAGCCGAGTAGCAACAATAACGATAGTTGGTATTTTTCCTGTAGCTGATTGATCATAGCTCTGCTCGTACGCGATAAATGATGATTATGCCTATTTAGGTTGGTTGATTAACAAGCAGTAATCTTTATTTGTTTTAATATGAGTATTGTCGGCTTCAATGATGACCTAATACCCCTATTAGTAAGGGGGGGGAATGGGGCGGTCTTGAGGTGGGGTATTATAGTGTATCTGCCTTTATTTATCGGCGGTATTGACTGTAAAAGAGGGTGTCGTGAAAGGATTTGAATCATTATTGGCGGAGGTGCGCGCGTGTGAACGTTGTCGTGAGAGCCTTCCTTTAGAGCCGCGCCCAGTGCTTCAGCTAGATCCTGAGTCGCGTATATTGATTGTAGGGCAGGCGCCGGGAAAGCGAGCACACGCATCAGGGATACCATTTGATGATGCGAGCGGTAACCGCTTACGGGCTTGGTTAGGGGGTTCGCGTGACGCGTTTTATGATCCAAAGAAATTTGCTATTTTGCCCATGGGGTTTTGTTACCCTGGGAAAGGCCTCTCGGGCGATTTACCGCCACGCCCTGAATGTGCATTAGCGTGGCGAGAGCGATTACTGGGTTGCTTAAAGAAGGTGGAGCTAACGATTGTGATTGGTCAGTATGCGATGGCGTACCACTTTCCGTCAGAGCGCCGTTCTGTCACTGCGCATGTGCAAGCATGGGAGGATTGCTGGCCCACAGTCGTACCCCTGCCGCATCCCAGCCCGCGTAATAATCGTTGGTTGTTGAATAACCCGTGGTTTGAGGTAGACCTGTTACCTAAGCTTAAAGCGAGGGTCGCAGAGGTGCTCGCGAAATAATGGGCTAGATGATAGATATGTGGTGAGTCTTAAAGGTGATAATCTTTTAGTCTCCTTGTGCTTTGTTGTTACGAATGAAACCTAGGTTGTTTTGATGCTGATTGAGATAAGCGCGCCGGTTTTTAAATGCGAAGAGGATGAAAACATCTTTTTCTTGCGTATACAGGGGCTGCCGAACTATAAGCATGTTGCGATCCATGAGTCATGTTTGCAGGTGACGCTTTTGGAGCCTGTTGTGGCGAGCAGTGTTCAGGGTAACGTGGCTTCAGTGTCGGCTATGAATGAGCTACAAGAGATCTGCGATATCTGGGGGACACGCTTTCGCATACTGACGCCTTAATCTGTGCTTTTGTGGCGGGTTGAAGACGGTGATGTGGCGCTAGGATTTATTATAAAAGGAGTGATATGTCATACCCTATAGAAAAGAAGCTGGTGGTTGCGGTCTCTTCCAGCGCCTTATTTGATCTGTCCGAATCCCATGCGGTCTTTGTTGAGCAAGGGCCTAAGGCCTATAAAGAGTTCCAAAAAAGAAACCTCGATAAAGTGCTCGAAAAGGGTGTAGCGTTTCCATTTATTAAACGGTTTTTACAGATTAATCAGCGTTTTCCCGATAAAGAGCCCGTTGAAGTGGTTTTGTTATCGAGAAACTCTGCCGCCACCGGAAAACGGGTTTTCCGCTCTATTCAGCATTACGGACTCGATATATCCCGCGCGGCGTTTATGGAGGGTAAATCCCCTTACGAATATATCCCTGCTTTTAATGCATCGCTCTTCTTATCGGCCAATGCGGAAGATGTGCAAAACGCGATCGATTCGGGCTATCCCGGTGGGGTGGTTTTGCCTAGTAAACGGATTAAGGATGATGACCATGCAGAGCTTCGCATCGCATTCGACTTTGATGGGGTGATTGCCGATGATGAAGCGGAAGCGGTCTTTAAAGGCGGTGACTTACCCGGGTTTTACAGCTACGAAGTTGAAAAGTCCGATATTCCACACCAGCCGGGGCCTTTGGCTGATCTGTTTAAAAAGTTATCTTTTTTGCAGGCGTTGGAAGATAAAGAGATGGAGCGAGATCGAGAGTATCAACGCATCCTAACGACCGCCATTGTTACGGCGCGCAGCGCTCCAGCCCATGAACGGGTGATAACAACCTTGGAAGATTGGGGCGTGAGTGCAAATGAGGTTTTTTTCTTAGGGGGAATGTCGAAGGAGCGGATTCTATCGCGCTTAAAACCCCATATGTTTTTTGATGATCAGCGTAGCCATTTAGCGTCGGAAGCGGGGGATATCCCTATGGTCCATATCCCGTTTGGCATCGCCAACGCAAAAGCGGAGTAAACCTGTACGCAGAGTCTACGCTAGGGCAATGGCATTAAGGCGTGTATGTGTTGCCTTATGGTCATAGGCACGGCGTGAGAGCTTTTTGTTAGAGCAATAAAAAAGGCCGCATCAATGCGGCCTTGTTATAACTGCTTTAGCAAACAGATTATTTAATAAATAGCATTTCCGAATATTTCGGTAAAGGCCAAACGTTATCTGCAACCATTGTTTCTAGTAGGTCCGCATGGGTTCTTACACTGTCCATAAGCGTGCGTATTTCGTTAGCACAGAACTTCATATGGTCTTCTACTGTTGGGAAGTCGTGCTGAGCAATCGCAGCGGAGAGTGCTGTAACATCGGCCATCATCGCATCGGCAGTCGTTGCCACTTTTTGAGCAAGGCTGTTATCGAGGGATACACCCACGCTAGACGCGGATGCAATAGCAGACGTTAGCTCTGAAAGGTACGTCGCTGCTGCTGGGTAGATGGAGGTCGTTGCCATATCGATGACAAGCTTCGCTTCAACTTCGATCGATAAAATATATTGCTCTGAATAGACTTCGTAGCGGCTTGCTAACTCAACCGGTGAGAGAACGCCTGTTTTCTCAAAAAGAGCGATAATCGCTGGGTCTTGGAAAGCGGGTAGGGCATCAGCGGTTGTTGGGATGTTTTTTAGCCCTCGTTCTTCAACGGCTATTTTGTGCCATTCGTCAGAGTAGCCGTCACCACCAAAGATAACATTGCTGTGCTCATCCATCAGGTCTTTTAGTACAGACAGTACAGCGGATGCTTGATCCAAACCTGAATCCAGTGCCGCTTCAAGCTTACCAGCAACCCAATCGAGGGAATCCGCAAGCATTGTGTTCATAGCAACAAGTGGGCCTGAAACTGACTGTGACGAACCAACCGCCCTAAACTCAAAGCGGTTGCCTGTGAAGGCAAACGGTGAGGTACGGTTTCGGTCGCCAGGATCACGGGTAAACGAAAGAATCTGTGACAAGCCTAGGTCCATCTCACCACCGCAAACGGAGGGTTGAAGGTCGCCAGCTTGAATGTCTTTAAAGACTTTTTCCAGCTGATCGCCTAAGTAGACCGATAGAATGGCAGGCGGTGCTTCATTTGCGCCAAGACGGTGATCGTTAGACGCTGTTGCAATAACAGCACGTAGTAGCGGACCAAATAGATGCACACCACGAATAACCGCGCCACAGAAAAGAAGGAAGTTTAGATTTTCTTCAGGGGTGTGGCCTGGGTCAAGTAGATTACCTTGTGTTGAGTTACCTACAGACCAGTTGACGTGTTTCCCCGAGCCATTAATACCAGCAAAAGGTTTTTCGTGCAGTAGTGCAAGGAAGCCATGCTTTTTCGCGGTATTTTTGATGATGGTCATCAGTAGTTGCTGGTGGTCAGCGGCTACGTTGGCGGCTTCAAAATAAGGCGCTATTTCAAACTGACCGGGTGCAACTTCGTTATGGTGTGTTTTTGCTGGAATGCCGAGTCTAAAGAGCTGGTCTTCAAAGTCTTGCATGAATACTTGAACACGTTCAGGGATCGCACCGAAGTAATGGTCATCAAACTGCTGACCTTTAGCGGGCGATGCACCGAACAGTGTGCGTCCCGCAAGTAATAGGTCAGGGCGGCTGTTGGCAAAGTTCTCATCAACTAAGAAGTACTCTTGCTCGGCGCCACAACTAGAATTTAATGTTGCGACATTTTTTTCACCCATAAGTGAAAGCACTTTTTTAGCCGCTTTATCCATTGCCGCATTTGAGCGTAACAGAGGGATTTTCTTATCTAAAGCTTCACCGGTCCATGACATAAAGACACTAGGTATCATTAATGTCGCGCCGTTAGGCGTGTTCATGATGTAAGCAGGGCTGGTTGGATCCCATGCGGTATACCCGCGGGCAGCATTGGTGATACGTAAGCTACCGTTAGGGAAGGAAGAACCATCAGGCTCACCTTTAATGAGCAGGCTGCCGGTAAACTCGGTAATCGCATTGCCTTCGGCATTAGTCACGATAAAGCCGTCGTGCTTTTCTGCGGTTGCGTTGGTCATGGGGTAAAAAATATGAGAGAAGAACTTAGCGCCTTTAGACATAGCCCAATCTTTCATCGCAGCGGCAACAACATCAGCGGTAGCAGCATCTAGCGGAGAGCCCGTTTGAACGGTTTTCTTCATCGCTTTAAATGCGTTTTTTGATAGTGCCTCTTCCATTTTAGCTAGGTTGAATACATCGCTAGCCCAAATTTTGCTTAGTGGCTTTGGCATCGCTACATCGATAGGTTTGCCGCTACTAATTGCACGAATAGATGATAATCTTGATGCGTTACCACTCATTGTTTTACCCCAAAAAGTTATTCAATACGTTTTATGACCGCAACAGGCTGCTAAGAGATAAGCGGACGTAGCGGTGCTTAATGATCTTTAATAAAGCAAATTTAAGACCAATAGTTTTAAACTGTTAATTTTGTCTAATAACCCATTGTTTTATATCAAAAATAAGAAGTTAGTCAGAACTTATACATTATTATTTAAAAATACGATGCACGATAATAGTGCGAATGATTTTTGGATTGTAGCAAATGCGCACCATCATGGTGCTTTATGGGTGCTGCTGCATTTTGTCTGGTTATTCCTGTTCATGAGTAACAATGGATGGGTGTGTTATATGTGCTGATGTTTATTGGTTTGTTCGGGAGCAAAAGCCCTATTTCAATAACGCCTACGGAGAGATGATCTCGCGCTAGACCGCTATTAAATAGGGCTCCTGCCCTTTATGTTTGCCTTTTCTAAGGTAAGCGCCTTTGCCTTTTTTAGCGTTAACGACCTGTAGTTTAAAGATCGGTGAGGTGACTAAGGCGGCTAAGTGATTATCTCGAATCGTACCTCGCCCGGTATCTAAAGAGCGTACCTTTGAGCCTGACGCATAGGGGTCAGTATGCTTTTGTTTTTTCATGATATTTCCTAGTAGTTTTACGTTAATGAGCACTATTGGTGCACGCTTGATAGTACGCCTCTGTGAGATGAATAAATAGAGGGTGGTTAAGATTTTTAGACTAATTTAGTTCGGTTATTTGCTTAACCAAAGAGGCGGGGACACCAGCGACGACAACGTGTTCAGGTATATCTTTAGTTACAACGGAACCGGCAGCAATCACGGCGCCTGTACCAACGCTAACCCCCGGTAAGATGCTAACCCCCATACCGATCCATACATCATCGGCAATCGTAATTGCCTTTGCTTGAGTGATGCCATCTTTTCGTTGTGAGGCCTGTAGTGGGTGTGTGGTTGTGCTGAGAGTGACGTTAGGGCCAATCATGACGTTATCACCCAAGGTAACTGGGGCGGCATCTAATATAGTGCAGTTGTGGTTCATGTAGACGTTGCGGCCTAAGCTTATGTTGTAACCGTAATCACACTGAAAATTAGGCTCAAGGGTTGGTTTGATTGCGCGGCCTAATAGCTTGCTTAGCTTCTGTTGGCGTAAACCTTTTTGATCTGGGTGCAGTTGATTGTATTCAAAGCATAGCGCTTTAGCGCGTTTACGTTCGTTGATGAGTTCAGGGTCCAGCGCATTAAACGGTAAACCAGAGAGCATTTTTTGTTTTTCGCTTGTCACGGTATTCACTTAGGCTTTTTTAGATGGCGACTTAGGCTGAAGCGCTTTCTTGCTTGTTCTAGATACTACATAATGCCCGCTTATTTATTAGGTTACAGCGAGCATTTCTTTGCAGTTACTCAAGATCGATTGTTTGGGCCGTGAGCTTCGTTTAGAAGGATCGATGGCCGGTTGGCAAGCATTGTACTGGGATAATCAGTTGGTGTCTCAACATGATGCTAAGGCGGATCCCTCTACTAGCGCTGTTCATTGTTTTCAGCTAACCGCTGGGGAGCGGGTGCTTAATTGCGAGCTAACACTTGAATTGGTGTGGCAGCCGTTTTCATTGGGCTATTCATTGTTGGTGAATGATGGTGAAAGCGAAGAGCTGATTGGTCAGGGTCAGTTGGGCGAGAAAGATATAGAAACTCAGGTGATTGAGCATCGTCCTAAACGGCCGAATAAGTTGAGTTTATTGGGCCTTGGCTCGTTAGCATTAAAGTTATTTAAAAGCGCTAAAGTGTTAAAGGTGCTTTTTGCCGCAGGGAGTTTGGCGGCATATACCTGGTTGTTTTCGATACAGTTTGCGATCGCCCTGATACTTTGTTTAGTGTTCCACGAGTATGGGCATATTCGTGCGATGAAGCGTTTTGGTTTGAAAACAAAAGGGATCTATTTGATTCCGTTTGTAGGGGGCTTAGCCCTGTCAGATGACCGTATTAATACCCGTTGGCAGGATGTCTATATCTCAATTATGGGGCCTTTTTTCGGGCTGTTACTCTCCTGTGCTTGTCTCGTCGTTTATTGGCTGACTGATATAGAGCTTTTTGCGGGGTTGGCCGCCTTTAATGCGCTATTAAACTTATTTAATCTTTTGCCTGTTTTACCCCTTGATGGCGGGCACATTTTAAAGAGCATCGCCTTTTCTGTGAATTCAGTCATTGGCCTAGTGTGTTGTGTGCTCGGTGCTGTTACTGGTGTGGTGCTGAGCTACTATTTTAATTTGACCTTGCTGGGCTTTTTGCTGGCGATCGGAAGTCTTGAGATTGTCTTTGAGTGGCGAGGGCGTCATGTGAGTGATCTGCTGCCGCTTGATCGTTATGGTCAGCTGGTGTCGGCTCTCTGGTATTTTGGTACGGTCGGCAGCTTATGCGCAGTGATATGGGTGTTGGCGCAGGGCGATAATCAAGCCCTTGCACTACCTATGAAGATCTTGGGTAGTTAATAAACCTAACCGGTGGATGGTAATTGAGTGAATTTTACAGGATTTAATCTTAATCCATTAATTGTCGAAGGGGTTGAGAGGGCTGGCTATAGCGCGCCAACGCCGATTCAATCAGCAGCGATTCCTGTCATTATGTCAGGCTGCGACCTGTTGGCTGGAGCAAGAACGGGGACCGGTAAAACCGCTGCGTTTGCTTTGCCGTTGTTACATAAAATCATGAGTCATCATGGGGTGGCGGCCGGTGAAACGAAGAAACGGTTAACGACACTGGTGTTGGTGCCGACGCGGGAACTGGCGCAACAGGTGAATGATAGCTTTAAAACCTATGCGAAAGGCAGTGATTTCAGGTCCGCTGTGGTATACGGCGGTGTGGGTATAAAACCGCAAATCGATCAGATTAATAAGGGAATTGACCTGCTTGTTGCGACACCTGGGCGCTTACTTGACCTTAGTAAAAAGCGTGCAGTTAATCTGTCCAGTATTGACGTATTAGTGTTTGATGAAGCGGATCGGATGCTGGATATGGGGTTTAAAGATGAGATTAGGGCTGTGATGAGCAAGCTGCCTAAATCTACGCCTGAGGTTAAAACCCGACAAACCTTACTGTTCTCCGCAACCTTGAATGACAATATCTATAAATTTAGTAAACACTTATTAAGTAAGCCTGAGTTGATTGAGGTTGATCAGCGTAATAGTACGTCGCTGGATGTGGCGCAGGTTGTTTATAACTGTGATCCTGAACGTAAAGTGGCGTTGGTGTCTCACCTTATTGGCAAAGAGGGCTGGCAGCAGGTTTTGATCTTCAGTCGAACGAAGCTGGGCGCTGATCAAATTGCCGCGGCGTTATCGCTTACCGGGCTGCGAGCTGAGGCGATACATGCGGACCGCCCCCAAACCAGTCGTGAGCAAGCGTTGGAAGAGTTTAAACAGGGAGCGGTCAATGTATTGGTTGCAACCGATGTGGCTGCTCGGGGCATCGATATACAGCAGTTAGAAGCGGTGATTAATTTTGAGGTGCCTTATAAGCCCGAGGATTATGTACACCGTATTGGTCGAACGGGGCGAGCAGGGCATCAAGGTAAAGCCGTTACGTTGCTCATAGAGGAAGAAAACTACCTGCTAGAAGAGATTGAGGTGCTGCTGGATACGCGTTTGCCGCAGCAATGGTTAGAGGGGTTTGAGCCTGACCTTACCCGAGTGATAGAAGCGGGACGTAAAAACTCAAAAACGGCGCAGAAGCGTAGAGCTAAAAAAAGGGCGTTAGGTAAGCGTTAAGTGGGTTTGGCTATTACAGAAAAAGCGCCTACAAGATGACAGCTAATCGCTTGTAGACGCTTTGGTTCCAGCTAAGGAGGGCTTAGGTTTCTTAGATCGAAACGTTAAGCGCTTTTACTGTTTTGATATTAATGTATTTATCCGTTGGTAACTGATTGTCACGCTGGAAATCATTAACCGCATTCATCGTTTCACGTCCGACAACCCCATCGATCTTACCTGGGTTATAGCCTTTGGCAGCCAATGCACGCTGAATATCCATGATGGTTGTACGCGTCATGTTTGTTTCACAAAGAATCGAGCGCCATTCCATATAGCCATCTTGATCTATTTTGCTTAATGAAACGGTTTCGTACTCTGCTGGGATTTCGGTACGGCTTTCACTTGCTGCCGAAGCCAGTTTTGTCACGGTAACCGTTTCGTATTTCGCAGGGATCTCAACTTTCTGAGTCGTTGCTGGCGTTGCCACTAAAGTACGTTTGATCGTTTTATACTGGGCAGGTTGCTCAGTTAAACAGATCTTATTGCCTGTACGTGTTGCTTTAGGGTGTTCATGGTTGTGTACTTCATGCCATACAAATGCAACATCGCTGACTTTTTTAGTGACAGGCACATCTTTGTATTTAGCTGGGACTGTTTTACGCATCTCTTTTGCTTCAGAGACAAGTTCTTGTACCCGAACGGTTTCATAAACAGCAGGGATCTCAACCGTGCGAGTTGCCGCCGGTGAAGATAGAACGCGTTTAGTGACCGTTTTGAACGTGTCAGGTACTTCAACTAGACACATGATCTCGCCTGTGGCCGCATCGATTTTTTGGATTGGGCCTGTGCCTTTTTTCCAAATCGTGTGGGCAGGTACATCAACTACTTGTTCTGTCACTGTTGAGTATTGAGCAGGGATCTCTTCAATACGTGTGCTGGCTTCTTTCACCAGTACGGTTTTTTCAACCCAGCGGAACTCGGCAGGTTGAGTGGTGACCACTTCATACTCTTCTTGGATAAGAACCGGTTCATTAACTTGCTCAAATTTTGCAGGAAGGAAATGCTCATGGAAACACATGCCCGGCTGTGCTGCTGCTAGGTCAATACCATGTTCGCTTGCTGCATTAAGAAGATCTTTACTGGCGGGCGCGCTGCCTTTCTGTAGGTCGATCAACCATTGAGTGCTGGCTTCTTTAACCAGCTTTTGCTCGGTAACGGTTTCGTATTGTGCAGGCACAGCAACCATCTTATAGCTTGCCGGTTGAACAAGAACTTGCTCTGTCACCTTTTTATACGATGCCGGTGTGATGTAAACCTGTTCGCTTGCGTCTTTAACAAGCAGTGTTTCAGTATAGTTTTGGTATGTTGGTTCTACCCAAACGCGGGCATAACATTCACCGGGTTTAGCATTAGGGGGAAGTAGTTCGGAACCGTCTGGCGCTTGCTGGTTTTCAGCTTCACGTTTCGCTACGGCTTTTTCGCGTTCAACAAGTTCTTTGTTTCTCTGTTCTAATTCTGCTGCTGAGAATGGAGAAGATTGAACTTGTGGGGTGGTTCCGCTACATGCAGCTAACAAAATAGCACTAGAGATGACGCTGAGCTTGATTATACCTTTACTTGTGATAACCATGGTTCCTCCTGGATAGGGTTTACAAGTGTGATGTAGGGTATTCTAGAGCGTGAAACTTAAGGGTAACTGTACAGTTGTGCTTGTGAGGCTTAAAACGGCTATAAAGCGACTAATGTCTTATACCGGAAAGCACTTCGTAGGCCTCTCTGATTTTAATGAACTGGTCAGGGTCGCCACCTTTGTCTGGGTGGTGGGTTGATATCAGTGTTTTATATTTGAGCTTAATGCTGTCCCAGTCGGCTTCTAACTCCATGCCTAATACTGCGAGCGCGTTTTCTGCTTCATCAAGGGTGTAGTAGCGCTGCCAAAAACTGTCTAATAGGGTTTCTACGCTGTCTTGGTCGCTTTTTATAAACTCGTCCCAATTAAGGTAGTAGGCGCGAATTTCATCATCACCTGCTGAGTGCATAATCGACGTATCGGTTCCGCTTTTCAGTGCGGTACGTTCGATAGATAAAGCAGAGATCGATAGATAATAACCTTCATCCCAAAAAATAGGCTGGAGTTGGTAAAGGGCGTTCATAACGAGGAAATGCTTACGAAATAAAACTAAATCGTTAGATGGATCGGTGGGGAGTTTTAGTTCGTTATCATCAAAGTCTAATAGCTGGAATAGGTCGTATTCACTGAGCGGTTGAGTGCGACGTCTAAGGATTTTAGCAATGGGCAGTACAAAGGGATTTGGTCGCATATGTTCACTATCAGTTTAAGCGTGCCACTAAGCATAGATTCAATTTTCAAGGCTCGCCAGTTTTGTTTTTGCCGCAGGGTGCTGGGGGATCTATAACAATCATGTTAATTAACCGGATAGGGGGTTAATCTTCATCGACCTCAAGAGTAAAATTGCGGGCTTAGAGTAATGTGGGTAGTAATATGAATTTGGCTGAAAGCGTTCAGGCATTATATGCCGAGTATGGTGCTCTGAAAGGGGTCACTATTGAGATTTACAAACAGCTGATTGCTGTTTCGGTGAAGAATGATGCCGCGTCAGCCACTGTTTTTCTTCAGGGCGCGCAGGTTGCAGAGTACAAGCGTGTGGGGGAGCCTTCTTTACTGTGGTTAAGCGAGCAGTGTGATTACCAGCGAGGAAAGGCGCTGCGTGGCGGTATTCCTGTTTGTTGGCCGTGGTTTGGTGATATTGATAAAAACCCAGATTCGGTTAAGTGCCAAGTATCAGCAGATAACCCGCCAGCCCATGGATTTGTCCGTGAGCAGATGTGGCGGTTAGCTAATGTTGAGTTAATTGATAGTGAAACAACTCAAATTACACTTGAGCTTGATGTAACGCCCTCTGAACTGTGGCCGTTTTCTGCAGCACTTAGGTTGGTGGTTACTGTGGGATCATCGCTGTCGCTTCAGTTTGAGGTGCATAATGTGGGGGATCAGCCTTTCTCATTTACTTCTGCGCTACACAGTTATTTTAATGTTGCGGAGGTTGAAGCGGTTGAGGTTTTAGGGCTCGAGGGTGTGGAATATATAGATACGCTGGAGGGGTGGAGCCGTAGCTGTTCAAGTGATCCTTTACGTGTTGCTGCTGAAGTGGATCGAATTTATCGAAATGTCACGGGCCCAATACAGATAAATGACCCCGGTTTTGCACGGCAAATTAAAGTCACTCATAGCCATGCACCGGATCTTGTCGCGTGGAACCCTTGGGTTGATAAGTCTATACGGTTAAGTCACTTTGCTGATCAAGACTTCCATAAGATGTTGTGCTTAGAGAGTGCGCATCTGCTTGATAATTTACAGACTTTAGCACCTGATCAGTCTTATTTCATGGGGTTTAATTGTCGGATCTCGGTGACCTAAAGAGCATTTTTAAGTCGAACGTTAGTACTTGAAGCAACCAACTCGTTTGCGGTTTTTTAACCGGTGTTGATTAGGGTTGTTTCTGAGCACGGGCGTTTTTTTCCGCCTTTAATTGCTCTCTGCGTTCAAGTGCAGCATTCGCCACTTTTGCATACGAGGCATACTGTTCACTGCTAAGGTGTAAGCTTGAATTACCTGACCGACTCACGGTTCTATGATTTGTTTTAGGTGAACTGCACATCACTTAATCTCCACAATCTGTTAATGACTATGATGTGGTAAGGGACAAAAAGTTCAATATTTGTTCATCGGTGTTGTTTGTTAAGAACCGTCCGTGCTCCTAGCGCGTTATGATGATTGTGCATCGAGCTTTTCGAGTTGTTTAAACTGGCTGATGCCGCTGATTTGATCTTCTGCATGGTGATTGACATAAAGTACGGTGGTATCGCCACTGGTACATATTTTTTCAATCAACGCTAAAACAAGCTGGCGGTTGATATCATCTAAGCCTAAACATGGCTCATCTAAAATTAACAGCGTCGGGTGTTTGACCATGGCCCGGGCAATTAGCAGTAAGCGTTGATCACCAAACGAAAGCTGGTTGTAAGGCTCATTAGCCCGGTCTTTCATGCCGAGTAGCGCTAACCACTGGTCTGCAACCGCTTTCTGCTTGTCTGTGCTTTTTGTGTAGACTCCAATGCTGTCATGGAAGCCGGATAAGATCACGTTACGCAGGCTGATACTGACCCGGTATTCCCACTGTAAAGCGGTGGATACATAGCCAATATATTGTTTGATCTGCCAAATCGTTTCACCGTTTCCTCGCTGCATACCAAACACAAAAATATTGTTGGTATAGCACTGGGGGTGATCACCGGTAATTAGGTTAAGTAAACAGGTTTTGCCGCTGCCATTTGGCCCGCTCAATTGCCAATGCTGACCCGGTTCAATCGTCCAATCGAGACCGTCGATAATGGTGGCATCGCCGTAAGCGACTTTAATGTTTGTTAGGCGCACAAGTGGATCGTTGGGGTTGAGCGCAGGCGGGCGGTCAGAAAGATCTGTCGCAGGCACCGAGAGTTCTGTTGTTTTTAGATGAAGCAGTTGATAGAGGTCGTCATAGGCCTGTTTGTTATTGATATCAACGCTGTGTTGAAGCTTGCCTTGGTCGGTGTAGGCGATATGGGTAATAAAGTCGGGAATCTCGTCAAAGCGATTGAGCACGAGCACCATTGCCATGGCGTCTATTTTGCTTTTTAGTAAGTCTTGCAGGAGTTGCATGGACGCCGCATCGAGCCCGTCAAAAGGTTCATCAAGAATAATAAGGTCAGGATTATTGGCTAATGCCCGAATCAGCATGATCTTGCGCGTCTCGCCTGTTGATAGCTTTCTAAAGCTGCGATCAAGCATAGGTTCAAGTTTGAACATAGCCACAAGTTGATCAAGTAAGGCGCTATCAAATTCAGGGTAGATCGCTTTGCCTTCTTCAAGAATCTCTCTGACGGGCGTACCTTCAGAGATCACATCCATGATGTCAGCATCGTCTTTTTTTAACTCACGCTCAATCAGCTCGGCTTGGGCTTCGAAGGAGATAATTTCGATATGTTTAGGAAGACCTGAAATGGAGCCGCTGATACGCTCGCCAGCGCCGGCCAAAATAGCGGATAGGGCAGATTTACCAGAACCATTAGCGCCTGTGATAACCCAGTGTTGGTTTGGCTCAAGTGTCCAGTTGATATTGTTTAAGGTGAAGGACTCACCAAAGACTGCCGTATAGTTTTCTATTTTGATGCTATTCATTTCAGTATGTGACGGGAGTATTTGGGTCAATACTCTACCGCTCCCTTGTCAAAAAAATGCGGAATAACTTACTTTTTTGCGAAAAAAAAGCCAAGACCAAAGGCCCTGACTTTTATTTTTTCTATAAAGAAAAATGCATAATTATCAAATAATTATACGATCTTCTTCATGTCAGCCATATGGCCACGTAGAACCGCACCAATCGCTTCTACTGGGTGGCTGCGTAGGGCAGCATTTACTTCAATCAGGCGAGCGTTATCTACACCGGTGTCTGTTGTATCTAGACCTTTACCGATAACGTCAGTTTTAATGCCTTTCATGAAATCAGCCAATAGCGGTAGGCATGCGTGGTTGTATAGGTAGCAACCGTATTCTGCTGTATCAGAGATTGTTGCGTTCATCTCATAAAGCTTCTTACGTGCAATCGTGTTAGCGATAAGCGGTGTTTCGTGTAGTGATTCGTAGTAAGCAGATTCAGCAATGATACCAGCCGCTGTCATTGTTTCGAATGCAAGCTCAACGCCGGCTTTAACCATAGCAACCATCAAGATGCCGTTATCGAAGAATTCCTGTTCAGAAATTTCAACATCGCCTGCTGGTGTCTTCTCGAAAGCAGTCTCGGCAGTCTCTGCACGCCAGCCTAGAAGGTTTTTATCATCGTTAGCCCAGTCTTCCATCATAACGCGTGAGAACGTACCGTCGATGATGTCATCTTGGTGCTTGTTGTAAAGAGGGCGCATGATCTCTTTCAGCTCTTCAGCAAGATCAAATGCTTTGATTTTAGCTGGGTTAGAAAGACGGTCTAGCATGTTAGTAACGCCGCCGTATTTAAGCGCTTCAGTGATTGTTTCCCAACCATACTGAATAAGCTTAGATGCGTAACCAGGATCAATACCTTCTTCAACCATTTTGTCGAAGCAAAGTAGGGAACCTGTCTGAAGCATACCGCAAAGAATCGTCTGTTCACCCATAAGGTCAGACTTAACTTCAGCGATGAAAGAAGACATTAGAACGCCTGCTTTGTGGCCGCCCGTACCTACAGCGTATGCTTTTGCAAGTGCAAGACCTTCGCCTTTAGGATCGTTGTCTTCGTGAACAGCGATAAGCGTTGGAACACCAAAGCCACGCACGTATTCAGCGCGAACTTCAGAACCTGGGCACTTAGGTGCAACCATGATTACTGTTAGGTCTTCGCGGATTTTCATGCCTTCTTCCACGATATTGAAACCGTGAGAGTAAGATAGGCAAGCGCCTTTTTTCATAAGTGGCATGATTTCGTTAACAACAGGCGTGTGCTGCTTATCAGGTGTAAGGTTCAACACAACATCAGCTGTTGGGATAAGTTCTTGGTAAGTACCAACAACGAAACCGTTTTCAGTTGCATTTTTCCAAGACTGACGTTTTTCAGCAATTGCGGCTGCACGAAGCGTGTAAGAAACATCTAGGCCGCTGTCACGTAAGTTAAGACCTTGGTTAAGACCCTGTGCACCACAGCCGATCACTACTATTTTTTTGCCTTTAAGCGCTTCAACACCATCGCTGAACTCGTCCATAGACATAAAACGACATTTAGCTAGCTGTGCAAGCTGCTCACGTAAAGGTAGTGTATTGAAATAGTTGTTAGACATTTCCAAGTTCCGTATTAATTACGTCAGGCTTAACCTGACAAGTGGTTTATTATGGCGCTACTCTAATAGAATTAAAGTGTCGCGTAAAATGATATATATGGGTTGCTCTGTTGCATTTATTGCAATGCAAAACTGCATCAAAACAGATTGGGCTAAATAATAGCGATATTTTGAACAGGTGCCAGTAGAACCCGTCGATATTGGCTGGAATATATAAAAAATACCGATTTTGTTGGGTTCTGATCAGATAGTAATCAATCATATCCCTCTATTTTATTTATTTTGCATTTGCGTGAAATAGGGCTTGCTAAAGTCTAATCTGGTCTATATTATTCGCCCCACATTGATGCGGGGTGGAGCAGCTTGGTAGCTCGTCGGGCTCATAACCCGAAGGTCGTTGGTTCAAATCCAGCCCCCGCTACCAATACTATCTATGTGGGCGAAAGCCCCATTGATAGCCTTATTATCATTCGATGCGCTCAAGCATAGCTTGTCCAAGATTTTCATATCTTTAGTCTCCAAAGACATATTCAAGATTCCAGCTAAATCTCCGTATAGATTAATACGCAGGCCTTTATCGCCTTCTTCTGGCGTTAGCACCACTTTCTCGATAAGCCCCCTTAAATGCTGTGATGCTTCTGCGCGCGCACCATCCGCATTCAACGATGCCTTTAAGTCTTTAATGGCTTGGTGGTAACGTGAGGCCATGGCCGGATGGATCAGAGGCTTGAGTGCAGGTTGCACCGTCAGAGCTTGTTCCGCTTTCTCAATGCGCTCTGAAACGCTCTCCAGATCGTCTTTGATCATACTGGCGGGAATGCCATCTTTGATGGTCTGTATCAGGCACTCACGTTCTTTAAGAAGGCTGTCACGCTGAGATTCCAGTGATTTGCGCTGTGCATTGGCCTGCGCATGCAAGGTGCTCAAATGGTTGGTGTATTCTTTACAGAACACATTGACCAGCTCTTCACGCATGAGGTGGCCTTGTAACCCATCCAAAACATAGCTCTCAAGCGTTTCTCGTTTGATGGTGCGGCGATTGTTGCAGACGCTATCCCCTTTGTTCTTGGCAGCAGAACAGCCATATTGGGTAGAGTTGATCTTGGAATACCCGCCACCGCAAACGCCACATTTTGTCAGTCCTGATAGCAGATATTGGGGGCGGTTCGTTTGCCAAAGCGCGGAAGATTTACGATCCAGTGTTTTCTGGCGCGCTTTAACCGCTTCCCATAGCTCAGAATCAACGATGCGTTGCTCTGGCACATCCTGGATAATCCATTCAGACGGATCATTCAGGCGCGTTACACGCTTTCCTGTGGCAGGGTCTTTGATAAAACGCTGCCTGTTCCAGATCAGGCGACCGATATACAGTTCGTTATTCAGAATGCCCGTACCGCGCTTGCGGTTGCCGTTAATAGTGGATTGCCCCCAGCTTTTGCCAGATGGGCAAGGTATGCCTTCCTCGTTGAGCTGAGCGGCGATAGCTTTGGGCGATTTGTTCTCAAGCCCATATTCTCGGAAGATGCGGCGGATGATATCGGCCTGCACTTCATCAATCTCACGATCCCCTTTGATGGCTTCACCATTGACGTCGAACTGTTTTACCACCTGATAGCCATAGGCAAGACCGCCACCTGATTTGCCTTTTTCTACACGGCCACGGAGCCCTCGGCGGGTCTTATCGGCCAAGTCCTTCAGGAACATCGCGTTCATAGTGCCTTTCAGGCCTATGTGAAGCGTGGATATTTCGCCTTCTGAGAGGGTGATGATTTTAACGCCAGCAAACTCCATGCGTTTAAAAATGCCTGCGATATCCTCCTGATCGCGAGAGAGGCGATCCAAGGCTTCTGCAATGAGTATGTCAAACTCACCATTCATTGCGGCACTGAGCAGAGATTGAATGCCAGGGCGCATGAGGGATGCCCCTGAAATTCCTGCATCCGTATAACAATTGCCAAGCTTCCAGCCTTCAGCGCTTGCTTTGTCACTGCAAAGGCGAATTTGATCTTCAATAGATGCGTCACTTTGAAGGTCAGAGCTATATCGGGCATATATGCAAGCACGTTGCGTCATATTCCTATCCACCATCTTCTATATCGGGATTGCTAAGCGCGCTACGGTAAAATTCATAATCTTCTTCGGCGGCGCGTCTTGCGAGAAACTTCACGAGAGCGATTATCGCTTCATCGTCAGAACCCCGATTATGACTCGCTTTCAGCGGAGTCTTCAAACAAATCTGAGCCTCATTTGACTCATTTGACTCATTTTTATTCTGTTTTATGAGGGGGTTATTCATATATCCCCCCATAAAAAAGCAGTGAAAGCGAATTACTGCTCTCACTGCCGTATTCTTTGCGCCAGCCGCGTATATCTGAGAGATGGCACGTTCTGGGTGCGGAACATGCACATACACCCACCTGACCACAAAAAAAGAGAGTTGCATGGAACGCTCTGGCGTCCCGACAATCTCTCATACTTACAATGATACGCCTGAAATCGTTAATAAATCGTAAACAGGCGCCCTGTAAACCACATGTTTCCGCCGTTTTTTCACTTTTTGTTTTTATGGGCAATAAATTAATCATGTTTATTACCCCGCCCTTGATGATTTTTTAAGAAGGTAAAAGCAGGTAATGATCAATGTGATCCACCATTCGATATGATCAATTGAGAAGTGATTTAACACACCGGCTGAGGCGAAAAGAAATAGCGCCTGTGAAGTCAGTTTCAATAAATCTGTATTTGTTTGCTTATGCGCCTGTGTTGAGAGGCCGCGACTAAGAATTGGAGGCGACTGCCTCGCTTGCAGCATGCGTTCCCAGATGAAAATGCGATACCACGACTTTGCAGCCAAAATTAATAACAGCCATGGTGTTACCCAATGGAAAACAAAACTAACTGGCGCGTATTCATAAGGAGGGATTTTTCCATCAAGCCCAACCCACACGCTCCATACGCATACAGCCATTACGATAATTGAAATCCATGCTCTGAATATCATGTGCTCACCCTCCATCAAATATCGAAGAGAGAGGCGCAGCAATGTTGAGCCCCTGTTTGGTAAAATTAACAGGTCTGCTTATTGGGTCGTCAGCAAAGTTTGGATGAATATCGTAAATGGGCGAACCATTTTTATTTCTATATCTCTGATCCAAAAAATAAGCGGTTTTGAAACAGGCGATTGGATTGGCATGAGACAAGATAAGAATCTGGGCAACTGGGCTCATCGTCATTACTTCGTCAGGAGTAATAAGCGAACGCGATGTGAGCGCATCCTCACGGCTTAAAAAATTGGGATCACTAAAAAGGCGCGCCCGCATCTCAGCGCTGTATTCACTTAACGATTCAATCGTTGTTATGCCGCACAGCCTAGATGTGTATTCTGAAGTCATCAAATCACGGGTGCCGAAGATTTGTATAACGCCGCTATTGGCAATGAATGTTTGCCACCTCTCGCCATAAAGCGAGACGAGCTGATTTAAGTCCTGCACGATCATATGAAGCTGCATGCCATATCCAGCCATTAACCCAAAAGCGGTTTCAATAACTTCCATTCGCCCCAATGCAGCGGCTTCTTCCATAAGAAAGTACACAGGAGGGTTTGGCTTGGTCTTAAAGCGTGTTACTGAAGTGATGGCAGAACTTAGCAGCATGCGCAAAAAGCGGTTGTAGGTGAACAATCTCCCCGCAGGTAAAACGACAAAGATATCTGTTTTGCCATTTTCCAGCTCTTCAAAGGTAAAGTCTGATTCCGATAAGGTGCGCTGTATTTTCGGGCTTTCTAAGAAATGCGTATTTTGTTGCGCTGTTGATAAAATTCCAGAAAATTCTTTGGATGCCTTATTCAGAATACGTGCTGCGGCAGAGCGAACATATTCGTTGGAGCTTTGCATCATGCCGAGCTTTATTAACACGGCATTGCCTTCTTCATCCTTTTCGTATTCGCCGCTCACAAGGTTTATGAAATCGTTAGAGGACAGGCTTAACAATCTTCTCACTTGCGGAATGTCGCGTGAGCGCTTGGCGGTCGGCATTAGTACCAGAGGCGTGGCGGTAACATAGAGAATCAGTCCCATAACGAGCGCGCGAGCTTCATCCGTCCAAAACGGGTCTTTGCCGCCTCGATCAGTAACAAGACTATCTGCAATGGTCATTGCATCCTCAACAAAGTCATCATTGTCAGGATCAAGCCAATCCATAATGTTAAACCTTGATTGAGGCATGCCGAGCTTTGAGCAAGCTAAATCCCATGGATCGATAATGATGACTTTATGGCCAAGCACATCCCGCCGATATCGCGCAGCAATTAAAGACAGCTCACCATCTTTCACATCAAGCGCAACCAGCGAACCACGATGCTCCAAGCATCGCGGCATACTAGCGGTTAGAAGCTTTCCGCTACGTGTAGGCGCTAGAACATTACGAAAGAGGATTAAGCTCTTTGATAGAATTGCAAGGTAAGGCAAGGCAACCCAGCATTGACATACAGGCTTAAATGTCAGCGTAGTGGTCTCACGCTGGTTTTAGGCGACTATAAGGGCCTCCCTGCTTCAATGTGTCGCACTTGCGATCAAAATTTGCAGAAGATATAGGAGCTAGTTTTGTCAGCATATGTAATCTTTAATTATAAAATACTTGATCGCCGCAAAATTGATCAGCTCACTGAGCTTGTTAAACCTATTGACGAGAAATAGAAGCAGAAGTTATTGTCGGCAGCCCAGTAAAAACCATTGAAGGAAGTACTTTGCCAAATATGGTGATTTACAAGTTCAAGAACTTCGCGGCGGCTAGTCAATGGTTTTATTCTGAGGAACATCAAGAAGTATCGATTTTCAGAAACGCTGTAACTGAAGGTTGGGCAACAATCGTTCCGGGAATCAGTGAAACAGATGACTTGATTCAGTCTGGCTATTTTGAGTGTAAGGACACCTAAATTAATTGGCTGAAGCTCCGTTTGAAATGCCATCGACTAAGTCAGTTTAATGGTTCGTTACATGAGGATCTAAAATGAGAAATGATTGATGCGCCAATCACCCTTCTCACGAGTTAAACTTAAGTTTGGAATATCTATAAATTGCTCATTCTTCGTGGCTTTTCCGAAGTCTAACTTTATGCTCTGTAGCGATGATCCTGATGCGGGAAACCTTGCCCATAGTAATTGTTTAGCCACGGTGCGCGGTGGGATATAGCTATCAATTACGGTGTAGGTAGAGTCATTGTTTAGATCAGTTAGCTGCCAATTAGTTGGGGTCAACACGACGTGCTCATTGCCACTATCAATCGTAACCCTAACGATCAATTCGTTGTCTGAGTCAGAAGAGAAAAGGTGAGGGAAAATAGGCAGAAACATGGGTCCCGAAAATGTCACTTCTTGATAGCTAACATCCACAACTAGTTTAACGTCATCTTTATCTAAAATGGCTAATGATGCATCTGGGTAACCCGCTGTTTTGTTGGATGGGGCACCATGCCTAAATGGATTTTTCCATGGAGATGAAAGGTTATTATTTGAAAAATAATGATCCTGTGTAATTCATGAGCAGCTTGATATTAATAGACAAGTGGTAATTACGCTGAATAAAAGCAATTTGTGGGTCGTCATCGTGTGGCCTAAAGCTTAGAAATTTTCGGTATTAGTACGGAGCTCTAACTCCCAAGTCCAAGCGCTACGCTCTTGCTCTGACACGTAAAGATAAGTTTTCGCAATTTCATCAGGGTTTAACGTCATTGTTGGGTCATCATAAGGGGCCCCCCTGTCAGCAGAGTAAATAAGGCCGTCAATGATAAAGTGCGCTACATGTATGTTTTGAGGTGCGAGTTCTCTTGCTAAACTCTGACACAGCCCTCGAAGCGCAAATTTACCCATCGCAAATGGGGCTGATTGAGAGAAACCTTTAACACCTGCTGATGCACCGGTAAATAGCATCGCACCTCGTCTATTTTTAAGCATTCGTTTGGCAGCTTGCTGTGCTACCAATAAGGCCCCAAAACTATTAATCATTAACGTTTCTTTTGTAATATCTGTATCAATTTCGGTAATAGGGCCTCTGGTATATGCTCCCGCATTATAGATTACGGTATCGGGCGTAAAATTGTGGTTATCTAATTCTTCAAAAAGAGCGTGTACATCACTTTTATCACTCACATCACAGGTGAATAATGATGCGTCTGTTTCATGGGCAAGCTCTTGGAGTTTTATAGTATTGCGCGCGGCAAGAGAAACCGAGTGTCCCGCCTTTCTAAAGCATCTGGCTAACGAAGCACTTAAACCTGTTCCGGCTCCAATAATGAGTACATTTGGCATAGCTAAACTCCTGAAAATATTTATTTGGCAGTTGTTGACTTACTCAGTTTCTCATACGCATTCTCTGAATTACTTGGCATTGCTTTTCGTCGTGTTATTTGCATTCATTGAGTACTTCCTTTAACGCATTTGTTGCGTTTGCCACAGATGGGTAGCCTTAGTAGGCTCCCACTAAAATAATAATGTAGATAATCGCTCTTGAGTTGATTCCAAGGTTTTACGCACCCGGTATATGAAACGTTAATTGGTTGGTTGCACTCATTGAGATCAACCCAGCTATCAATACCAATTCTTTATGCTTAGGCGAGAGGTTTATGGATTCATGAACTTTCCCATAAAGACAACTTATAAAGTGTTCAGCCAGAGCGGAGGGCATGCCATTTATTAAGGACGTACCTTCCGCGTTTAGGGGTGCTGCTTTTAGATTTTTCAAATCTTTCTTGTACAAATCCATATCAACACTCTCCTTGGCGAGGCTCATCTCTGTACCTGCTGCCATTCCTGTTACAAGGCAACTAGCAATAAATGCAAATGCCAAACGGTTTTTTCGATCAGTGATTTTATTAACAGCCTACATAGGTAAGCAGGGGAGATAGCGCAGTTATTTGCGAACTAAAACTGTGCCGAAGTTACCGAAGAGGATGCGAGCATCTTTGTTACTTCAACGGGTTTTTCTAACCACTCTTCATATTGAGCAAAAACAGCTTTGGTATAGTCTTGCTCATAATGGAGCATCAAAGCTTGTTCATCTTCAAAGCATTCGAAAAGGTGAAGCGTCCCATTACCTTCCTTATTTTTCATGAGAGTAAAGACATGACAGCCCGGCTCATTGAGTGTTTGAGGAATAATAGATTCAAGGGCGGCTAAGCCTTCGTCGTAGTATTCAGGTTTTAAGGTGATCGTTGCCGAAACAAACAATCTGTTATCCTGTGCTTCTATGCCTGCCATCGGTAAAAATGAACGAATAAACTCAGCTTGCACTGGCGCGACTCGCGTGTTGATCTGGTCAACCCCCATATTATGGCCAACTGTCGTGCGTATTGGCCGATCGCCTTCCATGTCGACAAGTTCTGCAAGTTGGTCTGCGACATTTTGTGCGTCGGTACTTTTACCCCCTTGGGCAAATACGCCTTGGAACATGTCCACAATATTCGCTGGCGCCTTAGCGATATCACCATATGACTCTATGCAGCGTGTATCGGATGGGGCGGGAGGGCTTTGGATCAGATCAGTACCATGACCACCAGGCTCAACGATTATGGACTCCGCGCCAAAGCTGGCGAGTTCATAATGCATAGATTCTGCCATAGCTTCGAGTGCCCATTTGCTCGCGCAATACAACCCAAAGAAGGGCATCGCAAGCCGACCGGAACTTGAACTTATATGGATTAGAAGCCCTGATTTTCGTTCACGCATGTGCGGGAGAACGGCTCTACAGGTGCGAGCAACACCGACAACGTTTACATCTAAGCATGCTGAAACCTGCTCAGGTGTATAAGCCTCTGTTATGCCACAAGGCATAATGCCTGCGTTATTAATAAGCACATCAATATCTAAACGTTCTTCCAAAGCTTGTATCGCGGAATCTACGGAATCTTCGGACGTAACATCCAGTTCTACTACCTCCAGAGAATGACCATGCTCTAACGCCCAGCCAGCAAGCTCGGCCGCAATAGCAGCATTATGTCCTGCAATATCTCGCATAGATGCAATGACATGGTGGCCTCCTTTGGCAAGTGTTTTGGCTGTCAAGTAACCAATTCCTCGGCTCGCTCCGGTGATTAATATGTTCTTACTCATGTGCGTGTTCCTTTCTTAATGTTAAATATGGTTTTTTCAAAGAGTTGCAGTGGGGCTTCGCTGCGCTCCGCTTTCATGCGCACCAATGCGCCACTCCAAGCGTTCATAAGCCAATCCGCAGCTTCCATATTTGTCAGGTGGCTTAAGCCAATGTCACTGAGCTGAATAAGCGCCAAGCATTCAGCCACTTCCGATGAAAGCTCAGCCCAATGTTTTTTAAGTATTTTCTGAAACTCATTATTCGTGTCTGCTAACTCAGTTGATAGATTACACATCAAGCAACCATCCGCGTAATTGCGAGTTTTAAATTCTTCGCTTGCGCCTCGAAAGAATGCTTCAAGGCGATCAATAGGCAAGAGGTTTTCATTATTCAACACCTGGTTTGCACCGTCTATTTGCAAGCCATGATAGTACTGGGCTACCTCTAGGCCGAACGCCTCCTTACTTTTGAAATAGTGGTAAAAAGAACCTCGCGGTACGCCGCTTTTTTTAAGGACGTCATTAATGCCAATACCTGAGAAACTCTCAGAGCGTATTAGTGACATTCCTGTGTCCAGTAAGCGCGTTTTTGCGTCGTCGTAGTTTTTTATATCTCGTGTTCTAGCCATCTGTTTTGATCATCATTTGTCAGGTTAAATTGGGAAAGTATCGATAATCCTAATGTCAGATCTGTGTCATGCCACCGTCAGCAACCAGTTCAGCCCCAGCCACAAAAGAAGAGTCCGATGAAGCGAGAAATAGTGCAGCTGCTGCTATTTCGTCTGGCTGTCCAATTCGCTTAAGCGGGATCTGGGACGCTTGCAGTGCCTGAAAATCGGCGATCTCTTCCTCTGACAGACCCGTTCGACTGTACGCCGCTGTCATGACTGGGCCAGGAGTAAGAACATTTACACGTATCGAGGTGCGAGCTCCTGGGTTAAAGTTCGGGCAAGTGCTCTTACAGCAGCTTTGGCTGAGCCGTAGACACTCATGCCCGGTACAGCTCGGCAGTTAGCACTTGATGATACGATAATGGCCGCTCCACTATCGTTCATACATGGAACCGCCTTTTGAAGCGTAAAAAATACGCCTTTGAAATTAACATCACTCTGATAATTAAAATCTTCTTCTGTAACCTCCAGAAATGGCTGCATTATGGCTCCTCCCGCGTTAGCGACAACAATGTCGATGGTGCCGAAGTGGTTCCGTGTTTTCCGAAACAATGTCTCTAGGTCTTCCTGAGAACAGACATCGCCTTTTATAAACATGCTTTCCCCAGCAAGAGCTATGTCTGCGTCCTTCAGGGACTCTGCATTGCGACCAAAGATAACGACCTTAGCGCCATGATCAGAAAACATCTTTGCTACCGAAAAACCAATACCGCTATTCCCGCCTGTTACTACGGCTACCTTGCCCTCTAATTTTTTCATTTCCTTAGCCTCACGGTCATTACGTTGTGGTCGAAAAAGTCGATAAGACAGATGAGTAGTTCGACTTTTGTTATTTATTATTAGACCGATCTACTATTAATGTCAAGACAATGTGCCGTTAAATGAAACGCAACGCTAGCTTACTCAGTCAAAAAGGTAGGATTTTGAGGCGTTACGACGCTTAGATGTCTAAGCGTCGAAAACACAAATACGGGATTAAGAATTGAATTTTTCTAGAATGAACATGTGATAGCCAAACTCATGACCAAATTGAGTGCAAATCTTCACCTCATTTTGTACATCTTTGAATGCGGAGCTATCTGCCAAATCCCTTTCTAGCTCGCTTAATCGCTTCCCCAACGGCGTATAGTAGTTTAACCATGCGTTTTCGCTTTGCGGGAAGTGGTCAATGACCTGATAGCCTGCTTTTTTCATGTGATTAATTCTGGTCTGAACCAGTTGGATATCCGGATATTCTTGATCCCAAAACTCAATTGACTCACAGCTCGGAGTCGATGTTCGCCAGACCATATCGCTGAGCATTAAATACCCGTGCTTTTTAAGTACAGAACGCCATTGCGCCAATGCATTTTCTATTCCGATTACATAGGCACTTCCTTCCGCCCATAGAAGGTCAAAACTGTTTTTTGGAAAAGGTAGCTTCGTCATGCTTGCACAAACCGTGTTGAGTTGGTCAACCAGACATTGTTGCGCAAAGCGCTGCTCCAGCCTATCAAGAGCTGATTGCTCATTGTCCAAGGCTGTAATCTCTGCGTTACTACATTTTGCCAATACTTCAGTAGAAAGCCCTTTACCGCAACCTATCTCCAGAATGGATTCTGGCAATTTTGGTACAGCGAGTAATGCTTTTTTGGTATCTTCCTCACTACCTGGCCCCCATCGCTCTAGTGTTTCAAAAATCTTCATGAAATCATTCATATATAAATCATGTTCGTTCATATTCTTTGATAACCACTTCAGTTGTAGAGCTTCTTTATCGCTAAAACCCTGAGTTAATAACCATTCTAAATGAGCATCGGGTGCCCGCTTATTTAAGTCTTCGTGCCACGCTTTGGTGTCACCTTCACCGATTAAGGCCACAAGTAACTCTTTAGACTGTTGTTTTTCCTCAATCTCTTTATCAAGTGCTGTTAAACGCTCCAGCAATAGCGCTTTATCAACTTTTTCCTCAAGGCATGCTTTACATTCCTTCAGTGTCAAACCACCAGATTGCAATTTTTGGATCAACAAGATTCGCTGTAAATCTTTCTCTGTATATACTCGATAGCCATTTGGCTGTCTGTCGCCAGGGATCAACCTAATCTTTTCATAGTAAAGAAGAGTGGTTCCTGATAATCCAACTTTGCTTGCAAGTTCTTATATTTTGTACAGAGCGTTAAACACTTCTAGGAAGTGACTGTAAGCACCTTAAACTGTCAAGCAATAGATAGGTCAATAGATAGGTCAATAGGTAGGTCAATAGGTAGGTCAATAGATAGGTCAATAGATAGGTCAATAGATAGGTCAATAGATATTAAATGAGTTTTTAACAAGGAAGTTGGCGCTTATGTGATGCGCTGGCTGATCGAGATTAGAGTTTTAACGTTGCCATTAACTTGGGCTGTCTTTTGTGTAAAACCGTGGCTTTTCTTTTTCTTGTTTCCACCAATCCTGCTTAAGCTGTTGGGTTGTAGCTGGAAATACCTCCTCTAAAACCTCCATATGAACTATTCTGTCTGTGCGAAAGTGCCTGAATCCCTCTCGTTTTTCGCACCATGCGACAGCGAGTTTAACCGTCTCGAAATAGGCAAGCATAAAAGGCCAAATAGTTCGCAGGCTAACTTTGCCAGCTTCATCTGTATATTCTATTTTGACTTTCTTTCGCGAGCGCATTGCTTCTCGCAACACCTCAGGGTCTATCGTATCGGAGATGATCGGGGTAAGGCAGGGCGCAACAACAACCAAAGAGTCAGCGATTTGTTTTAGGTGCTGAGGCACGACATCATTTAGCTTTTCAACCAAGCTTCTTGCGCCGATTGAAAGTTTCTCATCACCACGCTCGGCAACCCATTGAGCCCCTAAAAGCGCAGCCTCCAGCTCATCTGACGTAAGCATCAAAGGAGGCATGTCGTAACCATCTCTCAAAATGTAGCCAATGCCTGCCTCACCATCAATTGGAATACGCTGTGCCTGAAGCTCTGCAATATCTCGATAGATAGTGCGTAACGATACTTCCAGCTGCTCACATAGTTGTTGCGCAGTGATCGGCCGCTTGGCCGATCGCAAGGTCTGAATAATACTAAAAAGTCGTCTTGTCGCTGACATAGGGCCCTGATCACATTTCTGGTAATGACTTTTTAACGCCATCCATTTCTAGCATGGCCTTGTACCAACTTCTAGTACTCTCCCCTGTGGGAAGTTCGTCTGCTAAACTCAGGTGGAATATATTAGAGACAAGCGCAAGGTCGGCGATAGTCGGTTTTTCACCGCAAAGAAACTGCGAATCGGCAAAGGTATTCTCTAACAAAGGCGACAACTCTACCATTTTTTCTTGCCCTTGCTTGATGGCATCTTGATCAGCGTCCTCTCCCATAAATACTTTGTTAAGCACAATACCGAGAACAGCGGGAGATAAACGGCATTGAATCCAGTCCAGCCACTGATCTACAGCCGCTCGCGTATCAGCATCCTGAGGGTACCAAGCTTCCAAGTTATGCTTGTTACAAAGATAGCGTAAAATAGCATTTGACTCGTGAATCTTAACATTATCGGCAATTAACGTGGGAACCTGATGATTTGGATTGGTCTCCAGATATGTTGGAGACATATGCTCACCACTCATCATGTCGACGTTTTTAAATTCGTATTCTAAGCCAGTCTCTTCTAATAGAGAAACCACACGTCGACTGTGCTGTGAGAATGGAAAGCCATAAAGTGTATACATAAAGATATCCTTAAGTTAGGGTTTGGATGATAAATAAACGTGCCGAAAGATTAACAGAGCACTACTGTCACCTCCTGTCAGCAGTCTTTCGAAATGTAAAAGTGAGTGAGAGAAGAAGTTACGAAAGGAGCTAATTTGTGGGAGAAATTACATTTGTTCATCTCAGTGAAATGTACGAAAAACAGCTCATTGATTTAATGAATAACCCTTTAGTAGGCAAGCACCTGCCATTACTGGAGGGCGCTTTTTCGGAGGAGAATTGCCGAGAATTTTTAAGATCGAAAAAGCAACTCTGGGAAGAGCATGGTATTGGCCCTTGGGTTGTATTAGTTAATAACGATTTTGCTGGATGGGGAGGGTTGCAACCCGAAAACGGGGAAATGGATTTTGCCTTAGTACTCCACCCTGACTTTTGGGGCTATGGAAGAAAGGTATTTGATAAGGTCAAAAATATTGCGTTTGTTGATTGGAAGCTGGAGTCAATAACAGCGCTCTTGCCTATTGATAGACCAAACTCGAAAGCCATCACTCGATTTGGTTTTGTCGAAGATGGAAACTATTTAATCGATGGCCAGCAATTTGTTCGATTTCGGCTATTAGCTATGCATGTGTAAAAACTAAGGTGTAGCGATGTAAGTGGTTGCGTGTTTATTCGCGATTATAAGCCATTAATGCGGCTTCCGATTTTTTACGTAAGATTTGCGCAGAGATCTAGAGCCTGCGGACTGAGTAACCGACAAGTAGTAACGAAAATTCGTGTAACTACACAAATAAAAAAACAATTTTTGATTCCGCTTAATTATTCGCCTCGCTCTACCACTCCAGAGTAGATTTAGACGATTGGCACCAGCCCAATATAGTTTTATCTTATTACCTGATGGGTCATGTAATTTTTGTAACCGGGTATTTACCGGATTCATTCGGCCTAATAGGCAACTTAAGCGATGTTTAACGGGCTAAATGCCCGCTGTGCTATGTGTTTTTTGATATAGACTGTCTAGCAAAGCATATTCCCTTAATTAGCTTGATGTGTGCGCTAGGGAGCTTATTTCACCTTATTGAATGATAAGTGTAAGAGCTACTCTTTAACCTATTTAAAGGAGACAGGTTAGTTAAGGAGTGTCGATATTAAAAATTTTTAAGAGGTTAAACATGAAGAAGCTCATGCTTTACTTAGTCTGTATGTTAGGCGCAGGAGGTTATGCGTATGGAGATGGTTCTAATTGGTCGACATATGGTAACGGACTATCAAATCAGCGTTTTAGCCCACTGTCTCAAATTAATGCTGACAATGTTAACCAGCTTGAATTGGCCTGGTCGTATAGCACCGGTATTAAAGCGAGTTTTCAAACCAGTCCCATTAAAATAAATAATCAGCTTATTTTTAGTACACCTTTCAATCATGTCGTGGCGCTTGATGCCGCTAGTGGCGAGCAAATATGGCGCTATGAACATTCCCTTGAGAGTAAAAAAAGCTGTTGCGGTCCTGCTAACCGCGGTGTTGCTGTGAGTCGTGGAAAAGTTTTTCAGGCGACGATTGATGGGCATTTAATTGCATTGGATCAGAAGAGTGGCGACCTGCTTTGGGATATAAAAGTTAAGGATATTAGTTTATCCGTACAGGAGAGCATGGGTGGTTTGTTGCAGGGGGTGGATCTAGGCAAAAATGCAAAAATAGTTGGTGGTACTAGCCATAGTTTTAATATGGCTCCCCAAGTTTTTGAAGATAAAGTCATTATAGGTAGCACCGGAGCAGGGTATGGTCTTCATCTAGACACAGATTCAGGGTTGAGAGTTGTTGGGCTGGGTGATGGGCGTACCGGATTACGAGGGTTTTTAGCTGCATTTGATAGCCAAACAGGCAAGGAGTTGTGGCGTTGGTACAGTGTCAGTGGTGAAAATTGGGTGGGGCAATGGCGTGATAAAACGGTTGACGGTATCTCGCTTAATCGAGATATAGAGCAAGAGAAGGAAAAGCAGGAACATCTTCGTCAAAGCTGGAAATTTGGTGGTGGCTCCATCTGGACGACTCCCGCAGTTGATAAAGAGAGTGGGTGGCTGTTTATCGGAACGGGTAACCCTGCTCCGAATATGGATGATTCTGCTCGCCCCGGGGATAATTTACATACATCTAGTATTGTTGCAATTGACAGCACAAGTGGAGAGCTTAAATGGGCTTTTCAACAAGTGCCGCATGATCGTTGGGGCTATGATGTTTCAAGTCCTCCTGTGCTTTTTGAGACAGTCATTAATGGTGAGCGAGTTAAAGCCGTGGGGCAAGCAGGGAAAACGGGCTGGTTTTATGCGTTAAACCGAGAAACCGGGGAGCTACTGTATAAATCGGAAGCCTTTGTACCGCAAATAAACTTATTTGCTGATCCCTCAGCAGTAGGGGTGACTATTGCTCCAAGTATTGCGGGGGGGAGTAATTGGTCACCGGTATCTGTTAATCAGGCCAAGCAGCAAGTGTATATTGCCGGTATTCATAAGCCGGCGACTTATTATCGGAAACCGCTAAATGTAAATAAAGAGCTACCTTGGCAAACCTATACCTATTTTGAGTTTAGTGATGAACCAGCATTTGGTACGTTAACAGCGATTGCGCTGACAGACGGTAAAATCCAATGGCAACATAAAACGCGGTTACCTATGTTAGGTGGTGTTCTCTCGACAGCGGGTGGTTTGATTTTTAGTGGTGAAGGAGATGGTGAATTTTTTGCCTTAGATGAAAATAGCGGTAAAAAGCTGTGGTCATTTAAACAACCGTACGGAGTCAATGCGCCTCCGATTAGTTATTCAATCAAAGGGAAGCAATATATTGCCGTTGCGGCTGGGGGGAATAAAATTGCAGGTTATCCAACCGGTGACAGTCTTTTAGTTTTCAGCCTACCTGATAAGTAAGTGAAGTGAGTGTAAAGCCGACTTAGTGAATGTCTAAGTTGGCTTTTTTATTGAATGTTTTTAGTCCATTAATTCAGTGCGGGTTATTCGCTGAATACCCGTGCTAATTTGCGGTAGCTATCACAGCGTTTTTCAAAGCTGTGGGTGACGGCTACAACCATCACTTCATCGACATCATAGTAGTTCGCTTGCTCTTCTAATCTAGCCCTACATTCGCTAGGCGTGCCTGTAATTATGCTGTTTCTTGTTTCATGGAAGTAAGCTTGATCGGAAGGTGAGAGTTTTTTCATTAGGTCGAGGCAGGTTTCAGGAGGTTTGACCTCTTCACGTGCACCGTGACGAAAAGCGAGGACTTTCCAGTAGGTATGAGAGGCTGCTAAAAACTCGGCTTCCTCTTTTGTATCGGCTGCAATGACGGCACTTGCGATCATTGCGGAGCCCGATTGGGGGGCGCTTCCTGTACGTGGTCGATACAGTTTTCGATACCGTTTAATAATGTCGGCGGAACGCTCGTGGGTGCCAATAAAGAGGGCTAATACAAAGCCTAATCCCATGGATGCCGCTAAATCTATACTGCCATCGCTAGAACCTAAGGTCCAAAGTTCAGGTGAACTTCCGCCCATAGGGGTGGTTGTTAGGTCTGAAAAGGGATGTTGCTTTTCAAATTGATAGTCGTCAATAAAGGCGGTTAACGCTTCTAGTTGGTGTGGATAATGATCAGACGGTGATGGTTTGTGAGGGTAGGCTAAAGCGATACTCGATGATTCTGAGCCGCCCGGTGCTCGCCCAACACCCAAATCGATTCGTCCCGGATGAAACGCTGCAAGTGTTTTAAAGACTTCTGCTACTTTGTAAGGGCTGTAGTGAGAAAGCATAACGCCACCACTACCCACTTTGATTTTTTCTGTGCTGGCGGCAATTTGGCCAATAACAATTTCTGGGGCTGAGCTGGCATAAGCAGGGGTTGAGTGGTGCTCAGCAATCCAATAGCGGTGATAATTTAGTTCATCCGCTAACTTGGCTAATTTTATACTGTCATTTAATGCATCAGCTTGGTTTTTCCCATCATGAACAGGGGACTGATCGACAATGCTTAATTTGATATTAGCCATTCAGATCTGTTTCCTTTACTGCAAATTCTGCAATGGCTGTATCTTGCGCTTCAGTGGCACCTGAGATACCGATCGCACCGATCTGAGCGTCATCAACAAAAATGGGATGCCCTCCGCCAAAACCGATAAGGCCATCGTTAGAATTTTCCATACCTAAGAGATTTTCCTCTCTAATCAGTTTGCCAAAAACACCTGAGGGGATAGGGAAGAGGCTTGAGGTTTTTGCTTTGCCAGCCGCTACATCAATTGATCCTAAAAACGCATTATCCATACGGCGAAAAGCATTAAGGTGTCCACCTTGATCGGTAATAGCGATACAAACTTTAACACCAAGTTCCTCTGCTTTTTGTTCTGCTTTTGTGATTAATGTAGTGGCTAATAATTGGTTCATGTTCTTATCCTTTTTCTTCCTTTTTCTTCCATTTTCTTCATGCGGTAAGCGAGAGTCGGTCTAGAAATACCTAAAATACGTGCGGCTTCTGATACATTGCCTTGGGCGTTGTCTAAGGCATAATCTAAAAATTTCTGTTCAATATCTTCTAGTGAACCGCAATCATTAAGTGCTTCTTGAATCCATAGTGTGGAGTGTTGTTTTGCATCATTTTCGGATGAATCTATTAAATGTCCATCCTCTGATAATGTTTGGCTTGCTTTAAAACTAAGGGTTGGGAATAAAGCCGTTGCACTTATCTCTTCACCGCTGTCGGTAAGAATAAGTGCCCGCTCAATCAGGTTTTCTAATTCTCGAACATTACCCGGCCAGTCATAATTCATCATTGCCTGCATGGCTAGTCCTGAAAGTCCCGCGGTTCTTTTGCTGTAGTAGGCGTGATATTTCTCAAGAAAGTGCTCGATCAATAAAATAAGATCTTCGCTACGCTCTCTTAATGGCGGTATATGAATCGGGTAAACATTTAAACGGTAGTATAGATCGGCTCTAAAGCGCCCAGTTTTAACCGCTTCCTCTAATGATTCGTTGGTTGCGGCGACTACACGGACATCAACTTTTCGGGTTTGACTGTCGCCAACGCGCTCTAGTTCACCTTCTTGTAAAACTCTTAAGAGTGCCGCTTGTGCACGAGGGGATAACTCAATCACTTCATCTAAGAAAATAGTCCCTTGATGGGCCCGTTCAAATTTTCCTTCTCTAGAATTGCTTGCCCCTGTGAATGCTCCTTTTTCGACACCAAAGAGTTCTGATTCTATAAGGTCAGGGGGGATGGCTGCGCAGTTTACCGCAACAAATTTTTTATTTTCTCGGTTACTTGCATCATGTATTGCCCGTGCAACTAACTCTTTACCTACACCGGTTTCACCGAGTAGAAGTACAGTAACATTGGCGTCGGCTGCTCTGTTAGCTAATTTACAGACATGCTGAAAGCCGGGGGATTGTCCTCGGAAATTACCTAAGGTCGATTTTTTATCAACTTTATGGCGTAAAACGGAGATCTGAGATTGAAGTTCATACAGCTCTTCGATAATAGGCGAACGACTAAAGTATTTACGATAGGTGGCTACATCGTCCCATTCTTCAGCGGGTTTACCTACGAGTAAGCAGGTGTTGTCACCACAGCCTCGGCAAGTGATCTCTTTAAAAAGTATCTCTCGACCAAGTAGAGCGGATGTGAAGGCACTGGCCTGTCCAATAAGGCTCCAGCAAACCGGTTCTTCAAGTTGTCCTAACTCTGTGCAGAACATTTCAGCTTCATAAGAATCATGCATGATGTATTCAGCATAAAAATGTCCATTGGCTTGATCGACTTCAAGTTGTTGTTCATCAACACGAACAAAGCCTTTAAGGGAGTGAAGGCTAAAACCAGTCCTAATAAGATCTAAAGGTTCTTTGGATTGGCTGAGTCTAAGGGCAAGCTGTGCGTCTTTTTTGCCAATACTATAGCCCAAGCGCATAAAAAAGCCTTTAGCGCGCTCCAGCCCTAGGGTTTCTATCTGCTCTTTACGAAACTCTGCAAGCGCGATCAATTGCATGAGTAGAACTCGTTGTTCGTCCAACCAGATCTGTCCATCTCGTTCATCAAAACGAACTTGTTGGCAAAGCTGTGGATTTACTGGCAATTTTAAATGATCCATACGATCCCCAATTGGCTTTTCGTTTGATTCTATAATATCTCGTATATAAAATTTACTGGTATAATTGAGAACTTAAATCCTATAAATGGGACAATGTGGATGGATTTTCATAATCTTTATCTTTTCGTCAAAGTGGTTGATCGTGGTAGCTATATAGCTGCGGCTAAAGAGCTGAATATGCCGAGCTCTACATTGAGTCGCCGTATACAGCAGCTCGAAGAGCAGCTGGGCTATCAGCTTTTGTATAGGAGCTCACGTAAACTCTCTATGACAGAAGCCGGCGCATTATTTTACCGACGCTGTCAGCCATTATATGAGGAGTTAAGTGATGCAACTCAGGGGTTAGAGGGGGAGCTAACATCCCCCCAAGGAAACCTAAAAATCACTGCACCGGTGAGTTTAGCTAATGAGTTGTTAAATGCATGGTTTTTTGAGTTTATGGAGTGTTACCCCAAGATCAATATCGATCTGTTACTTTCGAACAGTAATATAGCGCTAAAAGAGGAGGGGGTTGATATAGCTTTCCGTATTGGAGAGATACATATCGCAGATTGGATATCCCGTTTTTTGTTTACCTCCCGTTTTTCATTATGTGCAAGCCCTAGTCTAATTGAGCGTTTAGGTCATCCGACCTCGATCACCGAGTTAAAAGATTATCCGTTAATTTTGTCGCGTCGCTCTCCTATTTGGAATTTTACCGATAGATATGGAAATACTTCTGAGTTTACCGGCGAGGCTCGGTTGATCTTTGATGAGTTACAAGGTGCCGCTGAGGCTGTTGAAGCGGGTATTGGTGTGGCTTGCTTACCCGATTATATTGTTGGCGAGGCATTAACAACGGGGCGCTTGATTACCCTTCTACCTGAATATGAGCCGGCTGGGCGAGAGGTGAAAATGGTTTATCCCCATCGCCAATATCTGCCAACCAAAGTTAGATTGTTTATTGACTTTATTTTGGCGAAAACGGAAGAGGAGCGAAAGGTTATGGCCGCGACTTAGTCTCCGACCTTTTGACAAAAAAAGCCCTGCAGGCGCAGGGCAAAAGTGTAGATCAATGCTCGTTTACAAGGACGATGAAGTAGTGAATGTTAATCTTAGCCTAGCTCTACTTGCCTAATTTTTTAGCGGACTCTCCCGCGATACCGAAATGCTGTTTAGGCATCTCATTAATCATAATACGGACGCTAGGTTTAGATGCATCTAAGGCTCTAACACAAGCGTCAGTTACTTCGGCGATAAGGCGCTCTTTCTGTTCATTAGAACGTCCTTCAATAATGTTGATCTGTATAATTGGCATATATTCCCTCAGCTATAAAGCCATGATTTTAATAAACGCGTTACTCTGGGCATAACGACATAGGTCATCAATAAAACTTGGGCGACAACGATTGTTAATGTTTTAAACCAAAAAGACATTGGCTCTAAAATGGGAGCAAACGCTAAGTTGATTGCGACAACAAGAACATAAACGACAATGATTAATATCAGCGCCATTTTGTGAGGGGAAGGGTGCTTTTGGGTGGGGAGTTCAGGTAGATCAAACCAAAACTCAAGCCCTGTTCCTCGTTTTGTTACC
Organism: Neptuniibacter pectenicola; assembly: GCF_001597735.1. Taxonomy (GTDB): domain Bacteria; phylum Pseudomonadota; class Gammaproteobacteria; order Pseudomonadales; family Balneatricaceae; genus Neptuniibacter; species Neptuniibacter pectenicola. Next base: position 47,188 of record NZ_LUTS01000011.1, read on the forward strand.
GCTTCCCCTTCAACTAAACTTTCAAGTTTAGCTAACCATTCGCTTCTTGTTTCAGATTGTTCCCAATGCTGACAATTAGCATAATTATCAAAGCGATAGATAATGACGTATTCATGGTTAGTTGCTTGGCTCGGTCGTAAAACATTTGTTCCCAGATGACCGGGGTAACTAGATGCAGCATTGATCACACCTGAAACCCAGTTTTCATACTCGGCCTCAGAACCTAACTTTACTTTACGTGAGATGCTGACCGTAATGGGGCCTTCATCTCCCGGTTGGCAAACCGTCGGTTTAGTGTTTTTTGCTGAACTCATCTAGTTACTCCTGTTAAGTATTAATTATACGAACTTACCACTGACAGTACCTAAGTCTTGATAGCGCACTGTAAAGCTATCGCCTTTATTAACTTGGACGGCCGCGGTAATTGCACCGATCATAATAAAGGTTCCGGCAGGGATTTCTTCCCCTCGCTCACCCAACATATTGGCTAGCATTGCAACGGAGGATGCTGGGTGTCCTAGTACGGCTGCACCGGCACCTACTTGAACGACTTCACCGTTGATCTCCATCACCACGCCAATATTTTTCAGATCTAAGTCTTCCGCTTTTGCCATAGTGCCACCCGCCACAAAGCGGCTTGACGAGGAGTTATCAGCAATAACGCTTTTAAGATCAAATTTAAAATCTTTGTAGCGTGAATCAATGACTTCCACTGCCGGCATAACAAAATCAGTTGCGCGTAGAACATCCGCAATATGTACACCTGGGCCCTTTAGGGGGGCTTTAGTAACAAAGGCTAGCTCAGCTTCTATTTTGGGATGGATCAGTTCATCAATTTTGATTTCACCGCCATCAGGAACAGAGAAATAATCGGCAAGGAAACCATAGCAAGGGTGTTCAACGCCCATTTGAGCCATTTTAGCCCATGAGGTTAACCCCATTTTCATACCAACAATTTTAGTGCCGCGGGCCTCTTTACGGCGACGCATTTCCCATTGAATATCGAAGGCATCTTCGTAGGTCATATCAGGAAAATCATCTGTGATTTTAGTGATTTCGTATGCTTTTAACTCGGCGTTTTCACAATGCTCGGCTAGTTGTTCAATTTGTGCTTTTGTTAGATTTCCCATTAGATTAATCCTTTTTCTTTAGCCATTGTTAGGGCTAAATCTTCAATCATATCTTCTTGTCCACCCACTGTGCCGCGGCGGCCTAGTTCAACTAAAATGTCCCGTGCTTGGATGCCATATTTGGCTTCTGCACGTTGAGCAAAGAGAAGGAATGAGCTATAAACGCCCGCATACCCTAGGGTTAATGCATCACGGTCAACACGTATAGGTTGATCCATTAGAGGGACGACTAAATCTTCCGCAACATCCATAATCTTATAGAGATCTACACCATGATTAGCGTGCATACGATCAAGCACAGCGACAAACACTTCGAGTGGTGTATTGCCAGCGCCGGCGCCTAAACCGGCTACAGATCCATCTATGCGGTTTGCACCTGCATCAACTGCAGCTAATGAGTTAGCAATGGCCATCCCCATATTGTGATGACCGTGGAAACCGAGTTCTGTATTTGGGTTTAATTCAGAGCGTAGTAGGCCGATTTTTTCGGATACTTCATCAGGAAGCATGTAACCCGCTGAATCGGTGCAATAGATACAGTTAGCACCGTAGCTTTCCATCAATTTTGCTTGTTCTAGTATTTTCTCTGCAGACACCATATGCGCCATCATAAGAAAGCCCACTGTATCCATATCCATCTTAGCGGCCATGCCTATATGCTGCTCAGATACATCTGCTTCTGTGCAGTGAGTCGCTACACGTATTGTGTTGACGCCACAGTCACGGGCCATTTTAAGATGATCGACGGTACCAATGCCTGGCAGTAATAATGCAGACACTTTTGCGTTTTTCATTTTTGGAATGACAGCGTTTAGGTACTCTTCGTCAGTATGTGCCGGAAACCCATAATTCAAGGATGAGCCCCCTAAACCATCACCATGTGTCACCTCGATTAGGGGAATACCGGCATCATCTAAGCCGGTTGAAATAGCAACCATCTGTTCTAATGAAAGTTGATGACGTTTAGCATGCATCCCATCACGTAGACTCATATCGTGAAGTGTTACTTTTTTACCTGTTAAGTCCATTGTTTTAGCCTCGTTCTGGTAGCGTGATTGTTCCGTTATAGGCTTCTTCAGCAAACATCTCTGCTGTGCGAAGCCCTGCGGCAGTCATAATGTCCAAGTTACCTGCATATTTGGGTAGGAAATCACCTAGCCCTTCAACTTCCATAAAAACGGATACTTTATTACCATCAAAGATAGGGCCGTTTACTAATTTATAACCCGGCACATACTTTTGAACCTCTTTGACCATGTTATGGACAGATGTAGTGATTGCCGCTTGGTCGGGTTTCTCTTTAGTTAGACAGTGCACTGTATCGCGCATCATCAAAGGGGGCTCAGCTGGATTGACTATGATGATTGCTTTGCCTTTATCTGCACCCCCTACAGCTTCAACTGCACCGGCAGTAGTGCGGGTAAATTCATCAATATTCTGACGGGTGCCTGGGCCAATAGAGCGAGAGGAAACAGTCGCAACAATTTCACCGTATTCAACGTCTTGCACTTGCGAAACTGCGGCGACCATAGGGATGGTTGCTTGCCCACCACAAGTCACCATATTGACGTTCATCTCTAATTGAGAAGCGTGCTTCTTTAAATTTACCGGCGGGACGCAGAATGGGCCGATAGCTGCTGGCGTTAGATCCACCATAATCACGCCAAGCTCATTTAATTTCCGGCTGTTTTCTGCGTGTACGTAAGCAGACGTTGCATCAAAGGCGACACGAATATCGTCTTTTATTACTTGATCCAACATACCGTCGATACCTGTGCTAGAGATTTTCATGCCCATCTCTTTTGCACGCTTAAGACCTTCTGATTCAGGGTCTATACCCACCATCCATACAGGTTCAACCCACTCAGAACGCTGCATTTTCATCAGTAAATCGGTACCAATGTTACCCGGACCGATAATGACTGCTTTTAGTTTCTTGCTCATATTTATATCCTCAAAGTCAGAGTGGTCGAGTTAGGTGAAACGAACAGATGCAGATCCAATACCACCAATACTGACTGTCATGAAATCGCCTGCTTGAACGGGTTCAAGTGGTACTAATGAGCCGGAGAGTATGACTTCTCCTGCTTTGAGTGATATACCGAATTCACCTAAGGTATTGGCCAGCCAAGTCACGCAATTAACGGGGCTTCCTAGTGCGGCAGCGCCCGCTCCGGTGGAGATAATCTTGCCGTTTTTTTCAACTACCATGCCGCAAGTTGCTAGATCTACTTCACTTGGTTTTACTGCACGGTCGCCCAACACAAAAAGGCCGCAAGATGCATTGTCAGCGACAGTGTCTTCGATTTTTATTTTCCAATCTTCAATGCGTGAATCGACAATCTCAAAGCAGGGCATTACATAATCGGTTGCCGCTAATACATCTGCATTTGTGATGCCTGGGCCAACAAGATCTTTTTTAAGAATAAAAGCAATTTCACCTTCTGCTTTGGGTTGAATCAAGCGTTCGGAGATAGGCATCTCCTCACCTTGGCTAAACGCCATATCATCAGTTAAATAGCCAAAGTCTGGTTGGTGTACATTCAGCATGTTTTGAACAGCTTTTGAGGTCACACCAATTTTTTTGCCGATAATTTTAGCGCCGGCTTCTACTCGACGGTCCACCATACGTAACGAAATATGATAAGCATCTTCAATGGTTATATCGTCAAAGCGTTCAGTAAATGGCTTTAATGTTTTGTGTTCGGTGAGCGCCTCATAGAGTTCATCACCGCATTTCTCTATCTGTTTTAGGTTCATTTTATTTCTCGTATGCAAGTTGATCACCTTCTTTTAAAAAGGTGGCAATTAACTGATTAAACCGCTCTTTGTGTTCAATTTGAGTCCAATGACCGCATTCACCAAAAACATGAAGTTGAGATCGACTGATCCAGCGGTTTAATGTGAAACTATTCTCAAGCGGAATAACTTGATCATCTCGGCCATGGATAATGAGAGTTTCATGCCTGAGTGCACGAATCTGTTGTTCGTCACTTGTCATGGCTTCAATCCAACGCTGCCTAGGGGCTGGAAACATTGCAGAATATGAGGCCTGTACACCTTCACGTATGCTTGCTTGATAACGAAGCTCTGCGAGTTCATCGGTCACAAGGCTTCGGTCAAAGGCAAAAATATCTAACATTGTCTTCATTGATTCGAGTGAGGGCTGATAGCCCCAAACTCGATCCAGTCCCGGAGTTAATGTGAAGGGGACACCGACACTTCCCATCAAGACTAGGCGTCGTATGCGATGGGGATATTTAATGGCTATCGCCAGTGCAAGCGCTCCTCCAAAGGAGTTACCTATTAAATCGGTTTGATCAATCTCTAAGTAATCTAGAGTATCGATTAGGTGCTGAACCCATAGATCCATGGTGTAGTGGTTGTTGGGCGACCCTTGTGTGTAACCAAAGCCCATTAGGTCGGGGGCGATAACACGACGCTCTTTCGATAATGCCGGAATGCTAAGACGCCAATTAGCCCATGCTGTTACCCCTGGACCTGAGCCATGAAGAAGTACAACAGGGGACCCTTTTCCCTGATCATGTACATTTGTCATAACGCCTTTTATATCGATGAGTAAACCGATCTCAGGGTTATTGTTTGTAGCGGCTGTATTCATGGTTCAGCTCGTATCTTAGAATTTAATGCAGATGTTTTTAGTTTCGGTGTAGAACTCAAGGCCATGAACACCGCCTTCACGACCAATCCCTGATTCTTTTGCGCCACCAAATGCGGTGCGAAGGTCGCGTAGGAACCAGCTATTAATCCATACCAGTCCTACTTCTAGCTGTTCAGCTATACGGGATGCTTTGGCTGAGTTTTCAGTCCATACCGCTGCGGATAAACCGTAGTTGGTATTGTTTGCTAAATGGACAACTTCATCTTCTGAATCAAAAGGGCGAATATGACAGCAGGGCCCAAATACCTCTTCTTTAATGAGGCGAGCGTCATCAGGAAGGTCTGTCCAAATAGTAGGTTCTACCCAAGCTCCAGCATTTAGCGCATCGCCCATCTCTGGGACACCACCACCCGTAACGACGGTTGCACCTTCTTCTACGGCTAATTTGTAGTAGGAGAGAACTTTATCTTTGTGTTCTTGGCTAACCAGTGGGCCAAAATCTACACTTGGATCTTCAGGACGGCCCATTTTTAATTTCTCTACGCCATCTTTTAAGCGTTGAACAAATTCATCAAACAGAGGACGTTCAACATAAACTCGTTCGGTACCTAGGCAAACTTGACCGCAGTTCACAAAAGCTGAACGTAGGGTACCTTCAACTGCTTTATCAAGATCACAATCTGCGAAAACAATCCCAGGGTTTTTACCACCACACTCCATAGAAATATTACGTAAACCGACAGAGGCAGCACGCATGATTATTTCACCGGTGCGGGTTTCTCCAGTAAATGTAATCGCATCTACATCTTTATGTTCGGTTAAAAAAGCACCAGCAGAGTCTGGACCAAAACCATGAACCACGTTGTAAACCCCTTCAGGTACACCGCATTCATTCATCACTTCACCAAGCAGTGTGGCGGTTGCTGGTGTTTCTTCAGAAGGTTTGACCACTACGGTATTGCCACAAGCTAAGGCCGGGCCTACTTTCCATGTCATTAATAACAACGGAAGGTTCCAAGGGCTGACAACGGCAATAACACCTTTAGGCGTGCGATGTCCGTAGTTCAGTGCACCTAAGCCATCCGGTGTATCCATGTGGAAAGCTTCAGTCGGATGATTTGCAACGGTTTCAGAAAAGGCTTTGAAATTCGCAGCACCCCGGGGAATATCAATGTGGGAAGCAATTTTATGAGGCTTACCTGTATCTAAACATTCAGCTTCGAGGAACTCATCAAAGCGTTCGTTAATACGGTCGGCAACTTTGTTAAGTAAGGCGGTACGTTGAGCTTGGGTCATTTCCCCCCAAGGTCCTTTCATCGCAGATTTGGCTGCGCTAACGGCCATGTCAACTTCTTGTAGGCCTGCCTCATGGACAGTACCAATAACACTGTTGTCTACAGGACAGCGGTTCTCGAACGTTTTACCGCTGCTTGAAGTAACAAATTGACCATTTATAAAATTCTTAAATTCTTTCATTCTTTTTCTCAAGCTAAGTAAAAGGATTCAGTGGTTGATACTGATTGAGTAATGGCAGCTTCTAATTGAGACATTAAAAGCTGCACCTTATGCTTACGTTAAAACAGTTAGGAATCGCTCATTGAGGACACGATCATGGTAGAAAATCGCTTTACCTAATTGTTCCTCTTGCCATGTAATCGTGGGGTGATCTGGGTAGTGGTAATCACCACCACAAAAAACTTCAGTGCGATTTCCGCTAGGATCAAAGAAATAGATGGTTTTGCCGTGCGTTAGGCCATGCCGTGTCGGTCCAATATCGATAGATACATCTCGCATTGAGATGAGATCCGCTGCACGTAAAACATCATCCCAAGTTTCTAGCAGGAAGGAGGCATGGTGGAATTTACCCAGTTCTGGGCATTCAATAAATGCGACGTCATGGGCTTTAGAGCTGCAGGTTAAGAAGCTGGCTATTCTTGTTCCATCGGCGGTTAGTACTTGTTCAGCAAGATCAAAGCCCAGAATATCAGTGAAGATCTCTGTGCTTCCGTCTATATTGGGTCCATAAAGGAGGGCATGATCAAAACGTACCGCCTTCATGCCTTTTAGACCTTCAGGCCAGGCTTCTGGGTTTACAGGATTAATACCCCATTTACCGGTTTGCTCTTTGCTTGCGTACAGCTCAAATGTGTGACCTGTCGGGGTATCAAACTGCACGCGACGACCACAGTCTTTTAGGTCTCCTGCCGGAATATCTTCAACATTACAGCCATACTTAATAAGCTCTGATCGTAGGCTATCGACGGTGGCTTCGTCGATACATTTAAAGGCAAAGAAGTCTAAACCGGGCTCATCTGCTTCACGTAGGACAACTGAAAATTTATCTATTTCAGACCAGGCTTTTAAATAGACGCGCCCCTGATCATCGCGATCCATCTCTATAAGACCTACCAGATCTCGGTAATGGGTAAGTGCCTCTTCCATATCGAGTACGCGTATTTGAACATGCCCTGGACGCATAACACCTTTTTTCATGAAACTATCCTCAATTATTATTTTTAAACGATTATTTGTTTCGGATCGGGTGAGTGAATAACCTCTATCTCAAGATCGCTGGTTGGAAAAATACGACAGGCAAGGACAAATCCATCCTGTAACTCTTTATCCGTTATATGCGCTTTGCTCATTTTTTTACTTGAGAAAGAGCCATTCACAACTCTTATTTTGCAGACCCCGCAGCCTCCGCCACGGCAGCCCACATTGATACAGTGTGAATTAATTGTTTCCATACCAATCAATAAGCTGATCTCGCTAGGGCATAGAAACTCTTGCCCTTGGTTAATTACCTGAATCTTATGTTTAGTTATTGTTTGACTCATGTATCAGTCTCTAACTACTACTGCATTACAGTTTCATACGTGCAGACACTACCAAGCAATCGATATGCCATTGTGGATATTTTTTTGATTCTTTTATTTTAAAATTATGAAAAATAAGGAAAAATTTGTTAATTTTTTATAAAGGCTCTGATCAAAAAGGTATACTTGGGTAAGGGCTAAGATTATCAAATGATTAAATGATGACTCGGTGTGTGACGAGTTGATTAAATGGAACTGTAGATTTAATGACCGCGGAAATTACTGCAGATATGCCGGTTTATTACTTTTTAGAGGTTAGCGCTAACGCTATAGTTCATAATCACACAAGCGTCGGATAGGGGCTCCGTCGAACCCGTTATATAGGCCTATATTAGGGATGATGGGTTCTGGACGGAGAGACGTTTGTCTAAAGCTGATTTTGCTATTATTTTTTGAGTCGATAGGCCATTTGCGGGCGGGTTATACCTAGAATGCGAGCAGCTTGGGTGATATTTCCATCGGCTTTTTCCATAGCACGCTCAAGTACCTGTTGTTCAAAGTGAGCTAGATCAAAATTATGATTAAGGAGTTGATCGATCACTGTATCTTTAGATGCATCGTCACTTTCTAAGCAGCTCAATTCCCCTGTTTTGCTAATAATATTCAGAGGGTGAGTTGGCTCTGAAAGAGAGGGGAAAAATGAACTCATATCGATACTACGATTATTATCGGTAAGAATAATACCGCGCTCAATCATGTTTTCTAGTTCACGAATATTGCCAGGCCATTTGTAGTGCATCAGTGCTTGTAATGCTTTCTCTGATACACCGAGTGTCTGTTTGTTGTATTTAGCGTGATACTTTTCAAGAAAGTGATCGACTAAAAGGGAGATATCCTCGGATCGCTCTCTTAGTGGGGGGATTAAGACAGGGTAAACATTCAGACGGTAGTATAAATCTTCACGAAACTTACCTGCTTTCACAGCATCAGTTAGATTCTCATTTGTCGCAGCAACAATACGAACATCAATTTTACGTAATTGATTATCGCCTACACGTTCCAGCTCTCCTTCTTGGAGTACGCGCAATAGGGTGGCTTGTGCTCTAGGGCTTAATTCAGCCACTTCATCAAGAAAAATTGTGCCAGTATTTGCTCTTTCAAATTTACCTTCTCGAGACTCGGTTGCACCGGTATAAGCGCCTTTCCTAACACCAAAAAGTTCAGCTTCAATAAGATCTGGCGGAATGCACGCACAATTGATTGCAATAAAGGGGTTGTTAGAGCGTTGACTACTTTGATGTAGTGCTCGGGCGACTACCTCCTTGCCTACGCCGGTTTCACCTTGGAGGAGAACTGTGACAGTACTATCTGAGGCGCGTTGAATCAGGTGGCAGACATGTTTAAATGCCTCTGACTGTCCTACTGAGTTGAATAATATTTCATCTGAAGGACAGCGGTGGGCCTCGAAGTTTTCTTTTAATGTGCTGACCTCATAACGTAGGGCAAAAAGCTCATCGGCGATAGGGTCGGGTAGTAGGCAACGTTCTAGCTCCTCTTGATCTTCCCATTCAGTGGCGGGCTTGCCGACAATTTTGCAGTGATCCGCGCCTGTACCTGCACACTGGGTTTCTTTAAAGATAATCTTGTGGCCCATATAGTATGTAGAGAAACCACTGGCATAGCCCAGTAAGGTCCAGCAGATTGGATCTTCAGATATACCAAACTCATTGATATGCACATCTGCTTCGTAGGAGTCATACCAATTAAATTCGGCGTAGAACTGTTTGTCGGGAAGGTCAAATTCGAGTGCGACAGGTTCGACGCGTACCATACCTTTTATGCCATGAAGCTGAGGGCCGACAAGGAACGCTTCGGATTTAGTGATTTCTGGGCGAACCTTATGTGCTAGTTCAGCATCTTTCATTCCGCTGTTATAGCCAAAACGCATCAAAAAACCTCTGGCGCGTTCTATGCCTAGGGAGGCGACTAATTCTGTGCGTAAAGAGCCCATAACAGCAGAATGAATAAGGAGCATTCTCTGCTCATCTAACCAGATTTTCCCGTTTTCGTGGTCAAACTGTATTTGAGAAATAAGATCTTCAGGCGTAGGAAACTGCAATGCCGGTTGTTCGCTCATTCAAGGACTCGCTATATTTATTTTTTTTATATGCTGCTAGCTATATTTAGGGTGACTTTAAATAATGAATACTAATTCTTGTAGTTTGTCCCCTAATACATTAGACACCTAGATGGCATCGCTAAGTGGTAAAAAATAATAAGAGCTTTTATTTATAAAGCATCTTACTGGGCGGTTGTTAAGCAAGAAGCATGCACAATCTGCAAAGCAGTGTTTACCTCTTTTAGCCCCCAAGGGTTGTTTATATGTCTCATCATTTCATCACTATTTCATACTAGCCTAACCATTTCGTCACCCTTTAGATAGAGGGGATCGTATAAATAATTCGTCGCAAAATAAGTCTTTGCCTGCTTGATTTTGTGGCGTTTTAATCCTAAAAAATATTTATATATCAAGTGGTTATATTGGTTTTCTTTTTCTTTTTCTGTTTTTTGTTTCCGATTGTGGCACAGCCTTTGCTGATAGCTGTTCGACTATGGCCCAAAAGGTGATTGAAACAAAATGAAAAAAGCAGAGCTAGATGTGAACAGTCAACAGAGCAACGCTTCGTTTGAACAGTTGGTGAAGTATGTTCGTGTTCGCAGCGCTGAAGGTGCTCGATTTGTGGAGTTTGATTTTGCCATCGGTGACCCAAGTCTGTTTGTTGAGTTAGTAATGCCTCAAGGGGCGTTTGAACACTTTTGTTTAAACAATAAGGTCGTTCATATGACAACTGAGCAGATGCAGGCCGTTGATGCCGAAATGGATAAATGGCGCTATGGCGAAGAAACGCTGATGGCCCGTAACCACAATCGCACAACCCAATAACAATAAACTCGTTTTGCTGGGGCACAACCGCATGACTATTGAAATAAAAACAGCAACGCTAGAACCCGTAAGAAATACTTATGCTCATATTGAGCGTCGTTTCGGCGATAAACCTGCTACACGCTATCAGGAGGCAACCTATGATGTGCAATCGGAAAAGTACTTCCATTATCGTCCGCTTTGGCAGCCAGAGAAAGAGCTGAATGATCCAAGCCGTACCGCTATAAAAATGAAGGATTGGTATGACTTTAAAGATCCCCGTCAGTTTTATTACGGTGCTTATGTCCAGCAGCGGGCAAAAATGCAAGAGGTGGCTGAGAACAACTATGCCTTCTTTGAGAAACGCAATTTAATGGCCTGTCTTCCTGATGGAATGGAAGCGAAAATCATTAAATACCTCATTCCTCTCCGACATTTAGAGCAGGGAGCCAATCTAAATAATATGTATGCCTGCTCTTATGGTTACGGTACTGCGATTACACAAGCCTGTTTGTATAACGGCATGGATAGATTGGGTATCGCTCAATACTTATCGCGTATCGGCTTAATTATTGATGGCAATACAGGTGATTCTTTGGCTGAAGCTAAACAGGCTTGGATGAACGACGCTATCTGGCAAGGTATTAGAGCCGCCGTTGAAAAGATGATTATCACAGAGGACTGGTTTGAGGTTTTGGTCGCTCAAGATGTGGTACTTGATTGTTTAATGCATGAGCTTTTCTACGTGCAGTTTGATCAATGGTTACAAGATAACGGCGCTCAAGATATAGGCATGCTAACTGAGTTTATGCAGGTTTGGGCTAAAGACAATAATCGCTGGATTGACGCAACGCTAAAAATTGCAGCGGCAGAGTCTGCTGAGAATAAGGCACTTTTAGAGACTTGGGTGAGTGACTGGAAGCAGGTCATAAGTGAGGCGCTTTCTCCGCTCGCTGTAGAGATGCTAGGGAGTGATGCTTTGGCATTAGCCGAGTCGGCTCTTGATAAACGTTTAATGAAGGCAGGCCTATTTAAATAGGAAGGGTTCTAAAGATGTCAAAAGTATATATCGCATTACAAGACAACGATGAGTCTCGTTATATCGTCGAGGCCATTGAGGAAGATAACCCTGAAGCAACGGTTATTCATATGCCTGCAATGATCCGTATAGAGATGGATGGCCGGCTTACCGTATTGAGAGAGACTGTAGAAGAAAAGATGGGACGTGACTGGGACATTCAAGAGTTACATCTAAACCTAATTACACTCGGCGGCAACGTTGAAGAAGATGATGACAGCTTAAGTCTTCATTGGAATGAATAAAAATAAGGTTTGAATCATGGCTAAGAAACTAAATATAAAAGATAAATATCGCCTGTTGACCCGTGACCTCGATTGGGAATTCTCCTATGTGGATCGTAAAGATGCGTTCCCGTTTGAAGAGTTTGAAGGCATAAAAATTACTGATTGGTCTAAATGGGAAGATCCATTCCGCTTAACAATGGATTCTTATTGGAAGTATCAAGCAGAAAAAGAGAAAAAGCTTTACGCAATTTTTGATGCATTCTCACAAAACAATGGCCACTTAAATGTGTCTGATCCCCGTTATGTGAATGCGCTTAAATTGTTTTTAACGGGTGTCTCGCCACTTGAATATCAAGCTTACCAAGGCTTTGCCCATGTAGGTCGTCAATTTGGTGGTGTGGGTGCGCGTGTTGCTTGTCAGATGCAAGCGATCGATGAACTACGTCACGTGCAAACGCAGATTCACGCGATGAGTCACTACAATAAGTTCTTTGATGGCTTCCAAGACTATAGCCATATGCATGACCGTGTTTGGTATCTGTCTGTACCTAAGTCATTTTTTAATGATGCACGTGCGGCAGGCCCCTTCGAATTTATGGTCGCGATAGGTTTCTCATTTGAGTACGTATTAACCAATCTGTTGTTTGTGCCTTTCATGTCTGGTGCTGCTCATAATGGTGATATGGCCACAGTGACCTTTGGCTTTTCGGCGCAATCTGATGAAGCACGCCACATGACTTTAGGTCTTGAGGTGATCAAGTTCCTGCTTGAACAACATGAAGACAATGTTCCTATTGTTCAAAAATGGATTGATAAATGGTTCTGGCGTGGTACTCGATTATTGACCATTGTGGCGATGATGATGGATTACATGCTGCCTAATAAGGTGATGTCTTGGAAAGAAGCTTGGGAGGTCTATTTCGAAGAGGCAGGTGGATCTCTCTTTAAGGATCTCGCGCGTTATGGCATCAAAATGCCTAAATATGCAGAGACTATAGAGAAAGAAAAAGAGCATGTATCTCATCAAGCGTGGTGGATCTTCTATACCCACGGTCATGCTGCAGGATTCCATACTTGGATCCCATCCGATGAAGAGTTGGACTGGTTGTCTGAAAAGTATCCCGATACTTTTGATAAGTATTACCGTCCCCGTTGGGAATTGGCTAAAGAGATGGAAGCAAAAGGTGAGCGTTTTTATACCAAAGCGCTGCCTCAGCTTTGTACGACGTGCCAGATCCCTATGGGCTTTACTGAGATGGATGATCCTACCCAAGTGTGCTATCGCGATTCAGTTTATAACGGCGACCGTTATCATTTCTGCTCCGACGGCTGTAAAGATATTTTTGATGATGAACCTGAAAAATATGTCCAGTCATGGCTGCCGGTTCATCAAATATTCCAAGGTAATTGCGGCGGTCCGGATGTCGAGAATGTTTTAAGTGATTTCTACCGGATGAATTTAGGTGAAGACAACATGGATATGAAAGGCTCACCTGATGAGAAGCGCTGGAAGCAATGGAAAGGTGTTGCCTGATCAGGCGACAAAATAATTAAACGATCGATAGTCCCTGACAAGAGGGACTATCGTATTGATCGGGAGAATAATAATGCCTATACATGCCATAACACCTGAATACAAAGGCGAAGTATTAGATAAATTAGAAAATTTTAACGGCAACCAAGTAGTTTATGTAGGTTGGGATCATCATTTGATGTTTTGCGCTGCATTTGCATACCCTTTGCCCCCTGAAATGCCATTTAGAGCCCTGTTAGACGATGTAATGCCTGAAGCATTTAGCCTTCATCCTGAGTTTTCTAAAATTAATTGGGATAAAGCAGAATGGTTATTAGATGGTCAGCCATTTATTCCTCAACTCAATGCATCATTAATAGATCAAGGGATTGGTCATAAATCGTTATTACGTTTCCAAACGCCTGAACTAAAAGGCGTTCAGGAAGCGGGTATCTAAAGCCAGTTTATAAGGTGGAATACTATGACTTATGAAGTAGTTGTTGAGCCGACAGGTGATGTGATTGAGGTGGAAGAGGGCCAGACTATATTAGATGCAGCGCTTAGGCAGGGTGTTTGGCTACCTTTTGCCTGCGGTCATGGCACTTGTGCAACCTGTAAGTGCCAAGTAACCGAAGGTGATGTGGATCTTGGTAATGCATCGCCCTTCGCGTTGATGGATATAGAGCGAGAAGAGGGGAAAATCTTAGTCTGTTGTGCAACACCCGAATCGGATTTAGTGATTGAAGCTGATATAGATGTTGATGAAGATTTTGAGGGTTTTCCTGTTAAAGACTTTATGGGCACCGTTTCGGCAATTGAAGATCTATCACCGACGATTAAAGGTATACATTTTACCCTTGATGATGAGATCGAATTTCAAGCAGGGCAATATATAAACCTAAGCATTCCAGGAGTGGAAGGATCTCGTGCATTTTCTATTGCTAACAAACCTTCTGATAATAAAGTGCTTGAGTTGCATGTGCGTTTAGTCGAAGGGGGCGCGGGTACTACGTATCTGCATGAACAGCTGAAGGTGGGTGACACTTTAGAGCTCTCAGGTCCTTATGGTCAGTTCTTTACGCGTTTGTCTGATAGTCAGGATGTGATCTTTATTGCTGGTGGATCAGGCTTGTCGAGCCCACAATCGATGATTTTTGAATTACTAGAGCGTGGCGATAGCCGTGAGATTTATCTCTTCCAAGGCGCACGCAATGTTGCTGAGCTTTATAATAGAGCTATTTTCGAAAACTTAGCAAAAGAGCATAGCAATTTTCATTATATTCCAGCATTGAATGCGCCAGAGCCTAATGATGGTTGGCAAGGCTTTACGGGCTTTGTTCATGATGCCGCAGATGCGCATTTCAATAGCCGTTTTGATGGTCATAAAGCTTATCTTTGCGGTCCGCCTCCTATGATTAATGCTGCAATTACAACGTTGATGCAAGGGCGTTTATTTGAACGAGATATCCATATGGAACGTTTTCTAACGGCTGCAGATGAGTCTGACGATCAATCTAGGTCCGCTTTATTTAAGCGAATCTAAACGTTGTTTATCTTCTCTTTTTAAACCAGCGCAATGCTGGTTTTTTTATTTCTTAGGTTTAGTTATAGATCGTTGTCATTGATTTAGAGTCAGCCATTAATGATTTGATTACCCCTTTTGACATCATTTGATTATTTGGTGAATGAGGAGGTTTGTTAAGTCGAAGGTTATGTTGAGGGAATCTTATTATTTTTATCTAATTAGCTGAATTATAAGCATTTTATTTCCGCATCAATAAGCTGGCACGGTGGTTGCTGTATTCTAGACGTCGAGGTGTATATGCACCTATAAATACAGTTTTTGGTGATGTGAATAAAATGACGTCAATAATTAAAAAAAGATACGTCGATAATCTTAACTTTTATAAATCGTCAGGGCCGACCTTAGCGAAGCTTGAAACAACAGGGCTAGCGCTGGTCATTTCTCTATCTTTAGTGGGCTGTGAAGCACCACTTAATCTTGAAGGGGTTGAAGCCGAGAAACAAAAGCAAGTTCGCCGTACAGATCAGCTTCAGGGTATTGCTGCCAATGCTACAACGCTAGTAGTCGTTGGTTCGGATGGTCTTGTTCTAACCAGTCCTCTAGATCAACTATCTTGGACCCGTCATCAACTTGATGATGCACCAGCGCTCGTTGATGTGGCTGTCTGTCCAGATGAAAGCTTTGTTGCGCTAAGTATCGACAAGAAAGCTTGGTTTAGCCGTGACAGTGGTGCTACATGGCAATCGAAAAAACTCCCCACCCCGGAAGACCTTCTTGATCTAACTTGCGCCCCTGATAACAGTATTTGGGTTGTGGGAAGCTTTTCTACCGTTCTTAATTCTACTGATAAAGGTGAATCATGGCATGAAACGACTTTAAACGAAGATGCCATGTTGACGGGTATCCAGTTTGTCGATCAAAACACGGTCTTTATCAGTGGTGAGTTTGGTTTAGCTAGTCGTAGTGATGATGCGGGCATGAGCTGGAATACACCGGAGATGATTCCCAATGATTTCTATACCCATGCGGCTCATTTTACCTCAGCCTCAGAAGGTTGGGTCGGTGGCTTAAGTGGTCAGATTCTTTATACCGAGGATGGAGGGATTAGCTGGGAAAAACAACTAACGCCGACTGAATCACCTATTTATGGTTTTTATTCTGTAGGGGAAAAGCTCTTTGCTTTTGGCGATCACTCAACACTGTTGAGTTTTACCGGTCAAGATTGGGCAGAAATAGATACCCATGGTCGTCCGGTTTATTTGCGTGATGTCACACAACTACCGTCAGGAGATTTCCTCTTGGCTGGAGGCTCTGGGTCTCTGTTTTCTTTAGCTATTCAACCTATATCTGGTAAGTAGAGGCCTTTATCATGGATAAGCAGTCCACTAAGGCTCATAAGGCCACCCATTTTTTACATAACTTGGATGAAGCAGTATTTGCTTATCCTAAGTTAATTCTAAGTTGTATTTTGCTGGTGACGCTCTTTTTCGCGTACCAGATTCCGAGTGTAAAAATGTACTCGGATTTTGCTGACCTGCTGCCGCAGGAACACACTTACATAGAACTTCACAACGAGATTAAGGAGTCCTTTGGGGGCGCCAATGTTGTGATTGTTGGGGTGGAAGTGGAAGAGGGGGATATCTTCAGTAATGCTGCCCTCGAAAAGATCCATCGTGTAACTCAAGCTGTAGATAGCTTACCAGGTGTTAACCATAACCTTGTGGCCAGTGTAACTCACCGTAACTCCCGTAAAGTGTGGATGACGCCGGAAGGGAATGTGAACTCTGAGTCCTATTATGATCCTCAGGGTGGTGAAATGAATGTGGAAGCCCTGTCGGTACTGCGTTCTGATGTGTTGGCTGATCCTAGGGTGTATGGCCCATTAGTCTCGCCAGATATGAAAATGGCGCTGGTTAAAGCGCAGCTCAATGAAGGCCAGTTGGATTACGTTAAAACCTTTAATGAGATCCAAAGCTTACGTGATGCGGAAAACGCTGAGGGCTTTAAGATCCATGTGACTGGCCAGCCTATGCTTGTGGGTTGGGCGTATCAGTACTTAGATCAGATCATAGAGATCTTCCTGTTTACCGCGCTGATTATGGTGTCGCTATTGATCTTTTACTTCCGTAAAGCCTACGGGGTACTGATTCCTTTAGCCGCGGTGATCGTCTCCTCTATTTGGGGGATCGGTATTATTTCGCTGTTTGGGTATAACCTCGATCCATTAGGACTGGTGATCCCATTCCTTATTTCTGCCCGTGCTATGTCGCATGGTATTCAGATTGTCGAGCGCTACTATCAAGAGTTAAATGATCATGCCGATCATCATGTGGCAGCACGTAGTACATTTGAGAATCTATTTCGTCCTGGGAGCTTAGGTGTTGTCTCTGATGCGATAGGGTTGTTGCTTATTGCGATTGGTTCTATTCCGCTGAATACTAAATTGGCCCATTACGCGTCCCTCTGGGCGCTATGCATTATTATTACCGTATTGCTGGCGGTACCTCTTTTACTCTCAATTCTTCCAAAGCCTAAAAACACTGAAGTTAAACACAACATATTTCGTAATGTTGGCTTTGCCTGTGCGGAGATTATTAGCGATAAACGCTCAGCAAAGAATGCTTTATGGATAGCGGCTTTCTTCCTTGTAGGAGGCTGGTATTTCTCCTCTAAGGTTGTGATTGGTGAGTCTGAGCCGGGATCGCCGATTCTCTATCAAGATCATGATTACAACGTGTCCTCAAAAGCCATCAATGACAGTTTCCCAGGCTCAGAGGAGCTTTACATTGTGGCCGAGACCTCAGAGAAGGGCGGTATTAAACGTCCAGAAGTGCTGAAAGCGTTAAGTGAGCTTGAAAATCACATGATGCTTGATCCTGAGGTTGGTGGGGCGAAAGGGATTCCTGATTTAGTAAAACAGGTTAACCGTTTACTGCACAATGATGATCCCCGTTGGGCTCAGATTCCCGCGGATTCACGATACGTAGGTGGACTTATGTTTACCTATATGATGTCGAGCCCAATCCCTGGCGCATTGAATGAGTTTGTCGATACCGATGAGCGAATCGCCAATCTAGTTTTCTATTATAAAGATCACCAAGGAGAAACGATCCGTCGTGCCATTCACACGGCTAAAGAGTGGATTACCGCTAATGAAGGCAAAGTTGAAGGACTTACGATTCGCCTTGCTGGCGGCACGATTGGTGTAACTGCCGCAATGAATGAAGCGGCCTATGAGACTAACCTTTGGGTGCTTCCTTTAGTCTTCATCCTGATCTTTGTGATGGTGATGTTCTTTTACCAATCATTAGCCGCTGGCACGATGATGTTTATGGCGATGCTATTCGCTACCACTTTGACCTATGCCTACATGGGTGTGACTCAAATGGGTATCAACATCAATACTGTGCCGATCATTGCGGTGGGTGTCGGTGTAGGTATCGATTACTCAATCTACATGATGGACCGTATTCGTTCAGAAATGGTCAAGCTGAAAAATCTTAATGGAGCGGTTCGAGAAGCGATTCGGACGACGGGATTGGCGATTAGTTTTACCGCAATCACTTTGATTGCAGGCATCGTCATGTGGGTCTTGTTATCTGACCTGCGCTTCCAATCAGATGCCGCACTCTTACTGACGGTCATGGTGATTTTGAATGGCGCTGCGGCCATGTTGCTGGTGCCGAGTTGGGTGCTGGTCTTTAAACCTAAATTTATCTGCAAGGCTTACCAAGATGAGGATGGTGTACTTCATTCGTGAAGGCCGTTTCATTGGTCAGCGTTGGAGAAAATACTCGCTGGATTGAAAATCTAAAATAAAAAAACCTGAAGGGGTTTAGTGATGACAAAAAAAATAAAAACACTTAACAAAGTAGCCATTGGGGTGGCTACAGCGATAGCAATGAGCTATGGCCCAACCGTATCTGCGGGGGAGACGCAATGGTCCGGTTATGTGGAAAATGCTACCTATTTCCGTGATAAGAAAGGCTTGTCTAAATTTCGTAATACCGCACAGGCAGAGTTTTACAAACCTGTCGAGTCAGAGGGGTGGAGCAATGTCAGCATCAATGGTGTACTACGTGCCACCTATGATGGGGTGTACGACCTTAATGATGGTGAGTTTGGTAAAAATGCCGGTGAAAATTACCTAGGTGAAAACTGGCATGATAATAATACGGCGTCTTCATCGGCCGTATTAAACCCAGGTGTTGCTTTTCCTTGTGAAAATGACCCTGCCTTATGCAACAACCTCGATGGTTACATGGATCAGGATGAGAACGATGCTAAGTTCTCAGATTTTAATGATGAGTTGGATTTTATCCGTGAGCTTTATATTACAGCGGATAAACAGTTAGCGAATGGTGATATTTTCAACATCACGTTTGGTAAGCAACAAGTCGTATGGGGCAAAACCGATCTATTTCGCGTGTTAGATGTGGTAAACCCAGTAGATTACTCACGCCACAATATCTATGACGAACTTGAAGATATTCGTATCCCGCAGTGGATGTTGACTGCCGAATGGCGCATGGGGGCAAACAACGTTTTTGATGACCAGAATTTACAATTTATCTGGAATATTGATAAGTTTCGGCCTCATAACTTAGGCACTTGTGGCCAGTCTTACAAAATGGTTGATGCAGGTTGCTTCTTTGCGTCGTCAATTCAAGGTGGTGGCCCTTATGTAATCAATGATGTTGAAGAGTATGACTGGAACCTCAAAAACACCCAATTTGGTATGAAATGGGAAGGGGTTTATGGGGACGCTACCTTCTCACTTAATGCCTTACATTACCGTCAACAATTACCTTCTATCCATGCACTAGGTGCACCGGGTAGTAACTTTGGTTTGTTCGATATTCACTTCCCGCGGGTCACCTTGTTAGGGGGCGCGATTGATTATTATTCCATGGCTACGGATGCGACATGGCGTTTAGAAGTTGCGTATACCGAAGGGGAAGAGCAGCCACGCGATACCAACGGTTATAAAGAAACCGACATGCTGCGTTATGTCATTGGGTTTGATAAAAACCTGATTATGCCATCTTTAGGGACCCGCAGTGCCTTCCTGATCTCAGCTCAGTTGTTTGGTGAACATATCCTCGATCATGAAGTTGATATGCCTAATGATGAGGACAACTGGATCGCAACAGGTTTATTCAAAGGTTTTTATATGAATAACCGGTTGAGTCCACAAATTATTGTAGCGCATGACTTTGCAGCTAAAGCGACCGCTATCGCGCCAAGCATCTCGTTTACACCGGACAACCACTGGATGTTTAACCTTGCCTTGAATGTGAAAACTGGCGGTGATGAAACCTTCCCTTGGAGTGTCACCGGTGGTGAAGCAGGTGGTGGTCAAACCGAGCCTTTAGCACGCTTCCTAAATGGCCCAATCGGTGTAGCTAATCAAGAAGACGAAATCCAATTTACAGTTCGTTACAGCTTCTAATACGACAGAATAATAAAAGGTAGATAGTGATGTTGAAAAAAACATTAATTACGTTAGCAGTTACAGCAGCATTAAGCGTAAACGCACAGTCGGCACCAATTTCTGAAGATGTGATTCAGGAAGCGTTCCACCCTTATGCAAACTCATTACCTAAGGCCGATATGGTTAAGCCAGGGATGACTATTAATGCAGGTAATGTTGATTCAGTTAAGGAATACCTTGATCCTGCAATGTATATGTTCATCAAAAATGGTGATTATGAAATGAAAGTGGGGGAAACGACCTCATTTGATCTCCATAAATCTTATGTCGACGCTACACGCAAATACTCAGGAGATGTAAAGTTAGGCTCAAAACCGGGTGAAATATCAGGTTCTGTTGCGGGTCGACCTTTCCCTCAGGAGCCATCATTAGATGACCCCCGAGCAGGTGAGAAGCTAGCTTGGAACTACAAGTTTGGTTACAACTGGGGAGATTCCTCCGCGATTTACCCGTTCTATTGGAAATACCGCGATATGAACAGTGGTAAAGTAGAACGTACAGTAAAAATGAACTTCCACTTTTTGAATTTCACTCACCGAACGCAACAGGAACCATTCCCTGAAATTACGCCCAACCCATCCAATCTGTTTCGTGGCATCTACGTTCAAGTGTTAGAGCCGTTTGATGTGAAAGACACTCAATTACTGATCCAGCGATTTGATGATGATCTTAAGCGTGATAATGCCTATTTATACTTGGGCTTTCAGCGCCGTGTGCGCCGCTTGTCTTCAGGTCAGACAACCGATGCCTTCCTAGGTTCTGATGTAATGATCGAAGACTTTGAGGGTTATAACGGTCGAATTAGTGATATGAACTGGACTTACAAAGGCACCAAATACATTTTGTCGCCGATGTATAACCATAACGAGATGGTGCTTGATACTGAAACTCACAAAGATGATGACGGTTATCAGGTGATTAAGTTCGGTGGTAAAGGGGGATGTTTCCCAGAGATAACTTGGCAGCTGCGTAAAACCTATGTTGTAGAATCTACGCCGGTTGATCCTAACCACCCAATTAGTAAACGTGAGCATTACATGGACGCTCAGACATTTATTATCCCACGTAATATTACCTATGACCGTAAAGGTGATATGTGGAAAAGTTGGACTATTGGGCAAGCCCATCCTGATCATCACTTACCTATAAATAAAGGTACTGGTGTTGCTATTGATGATAGCTTCTCCATGGTTGATATGCAGGCCAATCATTGTACTACGGGGCAATTCAAAGGCGTGGTAGATCCTGAATTAACACCACCAAGTAAAATGACGGTTCAAAACTTACGTGCGTCTGGCCGTTAAGTTTAAGGTTGTTGCGGCCCCTTCGTTACCGTAACAACCTTTTTAACAAAACATACTTTATGTAAGCAGGATGCTTTTTGTTTAAGCCAAGGACGGCTTTTATTTTGAATTATTCCTACGCATTTCCCATTAAAAAGTAGTGAGTTATCACGTAATTACTTAGGTGGTTGTTAGTGATCTATCCCATGGTATTCATAACGCCGCCGGTATCTGTTATTCAAATCTGACGTAGAACAATAAAAATGAATAGATTTAAACAAATGTCCATTAGCTTACGGATTACCTTAGGTTATATGGTGATGATGTGCCTTTTAGCTATGTTAGGTTTCTCCTCTGTATTCAATATCAGCAAATTAGCCTCGGCCTTACAATTTGTATCAGGGCCTGCGCTTCAGGCGGCCAGTGGTGGTAGTGATACCGCCTTTAATCTTCAAAGAGAGATGTTAAAAGCTCAGCAGATCTTCCTTAAGCAGGTGGTGCCGCAAACGGGCTTGGCAGAGATTGAGGAATTACATAAAGAAGGGTTACGTGCTTTTGCGCAAGTGTCGCAAAGTGGATTAGTGGATAACGCTTTATTAGACCACTCGATTACCCAGATGGAGGCTTATAAAGCGTTAAGTGATCAATCGCTTGCGTCATATATTCTGGTAGAGCAGAAACGCTCTAATTTAGCCTCGCTGACTGATTTAGTATTAGAGCATGTCACAGTTACTCAAGAAGACACCATGATTATGATTGATGATCATTATAATGATCGTCTTGCCACAGAACGGTACCGGGATTTAGAACTGGTACTATCGGAAATTAAAACCTTAGTGCTGTCGCGTAACTATGTTTTACAGCAGTTCTTTAATGGGGTGGAGGTAGACACGCAACAAAAAGTGATGGTTGAGCAATATAGACTGTTGCAGCCTACCTATGAGCGTTCATTAGTGATGCTTAAAAATTTAGCGCTGATGGAACAAGCGAATAATATTGAAACGTCTTTAGGAACACTGCTTAAACAGTATGATGAGGTTGTTAGTGCTCATCTTGAGTTTAAAAAAGTGCAGGAGAGTGCATTCAATAAAGCGCAGTTACTTTTAATTAATTTATCTAAGATCAAGCAGCAAGGTGAGCAGAAAATACGCGATAACACCTATTCAGTTGTCACCCTCGTGGAGCAGGCTAAAGGCTTCATTCTGACGGTTGTATCTACTGGTTTACTGGTGGGCATTATTGCCATGTGGTTAAGTTATAGAACAGTGATTAAACCAATTGATACCATTGCCAATAACCTTGAACAAATAGGGGGCGGTGATGGCAATCTAAACGTTAAATTACATGAGAAGGGCGCGAAAGAGTTAAGTAAGCTTTCTATAGGTTTTAACGTTTTTGTTAATAAGATTCGACATACAGTGGTTGGCGTCAGCAAGGCGGTTAAAAATCTATCTCATCAAACCGATAAACTAGCAGCGGTGAGTAGTGCCACGCGGATTATAATTACTGAACAAGCGGGGGATACCGAGCGGGTTGTAAAAGCGATAGATCAGCTGGCCCTGAGTACTGAGGATATCGCTAAAAGTGCTGCCCATGCTGCGGATGCGGCTAAGGATGCCGATGAGTTTTCTGAAAGCGGGAAGTATGAAGTCCATACAATGATCCAAGCAATCCGCAGTCAAGTTGAACAACTCAGTTCGACAAGTCAGGTTATGGAGAAACTGTCTAAGGATTCTAAACGCATTGGCGATGTTTTAAGCGTCATAAATGATATTGCAGAGCAGACTAATCTATTGGCGCTTAATGCAGCGATTGAAGCCGCACGAGCAGGGGAAAAGGGACGAGGTTTTGCTGTAGTCGCAGATGAGGTTAGAACCCTTGCAAGTAATACCCAGGAAGCAACGACGACGATCAATGATGTAATTAAAGAGTTGCATGGGGCAACCAAAGAGGCGGAAACATCAGTGGAAAATGCACTAAAAATAGCAAAAAGTGGTGTTACCCAAGCAGAAAAAGCAGATAACATTTTAAGGTTAATTACGGATGCGATTGGAACGATTAATGGCGTTAATATGCAAGTTGCTACGGCTACACAACAACAAGTTAATATCACTCAATCGATTAAAGAAAATATCTATTCAGTCAGTTATAAAGCGAGTGTAACAAGCCAATCCTTTGATCAGATTAATGAAAGTATCGACGTTATTATTTCTGTTGTTGATGGCTTAGAAAAGGGTGTGCATCAGTTTAAATTAACGTAAATCAAACGTCATCATTGTCCAATCAAAACTGGGTCTCAGTACATCGTGTTTGATGTAGATATATATGAAAGATATTGAGATCCTTCTTCTATTTTCGAGGTCTCGCATCGAACGTGTATTCGCTTTTTTAAAACTAAACTGAACCAATCTATGCCCCATTGCGTATATCTGTCTATTGATAAGCAGTATTGGGTGGGGCGATGCTTTCCGGTGTATCAGAATACTTTTGGGTCAACCTATTGGGTTTTAACCTGTTATGGAGTCTGTCTGTTTTTTATGGGGATTAGACTTTAGCTTTTGTTTCTATCCTTTTGATATTACATATATTTTTTCATTCAAGCCCTGTTTCTGAAATGGTTATTATTGGCCTAGCTGGGGCAATTGGGTATGCCGTTGATAGCGTGCTTATGCAGCAAGGTATTTTCGCTTTCGGGTCGGGTTTGTTTGATGCTTCATGGGGTTTAGCCCCCGCATGGTTGTTGCTGCTCTGGTTTGGGTTTTGTGCAACGTTGCGTCAGAGCTTACGCTTTTTTGCTAATCATTTAGGCCTCAGCGCATTGGTGGGTGCGGTTGTCGGCAGCTTAACGTACCTGCTGGCTTCAGCGTTGGGGGCGGTTGTTTTTCCTCTCTCTTCGGTGGTGACGGTATTAATGCTAGCGGCTATATGGGCCGTGCTTTTCCCTTTGTTGCTTTGGGTTAGTCGCTTTGTTGGGGGTGCTTATGCGTAAGTTTATTGCGGGTGTGTTTTTACTTTTTCTTACCGTTGAAAGCATAGCTAAAGAGCTCCCCGATGAATGGATTACCGTTGGTCAATCTGAGCTGAAAATCTATTGGTTTTCTGTTTATAGCGCGGTATTGCGTACACCCGATGGGCGTTATTCCAAGGGAGATATGCCGTTGCTGCTGACGCTTAATTATCATCGCGATATAGGTCGTCAAGCGTTACTGGATGAAACGGAAAAGGAGTTGAGGCGCTTTATCACGACAAATCAGGTTGCGGACCTGTTGATGCAAATTAATGATATTTGGCCGGATGTGTATGAGGGGGATCAGCTCTCCTTTTTACTTGATAACCAAGGGGAGGGTTACTTCTTCTTTAACGGTCAGTTTATGGGTGTTTTACATAAGACCTATCAAAGCCAAGCGTTCGTTAAAATTTGGCTCTCCACGCAAAGCCGATATCCCACGTTAGCAAAAAAGCTTAGGGGTGAATTTAATGAAGACCTATCTGATTAAGGTGATATCTATGTTTTTTCTGCCGTTTTTAACGGGTTGTACGGTCAATATTGATCAGTATGTAGATGAGAAGCCCGAGTTGGATCTACGGGAGTTTTTTCAAGGACACTTAGAAGCCTACGGAATTGTTCAGGATTATAAGGGCAAGGTAAGTCGGCGCTTTCGTGCGGATATTTTGGGGCAATGGGAGGGTGATAAAGGGGTGATTGATGAGCTTTTTTTCTTTGCGGATGGAGAGGAGACGCATCGCTGTTGGCAGCTAAATCGAGCAGGCAATCGTTATGTTGGGACGGCAGGCGATGTTGTTGGCGAAGCAGAAGGGGTCGTTGCCGGTAACGCGCTTAATTGGAAATATGCGTTGTCTGTACCAGTGAAAGATAAGATTTGGCGACTCAAACTTAATGATTGGATGTACCTTGTGGATGATAAGAACTTAATCAATCGTGCAAAAATGTATAAGTTTGGTGTAGAGGTTGGACAGATCACACTTTATATCCGCAAAGTTTCGTCAGTCCCTCATCGTCCATTATCCACGGGGTGTGCAGTACTATGACACTTAAAAAAACGGATGCACTACCTTGGCGAAGTGTATGGATTACAGGCGCTGGGCGTGGGATTGGACGCGCGCTTACGATTTTATTGGCTGAGCATGGCGTTAATGTGTATGCGTCTTCTCGAACCGCTGCTGAGCTTGAAACGCTTGCATCAGACTATCAGCATCTTCCTGGTGAGATTATTCCCATTATTTTGGATATTACCTGCACTGAGCAGGTTGTGGAGCTAATCGATGGATGGGATCAATCCGCATTTTTTCCTGAACTGGTTATTCTTAATGCGGGTAATCATGATCCCTTTTCTGCGGATCAGTTTAGTGCGCGGCGCTGTAAAAAATTATTTGATGTTAATCTACAGGGCACTGTTAATTGTTTAGAGCCTGCGCTTCTGCGTATGCTCAAGCAGGATCAAGGTCATATTGCGGTGATGGCTTCTGTCGCTGGGTATAGAGGCTTACCGACTGCTGCTGCGTATGGTGCGAGTAAAGCGGCGTTAATTCATCTTTGTGAATCATTACGTTTAGATTTAAAGGATACGCATGTAAAGCTTCAGGTCATTAACCCCGGGTTTGTTAAAACGCCATTGACCGATAAAAACGAATTTACCATGCCCGCTTTGTTGACGGCAGATGATGCTGCCCAGAGAATACTTAAGGGTTTACTAAGTCAGCGGTTCGAAATTACCTTTCCTAAGCGTTTCACCTTTATACTTAAACTCCTACGTATGCTTCCTTACCCTGTATATTTTTATGTGGTTGGTAAGCTGGTGAAGTAGGCTTTGCTTTTTAACACAGTAAGGGAGTAAATATATGGGGACATGGTTAGCGACATATATAGATGTGCTGGAAACCCTAAGCCCTGATAATTTGTCTCGGTTAAAAGCATGCACGGCTGAGCAGATTGAGTTTAAAGATCCCTTTAATTATACAACGACACAGGATGACTTTATTGCGCTGATGGCAGATATGTACTTACGTCTTGACCATGTTCGCTTTGAGGTTAACCATTCAATTGAGCGCGAAGGAGAGGCTTTTATTGAGTGGACCTTTTATGCAGAGTCAACGCTGACAGGAAAATTTAGCTTTGTGGGTACCAGCAGGTTGAAGTCGGATCAAGCGGGTCGGGTGGTTCAGCATTTTGATTATTGGGATGGATCGACATTAATGGAAAAAATCCCGCTTATAGGTTTCTTTATTAAGCGCTTAAGAAATCGGCTGTCTTATCGGGAATGATTACTCTTCTGTTACTCAATAGTGCATACATGACGGAGGCGTTTGAATGTTGAATCGATTGAACATTGTTTTTATATCACTTGTCTCTATTTGCTCTTTTAATGTTGCCCCCTTATATGCTGGTTCGCTTGCTCCCTTCACCAGTGATGGTTGCAGCGCATTTCCTGATGGAACGCTTGAGCACCGGCAGTTATGGTTAAGGTGCTGCACCGCCCATGATTATGCTTACTGGAAAGGGGGGAGTTATCAAGAGCGAGTTCAGGCGGATAAAGCCTTAAATCGCTGTGTTGCTGAGGTTGGGGAGCCTGAGCTAGGGTTGCTCATGTTAGCAGGTGTGCGTATTGGTGGGACGCCGTTTTTTCCAACAACGTTTCGTTGGGGCTATGGTTGGCCTTATCCGCGCAACTATAGAGCGCTTACGGGTGACGAGTTGGAGCAGGTACGCCGACTTTCTACGGGAATTATCCATCAAGGGCGAGAGGGCAATTACCTTTTCGATTCGATACCTTAGTTTTCTTTTGTCTATTTTAAGCTATTCTTTTATTGCTGTATAAAATTGCAGTTCAGCATCATGGATTGTGCTGTCTCTTCATTGAGTGTTTTCTTTCCTGGTGTCCTTTGCGTGTTAGGGGTTGAGGTACTGTCTTGTTGTTTAAGTTGTGCTTTGCCACTGACTTGCATCTGAATGTTTTTAAATAGGGTGACTTGGCTCATGTTGATGCTTGCGCTAGCGTTGGATTAACGCAGGGGATATCGGATTAGCCTCACCAAAAACCATGTAAGAAAACAAGGACGACTATTATGAAGACCTGTGCGTTGGTTATCGGGCATAAAAAAAATTCGCCCGGTGCTGTGAATGAACATCGTAATCTGAGTGAATTCACATTTAATGAAGCGCTGGCAAAAGAGATTGAAAGCGCGGTTGTCGGGGTGCATATACAACGGGTGTACCGGCGTACTTATAGCGCGTTACCGAGTGATCTTAATGAGCTTGAGCCTGATTTTATCCTAAGCCTTCATTGTAATGCGTTTAATAAAACGGCGTCAGGTACTGAGGTGTTGTATTACCACCGCTCAGCGTTAGGGCGGCAGATGGCTGATATATTACAGGCGCATTTAGTGCACGCATTAGGCTTGCCTAATCGGGGTATTAAGCCGAAAAATTCGGAGGATCGGGGAGGGTACTTACTACAGAAAACGAATGCGCCTTGCCTGATTGCCGAGCCTTTCTTTATTGATAATGATCACGATTTAGAGATCGCATTTACAAGTTATGCCGCCTTAATTGAGGCCTATGCCCGAGCGATTGAGCAGATGGCTGAGTTGGTCGATTGATCGGGATAATCTGCGCAGTAGAAGCGGCCTAATAATTGTGCCTTCTATTTGTTAAAATAGGGCACTCTTTATTTTTGTTGAGGTGATAGGTTTGCCCAGTCCGCTGTTAGAAACATTGTGTGATTTAGTCACTGAAGCGCATACCCGTATTCAAAAAGACTTTAGCCAGCTAGACCCCATTGTCGGTGTGAGCCAAGGAATGAGGAGCGTAGGCATACCTGCTGATGCGATGACGATAGACTGCTTAAGGTCAGGCAAACGTATCATTATTGTGTTGCATGATGAAACGCCTCAGCTCGTTAGTTATCAGTTCGCTTTTAGAGATAAAGATCCACGTAATGAGTTTGAATCGTTAGACCGCGCTGAGTTAACTGAGGCGCTGTTATACGATTGGATGCAGCATTACTTTTTAGCTAAGGTTTAGCTGTTACGCCGACCTAAGTTCCCCCATCCTTTTCACCGCAGTGGGTTACCTTGTTGCGGTGTTAAATGATGTGGGGTCATTGCTATTGACCCAGATTTCTACTCGCCGATTACGTTCCCTGCCTGTTTTTGTACTATTGGAGGCGATCGGTGCCATCTCCCCCAGTCCAACCGTATTCTTAATATTAATCCCACGCGCTAAGAGTGCAGACTCGACCGCTTTGGCTCGTTGTAGCGAGAGGGACTTGTTGCCTTGTGGGTCTCCAATACTGTCAGAAAAACCGATTAGCATAGCTTGTTGCGCTGGATTTTTTTCGAAGAATTGCACAACCCGCTCTAAGTCACGAACCGCTTTGTTGTCTAACACAAAGGTTCCACTATTAAAGCGGAAGTTTAACGAAAGCCGTTGTGCGTTGTTGACGGTTTCAATATAAGTTTGGGGCAGATTGGCTGTTAGCATCGGCTGGGTTTTATAGATGTTTTGTGAAATAAATCCTGTTTGCTTCACCACGTCCTGCCCCTCTTTCGAGAGGACAAACTCTATAAACTTATGGGCATCTGATTGGGTGCTAATCGTGCTGGGCTCATAAATATACAAGCGTCTAACCAGTGGGTAATCCTCAGTGGATATCGTAAAGGAGGTTGGATAGATTGGTTGCCCATATTGATCATCTGAGATGGCCAGTGCTTTTGCTCTTAATACATAAGGTAAGCCAATAAACCCAATGGCCCCCGCTGTTTTACTTACTTGATCTGACAACTCCACGCTTGATTCAATGCGCGTAGCTTGCGGGCTAAGTGCGACCCCATGCTTTTTAAGTACCATCGACTTAAATGAATCCCATGTTCCCGAATTACTATCACGGGCAAAGATCTGTATCGTTTGGTTTGTACCGCCTAATGCTTTCCAATTTTTGATATGACCTGAGAATATTTGCGCCAATTGTTCCGTATTTAAGTGATCAATAGGATTGTTAGGGTTAACAATGACAGCCAAACCATCCATGCCGATAATATGTTCAGTGCTTTTTGAACGAAGATCACCGTATTGTGAGGCTAAGGTTTTAACCTCTTTATCCTTAATGCGCCGAGACGCCATGGCTAAATCAGTTTCCTTCTTTGCTAATGCGCTAAAGCCGGTACTTGAGCCATGGGCAAAGATGGGCACTAAAGCATGCCGGCGATTATCTGGGTGAGAGATGGCTAAGCTTTTTTCTACTTCAACTTCGGACTCGATCAGTTCAAATTCGGTTGCCCCTTGGCTTTTGTAGAACGCTTTGACAAGCTCAGGCGCGAGTAACTCACCAATGGTATTTGATCCTTGGATACGGAAAGGGGTAGTGGGTGATGCTGTATTATGGGCGACCGTCGAGGGGGTGCTCTTCTGATACCCTTGGATAATCGATCGGGTGGTTTGAACCGTGGCATCGGCTAAAGGCTCAGAGGTCAGGTTTACGGTAGAGGTGTTGGTTCTTAGTGGAGCCGATGGTGATAATGGTTGTTTTTCAAGACTCTTATTAACACGGCTTACCGTGCTTTTTTCAGTTGTGTTGGTAAATTGTATAAGGCTAAAACTAAATAACAGAAACACAACGATAGCGAAAACTATATAGACCGGTTTGTTATTATGATTAACTGCTTCTATGCTTGTGTTTGCTGTGTTGCTAACCGTAGAGATAGGTTCCGGTGGTAATTCAACCTCTTGAATCAGTTCTAGCGTATCTGCTGCTAGGAGCTCAGTGTAAATTTGCTGCAATGGTTTACTAATGGGAAGTTCTGTAATATCAATGTTGAGCAGAATTGCGTGTCTATACGCTTGATCATGGGTAAAACGGTGCAGGTCTATTTTTTCATGGCCCTGTCGCTCAAGTTCACGTTTGAGTTTCCAGATCAGGTCAAAAACAGTTGTTTTCACAAGGCTACTCTCATCGATAGGCAGAGGTTAAGATAGGGGTAAGGCGGGTGATTCTAATGATGGAATATTGCTGCAATATGACAATAACGTTGTAGACTTGAGTATCTATACACGTTATCTGTAAATAACGATCGGGTGCATGGCGACTCGATACCAATTGGACGAGGTTGAAATGAAAAAACGGATTTTATTGTGTAGCCTTATTATGAGCCTTCCTTTGTGCTCTACTGCGGATGAACTCTATCGCTGGGTCGATGAAAAAGGGGTTAAGCATTTCAGCAACAAGCCGCCTCAAGGTGCTGAGCGCGCTGCCGTTCGTGGTGAAGTAAATTCGGGGGCGTTAAATGACCGACCCCTTAATACCATGCAGCCTTATACCGCGCCGGTGATTAAAGCGAAGCCTGCTGAGGTTGATGCTGCGCCGGATGCTGTTAATAAAGAGGATGCGGATACGCCAGAAAATGCCGCGAATACAGACAACACAAACACCTCAGGAAAGAAGGATAAATCTAAGCTGCAGAGCCGAGATCAGCAACTCGAAGCGTATAACGCAGCGGCTAATAGTAAAGAGGCGCGGATTAAGGAGATTGAAGCGGCAAAAAACAAGGACAAGGCGACACCGAAAACCCTGAATCAAAAGTTAAAAGCATATAATGATGCTAAAACTGTAAATCAAGATTAGGTGCCGTTTAGTTTAGACGCCCCATTGTCTGACACGGCCCACATCCAAGTGTATAAACTCACTTTTTGAATAGATACCAACCCCACCTGCGCGCTGTGCGATAGCGGCCTTATGTAGCGTCTTTAATGGAACTCCCGGTATCCGAATATCAATCGCTTCTCCTTTCATGTGGTAGCTTTTTTTAGCGACTTTGTTGCTTTTGGCTCTTAATTTTTCATTGCTTTCAGGTGACCGATAGCCGGATATCACGTGAATAGGTTTATTGTCAAAGTCGAGCTGAAGCGCATGAAGTAACATCAGCAGGTTGGTATTCATCTGATGCACTTGATTATTACGGTGATCACGAAGCAGGTAATCCAGCGCCTGTAGACTGGTATTTTGGTACTGACCCTCCGCGAAAAAAGTACTGTCTAGCGACTCTCCTGTATGGAGGTTAAGTAACGAAAGTGAGTGATCTTTCGTGCTGTGTAAATTTGCGAAACTGGTTGCAGGGAGAGCCGTCATTGCAGACACGCTACCGAGAACCTTTAGAAATTTACGTCGAGAATGGGTAATGAGGGTTGGTTTTTTCTGCTGCGGTATCATTCGTTTACACTGTCGCTGGTATCAAGTTGACGCCATTATGCACAATTACGTTTTAATAGTACATTATTTGAACAGTAGTGCCGACTGTGACGAATTAACGTCGTGTGGATAGGGCGTATCGGTCTTGCTTATAGATATCATCTCTGAAGTTGATCGTGCCTTCTGGATCGGCCCAAGCGGTCCAATAGGTGACATGAAGGGGGATAGGCTCTGCCAATGTGAAGGTCTGCGTGCTTGTTTGGGCAAAAATAGGATAAAGTTGCTCATGTTTCCAGCCGTGGGTCATCCTCATTAATTCGTCCGCGAGTTTTCTTGGTTGCTCTAGGCGGATACAGCCTGAGCTGAACGCACGCTTGTTTTGGCTAAACAGACGCTTAGCCGAGGTATCATGAAGGTAGATGGCGTAGGTGCTATTTGTTAAAAATTTTACCTGTCCTAGTGTGTTTCCCTCGCTGGGAGCCTCCCAAAAGCGCTGGTAGTTTTTGCCTATATATAACTTGTCATAGTCTATATCGTTATCGGCAATCACGGTTCTCCTATCTCCCCAACCCGATACGACCTTTAGGTTTACTTTAGTTAAGTAGGACGGGTCCTTTTTAAGTGCAGGGATGATATCTCTATAGGCAATGCTTTTCGGGACATACCAGGATGGGTTAACAACGATGCGGTTTATTTGGCTATCAAACACCGGGGTTTTCCGCTTCTTTTTACCGACAATGGTTTTCATGGAGAGAATAGCGTTGTTTTGCTCGTAAAGGTAGAGTCGAAATTCGGGAATATTGACGTGTATAAAACGGTCACTATTGGGAATAAAGCGTTTGATCCTAGCGATATTTACTTTTAATTGCTCTGCCCGCAGAGAGGGGCTCACGTTGAGTTGGCGGCGGGTTTTAGGCCCAAGAATGCCATCGGCCTCATCTCCGTGCCTTGTTTGGAAATGTACTAGCGCCTCATGTAGGTCGATATCAAATAACGGATCCTGTCGCTGTTCACAGTCTACAGGAGGGTGGTCCCCTAGTTTAATCAGCTTCTCCCTGAGTAATGGGACCTGTATATGTTGGTCAGTAAAGCTGAGTGACTTTCCTTGTGGGATAGGCTGCCATGCGCCTTCATTGGCTAGCGTTATGTACCGGTTATAAGCGTCTTGTAGTGAGTGTAAGTTGCTGAGACGTTTGGTTTCTGTAGGCGGAGGCCTATTGCTGATGGTATCAGGGGTTAATGCCGAGACCGTGTGAAGCGAGGTGTTGCTGGGTGCTTTAGCAAGGGTAATCTTCTCCGTCGCTACACTGGTTAACGAGCAGAGGGTTAAGCTGATAAATAAAAGCAGTGAGCGTAGACAATACATAGTGGCCTCATGGGTGACCTATCAACCGTCTATCGTTTGTTAAGGTTGATAAAGCTACCTTAAGTACAGGCACGAATGGGGTATTGTTCAAGTGTAAATAGGTGAATACTTTTCATTTATCCTCGATTTTGGTCTGGAAGGGGGGGTACTGGGCGATAAACGCCTGTTTTTATGTGCAGGGAGGGACTGAGCTAGCCTACCGAGTATGCAGGTAGGCGATGGCATGTTGTTATTGGCAGCATATTCTAGTGCTAAGTATGTGGTCGGTGCTACTGAGCCTTAGACTTAGACTTAGAGCAGAGGGCAGGTGTTCGGTGATTTATTTCTTCTTCTTTTTCAACGCATCCTGATTTTTGTAGTACTCATCTTCGTAGTAGGTACCGCTGACATTTAATTTTTTCTCAGCCCAACGATTAAACCGGGACCAAAGGAAAAAACCAGGGGTCATTAAAATCATAATACCCAGCATAAGTCCGGATCCTGCATACTCTTGCGGCATCTGTTGCGTAATCCAGTCTAAAAAGCCTAGCTCTCTGCCAATGTAAAACCATAAGATAAGTCCGACGAAGCCGGTACCGACAGCAAGATGGTGTAAATAGTTTTTTGAGTTTTTTTCAGTCATTTTATCTATAACGGTGTATGCGTAAGCTTGGCAAGTAGGGCTCAGGATCAATCATAAGATCACTACGTTGCTGGCGTTTGCGCGTTTCGGGTGGGGTTAAGCTGGGCTCATTATATTCTGGAAAGGTTTGTTTATCATCTAATGGGAAGAAAATAGGTAAGGGCGCATTTCGGGCTTTGCGTAGTAAGGTCTCATTTTCTTGCCAAAGTATGTTCGCTCGCATCAGTGGAACTTGGGGCTGTAACTGAGCGAGGGGCTCTGCATCAGGGATTTTTGCAAGGGCTTCTAACTGTAATTGTATATGGAGCTGAGATAGATCCATCTTTAGTAGTTTTTTCTCGGCGGCGGCAACTGATAATTTTTTAATACTTCGACCACTGGTGTACCAGCTAAACAGCACCTTCGCAGGGGGTTTGTTTAACACGGGAAAGAGACGATAGCATTGCTTTAGATGCAGCCGTGCTAACCCTTCCCGTTGAAGTTTAAGGTTAAGCTGTTCTGATCGTTTGTTGAGGATGCTTGAGGGATCACCCACTTGTTCTCTATAGGCTTTAACTGATTGTTGAAACTGAGCTTTGATCTGATTGAGTTGGTGAATGATCGGGATAAGCTCAGCCGGTACGCCAATTAAACCATAAAGGTTGTCAGTTTTTCGACCATCCCCTTGCTGAAGGTGCCAGATATTGGTTAGGGCGTGAACAACCTCAGGGAGCGACGGTTTAGATTGATTGTTGGAGAGTATGAACTGCTTGGTTTTGTCAGATCGGTGGGCCTTTAGCAATTGGGTGCGAAACTGTTCTAAACCTTGATTAAGGCGATCAAAAGCCCTGACTAAGGTTTCAGTTTCGTGGGCGCTCGTCATTTAAATGACTTCAGTAGATGATTCGGATTGCTGTTTCTTTAACCGGGCTTGGCTTTCAAAAATCTGGCGAGCCAGAATCATACGACAGCTTTCAGGCATTTTTATAAATTCTATGCCTATCATAAAGCCACCGTCCTCTAAGGCTTGGCTGCGGCAGCATTGGGCGTATATGAGTAAGCCTAAACATGACTCAGGGAAAACCAGTTTGACCGATAAAAAAGAATCTATATCGAAGGCTTCATTGCTTCTAAATTGAATGCCCCCTTCAGAGAGGTTTACTTCTTGGACCTCTGAATTGCTGATGACCATTTCATTTGAGGCGATTGCTTGCGCAATACGCTCAATTTTATCGTGCATGATCTGTAGAAATGAGGCCACGTTACTATCTTTTTCCGATATCTTTCGGAGTAAATGATGGCTTTGGGAGTCGATCTCTTGAAGCTGGCTTAAAAGTAAAAAGTTTGGAGAAACACCAAATTGAGTAGGGCTCGGGTGATGTTCAATCTCTGATTCAGCAATGACCTTCAGCTCCAATGAAACACGTTGGTCTATTCGGAAATACTGGCGGCGGTCTTGTTCCTGCATTGATGAACCCTCATCGGTGTTAGTGGTTTCTTAACGAGTATAAGTACAAACGCATAGAAAAGCACCTTTTTGTTAGTGTGGTTTTTATCGGGTTTTAAAGTGGTTTTATGTTTACTAAACAGTAAGTTAGGCATGCTTAATGTCATAATAAATTAATAGTGTAAACTTTTTACACAGTTGGTTTTCTGTGGTTTAATCGCGCCATGTTTAAACCATTATCCCTATTTATTGGATTGCGCTATACCGCTGCTAAGCGAAGCAATCATTTCATCTCTTTCATCTCATTGGCTTCGATGCTTGGTTTAATGCTCGGGGTTGCTGCGTTGATTGTTGTGCTGTCTGTTATGAACGGTTTTGACCGTGAACTAAAACAGAGGATTCTAGGCATGGTGCCTCACGGCTCCATTAGCGCGTATGGTAAGCCGATTGAGAACTGGCCGCTCCTCGTTGAACAGCTTTCCCAACACCCTGATGTGGTTGCTGCTGCACCCTTTATACAGGCGCAAGGTATGCTAACCAGCAAAGGGGTTGTACGCGGTGCGCTTGTTAATGGTATTGACCCCGTCATTGAACAGCATGTTTCTATACTCGGTGAGCACATTACATCAGGCTCTTTAGAGGCGTTGAACCAACAGCGATTTGGCATTGTGTTGGGAGATCTACTTGCGCGTTATTTAGGGGCGAGGGTTGGAGATAAAGTGACCTTAGTACTACCTGAAGCATCGGTGAGTGTTGCTGGGGTGGTGCCTCGGTTAAAGCGTTTTACGGTCGTTGGGATTTTTTCTGTTGGTGCTGAGCTTGATGCGAATCTTGCTTATATTAATCTTGAGGATGCGGCTAAGATTAAACGTTTAGGTGATGGGGTTGATGGGATACGTCTGAAATTTGATGACCTGTTTATCGCGCCAAAGAAAGTAAAAGAGATCGCTGCTAGCCTTTCCGGGTATTACAGTTCAAGCGATTGGACGCGTACCCATGGCAACCTGTTTCAAGCGATCCAGCTAGAAAAGCGGATGATCGGTTTGCTGCTGTTTTTAATTGTGTTAGTCGCGGCCTTCAATATAGTTTCAACACTGGTGATGGTCGTAACAGATAAAAAAGCGGATGTGGCGATATTGAGAACCTTAGGGGCGACCCCTGGGCGTATTATGCGCATCTTTATGATCCAAGGCACCGTTATCGGCGTGTTAGGCACGCTATTAGGGACATTGCTTGGTGTTACATTGGCGCTAACGATTTCAGATATCATTGCATGGGTCGAGCGCACGTTTAATATTCAATTTTTAAATGCGGATGTTTACTTTATCAGTTACCTCCCTTCTGACCTGCAATGGGCTGATGTGGGAGTAATAACGTTTACAGCGTTGGTGATTAGCTTCCTCGCAACCATCTATCCCGCATGGCGTGCAGCCAAAACACACCCAGCAGAGGCTTTGCGCTATGAGTAATCGTTCTCCATCTTCAGACCTGGTGCTTGAAGCTAAAGCGGTGTCTAAAGTCTATAAAGATGCGGGTAACGAGGTGGCGGTGTTATCTGGGTTGGATTTTTCACTTCATCGCGGTGAGCAGTTAGCAATTATTGGGTCCTCGGGCTCGGGTAAAAGTACGCTGTTAAATATTTTGGGCGGGTTAGATGAACCCACCGAGGGCGAAGTGCTCGTTGCGGGTAGAAACCTTCATTCTGGTAATGAAACTTACCGCGCTAAAGTGCGTAACGAAACCTTAGGTTTTGTCTATCAGTTTCATCACTTGTTACCTGAGTTTACAGCCCTAGAGAATGTGGCCATGCCATTGTTAATGCGCAATATGCCGATGAAAGAGGTTGTAGCACATGCTGAGGCCGTGTTGAGTTCAGTTGGCCTGTCACACCGCTTTTCACATAAGCCGTCTCAATTAAGTGGGGGAGAGCGTCAGCGAGTTGCTATTGCGCGATCTTTGATCGGCAAGCCTGCGGTTGTTTTGATGGATGAGCCAACGGGCAATCTTGATAGAACGACAGCGGCCAGTATCCAAGCCTTAATTGATGGTTTAAACCAAGATTATGATATTGCCTTTGCTTTAGTCACACACGACCCTGAGTTAGCGAAAAGAACGGGGCGAGTGCTTGAGCTGGTAGATGGGAAGTTGGTAGAACGGTAACTAAGGCTTTTAAGCGACATGTGCGCGGTCTTTTTTACCTTTTTATTTGTTTCTTAGATTACGCTTCTTCCAATTGTGATTCACATTCCACGTCCACAAGCCGTGGATGGTGAAAAATCCTACCACCCCAAAGAATAACCCCGATAGCACTGAGCCTAAAAGCAACGGCCACCAGATGTGCGATAAGCTGCTTTCCAAAAACTCCATACTCATTTCAAAATGAATTGAACTACCGGAGTCCCCAATCAAAAAATGACCAACCAAATAATTGAAGTAAAAAATAGGTGGCATCGTGAAGGGGTTTGTTAGCCATACTAAACTAACCGATATAGGAAGGTTGCTACGTACGACTGTAGCAATAACCGCGGCCACTAACATCTGAAGCGGTATAGGAAGAAATGCGCAGAACAAACCCACAAAGAAAGCCCTAGCAACTGATTTTCGATTCAGGTGCCAAAGGTTCGGTTCGTGAAGATATTTTCCGAGCCAACTCAAGTATTTATGCTGTTTGAGTTTAGCTTCGTCAGGCATGTATTTTCTTATAAGTTTGCGTGGCATCATCTAACTTACTTATTATGGGCTAGCAAACGAGCGTAACGGGCATTATGCCCGCTGCTCTTAACTAAGCCAAGGAAAGTTGAGCATGAGATCAAGGATGATCGCAATTGCTGTCGGTTTTTTATGCGCCGCATGGCTGCCTCAGGTTATACCCGTTTTGGGTTGCATTTGTATTGCACTCTTAACGCTTGTCTTCGCGTTTTATCGTCGATCAACATATAACGGGGTGCTGCTCTGTTTTATCGCTGCATTGCTGTATGCATCGTGCTGGGGTAGTTGGCAGCTATCCCATAAATTACCCGATCAATTACTCCGTTCCGATTGGATCGTTACGGGTACGTTGGTTGATCTTCCTGATAGTGAGGCGGGCGTTATTAGATTCAATTTTAAGGTTGACTCTATGGCGTTACACCGTCTGCCCAATGGGTCACATAATAGCCCTGAAATCCAAAAGCTTCTATCGGATCTTAACGTCCGGTTACTGAAGCTTTCTTGGTATAAGCCCTCTAACAATCTCATACCTGGGCAATATCTTAAACTAGCCGTTAGGATAAAGCCTCCCCATGGTTTAGTGAACCCTTCAGGGTTCGATTATGAGCGATGGTTGTTAATTAATAAAATTGATGCCACCGGTTATGTCCGTGAAGTGATTGATAAGGAGACGGATATTGATGGCGGGATCGCGGGCCTGCGCCATGCAATGAACCAGAGGATTGAACAGCGTTATAGTGAGTCTAGAGATATGGCGCTCGTTCAAGCATTAACGACCGGGTATAAGGCAAATTTTTCCCAAGATGATTGGGAGCTGTTAAGGCAAAGCGGCACTGTTCACCTTGCCGTTATCAGTGGTTTGCACATTGGCTTTGTCGCGTTAATTGGCTGGTGGTTTGGGCGTGTGCTCTCGGTTCTATCACCGCGATTTTATGGTTTGCCATATTGTTTATCGGTGCTGTTTGCCGGGATCTATATGCAGGTGGCAGGCGCCGAAATACCTACGCAGCGGGCGTTTATTATGGTGTTTGTTTTTATGCTGTCGGGATTGCTGAAATGGTATATCGATATCTGGCAGCGCTGGTGGTTGGCCTTAGTCTGTGTGCTGATATTTGCTCCCTTAGCGGTATTAGAGGTTGGGTTTTGGTTGTCATTTTGTGCGGTCGCACTATTAATATGGTTTAGTCAGCAGCCTATACGCTGGTATGGCGTGATAAAAATACAGTTTTTACTATTGCTAGGTATGCTACCGCTGTACCTTCACTTCTTTTCTGCGATTTCCCTCGTGGCGCCACTGGTTAATATTATAGCGATCCCTCTGTTATCGATTCTGATTGTTGTTATCGCTATAAATTTAGCGGTGTCTTTTTTTTCAATCAGTTTTTTTGATGGTGTAGAGCGTAATTTAGTTGATCTTTTTTGGACGCTTGTGGATCTCTCAGCGGCACAGGAGTGGTCTTATCTCACTTTAGATCCACCGCCGCTTGCGGTCATTGTTGTTGCGGCCATTGGGGCGCTTATTTTATTGTTGCCATCGGGGTCACTACCTAAATATATGGCTGTTTTTTTCTTTTTGCCTTTATTAGGTGATCAAATGCGTGGTGATGACCTAGATACCTCTCCCGTGCCGGAAACGTCTAGGTTAAGCGCAATTGTTTTTGATATAGGTCAAGGTCTTAGTGTTGTGGTAGAGGTGGGGACATACAGACTCTTATATGATACTGGCCCAGCCTATTTATCAGGCTCGACAGCATTTGAACGGGCGGTGCTGCCGTATTTAACGCAGGCACGCATTAAGCAGCTTGAGCATATGGTGTTAAGTCATGATGATAATGATCATGTGGGCGGCTTTTCTGCTGTTAAAAAGGCGGTTCATATTGAGCAGGTTTTTTCCTCCTTTGATCTTAGTGGGGAATACGATCGGTCCTGCAAGCGCGGTGTAAAATGGAGGGTTGGTGGCGTTGAGTTTGAGTTTTTGTCGGGCTCTACTGGGCGAAACGATAACAATCGCTCTTGTGTGTTGTTGATCTCTGATGGGCAGTGCTCGCTGTTATTGCCTGGCGATATTGGGAAATCCGTAGAAGCTAGCATCGTCAAGCGTCATCAGGCACTTAAGGTGAATGGCCCAGTTACCTGGTTGGTTGCTTCGCATCACGGCAGTCGTAGCTCTAGTTCTGAGCTTTGGCTGGCTGCTATCTCACCAGAAAATATTATCTTTAGTGCGGGTTATGCTAACGCCTTTAATCACCCTCACCCAGAGGTGGTTAAACGGGCAAAAGCCTATGGTGCGCAGGTGTATACAACCGCAAAAACGGGGGCCGTGTTTTTAAAATCAGACGCGGAGGGCGAATGTACTACAACAACAATGCGCCAAGATGAAAAACGCTTCTGGAGATAGATTAATTCAATGTGATAGAGTACGGCGCAGTCAAAGGAGAAATTACTGTGTTTGAGATTTTACAATCAGGTGGTTGGTTAATGATACCAATCGTAGCAAGTTCTGTTCTTGCCTTAGCTATCTGTTTAGAACGTCTTTGGACCTTGCGTCCAAGTAGGGTGGCCCCGCCGGGTTTGTTGGCTGAAGTTTGGGCATTAATCAAACAACGTAATATTACCGCCGAGCGGCTTAAAGATATTAAAAGTGGTAGCCCTCTGGGCGTTATCCTTGTTGCGGGGCTCAATAATGCGTCCCATGGCCGCGAGGTAATGAAAGAGAGCATCCAAGAAGCCGCTGGACAGGTGGTGCATGACCTTGAACGTTTCCTAAATCCTTTAGGTACAATTGCTGCAATTACGCCGTTATTAGGGTTGCTGGGTACCGTTATCGGTATGATTAAAGTTTTTACTGAAATTATGATTCAGGGTACAGGCAATGCGAGTGTCCTTGCTGGTGGTATCTCTGAAGCGTTAATTACAACTGCGGCTGGTTTGACCATAGCCATTCCTGCGCTAATCTTCCATCGTTATTTTCAGCGTCAAATTGATTCCTTGGTTATTACGATGGAGCGAGAAACGGTTAAGCTCATCGAAGTAATGCACGGCGAACGTGATATTGATGTTGAGTAAGGAATACTAGTGTGAAATTTCCTAGACAAAAACGGGAAGAGGTCAATGTAAACCTTACGCCGCTGATTGATGTGGTTTTTCTACTACTTATCTTCTTTATGGTTTCAACAACCTTTACTAAAGAAACCCATTTAGAGGTTGATCTTCCGCAAGCCTCTGGAGATAAAAGTGTTTCAGAGGAGCAGATATTAGAGATTCTCATCACCGATGAGGGTAATTACAGTGTCAATGGTAAACCGCTGGTGAATACTCAAGCGGAAACCTTGCGACGGGCTCTAAAAGAGCTGTCAGGGGATAAACGTGATATGCCGCTGGTTATTACGGCGGATGCAAAGACGCCGCACCAAGCGGTTGTGACAGCGATGGATGTTTCCGGCCAGTTGGGTTTTAGTAAGTTGAGTATTACGACGCGGGATCCAGACGGCGAATGAGTTGGCTTGAAACGCGCTGGTACAGTACCGAATCAGCCCCTATCTATTTAAGACCCTTTGAGGTGTTATTTAGGCGTTTAGCTGCGGGCAAAAAAAAGCGCGACTTGCGTGTTCAGTGGAGGGCGTCAGTTCCGGTGATTGTTGTTGGTAATATTAGCGTTGGTGGTACAGGTAAAACGCCGTTAACGGTTTATCTGATTGAGCAGTTAAACGCGCTAGGCTATAAACCGGGCATTATAAGTCGGGGCTATAAGAGTAACGCACCACATTACCCCTTTGATGTATCCCACGCGACATCTCCTGATGAGTCAGGAGATGAGCCTTACATGCTTGAGCGTCGCTGCCAGTGTCCGGTTATTATCGATGCAGATCGGCGTTCGGCGGCTGAGTTTCTGCTTGCCCATTATGACTGTGATCTAATTATTAGTGATGACGGATTGCAGCACTATCGCTTAGGACGTGATATTGAAATAGCGGTGGTTGATAGTGAGCGAGGGTTGGGCAATCAGCATTGTTTGCCCGCCGGACCGTTGCGTGAAGAGCCAGCGCGCTTACTGAGTGTCGATTATGTGGTTTGTAATGGCGGCCCCTGTTCTACACTGCCAGAGGGTATTGTTACGTATGAGATGAGATTAGCGCCTCAGTCATTGATTCCTTGCGATAAGGAACAGGGGGCTGTCTATAGCTGTCATGCGTTTCCCTATAAAAAAATTAATGCGGTTGCGGGTATTGGTAATCCGCAGCGTTTTTTTAATACATTAAAACAGAGTGTCAGTGCTGAGATTGTCTGCTATCCAAAACCCGACCACCATCGTTTCAGCGAACAGGACTTTGATTTTGCTGAGGGTGTGACGGTTATGACTGAAAAGGATGCGGTTAAAGTATCTGAATTAGGTTTGCGTGATGCGTGGTATCTAAATGTTTCGGCGCAGTTGCCGGATAATTTTATGTCAGCACTGGCTGATCAACTTAAACAGATTACGAACGATAAGGGTAAAAAATAATGGATAAAAAATTGTTAGACATCTTAGTATGCCCAGTCGCTAAAACGCCATTGGAATATAACGAAGAAACGAATGAGCTTATTTCAAAAGCGAGCGGCTTAGCATACCCCGTGCGTGATGATATTCCGGTCTTGCTTGAAACTGAAGCACGTGAGTTGACCTTAGAAGAACGTGAAAGCAAGTAAGGTAATAAAATGAGCTTTTCTGTCATCATTCCAGCGCGCTTTGCCTCTACGCGCTTTCCCGGTAAGCCGCTTGCTGAACTGCAGGGTAAACCTATGGTTCAACATGTTTATGAGCGGGCTTGTGAGAGCGAGGCTAGTCGCGTGCTTGTTGCTACGGATAATCAGCAGATCGCTGATGTGGCCCGTGGTTTTGGTGCTGAAGTCTGTATGACGTCACCGGATCACCCCTCAGGTACTGATCGTTTGCAGCAAGTGGTGTCCGATTTAGGCTATTACGCGGATGATATTGTCGTTAATGTACAAGGCGATGAGCCGCTTGTTCCTGCGCGTATTATCAACCAGGTTGCGCATAACTTGAAAGCAGAGCCTGGGGCAAGTATCGCCACCCTGAGTGAGCCGATCACCGATGTTGAGAGTTTGCTTAATCCTAATGTGGTGAAGGTTGTAAGCGATGTAAAAGGGATGGCACTTTATTTTAGTCGCGCCCCAGTCCCTTGGCCACGTAACGCGTTTGCTGATGGCACAGACGTATCAGCGATGCCAGCCGATTTTCCGTGGCAGCGTCATATTGGTATTTATGCGTATCGGGTTAAGTTGTTAAATGACTTTGTTAAATGGGCGCCGGCACCGATTGAAGAAACCGAGTGCTTAGAACAGCTGAGAGCGATGTGGAATGGTGCGCGAATCCATGTGGCAGAGGCGGATGAGCAGCCGCCAGCGGGTGTCGATACCCCTGAAGACCTTGAGCGCCTAAAGCGTTTACTTGAGCAGGGTTAAGGATCGATGAAGAGTGTTTTATTTGTGTGTCTTGGTAACATCTGCCGTTCTCCAACGGCCGATGGGGTTTTTAAAGCCTTAGTGGAAGAGCGAGACCTTACCGATCAGATCGCTGTCGATTCGGCGGGCACGGCGGCTTACCATATTGGGAACCCTCCGGATTCTAGGTCGGCAGATGCTGCCCAAAAGCGTGGGTATGATTTGTCGTCCCTGCGGGCGCGTCAGGTTATCGCAACTGATTTTGAGCAGTTTGATTATATATTGGCCATGGATAATGAGAACTTAGCGAACCTGCAAGCGATGCGTCCTAATAACGCCACAGCGTATTTGGGGCTGTTTTTGGATTTTGCCACCGTTTCTGAAGATGAGGTGCCTGATCCCTATTATGGGGGTGGTCAAGGGTTTGAGCATGTGCTTGATTTAGTAGAATCTGCATCTGTTGGCTTGTTGCAGCATATCGAAAAGGAGTTATGAGTATGCAGTGGCAGACCGATGTAGATTTAACCCATAGGAATAGTTTTGGCTTTCCAGCTGTGGCAGAGCGTTTTGTAGAGATCGATCAGCTAGAACAGTTGGAGTTGGCATTAGCTGAGGTTGAACAGCAACAATGGCCGCTTCTTATTCTGGGGGGTGGCAG
The DNA here is from genome assembly GCF_001597735.1 of Neptuniibacter pectenicola. Lineage (GTDB taxonomy): Bacteria > Pseudomonadota > Gammaproteobacteria > Pseudomonadales > Balneatricaceae > Neptuniibacter > Neptuniibacter pectenicola. Next base: position 91,224 of record NZ_LUTS01000011.1, read on the forward strand.
TAACCTTGTGTTTAGAGAGAACCTGCCAGGGGCGGTTATCTCAATTGCTACGCGAGGATCCCATGTGCTGGTGGATGATGAGAATACCGCCATCATCGAGGTTGGTGCAGGGGAAAATTGGCATGGGTTTATTAGTCAGCTGTTAGAGAAAGGGTTACATGGCCTTGAGAATTTAGCACTGATCCCCGGTAATGTAGGTGCGGCCCCGGTGCAAAATATTGGTGCTTATGGGGTGGAGATGGCGGACTGTTTTCATAGCCTGACCGCTTATGACCGAGAGACGAAGGCGCTGGTGCAGCTGAGTAAGGATGAATGCTTGTTTGGATATAGGGACAGTATTTTTAAATCCAGCCAGCAAGGGCGTTATATTATCTGGTGTGTACGGTTTGTCCTAAGTACGGTTTTTTCACCTAAAACTCAATACCGAGGTATTGCTGATTATTTGGCCGCGCAAGGTATTGTTGAGCCAACGGCGTATCAAGTGTATCAAGCAGTGTGCGATATCCGTATGAGTAAGTTGCCGCTTCCATCGGAGCTAGGCAATGCGGGTAGTTTTTTTGAGAACCCTATAGTTTCGGAGGCGGTTTATAGCGCATTAAAAGGTCAGTTTCCTGATCTGGTTGCTTATCCTGACCGGCCGGGGCACTTTAAGCTCGCTGCGGGTTGGTTAATTGATAAAGCGGGTTGGAAGGGGCGTCGCGTGGGACCCGTTGGGGTCTATGATAAACAAGCCTTGGTGTTGGTTAATTACGGCGAGGGGCGGGCGTTTGATTTACTGCAACTTGCGGGTGAGATTACCCATTCAGTTAAGCAGCGGTTTGGGGTTGAATTAAGGATGGAGCCGCGCCTGTATCCTGCGTAATCTTTTTCTTTTGAGCTCCGATTTAAAAGCGCTTCCCTTTGGGTCGCGCTTTTTTTCGTTTAGGGGGGCTCGCTTGTTACTGGGCGGTAGCCGTTCATTATCCTTTTTTTTAATGGCGAAAGTGCTGGATTGTCGACAATCCCTCTTTGATGGCCGAAAGTATGGGGCTTTGATAACCCTTCCTTGGGTATATTTCCCCCTTGCTGCACTAGCAAATAAACCTTTTGTAGTAGATTAATCTATAAAAAAGTCAGATAAAGTGTGCGTATAAATCGTAGCAAGTGTCTACAATAACTATAAACTTGCTTAAAATAACGGATCGTTAACTTATAATAAAGGGCCTTAGCACATGTCCTATCAGGCAGAGTATTCAAAATCTATCAATACACCGGATGTTTTCTGGGCTGAAAAAGCTCAAGATCTAGCATGGTATAAGCAGCCAGAAAAAATTCTTTCTAAAGATGAGAATGGAATCGATCGCTGGTTTGCGGATGGCGAGCTTAATACCGCGTATCTTGCTTTGGATTACCATGTAGAAAATGGTCGCGGAGACAATATTGCGATTATTTATGATTCACCCGTAACTGGTCAGAAACGTAAAATCTCGTACTCAGCGTTACGCGATGAGGTGGCTAAGTTTGCAGGCGTACTTAAATCTCAAGGTGTAGAGAAAGGCGATCGCGTTGTTATTTATATGCCGATGGTGCCTGAAGCATTAGTCGCTATGTTGGCTGTCGCTCGTTTAGGGGCAATTCATTCTGTTGTGTTTGGTGGTTTTGCGCCCCATGAGCTAGCTGTACGTATTGATGATGCCGAACCAAAAGTTATTGTGTCTGCATCATGCGGTATTGAGATTTCTAAAGTTATTGAATACAAGCCGATGCTGGATCAGGCGATTGAGAAATCGGCCTATAAACCATCAGCTTGTATTATATTGCAGCGCCCAGAAGCTAAAGCAACCATGATTGAAGGGCGAGACATTGATTGGAGCGAAGCTGCCGCTCATGCTGAGCCTGCAGATTGTGTACCGGTTAAAGGTACCGACCCGCTTTATATTTTGTATACATCAGGTACAACCGGTAAGCCTAAAGGGGTTGTGCGTGATAACGGTGGCCATGCTGTTGCCATGAAATATTCCATGAAATCGATTTATAACGTAGAAGCCGGCGATGTTTTCTGGGCTGCGTCTGATGTGGGTTGGGTCGTTGGTCATTCCTATATTGTTTACGGGCCGCTTTTAGCGGGTTGTACAACTATTGTTTATGAAGGTAAGCCGGTACGGACACCAGATGCAGGTGCATTTTGGCGTGTTTGTGAAGAGTATGATGTTAAGGTTTTATTCTCAGCACCAACGGCGTTCCGTGCTATTAAAAAAGAAGACCCAGAAGGCAAGTTGCTTGCTAACTATGATCTGTCTAACCTCCGGACCATTTTCATGGCCGGTGAGCGTTTAGATCCGCCTACCTATCATTGGACAATGGATGTGACAGGTAAGCCTGTTATCGATCACTGGTGGCAGACTGAAACCGGTTGGGCGATCTGTGGCAATATGACAGGTATCGAAACACTTCCACCTAAAGCCGGTTCCGCAACCGTTCCTATTTCTGGTTTTAATGTTCAAATTCTAGATCCTGATGGTAATGAGTTGTCCGCGGGTGAGCAGGGTGCGATTGCGCTTAAGCTACCACTACCGCCAAGCTGTTTACCAACGGTTTGGGGTGATTATGAGCGTTTCCGTACCGGATATTTAACAGATTATCCTGGTTATTATTGTTCAGGTGATGGCGGCTATAAGGATGAAGATGGTTATGTCTTCATCATGGGACGTACCGATGATGTGATCAATGTTGCAGGTCATCGTTTATCGACAGGTGAGATGGAAGAGATTGTTGCTGGTCACCCAGCGGTAGCTGAATGTGCGGTGATTGGTATCAATGACCCCTTAAAAGGGCAGCAGCCTATCGGTTTTGTCCTGCTGAAAAACGGGATTGATATTGACGGTAAACAGTTGGAATCTGAGCTTGTTGCGCTGGTACGTAAAGAGATTGGTGCGGTTGCTTGCTTTAAGCGTGCAGTTGTTGTCGATCGCTTACCGAAAACACGGTCTGGGAAAATTTTACGTAAGTTGATGCGTCAAATTGCAGATGGTCAGGATTACACTGTGCCTTCAACCATTGACGACCCTGTCAGTTTATCTGTGATCGAAGATGTTATGTCCAAAAATGGGCTGATATCTGAGTAATGGTTTAACAGTGTAGTACCCTTAGTTCTGTTCAGGCGATCCTCGGATCGCCTTTTTTATTTGTTCTCACTATTGGATATTTTGTTGAGTACCCAATCGAGTCCTCGGGTAGAGAGCAGTCTACGTAATACCGCGAATAGCTTAGTGGGGAAGGTGACATAATAGCGGGCTTTTGGATGGCGGCTTTCAAGCGCGTGCTTTAAGGCGTTATAAACAGCCTCAGGTCCTAAGGTGAAGGTGTCGTTTTTCTGTTTTGCGTTTGTGTTGGCGAGCCGTTTTTGTACTGCAATATAGGTGTTTTTGTGCGCGCTGGTTTCAATGTCGATATTGGCATTAAAGGCTTTATGGGCATTCTTCCTGAAGTCGCTTTCTATGGGGCCGGGTTCAATGAGGCTTACCTTTATCGGTGTATCAGACAGTTCTTGTCGAAGCGTATCGGTTAATCCTTCTAATGCAAACTTAGACGCATTGTATGCGCCGCGGTACTTCATGGTGATGAGCCCTAGAACCGAGCTGTTTTGGATGATTCGCCCATGCCCTTGTTTTCGCATTAGCTTAATTACTTTACAGGTCAGTTCGTGGGTGCCAAATAGGTTGGTTTCAAACTGCTGGCGTAATGTCTGTCGGGATAGATCCTCAACGGCACCAGGCTGCCCATAGGCACCATTATTAAAGAGGGCGTCAAGCTGCCCATTTGTTTGTTCGAGCAGCCAGGTCAGGGCATCATCAATTGACTGGCTATCCGTCAGATCGAGTCGTGTACTTTGCAGCCCCTCATTTAGTAAACGCTCCACATCTTTCTGCTGACGAGCCGTAGCAAATACTTGATAGCCCTCTGCCTGTAGGGCTTTTGCGCAATAATAACCGATACCTGATGAGCAGCCTGTAATAAGAATAGAGGGCATTGCATGGCCTTTTGTTGTTGAGTTGTATTGAGGGGCGAAGGTGTAGCGTTATTCCCGTAAACGTTATCACATTGATATAATATTCATTCAAGACTATAGTTAACTAATGGAATGGATGACAGGTACCCCATTCAAACGAAATGAGGTGTTTTTTAATTCCAAAGTACCATATCTGATAAGGGGCAGCCTTCTTATTATGTTTATGGTATATACCTTTAAATAACAAAAAACAGAGGATAAGCATTATGTGGACTAAGCCAGCTTACACGGATCTTCGTATCGGTTTTGAAGTAACAATGTACTTCGCAAATCGTTAATAGAATATTCTATCTGCGATTCAAAATTACCCCGGCCTTTGTCGGGGTAATTTATCTTGGAAGGACCCTAATCGCGTTCGCGATATCTTAAATGCTATCCACTAATTTTCCTGTTACGCTGCATCTTATTAAAACAGGAATCTTACGACTATAAAGAAGAAAAATAATGAAAGTACAAGTATTAGGCTCAGCTGCTGGCGGCGGTTTTCCTCAGTGGAACTGTAACTGTCGTAACTGTG
>NZ_LUTS01000109.1 GCF_001597735.1 Neptuniibacter pectenicola
AAGATCGTATAAAAGCTAATCTGCTTAGTGGGCGTGTAGCTCAGTTGGGAGAGCGTCGCCCTTACAAGGCGAATGTCGGGAGTTCGAGCCTCTCCACGCCCACCACTAAGCACTCAGTAATGTTTAACGTTATTGAGGGGCGTGTTTGGTCCCGTATTACGTGGAGTGGTAGTTCACTTCGTTGGGATAGCGGTCTGTCACTGATAGTGGCGATCGAGGTCGCGGGTTCGAGTCCCGTATTACGTGGAGTGGTAGTTCAGTTGGTTAGAATACCTGCCTGTCACGCAGGGGGTCGCGGGTTCGAGTCCCGTCCATTCCGCCA
>NZ_LUTS01000110.1 GCF_001597735.1 Neptuniibacter pectenicola
ATAGGTGAATATGAACTGATGACGCGTGTATGGGCATTAGATTGGTTCGAAATACCTAAATCACCTGAAGATCATGGTTTAACTAAGTTAGTGGACTTACGTGATTATTTTGACGAAGTTAAACAGGATGCATCTCCCATAGGGATTACGTTACATTAATCTGTTTCGAGATTATCCGTAAATGTGAAGTATGGACGCAGTTTGATCATTAGTTATGAGCTTCTGCGTCTTAGTTTCTCAGTTGTCTGAGAGAATATAAACGCTGCCTTCTTCATCTTCAGTTTGTTTTTCGCCTGCTTTAAATAAAGTGCGCA
>NZ_LUTS01000111.1 GCF_001597735.1 Neptuniibacter pectenicola
AGCATACCACCTAACCAACGGTGTTTCACTTCTTTCCTCCCTTCCCTTCTCTCTTCTTCTTTCCTTCTTTTTCTTTTTCTCTTTCTCCTCTTCCCCCTCCTCCTCCCCTCCCCCTCTCCTCTTCCTCCCCTCTCTTCCTCCTTTTCTCCCTCTTTTTCCTCCCCCCTCTCCTCTCTTCTTCTCCTTCTTTTCCTTTTTTCTTTTCTCCCCTTCCTTCCCCCCCTCCTCCTTCTTCTCTCTTTCCTTCTTTTCTTTCCTTTTCTTCTTCTCTTTCTTCTTTCCTCCTTTCCCCTTCTTCCTTTCTTTCTTCTTCT
>NZ_LUTS01000112.1 GCF_001597735.1 Neptuniibacter pectenicola
CGAAGTCAGCAAACCAAGGCGCTGGACTTGGACGGAAGCCAAAAGCCACTAATACTGCATCAGTTGGAATAACTTCCTCAGATCCAGATACCACCTCAGCACGACGGCGACCATTTTCATCAGGCTCACCCATTTGAGTGCTAACAACTTTAATCCCGGTCACTTTACCGTTTTCACCAACAACTTCTATAGGTTGACGGTTAAACTGAAATTGAACACCCTCTTCTCGGGCATTCTCAACTTCGCGTTTAGAACCAGGCATGTTTGCCTCATCACGACGATAAGCACAGATAACAGATTCTGCACCTTGACG
>NZ_LUTS01000113.1 GCF_001597735.1 Neptuniibacter pectenicola
AACGGATAATCGTTTTGGCTCAGATCTGGAGGTTGGATCTTAGCTGGTCTTGTTTAATTAGCGCCACATTACAAGGAAGCTGAAGTATGAATACTAAGACGCAAGAGGTTTTAGAGCGATTGGAGCGGTTAGGCAATGACAACGATCGTCTGCAGTCAGAGCGAGCGAAAAAGTACCTCAACATTACAAAAGATACCGGTGAGTTTCTCTCAGTACTGGTTAAAGCCACGAACGCGCAGCGTATCTTAGAAAT
>NZ_LUTS01000114.1 GCF_001597735.1 Neptuniibacter pectenicola
ATTAGCCGTATCACTGCGGAAGATGTGTCTTTTGCCCGTGAATTGGGTTATTCCATTAAACATCTAGGTGTTGCACGTCGAACGAAAGCGGGTGTTGAGCTACGTGTCCATCCGACTTTGATTTCTCAAAAAGCATTACTGGCGAATGTAAATGGCGTGATGAATGCTGTCATGGTAAAAGGCGATGCGGTCGGTCCTACTCTAACGTATGGCGCTGGCGCTGGCGCAATGCCAACGGGATCATCCGTTGTTGCTGACATCATTGATGTCGCGCGCACGTTAACGGCAGATCCAACTAATCGTG
>NZ_LUTS01000115.1 GCF_001597735.1 Neptuniibacter pectenicola
AAAGGGAGTAAAAGGAATGAAAATGGAGTAAGAGAGGGAGAGGGGAGCGTAGAAATAAGGAGGGGAAGGAGGAGGAAGGGGGTAAGAAGGGGGAGGAAAAAGAGAAGAGTTAGGAGGTGATAGCTAGGGGAGGGGGGAAGAAAAAAGGAAGGGGGGAAAGAGAAAGAAAGAGGAAGAGAGGGAGGAAGGGGAGGAGGAAAAAGAGGAGAAAGAGAGAAAGAGAAGAAAGGGAAAAGAAGAAAAAAGAGGAGAGGGAGAGGGAGGGAAGAAGAGATGAGGAATGCCTGAAAGGCCCGTATTTG
>NZ_LUTS01000116.1 GCF_001597735.1 Neptuniibacter pectenicola
ACTAACCCAGTTGGAACAATTAGGTCAAAAGCCAACGGCCAACGATTCTCCACAAGTCGACATTGCCAATCAGTTGAGTTTGATTCCAGAGCCAAGCGAAGTGGAAGAAGCACTGGCACAAATCGACCCAGACGATCTAACACCGAGACAAGCATTGGAAGAGTTATACCGCCTGAAACGTTTGTTATAGTAGTAACGACTTGCTCTCTTGCTGATGTTTTTAGCAAGAGAGCAAACTCGATTGTGCACTCATAATTGTCATAACTAGCAATTT
>NZ_LUTS01000117.1 GCF_001597735.1 Neptuniibacter pectenicola
TAAATTGGTTTCATGCACTGTGTTGTTGGCTTCTTCGAAAGCATTCTTTGCCAAGCATGTTTCATCAATAGTATTTTGGTTTTTGAGCTGTCCAATTTACATTATCATCTGAAACCAATAATGTATTTCAAATTAGGCACTTGGGTGAAAAACGCAGCCTTCTGCGTAGCAGCTAACAAACTGCTCAAGACGGACTATCAACGCTCGGCGATTTAGGCTCTAGTTTGGTAAGGTGTTTACGGCGGTTAGTTTAAGTGTCTTGGAATGCGTTGCTAGCCACTTA
>NZ_LUTS01000118.1 GCF_001597735.1 Neptuniibacter pectenicola
CGGCCGCGCGATCACGCGCCTGCAGTACCTCGCCGACGTGCAGGCCCTCGCCGCGCGGCTGCCGTACAACGGCACCATGCTGAACGTCACCGCGGATCGCTACCGCTTCGCGGTCGGCCTGGGCGCGGCGATGCTGCGCGGCCAGAGCAATCTGATGCCACCGAACCACACGCCCGACACGGTGGCGCGGCTGCGCAAGCTGTTCCCCGGCACCTACGGGCTGACCGACCTGCCCGACGCGTCGCTCGCGCTGCCGCTGGTGCGGCATGCCGACACGATGG
>NZ_LUTS01000012.1 GCF_001597735.1 Neptuniibacter pectenicola
AGGCATTATCCAATGCTTACTTAAAATCTCAGGGGCTTTATGAATTGCGCGATGGATGGATCAAGCTTCACCATTCTTAGTGAAACGCCCTGTGCGGATCCGCATGCAGGGTGTTGTGGGGGCTGAGGGTTAGAGACCCTCGGCTACCCGATTAGAAACCTTTCTTCATGATATTTCGAATCCGCGCCTTTACCGATGGAGCCTCATCACGCATGGCCATCTCGAAATATTGTTTAGTCTCATCGATGTACTTTGAATGCTGCCTACTTAACTCATAAAACCCGTTATATGACCAAGCGCGTACGAATTTATTTTGATCAGTAAGAGTGAGCCTCAAGAATTTATATACATTACTACTCTCAGCATCGGCAATTGACATAAAGGGAATGCTTTGAAGCACGTGTAACTTGGCCTCCCAGTGTTCCAATTGTTCGAGTGAACCATATATTTTTGCAATCTGGGAGTTTTCCAACTTATTTCCTGCCTCAAGCCATGCCTTTAACAACCAAGTGGCTCCTTTTTCACAAGCTTCCGAAAATGAAAGAGCAATAATTTTGTCAGAAAAATTACTCTCTGCATGGTGAGCATCATATATCGCCTTAATGTCATCAGCTGACTTTCCGTTCCACGATGCAATTTCTTGTTCAATGTCCATAGGTCTACCAGATGTATCTAACGCCGCCATAAAGGGCGGAGCGCATGCGACGTCCAGCCCGTAGGGCGATTTTTGATGGCCTTGTTATAGGGCATTACTGGAAACACCTTTTTATGAAATAACCACATATCCATGCAAGGCCGAAAAATAAAAAAGCGAATGCAGCTAGACCGGTACTTGCACCGAGCAGCTGCAAAGTAATTTCTTTTTCTGTAGTAACTAAACTACTTACAACTGCCCACAAAATACTAAGACCAAATATACTGAACAGAATGAAACCTATAAGCATTGAAAAGAAGACCAAAGGCTTCTGTAGCCTTTTGAATTGAATGCCTAATAGGATTGCTTCGATTAGTCCCATTGCTAGATCTTTATTGCCTTATAACGCCTCCAGCAGGGGAGACAAAACCAGAGCGAAGCGGCGGTTTTGGCTTCCCTCTGGCTGGCCTTGTTAGGCTAATTTTGTTAAACAAATACACCAACAATTGCACCAATTAAAGCAAGCTCAACAACGCTATGCGCTGAATTTATCAATGTTAATTTTGAAGGTGTACGTGCAAAACCATTGTAATAACCTAATGATGTGACAGTAAATACAACTGCAATTACTGCCCCAAAAAATGCTCCGTTTAGAACACCAGATATATTGATTGCAGACATAAGCAAAGCGACAAATATAGTTTTTGTTAGCCCTGAAACTAAAGATATAGCAAAAGCTCCACCAAGACCCTCGGTATTGTCGGCTTCCTCTTTAGTGAGACCTAAAGCATTTGCCCATGCTTTACCGAAAATAGCCCAGTGATACCAAGCAAAGCCAAGTATATAGCTTGCAATCGTTGCGATTGCTACAGCTATGTAGTTTAGGTTTTGTAATTCTGCGATAAGATTCATATATTTCCTCGGCTTTATTCTGAGTAGCCTAACAGCTAAATATATGACAGGTTGTCGCGATTAAACACGACAAGTTGTCATATATCTCCAAGAAAGGATATTAAAAAAGTATTGTGAGGTATTGAATTTCATTAGCTTTCCTTGCTCGAGGATTTCTCATCCATGGAGAAAATTACACAATTGTCCTACTATCCTTGCATAAAGGCCAAACGGATGGAATACTGTATATAAAAACAGCATAAGGATGTGCTATGTCTTCCCCATTTATACAGTCAATACGTGATCACTTACGCGCCCGCCATTACAGCAAACGTACTGAAAAAACTTATATTTATTGGATTCTCAACTACATCCGCTTCCATAATCGAGTACACCCAAACAATCTTACGACCGACCACATTATTCAATACTTGGAATATTTAGCCCTTAAACAAAAAGTTACGCCATCTACACAGAAAACGGCTTTAAATGCACTGATGTATTTATATAAGCGCGTCCTTGGCTGGGATGCTTCAGCACTGGAATTAGGTGATTTCCACCGCGCTAAAACCCCCTCAAAACTTCCTATTGTATTAAGCAAAGCCGAGATTAGACTTATTTTTAGCTATCTTCAGGGGGAATATCTTACCTGCGCCAAAATGATGTATGGCTCAGGTTTACGCGTGATGGAAGTGTGCCGACTCAGAGTTAAGGATGTCGATTTTGAACGACTAACAGTCACAGTGAATGATGGCAAAGGCAGGAAGAACCGAGTTACTACACTTTCAGAGGCATGCCTTGCCGATCTACATAGGCAACTAGAGCTTTGTCACGTGTATTATCAGGAAGATAAAAATTCGAACCACTGGGGTGGAGTTTACCTACCCTATGCGCTTTCAAAAAAATATCCAATGCCCCATTCGAATTTGGCTGGCAGTATCTTTTCCCGGCGAAAGAGCGGAGTATCGACAAACGTGAAAATAATGCAATTCGCCGACACCATATTCATGATAGAAGCCTGCAGCGTGCTTTCAAACGCGCTGTAAACCTAAGCCAAATCAGTAAACCCGCCTCTTGCCACAGTCTACGTCACAGCTTCGCTACCCATCTTTTAGAACGTGGCGCGGATATAAGGACAGTTCAAGAACAGTTAGGCCATTCAGATGTACGTACTACAGAGATCTACACCCATGTACTCAACCGAGGGGGCCACGCAGTGATTAGTCCACTGGGTGATTTATAGAACGCATCAGTGTGTCTACTCAGACACTATCTATCTTTTTGATTTTCTTACATTTGAAACCTAGCCTAAGAAGCAAAACAAGCATTTATGGGGGGATATTCTGTATCGTCACCTTCTCACTCACAAGCAATCGCCGACAATTTAAAAGCGAGCATTTAGGCTTTATGCGCTTAAACAAAAAAACACGCCCTTGGGCGTGTTTTTTATTTATCCTGAGCGAGAGTATTAGATCTCTGTTTTACCGCCCATGTAGGACTGTAGGGCCTCAGGTATAGCGATGTTACCGTCTGCTGTTTGGTAGTTTTCCATCACAGCCAGTAAGGTACGGCCTACCGCTAAACCTGAACCATTTAAGGTATGGACCAGTTCCGGCTTGCCTGTTTCTGGGTTTCTCCAGCGCGCTTGCAGGCGACGTGCTTGGAAATCCGTCATGTTAGAGATGGATGAGATCTCACGGTATTTATCCTGCCCTGGCAACCAGACTTCGATATCATTGGTTTGCGCAGCACTAAACCCAAGGTCACCACCACAAAGGGTGACAACACGGTATGGTAGGTTAAGTTTTTGTAGAATCGCTTCCGCATGACCGGTCATCTGATCCAGGGTTTCCCAAGATTTAGAGGGTTCTACAATTTGCACCATCTCTACTTTTTCAAACTGATGCTGTCGGATCAAACCGCGCGTATCTTTACCAGATGCGCCCGCTTCTGAACGGAAACAAGGGGTGTGTGCGGTAAAGCGAAGAGGCAACTGATCGGCTTCGACAATTTCATCGCGTACAAGGTTGGTGACAGGCACTTCGGCGGTAGGAATAAGGTAATATTCACGCTCGCCAAAGGGTACTTTAAATAGGTCTTCACCAAATTTAGGTAGCTGGCCTGTGCCGCGAAGGCTATCCGCATTAACCATGTAGGGGACATACGCTTCGGTATAACCGTGTTCTTCGGTTTGTGTATCTAACATAAACTGGATCAGTGCACGGTGTAGGCGAGCGAGTTTACCGGTCATAACAGAAAAACGTGAACCGGTTAGTTTTGCTGCGACTTCAAAGTCTAATTCACCGCTTTTTTCACCTAAGGCAACGTGATCTTGAGGTTCAAAATCAAACGTCCGTGGTGTGCCCCAACGACGAATCTCGACGTTGTCATCTTCATCCGCGCCTTCTGGCACTTTATCGCAGGGTATATTGGGTACGCCGTAAAGTAAGTCATCAAGCTTAGCTTGTACTGTGTTCAAGTCAGCTTTGGCAGCATCAAGCTTCTGCCCTAGGTCAGCAACTTCTGCTAGTAACGGTTGAATATCTTCACCCGCCGCTTTCGCTTTACCGATCCCTTTGGATCGTGTGTTTCGCTCGTTTTGCAGGTTTTCGGTATCGACCTGCAATTGCTTACGCTGGTTCTCCAGTTCAACAAACTGATCGACTGGGAATTCGTAACCCTTTTTCTTTAATAACTGTGCAACGTCTTCGGGGTTTGCACGGACATATTTCGCGTCAAGCATGAGCTTTTAAAACACCTTTTTAGAACGATTAAAACAAGCGAGTTAAGGAAAGGCCGCCATATAAAGCAACCAGACACAGTAGAACGCTTAATAATATATAAATCACTGCAGAGATAACATGCCCTTCCTGCAGCATTGCGACTGTTTCCAGTGAAAAAGTGGAAAAAGTTGTAAACGCACCCATAAATCCGACCATTAACAGAGGTCGAAGCTCGGCACTAAGTTTGGCTTTTTCCAATATGAGTACAAATAAGATACCCATTAAAAATGAACCCACAACATTACAGGTAAGTGTCCCATAGGGAAGTCGATGTTCGGCATTATTAAGGAGACCACTCACCCAATAACGGCCTAAGGCACCTGCCGCCCCACCTATCGCAATGGCGAAGAGATGCTGCATATGAAACGCTCCTACTTACTCTCCTCAGCGTATCGCTGCTGAGGGCTCTGTTGATCTAGGTTTTTCAGATGGCGCAGTTTTTCACCAATTTTTACTTCTAAACCACGCGCTTCTGGATAGTACCATTGTTGCTCGGCAATTTCTGGCGGTAGGTAGTTTTCACCCGCCGCGTAGGCATCCGGTTCGTTATGAGCATAACGGTATTCAGCGCCATAGCCCATATCTTTCATTAGACTGGTCGGCGCATTACGCAAGTGAACCGGTACTTCATAACTGGGTTGTGATTTTACATCATTAAGGCACTGGTTGAAGGCTTGGTAAAGGGCATTACTTTTAGGTGCCGAGGCACAATATACCGCCGCTTGGGCGATGGCCCTTTCCCCTTCGGCAGGCCCTACCCGTTCAAACGCGTCCCAAGCCGATAAGGCGACTTGCATCGCTCTTGGGTCTGCATTGCCTATATCTTCTGAGGCAATCGCAACTAAGCGACGGGCGATATAAAGCGGATCACAGCCGCCATCCAACATACGGCAGTACCAATAAAGCGCACCATCGGGGGAGGAGCCACGAACTGATTTATGGAAAGCAGAGATCATGTCGTAAAACAGATCCCCTTGTTTGTCATAGCGGCGGCCACTCGAACGCAGGACCTCTTCGAGCACGTTTTCATCAATGAGTTCGGTGCCATCCGCTTGTTTTTCCGCCAGATCTGCGGCGATTTCAAGCAGATTAAGCGAGCGCCTCGCGTCACCATCGGCAGCCTGCGCTAATCGATTCATCATCTCTTTAGAGATCATTAAATTACGCTGACCTAGGCCTTTCTCTTTATCCTGTATGCCACGCTGAATCACTTCCAGAATATCCCGTTCATCAAGTGGCCGTAACAGATAAACACGGGCGCGGGATAGAAGTGCATTATTCAGTTCAAAGGAGGGGTTTTCGGTGGTCGCGCCAACAAAAATAATGGTGCCATCTTCAATGTAAGGCAAAAAGGCATCTTGTTGAGATTTGTTAAAACGGTGAACTTCATCAATAAACAAGATGGTTTTACGGCCAGTTTGAGCCGCGTTTTGCTTAGCTTGTTCAACGGCTATACGGATATCTTTAACACCCGAAAGCACCGCTGAAAGCGTAATAAAGTGCGCATCTACGTGATGGGCGATGAGTTTAGCTAAGGTGGTTTTCCCTACCCCTGGTGGCCCCCAAAATATCATTGAGTGAGCCGAACCTTGTTCTAACGCGGTGCGTAAGGGTTTCCCCTGCCCTAGCAGATGCTCTTGACCGTAATATTCAGTTAAGGTCTGCGGCCGCATTTTTGCCGCTAGGGGTTCATAGGCGGGTGTTTGGGAAAAAAGATCCACTCTATTCCTCAATATCTACAATGACATCAGTATCTTTTGGGATACGAAAAAAGAAGCTATCCGCTGAAAACGCTGGATTTAGCTGCTGATCTGAAAATACAACCGAGGTCCGCTGACCTAAGGAGTCGACTAGCATGAGTTCAGAGATCACTTGCCCTGAAAAGGCTAAACGGATACGGCTAAAACTATGTTGATCGGATAACGGGGTCAGGTCAAATAATTGCTCATCCCCCGTATCGTCCATCAAGCGAATATTATAGGTTTTTTGCAGCTGCTCTATTTGCCCATTTAATATTAATGCGGGGGCGCTCTCCTGCTGAGTCGCCGCAGAGCGTTGTGTTACCTGCTCTAAGTCGGGGTCATAGATCCAGATAAATTGACCATCTGACACGATCTCTTGCGGAAAAGGCTGCTGCGTTTCCCATCTAAAACGGTTGGGCTTAGACAACAAAACACTGCCCTCCGTTTTTTGTGCTTCACGCCCATTATCCGACAGGGTTACTTGTTGAAACTGTGCAGAAAAACCGTCGTAACTGGCTAAAAGCTCCGTTAGTTTTTCGGCACCTGTCGCCGCTAAAGCAAGCGATGAGCAAAATAAGCTGCTACCTAATACCGTTGTCACTAAGATCTTTTTTGTTAAGGATACTAAACGCATGAACAATGAACCTTATTGGTTAAACAGTGAATTACATCTCACCATTGGGTGATGGGGCCAGCACTTCTCGCTGACCATTGCTACCCGCTGTACTCACAACACCTGCTGCTTCCATTGCTTCTACCATACGTGCTGCTCGGTTATAACCAATTTTCAATCGACGCTGCACACTCGAAATAGAGGCTTTACGGGTTTCCAATACAAATGCGACCGCCTCATCATAAAGCGGGTCTTGTTCATCATCGAATAATGAACCTGAACCTCCGCCGTCTGAAACGCTATCCCCTTGGGTTATCTCAGTAATGTAATCCGGCTGACCTAGTTTTTTCCATGCTTCAACGACCCGGTGTACTTCATCATCACTCACAAAGGCCCCATGTACACGGTTAGGTAAACTGGTGCCTGCGGGCAGATAAAGCATGTCACCCCAGCCTAACAGGTGCTCGGCACCCGACTGATCTAAGATGGTACGTGAATCGATCCGGGACGATACTTGGAAAGCGATACGGGTTGGAATGTTCGCTTTAATCAAACCGGTAATGACGTCAACCGATGGACGTTGTGTTGCTAAGATCAAGTGAATACCCGCCGCACGCGCTTTTTGCGCAATACGGGCGATCAGCTCTTCCACTTTTTTGCCGACGATCATCATCATGTCGGCAAACTCATCAATAACAACAACGATATACGGCAGAGGTTCTAGCTCGGGCGCGGGCGTGCCAAAAGGCTCGCCATTCTCTTCCGCATTCCACAGAGGATCTAATAACGGCTTACCCTGTTTACGCGCTTCTTCAATTTTATCGTTAAAACCGGCTAAATTACGAACGCCCATTTTGGCCATGACACGGTAACGACGCTCCATCTCTCCGACGCACCAGCGTAAGCCCGACGCCGCATCTTTCATGTCCGTAATAACGGGTGTAAGTAGGTGGGGAATCCCTTCATAAATGGAGAGTTCAAGCATTTTCGGGTCAACCAGAATCAACCTCACCTCTTCAGGTGTTGCTTTAAACAGTAACGAAAGAATCATAGCGTTAACGCCAACAGATTTACCGGAACCGGTAGTACCCGCAACCAATAGGTGAGGCATTTTTGCGAGGTTGGCCACCACAGGGTTGCCCGCAATATCATTACCTAAACCAATGGTCACTTTTGATGATGCCGATTGGTACGGCTTAGAGCTTAAGACTTCACTCAAATGAACCGTTAAGCGTGATTCATTAGGGATCTCAATACCCACCACTGACTTGCCGGGAATCACCTCAACAACACGAACACTGCTAACCGCCATTGAGCGGGCAAGGTCTTTTGCTAGGTTGGTGATTTTACTGGCTTTCACACCCGGTGCGGGTTGAATCTCAAATCGCGTAATAACGGGGCCGGGGTTCACTTCAACCACTTCGGCAACCACACCAAAATCTTTTAGTTTACTTTCCAGTAGACGGGACATCTGCTCAATCTCGTCTAACGAATAGCCTGTATTGGTATTTAATTCAGGCGGATCGAGTAGTTCCAGCGGTGGCATTTTACGTTTTGCTTTACGTTTAGGCTCAGCCTTGTGTTCTAAACCGAGTTCATCGTCCTGCATAGGTTTATGGGCTTCAGACAGCGGCACAATTTTCACTTGTGATTTCTGCGCCTCAACCACTGGAGCCACTGCTGGGGTGAGCGGGCTCACATCAGGCGTAGCGTCAGCCCACGGTGTCGGATCGGGAGCCCTAGCCGCTGCTGGTTTAGTCGCTGCTGGTTTAGCCGCTGCGGGCTGTGTATCTACAGGTTGGCTGATAGGTCGGACAACCGGAATATCATCACCCCCTGGTGTACGTTGATCATCAACATTGACATCAGTACGGTTAGAGACCGCATAAGTAGGCTCAACCCGCTCGGTAATAATAGGCGGCACATAATCTTGTGCTGGGGGGTCACGACGGTATGAAGCGGTAAGTAAGGCATCCGCCTCCTGCTGATCATCTTCAGCAAAATCCCGCTTAAGAGAGCTGGTTGCAGGCAGTACTTTTTGGCTGCGATCAACCATTTTTTTACCGATACGCTCCAGCATGGCGCCCCACCCCATTTCGAGCAGCAGGGTCAGACCAAACAGAAATAGCGCAAACAGTACGACAGAGCTACCCACGACACTTAACCATGCAACGGACCAATCGGATAAGGCTTCACCCAAAACGCCACCTGAACTAAAGGGATACTCAAGTCCATCATTAGTAAGGTGGGTAGCGCACAACGCACTGAACGAGGCGATGAGTAAGACCGCTCCCGTTGCCCTGACGATAAAGAACGGCACAACATCCATCACACTTTGATCTTTATGCAATATAAAACGTATAGAGGGATAGACAATTAAAAAAGGAATAATAAAAGCACTGAGTCCAAACCCTGATAAAAAGAGGTCAGCCACCCACGCACCTGCAGGGCCAGCAAAATTCCTAACGTCAGGTTGGTATCCCAAGTGAGACCAGCCGGAATCCCTTGGGTCAAAACCAAATAGAGAGATAAGCAAAAAGACACTGATCGCAATGATCACAATCAGGCTGGATTCACGGCTAATTCTTGCCAACAGTGCAGTCAAACTTAAACGTTGTCCGTTATCGGTCGCGCTCAACGGTAAAGCTCCATAATATCTGTAGAAAATCGAGTGCTAACAATAACATAATTTACACTATGACTAACGTTTGATGGGACGAAGTTTATGATTCATTCTTCCACCCATTAACCGCTGCGATAAGGTTTTATTTACAAGCGATCCCCAGAGGGATAGCATCCGTTTAATTGGATCGCGTCCACACCATGCGTCCCTCGCTGATTTTTTTACTAGCATCACTGTAAAATTAAAGGGTGCGGGTTGAATTTCTATTCAATCCCCCCCATTGTCTTTTAATCTATTTCACTAACGGATCTTTTTCTTATTACCATGAGCGAAATACAACACCACAAACTTATTATTCTCGGTAGCGGCCCAGCCGGCTACACTGCCGCCGTATACGCTGCCCGCGCTAACCTTAAGCCCGTTATTATTACTGGCATGCAAGCGGGTGGACAGTTGACCACCACAACGGATGTTGATAACTGGCCAGGAGATGTTGATGGCGTGCAAGGCCCAGAGCTCATGCAACGTATGCAACAACATGCTGAGCGTTTTGATACGCAGATTCTTTTTGATCATATTAATGAAACGGATCTAAAAAACCGCCCTTTCCGCTTAAAAGGCGATATGGGTGAATACACGTGTGATGCTTTGATTATCTGTACCGGCGCATCCGCTCAGTACCTTGGCCTTCCATCGGAAGAAGCCTTTGCCGGACGGGGTGTATCAGCCTGCGCAACCTGTGATGGTTTCTTTTATAAGGGCCAGAAAGTTGCGGTTATTGGGGGGGGGAATACCGCCGTTGAAGAAGCACTTTACTTGTCAAACATTGCGGCTGAAGTAACCCTTATTCATCGCCGTGACAGCTTACGTTCAGAAAAGATCTTGCAGGACAAACTGCTTGAGCGCGCTGAAAACGGCAACATTAATATCATCTGGAACCACACTTTAGACGAAGTATTAGGTGATGACTCCGGTGTAACTGGCTTACGCATTAAGAGTACAGACGGCGACGAAGCTCAAGAGATAGATGTTGCAGGTGTATTTATCGCGATTGGCCATAAGCCAAATACTGATATTTTTGACGGCCAGCTAGAGATGAAAGACGGCTATCTGAAAATACAGTCTGGTCTTACTGGCAATGCAACACAAACCAGTATTGAAGGTGTCTTTGCCGCAGGCGATGTGTGTGATCATATCTATCGCCAAGCAATTACATCTGCAGGCTTCGGCTGCATGGCGGCACTGGATGCTGAACGTTACCTTGACGATCTCGTCAAGTAATCTAAAAATGCTGCGGAGCCTAAGCCTAGCGCTTAACTCCGCGCTTTTATAAAAATATTATGATTCCTTGGCTGCACCCCACAGACAAATTCCCCCCTATCGATCAAGCCATTGATGAACCTAACGGCCTATTAGCGGCTGGGGGTGATTTAAGTCAAGCACGCTTAGTGAGTGCATATCGCGCAGGCATTTTCCCTTGGTATAGCCCTGGTGAGCCCATTTTATGGTGGAGCCCCGACCCTCGCTGTGTCTTGATCCCCGATCAACTGCATATTTCACGCAGTATGCGTAAACGGCTGAATAAAACAGACTATAATGTTGAGTTTAACCGCAATTTCGAAGCTGTGATTGAGGCCTGCTCTGCGCCACGTAAAGGTGCTGACGGGACATGGATCACCGATGAGATGAAAACCGCTTACTGTGCGTTGCATAAACGAGGGTTAGCCCATTCCGTTGAAGTCTATATTGATAATGAGTTAGTCGGTGGCCTCTACGGGCTTGCGATCGGAAAGCTATTTTTTGGCGAATCCATGTTCAGTAAAGTAAAAGATGCGTCTAAGATCGCATTTATAAAAATGGTCGAACAACTTAAAAAGTGGGACTATGCTTTAATTGATTGCCAAGTAAGTAATGAGCATCTATTTTCACTGGGTGCGACTGAAATAAGCAGAGATCGGTTTCAAGTCTACCTTGATCGATACTTAGATCAGACCGGCCAAACCCATTGGCAGTTCGGTGCCACAGAAGACCAAGTGGAGTAACAGGTGAGCAACCTCAGGACATTACATTTTTACGCAACCCCTGAGCACGATTGCAGCTATTTAGCACAGAAAATAGCAAAAACGCTGTTTGTTGATCCCCAAGTCCAATTGGATCAAGCAACGTATAGCCAACTATCTGATCTGGGTTTTAGGCGTAGCGGAAAACATGTGTACCGCCCCCATTGCGATGGTTGCAACGCGTGCATATCGGTCCGAATCCCCCTCGCCATTTACTCGTTTAGCAAAAGCCAAAAAAGAATTCTAAATAAAAACAAAGATTTAACCGCGACACTTAAAAAGCCTGCGTTTACCGACGAGTATTATTCGTTATACGCCCGTTACATCAATAAGCGTCATCAAGATGGGGATATGTACCCGGCCAGCGCCGAGCAATTTAACTCCTTCCTTGTTGAGGGCGAAGAGCACACGCAATTTATCGAGTTTAGAAACCCCGACGGCGTTCTGACTGCACTCAGTGTTGTTGATACCCTAAAACAGGGACTCTCGGCCATATACACCTTCTTTGATCCCTCACAACCCAAACGCAGCTTAGGTACTTATTGTATTTTGTGGCAATTACAATTTTGCCAACAAAAAAACCTCAATTATCTATACCTTGGTTACTGGGTAAAAGACTGCAAAAAAATGAGTTATAAGATTGCATTTAAGCCCTTTGAGCTGCTCTTAGAGGGGCAATGGACCTTAATTCAACCCGAATAGTCACCGCTAAAGTCTAATTTAAACCACATATATGTTGATTTCCCTTTGATATAAAAGTGAATTTCAGGCACAATACCGCGCAATTATTAGGTCCAGATAAGATATCTGGAGCCTCTCTCAACAAGGTAAAGAATTGATGGCTAAAGAAGATAGCATTGAAATGGAAGGCACCGTGGTCGACACGCTACCGAACACTATGTTCCGTGTTGAGCTGGAAAACGGTCACGTTGTAACGGCACACATCTCAGGTAAGATGCGCAAAAACTACATCCGCATCCTGACAGGCGATAAAGTTAAAGTTGAATTAACACCTTACGACCTAAGCAAGGGCCGTATCGTTTATCGCGCACGTTAATCATTGCGTCTTTCCGGCACCGCTTAAGCAAACGCTAAGCTAGCCGAGGTAAGCATAAAAAAATGGCAGCCTATGGGCTGCCATTTTTGTTATTAGCTAGCGTTTAAACGCAGCTTGTCACCTCAACGCTGATCTCACCTTCTGCGTCCACGCCGATCTCTACTTCACCTCCCTCTTCAGCCAGCTCGCCAAACAGGATCATTTCAGCTAACGGTTTCTTCAGTTTTTCCTGAATCAAACGTTTCATCGGTCGTGCACCCATGTGCTCATCGTATCCTTTTTCAGCAAACCACGTACGGGCCGCATCAGTAAGGTGAAGGACAACACGTTTATCCTCTAACTGCACCTGAAGCTCAGCAAAGAACTTATCCACTACGCCTTTAATAATATTGGCATCCAGCGGTTTAAATTGAATGATGCCGTCCAAGCGGTTACGGAATTCAGGTGTAAACATTTTCTTAATCGCTTCCATACCATCCGTAGCATGGTTTTGTTTAGTGAAACCAATCGATGCACGACTCATATCTTGAGCACCCGCATTGGTCGTCATCACTAAGATAACATTACGGAAATCAGCCTTGCGGCCGTTGTTATCCGTTAATGTTCCGTTATCCATAACCTGTAACAGCAAATTAAAGACTTCAGGATGGGCTTTTTCTATCTCATCCAGCAACAATACACAGTGTGGCGACTTAGTAACCGCCTCCGTCAACAACCCGCCTTGGTCATAACCTACATAACCCGGTGGAGCACCGATCAAGCGTGAAACCGTATGCCTCTCCATGTACTCTGACATGTCAAAACGCACAAGCTCTATGCCCATCACTCTCGCCAGTTGCTGTGTAACCTCGGTTTTACCAACACCGGTAGGACCGGCAAACAAGAAGCTACCAACCGGCTTATCCGGCTCTTTTAGCCCTGCACGGGATAGTTTGATAGCAGAGGCCAGCGTATCGATCGCTTCATCTTGCCCCAACACCACCATTTTAAGATTGCTATCCAGTTTCGCCAGCTGGCTTTTATCGGAGGCGGAAACACTTTTAGGTGGGATGCGCGCAATTTTTGCTACGATCGCTTCGACATCCTCAACCTCAATCACCTTTTTACGCAGCTCTTCCGGCAGGAGGCGCTGATATGCCCCTGCTTCATCAATGACATCAATGGCCTTGTCTGGCATATGCTTATCATTAATATAGCGCCCAGCAAGCTCTGCTGCGGCCTTAAGGGCCTCATCGCTATAGGTTAGCTCATGATGTTCTTCAAAACGCTGCTTTAACCCTCGCAATATAGCGTAGGTGTCATCGATACTTGGCTCAAGTACATCCACTTTCTGAAAACGACGTGCAAGGGCACGGTCTTTTTCAAAAATACCGCGAAACTCTTGGAACGTGGTCGAACCGATGCAACGAATCTGTCCCGAACTAAGCAGAGGTTTAAGCAGGTTTGACGCATCCATCGATCCACCTGACGCAGCACCTGCACCAATGATCGTATGGATCTCATCAATAAATAATATGGCTTTAGGCAGCTCTTTGATCTCGTTCAAGAGGCCTTTTAAACGCTTCTCAAAGTCACCGCGATACTTGGTGCCCGCTAACAACGCGCCGAGGTCCAATGAATAAACGACCGACTCTTTGATGACTTCAGGGACTTTGCTTTCAACAATAAGCTTAGCCAAGCCTTCGGCAATAGCGGTTTTACCTACACCCGCTTCACCCACCAGCAAGGGGTTGTTTTTACGACGACGGGACAATATCTGCACCACCCGTTCGACTTCTGCATCACGGCCAACCAACGGATCAATCAGGCCTTTTTCTGCTTCTACATTCAGGTTAACCGCATACTTTCTTAACGGGCTATCCTCTTTTTGTTCGACAGAATCGTCTTCAAGGGGTGTCGCTGATTGGTCATGCTCCTGCTCTGACATTTTTGAAATGCCATGCGCGATGAAATTTACGGTATCAATACGCTCAATCCCGTGTTGTTGCAGGATGTAAACCGCTTGACTCTCTTGCTCGCTAAAAATGGCGACGAGAACATTAGCCCCCGTGACTTCATTTTTACCCGATGATTGTACATGGAACACCGCCCGCTGAAGCACTCGCTGAAACCCAAGGGTTGGCTGAGTATCTAGATCAGGTAGGGTGTCGGATAATAAAGGGGTCGTTTCTTCGATAAAATCAGCTAGATTTTTTCGAATACCATCAAAATTAGCACCACAAGCAGCGAGTACTTGGTGCGCCTCATAATTTTCCAACAACGCCAGTAAAAGATGCTCGACGGTTATAAATTCATGTCGTTTCTCTTTCGCCGCCTGGAAAGCTGCGCTGAGCGTGTCTTCGAGTTCTCGGTTTAACATGACGGTTCCTCTTCAGACTTTCTCGACTTCACAAAGTAGTGGGTGACTATTGTCTCTTGCATACTGATTAACTATAGCTGCTTTTGTGTCAGCTATATCTTTTGTAAAGATCCCACATACACCTTTACCTTGAGTATGCACCGATAACATCACTTGTGTAGCTTTTTCTTGGTCCATATTAAAAAACATTATTAGGACCGCTACGACAAAATCCATCGGCGTATAATCATCATTCATCAAGACCACGCGGTACATGGACGGTTTTTTAACCTCGGGCTTAGCTTCTTGCGTCGCTAAGCCGTGATCGTTTTCAGAGCCCTGCTCTTCATTAGACATTCGTGGCATATTTTGTTCAATTTTCATACACATCTATATATCTTCTAATTTTGCACTACAATTAACTACTGAACAGTGAATGAACACCTGTCACACATTCTCAAGGGGGTGCTATAATTCACTATAGCAGGATTAGGTCATATCCTCGTTGTGCCTGCAAGCACTAGGAAACACTCTTTAGCTACTATTATAGCGTTGAACGTTATTTTAGCAGTTATAAAGTTGTACGTTCAGGTTAACAATCCAAATGTAGCATTGGATACGGGAGTTAGTTATGCAGACAGGGAAAGTAAAGTGGTTCAACAATTCGAAGGGGTACGGATTTATTTTATCCGACGAACATAATGAGGATCTCTTTGCCCATTATTCTGCTATTGAAGTAGATGGATACAAAAGCCTTAAAGCCGGACAAAAAGTCGAGTTTGATACACAGCCGGGTCCTAAAGGAACACATGCAGTTCAAATTAAGCCCTTAGAAACGCAATAAATAATAAACGGTGCTTTGCATCTTTATTGTGATAAAAAACCAGCCTTGTGCTGGTTTTTTTATGCACGGTGCGGCTATGCCCCGACTCACGACATATGACGGGTAATGGCATCCCCAAAGGCGCTACAACTTAGGCATTCCGCCCCCTCCATCAAACGTTCAAAGTCATAGGTTACGGTTTTCGCTGCAATCGCTCCGGTAATCCCCTTAATAATCAGATCAGCGGCTTCAGTCCAGCCCATGTGCCGTAGCATCATTTCGGCCGACAAAATAATAGAACCGGGATTAACCTTGTTTTGGCCCGCATATTTAGGCGCCGTCCCATGGGTTGCTTCAAAGATAGCAACCGTATCGGATAAATTAGCCCCTGGGGCAATGCCGATGCCTCCCACCTCAGCAGCGAGAGCATCTGATAAGTAATCCCCGTTTAAATTCAAGGTCGCTATCACATCATATTCCGATGGCCTTAGTAGCACCTGCTGCAACATGGCATCCGCAATAACATCTTTAATGATAATCTCTTTCTGTGTTTTAGGATTTGTCACACTAAACCATGGCCCGCCCTGCCACAGTGTCGCCCCAAACTCTTGTTGTGCGACTTCGTACCCCCATGTTTTAAAAGCGCCCTCGGTAAATTTCATGATATTCCCCTTATGCACTAAGGTTAGGGAACGGCGATCATGATCAATACAGTAACGCAGCGCTTGTCGAACTAAGCGTTTGGTTCCCTGTTCAGAGACCGGTTTGATACCGATACCACAGTTTTCATCAAACCGGATGCGAGTAACGCCCATCTCCGTCTTAAGGAAGTTAATAATTTTTTTGGCTTTATCACTACCCGCCTCCCACTCGATACCCGCATAGATGTCCTCTGAGTTTTCTCGATACACCACCATATCAACCTCTTCAGGGTTTCTTACAGGGCTGGGTACACCTTTAAACCATCGAATCGGCCGTTGACAAACATACAGGTCGAGCGCCTGCCTAAGGGCGACATTTAATGAACGTATACCACCACTCACTGGCGTCGTCAGCGGGCCTTTAATCCCGATAAGAAAGTCGTTAAATGCGGTTAAGGTTTCGTCAGGTAACCACGTGTCTTTGCCGTATAGCGATGTTGCTTTCTCTCCCGCATAAATTTCCATCCATGCGATCGATCTGGCGTCTTGGTACGCTTTGCTAACGGCCGCATTGACGACATTGATCATGACGGGGGTAATATCAATACCTATTCCATCCCCCATAATGTAAGGGATGATTGGCCTCGCTGGCACATTGAGTGTTTTATCGGCATTGACGGTAATTTTGTCACCCGCAGGAACAGAAATCTTTAGGTAATCCATAATAAACTCCCTTCAGCCTTTTCGGTTCTGTAGAATAACGACTGTAATCGATTTAAGTATCTATGCCTTTTAGTATAGATCAGCTTTAAACCTCAGATTAATCACTCAATTTCATAGAATAATTTAATGTCTAAAATCTTATTATTTAACAAGCCCTTTCAAGTATTAACCCAGTTCACCAGTGATGATGACAAAGCCACGTTAGCCGCCTACATCGATAAACCGGGTTTCTATGCCGCAGGACGATTAGATTATGACTCCGAAGGGCTATTGATTTTGACTGACAATGGACAGTTACAGCACCAACTGGCCAACCCTAAGTTTAAGTTAGAGAAGACCTATTGGGCACAAGTCGAGGGGGCTATAACGGATGAGGCACTTAAACAGCTATCCGAAGGGGTCACGCTGAAAGATGGTCTCACCCGCCCTGCACAAGCCAAGCGCATGGATGAACCCGACGTATGGGACAGAGTCCCGCGCATTAGGGAGCGAAAAAACATTCCAACCAGCTGGGTTGAGCTGAAAATTACTGAAGGCAAAAACCGACAGGTTAGAAGAATGACCGCAGCTGTGGGATTTCCCACACTCCGTTTAATTCGCTATAGCATTGGCCCCTATACACTTGATCAATTGCAACCAGGGCAGTGTTTAGAAACAGAGGTCCAATTTGTCCTGGATGAGAGCCGCCCAGAGACAAATAGAAAACGCCGACACCCACATCAAAAGCAACCTCGTCGTATCACGCCTAGCAAACACGGACGCAAAAGAAAGGCGCCCTAATAACAGGACGCCTTTTTTAACCAACCCAATACTATGGGGAAATTAGCCTTTTTTATTGCTCACAACTAACCACACGGCATGAATCACGCCGGGCAACCAGCCACACAAACACAGGATAATATTAATCACAAGGTGCTTAGTAACACCAACTTGAAAAAATGCGCCTAAAGGCGGCAACAAAATAGCTAAAATTAAATTTAAAATATTCACTTACGCTCTCCTAAAAACAGATCCAACAATGGAAGAATACGACTAACAACCCCGTAAACGTTCCTTCAATTTAAACTCAGCAACTTTTTAACCGCACTGAGTAAGCGGTCATCATCTGACTCAAGCGGTACGCCCTGTTCAAGCAACACACCCCGCCCTTCAACATATGGGTTAGCATTCCCCTGCACATCTTTTATTAAGTTATTACGCGCAACCTCCCACTCATCGACCGGATCCAGCTTATGCCATGCGGTAAAAAGCTGTGTCTGCTTTTTGCTCAGCTTAATATCATACTGATCACGCATGTAAAAATAGGTACGTGCGATATCGCCTCGAACAGAATCAGCGGGTTCAACCTTTCGCGCTTTAAAATCTATCTCCATGTCGCAATACCCATAAACTCTAGGCTCACCGCTCAACGAAGCAAAGCTGTAGTTGGAACGATCACCATTGACCTCTCCGATGGCAGGGACGAGGTTATGTAAGTCCGACTCCATCCTTTTAAACTGTTTATTCTTCTTACAGGCTTTTCTCCCCCCTGCTTGCCAGCACTGGAGTTGATGCCCAAACGCCCATGCAGGCATCACATGCTCCCACTCAATACGTTGAGCCCTTGTCGCATTTTTTCGGGGCTGATAACCGCAGCTGGGAAGGTCTGGAATCAACTTTTTCCCTTGACGCTGATAAGTACATCCGCAGTAAAAGGTTAACGCATGACCTTTATAGATCGTGGTTAAGAGTTTTTTTGATTTCGAAAAAGAGCTCGGATGTTCAGCAGAAGCGATAGCGGGAAGCAAACATAAAAGCATCAAATAGTTAACACGCGAGTTTTTGATGCCGTGTTTAACATCACTTCTTAAATACTGCGACATTGGGTTTCCATATGATTTGGCATCCAATGCCGGACATAAAGCGTCTAACGCTTCAAAGCATCCTGCTAAATTTGTTTATATTTTAATAGGTTAAAGCTAAACCTAAACTGAACAATCCCCCTTTCCATTCAGGGACAGGCACTCTTAAATTGACAAAAAACCATCCCAATCCTAAGATAAATCTGACTAACAACACTTAACCAAGCTAACCATCGATAAAAGGATTTACCGATGACTCGCCCAAGAAAGGAACTCGTGTCTGCTCAAGACACCCCCTACTACCATGTCGTTTCCCGCTGTGTACGCCGTTCATTTTTATGTGGGTCCGATCCCACCACCGGCAAAAACTACGAACACCGGCGCCAATGGATTGAAGACCGTATACGCATTTTATCGTCTATTTTCACTATCGACATCTGCGCTTATGCAGTCATGTCGAACCACCACCATCTGGTAGTAAAGCTCAACCCCAGTGAGGCGGAGTCATGGTCAGCAACAGAGGTTGTTACACGCTGGCTGAGTTTATTTAAAGGCCCGCTACTTATTCAGCGATGGCTATCCGGCAAGGCACTTAGCCAAGCAGAGCGTAAAGCGGCAGATGAGATAATATCGGTCTACCGCTCACGGCTAACGAGCCTTAGTTGGTTTATGAAATGCCTAAACGAACCGATTGCTCGCCAAGCGAATTTAGAAGATAAATGCACGGGACACTTCTGGGAGTCTCGTTTTAAATCTCAGGCCCTATTAACGGAAGAGGCCCTACTTTCCTGTATGGCCTATGTTGATCTAAACCCTATACGTGTGAAGATGGCAAACACACCCGAAGACTCAGAACACACCAGTATCAAAGAACGGATTAAACCCACATTCGATCCCAAATCAGCCATTCACGATCAAAAGGCACCGTTAGCACTACAGCACCTCCAATCATCCATTAAACCCCTACTTCACTTTGAAGGAGCCGCCAAAGCCAACGATAAGCAAGGCACTTTATTCAGCTTAAAAGATTATTTAACACTGGTTGATATGACAGGCCGGATTATACGCGAAGATAAACACGGGGCTATATCCATTCACTTACCACCGATACTTGAAAGGCTGGGATTAGATAGCGAAAACTGGCTTGAGAATGCGACTCAGTTTGAACAACATTACTCGAAAAAATTCGCTAGAAAACGACGAGTCAGACAAGCCGCCTAACCCACCCTTTATTCTGAAGTAACAATCAAAGCATCAGCTCCCCGCTGAGCCTACCGGCCGACCTAAAAACACCAAATACGGGGCTATAGCCCAGTTACGACAACAGCCGAATACCCGATCACCCAAAAATCCTCAACACATACCCCCGATGAAAGGTGCACTCTTTTATTTTTAAAGAGCGCCTGTCCCTGAATAAAAAGGGTGCCGAATAAAAAGGGTGCCTGTCCTCGTTTGGAGGAATAGCGCCTTCCCGGCTTATATGATCAAAGCGTAGCCAGGCAGTTAAGTAAGCTGGTGCTGCTATCAGGCTCCATCAAGCTTAAGCCTTAAATAGATTCACCACTTTATGGGTTAGGTACATAATGAGCATCACAGCACAGGCAAATACGTACAAGCCCCAGTGGACCTCAATGGAGGCAACCGCACCAAGCTTAACCGTCATGATCAGTACCGCAACAACAAACACATCGAGCATCGCCCAACGGCCATAATCATGCATCAGTCGCAAATAATGCTTTTGCTTAGGTGAACATGCCCGTTCCGGCCTTAAGCTCACAAAAAGAAACGCCACTTTGGCAATCGGCGCGATTATGCTAAAGATGAAAATAACGATCGCAATAAAATACTGCCCTTCGGTAATTAAGCTAGCTAAGCCTCCCATAACCGAAAAAGAGCTTTCAAAAAAATAGAACTGGCTCATCGTCAGCATAGGCGAAAATAACCCCACAAGTAGAAGCAGTGTGGCAAGTAACAGCAATAATCGTAGGAAAAGAGTATTTTGTGGGCGCGTTGGCTGCATAAAGAGAGGTCTAAGCGTCTAAATAAAAAGAGGATTATACCTTAATTAGCACGATGTGGACTGAATCAATCATAAGGGAAAACATTCCCCCTATGATTGATTACTCTCGGTTAAACCGCCATATCCACCTGTTGAATGGTGCCTACCTCGCCGGTTTCATTAAGATAAAAGCCACTCGCAGTAACGCGCCCATTCTGCTGATTATCTGCGCCTTTAATATCAAATGGGGTTTGGGTTGAACCTAGATAGATCGCGCCTATGCCCTGCTCTGCCACCGACACAAGAGAATCAACCTCTTCAGTTTTAGTCCACAACAGTAGGTCATCATAGATGGAATCTGCTTCATCGATATAATTATTACCATCTTCATCAAACTGCGCTAAATCAGCAAAGCCATTACCACTTAGTGCACCAAATAATTCGGTGCCATCATTGATGATTCCATCCTCATTATTATCAATGGCTAGCATTCCCCCGCTAGACAAGTAACTAATCAGCTCCATATCCCCGTCTGCATCAAGGTCGAATTCAAATTTTTCATCCGATAGGTCAGCCGAGTTACCGTCAAAATTAACAATGAGTGGATCAGTAAATTCTACCGACTTTGTCATCTCAAACTCACGTGTCGCTGAGTAGCTGCGCTCCATCTGTAGACTGAGATCAAACTCAATCTCTTTTCCATCGGCTGTTGTGACTTTACCGCAGCTGGAGAAACTTGAGCATTCGTACTCCTCAATAGTTTCCGAGACTTTAAATGACATGAGCAGGTTGACCGGTGAGCGCTGCAAAGGCACCTGCGTATTGGTATTTTGTGAATCACTCACCGTTGATGCGGTGGCCGGCAGGTCAATAGTAGTGGGCAGACCTGAATCACGATACTTTGGGTTGATAACTTTCATTAAGCTCTCAAACAACTGGGCGCGTATCATCTCGCGCTGTTGTTCGAGGTCATTTTTATCATTTGATGTTCTGAACTGCATCCCTTGCTCTGTCATGACAAGGATTGAGTTGCTCTGCCCTTCATTCGAATCCTTCACTAAGGATTGGGCCTCTTCAAACTGCTTAAAGAACCCCGTCTTAAAGGCATCAATATCCATTGTTTTTGTTATCTCAATGGATTCTGTTTTTTCATGTTCGGCACTCATGTGCACAGTACTGGTTTGAATAATCATTCTTATCTCCATAACCTTAAGGGTAAATAGAAAAACCTTGTCGAGAACGGTTACCTCTTTTTTGACGTATAAAAACCTGTGCCATTCTAAAAAAAGAACGACCACTTACTTTCTTCAGCGCGCAAAAAACCTATTTTTGTATAAAACAAAAACAAAATGTTTTTAGTTTGCTTAGCGGAAATTAATTGCCTTAGTTAGCTAAAACCGGCCTGTAATTTACGGCAACGATTCACATACCCCAGCCCGTTGGCTGAGAAAAATTTCCATAGATGAAAGCTGTTTTGTTATTCAATAAACACTTAAAACTTAATCAGTAGATACACCTCATATCGCCCTATCCCCCGTGATTTCTACCTGTGCTGAACGATGGCCCAACAAACACAATACGTAACCGTACCTATTTAGTTGTTCATTTCGTCCGGACAATTAGCAAAAACTTAGAGAAATTAAAAATACGTAATATCAGATTTAGCAAAAAGCGGGCCGTTTATGGCGGGGGTTACATTATCTATAAATTTTATGATCACGTGCGCTGTATGGCCTAACCCTACTTGGGGAGGACTTAAAAAAGGACAAAAAAAGCCGCTGAACGCGACTATAGTAAAGGGTTTACAAAATCCATCCGTGAGGGTTATTCCTCAAATTTGTAATATTCTTTATTCAAGTAACTGGCTACATCCGCAACATCTTCAGGGAACCAGCCCACATCTAAGTTGGTATTACAGCCTTCAACAAAGGCTTCTAATTTTGCAAAGGTGGTTACTTTACGTTGCTCACTCATATAAAGCGATGGGTCATGACAGGTTTCACAGTTGGCATCAGAGTAAGCTTCACCACGGATGGTTCTCTCGATTTCAACCTCGTGATAAAGCGCTTCACCGTTGGCCGCATCACCCGCTAGCAAACTGGGAGACAAGGTTAAACAGGCTGCGCCGGCTAAAGTCACTAAGGTATGTCGGCAGATCCCTTTAACGTCATTGGACATATATCAACCTCCTTTACACATCTGTAATTATTGTTTTAGGTAACCCGAGCCCTCTTCCTTTAACAAGCGTGCTATCACAGGTGAAAGAGCGATTTAAATTAGATCTCTCTGATATGATCTATAAAGTCGCTAGGTTCGACAACCCCTATTAAAGTCTTATGCAACATAATCTGTCCTGACCTGTCGTAAAAAACTAACGCGGGAGGCCCTATAATATTGTAGGTTTTGTTTAACGCTTTTGCTGGTTCGTCATTTTTAGTGACATCCACTTTAATTACTTTAAAGGCGCTTAAGGATTGTTGAACGGAAGGGTCGGAAAATGTCACCACATCAAGCTCAACACAAGCCACACACCAATCCGCATAAAAATCTAACATCACCGGTTGCTGCTTAGCATGGGCATCCGCCAGTTCTGCCGTTAATTGTTCAGGCGTGAAGACCTTAATAAACGCCAATGTCTGCGGTGCTTGTGCGCTTGAGCCCGCAAACGCCTTGAGTGGATAGATCAAACTATTCCCCCCCGCCAACGCACCAGCCATTAAGGCAATGGCATAAAGCAAAATGACGATCCCTAGCCCCTTGGCCAGCTGTAGTTTTGCGGTTTCTTTTGTTGAGTTAGATAGCACGCCCAAATAAACAGCCGAGACAATCAGAACCAACGCCGTTAGCCACATAGTCACAACGGTTGGCACGATACGGTCTAGCATCCAGATGGCGAGAAGTAATAACAACCCCCCAAATACCGCTTTAACCTTATCCATCCAAAGTCCTGCATGGGGTAACAGTTTACCGGCCGAGGTTCCAACCAGAATAAGCGGCACACCCATACCAAGGCTCATACTAAACAGCGCGCTCCCACCTAAGACAGGATCCCCCGTTTGGCCGATGTAGATTAAAGCACCCGCTAACGGGGCCGCCATACAAGGCCCCACAATCAAGGCGGACAACAGTCCCATAATCGCCACGCCGGCGATGGTGCCCCCTTTTTGACTATTACTCGCTTGGCTCAGCTTGCTTTGTACACTGTTAGGCAGCTGCAGCTCATAAAATCCAAACATCGACAGTGACAGGAGGACAAAAATAAAACTAAACGTACTAATGATCCAAGGGTTTTGAAATAAGGCTTGCAGGTTTTCGCCAAACAGCCCTGCAAAAATACCGGCCAAGGTATATGTCACAGAGACCGCCAGCACATAAACAACGGACAACGACAAGCCTTTCGCGGCAGTCACCTTTTGTCCTTGGCCAGCAATAATACTGGAAAGAATGGGGATCATCGGGAAAACACAGGGGGTAAAAGATAATGCTAATCCCGCGATAAAGAACGCACCTAAGGTAACAAACAGGTTGCCTTGACTCAGCATCTGCGCAAACTGGTCTTGCTCACTCAATACAACCGGTGTTGTTGAAGTAGCATTGATAGCCGCCCCCGTATCCGGTGCAACAGTGTTATCGGGATCTATCGTCGGTGTCTCGGGTTGCGCTGGCGCCGGCTGAATCCCGACAACCGCGACCTCTTTGGTCACAGGTGGATAGCAAATCCCACCCTCCCAACACCCTTGGTAGGTAACGGTTAAAGTGTCATCGACATTTAGCTCACTGGTACTGGCAAGGTCAACGTTAACTTCAGCACGGTTATGGTACACCCAAACTTGACCAAACAGCGGGTCATCTTTCTGCTCTGCCGGACTGTTCTGCCGTGTCAGAATGCGGGTATTTGCACCGCTTTTTAACTCTATTCTGTCACGGTAAAGATAATAGTTATCAGGAATATCCCAATACAGATTAAGTCGATTACCCTCTTGAATCTGACCAAAGACAAACGCCTTTTCGACCTCTAAAGGCCCTTTTTCAGAAAATGGGTTAGCATCAAAAAGCCCCGCATTCACCGACTGCGTCATACTGAGTAGTAAGATAAATATGAACTGTGTGAACGTGCTTCGTTTAAATAAATGAAAGACTGAGATTCCCATTTAGCGCCTATTGTCCCGATAAAAATTCAATAGCTGTATAGACCACGTTTATTTAATTGAGTTCTAAAACCTGACATAAAAGGTTAAATAAACGACCTAAATCCGTTAAAGCCGAAGTGTATCATGGCTAATCCTAGGGACACATTCCCCGATTACCCCTCCAATCGTCAATTGTTATGCATTTAGATGCAGAATAGGCCTTATTCACACTTATAACCGTAGTGTGTTTATGGTAAAAAAGGCGACACATTTACAAAGATTTTAGACAGCCAACAATTCTGACACTTTATTATGGATATTAGGCTCTCTATAGCAGGAAAAGTGATAATGACCGATATACGCGTTGACGATTTAAATATCCAATCAAATACCGTCCTAATCTCTCCGGACGTTTTAAAAGCAGAGATGCCTATTTCAGAAAAAGCGGCGTCTGCTGTACTTACTGGCCGATCTGTCATTCGTGACATTCTTGATCGCAAAGACCCTCGCCTTTTTGTTGTAGTGGGTCCTTGCTCAATACATGACACCGAAGCAGCGCTTGAGTACGGTAAAAAACTTGTCGCACTTCAGGAGCAGGTTAAAGACTCTTTGTATTTGGTTATGCGCGTCTATTTTGAAAAGCCACGTACCACGGTTGGCTGGAAAGGGTTAATCAACGATCCTCATCTAAATGATTCGTTCGAGATTGAAGAAGGTCTGCATATTGCACGCAAACTGCTTATCGATCTATCGGAAATGGGCCTACCTTTAGCGACTGAAGCCTTAGACCCTATCTCACCACAATACATTCAGGATCTTATTGCGTGGTCGGCAATCGGTGCCCGTACAACAGAGTCACAAACACACCGTGAGATGTCATCAGGCTTATCCTGTGCTGTTGGCTTTAAAAACGGAACCGATGGTGGCTTAAGCGTTGCAACCAACGCACTTAAGTCAGTTAGCGCGCCCCACCGCTTTTTAGGGATCAACGCTGAAGGTCAGGTATCGATTGTTCACACTAAAGGCAATCAGTATGGTCACGTTGTTCTGCGTGGTGGCGGCGGAAAACCTAACTATGATTCAGTTAATGTCTCCCTTTGCGAGCAAGCATTAGAAAAAGCCGGCCTTGCCAATAACATTATGATTGACTGCAGCCATGAAAACTCAAGTAAAGACCCTGCATTGCAGCCTTTAGTTGCAGAAAACGCGGCTAATCAGATTCTTGAAGGCAACAAATCAATTGTTGGTTTGATGATTGAGAGCAACCTCGGTTGGGGTAATCAATCCATTCCTGAGAATTTAGACGATCTTGTCTACGGCGTATCAGTGACCGATGGCTGTATTGACTGGGATAGCACCGAAAAGTGCTTAGTCGGCATGCATGAAAAACTCGCTAACATTTTACCTAACCGATAAGCATCGGTTTAGAAAGTGCGCATTCAGCTAACTGGGTGCGCATTTTTATCATTTAGACCTAACCTACGCATAACCTCACGTCTACCAGCTACCCCCTAGCAAGTCACCATGTACCATCTGATTAAACAGCGTGACAACCTCAGGCGAGAATCGATAACCCTTTTCACTGTTAATTCGGCCCAGCGCTTTTGAGACGGCTATTTTCGTTTTTTGATCTTTTTTTGCTTTATGAAAACACTGCTGATAATAACGAATCAACGCAATGATCATGCTCCCTTTGTTAATTTGCTCTGCGGTTAAACCTAAAGGGCCAAGCCCGTCATAACGCTCATGGCTCTGTTCAACAATATCCGCGGCCTCACACCATTGATCTGATAAGCGTAAAAAACCGGACGCGAACGTTAACTGCTCTAACGCTTTAGCTTTTTCCCAAGGCTCACACCTCAGTGGTATATCAAATACAGGCGATGACACAAAACGCGCGCCCAATGCTTGAAAATAAAACGCCGCCCTTAACTGATCATCCGCTACCGGCTTCGCCATCAGCTCATTAAGCTTAAAGCACAAGCCCAATAACTTATCTTGATCTCCCGGCTGCTGAATCGATTGCCCTCTAACCTGCTTTGCCACCAAGGCCATAAAGACTAAAGCATCAAACCTATCTTTGGGTGCGGGAATAGATTCAACCTCAACCGGGGTTACTTGCTGCGCTAAACGCTCAAGTACTTGGGTGCTGGAGCCGGAACTGCCGGTTAAAATCCCTGACAAGCTCTCTAAGGTGGTTTGTATCACCCGATCACGCATAGACATAGGTGCATCACAAACATGCGTTACCGCTTTAAGCAGGACCTCCACATGGATATCGGACGTAGACCCCGTTGACATAACCTCAGCGATCAACTGCTCTAGACGTGCAAAGACAAAGGTCATAAATTCGCCCTGGGGCGGGGTATATAAACAGGTCCCTTTTCTAATCTGGTCGACCAAGTCCTCTAATCTATGACATACATCGGCAATACCATCCAGAAACACCATCTGAGAGTTTCCTTTAACCGAATGAACGGCACGAAACATCTCATTAATCACCTCTTGGTCATATTGCTGATCTAGCACGCTAAAACAACGTTCAAGCTCCTCCATCGCCTCTTTAAAACAGCTATAGAACTCGCGCTGAAGCTCTAGATCAAGGCTCTTAAACGTGTCGATCGTAGGTGCTGTCATTAGATACCATTCAGATTATTAAAAAAGCAGGCATAAAAAAAGGATAGCAAAGCTATCCTTTTAAACGAAATATAAAAGCACAATTATTCGTCAGGCATCGCTTTTGCTTGATCTGTGTTTTCATAAATCAGAATAGGATCGTTATCACCTTCAATAACACCCTCATCAATCACGACTTTGCTCACATTTTCCATGGATGGCAGCTGATACATAATATCTAGCAGCGTTGCTTCCATGATTGAGCGTAAGCCACGGGCACCCGTTTTACGCTCTAATGCTTTTTTAGCAATCGCATCTAACGCTGATTGGCGGAAATCGACTTCAGCACCTTCCATATCAAACAGAGCAGCGTACTGCTTAGTCAGACTGTTTTTAGGCTCAGTCAAAATCTGAATCAACGCAGATTCATCAAGCTCACCTAAGGTCGCAATCATCGGCAAACGACCAACGAACTCAGGAATAAGGCCATACTTAACAAGATCTTCAGCCTCAAGCTCTAATAAGCTATCTGAAACTGTTTTCTCTTCGTCTTTGCCTTTAACGATAGCACTGAAACCAATCGAGCCTTTCTCAGAACGATCACGGATGATGTTTTCAAGGCCGGCAAATGCGCCACCACAAATAAACAGAATGTTTGAGGTATCAACCTGCAAAAACTCCTGTTGTGGATGCTTACGCCCACCTTGTGGCGGTACAGAGGCAACCGTACCTTCAATCAGTTTCAATAACGCTTGCTGAACACCTTCACCGGACACGTCACGTGTGATCGATGGGTTATCTGACTTGCGTGAAATTTTGTCAATCTCATCAATATATACGATACCAAGCTGTGCTTTTTCAACAT
Organism: Neptuniibacter pectenicola; assembly: GCF_001597735.1. Taxonomy (GTDB): domain Bacteria; phylum Pseudomonadota; class Gammaproteobacteria; order Pseudomonadales; family Balneatricaceae; genus Neptuniibacter; species Neptuniibacter pectenicola. The sequence continues at coordinate 28,380 of NZ_LUTS01000012.1, forward strand.
CGTATTCACACTTCTGAAGCAGTTTTTGAATGATGTTTTCAACATCTTCACCAACATAACCCGCTTCGGTTAGCGTCGTAGCATCAGCAATGGTAAAAGGTACATTCAACAGACGTGCTAAGGTTTGCGCTAGGAGTGTTTTACCACTCCCTGTCGGGCCAATAAGCAGAATGTTACTTTTACTCAGCTCTACATCTGATTTGCTATTTTTCTGGAAACGAAGACGTTTGTAGTGGTTATAAACCGCTACCGCTAATACTTTTTTAGCGCGATCTTGACCAATAACATACTCATCTAACGCAGCACTTAATTCAGCCGGCGTAGGTAGATGATCACTTTCTTCTTGTGGCTCCGCATCCTGAATCTCTTCACGAATAATGTCGTTACATAAATCAACACATTCGTCACAGATAAAAACAGATGGTCCGGCGATCAGTTTCCGTACTTCATCTTGGCTTTTACCACAAAAAGAACAGTACAGCAGCTTGCCGCTATCATCACCGTCATTACCTTTGATTTCGTCGGTCATTCGACTTCCTCGTTTATTCTAGTTCGGACTTATACTCAATATGGTCAAACCACCGACGCTTTCAACGCGTAGGCGGAAAGCGAGAGATCGATTATGGTTTGAGTATAGTAAAAATATTAACGCCTACTTATCAGTCCGTGTTTCGACGATCCAATACTTCATCAATCAAGCCGTATTCTTTGGCAGCATATGGGTCCATAAAGTTATCGCGATCCGTATCACGTGCGATAGTCTCAAGATCCTGACCTGAGTGCTCAGCCAATAATGTATTTAACTTATTACGAATACTAAGAATCTCTTTTGTATGAATCTCAATATCTGTAGCTTGCCCTTGATAACCACCTAAAGGCTGATGAATCATCACGCGAGAGTTTGGCAACGCAAAACGCTTGCCTTTAGCGCCACCGGTCAATAGGAAGGCACCCATACTTGCCGCCTGTCCCAAACACATCGTACTTACATCCGGTTTGATAAACTGCATCGTGTCATAAATAGACATACCTGCAGTAACGGAGCCGCCCGGTGAATTAATATACAGATGGATATCTTTATCTGGGTTTTCCGCTTCTAGGAATAGCAACTGCGCTACCACTAGATTTGCCATATGATCTTCTACAGGACCTACTAAAAAGATCACACGCTCTTTTAAGAGACGGGAATAGATATCATAGGCTCGTTCACCACGTGCAGATTGTTCAACAACCATAGGAACAAGACTGCTTAGGATATCAGCACCACCCTTTCCAAAATCCGTCATCTATCACTCCTTAAACGGAAACATTTTTAAAACCAAGCTCTCGATAATACTACGTTAATTCGGCCTAAGAAACCGATCATATAGATGAAATTTATTACTTTTATCTATATGCGGTAACAGAAAACAAAACAAACGAATAAATAAAACCGAGAAATAAAGCACTTAGAAGAATTAATTAGGCGTAAATAAAAAAACGACAGCCGCACAAACGAACTGTCGTTTTAAAATCTATTTAGCTTAAATAGAGATTATTCAGCTTCTGGCGCTGCTGGCTGTTCAGGCTTGATTGCATCTTCATAGCTTACAGTTACGTCAGCTACTTTAGCTGCTGCAAGCAATTGATCTACAACCTGCTCTTCAAGAACAAGCCCTTTAATCTGGCCTAGCATCTCTTCGTTACCCATGTACCAATCGATAACTTGCTGAGGATCCTGATAAGTTTCAGCCATCTCTTCAAGCGTTTCACGAACACGCGCTTCATCCGCTTCAAGTTCGTTAACCTTGATGACCTCTTGCATCAACAAACCAATTTTAACACGGCGATCCGCTTGGTCTGTAAACATCTCTTTTGGTAAAGCACTTGGATCCATATCTGAATCAGGGCCAGCAAACTGCATAACGGCCTGACGGCGCAAGTTATCAATTTCACCATCAACTAACGCAGAAGGTACATCAATCGCATTAAGTTCTAGTAATTTGCTGAACACTTGGTCCTTAAGTTTCATCTTAAGTGCTTGCTTCAGCTCACGTGCCATGTTTTTACCTACTTCAACACGGAACGCTTCTTCAGTTTTGTCTTCAAGACCAAACTTAGAGAAGAACTCTTCGTTAAGCTCAGCTAGAACCTGTTCAGATACGCTTGCAACCTTAACCTTGAATACTGCATCTTTACCTTGCAAGTTTTCTGCTTGGTAAGATTCAGGGAACGTAACCTTAACTTCAACTTCATCACCGGCTTTTGCGCCAACCAAACCTGCTTCAAAACCAGGAATCATTGTGTTTGAGCCTAGGACTAGGTCCATGCCTTCGCCTTTACCACCATCAAAAGCTTCGCCATCGACAAAACCTTCAAAATCGATGCGTACACGGTCTTCTAGTTTAGCTTCACGCTCAACTTCAACCCAATCAGCTTGCTGCTTACGCAACGTCTCAATCATATGATCAAGGTCGGCATCTGTTACTTCAGCACTTTTCTTTTCAATTTCAACTGAAGAGAAGTCTGCTAGTTCAATCGATGGGTACACTTCAAATTTAGCGGTGTACTCTAGGTTTTCACCTTCAACATCTTTTTTGAAATCAATTGACGGTGTGCCCGCTGGATTAATCTCTTCCTGCTGAAGTGCCTGGTAGAAGCTCTCTTGAACTACCTGACCCAAAACCTCTTCACGAATACCTTTACCATAACGCTGTTTAACAACTTTGACAGGTACTTTGCCTGGGCGGAAACCATCGATTTTAACTGTACGTGCTGTCTGCTGGATGCGCTTAGTAACATCCTGATCGATGCGCTCTGCTGGGACGGAAATCGTCATCAGACGCTCTAGGCCAGAAGTCGTTTCAACGGAAACTTGCATGTAATGCCTCACAAATAAAAAATGCTTGTATCAATAATCTTCAACAGACCGACGAATCATTCATAGCGCCGCTTGATCTGCACAGTACTCGGCGAGCCCGAGTGAAATCAAAGCGCGAAATTTTCCGGCAACGGGGCTAATTAGTCAAGTTTGAGAGCAAAATAATTTAAAGAAAGTAAAAAACAATTAGGTAAAGACAGAAACAGAAGGGGTTTATGATTTATAACAGAAATGAATTTAATGCAGAGGGATATAAGAAAAAGAAAGGTAAATAAAAATGGTGCGGACGGAGAGACTCGAACTCTCACACCTTGCGGCACCAGAACCTAAATCTGGCGTGTCTACCAATTCCACCACGTCCGCGCACTGTGTTTCGCTTATTATACAGCGAATTTTTCGCTAAAACTAATCATCATCAAAGTATCGTAAATGGTGCGGACGGAGAGACTCGAACTCTCACACATTGCTGCACCAGAACCTAAATCTGGCGTGTCTACCAATTCCACCACGTCCGCATATACGGTACTTCTTTTCTCTATGTAATGGGGTGGACAATGGGGCTCGAACCCACGACCGCCGGAATCACAATCCGGAGCTCTACCAACTGAGCTATGCCCACCATAATATTCTCTATACTGACAATGGTACGCCCACCAGGACTCGAACCTGGAACCTACGCCTTAGAAGGGCGTTGCTCTATCCAGTTGAGCTATAGGCGCCCGACTCATCGTCAGTCCTTAATAATTCATCATTTAGAAACAACATTTGTAAGCTGTTTTTAAGTGCCTCGTCTTAAGGAGGTGCGAATAATATACAGCTCTAATTTCAGCGTCAACCCTTTTTTTATCCAAGAAAATAAATGAGTTAGATTGCTCAACTTATGTGCAGAGACGGTTATTTTACGTACAAAAAACCACCCTCCTTTCACAAAAAACCATCAACTACTTATTTCATAAGGAAGAAATGCGATTTTTATCGTTTTATTTTCCCAATCTAATTACCAAAAGGCGCTTGGAGCTAAATCCTAACCATGAGAGAATTGTGCCAGTTATATTTTTTACTAAAGGAACCTCCCTTTAATGAGCGCACAGATAATTGATGGCAAAAAAATTGCCGCTGAAGTACGTCAAAAAGTTGCTGCCGGTGTGCAGCAACGTTTAAATGACGGGAAAAAAGCTCCTTGTTTAGCCGTCATTCTTGTGGGCATGGATCCAGCCTCACAAGTTTATGTACGCCACAAGAAAAACGCCTGCAAAGAGGTCGGTTTTGAATCCCGTTCATACGACCTCCCTATAGAAACAACACAGCAGGCACTACTTGAACTTGTAGATGAGCTTAATGAAGATGCGAGCTGCAACGGCATTTTGGTGCAGCTACCTTTACCTGACCATCTAGATGCAAATGAAATACTCGAACGCATTCGTCCAGAAAAAGATGTCGATGGCTTCCACGCATTCAACCTAGGACGTTTGGCGCAACGTATGCCGGTATTACGCCCCTGCACCCCTAAAGGTGTTATGACGCTACTCGCATCGACCCAGCAGGACCTTCATGGCATGGAAGCGGTTGTCGTTGGCGCATCTAACATTGTGGGCCGCCCAATGGGGCTGGAACTACTTCTCGCCGGCTGCACAGTAACAACCACCCACCGCTTTACCCGAGACCTTGAGGCTCATGTACGCCGTGCAGACTTAGTCATTGTCGGCGTAGGTATCCCTAATCTCGTCAAAGGGGAATGGATTAAAGAGGGTGCGACCGTTATCGACGTCGGTATCAACCGTTTAGATGATGGCCGATTAGTGGGCGACGTTGGCTTTGATGAAGCTGAAAAACGCGCGGGCTTTATCACCCCCGTACCCGGCGGCGTAGGCCCTATGACGGTGGCAACGCTTATGGAAAACACGCTCGAAGCAGCTAACAAACAGGACGCGTTGACCTAGTCCACGCCATAAACAAAAAAGGCAGCTAAACGCTGCCTTTTTATCCGGTTACACGCTTAACTTTCGCGGAACCATGTTGTCCCTTCGCGCGTATCTTTCAAGATAACCCCTTGCGCAGATAATTCATCACGAATACGATCCGATTCAGCAAAGTTTTTGGCTTTTTTAGCCTCTGCCCGTTGCTGAATAAGCGTCTCGATCTCATTACTGCTCAACTCACCTTCTTTATCCTCACCTTTCAAAAACGCAGCAGGATCCTGTTGAAGTAAACCCAGAATACCACCTAAGCGTTTAAGCTGAGCCGCCAACATACCGGCATCAGGTGTACCTTCACGGGAGGCTTTGTTTAATTCATTTACCAACTCAAAAAGAACTGATATAGCTTTAGGTGTATTGAAGTCATCATCCATCGCCTCAACGAAACGGGCATCAAAGTCGTTTTCAATGACCGTATCATTAATCTCTACCCCTCTCAGCGCCTGATAGAAACGCTCGAGCATTACCCGTGCTTCTTTTAAGCTATCTTCGCTGTAATCGATGTAGGTACGATAATGCACCCGGGCAAGAAAGAAACGCACAACCTCTGCGTTATACTTTTCTAGCACATCACGAATGGTAAAGAAGTTGCCTAAGGATTTAGACATTTTTTCTGAGTTAACCCGCACAGGACCCGCATGCATCCATGTGTTCACATAGGTACAGCCATTAGCCGCCTCAGATTGTGCTATCTCATTTTCATGGTGAGGGAAAGGAAGGTCTGGCCCGCCCCCATGAATATCAAAGGTATCGCCTAAGCAGCACTTAGACATAGCGGAGCATTCAATATGCCACCCAGGACGCCCTTTACCCCAAGGCGAATCCCAACTCACTTCACCCTCTTTTGCCGCTTTCCATAAGACAAAATCCAACGGGCTTTCTTTCGCCGCTTCAACACCAACACGCGCACCTGAGCGCAGCTCATCAATGTTTTTATTGGTCAGCTTTCCGTAACTGGCAAACTTTTCAACCCGGTAATAAACATCACCATTTGAGGCCGGATAAGCAAATCCCTTTTCAATCAGTGTCGCAACAAGGGCGATAATGTCATCAATATGTGCAGTCGCACGTGGCTCTTGGCTCGGACGTAAAACCGATAATTTAGCCTCATCTTCATGCATAGCTGCGATCATACGCTGCGTTAACTGCTCAGGGCTTTCGCCATTCTCAGCAGCACGTTTGATAATTTTGTCGTCAACGTCGGTAATATTGCGCACATAATCAACATCCCACCCCTGGGAACGCAGATAACGGGTGATCACATCAAACGCCACCATCACGCGCGCATGACCGATATGACAAAAGTCATAAACCGTAATCCCACACACATACATTTTTATTTTTCCCTCATTAAGAGGCACAAAGGGGGCTTTTTCTTTACTTAACGTGTTGTAGATCTGCAGCATGATTCGTAACTTATTTAATTCAACGGCTTATAGAGGAAGCGTATTGTAGATGAATTCGTTTTCATCTGCGAGGCGATCCTTATCTATAAACCAAGGTCAGGTTGGATTTTTAAACGCCCGATGCTGACATCTAACAAGGGACTTTTTTCACTGGTTAAAATCAACTCGTTGCTATCCCCTAACGGATTCCAAGCAATCGCTTCCCATTGCGCATAAGGGTACAACTTGATTCGTCTCGCTCTATCCCAGAGCAGCTGCTGTTCAACCGGTATCAGCCAGATAAATGACTGCCCAAAGATTAAGTTTTTATCATACCCCAGCAAAACTAAGCGCCGCGACAGTGGATCAAAGTCGGCGCCAGTGATCAGGCCATCAACCTCATAAACCTGTTCAGAGCTAACCGTTTGATCTGCCGCAGACTTATCTAAGCGATACAGATTAGTTTTCTCGTTGTTCCAGTTTTTAGTAAACAGCCACAGTGCGTCATCAACAACGGTCAACGCCTCACAATCAAAGCGGTGATTTTTACGGGGCCCTAACGCAGGAAAGTCGGCATAACGGATATTCATACGCAACGCCTCAACACTACCCTCATGGTCCACCGCTAACAGCGAGGTCCATGCAACTTTATAGATCTGTACAACCGCGCGCCTTGCCCTATTATTGCCGCAGTCGGCTATATATAAGTATTTATCATCTTGGGCCAAGGATTCCCAGTCGACATTTTTTGCACCACGGATGGTTATTTGCTTTGCAATTGCATGCTGATCATTGATCCCATAAACAACCGCATCACCGCCACTATCGTTAACGGTCCAATTGAGGCCAGCATACAGGGCAAGACCTGATGTTTCCTGCACGACCGTAGGCCAGGATACGCGTGTAATATCGCCTTCAACTAACGGCGCCTGCGGCTCCCCATCAAACGGTGCACAACCGGCCATCATAATGGACAACGAAAGAAAAGCGCGCTTGGCGCCTTTTAATATGCTCATACAACACCCTGAGTAAACCAAACGGAGATCATTAAGTCGGATCATTTTGTTAAATTGAACGATTAAGCACTAGACCTTTGTATAAAAAACTGCAAGGATTCGCTACCGCTGATTATAAAAAGAACAGGGTATCGCAAAGCATGGAGAAGGAAACACAAAAAAACATGGATGCTGACAGCACATTTTACCCAAAAATTGGCGCCCCTGCGCCCTTAACCGATAGCCAATCGGTGCCTACTCAGCAGCTGACGCTATTGGAAGCCCTGCCCTACCCTGCGTGGATTAAAAATCGACGCGGAGAATACCTTTACGCAAATAACGCATACGCAGAACTGATTGGCGTTCCCGTTGCGACCATAAAGGGACGGACCGATCGACAACTGTTCCCAAAGTTTATCCAAGATCAATTAGCCGATTCTGATGCCCTCGTCTTTCACGAGAAAGAGACAGTCGAGTTAGATAATATCTACCTGCACTCCACCGCAACAAAAACATACTGGGTCAGTAAATCGCCGCTAAAAAACAAGTCGAACCAAGTCACCGGCATCATCGGCTTGATAAAACAGCGCAAGAACCTGAGTCCTAACGAAACATCACATAAAGACTTAGCTGCCCATGCCATAAAACACAGTAATGAAGCGGTTATCATTACTGATGCAGAATTTAAAATCACGTTAGTTAACCCTGCGTTTATACGCATTACTGGTTTTTCCGCCAGCGAGATCATTGGCTCACCCGCCTCAATCATTAATGCAAACTGGCTTGCCACTGAGTTCATGGAAAGCATTAAACACCAGCTGCATTACCATGGTTGCTGGGAAGGTGAAACGTGGAACCGTAAAAGGAATGGGCAACTGTACAACGAAAAAGTCAAAATCTCGGTTATTCGCTCAAACACTGGCGAGATCACCCACTATATTGGCCAGTTCGTTGATAATACCGAGCAAAAACAAACCCAGGAAAAACTCGAGTTTTTAGCCTTTCATGATGCTTTAACCGGCCTCGCAAATCGCGCGCTCTTCCTGGACCGCGTCAGCCAAAGCATCCATCAATCTAATCGAAACAATACGCGCTGCGCGGTTATCTATCTCGATCTTAATGAATTTAAACCATTAAACGACACTTACGGCCACCCTTTTGGCGATAAGGTCCTCATTCACGCAGCCCAGGTTATCAAAGAGGCCGTGCGCAAAGTAGATACGGTCTCACGTCAGGGCGGCGATGAGTTTTCAGTCTTACTCGAGGAGACCCCGTCGATTGAGGGAGCGGTCATTGTGGCGCAAAAGATCATCACCTCCATACGACAAGCCTTTGTGATTGATAATATTAATGTCAGCATTGGCGCCAGCGCCGGAATCGCCGTTTATCCAGAACACGGAAGTGATGCTGATAAGTTAATTAGCAATGCTGATAAAGCTATGTATGCAGCCAAATCCTTAGGCGGCAACGGTTATTACCTCTATAAATAACCTATTTGTACACGCGCCCCTTAATTCGCAACACGGATTAACCACCACCGCCCTGCCAACTTCACCTGCCCAATAAACACTAACCCATTGAAATAGATGGATTTTACCACCCACTTTTAAGACAAAAAAAAGACACGAGGCAAGGCCTCCTCAGACAAAGCTGAATTTTTTAAAGTGATCCGCGGTTTGAATTGAATATAAATCAGTCAGCCATTGATCAGATGGTCAATACTTAACCTAGAAAGCGTACAACTTCAGGAGGTAGTGATGACTGTAAACAGCAGCTATAGCAAAAGCACCCAACCTCACTGCTTACACTCATATACAGGCAGTCTGGCAAATACCACATTCACCCCTAGCATTATTAAAAGACTCTCAAACAACCATCCACTTTCCGCACAGTCGAGAAAAGCCTATGCCTATGCCCTCATCTACCGCTTAATCTTCAGTAACCTAAATAAAATATTCGAGGCTGAACTCGCCTACGCCCCATTAGATATTCACTACGAGATGGAGGACGATACAACAACCCCTGACATGCTTTCTGCTACCATCCTTGCCGCTGCCACCAACCTCTTCACCCCCTTCCTTGAGCATCACCCAGAGCTAGACGAATCTCCCGCTCTCGATTGTTTTTTAAATTTGGTTAAAGAAGGGATCAGCAACGGCCTCGCCGAAACCAAAGAGAAACTCGACAGTAAGCAACTATTAGAAGAGCGTATTGCTTGGAAGATAGATTTAATCGATGAACAACTACACCAAGGACTGGACGAATACTGCCAGAGCTTTGGCTACAGCCTTTACGATGAAGCAGAAGCTGAAAGCGACTATGAATTAATGTTGGAAGCTGATCATTTGCTAGATGAAGCGCTATTAGACCGACTACGAAGCTAAGCAATAAAATCACAGTGCCGCGCAAGGTGCAGCACTGTGACTTTTGATACTAATGGAGCTCATCATACTTTTTACGAATAGCCACTAACTTAGGCTGAATATCAAGCGGCGCATAGTTCATCGCTTGCTCAAATAGGTCTTTGTTTTGCTCGGAAAGCCTCTCATCTTCACTCATGGCCGATAGTTTCTCCATCGCTTCTATGAATTTAGGATGTACTTTATCGGTAGCTGCCATGTGGCGCCCTCCTCTGGTAGACCTGCTCTATATTAAATACGCTATTAACGAAAATAACGACGGCAGTTACATTTTAACAACCGCCATCAATTTGAACAGATCTTTTTTAACTTATCTATTTCGGCTTTAAAGAGCGCTGCTGCTTACGCTTAGGCTTAGTAAACTTCGAGCTTTTAAGGTTTTTACCCTTTGCTGCCGAGTCAGCAGAACGCTTACTGGCCGAAGAGGCGATTCTTTTAGCCTGCTTAGTTCCCGCTTTAGCCTTCGCTGTTTTAGCACCTGATAGGTGCCTCGTAGCGGTCTCCTCCGCAGGCACTAAACTATTTTTACCCTCACCAATCAGATGAGCAAACCCCATTTCAGGCAGCTTCTGGCGTAACAAAGGCCAGTTAACTGGATCATGGTATCGCAGTAACGCTTTTTGTATTTTTCGTTGATCGTCATTCTTGGGCGTATAAAGCTTTTCACTTTTATACGTCACTTTCTTAAGCGGATTTTTATCCGAATAATACATCGCCGTCGCTAATGACATCGGAGAGGGGTAAAACGTTTGCACCTGATCAACTTTAAACTCATTACGCTTAAGCCACTGCGCCAAATTAACCATATCCTCATCCTCACAACCGGGATGGGCGGCTATAAAATAGGGGATCAGGTATTGCTTTTTACCCGCTTCACGGGAAAAACGCTCAAACATCTTTTTAAAGGCGTCATAGGTCCCCATGCCAGGTTTCATCATCATGGAGAGCGTACCTTCCTCACTATGCTCAGGCGCAATCTTAAGATAGCCCCCCACATGGTAAGTCACCAACTCACGTACATACTCAGGGTCTTCTACCGCTAAGTCATAACGCAAGCCCGATGAGATTGATACAGTATGCACCCCTTCAACCTTACGTGCTTTTCGGTACAGCTGTGTTGTCGGACTGTGGTCCGTATCTAAATTTTTGCAGATAACTGGGTAAACACAGGAGAGCTTACGACACGACGACTGAATCTCAGGATCATTGCAGTTGAGGTGGTACATATTAGAGGTTGGCCCGCCTAAATCCGAAATAGCCCCTGTAAAACCGGGCACTTTATCTCGTATCTCCTCAATCTCATTGATCACCGACTCATGGGACCGGCTCTGAATAATACGCCCTTCATGCTCGGTAATTGAACAGAACGTACAGCCACCAAAACAGCCTCGCATAATATTAATGGAGAACTTAATCATATCGTAGGCCGGAATTTTCTCCTGACCATAACGGGGATGAGGGATACGCTGATACGGCAGCCCAAACACTTGATCCATTTCAGCAGTCGTCAACGGAATCGGTGGTGGATTAACCCACAACTCACGATTACCATGTTTCTGTACTAAGATACGCGCGTTATGAGGGTTTGATTCTTGGTGAAGAACACGCGAAGCATGGGCATAAAGCGCAGGATCCTTCGAGACTTTTTCAAACGAAGGCAAGCGTATATAGGCCTCATCCGGCAAGCGCGCTTTACCCTTTAACGGCGCAGGGATGATACGTAAAGGCTGAACCTCAGCCTCACCACTGTCTTTTTTATCACAGGTAGCCACATCCTTATATTCATAAGGGTTCGGCAGGTCTTCTATGTAACCAGGCCAATCTATACGGGTGGAATCCACTTCAATGTAATCGGCAGGAATAGAGGAAGAGAGAATGGTTGTGCCACGCAAATCTCGAATACTTTCGATCGATTCGCCATTCGCCAAGCGATGCGTTAATTCAACAATCGCCCTTTCAGCATTACCGTAAAGCAATATATCTGCCGTCGCATCCATCAACACAGAACGACGCACTTTGTCACTCCAATAATCATACTGAGCAATTCGTCGAAGACTGGCCTCAATGCCACCCAATACAACCGGGGTATCTCTGTAGGCTTCTTTACAGCGCTGACTATAAACGATCACTGCGCGATCGGGGCGCTTACCCCCCATCCCGCCAGCAGTATAAGCATCATCATGACGCATACGCTTATCCGCTGTATAACGGTTAATAAGCGAGTCCATGTTGCCGGCGGTAATACCAAAATAGAGATTGGGCTGCCCGAGTGCTTTAAAATCATCCGCACTCGTCCAGTTAGGCTGCGTAATAATACCCACCCTAAAGCCTTGAGCTTCTAAGAGACGCCCCATGACCGCCATACCAAAACTTGGGTGATCGACGTAAGCATCCCCTGAGATAATAATGACATCACAGCTGTCCCAGCCAAGCTGCTCCATTTCCTCCCGTGTTGTGGGAAGGAAAGGTGCGGGGGCATAGCATTCGGCCCAGTATTTTGGATACGAAAAGAGATCTGGGGCTTTGATTTGACTCATATAGGAGGTACAGACCAGAATAAGTGACTAAGAAACTCCATTTTCTCAGAAACAGGGGGCAACTCCCAGTGAAAACCGCTCACATATGCAAACTTTACTTGAGATCCATGGAAAGCCGAGCATCTTGGTAGGTTAATGGGGAGAATTTAAGCGGTTTTTCGCGTTCAGCAACATAAATAGACAGATCCCCTTCCTCATCAATAGAGAAACGCTCTGCTGAAGTCAGTAACACAAGGTAACGATTTTCGTGATACATAACAGGACTCGAGCAACGTCGTCTTGTTAGTATCGGCTTATCAATCTCAATAAAAACAGAAGCTGAGCTGTAGACGCTGCGGTACAAATTACAACCGGCATTACCTGATAATAAATTTTCATTATTAAACGCTAACGTTGTCTCAACGGTAGGCGGAATACCGCGACCAGAAAGGTCTTCCGCTTTCCAATAGGTATTCCTTAAAGAGACACCCTTCACCGCCTGCAACACCAGCTGCCGATTAGCTGCCGAAAACTGCTTATTCTCACCAACTAACACCTTATCAGCATCAACACTCACGCTAATACTCACGCTCGTCACCGGCTCTCCCTCGATAACCGGAATCTCATAGTGATAAGGGAAGTAGTTAATCGCATCAATCCCATCATGCTGGACAGAGCCATCACTACGAATTAACGATACATCAATTTTAGTTGAGTCGGGCAAATGAGATAACATAGGAGATTCAATCACAACCACGCGATCATCCACACCTAGCATAGAGGGACGAGACTCGCATCCAGACAGGATGAAAGAGGAAACAACAGACACTAAGACGAGCGATTTAAAACGCATTCTTCAATTCCGTTTGAAGCAAAAAAAAAGGATAAAAGTAGAATTAAGCTAATGCTAAATAAAACCAGTAGCCAAATAGTAGCATATGACTACTATCTGGCAACTAATCAATTGAGTTAGATATCGCTTACGTCAAACTCAACCAATGGTGATACATCAGCCTCATAATCGATACCGTCGACACCAAAGCCAAACAACTTTAAGAATTCATCTTTATATAACTGATAATCAGTCAACTCAAACAAATTCTCTGTCGTCACTTGCGGCCATATTTCACGACATGCATTCTGAACCTCATCTTTAAGCTCCCAATCATCCATGCGGAATCGGTTGCTTTCATCCATCACAACGGATTCACCATAAAGGCCGGTAGCAAATAGGCGCTGAACTTGCTCCATACAACCTTCATGCAACCCTTGCTCGCGCATCACCTTAAAGCACATTGCCAAATATAACGGCATAACAGGAATCGCTGAACTGGCTTGGGTAACAACCGACTTAAGTACGCCAATGTTACCCTGCCCGCCTTTCGCTTTAAGCTTAGTGTCAATCGCCGCCGCAGCACGGTCAAGATCTTGCTTCGCTTTACCTAACGCACCATCCCAATAGATAGGCCATGTAATATCAGACCCTATATAGGAGTACGCAACAGATTTACAGCCTTCAGCCAATACACCGGCATCATCAAGTGCATTAATCCATAGCTCCCAATCTTCACCCCCCATAACCGTTACAGTGGCGTCGATCTCTTCCTGTGTCGCAGGCTCAACTTCCGTGCTAATAATGACATCTTTATTCGTATCAATGGCCGTCGACTGGTAAGGCTTACCTATAGGCTTAAGGCAAGAGCGAACAACATCACCCGTATCTGGCATTTTTCGTACAGGGGATGCAAGCGAATAAACAACTAAGTCAACTTGCTTCATCTCCTCTTTAATCAATTCGATTGTTTTTGCTTTAGCCTCATGGGAAAAAGCATCGCCGTTCAAGCTTTTTGAGTACAAACCTGCGGCTTTAGCTTCGGCATCAAAAGCGGCGGAGTTGTACCAACCGGCAGTGCCGGTCTTACGCTCAGTGCCTGGCTTTTCAAAAAACACACCGATAGTCGCCGCACCTGAACCAAATGCTGCTGCAATGCGAGATGACAGGCCGTAACCACTCGATGCACCAATAACAAGAACACGTTTAGGTCCGTTATTAATTTCACCTTTGCTTTTTGTATAAGCAATCTGCTCACGAACGTTGGCTGCACAGCCTTCTGGGTGTGTAGTAGTACAAATAAAACCGCGAATTTTTGGTTTGATAATCATGCGTAAACGGGTCTCAAATCCATTAAATAAAGTTGACTGATAAGATACATGAATTGACGTCAAATTTACAGCACCCTCTCCCTCTCACGACAGGGAGAGAAACCACAACAGCTGTCATATTTATCATCTAAAATCCAAGACACCACAGAACGGAAGACCGAAGCGGTTTAATTCTATCGAATTGTTACGGCAACGCTTTTCCATTAGCTATTCATCCGTAATATTCGTTATTATCACACTATTTATCGATGCTTATTTAAGGAATTGCCCGATGTCCAATTTACATGGCTACTACTTAGAAGACCTAGAAGTAGGAATGAACGACTCATTTGCCAAAACGATTACCGATGCCGATGTTTGCTTGTTTGCCGGCATCTCTGGCGATACAAACCCGGTACACATCAACGATGAATACGCCAAAACTACCATGTTTGGAAAACGTATTGTGCACGGCATGTTTAGTGCGGCACTGATATCAACCGTTGCTGGCACAAAACTGCCTGGACCTGGCGCGATTTATATCGACCAACAGATCAAGTTTAAGGCCCCCGTTTTTATCGGTGACACCGCCAAGGCCATACTAACGGTTGAAGAGATTGATACTCGCCGCAAACGTGTTAAATGCAAAACAGAGGTCCATGTGGGCGATACCGTCGTCGCAACAGGTAGCGCAACCTTCATGGTTGATAAACGCGAAGCCTAGCCGATAGGTAGGCCATAAAGCACCCTTTAGCGAGGGTGCTTCACTTTGGTTATTGCGACCGTAGCCCCGCCACAGTGTCCTTTACGCCCTTTAAAACAGCCCCCAGCAAAATACAATACCCGCCCCTTTGAGAGCTGACCTGCATCAAATCAATCTTCTAATTCATACTTAAGTTCATTGATAAGTTTTTTTCGTGCCGTAGAATGTGCGCAAAAAATAACAACAAGATATATGGATATGAAACGAATTCTTATTAGTGCGTGCATGCTTGGTCAAAAGGTTCGCTTTGATGGCGGACACCATTTGATTAACCACCCTATCTTAAAACGCTGGCATAAAGAGGGGCGTTTAGTCCCGATCTGCCCAGAAATATCAGGCGGACTGGCCACCCCGCGCCCACCGGCGGAAACCCAATGCAAGTTCCCGATTCTAATCACTACCAAAGAGGGATTAGATGTAACGCCACAATTTTTAAGGGGGGCTGAAAAAACTCTCGAAGTCGCTCAAAGAGAAGGGGTCGTCTGTGCATTAATGAAAGCAAAAAGCCCCTCTTGTGGTAATAACCAAATCTATGATGGTAACTTCACAAACACCTTAACCGATGGTGCGGGTGTTGCTGCAGCCGAGCTATTAAGAAACGGAATTCCTGTTTTTAACGAAAAACAATTACCCGAACTCTTTGCTTTTATCGAAGATTCAGAAAGAATAACCGCCTAATAATACTTATCCGCAGAGAGTGATAATGGAGCAAGAACTTCAGAATGAGCTAGAAACAATTACAAAGCTCAGCAACATGGTTATCGAGTTTTTCGTCAACTACAGTTTTCAAGTGATTGGCGCCATTATCATTTTCCTTCTAGGGCTTTTTGTCGCCCGCTGGATAGGGAAAATGGTCCTCCGCCTGTGTCAAAAAAAGAATGTTGATGTCACCTTAAGTCTATTCATATCGAGCTGCGTTAAGCTCTTTTTGATCGCAATGGTGCTTATCGTGTGCCTTGGTAAATTTGGCATTAGCGTTGCGCCATTTGTTGCCGCCATCGGTGCGATCTCATTAAGTTTAGGTCTCGCGTTACAAGGGGTCTTCTCCAATTATGGCGCTGGCTTCACCATTATAATCACGCGCCCTTTCGTAGTAGGAAATACCATTAGTATCAATGAGATATCCGGAATAGTTAAAGAAATACGTTTGGCCTACACTATCCTCGATACTGAAGATGGGGAGGTGATCACAATCCCCAACAAACACATTGTTGGCGAGGTTATCGTCAACTCCTTTCAGTACAAGGTTGTCGAGTCATCGGTGGGCATCAGTTATCAATGTGTGCCGGAAAAAGCGATTGAGATAATCAATAATGCCCTTTCACAATTTGATGAGATCCCACGTACCCCTGCGCCTCAAGTTGGCGTTGAAGCCTTCGCCGATTCATCTATCAATATAGGCTACCGTTATTGGGTCCCTACTGAGCGTTATTTTCAAGTTCAGTACCAAGTTAATTTAGCGGTATTCAACGCATTACAAGACGGAAAAATAGTCATTCCGTTCCCGCAGCGGGAAGTCACTTTGACCCACGCAGCCCCATAACTTTCATTTTTACTTGGCAGTTCAATCACTGGCACCTACAATGTGCCTCGTTTTTTAATGAATTCTTTGATTGAGTAATAATATGCGCACAAGCCAATATCTCATTTCCACGGTTAAGGAAACGCCATCTGACGCAGAAGTTATTAGCCATCAGCTAATGCTACGCGCAGGTATGATTCGAAAAGTTGCTTCAGGCTTATACAGCTGGTTACCGCTGGGACTACGCGCCCTACGGAAAGTGGAACGAATCGTGCGAGAAGAGATGGACAAGTCTGGTGCGATGGAAGTACTCATGCCCGCTATTCAACCCGCCGAACTTTGGGAAGAATCAGGTCGCTGGGAGATGTACGGCCCTGAATTATTACGCGTTAAAGACCGTCATAATCGCGAGTTTTGTGTAGGCCCTACCCACGAAGAGGTTATTACCGACCTTATCCGCCGTGAAATCAAAAGCTACAAGCAGCTACCGGCTAACTTTTATCAGATCCAGACAAAGTTCCGTGATGAGATACGTCCACGTTTCGGTGTGATGCGCTCACGCGAATTTATCATGAAAGATGCCTACTCTTTCCATGTAGGTACCGAATCGTTACAACAAACGTATGACCTAATGTACCAAACCTATAGCGCGATATTTAACCGCTTAGGTTTAAATTTCCGTCCAGTATTAGCGGATACAGGCTCTATTGGCGGTGCAACATCCCACGAGTTCCATGTGTTAGCGGAATCTGGCGAAGATGATATCGCCTTTTCCAACGTTAGTGATTATGCAGCCAATGTAGAACTGGCTGAAGCACTCTCGCCTGAAGGTGACCTTGCCGCGCCAACTCTCGAAATGACATTAGTCGATACACCTAACGCTAAAACCATTGATGAACTGGTTACGCAGTTTGATGTTGCGATTGAAAAAACAGTCAAGACACTGTTTGTTGTCGCCTCTGAGCAGTGCGAAGCCGACTTTGTTGCGCTCCTTGTTCGTGGTGACCACGAACTCAACGAGATCAAAGCAGAAAAACTACCTGAAGTAGCAGAACCATTAGCGTTTGCCGACGAAGCGCAGATTCGTGACCTTATCGGTGCAGGCCCCGGTTCCTTAGGCCCAGTCGGATTAACGATCCCTGTGATTGCCGACCGTACTGTCGCGAAAACATCTGATTTTAGCGCAGGCGCGAATATAGAAGGTAAACATTACTTCGGTATCAACTGGAATCGTGATGTAGAGCTTCCTCAAGTAGCGGATATCCGTAACGTGATCGAAGGCGACCCTAGCCCATGCGGTGAAGGTTCTATCGAAATTAAACGCGGCATCGAAGTGGGCCACATCTTCCAGCTAGGTCAAAAATACTCGGAAGCACTCGAAGCCAAAGTACTTGATCAAAACGGCAAGTCCGTCGTGATGGATATGGGCTGTTACGGCATCGGTGTCTCACGTGTTATTGCTGCAACCATTGAGCAAAACCATGACGAGAGCGGCATTATCTGGCCAGAAAGCATTGCGCCGTTCCACATTGCGCTTATCCCTCTTCAATATGATAAGTCCGATGAGGTAAAAGCCTTAACTGATCAGATGTATCAAGACCTTCAACGCGCTGGGTATGATGTCATTCTTGATGACCGTGATAAAAAGACAAGCCCTGGCGTGAAGTTTGCGGACATGGACCTAATGGGTATTCCCCACCGTGTTGTTATTTCGCCACGCGGCTTAGAAGCGGGTACCCTTGAATATAAAGGGCGTCGTGACACAGATAAACAGGATGTGAAGGTCGAAGACCTTATGTCCCTTCTTGCTGAGCGCATTAACCTCTGAGTCAGCGTCAGCAACTAACGCGATGACAACAAAAACGGGCCAATTGGCCCGTTTTTAGTGATCAATCCGCAGGCTTTTCTTCCTCGGGATATAAGCAGTGATACTCATTAATACTGGAACCTATTTCAGTTAACCGCCATACCAGCTCGAAATCAGTAATCTCTCCCGCCCGATGCAGACTATGCAACTCCGCAAAGCGATTCCCTAAAAACAGCGCGATAGATTCAGGTCGTTTTAAGTCGCCTGGCTCAGCGGTCTGACATTCCAATATAGGCTGGTACCAACTCGCTGGAAGCGCCCAAAATTCACATGCCTGACGCGTTAACGCATGGGAGTAATCATTTAATAACCGGCTAAAGACTTGGGGGTGGGGTTCTATTTTTTCATTGCTATGCAGTTCAACTAAGGTTTTAAAGATCATTAACTTACCTATATCGTGAATTAAACCAACGAAATAGGACAAGTTAGGATTGGCACCGAGCTTTTCAGCCAAACGGCGTGCGTTGGAAGCAACCTCAGATGAATGAAGCCATAACGCCTTACCAAACGTATCAAAATAATAGCTATTCACCTCAAACTTATCCGCCACCAGCGACGACATAACCACACTTTTTAAACGCTCAACGCCCAAAATACTAAGTGCGTGGTTCAGGTCTTTAATCTCCATATCAGGCGAAATAAACAACGGCGAGTTCGCAATTGATATGACCTTTCCCGCCAATGCTGGGTCCGCTTGAATCGCCGTAACCACTTTACTTTGTAGCATATTAGGGTCCAGCAGATCCGCCATCAGCGCTAATGCTGTTTTTGACAGCTTAGGAATCGACTCGTCACTTAGCCCTATCAGCGCCTCATCGAGGGACGCTCTTAATAAACGCTCTTGTGCTTTAGAGTCCTCATTATCGAGCGCCCTAACCCCGAGCAAGCTACTAATAAACGTTAAGCTAAGTTCCCGAGCATTATCCAACGACTGGTGGCCATACTGCTCATTGGCCGCTGGATCGAAGGCGGGTGTCTCTTGCGCATGGGTCTGACCGCCAGATGGTCGATCCGTGCTACCCTTTTTATCGATCGGCGACGCTACCTTTTTACCTTTCCCGCGAAAAAAGCCCTTCAATCGCTCAAACATATACCTATCCTCGGTTTACCCGCTCACCGCTACCTAAAGCATCCTGTCCATTTCACTTAATTTATACAATCACAAAAGGAAACGGTAATTCCTCCGCTGGAATCACTTTACTCTTAACCTCCGCCACTACCGCCAATTCAGGGCCTTGACTCAGCCACGCTTCCAACTGTCTGACCGCTAACTCTTCACCTGACACTTTTAACTCAACGCTAAAATCAGGCAAGTTTCTAACCCAGCCGCTTAATCCTAATGATTCCGCCTGCGCTTGAGTCGACTTTCTAAACCACACACCCTGCACACGACCTATCACATATGCATGAAGACAAATCTTTGCCATATATCCCCCAAATTTACGATCTAAGACCCTTGGCTATTCACTACCGTGTTTCTGTACGCTTATCCGATCCCTGATCATCCGTTGCATCCGATAGACCCTTTGAAAACAACTGCTCTAAACACACACTCAACGTATCCTTTTCAACCGCATGTACATCACTTAAACGCTGTTCCAGCTCACGCTCCCACGCCACCACAGACGATGTACTCAACGGTGCGGGGGTTGGCCAAGGCAACAGGTCATTAAGCTCATACAGCGATAAGCTCGACATACTCCGGCTCAATAGATATTCACCTTGATCACTCCGTTTAACAATCCCCTCCTCAACTAACAAAGTTAGGTAGGTATCCCAACGCCCCTGATCTAAGGTATCAACCTCTTGCAATAAACACTGATCCGTCACCGCTTCGCCCCGATTCTGCGCTTTCCACAATCGATGCAATACAGCAACAACCGTGTATAAGTGCGGTATCGTTTTACCTTTATCCATCGGCCGGTACACAGTAATACAACGGGTCAGTTCAGCTCCCATCAAAATGATTACCCAACTGATAAATATCCAAAGAAGAAACAGCGGGACCGCCGCAAAGGCGCCATAAATAAGCTCATACGAGGGGAACTGGGTAACAAACGCCGTAAAGCCACGCTTAGCCGACTCAAACAGCAGCGCTACCACCACACCACCTAGCAGCGCACTTTTAAAGGGAACCCGACAGTTAGGTACGGCCACATAAATAAGCGTAAAGGCAGCAGCAGAAAATAGCATCGGGAGCAAACTCAATAAACGCCCTTTGCCCACCAACTCCGTGGCTGACGAAATAAAAGGCAGGGACGCAATGTAAGAGGTCAGCAACAAGCCTAACCCAATTAAAATCGGGCCTAAGCTTAAAATAGCCCAATAAAGTAAAAAGCTGGATAAGCCTTTACGTGGTTCCGATACACGCCAGATCCGGTTAAATGCAGCTTCAATATTTTTCATCATCATGATGGATGTTACCGCTAAGACACCAATACCCACCGCTGTTAATTTACGCGCCTGAGAGGAAAAATCAGTTAAGTAATCTTGCACCACAGCCCCGGTCGTCGGCACAAAGTTCTGGAACACCCAGCCTTGTAACTCCTGTCCAACGCCCTGAAACGAAGGTACCGCCGCCAGCATGGCATAAGACACTGTCATTAAGGGCACTACGGCAAAAAGCGTGGTGTAGGTTAACGCCGCCGAATTTAAAACCCCTTGGTTATGTCGAAACTGTGTAAAGAGATACCTCAAAAACAGTAGATAGGGATGGTTAAACAATCTGTTCATAACACTCCTTCAAACAGTGCCAAAAAATACAAAATGAAATCTACCTTATAGCCGTATACAATGATGCAAAGTAACCTAACATCTTCAATCAATCACCTATTTTGACACGGATTGATTAATAATTAATAAGTACGGTATAGCACAATGAGTGAAGTAATTATCTACCACAACCCACGTTGCTCCAAATCTCGCCAAACCTTAGCCCTGTTAGAAGAGCATGGCGTTCAACCCGAAATCCGTAAATACCTTGACGATGCCCCTTCAGCGGATGAACTAACACAAGTGTTAGCACAGCTTGGGCTATCTGCACGTGATCTATTAAGAACAAAAGAACCCGAGTTTAAAGAGAATGGCTTAGATGATAGCGCGCTATCAGAAGCACAGATTATAAACATCATGACAAAGGTTCCCAAACTCATTGAGCGCCCAATTGTCATTAAAGGCGACAAAGCGCGTATTGGGCGCCCGCCTGAGTCTGTTTTGGACATTCTGTAAACATGTCACAGCCTTATGTATTGGTGCTGTATTACAGCCGTCATGGCGCAACACGCACAATGGCGCACTCGATTGCACGCGGAGTCGAACAAGCGGGTATAGAAGCACGGTTACGTACAGTCCCCGCCATATCAACCGTATGTGAAGCGACAGAGCCCAGCATCCCTGATGAAGGCGCCCTCTATTGTACTGAGCAGGACCTCGAGGAATGCGCAGGTCTTGCCTTAGGCAGCCCAACTCGATTTGGTAATATGGCAGCCCCCTTAAAGTACTTTATCGATGGCACCAGTGCGTTATGGCTGTCGGGGGCATTAATTGATAAACCGGCCGCAGTATTTAGCGCCAGCTCAAGCCTACATGGCGGACAAGAAACTACGCTGCTTTCTATGATGATTCCATTGCTCCACCACGGCATGATTTTAGCCGGTTTACCCTACAGTGAATCCGCCCTGCTAAAAACGACAACCGGCGGCACTCCCTACGGGGCGACTCATGTTTCAGGCCAAGATAACCGCCCACTTGATGATAATGAGTTATCACTCTGTGTCGCGCAAGGCAAACGCCTTGGCCAACTCGCACGTAAGCTCCACCCTAAACTGTAAACCTAACGACTACATTGAGAACTCTCTTTTGAAAGCATATATACCTGACGATCATAACTACGCTGCTAAAGCCCGTTTTGGCCGAATAGTGACCGTATCAAGTTATGTCACCCTCTTGGGCTGGTTTATCTTATGGCATGTTTTTTTAATCCCCGTACCCACCGCTAATCCGTGGGTGATCAGCCTAATCCATATGCTCCCCTTACTCGTATTTATTCACGTCATCATCACCGGCAATCCCCGTGGCCATGCTTGGCTATGTTTCGTTTTACTACTGCCGTTTATCCAGTCGGTCTTAGCTGCAACCAACCCCAATACGTTTATCTATGGGCTAGGTTACTCACTGTTAGTCGGCACGCTGTTCACCAGCTCAATGATGTATGCACGCTGGCAGAGCCGCTACAACAAACAGTTAGCGCATAGATCAGCGGCACAACAAGCAAACGCCGATGACTCGGACAATTAGACCCAGCCCGTCACTCACTCGGTAAATATGTAGACCCCTATGACAGCTCAGTATCGCGCTGAACAACAAGCCTTACAGCAAGTGCGCAAACAATTTCCGATTTTAGACCAGCAGGCGAACAACTCGCCTCTTGTCTATTTAGATAATGCGGCCACCACACAAAAGCCGCAGAGGGTTATTGATAGCCTCAACCGTTATTACACAATGACGAACAGCAATGTTCACCGCGCGAGTCATACATTAAGCGCCGAGGCCACACTGCAATTTGAGCAAGCCCGAGAAACCCTCGCACAGTTTATCAATGCAGGTCATAGCAAAGAGGTTATCTGGACCCGCGGTACAACAGAGTCCATTAATCTCATCGCCCATAGCTGGGGTAGCACTCTTAGACCCGGCGACGAAATTATCCTGAGCACACTTGAACATCACGCTAACATTGTCCCTTGGCAGTTATTAGCACAACGCACAGGGGCGGTGATCAACGTCATCCCTCTGCAGGATAACGGTGATCTTGATCTAGCAGCCTATAAGCGATTACTTTCCACTAAAACCCGCTTAGTCGCCGTGACTCACGTTTCTAACGCCATAGGCACCATTAATCCGGTTAAACAGATTATCGCATTAGCACATGCTGCAGGGGCTTTAGCACTGATCGATGGTGCACAAGCACTGCCCCACTTTAACGTTGATGTAACCGACTTAGACGCTGACTTTTACGTGTTCTCTGCCCACAAACTCTATGCCCCTACCGGCATCGGTGTTTTGTATGCAAAACAGGCGCTTTTAGAATCAATGCCCCCATGGCAGGCCGGTGGCGAGATGATAGCCAAGGTCAGTTTTACAGAGACAACCTTTAACGACCTGCCTTTTAAATTTGAAGCGGGTACACCGAATATTAGTGGAGCTATCGGCTTTGCAACAGCGATCAAGTGGCTACAAGCACAAGATAGGCGTCTGCTTGAACAACATGAAGCTCACCTGTTTAACCTAGCATTGGATGGCTGCTCACAGATCAAGGGCTGGCAACGTATAGGCTCGCCTGAAAAATCGGTGAGCCTTCTCTCCTTTACATTAGCCGATCAGCACCAACAGGATATTGGTTACATTCTCGACCAACAAGGGATCGCCGTTCGCACAGGCCATCACTGCGCCATGCCACTTATGCAAGCACTGAACTTAGCCGGCACAACCCGTGCGTCATTTGCTTTTTATAACACCCGCGACGAGGTCAACCGTTTAGTCGAGGCGTTAGATAGGATCAGTCACGCCCAGCAAGTATCGATCCCCACTCATCAACCACAAACAGACGATGACAGGTCGCAGCTAAGCGCCCAGACCTCGCTACATGACAAGCTACTGGCATTAAATGGCTGGAACGCCCGTTATCGTGAAATCATGCTGCAAGGTAAACAACTCGCCCACCTGCCAGAGACATTAAAATCTGATGCACACTTAGTGAAAGGCTGCGAAAGTAATACTTGGCTAGTCTACGAATGCCAGCAAGGAGAAACGATACGGCTCAGGGCTGATTCAGACGCACGTATTATTCGTGGCCTACTCGCCTTAATTCTTGATCTATTTGATAATAAGACCGCCCAAGAGATCCAAGCGACCGATATCGAATCGATTTTTAATCAACTCGCCTTGCAGCGTCATTTAAGCCCATCGAGAGGCAACGGCATTCGGGCGATAGTAGATAAAATTTATCAAATAGCTGAAGATAGCTTAACGTCATAAACACGCTTTAATGATTCAACTATTTTAATTACATTAAATAACAGCAATGGAGTAGAGATGAGCAATTTTACTGATGTATCCTACCTTAATACGGTTTTCGGCAACGAAAAAGGGGATATGCAAAACCCAAACTGGGAGAAATCAGCAAAGCAACTCCACCTTATTCAAGAAGAACTTGCCGAGCTTGTTGAGGGCATTGAAAACAAAGATATGTCTGAGATCCGTGACGCGGTTGCTGATATCCTTGTCGTAACATACGGTATGGCACATATTATGGGCATCGATGCTGATAAAGATATGGCAGCGGTCCAAGCAAGCAACTTATCAAAGCTATGTAAAACCCAAGCAGAGATCGACAAAACGCTTGCCTTCTACCGAGATGAAAAAGGCCTAGATGTTTATGCCGGCGGTGAACTTCCAGAAGCCTATGTAAAATCCACAAAAGACCAAACCGGCAGTGATGGTAAGTTCTACCCAGCTCACAAATTCTTAAAAAACACTAACTGGCATGAACCGGTACTCGACTAACACAACGGATTAACGCACACGCCCGTTCATGAGCATTACTTTACATTAGGATTAACGGATGCCTACCTACGATTACCGCATTGAAGCTACAGGTGATGTGATTGAAGTTAAACATACCATGGCCCTCACCCCAAAAAACTGGGGTGAACTCTGTCAGTTAGCCAATATTAGCTTGCTGAATATCCCCCCAGAAAGCAAAGTCACTAAACTGTTGACTGCGGCGGGGATCATTAAAAGCCACACGCTTAACACCCCAGACACACGGCCCTGCGCCCACGGTGGGGACTGCCCAAGCGGCGGCTGTGAGTAGCGAGCGCACAAAAGCGCTCCCCTCCACCTGAGTCGTTGTTATCACCACTCATCCGTCGAAAAGGACCGCGTCGGCAGAAAAGCACGCCATAGATTGTTACACTCGCAACAAACCTGTTTAATTTTCTTACACTGATCGGCAGGAAGCCCGTTTATGAACTCAAAACGCCAACATATACTCCATTGGGCCGAGCAAGGCTACATCAGCCCTGATGACGTAGATGCCGCCCTCTCACTCTCCCATGCAAACCCCGATAACCAGCAATGGTTTCAGTTTATAAAAAACCTTTTTCTATGGCTGGGTGTTATCGCTCTGGCGGCGGGGACTTTATTTTTCTTTGCATTTAACTGGGATGAGATGAGCAACCTCGTTAAATTCGCTTTAGTGCAAACCACTCTCGTGGTCATCACCCTGGTCTATACCAAGCTCAAACCGTTCACGCTACCAAGCACCGCCATCGCTTTCCTTATGGTAATGTTGATCGGCGCCCTGCTTGCGTTAAGTGGACAAGTTTACCAAACGGGAGCTGACCCTTGGCAGCTGTTTGCCATTTGGGCTTTATTTATGACCCCCATTGCCGTCATCAACCGCGCCAGCACGTTGTGGCTCCTGTGGGTCCTCTTAATCAATTTATCCTGTTATCTCTACTATTATGATTTCCGCGGTGTCTTTGGCATTCTGCTGCACTATGACGATTTAGTGGGCCTTTTCCTGCTATTCAATACGTTATTAGCCATCGCCTTTGAAGTACTTCAACAGGGTAAAACACGCTGTTTAGATAACCGTTTGGTCGTTCAAACCTGCTTATTAGCGTCCGGCATAGCCGCAACATGGTTGGCGATTTGGGCAATATTTGATGAGGCCACACTACAATGGGGGCTCCCTTGCTATTTAGTCTGGATCCTCTGCACCTATCTCTACTACCGCTACCGCCTCTTCGACCTTTTCATTATTTCTGGCTGTGTAACCAGCACTATTGTTATTGCGAGTAGCTTATTAATTTATATATTTAATGATGCATTAGAGAGCGACGCCTTCTTAATTATCGCAATATTTATTATCGGGCTCTCTTCATCGGCGGGCATCTGGTTAAAAAAACTAAGTAAAGAACATGCAGCCGATCAGCCAATCGCGAGCGATAAGGAGCATCACGATGCGTAATTCTGGGAATGAGCTATGGCTTGAATTACAGAGAAATAACCTGACCCGCGCTGACTATCCGGAAAACGAATTAGATTTAAGCCCTTGGTATATAAAAACAATGCAGGGTTTTGCCGGTTGGATAGCCGCGCTGTTTTTACTCGCTTTTGTCGGCACCATTATTGGTAGCTTATTTATCTACGATAACCAAGTGCTATTGGCCCTCTGCGGCCTTGTCTGCTGTACTGCCGCGTATTTTATCTTTCGTAATGATAAAACCCCTTTTTTAGAGCAGCTCGGTTTAGCTATAAGCTTGTGCGGCCAGTTTATGGTGGCTTGGGGAATTTTCACCGTTTTTTCGATTTCAGATTCCTCCGCATTTTTGATCTTAGCCTTATTTCAAGGGGCTCTGGCCTTGGTTATGCCGAACTTCCTGCATCGAGTTTTCAGTAGCTGGTTCGCCATGGTTGCGCTCTTTTGGGGCTTAAACCAACAGGGAATTTTTGGCTTAGATAGCGCACTCGCCGCAGCGCTTTTCACCTTGATTTGGATCAAAGAAGAACACTGGTATAAATACCGTTCACATCTACTGCCTATCAGCTTCGGTCTTGCGATCTCACTTCTGCAATTTAGCGGACATTTCCTCTTCCAACATGAACTATCACACTATCTCTCTAGAGCAGAGGTGGGTTTTTTACAACAATACAGCCCCTTGATTGGGAGCCTGGTACTGGCGGGCACATGTGTCTATCTTGTCTTTGCTATTCTGTCAGAACAGAAAATCAAACTGGCCTCGCCATCTGGCTCTATCGCCGTTATCGCAACCCTCATGCTACTCGGGCTATCGTTTAATATTGCAGGTGTTAGCAGTGCCCTCTTAATTCTGCTGATCGGCTTCTTTAGACAACGCCTTATCTTAATGGCGTTAGGCATCCTTGCCTTAATCAGCTTTATATCTTGGTACTACTACAGCCTATCGGAAACACTGCTGGTTAAATCGATCTATCTACTCTCCATCGGCGCAGTCTGCCTGACGGTTGTCGGAGCCCTGCATTACTTCAGCAAGGCTCAACCTACCTTAGACCCAGCAAACAGCGCACCGGTGAAGGGGAAAAAATGGATCGCCTTAGCCACCATTTTAATCGTATTAGCCTGTATCAATATCAATATTTATCAAAAGGAATCGTTAATTCGCGAAGGGCAAAGCGTATTACTCAAACTGGCGCCAGTTGATCCACGTTCACTGATGCAGGGGGATTACATGCGACTTCGTTATACAATGAGTCAAACAATTCAGTACGCGGTCGGCGACAGTGAATCCGTAGATGGGTTTGCCATTGTGCAGCTCGATCAACACAATGTCGCTCAGTTTATTACACTCAACCCGGATACTGAGTTATCGCCTCAACAGCACAAACTGCACTATAGGATCCGTGATGGTGTCTTAAAATTTGCCACTAACGCGTTCTTCTTCCAAGAAGGTAGTGCCAAAATCTATGAGAAAGCGCGGTACGGTGAATTCAAGGTAAGCCCTACTGGGGAGATGCTACTGGTAGGACTGCGCGACGACCAATACACTCTACTAGGTACAAATAGTCCCTAATAACAGACGTGTAAGCAACCACGAAAGCTGGGGAACAGAGAAAGATCCGTTCCCCGGCGTATTAGGGCTTAGTCTGCCTTAAAGTTTTCAGGTAGCGTAATGCCTTTTTCATCAGCACGTTGCTGAATTAATGCACGGTACTCAGATCTGATAGTTTCACGCTCTTCGGGAGATTTAGCATTTTTCAATTCAGTACGATGCGCAGCGCGCTCCTGAACGGAAACAAGCTTACGCACTTGTACACGATCTGCAGCCGCATCATCTGCATGGGCTGCAAATGTAGGAGCAAGAACTAACATCGCCGCAAGTGCGGTTGTAATCAATTGCTTTTTCATAACCGGTGACTCCTTGATAAGTAGAAGCGCCAGAAGCGCCAAAATAATAAATATTGAGCTACGCAGCCTGACTGCAGCCGGTATATCCAGCTCAGGAATACTACTTGTCTATCCTCAGAGCGTACCCTGATGATCGTCAGTGGCTGCATATTAACCATTCCATGGTGAATATGCGAGATGAAAATGGACAAATATTGAGCAATATAGATCTACAAAAAAACACAACTTAAGATTTACTCATATAAACAAGGCGTAACTTAACCATTCGATAAAAACAAAACTCAACAAAAAAAGGTTTAAGCGATCAAAAAATTGGCCTAAACTCATACAAGGAAATTTAAGGGGAAGGAATATGAACCGTACATTAAAATTGATTATAGCGAGTGCTGGACTGTCTGTTTTTTCATTATTACCCATGGCTGCTCATGCAGACGATAGCCGTTATCAATGCACCTATACTCACGCTATATTCACCGCCCCTTTCATGAAAACGCCTGGCACTCGAAACTGCCCAGAAAGCCACTGCAAGTATGAAATTCTCATCTCCGGCGCATCGGGCAGCATCAATGGTGTAAGCGGTTTTAATGTTGAACAAAGCGACAGCACAGTTACATTAAGCCGAACCGCAAAAGACCCTATAATGGGCGGTATGGACACCACTACGTTGACCATCAACAAAACAGATATGAGTTTCGAAGCTGTTAAAACTACAACACCCTCTGTTGTTTTAACAACCCGTGGTAACTGCTCCTAAGTCTCGTTTTTAGCTTGGTTGTTTTGCCCCTTTCTTTACTGATCTTATAGAATCATTATGAACCTAAATGATGTACGGCTGTTTATCCGTGTAATTGAACATAACAGTTTTACCGCGGCAGCCGATAAACTAGGTATACAAAAATCAACGATCAGTAGGCGTATCGCTCAGCTCGAAGATGAACTGGGCGTAAGGCTTCTACAAAGAACAACCCGCAAGCTAAGCCTCACCTCAGAGGGACAAGACCTGTTTCAACGCTGCCAACCGCTTCTCGATGAGCTGGAAGCCGTTGAAGATCGTGTCGTATCTAAACAAGCGGTTCCTAAAGGGCGCTTACGCATCACAATGCCCCCTGAAATGGGCATTTTTATCATGAACGACGTCATCGCCGGTTTCATGAAGATGTATCCCCTCATTCAGATCGACATTGAACTGAGTTCCCGTTTGGTGGATTTAGTTGAAGAGGGTATCGATCTCGCATTAAGGGTCGGTGAGCTAACCGACTCCAGCTTAATTGGACGAAAAATCGCAGATGTAAATATCAAACTGTATGCGGGAACAGGTTATTTACAAGAACAGGGCGAACCTAAAACCCCTAATGACCTACTTACCCATCACTGCTTAGGCGGCGCTCTATCCGATCAAGGCTGGGGCTTTAATAATTGGAACGGTGGCAAACCGGTTCCAACAAACTTTAAGGTTCGCGCAAATAGCATCAGTTTTTGCCGAGAGCTACTGATCAAAAACTTAGGAATTGCCCGCTTGCCGGTCACCTTCTGTGTAGATGACCTTGAAGCGGGACTGATAAAGGAGGTGCTCTCCGACTATCAAGCACCAAGTGTGAGCATACATGCCCTCTACCCAAGTAGACGGCATTTAAACCCTAAAGTACGCCTATTTATAGACTTTATGATTGAAAGCCTTAAAGAGCATCCTTGGTTAAGTTAGCGAACTGCTCTTAACCTCGCTCTTCGCTGTAGACAGCGTATCACCTTGCTGCCACTGCAACTTTTTCTCGATCGCCTGAATCATCATCCGGGCAATATCTTTCCCCGTTGCACCTTCAATCCCCTCTAATCCAGGAGATGAGTTCACCTCTAGCAGCAACGGTCCTTTAGCGGATCGGATAATATCGACACCCGCCACACTTAAGCCCATACATTTCGCCGCTTTAATAGCGATCCGTTTCTCATCAGGTGTTGGACGAATCACGCTCGCCGTACCCCCTTGATGAATATTGGCCCTAAACTCGCCCGGTTCCGCTTCACGCTGAATCGCTGATACCACTTTGCCATCGACCACAAAGCAACGAACATCTTTACCTTGCGCTTCTTTAATGAACTCCTGTACCAGAATATCTGCATTCAAGCTTTTAAAAGCATTGATAACACTGTCTGCAGCCTTATTGGTTTCTGCCAGTACCACGCCTTTACCCTGCGTGCCCTCCAACAGTTTAACAATAAGCG
This sequence comes from Neptuniibacter pectenicola, assembly GCF_001597735.1. Classification (GTDB taxonomy): domain Bacteria; phylum Pseudomonadota; class Gammaproteobacteria; order Pseudomonadales; family Balneatricaceae; genus Neptuniibacter; species Neptuniibacter pectenicola. The sequence continues at coordinate 58,995 of NZ_LUTS01000012.1, forward strand.
GTGCACCACCCACCATGCTAATAAGGTCATCCGTTTCTAATGGCGAATTCGCAAAGCCCGTAATTGGAATATCAATATTATTTTCAAACAGCAACTGTAAAGAGTGCAGCTTATCTCGTGATTGTGTAATCGCCGCCGCGGTATTCAGGCAATAAACCCCCATGGAAGCGAATTGACGTGTTAATGCGCAACCATAAAAGGTCATACTCGGCCTAATACGTGGAATAACCGCATCTAAATCATCGAGAACACGCCCACCGCGGTAATGAACTTCAGGCTCTTCCGCATCCATCTTCATGTAACAGTGCTTAATATTTAAAAACACCATTTCATGACCGAGCTGTTCACCCGCTTCAATAATACGTCGGTTACTGTACAAATTAGGATTACTGGCCAGCAAACCGATCTTCAAACCGCCCACTGACGGCTTTTTAGTTTGATAGAGAGCTTTAAGCTCAGTATCGGACAATCCACCTAGCAGCATACGCCCTTCAGGATCCACCAGAATACGACCCGACATCGCCTCACGGCCTAACAGCATGCGATACCCCATGGCATCGCGGTTTGTTAAGGTGACTTCCACTTCCCAGCTAGAATCAGCAATACCTAAGGTTGTCTTAATGACATACCGGGTTTCTGATGTACCGCTTGAGCTTTTAACCTTTCGACGATCATGAACCGGAGCTTCACAGGACACCAAGGTTTTACGGTTATCTTGTATCGGGCAGATATTAAAACGAACCCAAGGTACACCACCCCGTTTAAAAGGCTGAATATTAAACGCATGCAACGAGGATGTTTTTGCGCCCGAGTCGACGCGTGCCTTAACAGCAGGCAACGCTAAGTCGGGAAAACGACACCACTCTTCAGCACCAACTAATAGTTTACTAAGTCCCATACCAATACCCGAAAAGTACCATAAAAAATTTGCGCCATTGAAACTTGAACGCGCCCTAGGTGCAAGCAATAAATACTAATATTAGGCTGCCGATTCCCATTCGGGAAGGTCATCTTTAAATAAACCCAGCAACGTGTGAATACCTGACATCGGTGCCGCATCTTTATGGGTCACTAATAAGGTCGGAACCTGACTATATTCCGGTGCTAAAAGCACCATAGTCAGATCATTCACATAACGTGATTCTTCAACCACTTTGCGCGGTACTAATGTGAACCCAAGCCCAACGGCAACGCAGCCTAAAATGCCCTCCTGCGTCCCCATGTTCATAATTTCGGTATCGATACGGCCGTTCGCTTTTAGCCAATCCAGCGCTCTTTCACGATACGCACAACCTTCACGGAAAAGGATTAATGAATCAGGAACCTCCATGTTTTTTGCCGACACAAGCACCAACTCCTCCACCAACACCTGCTGGCAGATCAACTGCTCATGTTCAATCGGCCCGCCCACAAACGCACAGTCCAACCGGTAGTTCAGTATATGTTGAATCAGCTCACTGCTGGTCTCGGTCGTTATTCTCGGCAGCAACTTAGGATGCGCTTTACGCAGCATTTGTATAAGCCCAGGCATTCGAGTGGCTGCAAACGACTCCATTGAGCCAATTCTAATCTCACCGACTGACTCACCCACCTGCTTAACCGCCATACACGCCTGCTGCTCAAGGTGAAGCAGTTTATTGGCATACTCCAACAAGGTATGACCCGTAGGCGTTAACTCTAAGCCTCGCCCTTTACGATAGAACAACTCAGAACCCAGCTCCTCTTCCAGACGCTTAATCCGAGCGGTAATATTAGACTGTACCGTATGCAATAAGCGTGAAGCCGCTAACACACCACCTTGCTCTGCAACTGTTTTAAATGTCTTTAATGAGATTAATTCCATAATCCTGCCACTCTTCTCTAAAACCGAACAAACTATTCTTATTAATTCATTTGTAGTGATAGTTTAAGCGAGTTAATCTTCTCAGCACCAGTTATTTATGAACCCAATACTATGACGACTCAATTACAAAAATATAAAGTACTCGTTGCTGGCATCTTTAGTTTGATGCTGATGCTTGGCGTTGCACGTTTTTCTTACACCCCTATGCTACCGATCATGCAAGCACAAGCAGGGATTGGTGATGCCATTGGTGGCTGGTTAGCGACCTTTAATTATATGGGATATATGGCTGGCGCTTTTATCGCCGCCTCAATCAGTGACTTAGTATTAAAAGACAAACTCTATAGGTTGGGGCTTATTGTTGCCATCCTCACAACCGCAGGTATGGCTGTCACTGACAATGTCATCATCTGGGGAATCATGCGTTTTTTCGCAGGGCTAACCAGTGCAGCGGGACTATTGATTGGTTCAGGTTTAATCTTAAACTGGCTCATTAGGCACAACTTTCGCAGTGAACTCGGGATTCATTTTGCCGGCATGGGCTTAGGTATTGTCTTCTGCTCCTCCGTTGTGGCATTAATGGATCTAACGCTTAACTGGCAAGAGCTCTGGTGGTTGTTCGCCGGTCTAGGCGTACTCTTGGCGATCCCTGCGTGGGCTTGGCTTCCACGCCCTGACACCTCAGGTACGACTATTTCAGGCGCTGAAATGGTGGATAATCCTCCCAGCAGACGTTTTCTTTTCCTCATGCTATCCGCCTACTTTTGCGCGGGATACGGTTATGTTATCAGCGCCACGTTTATTGTCGCCATTGTTGATAGGCAGGAAGCACTACAAGGGCTAGGCCCCATTGTTTTCCTTATTGTTGGTTTAGCTGCTGCACCGGCATGTATTATCTGGGACTTAATCGCTCGACAGCTAGGCGTGTTAACCGCTCTGCTCATCGCTTATCTCATACAAATATTAGGCATTATCCTTCCCGCGCTTACCGATTCAGCCGCAGCCGTTATCATAAGTGCCGTACTTTTTGGCGGCACGTTTATCGGAATTGTGAGCTTAGTACTCACCATGGCTGGCCGCTTTTACCCAACAAAACCGGCAAAACTTATGGGTAAAATGACCTTAACCTATGGTGTCGCACAAATCATCGCCCCTGCAATTACCGGCAATTTAGCTGAACGTTTAGGTGACTACAATTTAGGCTTATGGATCGCGGCGGCCATGGTTCTACTCGGTGCGATCATATCAACGGTCTTGATGCTTACGGAGCGGGATGCGGTCTAAAACCATAGGCTTACAGGGGTGGGAAAGCGCCGGCTTTTTTCGCCCATGGGGCTTGCACCGGTAAAGTCCCATCCAGCAATAGACCTTCAAGCACGGGCACTGCATCAGGGCGAGAATAATCGTACAGATTTCTCTCATTTTTAGCGTTTATTTGATCCCTATCCATAATAATGACCTTCCCCTCTTTGTGAATCCCACCGATCCTTTTATACTGTCGCCGATTTAATCGACACACGCTAACAGCAACCATTCACATCAGGGCGGTGCTCTTGCCACTCAGTGCCTGATAACAACAAAAGATACTCAATCAATGATTAACCATAAGCATCTCATCGTGTTGGGCAATGTCCTATTATTTGCATTAATGATGGCATTTTTACCCTTTGAACCCTCCGTTGTAAAAGGCCTGAGCATTCTGCTATTTATTGCCATTCTCTGGCTAACTGAAGCGTTACACGTCAGTATCACCGCGCTGCTCGTTCCTATATTAGCGGTCGCCCTTGACGTATTTGACGCCAAACAAGCACTAGGGAATTTTGCGAATCCTATTATCTTCTTGTTTCTCGGCGGTTTTGCACTGGCTGCGGCCCTCAACGCACAAGGCCTCGATAAAGCGATCGCGAGTAAGGTACTTGATATCGCTAGGAACCGACTCAGTGTTGCGGTACTCCTTATCTTTGTTGTAACCGCCATGCTATCCATGTGGATCAGTAACACTGCGACGACTGCCATGATGCTTCCCCTAGTCCTCGGCATACTGCGCCAGCTAGATCCCATAAAAGAGCGTCACACCTATGTCTTTGTTTTACTTGGGGTCGCCTATTGCGCCAGTATTGGTGGTATCGCAACCTTAGTGGGTAGCCCCCCAAATGCTATTGCCGCCGCACAAACAGGGCTCAACTTTATCGGTTGGATGAAGCTCGCAGCGCCCTTAACTGTGATTTTATTACCGCTGGCCATTGGTATTTTATATTTGGCCTTGCGACCAAACCTTAAACACCGTTTTAGCGTAGAACATGACCCCTTTGTATTAACCTCTTCTCGCATAACAACACTCGGTATTTTTCTATTTACCGTGTTGTGCTGGATCTTTAGTGGCCCGCTTAATGCGTTACTCGGTGGTCTGTCTAGTTTTGATAGTCTCATCGCGATTGCTGCCATTATTCTGTTAGCTTTTTTCGGCGTTGTTGAGTGGAAACAGATTGAACAGACAACAGATTGGAGTGTTTTATTACTATTTGGTGGCGGTTTATGCCTAAGTGCTGTGCTTAAAGCGACCGGCACCAGTGTCTTTCTCGCTCACACTATTGGCGATTTCCTACACACCGCCAGCTCCTTACTTGCTCTATTAAGTATCGTCGCTTTTGTGGTGATACTGACAGAATTTGCGAGTAATACAGCCAGTGCCGCTCTTTTAATACCGGTCTTTGCCGCCATTGCAGAAAGCTTAGGGATGTCACCCATCATACTTTCTACGGTTATCGCTATTTCAGCCTCATGTGCGTTTATGCTACCGGTTGCAACGCCGCCTAATGCGATTGTATTTGGCTCGGGCTTTATTCAGCAACGGGAGATGATGCGCGTTGGTATTTGGATAAACCTAGGCTGCATCGCGGTGATCACCGCGTACGCTAAGCTGTTTTGGGCCGGTATGTAAGTTAAATTTACAACTTAACCTTTAGCCATTTTAGGCTTTGAAACCCGCTTGCGTGTCTTCCTTTTAAAGGCCGCAGCGGGTTTTTGCTTTATACGTTTAAGCAGAGAGGTATCCAGCACTTTTGCCTGGTTGATCATGTCACCCAACACATCGGTTAAGGGCTGCATAAACGCCTGATAGTTGAGTTGTTGCTGGCTAATGGCGTCCAATGAGGCTTCCCACTGCGCTGTCATATCCGGTTTACTGGCACGATCGGGTAAGCTGCAGATCAATGCTCTCCCTGTTTCCGTACTGCGAATCGTTTTATTCTGCCGAACCAAAAACTGACGCTTAAAAAGCAGTTCTAAAATACCTGCCCGCGTTGCCTCCGTCCCCAACCCATCGGTCTCTTTTAGAATCTTTTTTATCGCAGGGTCTTCAACAAAACGTGCGATGCCGGTCATTGCTGAAAGCAGCGTGGCATCAGTGAACGGTTTAGGGGGTTGAGTCAACTTATCTAACAATTCACCCTTGATACAGTGGAGTGCCTGTTGTTTAGCCAGTGCGGGCAAACACACCTCATTATCGTCGCTAGCCACCTTGGCTTGATCATGTGAGCGGCTTTGGCTTTTTTGATACAGGGCTTTCCAGCCCCAAGACAAAATTTGCTTAGCCGTTGCTTTAAAGTCCCCTCCCGCAATCACAACATCAACACGCGTTTCGGCGTAATGATGATCGCTCATAAATTGTGCCAAATACTGCCGCCCCACCAGCTCATAAACCTGTTGTTCGGCTCGGCTTAGTTTAGTTAAATCGAGCTGTCGGTCAGTGGGGATGATCGCATGATGCGCTTCGACCTTTTTATCATTCCACGCTTTGCTTTTACGGCTGAAGTCGAACTCAGTGTGGTACGCTGAAAAATGAGGGCAATGGGCCTGGATTTTAGCCGCGATCTGAGGCGCCTCAGCACGATGATCTTCGGGGAGGTAGCGACAATCTGAACGCGGGTAGGTTAATAGCTTATGCTTTTCGTAAAGAGCCTGACAGGTATCCAGTACTTGCTGTGCACTTAAACCAAACCGTTTATTGGCATCAATCTGTAAGGCTGAAAGATTATAAGGCAGAGGGGGTGTGGCTTTTTTCGGTTTTTTCTCTATATCTTTAACATAAGCCGTTTGGCCACTAATACGAGAAACGACATTTTCAGCGAGCGCCTTTGAAAGGACACGCCCCTCCTCATCGCGCCATTTATCACAGGCGGCGCTTGGCTGCCATTTAGCCGTAAACCCTTCACCCTGCTCGGTTTTTAAATGGGCAAGTACCTCATAAAAAGGTTTAGATTTAAACGACTCAATCTCAAGGTCACGTCTAACCACTAACCCCAGAATAGGCGTTTGAACGCGGCCTACCGATAAAACACCGTTATAACCCGCCTGCCGCCCTTGTAATGTATAGGCACGGGTCAGGTTAATACCATAAAGCCAGTCGGCACGGCTACGGGCTAAAGCCGAGGTTGCTAAGGGAATAAATTCACTATTATCGCGTAATTGCTGCAGGGAACGTTTAACCGATTTAGGGTTTAAATCACTGATCAAGCAACGTTTAATCGCTGTGCGTTTCTGCTTTGGCACCTTTAAATAATCAATCACTTCATCAACTAAAAGTTGGCCTTCACGATCAGGATCACCCGCGTGGACAATTTGATCCGCTTCTTTAGTTAATTTACGCAGTAACGCGATCTGTTTACGCGTTTTAGGCTTAGGTTGCATCTGCCAATTATCGGGAACAATGGGCAGGTGCTCTAAACGCCACTGCTTATAGAGCGGGTCATATTGATCAGGCTCAGCCAGTTCGAGCAAATGCCCAAAGCACCAACTGACAACGTCTCCATTAGCAGCGCGAATACACCCTTCCTCTTTTTTGTGAGGCTTAGGCAATACATCCGCGATGGCGCGGCCGAGGCTTGGTTTTTCAGCAATATATAAAATCATCGAAAAGAACTGTATATAAAAACAGTAATCAACAGTATAGGAATTTAGCCCCGCAATCCAGTAAAAAACCGTCTAGGATAGGACTTGAGGGTAAATAAAAACCTTAGATAGTAACCTGCTGATCATTCAGGCGGGGCGTCCCTATGACAACAGCAAAAGCACAGACCGCAACGGTGTCGTTATCAACGATCATATCAATGAAGAAAAATTAACATAGCTTCAACGGTGCTTGATCAAGCATCGCCATCTGCTCTCTTAATTCTAAAATGTGCTCACCCCAATACCGCTCCGTGTTAAACCAACTAAAGCTATGGGGAAACGCCGGGTCTTCCCAGCGTTTAGCCAACCACGCGCTATAGTGCATAATTCTCAAACTACGCAGTACCTCAATTAGACGAAGCTCGGTATGTCTAAACTCATTAAATTCATTATACCCGTCCACAATTTCAGACAACTGAGCTGTCTGCTCAAAACGATCACCCGATAGGAGCATCCAGATATCCTGCATAGCCGGAGCCATACGCGCGTCATCGAAATCAACAAAGTGAGGCGCATCATCACGCCACAACATATTGCCCGTATGACAATCCCCATGAACACGAATTTTCTTTATCTCACCGCACTGCTGGGTAATTTCATCAATCGCTTGCAGCAGGTCCGCCGATACAGATTCATAGGCAGGTTTAAGGTCCGCAGGAATAAATCTATCGCGAATAAATTCAACACTGTCATAACCAAAATTTTGCGTCGTAATCTCGGGGCGATGGGCAAAAGGTTTAACCGCCCCCACCCGATGCATACGGCCAAGTAGTCGACCTAATACAAACAGGTTATCCATATTGTCCAGTTCAGGCGCATGTCCCCCACGCCGAGGAAAAAGTGAAAACATAAACCCTTGATAATCAAACAACGTCTGCCCCGCCTCATTGACTAAAGGGGTAACAATTGGCAGTTCCTGCTCGGCCAATTCAAAACAGAATTCATGCTCTTCTAAAATCTGCTCACGACGCCAACGGTTAGGTCGATAGAACTTAGCAATCAGTGGCTCTTTTTCCTCGATGCCGACCTGATAAACACGGTTTTCATAGCTGTTTAATGGAAATGTCCGACCATCACACCAAAAACCTTGTGTCTCTACAGCATCCATCAAAAACGCAGGCGTCAATCGCTCAAAGGGGTGGCTCGTATCATGCTCAGACATGGAATTTCCAACTATAAATTATAGAGTTACTGAAGATTACGTTTAAGCCTGAAGGCCTGCAAGCCATTAAAGCGCTATTTTTTAATACGATTTACCACATTAAAAACGATTAAATGCAGGCGCTATGATCAGTTTTTGATATAGTTTCGCAATATCTATATTGAGTACTAAGAGATTGTTATGGCAGGTTCACTGAAAGACCAACTACTAAACATCGGCCTTGTTGATCAGAAGAAAGCGAAAAAGGCCGATTCAGAAAAGAAAAAGCAAAAGAAACAAGCCAATAAAGCCCGCAAATCCGGCCAAGCAGTGGTTGATGAAAAAGCAGCTAAACAGCAGGCGCTCGAACAGCAACGAAAAGAGAAGCAAGAGCGCGACCGCTTACTCAATCTACAGCGCGATGAAGAGCGCCAGAATCGAGAGATTGAAGCCCAGTGCCGACAAATGATCATGCAGCAACAGATCAACCTGCCCGATAACGCAGAGCTCACATATAACTTTGTTTACGATAAAAAAGTTAAAACCATGTACGTTACAAGCGACCTGCAAGCACAATTAATTCGTGGGCAAGTCGCCATTGCAACCTTAGATGAAAAGTTTTACTTAATTCCAGATAAGTTTGCAGAAAAAATTGAGCAGCGCATTCCTGACTATGTTATCCGTGTTCAACCTGAAGAAGAGCCGGATGAAGACGACCCTTATGCGGATTACAAAATACCTGACGACCTCATGTGGTAACAGGCAGCGCTGAATAGCAAACCGCTGTCTATACACCCCGTTGTATAGACAGCGTAGCAACAAGATCAACAATACTGTCTACCACCGATTTTTACTTACGGTGCTTACCTGCCGCCCTAACTCCCCCTATCAACTTCACTAACCTCCCATAATCCCATAGCTCTATACCTGCCTAGGAACTATATTCATAATGTGCACGTTGTTTTATGATGAGCACTATCGTCAGTTATGCATCACATCTCTTCTGTTAATCGGCATGTTAACGGGGCTTTTCGACTGATATAGGCCCCCTTGGCTTATGAAAAGAATTCATATACCTCGGTTTGTATTAAAGAGAAGCGCACAACTGTCGATAACCCGTTTATTGCTATGCTATGGAAATAAACAAATCTGGGTCATAGGGGCCTAATTTTTGTCTGTGGAGGAATTACCCGTGCAAGTTTTATTAAGCAGTCAAGCAGCCTATTCTCAAGTGCGCCAAGAAACCTTGGTGACCGGTGGATTTGCTGATGGCAAAGACAGCAGTGGTCGTTCTGCATCTGCGGCAGATAAGTTAGTCACCAAACTAGCAGAAAACATCCCAGGAATGAGTGCAGCCGAGATGAAAGGTCTCGATGCTAATGATTACTCACCCGAAAAAGTAGCCGCTAGAATCTCAGACTTTGTTGCTCAAGGGTTAGAGCAAGCCCGTTCACGCGGAGCATCTGATGCAGATCTAGATCGCATGTACCAAGCCGCCGTATCCGGTGTTGAAAAAGGCTTTAAAGAAGCCACCAAGATACTCAATGATCTCAATATGCTGACCGATGATATATCAGCCACGATCGATCAAACAAAAGACCTTACGTTTGATGCATTAGCCGGTATCGCACCCACCAATACCACAGCCAACACCACAGCATCGACCAGCCAAACATCGATCTCCGCAGCAGAACGTTATGCCAAAGCGGAGTCGTTCTCAATGGAAGTGATGACGAAAGAAGGCGACAAGGTATCAATCAGCTTTGATAGTGAAGCCAGCATTACCGCCTCTCTTGGTGCCTATACCGACGGAGAAACCAGCGCGGTATCCTTTGGCGTTGACCGTAATGCCAGCAGCAACTTTAGCTTTAGTGTAGAGGGCGACCTCAATACCGAGGAGTTAGACGCCCTCACCTCTCTGATGCAAGACATTAACCTGATTGCAGAAGATTTTTACAGCGGTGACGTTCAAGATGCGTTTAACCAAGCCGCTGAATTAGAAATGGACAAGTCTCAATTGATGAACTTAAATGTAACGATGACCCAGTCGGCAAGTTACTCTGCTGCGGTTGCTTACGAGCAAGTTCAACAGTTAGATAACCCACTGGGTGATAATGGACGTCATTTAGGTCAGATGATCCAAAATATGGATCGCATCATGAGCAACCCGGCACTTGGGTTCCTTGAAGACAGCAACCTGTTCAGCGCTGGCCTATTAGAAAACCTGCTCCATCAAGATGTACGTTACAAAGATGCTGACCAAGAATCCCAGAGCAAACTGGATAATAACTTCGGTTTATTACAAGAGATTATGACCCAGTTTGGTCAGGACAACGCAGACGGTTAACCCCCCTTCTTAATCGCTGCACTATACGTTAAACCGGTCTTATTTAAGGCCGGTTTTTTTTAGCCTCCCATCCATAGGCAAGGGCTGATATGATCGGCCCTATATTCATCGCCATTTGATTAATACCTATGTCCGCCCCTTTTAAGCTCCGCCCCTATCAACAAGACGCCGTAGACGCCACCCTACAGCACTTTCGTAAAACCGATGATGCAGCGGTCATTGTACTGCCAACCGGTGCAGGAAAGAGCTTAGTGATCGCTGAGTTAGCCAACCTCGCAAAACGAAAAATACTGGTACTCGCCCACGTTAAAGAACTGGTCGAGCAAAACCATGCAAAATATGAAAGCTACGGACTCAGCGGCGGTATTTTTTCAGCGGGCTTAAAGCGCAAAGAAAACGACCAACAAGTCACCTTTGCCAGCATTCAATCGGCCTCAGCAAACCTTGACCGTTTTTCAACGGAATACTCCTTGCTGATTATTGATGAATGCCACCGCTTAAATGATGATGAAAACAGCCAATACGGTAAAATTATCGGTCAACTGCGTTCGCGCAACCCCCGCTTAAAAGTATTGGGCCTAACCGCCACACCTTACCGATTGGGGATGGGATGGATCTACCAATACCATTACCGGGGATTCGCACGTAGCAGTGAGGCAAAGCCCTTTAAATATTGTATCTACGAACTGCCGTTAAGCTTTATGATCCGTAAAGGCTACCTCACACCACCTAACTGCGTTGATGCCACGATCACCCAGTATGACTTCTCCGCCCTTACGACTAACCGCTTTGGCAACTATGCCGAAACCGACGTTAATCAATTACTCGGCAAACACCCCCGTGTTACAGAAACCATTATTGAACAAGTACATGAACTGGCCGAAAACCGCCAAGGGGTAATGATATTTGCGGCGACCGTAAAGCATGCAAACGAAATCTGCGGCTACCTGCCCGCAGCACAAACCGCCTTAATTACAGGGGCTACCGACAACAAAGCGCGTGATCAACTGATACAACGCTTTAAGCAGAAAAAACTAAAATTTCTGGTCAATGTATCGGTTCTAACCACAGGGTTTGATGCGCCGCACGTAGATTTTATTGCCATCTTACGCCCAACCCAATCGGTGAGCCTGTATCAGCAAATTGTGGGCCGGGGTCTTCGCCTCGCCGAAGGAAAAACCGATTGCCTAGTGATTGATTATGCGGGTAATCATTTTAATCTACACCACCCTGAAGTGGGGGAAAAAAAGCCGAATCCCGATACAGACCCCGTACAAGTATTCTGTCCCAGCTGCGGTTTTGCCAATATATTCTGGGGAAAAACCGACGCAGAAGGAAACGTCATCGAACATTATGGTCGTCGCTGCCAAGGCCTGCTCGAATTTGACCCTAGCCAAACCATACAACAGGAACCCCAACAATGTGACTATCGCTTTAGGTTTAAGGAGTGCCCCCACTGTAATGCGGAAAATGATATAGCCGCACGCAACTGTCACCGCTGTAAAATGGCGATCATTGATCCCGATGATCAACTAAAAAACGCATTAAAGCTCAAAGATGCCATGGTGATTCGCTGCTCGGGTATGGTACTCAGCACCGAACAAGCACGCTTAAAAGTCACCTATCACGGTGAAGAGGGTGAAGAGCTAAACGAATATTTTGATTTCACAAAGCCCGCACAAAAAGCCATCTTTAACACGCAATTTGGTAAACGTATCGCCAATGCCCAAACACCTAAAGCCCTACAAAGTGTTGCCGATGTACTCGCCATCGAACCACAACTGACCGCACCGGATTTTGTCATCGCTCGTAAACAGAAACACTACTGGCGCGTTCAAGAACGGATCTTTGATTACGAAGGCCGACACCGTAAAGCAAACCAGCTTTAAAATAGGCGTTCAGCCACTATCGACGTTTATCGGTTTAAACCGAAACGTAAAGAACCCGGTAGCGAGCGACTAGGCCGTGTATTAACCATCTATCACTAAAGCGGCGATAACATACGTTCAACTCTGATATCCATACGCATTAGATCCACTGGATCACCGAATTGGCTGTAGATCGCCACATCAGCAGCATCGCGACCATAAGCGATCGCGACACGTCCACCATACCGGCTAGTCTGAGTCGGATCGAATGCATACCAGCGCCCTCCGACATACGCTTCAAACCAAGCGTGAAGGTCCATAGGTTCCAGCCCCTCAAGATAACCAACAACCATGCGCGCGGGGATCGACAAAGCACGACAACAGGCGATACCTAAATGGGCCATGTCCCGGCAAACCGCTTCTGATTTTTCATTCACTTCACAAGCACTAATGATCTCCTGGCCGCTCCCAGGCGAGTAGCGCAGTGTTTGGCGAATATAATCAATAATAGCCGTGCACTGATCATATCCCGGCGCTACGCCGACAACGAGTGATTGCGCTAATTGGATGAAACGATCCGACTCACAAAATCGGCTGGGGAGTAGAAATGGCAGTGTATCTTCAGGTAGGTTTTGCACTTCAACAAAGGGGGCGCCTTGCGCTACATCGAAGGCATCCGCACATTCGATATTAACTGATGTATAGACAGAAAAAGGGCCAGCGGGTGCTACTACCCGTTGACATAAGTTACCAAAGGGGTCGGTAAACTCCACCGCCATAACACTCGGTGAAAACTCATACTGCTCACGGGCGACCCACTGCTGCCGCCCACTGCGAGGACGAAGCATGAGTAAAAAGGGGGTAGCTACAGGGATATTGAAGTCAAGAACACACGAAACATGTAACCACATGAGAAAATCCTGATTAAAGTTAAGTCAAAGGAATTCTATACTCTAAACTGCTTCACAACGGCACGATCCTATTAGACATCGCCCTTCGTTCTTTAAGTACCTAATTATATCTAGCACATCACCTCCACTGCCGCTAGCACTATGGATGAAAAGTGCACGTTAAAGCCTAGAACCGCTTATAAATAGACGAATAGAACGCTGACGAGCAAGTAATGCTATTTTATTCGCAATAATATTTATTTCCTCAAGCTATTAAAAGAAAACCCCTTATAACTAAAACAACCTTTATAGGGCAAATCAATCTTAGAACTGCTCCTGAGAATCGGTATAATCCTGCTCTAAATTTAGTGGGGTTCCCTACCCGGTAACGCCCTATCCATTTATCAACCTGCATTTCAAAAGAACCGTAGGTTTTTTCCTTACTGGTTAGCTTAATTAACAGACGCTAATCCGTAACGAGTTTCATTATCTTGGAGCCTGAAATGAGAGCTAACCCGCTCGCACTACTCCCTCTGCTACTCTTTCTTGCCTTATTTATTGGCAGCGGCGTCTATTACCAGTCCATTAATGTAGATTACGCCTTCTATCAAATATCCGCGCCCGTCGCGATTTTACCCGCAATTGTATTGGCGTTACTGCTTGGCCGTGGGGCACTCAATGCACGCCTAGACACCTTTATCAAAGGTGTGGGTGATAGCAATATTATTACCATGTGCCTTATCTACCTGCTAGCGGGCGCCTTCGCTAGCGTTGCCAAAGCGGTCGGCGGTGTTGATGCAACGGTTAACTTTGGCCTGAGTTTTATTCCTGCACAACTTGTTCTCCCCGGCCTGTTTGTTATTACCGCGTTTATCGCCACCGCAATGGGCACATCAATGGGGACCATTGCTGCAATGACGCCTATCGCCTTAGGACTAACAGAGGTCAGTGATCTATCCCTTCCCCTTTGTGTCGGTGCTGTCGTCGGGGGTGCAATGTTTGGGGACAACCTATCGATCATCTCAGATACCACCATCGCAGCAACCCGATCCCAAGGGTGTAACATGCGCGACAAATTCCGCATGAACTTTAAAATCGCCCTGCCCGCCGCACTCATCACATTAATCTGGCTCTACCTGCAGGGAACCGATGCCAACATTAACCAAAGCACCGATTATCAACTACTTAAAGTGCTGCCTTATCTGATCGTACTTACGATGGCACTCACCGGCTTTAATGTATTTTTGGTACTGTTTAGCGGCATTCTACTTGCCGGCGCCATCGGCCTAAGCGAGCTAGAAACCTACTCAATTGCTCAATACTCCAAAGATATCTATGCAGGCTATACCGGCATGCAAGAGATCATGATTTTATCGATGCTAATCGGTGGTCTAGGCGCACTCATGAAAGCACAGGGAGGGTTAGAGTTTTTAGGTCGCCAGATCGAGCGACTCACCTCTAAAGGTGATCATACTGCCGTTAATCCAAAAGCAGGTGAAGCCGCCATTAGCGCGGCGGTTGTACTCACAAACATCTGCACCGCCAATAACACCATTGCCATTATTATCTGCGGTAGCTTGGCGAGAGATATTGCCGAACGTCAGCAGGTAGACCCCCGCCGTAGTGCCTGCCTCATGGATATATTTTCCTGCGTAGTACAAGGGCTATTGCCTTATGGCGCCCAAATATTATTAGCAGGCTCCATTGCGGGGCTTTCGCCACTGATCATTATTGGCAACATCCACTACACGTGGTTATTAGCCATTATCGCTATAGGCACGATTATCTTTGGCAAATACTCAGCAACGACACAACCCCGTACCGGTTAACCTCCCTAAGGAGGCTAACCTTTGGCCTAAGGTGTGTCTGATCAATCAGCGAGCTTGTAGGGGGCAAGCCGCCTACAAACGGCGGCTTAAGGTACTAGGTACAAACAGCAAATTTGGGTTGGCATGCAGGTTTACGCTGCCAGCCTGAGTGGGGTTGTTATGGCTCAAGGTTGAAGAGGTAGCGGCAGCAGCGAGGTTTAAATAACCATTCATATCAAATGGCCCTCCCTTAATAACCCTAGGCTCCTGTCTCGACTGAACAGACCCTACAACCGCGGTCTTGTTCAAATAGCCAGCCATATCATAAAAGCCACCTTTGTATTCAGTAGAAGCAGCCCCTGAATCTGCAGCAGCAGATAACGAAAAAATCAGCGCCGAAAAACAACCTATTCCTATTTTTATATTCATAACACAGCCTGCATACGGTTAATGGTCGATTGCCCTTTTTACAAGGTAAAAAGCGTTTCGGTATGAAGGTGCAGGGACAGTGCCAATTCGTTCATAAATAAAACTGGTAGCCAATAATGACTATTTCTCACTATTTAAATCAATTGGTTACAAATAAACCCTAAAAACGGTTTAGTTCCCACAAAAAGAAGAGTAACGCGAAGTCTGTTCCACTTCCGCCACAACGAATATAACAGCTGTAGCAATAAAGCTACGGTGTTATTGTTTTTTGGATTCAGTCGATAACAAGCTACATAAAGCGTGCAGCCTCATATCACCCCAGGTAGACTTTAATTCGGCCTTTGGACAAAGACGGGTTTCCTACAAGAACTCCCTAATGCATGAAGCCAGCCTGTGAGCGAAAGGTTAATAGAGAATGCGGGGCTTAACGTTAGGTTATTTAAGCATGCCTGTCCCAATAATTAGTGAGCGAAAGGTTAATAGAGAATGCGGGGCTTAACGTTAGGTTATTTAAGCATGCCTGTCCCAATAATTAAGCAGTCCCAGTAATTAAAAACTAATGGTAATATCACCTAAAAAGGGTAATTAATCGATTCTAAAACAGCGTACCCACCGCGCCAATTCTGTCTTTATATTAGTGGTTTCGGTAGATCGAAAAATTTAACTCAACGCATTCCCATCAATACGTACGACCAAGGAAGCGCAATAAGAGGGACACTAATGACTATTGTAATGAATGGCGTACTCCCCTTTGTTTTGACCATAATGCTCGCTTGCACCTCTCTTTATTCATCTGCCACGGAACATGAAACAGATGCGCTCAAAGAGATCATGACAAGTCTGGAAAATGCCTATGGAACCCCCTCCGCTTTCCTTGTTAGCAATTTACACCGTTTTAACATTCACTCACCCAAACACCCACGTCCATTTTTGACTCAGCTGCGCCCGCATATGAGCCAGATATAGGCGGCACCGCTTCAGCCAAACGTGATACGGCCACAGGAATATGATCCGTGCCGACAATATCACCGATGGTTGGATCAAAGCCCTTCCAGCCGCCGCCCGGCAAATAGACTTCGGCCCAGGCATGGGTCGAACCCACCTGATTAGACATCAACGGCGCATGCAGATAGCCACTGACAAATCGCGCCGCAAAACCGAGGCACTTAACCGCTTCCATAAAGAGCAAGGCGAAATCACGACAAGAGCCCGACCCGAGCGATAAGGTCTCCTCGGCGGATTGCACACCCGGCTCCTCTCTCACCTTATACTCCAAGGTATTATGGATAGTCTCCGTCAACCGCTGCAATAAGGTATAGGTTTGTACCGCCTCGCCAGTTTGCCAAACATCGAAGATCCAGTTGTTTAACAGGATTCGGGTGTTTTCATCGGGCAGCACGCGATAAGGTGACAGCAGAAACTGATCGCTTTCGTGATATGAAAAAGGATAATTAATCGCATAATCTGCCACCAAAAAATCTAAGGGGGACTCATTATATTGCTGAATCACCACCTCGCTTTCGATCGTCAATTGTTGCGTTGGGTTGCTAAAATTGGCAATCGCTACCGAGTTACCTTCTACATCTCGATGCCAATATATTTTTGCATCGGGCGTGACCTGCAGCGAGAAAGACTCGATACGCAGTTCATGATCTTCTCGAGGTCGCAATAGCAGATGGTGCGCGCCCAAGGTCACCCAGTCTGTATAGTTGTAGTAGGTACGATGAATAATTTTATAACGTTTCATAATGCCCCAAAAATGACAGTTCAAACTTACATAAGAGAACCTTACAGCCAACCTAAAAGATCATATAAAACTCACCGACCTAAATAAGCGTTACATCAATTCATAGACAACCCAAAGTGAATTAAAGCTTGATGCTTATTGTGGCCAGGACGCATGCCTTACAAATACAATAAGCCTTAATGCAGGTCAACCGAGACGAGAAACTGCGAAAACAACGATTCAACCACGTCAATCGAGCTATTAAGCCGATGATCACCGGAAATAAGATGCAATGAACAATCCACAGCGTTGGCAAAGCGAATCGAGTTGTCGACGGGAATAACATCATCCGACCAACCATGCACAACTTCCACATACCCACGGGGATGATAGTTTTGCTGCTGATAGCCCTCAATATATAGCGCAGGTGCCAATAAGAAAACACCTTGTGCGCTTACCTGTTCGGCCGCAACCAATGACACATAACCGCCCATACTGGAACCAACCAATACAAACGCTTCGCCGGTTTTACCCAGTACACCCAGCAAGCGCTCAACTCTCAGATCAGGGTCTAAAATATCGGAATAATCAATACTATCGACAGCGTAACCTTTCTGCTGAGCGATACCCGCCAATCGTTTGATTTTACTGCCCCACGGCCCACTCTCTTTACCATGTGAGAAATAAACTTTCATAGACACTTATCCCTTTTATCCTGTGAAGTGGTGCGGGTAGCACGCTGTTAGAGACCACACTCTATCATGATATGACCGGCTATATGGGACAGGCACGCTTAAAGCATTTCACGCACACTTATGTAACAAACGAAGCACAACGCTAGTGCAAAGAGACTCACCCATAGCCAATCTTATCGTCTGTCTCTCAACGTTATTCCCCTCTATTGAGCTATAACCGCTCACTAAATAGACATAATATCGTGAAAACAGGTCGATTTTATTCCTGATATGAATTTTATATTCATATGGAACAAGATTTGCTTATAGACATTGCTTACTAGGTTCCTTTTGGAATGAGCGATGACACTATTTAATAAACTCTTTGGCAGATCACAGAACGCAACTTGGGATACCCAAGCATCTATTACCTATGCGCCAGATTCCCAGACCATCGACATTCCTCGCTTCTCTGATGATGAAAAGCGTTTCTATCGCGCATTACAACTGATTAGCAACCAAACGGCACAACTCTCCCGACAAATTTTCAGAGCCTTAGAGGCACAGGAAAACTTCCTCTCAGAGATTAACCAGCGAGCCACAAAGTTAGACACCGAACTCAACGTCGCCAACGATTACTTAAATAGCTCTAACGCTCAAGTAAGCTCACTGCAGCAACAGATCAAAACAGAAGTCGATGAAGTAAACAGCTCAATTAGCCAATCATTAGATGAGATCAGCAGCGCCCTTGCTAATAAATCTAGCAATGTAAACGAGGTGCTTGATGGCATTCTTAAGATAGGTAAAGGGATTAACCTTTTAGCACTTAATGCCTCGATTGAGGCAGCTCGAGCCGGTGAACATGGTCGCGGATTTTCTGTTGTTGCCGATGAAGTAAGACGCTTAGCAAACGTTACGACAGAGCAAGCCAATCAAGCAGCCGAACAGCTCGACTTCTCTCAAGTGAATGCTGAGCTAAGTAATATCAGCGCAGCCAATACCGAAAAATTGGACAATTTCGTCCAAGTCACCCAATCAGCGACAGAGCAATTAACCGAGCTATTCAACTCGATAGCCACACAACTCAGTGCCGTCATGGAGAATACTGCGGTCATCTTTGAAACCCTAGAAATGAGCAACGGCTCAATGCAACGCATCAGCAATAAAAACCAGCTGATTAATCACGTTGTCGAAGATATGTCGAAAGGACTAGATCAAGTCGATATTCATAGTACAGATATCCATCTAGCCTCTAGAGCGATCAATCAAACGTTAAATAAATTACACTTAGTTGCTGATGCAGGACATGACCAATTAGACGACGTACTCCGTAGAGGCAAACTACGCGTCGCCATTGAACCTAGTTTTGTTGGCTTATCATTCCGTGAAAAACTGGGAGAACCGCTTAAAGGTTTAGATGTTGATTATGCACTCGCATTTGCCCGCTACCTCGGAGTCGAATGCGAATTTATCGAAGCGCCATGGGATATGTGTACAGAACTACTAACATCAGGCAAAAAGTTCGGCCAACCACCCGCCGATATCGTTATCAGTGCCTTACCGCCCTCCGCCGAATATGACAATGTTGCCTATTCTGAAGCGTATACCTACTTACCTTGGGTCTTGGCCCGTCGCAAAGGCGACCATCGAATCAACAGCATCCAAGATCTACAAGATAAAGTTGTCGGTGTGATCAACGACCCTGCAGCCCTGATGATTTTAGAGGACCTAGGCATCCGCTGGAGTAGTAACGAGAAAAAACCGGGGGGCAGCATCACGCTGAATAACCTAATCGCATACTCCGATCAATCTCGCATACACCACTGCCTTGCCGATGGTATTGTCGATGCATTTGGTATTGATCTACCCATCTACTACTGGGCATGTAAAAACCCAGCAAGCCCTTGGTACGATAAAATTGAAATCATACCGGGCAACTTAGCGCCCCGACCATTTTTCTATACTATGGTCGTTAATAGCAGCGCCTCCAGCTATCGCTTATTAGCCCAAGCAAACCGTTTCATCCATTGGTTTAAGCAACAAAGAGAACGCACCGCGATTGAACAGACATGGCAAGGTAGCGCTCTTAATGGCGACGGCTCCTATCGCGACGAGCCCGGTAATCTATTAGGCGAATCCGAGCTAAAAGCACGTTATGAGGCCCACTGTCACAAATTCAATTTAGAACCTAAACCCTTAAAAGCCCAATAACCGGTGCAACCGAAAGGCTTTAGAGCAAACGTCATCGACCAACATAAATAAAATCGATATACCCTACACCGCAGTTAAAACGGCCATTAGTTAAAAAAAGAGCTCATTACACAGAGCCTTTCGCCCCACTCTCTATTTGCAGAGCTGGTGACTATCTAATGTGATCACACAACTATTCGGATTAAGCACTTGCCAATACACCTTATCAAGTACGGCATTGCAGCCCGCATCTTCTATCAGGGCAATATTATCATCGCACAATAGAAGCACCGCATTATCACCTTGCAGCTCAACTTTGATCACATATTCAGCAAAAGGGGCAACCTTATCCGGCTGCTCGACCGAAACACGCTCTAAAGCTTGCTGACCAGTTTCAATCGTGACCTCGCCAAATTTAATCGCGCCATCAACCGTTTGCGATAGGTCTTTAAATTGAGAGGCTAAGTCATACATTTTCTCATCGTTATAGGGATTAGAGGCAGAGCACCCAACGATAAGCATAGATACAATGATAAAGAGTAGATGTTTCATGCGTTATTCCAAGCCGTTAAATTTCCGTCTTCACAAAGACCCGTATCTAAATTCCAGTTTAAAAACATATCAACCCGCCCCCCATCAAAAACAGCATTAGCCAAACAGCAGGTATATTCCCTCACGTTTTCAACGGCCCGTTCGAAAATGGCATCGTAATCGGCGATTCCAACAGGCGTTTTTAAACCTTTAATATAAGACGGATCAATGGCATCTTTGCTGGGATAAACTAACCCTTGTTTCGCCGCAACATGCCGAGCAAAAGGAAAAAGCCGATACCCCTCATCGACGTTATCAACGATGAACTGAAAACCTTTATGCCAACCATTAATATCTGGCGGTGTAGCCTTTGCTGTGTCAGGGAAGATCTTCGTTAAACAATGCCCCCATAACGTTGTAATGGTTTTATCTAAATCCGATGGATTATGAGCATCATTACAGGCACCAATATTACCTCTAACTCTATCGGCATAGCCGATTTTACCTAAGTTTAGCGTTGGCCAGATATGTGCGTCCTGGTTCATCTCACAGATCCGGTGCTCTTTTGCATTCTCCTTATAAGGCCCAACTCTCAGCTCAATCACAGGGTGGATTGTAATATCAGTAATAACATGGGCAACAAAACCACACAGCCAAGAAAACGCTTTCTCTTGCTCCTCACCCAGCAATGCCTTTACAAGTAGAATGGCTTTTTTGATTAAGACCCCTACCTTTTCATAATGCATCTTATCTGCCCACGCCGTTTGAGTTGGGCTTGCTAACATCAAATAGGGATAGTCAGGGCTAACACAGCCCAGCTCAACAAACTTTTGATTTCTACTTAGGATTAACTTTGCCTTCTTAGGCATGTTCAGTTTCTTGAGGCTTGCATTACTGAGTGCGAAATTAACCGCGGTAATATGTGCAAATGCACCAGGCATGGTTCGTCCTTATTATTAATAATGTATCCGTTATGTTACTGGCTTAACCTGAGGCCAATAAATTCGTTTCCAATTTGGAAACTGTCCGTCGGTAACTTGAATGCCTAACGCCTCAATCAGAGACAAAAAACAGTTGGTTAAAATTAGCGACGCAGGAGCAAAACCAACTGTTTTTTGTCCTGCTGAATTGACTTGTTAGGCGTACATTACCCAAATACTTTTCTATAAAAAGGTTTGCGTCCTGCAATATATATTTTTATATAAATGCTTCTGCCTTTCAAAGCCTTATCACTCCAACTGAAATGATATTGTTCTCTAAAGGATAATGTTTTACTTGAATGAGCTTCAATCCTAGAATCACATGCATCAGGCCCAGGTGATTCGAATTCTTCAAATTTACGAAGTAGCCACCATCTTGAACAGTAGTGAAGCTCCCAATATTCCAGAATGATTGGTTTCGAAGATAAATTTCTAATAAGGATGTCGTTGCCTTGAATCGGATCAGAAGTAAAGTTATGACCGATATCTAAACGGAAGCGATTACTCCAAATTTCCCAAACTTTTATACAGGCAAGTAAGGTTGATAAAATCGCACCCCACCATGCAATATAATTGACTCCTGAATCTGGCATGTTGCTCCTTTGTACGCCTAACATTTGTATATACGGGGGTCCGTGTATCTGCCCACACCGCTATTTGTTAAAAACAGATGTAATCACTTGAAAAGGAAGGAGGAACTAAAGAATTCAATCGTCATCTTCCGTGACAAAGCCAGCCGGTATTAACCGCTGATCTACATAAACCTATTATCAGTACACATAAGCGGCCTATGTCAGACATCTATCTGATCGGTATATCATCAACCAAGGCAAAAAAGATTACAAGCGTCCCTATAATGCTTCAATACCTCGCGTATAAATCACGTTAAGTCGCTCGCGAGTTACCTCAGCGGTGTACTCAAACGCCGAAAGCCCGAACCCCTTTAGTAAGGTGGTAGCGTGCGGTGTCTATACGGGTTTCTCTAAGCCCTATGGCGTCTAAAATCCATTGGATCGTCTGGTTATCTTTTTAGCATTCGTTTTCATTGGGTATTGCTTCCATTGTGCGCAAAAGACCAACGGTATTAATCGGTAGACATATCACTACCGGTAGGATCGTCAAACGCGGGATTAATAACATGGGCATTAACGTCTTTAGCTGTTTTACTTGCGATAGCAAGATTGAAAAGGCTCTCAGATTTAACGAAATCCCCCTCATTGGAATAACGGATTTCGCCACAATACAGAGTTCCATCTGTTTTACAGGGAGCATAATAAAATTCAGCCAACTTGTACTTGCTATACATCCCCAATTCTTCAGTAACAAACCCACCAAGGTCTTCTTCATTTTCTAAAAAGTACGCTGTACCTGCATCTTGAAAAATACTAAAAGGCAACGCCTTATAATATTTATAAAAGAAAATAGAATTTCCTTTTATATAAGCCAGTTTTTTACCCCGTAGAACCCCACTGTTTAAGTGTTTTATTACGTTTTCACGGATGGCTTGATGAAGAACCTTCTGGTCCTTTTCAGGGTACTTTATTAGATAAAGGTCAGGATAGACCTCGGATTGTATGAACTGCATATTTTTAAAAAAGAGGTGGTGAACACTCAGCCCAACAAGAGCAACGACCAACAACGCCAAACATGCACGCGACCGCATTTTATTGCGTAAAACCCACTTACTTAACCTAATTAAAAAAAATAATATGCCGGTCAATACGAGAAGCAGAGAGATGATGAGGATTATTTCCATGAAGTTAGCCCCTTATCAACGCTGGAAGATAAACCTAAGGTAAGCGCATTGACTCGCCTTCCTTTTTTCCTCTCTTTATCATCTCTTCTTAGCGGGTTCATGACGTATCCGTAGCGTTAGTGTCTTGAATATGACACTTAAAGCAATAACTTAAGGGTCAGGCCTTGCATTGTGCGCATTACCACGGGACGTTAAGTGATATAACACACCTGAAAATTCAATTCTTAGTGGTCGTGGCGTAATTCACACTCCGTGTGAAAGTCTGTCAAAAATAACAATAATCAACTGAAAAGAATACGGCCTAGTTAAGTACCAGTAACCAACATGCACGATACAAGACCTGCCCCTTGGTTCCCTGTGTGATAGTAGCTCAATCAGGCAGCCCCTCGAACTTTGGTACTTCCCCTAACTCCTCATCCCAAGCAGCTCTACTGGACAAAAAGATGTGCGCTGTTGGCGCTATAGAAATTTCAGTATCTAAGCACCCTGCGGGAACCACGAGCAAACCTTCGATCTGAGTATTTGGCAGTGCTGAACCACAGACCTTACAAAAGCTTTTGTTATGACGACTGCCAGGAAGCGTAAAGGACGTCACAGCATCGGCACCCGACCGCCAGACCAATGTTGCTGACCGTGAGAATAGGTTTGCCGCATGAGCCGAACCCGTATCTTTTTGGCAATGCTGACAATGACACAGGTAAAAACTATCAAAATCACCCTTTATCTCAAAACCCACAGTGCCACACAGACAAGAACCCACATAATCAGTCATCAGAACCTCCTCCTTGGTCTTTAGATGAAACACACCTAACGCCATGATAATCTGTGCCACATATGGAGTGGCTTTTTGGGTAAGGTGGCGTAGCCACCCCAAAAAGGCGCGGAGTATGGTGCATCAAGTTGATAACCTTGTTAGCCTTTTCTCTTGCCGAACCAAAATTGGATGACAACCCAGCTGCAAAAAGCAAGCGCCGCAAAATGGATGGGGGCCCAATAAGGTACCCATGGCTCCAGAGGAAAAGATTTGAAATCCGTTCCCGTTGCAATGCTACAAGGATGCTCACCTTTTAAATTAATGCCGATAATATAGCGGACTACATGATAACTGGACAACGGTAGCGCCAATAACACAGGCAATGTGAACCAGCGTATAAAAGCTCTTCGCGCTCGCCCAATGAGAGCAACGCTAGAAAGACCTACAATTGCTGGCACGAACACGAATAATGATACAAGCCAAACATCGAGACTGCCCTGGGTACACGTAGTCACCTCTACTAATGTAGTCAGGAAAACCACGAAACTCAGTAGCAAAAGCGAGATGATCGATATCGTTGTTGTCATATTCTTGGCTAATACCGCATTAAGTAGTGGCAACACTGCCACCTAACCCATTGTGCTGTAAACACTAAATTCAAAGCAAACCGAAAATGCCTAGCGTTGCGAACCTACCTTAAACACTTAGTTAGTTTAACTTTCGCAAAAAAATCGCACGATTTAATTAGATTGATCATTTCGTGCGACCAACTATAATGTTGTTATAAATTCCAGATTTGGGGATGAACCGTGCAAACATTAACAGCAAATGATGCGAAACGTAATTTTGGTGAGTTACTTCTTAGCGCCCAACGTGAGCCAGTAAAGATTAGCAAAAACAGCAAAGACGCCGTAGTCGTCATGTCTATTAAAGATTTTGAAGAGCTAGAAGCAATGAAAGCTGATTACCTTAAACATTGCTTCGAGTCAGCCAAACAAGACCTCGCGCAAGGCAATGTAGTTGACGGTGAAAACTTCCTCAACACGTTGTAAGTAAAGTATGCACAAGAGTAAATATAAACTAAGTAAATTAGTACAGACTCATTTACACAAAATTAAAAATCATACCCTTACAAACTTTTCCGAGATGCAGTGGCATCACTACAAAGGTACGCTACTAACTGGGTTTCAAATGCTTGCTGACAATCCAGAAGTTGGTCGAAGTTGCGATAACATTTACCCCAAAGGGTTTTACTTCCCTGTTGGTAAGCACACGGCATACTTTACCAAGGAAGACGGTTTTATTTTGGTCGTTGCGGTCCTTGGACAATCACAATTGCCGCAAAATCATCTACGATAATTATCACACCCTAGCATTTTGAGTTAGGGTGATAATTTTGACTGATAAACTAACGCCCGCAGCACACGCGCCTTTGCAGTGAAGGCGAAGCCGCAACGAAAAAGCCATCGCCGACCCTGCGATTGTTAAATTCGCTCTTCGGCTCTGAGCGTCAGAACCTCGTAACCATCGGAGGTAACGGCGACCGTATGCTCCCACTGTGCAGATAATTTTTTATCGCTGGTGACGACGGTCCACCCATCTTTCTTCAACTTAACCTTAGCCTTACCCTGGTTAATCATGGGTTCTATTGTAAACACCATCCCTTCCTGCAGAACCAAACCTTTACCGGGCAGACCATAATGAAGAACCTGTGGTTCTTCATGCATTTCTCGCCCAATCCCATGCCCACAATACTCGCGAACAACAGAATAGCCATGTTTATGGGCGTGGCTCTGAATGGCATGACCAACATCACCAAGGGTCGCGCCAGGCTTTACAACTCGGATCCCTTCCCACATTGCCTCATAGGTTTTATCGACCAAACGCCTAGCGATCGGAGTCACGTTACCGATCATGTACATTTTGCTCGAGTCAGCGATAAATCCGCCCTGCTCCAACGTTATATCAACGTTGATAATATCACCGGATTTCAGCTTTTGAGTGGTTGAAGGAACACCATGGCATACAACGCGATTTACAGAGCTATTCAGAACATACTGATACCCATACTGACCTTTACTCGCTGGTCGAGCATGTAGCTGATCAATGATGAACCTCTCCGCCAAATCGTTGATATCCATCGTTGAGACACCAATTTCGATACGGCCATCAAGGTAATCAAAAACCCTTGCCAGAAGCCGTCCGGACTCCCGCATTACACTTAATTCTTCAGCACTTTTTAGTTTTATGCTAGCCACCGACAACCTTCCTTAGGTCTACTTCGGCCAACTTCATTTGGTCTCGCATAATGTCAGAAAAAGTCATGCTGGGATTCGCCTCGGCGAGCATGCCAATCTTTATCCAATACTCAGCCTGAGCATTGATAGAGCGAACCATAACTGAACTCGCCTTGCGAACCTCTCCATGTAGTTCGTCGTCAATCTTAACAATTCCCATAGCAACCCCCTTAATACACAAAACGAATACAATATGTATGCGATATGTATCAATATGTATGCAATATGTAGCAATATGTATGCAAATCATATATCACTGATGCCTGACTGGCAATATGGTCAGCGAGGGATTTAACGCTGCGCTTACCGGTTTATCCGGTACAGCGCTTTGTTAGCAGTTTAATCACCATAGATACATACTGGATTTTTTATTTAAAATTTCTAGCTGAAAATATTGTTTGCACTTATCCTGCGTCATTCCATAACAAATATGAAGCGGCAACAAATGCTCTTCTCTTGGATGACAAAACCGTGCAGCCGGGGCTTTCTCCCAATTAATCAAGCGTAGCCTGCGATCTTTTTCGTCTATATTTGAGCTGCTGCATGTTTCTATGAGCCATGAATCAAAAGATTCATTTTGCAATTTTGAATCGATAGCTTCGGGTGCAAAGAACTGCTTCATATTATGAAAAGAGAACCCAGAACCAATAACCAGAAGATTGTCACAATCCAAATCGTGAAGAGACTCGCCAATCTTTATATGCTGCTCTGGATCCAGGTTGTTGAGAAGTGAAAGTTGGACGCAGGGTATATCGGCGTCAGGAAACATGATCTTCAAAGGAACAAATAGCCCGTGATCAAAGCCACGGTTTTTGTCCAGATTAGCCTGAATCCCCGCACGGTTTAATTTTCTGTAGATATTTTTTGCCAGTTCGGGATAACCCGGGCAGGGATATTCTATTTGATATGACTCTTCAGGAAACCCGTAATAATCATAAATCAGGGGCGGTTTTTTACCTGCCGTTATCGTAGGAATGTTTTCCTCCCAGTGGGCACTGATAACAAGAATAGCTGACGGTTCATTAATCTTACCCGCAATGCTCTTTAAGCAATCAACCATTTCTAAATGTGACTTATCGCCGAGAAGAGGCATCGGTCCGCCACCATGTGAGAGGAAGAGCACTTGATAATTACTCATGGAAAATAGCCTCTGATCATTGTCTGATAACGTTTAAGCTAACCTACCGCGCGTTAGCGCGGTGATGCTCACCCGATAAAACGGACACGCCTATGCTGCTCTTGCTTCATAGTCTATGGGATTGGTATACCCAATACCCGAATGTAATCTGGATCGATTATAAAAACCATCAATATACGATGATAAAGCCGACCTCAGCTCCCCTGTACTGTTAAATTTTCTTCCCCTTACCATCTCACCTTTAAGACTATGATAAAAAGATTCCATATGAGCATTATCTGTACAATGCCCTATACGGTTATGACTTCTTTCTAAACCGTGCTTTTTAAGTTCAGACTGAACCACATTAGCAATAAACTCAATGCCTCTATCAGTATGAAATATTAGACCGGGCCTTGGTTTTCTCTTTCTTATCACTCGTCTTAATAACGGTAATACATCATCTGCTGTTCGTGTGACACATAATGACCATCCTAAAATTTTGCGAGAATAAACATCCATAATGGTTATTAAATACTGATACCGCTTATTTACTTTTATATAAGTGAGGTCTGCTACCCATTGCTCATCACATTTTTGCGGAGCCGGAGCATTAAGCCGCAGGTTTTCCCCGGCTTGCTGAAAACGTCTTAAATTGGGTGTGCGGCGTGTAACTGTAACCACTCGCCCTTTAAGCCCACTTTCCCGCATCAGCCGTGCCACACGCTTTTGTCCGACATTAATCCCTTGTTGCTTTAATGCTTTATAAACACGTGGGCTACCGTAGGTCCTGCGGCTTTGAGCATGTATGTAAGTAATTTTTTCATCAAACTACAGTCCGCAGCGGACCGTGGGCTTGGTGTACGTTTGGCCCAGTCGTAATAACCACTCCGCGATACGCCTAACCACTTGCACAAGTACTTAATACCTAGCTTTCGTCCGTGTCTCTGGATGAATCCAAATCTTTCTGATGTTGTTCCGCTAGATACCGTTGCCACTTTTTTAACAGATCATTCTCCTGCTTTAAGCGCGCATTTTCTTTTTCTAACATTTTAAGGCGATCCATTTCCTTTTTCTCATTAGTGAGGCTAGTTACTTTTTTTCTTTTATCCGCCACAATTTTCCCTTCTCGAAATTCTTTTCTCCATCGCGATAACATAAATGGATGGATATCTAAGGTTGCTGCGACATCTTTAACTTTTACGTCATCTAAGTAGGTTAATTGGACCGCCTTAGCTTTGAATTCATTACTGTATTGCCATGTTTTTCTTAGCTGGGTGTACTTTGGCATTTCTGGACTCCTCGTTAGATTAAGGTGTCCGTTTTATCGGGTGAAGTTCACGATCCGCTATAGCTCCTTGTTATGCCCAATATATTTAGTTCACGCCCAATTTCTGGAGAAAGGTATTGGTTGCTCGGAAAATAGCTGTTTCAATTATTGGCAGATTCATTTCATCCGAGTGTGGTACGAATACCTCTTTGAAATCGTAGACTTTTCCTTCCACCCTGGCACTAAAATCTACTACTCCTACAGGTTGTAATTGTGTGTTAAGAGATAGGTCGTATCCACCAATCTCCTCTTCATTTTTCCAGCACTCGTACTTACTTATGAAAGAATGGAATACTTCTTGGGCAACGATGGCGTCTGCGTCAGAGCTAAAAGAAACACCCTTTGAGCGCGATCTCATGAAAACTTGTGTATTTACGCTTGCAGAAAATTTTAAAATCTCAATTTCTTTACCGCTTAAATTAAGATTATTCGCTTCTTGCTCTAACCGGCTTTTGAGGTAGGTAATGCGGTCAGGAATAGTTATTGAATCTTCAAAGCGCAAAATTCCAAGCTCACAACTAAGAGGGTTATTAGAGCCTTGGTCTCTCATTTTACTTTCAGGCGTTCGCATATCCTTCAGACTGAAAGATATTCCTTCATTGAACTCAACATAGCCTTGGATTGGTTCTTTGGGTTTTACCGGGGCAGCTGCTGTGCACCCATATAACAAAGAGATAAAAGCAATCGAAAGTAAAATTTTCATTCATTGTATCCTTACTAAGTTTCGTTAGGCATAACGCCCGGCACAGCGGCGAGGTAAAACTGGCGCCAATTTTGCGCCAGCAAAATTTGTGACAGCTTTTGCCGAGTCCGACTGCTGCCGCTTGTGTACGCCCAGCATGGGCATGAACTAATGAGGTGAAAGTCCTCTGTAGGAAGGTCACCATCCATAGCGATTTATATC
>NZ_LUTS01000119.1 GCF_001597735.1 Neptuniibacter pectenicola
CAAACTCACTCACTTTCTTTGGATCTATCACGTACTTAAGATAACAGGTAACCATCTTTTGAACTCCTTTTTAAGGTTTAAGCTATCGGTCCCGATAATTGTTAGCTAACGAAATACTGCTTGAACTCATCACTTGGCTCTCTACCTGAATACAAGTAAACCGAGTTGCCGTTAGAAACTAAAACAGATTCTGGCGAACAATTAGTCACCGAAGTTCTACTATACTGCGAGTTGGAAGATTATGTCTCTACCGTTTCTCAATCCAAAGTTAAAATAGTGAA
>NZ_LUTS01000120.1 GCF_001597735.1 Neptuniibacter pectenicola
GAACAGCTCACCCGCTGGCGCAGATTCACCGAATGTTGTCATGCCGATGATCTTGCCACCGAAGCCAACATACTTGTACCAGTAATCCGCAATACCTGCTTCAACAGCAAGACGCTTAGTCACTGCCGCTGGAAGAACCGCTTCGCGGTATGCTTCATCTTGCGCGTCAAATACGTCTGTAGAAGGAAGAGACACTACGCGTACTTTCTTACCTTCAGCCGTCAGTTCAGCGTAAGCATTCGTCGCTAGCTCAACTTCAGAACCAGTAGCGATAAGGA
>NZ_LUTS01000121.1 GCF_001597735.1 Neptuniibacter pectenicola
TTGGTGATGACTTTGAGGCGGCGAAACAGCTGTTAGATGCCATTAATCCATCGATGCTGATAACCAATAATTCAGGTGTCGGCTTTTACGCACAACTTACTGGGCTGAATTGGATCGCTGGCCCTCAGATGAACACTGCGAACTCGTATTCGCTCAAATGTTTAAACGACGAATACCACGCCAGTGGCGCATTCTTATCGAATGAACTGAGCAAAAAACAGCTCAAATACATCCGCCGCCCAACTACCATGCGAACGTTCTACAGTGTTTATCATCC
>NZ_LUTS01000122.1 GCF_001597735.1 Neptuniibacter pectenicola
TTTCCTCACTAAGTTTCTTAAATCTTACTACTGATGCTCGAGTAAGCGTTTTGAAAGTCGCTCAAGCTGCTGTTAAAGTTATGGATTCATTGTTTTATAGCAAGGCCGTAATCAATCGCGTTGAACGCAATGGTGATAAAGCAGTGAAAATTGATGGTAAAAGAGTGAACTTAATCAATGGACATTTGAAACTTGATACCAAAAACAACATCGCTCAATTCCTTGAGACAGACATGAACTATCATGTTAAACAGAATGGTGCTACTGACGGCGG
>NZ_LUTS01000123.1 GCF_001597735.1 Neptuniibacter pectenicola
TCATCATGCCAGTAGTGCCAAATGTCTTGGTTATTTTCTGTTAGCAGTGCCACTTTCAGTTCATTACCGCTAAAAAACAGCGGTAGGTTACACGCGTGTTTAAGGTAACTGTGTTCGAAACCTCGAGTACGAGCTCGGGTAATCCTATCTTGATTATCGTGGCGGATTTTTTTTGATTCAGTATTCAGTAGCTTTTCAACCACCATTTCGACCGCGTTAGTGCGCGACAATCTTAGTGTTCTTAGATACTTAACCGGGGAGACACCGTGTAGA
>NZ_LUTS01000124.1 GCF_001597735.1 Neptuniibacter pectenicola
TCGCTGACTCTTCAGACTTTAGCACTACATGCCTTAAGAAGATGCTTAACTTCACGCCAGCTAAGCTACTTACACCAATGCTGATCCTTGTAGCAATTGTATCGCACACTGCAGCAGATGCGGGTTACGTACTGGTTATTCCTCTTGGTGGTATTATTTTCCACGCAGCTGGCCGTCACCCTCTAGCGGGTATCGCAGCGGCGTTTGCTGGTGTCTCTGGCGGTTTCTCTGCTAACTTTATCCCTTCAGGTATCGACCCACTGTTAGCAGG
>NZ_LUTS01000125.1 GCF_001597735.1 Neptuniibacter pectenicola
AGGCTTGTAGCTCAGCTGGTTAGAGCGCACCCCTGATAAGGGTGAGGTCGGTGGTTCAAGTCCACTCAGGCCTACCAATTTTGATTGATACGTCGTTATTTAATACCTCACATAGAGGACTATGTGTCGGCATTAAATGCCTAGTCTCAACCAAAATACGCTTGAACGAATTGAGTATTATGGCTGCCACGTTTATGGGGCTATAGCTCAGCTGGGAGAGCGCCTGCTTTGCACGCAGGAGGTCTGCGGTTCGATCCCGCATAGCTCCACC
>NZ_LUTS01000126.1 GCF_001597735.1 Neptuniibacter pectenicola
TGGATCGGGTACCGCTTTCATCAGTAGTTTGATTAACGCTTGATGGCTTTGGGTTTCTTGCCCTATTAGCTGTAAAGCTTGATCGGTTGCGCCAATTTGAATAAGTCCGGCGATGGTGTGTAGTTTGTTGGAATACTCATGGGACTGACTGCGTAAAGTGTCCGCATATTGTTGAATCCTAGTCAGTTTTTGGCTGATCATATCCAGCTCATCTTTGCGTCGAAAACTGGATACCGCACCGATGATTGTATCGCCCTGTTTTAAGGGGAG
>NZ_LUTS01000127.1 GCF_001597735.1 Neptuniibacter pectenicola
TCAAGATGTGCAAGAAATGGTAGCTCAATCCGATACTGGTGCACGTGCCCCTTCAGGGCTTCCTGGTCGCATCTTATGGTTTGTGCCGCTATGTTGGTCACTGTTCCAACTTTGGTACGCATCCCCTTTGCCGTTCATTTTTAACTTTGGCGTACTCAACGATACTGAAGCGCGTTCAATTCACCTAATGTTTGCAGTATTCCTAGCATTTACTGCCTATCCAGCAATGAAAAACTCGCCAAGAGACCGCATCCCAGCCGTTGACTGGCT
>NZ_LUTS01000128.1 GCF_001597735.1 Neptuniibacter pectenicola
TTCTGTTGCCTCAGTGCTTCCCCAACCCATTAATGCTGATAGGTCGTCAGTACTGTCATCACTGCCCGTATTGGATGCTTGCCATGCGGGTAATTGAGAGAAAAGGGTGACTTGATTAATCAGTTTTTGGTTTGCTTCGCTCACTATCTTACCGTTATCTGAAGAAGGGTTGTTCAAATAATCTTTAGCGGCTTGCTGTAACGAAGATAGCGCCGTGAAGAGATTGCCTTGAGCAGTAAGATAGCGCATGACTAAGTCGCTCTTTATG
>NZ_LUTS01000013.1 GCF_001597735.1 Neptuniibacter pectenicola
GCCGATGGTAGTGTGGGGTTTCCCCATGTGAGAGTAGGTCATCGCCAAGCATTTATTTAGAGAAACCCCGGTTACTATGTAGCCGGGGTTTTTTGCGTCTGGGATTTAGATTTTGGTCTGCGAATGGCGGGGCTATTTAACCGTTTGAGTTGAGCGCGGTGTTGCTTCTAGGTTGATAGGGTTCTTTTTGAGTTGCGTGTGTTTGAGTTTGCCGCCTATACTAAAACTTGTAGGTTCGATGTGCTTTAGTGTTGGAGTTATTTGTTTGAAAAGTCATACGTATTCCTTATTGTTTTTTATTGTTATAGCGTTGTTACCGCTCTCTATTCTTCGTGCGGATGAGTGCAGTACATTAACCGCAACCGGTAATGCCGAGTATCCACCCTATTTGTGGCGAGACCCTAAGGGAGGGAAGCAGCTTTTAGGGGCTAATCAATACGTGGTTGATGAGGTGGCGAAGCGCTTAGGTATTGTCATAGAGTTAAAAGATGTGGGCTCTTGGGCGAGGGCGCAAGAGGCGTTGAAACGGGGTGAGGTTGATCTGTTGGCCGGGGCTTTTTATACAGATTCTCGCCGTCATTATATGGATTATATCTACCCTGCTTTTTTGAATACCACCAGTGTTGTGTGGAGTAAGCCTGGCGTGAGTGATCGTTATCACGCACGCGAAGATCTTATTGGTTTAAAGGGCGTGACGGTTATTGATAACAGCTTTGGTCAAGAGTTTGATGAATATATTAAAGCGAAACTGGATCTGACGTATGTGCCGTCACTAAAGCAGGCGTTTTTGATGTTGAGTCGGGACCGGGCTGATTACATTCTTTACGAGAAAAATCCCGGATTAGTTTATGCAGAGTTGCTTGGTTACAAAGGGCGTTTTGATATTTTAGCCCCGGAGGTGAGTGCTGAAAGTTTATACCTGACAATTTCCCGCCAATCCAAATGTAATACTCCTATGTTTCGAGAGCGTTTAGCTAAGACGATACGGGATATGCAGGCGGATGGTTTTATGGATAAGGCGCTGATACAGGGCTTTGAAAGCTGGCGCCTCTAATTCTGTGAGTTGATTGTTTTTATATGTGTGATAAGGATTTTGCTTAATTATGTGGCTTTTCGCAATTGCGTAATAGACATAAAGCGCCTTTATGACATAGAATACAGCCGGTTTGCCTATAGCAAACCATTTGTACAGATTTCTTAACAAGGAAGCGAGGCTGAATTTCGGTTTGCCTCGCTTTTTTGCACGTATCGTTTCTGATTTTGTTGTTGCGCATTTTGCGGGGAGGTTCAATTGGCGAGACCAGCCATTCTTGCTCTTGAGGACGGAAGTATTTTCAAGGGCGTAGCCATTGGCGCAGACGGGCAGTCTAGCGGCGAGGTTGTATTTAATACCTCTATGACGGGTTATCAGGAGATTCTGACTGATCCATCTTATTGTCGTCAGATAGTCACCCTAACTTACCCTCATATAGGTAATACAGGTACCAATGCCGAGGATGAGGAATCGTCTCGCACTTGGGTTGCTGGCTTAGTTATCCGTGATCTTCCTTTAGTTGCGAGTAATTTTCGTAATGAGAAGAACCTCGATGATTATTTGAAAGATAATAATATTGTGGGTATCGCGGATATTGATACACGACGCTTAACTCGAATCCTTCGTGAGAAAGGTTCATTGAGCGGATGTATTATGGCTGGCGATATCGATGAGGCTAAAGCACTTGCTGATGCTAAATCTTTCCCTGGACTAAAGGGTATGGATCTAGCGCAAGTTGTTACCACGGAAAGTGCTTATGAATGGAACTCATCGACCTGGAAATTAGGGTCTGGTCATGCTGATATTGATCCCGCTTCTCAGCCGTTCCACGTAGTCGCATATGACTATGGGGTTAAACGTAATATTTTACGTATGCTGGTTGAACGTGGTTGTCGCCTGACCGTTGTGCCTGCTAAAACACCCGCATCAGATGTGTTGGCGATGAACCCTGATGGTGTGTTTTTGTCTAATGGCCCGGGTGACCCTGAGCCATGTGATTACGCTATTACCGCTATATCTGAAATCTGTAAAACCCAGATTCCTGTCTTCGGTATATGTTTAGGTCATCAGCTTTTGGCGTTGGCATCCGGTGCTAAGACAGTAAAAATGAAGTTTGGTCATCACGGCGCTAACCATCCAGTGCAAGATTTGGCGGGTAAGCAGGTTATGATTACTTCTCAGAATCATGGTTTTGCGGTTGATGAAGATGCATTGCCGGCAACCTTACGTGCTACGCACAAATCATTGTTTGATGGCTCTTTACAGGGTATTGAACGTACTGATCGTGCGGCGTTTAGTTTTCAGGGACATCCTGAGGCGAGCCCAGGTCCGCACGATGTTGCACCGCTGTTTGACCGTTTTATTGCTGATATGAAAGCAGCTAAAGCGTAAGTCATATGTAACCTAGAAATTAGGTTGTTTGAAACGATACAGGGAAGGTGTGAGTTGTCCGCCTTCCTTAGCTCCTAACTGATACGACTGGTTTAATACCGATGCCAAAACGTACCGATATAAAAAGTATTTTGATTCTTGGTGCAGGTCCAATTGTCATTGGGCAAGCATGTGAATTTGATTATTCTGGCGCGCAAGCGTGTAAAGCGCTACGCGAAGAGGGTTATCGAGTTATTCTTGTTAACTCTAACCCCGCAACAATCATGACTGATCCAGCCATGGCCGACTCTACTTATATCGAGCCTATTAACTGGAAAACAGTTGAAAAGATTATTGCAAAAGAACGTCCAGAGGCGTTGTTGCCTACGATGGGTGGTCAGACAGCCTTGAACTGTGCGCTAGACCTTGAGCGCGAAGGCGTGTTGGAAAAGTATGGCGTTGAGATGATCGGCGCTAATGCGGATACCATCGATAAGGCTGAAGACCGTAATCGTTTTGATAAAGCGATGAAAGCTATAGGTCTTGAGTGTCCACGTGCTGCGATTGCTCATAGTATGGAAGAGGCGCTGCAGGTTCAGGCGCAGCTTGGCTTCCCATGTATTATTCGACCTTCTTTTACGATGGGGGGTACCGGTGGTGGTATCGCTTATAATAAAGAAGAGTTTATCGAAATATGTGAGCGTGGTTTAGATCTATCTCCAACAACAGAGCTGTTGATCGACGAGTCTCTGATTGGTTGGAAAGAGTATGAGATGGAAGTTGTTCGTGATAAAAACGACAACTGTATTATTGTTTGTGCGATTGAAAACTTCGATGCCATGGGTGTACATACCGGTGACTCTATTACCGTTGCACCTGCACAAACGTTGACAGATAAAGAATACCAGATCATGCGTAACGCCTCTTTGGCAGTATTACGTGAGATTGGTGTTGAGACAGGGGGATCTAACGTTCAGTTTGGCGTAAACCCAGTAGATGGTCGTATGGTTGTTATCGAGATGAACCCGCGTGTTTCTCGTTCATCAGCGTTGGCGTCTAAAGCAACCGGTTTCCCAATTGCAAAAGTGGCTGCGAAGTTAGCCATTGGTTACACACTTGATGAGCTGCAGAATGATATTACTGGTGGTCGTACACCGGCATCGTTCGAGCCGTCAATTGATTACGTTGTTACTAAGATACCGCGCTTTACTTTTGAAAAATTCCCGCAAGCCAATGACCGTCTAACGACTCAAATGAAGTCGGTAGGTGAAGTGATGGCGATTGGTCGTACCCAGCAAGAATCACTGCAGAAAGCGTTGCGTGGTTTGGAAGTGGGTGCGACAGGTTTTGACTCTATCATCGATATTGAAAGCGATGATGCGCGCGCTACGATTGTACGTGAAATGAAAGAGCCGGGTGCTGAGCGTATTTGGTATCTGGGTGATGCTTTCCGTATGGGGATGAGCGTTGAGGAGTTGTATGAGATCAGTGGTATTGATCCATGGTTCCTCGTGCAAGTTGAAGACATTATTAAAGATGAGCTTTGTGTCTCTGAGATGACATTATCTGATCTAGATAAAGATGCGGTCTTTAAGCTGAAGCGTAAAGGCTTCTCTGATGAACGTTTAGCTAAGTTGCTTAGCGTATCGGAAAAACAGTTCCGTAAGCATCGTCACAACCTTGATGTTCGTCCTGTGTATAAGCGTGTAGATACTTGTGCTGCGGAGTTTGCATCTGATACCGCGTATATGTATTCCACCTACGAAGAAGAGTGTGAAGCTAACCCAACAGACCGTGAGAAAATAATGGTTATCGGCGGTGGGCCTAACCGTATCGGTCAAGGTATCGAATTTGATTACTGCTGTGTTCATGCTGCGCTTGCTGCACGTGATGATGGCTTTGAAACAATTATGGTTAACTGTAACCCTGAGACTGTTTCAACGGATTATGATACGTCGGATCGACTGTTCTTTGAGCCGATTACGCTTGAAGATGTATTAGAGATAGTACATGTCGAGAAGCCTAAAGGCGTCATTGTTCAGTACGGTGGTCAAACACCATTGAAGCTCGCGGTTGCTCTTGAGCAGGCGGGCGTGCCGGTTATTGGTACATCGCCTGAAGCGATTGATCGTGCAGAAGACCGTGAACAGTTCCAGCAGATGCTTAAACGCTTAGGCCTTAAACAGCCTGAAAACGCGACCGTACGTTCTTTAGAAGAAGCAATTATCGAAGCAGGTAAGCTTGGCTATCCTCTCGTTGTGCGTCCATCTTATGTATTGGGCGGTCGTGCGATGGAGATTGTGTACAAAGAGGAAGAGCTACGTCGTTATATGACAACTGCGGTTCAGGTTTCAAATGATGCGCCTGTATTGCTAGATCACTTCCTTAATGCCGCTGTTGAAATTGATATTGATGCGGTATGTGATGGTGAAACCGTCGTTATCGGTGCCATCATGCAGCATATTGAGCAGGCGGGTGTACACTCGGGTGACTCTGCATGTTCTTTCCCTCCATATAGCCTACCGGCTGATGTGCAGGATGATATGCGTGAGATGATTCGCAAGATGGCGCTTGAGCTGGGTGTTGTTGGCTTGATGAATGCTCAGTTAGCGTATCAAGATGGCGAGATCTATGTGATTGAGGTGAACCCTCGTGCATCACGTACAGTGCCTTTCGTGTCTAAATGCATTGGTGTTTCTTTAGCTAAAATCGGCGCTCAGGTGATGACAGGTAAGTCCCTGAAAGAGCTTGGTTTTACGGAAGAGATTGTGCCTAAGTTATTCAATGTTAAGGAAGCGGTATTCCCGTTCAATAAATTCCAAGGCGTTGACCCTATTCTGTCACCTGAAATGAAATCTACAGGTGAAGTTATGGGGGTAGGTGCGACCTTTGGCGAAGCGTTCATGAAGGCTCAAATCGGTGCGGGTGAAAACATGCCACAAGCCGGTCAAGCGTTTATCTCTGTGCGTAAAGTCGATAAAGAGGGTGCCATGCAAGTGGCGAAGGATTTAGTTGAATTAGGTTTCTCTCTTGTTGCTACACGCGGTACGGCGGCATTATTGGAAGAGAATGGCTTAGCGGTCAAGATCGTCAATAAAGTTAAAGAAGGTCGTCCAAATATTGTGGATATGATCAAGAATGATGAAATTGCCTACATTGTTAATACGACTGAAGGTCGTAAGGCGATTGAGGATTCTGCTGATATCCGTCGCAGCGCATTGCAGCATAAAGTGCCGTATACGACCACTTTGGCAGGTGCTGAAGCGATTACAATGGCCTTACAATACGGCGAAGAGAAAGAAGTGCGTCGAGTTCAGGACATAGGAGCGTAATGTGATTCGAGTACCCATGACAGCTGCAGGAGAGAAGGCACTTCGTGCTGAACTTGAGCAGTTAAAAACGGTTGATCGTCCACGCGTTATTGCGGATATAGCGGAAGCGCGTGAACATGGTGATTTAAAAGAAAATGCTGAATACCATGCTGCGCGTGAGCAGCAGGGCTTTATTGAAGGGCGTATTCAAGATTTAGAATCGAAATTGTCTAACTGTCAGGTGATTGATGTTTCTGCCATTCCTGCGACAGGTAAAGTAATCTTTGGTACGACCGTCACGATTATTAATCTTGATACGGAAGAGACTAAGACTTACCAGATCGTTGGGGATGATGAGGCGGATATCAAAGCAGGGAAAATCTCTGTTAATTCACCCATTGCGCGTGGCTTAGTGGGTAAAGAAGAGGGCGATGTCGTTAATATTCAGACGCCGGGTGGCGCGACTGAATTTGAGATTGATGAAGTCGCTCATCTGTAACAAGCTAAATAAAAAGGGGTGCCAATTGGCGCCCCTTTTTTTGTACAAAGACGGAAATTAACGAAGCAGGTTCGATAATTTAGCATTAGGTTCTAGCGCTTTGCGATAGATGAGGGCGATGTGTCCAATTTCTTGTACTAATTCAGCCTCAACGATAGAGCAGAGTTCGCGTATAATCTCTTTTTTAATCTCTCTGTCGCCCACTGCGAATTTTACTTTGATCAGCTCGTGATCTTCTAGTGCGCGATCGACTTCAAGTTGAACCGCTTCGGTTAAGCCTTTACCTGCTACAGTAACAACAGGGTTTAGTTTGTGGCCAAGAGTGCGATAATGCTTCTTTTGCTCAGGATTCAAGCTCATATTAAAATACGCTGCCTTAAAGTGTTTTGGTGAGCTTAGAGCTCAGAAAAGATAATATATCAATTTTACAACAGTTGTTCGCAGCTTAGTAGCGTACAACGCCTAAATCAGAGAGCAAGTGGTTAGTGGCAAAATCAGCAAGCAGTGAACGTTGGCTAAAAGAACATTTTGATGATCACTATGTGAAACAGGCAAAAGAGCATGGTTACCGTTCCCGTGCGAGTTTTAAGCTTATTGAGCTTGATACAAAAGATAAACTATTCAAACCTGGCATGACTGTGGTCGACTTAGGTGCGGCCCCTGGTGGCTGGTCCCAAGTGGCTGCTGAGCGTGTGGGCGAGAAAGGCCGAGTGGTTGCGTCTGACATCTTGCCGATGGATGGAATGTTCGGTGTCGAGTTTGTACAAGGGGATTTTACAGAGGAGACGGTGCTGCAGCAGATTCTTTCTGCTTTAGGAGATGAACCCGCAGACCTTGTAATTTCAGATATGGCCCCCAATATGAGTGGTATGTCAGCAGTTGATCAGCCTGCGGCCATGTATTTGGTAGAATTGGCCTTAGATATGGCGCGAGAGGTACTTAAGCCCGGCGGAAATTTTGTCGCTAAAGTATTTCAAGGCGAAGGTTTTGATCAGTATTTGCAAGATATGCGTACAAGTTTTAATAAAGTGGTCACCCGTAAACCTGACTCTTCCCGCGCCCGGTCGCGAGAAGTGTATTTATTAGGTAAAGGTTTTAAAGGGTAGACTGTGTTTTTGTGGTCAAGCGTGGCCGCTTAGTATAGTGTTTAGCGTCTCTGAGTAGAACGTAAAGCATAATCAGCAAATTGAGGGTATTCCATTGAATGATATGGCGAAAAATCTGGTTTTGTGGCTAGTGATCGCAGCGGTATTGCTGACAGTATTTAATAATTTTAATGAAAGTGCAGAGTCTCAACGTCTTAGCTATTCTGAATTTGTATCAGAAGTAAAATCTGGAAGTGTAGAAAAAGTCATTATCGACGGTTATACAATTCAAGGGCACCGCAGTAATGGTGAGACATTTGAGACAACGCGACCCGCGCTGCAAGATCCTAAACTTGTTGATGATCTGTTTGCGAATGATGTAATTATTGAAGGTAAACAACCTGAACAGCAGAGTATCTGGACACAGCTGTTGGTTGCCTCCTTTCCTATATTGGTCATTATCGCTGTATTTATGTTCTTCATGCGTC
Source organism: Neptuniibacter pectenicola (assembly GCF_001597735.1). Lineage (GTDB taxonomy): Bacteria > Pseudomonadota > Gammaproteobacteria > Pseudomonadales > Balneatricaceae > Neptuniibacter > Neptuniibacter pectenicola. Next base: position 7,788 of record NZ_LUTS01000013.1, read on the forward strand.
AGATGCAAGGGGGCGGCGGTAAAGGCGGCCCTATGTCGTTTGGTAAATCCAAAGCACGCATGATGGGTGAAGATCAGATTAAAACTACGTTTGATGACGTGGCCGGTGTTGAAGAAGCGAAAGAAGATGTTCGCGAATTGGTAGACTTTCTCCGTGATCCAGGCAAATTTCAGCGTTTAGGGGGACATATTCCCCGTGGCGTACTTATGTCAGGTAGCCCAGGTACAGGTAAAACCCTATTGGCTAAAGCGATAGCGGGCGAAGCAAAAGTACCTTTTTTTACCATCTCAGGTTCCGATTTTGTTGAGATGTTTGTGGGTGTGGGTGCATCCCGTGTTCGCGATATGTTCGAGCAAGCGAAAAAGAACGCACCCTGCATTATCTTTATCGATGAGATTGACGCGGTCGGTCGTCATCGTGGTGTTGGTATGGGGGGCGGTAATGATGAACGTGAGCAAACCCTAAACCAGTTACTGGTTGAAATGGATGGTTTTGAAGGGACTGAGGGCGTTATTGTTATTGCCGCCACTAACCGTCCTGACGTGTTGGACCCTGCATTACTACGTCCAGGACGTTTTGATAGACAAGTTCATGTTGGGCTGCCCGATATTCGTGGACGAGAGAAAATTCTTAAAGTCCATATGCGGAAAGTGCCTTTAGGGGACGATGTTAAGCCTGAACTCATTGCCCGTGGTACACCCGGTTTCTCAGGTGCTGATTTGGCTAACTTGGTCAATGAAGCTGCGCTTTTTGCTGCACGAGGTGGCAAGCGTACCGTTCGAATGGAACAGTTTGAAAAAGCAAAAGACAAAATCATGATGGGCGCCGAGCGTAAATCGATGGTGATGTCTGAGAAGGAACGCTTGAATACAGCGTATCATGAAGCGGGGCACGCGATCGTTGGTCGTTTAATGCCTGAACATGACCCTGTGTATAAAGTGTCCATTATTCCTCGTGGTCGTGCGTTAGGTGTGACTATGTTTTTGCCTTTGGAAGATCGCTATAGTCATAGCCGTCAGTCGATTATGTCCAACATCTGTTCGCTATATGGTGGTCGAATCGCTGAGGAGATGACCTTAGGTAAAGATGGTGTGACTACCGGGGCTTCTAACGATATTCAGCGTGCGACATCATTTGCTCGGAGTATGGTTGCGAAGTGGGGTTTGACTGATGAGATGGGGCCTCTGTTATATGATGAGGAAGAGTCTGATCCGTTTAACCGTGGCTACGGTCAAGGTGCTAAACCGCTTGCAGAGGAAACTCAACGTAAAATCGATATGGAAACGCGTAAGATTATCGATGAATGCTACAAGCGTGCTGAAAAGATCCTCGTAGATAATCGAGATATTCTTGAGTCTATGTGTGCTGCGCTTATGAAGTATGAAACGATTGATAGCAGCCAGATCGATGAGTTGATGGAACGTCAGCCTGTTTCTCCACCTGAAGGTTGGGTTGAGGGCGATGAGAGTGAAGGTGATACGCCTTCCGCGTCGGCAGATGAGTCGGCTAAGCCATCAAGTGATGACGTGGATATGAATGACGATGATGAGGGCGTTGATCCAGATGTACCTGATTCATCAGATAAAAATATCCACTAATTATTAAGTGGATTGAAAAAATAAGGCTGGCTTTGTAACGAGGCCGGCCTTTTTTAATTATTAGAATAAGGCAATATGCTATGCGTGAATTTAAATTCGGCACGCGTACTCTCGATTTATCTTATACCCATACTATGGGCATTCTTAATGTTACGCCCGATTCATTCTCTGATGGGGGTGCTTTATACAGTGGTCGTGACATTCAGCTAGATAAAGTATTGATGCAGGCGGAAAGAATGATTGCCGATGGGGCAACCATGCTTGATGTAGGGGGAGAGTCTACACGCCCGGGTGCAAAACCAGTTTCCCTGCAAGAGGAGCGCGACCGCGTGTTGCCTGTTGTTGAGAAAATTGCACAAGAATTGGATGTGGTCATCTCGGTCGATACCAGTACGCCTGAGATCATCACTGAGGTGGCGGCGTTGGGTGCGGGGCTAATTAACGATGTTCGTGCGTTAGGTCGCGAGGGCGCCTTACAGGCCGCCTCTCGTACCGGATTACCTGTTTGTTTGATGCATATGTTAGGCAGTCCTGCGACAATGCAGGATCGTCCGCAATATACTGATGTTTTAGATGACGTGAGTGATTTTCTTGCGCAGCGTATTCATGCCTGTGAAACTTCAGGGATCAGTAAAGATCGTCTGATTCTTGATCCAGGTTTTGGGTTTGGTAAAACGGTAGAGCATAATCTCAGGTTAATGAACAACCTGTCTACTTTAAAGTCATTCGGTGTTCCGCTGCTCATAGGTACTTCGCGTAAATCGATGTTGGGCGCGGTGTTAGGTCGGGACGTTGATCAGCGATTAGCTGGCGGCTTGGCCACGGTCGTTATGTCGGTGATGCAGGGTGCGGCGATTGTCCGTGTGCATGATGTTAAAGAGACTGCAGATGCAGTAAAAATGACCCGCGCTGTCATGGCGGAAGCGGTCATTAAATAGAGGAAGTAAGATGACAAAACGCTATTTTGGAACTGACGGTATTCGCGGTAGGGTTGGGCAGTTCCCTGTAACTCCAGATTTTGTTCTAAAGCTTGGCTGGGCGGCGGGTAAAGTCTTTGCGCGTGAAGGCTACAGTAAAATTTTGATCGGCAAAGATACGCGTATTTCTGGCTATATGTTTGAATCCGCTTTAGAAGCGGGTTTGTCTGCGGCGGGTGTCGATGTGTTATTGACTGGGCCGATGCCAACCCCTGCGGTGGCGTATTTGGCAAGAACCTTTCGCGCGGATGCGGGCATTGTTATTAGTGCTTCTCATAATCCTTTTTATGATAATGGTATTAAGTTTTTCTCATCGGAAGGAACCAAGCTGCCGGACGAGGTTGAGCGAGCAATCGAAGCGCAGATGGATATTGCGATGACAACGGTTGATTCGTCTGAACTTGGTAAAGCAAAAAGAATTGTTGATGCGGCAGGCCGTTATATTGAATTTTGTAAAGCCACGGCGGGCGGCATCTCGCTAAAAGGCCTAAAAATTATTTTAGATTGTGCGAATGGTGCTACCTATCATGTGGCGCCCTCCGTATTTACTGAATTGGGCGCGAAAGTGGTCGAAATCGCTTCCTCGCCTGACGGTTTAAACATCAATGAAAAGTGTGGGGCGACCGAAACTGCGCGCTTGCGTACCGTTGTGCTGGCTGAGAAAGCAGACTTAGGGATTGCGCTAGATGGCGATGGGGACCGTGTCATCATGGTGGATCAGCATGGAGAGGAGGTCGATGGTGACGAGTTGCTGTTTATCATTGCCGCTCAAATGCGCCGAGAAGGCGTTTTCTCTGGTGGTGTTGTTGGCACGTTGATGAGTAATTTTGGGCTTGAGCAGGCGTTTGCTCGCGAGGATATCCCTTTTATCCGGGCTAAGGTTGGCGACCGTTATGTTATGGAACAGTTGGATGCTAATGATTGGATCTTGGGTGGCGAAAGCTCAGGTCACATTGTTTGTCGTCACCTGACCACAACCGGCGATGGCACTGTTGCAGCACTGCAAGTGCTTAAAGCGATTGTTGAGACGGGTAAAACCTTATCTGAATTGCGGCATGGTATGACGAAAATGCCTCAAACGATGATTAATGTACGGATCGCACAAAAAGTTAATATTGATGAGATTGTAAGTATTCAGCAGGCGGTTAGCGATATAGAGCAGCAACTAGGTGAGCGGGGGCGTGTTTTGTTGCGCCCGTCTGGGACCGAGCCTCTTGTTCGAGTCATGATTGAGGGCGAAGATGCGGATGAAGTCGCTAATTTGTGTCAACAGTTAGCGAGTGATGTCGAAAAAGCCCTGATGATGCTTGAAAGTTAAGTGTAAGCCAGTTAATATTTGCGCCTCTTGAAATAGGGGGTATTAATGCGCAGAGCTTTAGTTGCCGGAAACTGGAAAATGAATGGTAGTACTGACTTCATTAGCGAGCTAATGGCTGAGTTGGTTGCTGGTATTCAGACATCAGATGTTGATGTGCTAGTTTGTCCGCCTGCGGTATACCTGTCCCAAGTAAAGTCGCTTTCGAGCTCACTGATTTCTGTCGGCGCACAGAATGTAAGTGAAAATAGCGAAGGTGCTTTTACGGGTGAGATTTCGCTGTCGATGTTGAGTGATCTAGGCTGTAACTATGTGATCCTAGGGCATTCAGAACGTCGCAGTTTATATGCAGAGAGTGATGCAGTGGTTGCTGATAAGTTTATCGCAACGGTGGCTGCTGGGTTAACGCCGATTCTTTGTGTAGGTGAAACGCTTGAAGAGCGGGAACAAGGTAAGACACTTGAGGTTGTCGGACGTCAATTGAAAGCAGTGATTGATGTGGCTGGCATTGAGGCATTTGCGAGTGCTGTTATAGCGTATGAGCCAATATGGGCGATAGGTACCGGCAAAACTGCAACGCCTGATCAAGCGCAAGATGTACATGCAGCAATTAGAGCAATGATCGCAGAGCATGATGCAAAAACTGCATCAGCCATTCGGATTCTTTATGGTGGTAGTGTTAATGCGAGTAATGCGGCTGAATTGTTCGCAAACGATGACGTTGATGGAGGGCTAGTAGGTGGAGCTTCTCTTAAAGCAAATGATTTTATTGCCATCTGCCATGCGGCAGGTGCATAAATAGACGGTTAAACAATGGAAACAGTAGTTCTGATTATTCATGTGTTGTTGGCAGCGGCTGTAATTGGTCTGATCCTGCTGCAACAGGGCAAAGGTGCTGAAGCTGGTGCCTCTTTCGGTGCAGGTGCTTCCCAAACTGTTTTCGGTAGCTCAGGTAGCGGTAACTTTCTGTCACGTATGACAGGTTTTGTTGCTGCCGGTATTTTTGCAACAAGCTTTGTTTTAGCTATTTACGCTAAAGACAAAGCAGAATCTATTAGTGATGCGGGTATCCCAACAGCAACTGTTGTTGAAAGCCAGGCACCTGCGGTACCAACTGAACCTCAACTTCCAGCATTGGAAGCAGAAGGTGCAGCGCAAAAGCCAGCTGAATCTGATATTCCAAAAGCTGATTAATAGATTGAAAAAGTTTGATGCCCAAGTGGTGGAATTGGTAGACACGCTATCTTGAGGGGGTAGTGGCCGTCAGGCCGTGCCGGTTCAAGTCCGGCCTTGGGCACCATTAATCTTGATTAAGGTCGCTGGTACATATACAATTTGCACCAGTTTTGATGCGGGGTGGAGCAGCTTGGTAGCTCGTCGGGCTCATAACCCGAAGGTCGTTGGTTCAAATCCAGCCCCCGCTACCAACCTTATTTAACGTAAGGCCCCTTTTTAGGGGCTTTTTCGTCAGTGAATTACAGCACCCGAATGATGTGTGTTGTAGGTCGGGAATGGGTCATTAGACCCATTTTTTGTTTGTGAAATTTGTGAATGCTTGGGTTAACTTATTGAAACTTAAGGGTCAAGCATCGAACTAAGTGTTAGTACGGGTGGGTTGTTCGTGTCAGCGAAAATGAAACTGTTACAAGAGTTAATTGAACCGTCGGTTATTGCGTTGGGGGTTGAGCTCTGGGGTATTGAGTTTCTCTCACAGGGAAAACACAGCACCTTAAGGGTGTACATTGATTCTGAAGAAAACGGCATTACCGTCGATGATTGCGCAAAGGTAAGTCATCAGATCAGTGGCATTATGGATGTTGAGGACCCCATCGCTGGGAATTATACCTTAGAGGTATCTTCGCCAGGTGTGGATCGTCCGTTATTTACTTTAGAGCAATTTGCGGCCTATGCCGGTTCTCATATTCAATTACGGTTACGTATTGCGTATGAAGGGCGTCGCAAATTTAAAGGTATCTTAAATGGTATTGAAGGCGACGACATTCTTGTCGTTGTTGATGAAGAAGAATATATGCTGCCGATTGAGTATATCGATCGGGCAAACATTATCCCTCAGTTTTAATATAGATCTGAGGTCTTGGGTGAGGCAGAGGCATGAATAAAGAGATTCTGTTGGTAGCGGAAGCAGTTTCTAACGAAAAAGAAGTTCCGAAAGAAGTAATTTTCGAAGCTATCGAAGTCGCATTAGCAACAGCGACCAAAAAACGTTATGACGAAGAAGCTGATATTCGCGTAGTAATTGATCGCGCAACAGGCGATTACGAAACATTCCGTCGTTGGTTAGTGGTAACCAACGAGGTTGTACCTGCACTAGGTACAGAGTTGACAATGCAGGAAGCTGAAGAGATTGATACAGCACTGCAGCCAGGTGATATCCACGAAGAGCAGGTTGAGTCTGTTAAGTTTGGTCGTATTGCAGCGCAAACGGCTAAGCAAGTTATCGTACAGAAAGTACGTGAAGCTGAACGAGCAAAAGTGGTTGAGCTATACCGTGATCGTCAAGGTGAATTGATCTCGGGCAGTGTCAAAAAAGTTACACGCGATAATATTATAGTAGACCTAGGTAATAACGCTGAAGCGTTACTGCCCCGTGATCAATTGATTCAGCGTGAAACGTTCCGCATGGGCGACCGTGTACGTGCTGTGTTACTTGAAGTGCGTTCCGAAGGACGTGGGCCTCAGTTAATTATGAGCCGTGCGTGCAACGAGATGCTGATTGAGTTGTTCCGTATAGAAGTGCCTGAAATATCGGAAGAGGTTATCGAGATTCGAGCCGCTTCACGTGATTTAGGTTCCCGTGCGAAAATCGCGGTGAAAACCAATGATGGTCGTATCGACCCTGTTGGTGCTTGTGTAGGTATGCGAGGTTCTCGTGTACAGGCCGTATCAAATGAGTTGAACGGTGAACGTGTTGATATTGTATTGTGGGATGACAACCCTGCGCAGCTCGTTATTAATGCTATGGCACCGGCTGAAGTTGCATCGATCGTTTTAGATGAAGAAACTCACTCGATGGATGTTGCGGTTGCTAGTGAAAATCTTGCAATGGCAATCGGTCGTAATGGACAAAACGTGCGTTTAGCCTCCGAGCTGACTGGCTGGGAACTTAACGTTATGACGGAAGAAGATGCACAGAACAAGCATCAAACTGAAGTCGGTTCGGTTATCGGTCAATTTGTTGATCATCTCGATGTAGATGAAGATGTTGCCGAAGTATTAGTTGGTGAAGGTTTCACTACACTGGAAGAGGTTGCTTATGTTCCAGTTGATGAGATGCTTGAGATCGACGGCTTTGATGAGGATATCGTCAACGAATTGCGCAAACGTGCTAAAGATGCACTGCTTAACTTGGCGATTGCCAATGAAGAGCAACTAGATAAAGCAGAACCCGCTGCAGATCTTCTCGAAATGGAAGGAATGGATAAGCACTTAGCCTTCATTCTTGCCGCTCAAGGTATTATTACCATGGAAGATTTGGCAGAACAATCTATTGATGATTTGATAGATATAGAAGACCTGGACGAAGAACGAGCCGCAGCGTTAATCATGACTGCTCGTGCTCCATGGTTTGCAGAAGAAGAGTAAGGTTAACGGAAGAGGAGCCCCTTAATAATGGCCGAAGTAACAGTAAAACAACTCGCCGAAATGGTTGGTGTTTCCGTTGATCGTTTGCTCGAGCAAATGAAGGAAGCAGGTATATCAGGTAAGAATGATGTCGCTGAAGTATCAGAATCAGAGCGTCAGACATTGCTTAATCACCTTAAACGTAGTCATGGTGAAGATGCAGCAGATGGTGAGCCAAAGAAAATCACCTTAAAACGTAAAACAACCTCACAGCTTAAAGTTGCAGGTTCATCCGGTAAGAAGAAAACCGTCAATGTAGAAGTACGTAAAAAGCGTACCTACGTTAAGCGTTCTGAAGTTGAAGGCGGTGATGAACAGGCTGAAAGCGTTGATGAAGCAGCATTAGAAGCACAGAAAGCTGAAGAGCTACGTTTAGAAGAAGAGCGTAAGCAGAAAGAAACTGAAGAGAAAGCAGCACGTGAAGCCGCAGAAAAAGCGGAGAAAGAGCGTGAAAGCAAACAAGAGCAGAGCCGTGAACAAGAAGAAGTTGATGTTCAGCGCAAGCAGAAAGAAGCTGACGAAGCGGCGCGTCTAAAACGTGAAGAAGAAGCAGAAGCTCGCCGTCGTAAGGCTGAAGCTGAATCTGAAGCACGCTTTAAAGCTCAAGAACAAGCTAAGAAGAAAGAGCCAGCATCACAGGATAATAATCGTCGCGGCAAAGGTAAGAATAACCGTGGTGATAACCGCAATGATAACCGTCGTGGCGGCAAAATCAGCCGTAACCGCGGTAAAAACGGGCGTCCTCTTTCTAATAAGCCAAATGAACACGGCTTTAAAGAGCCAACGACTCAACAGGTTATTGACGTTAGCGTTCCTGAGAGCATCACCGTTGCAGAATTAGCGAAGAAAATGAACGTTAAAGCTGCCGAAGTGATTAAGGTTATGTTTGGTATGGGCGCTATGGCGACTATTAACCAAGTCATCGACCAAGAAACAGGGATGCTTGTTGTAGAAGAGATGGGTCATACGCCAATCGCACTGCAGGAAAATGCGGTGGAAGAAGCGTTGATAGAAAGTATTCAAGCAATGCAGGGTGAGCGAGAAAGTCGTGCACCGGTTGTTACTGTTATGGGTCATGTTGACCACGGTAAAACATCATTGTTGGACTTTATTCGTTCCTCTCGCGTTGCGTCTGGTGAGTCGGGTGGTATCACTCAGCACATTGGTGCTTACCATGTAGAAACTGATAACGGCATGGTTACATTCCTTGATACACCGGGACATGCTGCCTTTACGGCGATGCGTGCACGTGGTGCGTCTGTAACGGATATCGTTATCCTTGTTGTCGCTGCAGATGATGGTGTAATGCCTCAGACTGAAGAAGCGGTACAGCATGCTAAAGCGGCAGGTGTGCCGCTTGTTGTTGCTGTCAACAAAATTGATAAAGAACAAGCTGACCCTGATCGTGTTAAAAATGAGCTTGCGGCATTGGATGTTATCCCAGAAGAATGGGGTGGTGAGAACCAGTTCGTTAATGTCTCTGCTAAAACAGGTCAAGGTATTGATGAGTTGTTAGATGCAGTATTGCTGCAGTCTGAGATCCTTGAGCTAACAGCGGTCCCTAATGCGCCAGCACAAGGTGTTGTTGTTGAGTCGCGTCTTGATAAAGGACGTGGTCCAGTTGCAACGGTACTGATTCAAAACGGTACCTTGGAAAAAGGCGATATCGTGCTTGCTGGTCTACATTACGGTCGTATTCGTGCGATGCTGGATGAGAATGGTAAACCGATTCACGGTGCAGGTCCTGCTATCCCGGTTGAGATTCAAGGCCTAGATGGTACGCCAAACGCAGGTGATGAATTCACTGTTGTTAGCAGCGAGAAGAAAGCACGTGAGATTGCACTGTTCCGTCAAGGTAAATACCGTGATGTGAAATTGGCGCGTCAGCAGAAATCTAAGCTCGAAAACTTGTTTGCTAACATGCAAGCAGGGGATGTTAAAACCTTTAATATCGTCCTTAAAACAGACGTACGTGGTTCATTAGAAGCCCTCACTCACGCATTAGAAGATCTATCGACTGATGAAGTTAAAGTGAATATCGTTTCTGGTGGCGTTGGTGGTATCGCTGAAACAGATGCTAACCTTGCAGTTACCGCATCGGCATTGATGGTTGGTTTCAACGTCCGTGCTGACCAGCAAGCGCGTCAGGTCATGGAGCGCGAAGGTATTGAGCTTCGTTATTACAGCGTGATCTACGATATTATCGATGACGTTAAGCAGGCGATGGGCGGTCTTCTGTCACCTGAATACCGTGAAGAGATTGTTGGTATTGCTGAAGTACGTGATGTATTTAAAGCGCCTAAGATCGGCCTTGTTGCTGGTTGTATGGTGATCGAAGGTACAGTCTTCCGTAACAAGCGTATCCGTGTACTACGTGACAACGTGGTTATTTATGAAGGTGAACTAGAGTCTCTACGTCGCTTCAAAGATAACGTAAACGAAGTGCGTCAGGGTATGGAATGTGGTATCGGCGTTAAGAACTACAACGACGTTAAAGTAGGAGACCAAATTGAGGTCTTCGATACGGTCGAAGTTCAACGTACACTTTAAGGTAATAGATAACCTTTATGGCACGCGATTATAGTCGTACATCAAGGATTGCAGACCAGCTCCAACGGGAGCTGGCTAAGCTTATCCAGTTAGAAATCAAAGATCCTCGTCTTGGTATGGTGACCGTTAGCTATGCCAAGGTGAGTAAAGATCTTGGCTATGCAGATGTCTACATCACCGTCTTACCGCTGAACGGTAAAGATGAAGATGAGGCGATAGTGGACTCACTTAAAGTGCTTAACAATGCCGCAGGCTTCCTGAGAGGGGCGTTGGCTAAAAATGTTAAGTTACGAGTGATGCCGCAACTGCGCTTCCATTTCGATGAAACTATCGAACGTGGTCGCCATCTGCACCATCTGATTGAGGCGGCAGTTCGCCAAGAAAATCAGAATTCAAATAACGACACCGACGGAGAGTAATACGTGGGTCGTCGTAGAAACCGAGGCCGGGCGGTCGACGGTGTATTTTTGTTAAATAAACCGCCTGGTATCTCTTCTAATTTTGCTCTTCAACAAGTGCGTCGCCTCTATGGCGCAGCCAAAGGTGGACATACAGGCGCTTTAGATCCTTTAGCAACCGGTATGCTACCGATCTGTTTAGGTGAAGCGACGAAGTTTTCACAGCACCTGTTAGATTCAGATAAACGCTACATCACCACCGCAAAACTAGGGATAAGAACAGACTCTAGCGATGCTGATGGTGTCGTTGTTGAAGAAAAACCTGTACCCACTGATCTCACTGATGCGCAGATTGAGCAATTTCTCGTTGAGCATTTTAGCGGTGAAATTGAACAAGTGCCGTCGATGTTTTCTGCCTTAAAGCATAAAGGCCAGCCGTTGTATAAATTGGCGCGTCAAGGCATTAAGGTCGAGGTTAAGCCCCGCAAAGTCACGATTCACGAGATCAAAATGACGGCCTTTCGAGGTGATGAAATTGATCTTGAAGTGTATTGCTCAAAAGGGACTTACATCCGTTCAATTGTCGAAGATCTAGGCCACCTTATAGGCTGTGGAGCCCATGTAAAAATGCTGCATCGAAAGGATGTCGGCGCATTTACTGCGGATCAGATGATGACATTGGATGAGCTGCGTCAAAATGTACCGGAAAATGCCGATGAAGACGCGCTAAAAGGCATACAAGTTGAACTAGATAAGCTATTATTGCCAGCGTGGGCCGCCGTGGCAGATTTGTCGGCAGTCCAGTTAGATCAGGCACAAACGACACGGGTTCTTCATGGCCATCATGTGTCGTTGAGTGAAGCGCAAACGCATGAGTATAACGTAGGTAGTTTAGTGCGTTTGTTTGCGGCGGCAACGGAGAGTGAGCCTGAACGGTTCCTTGGTGTTGCGGAGGTAAGTGACGAGGGTGTCTTTAAACCTAAGCGACTTATCTGTACCGCAGGCGATCAATAGGGCTGATCAAATAGAATTTTTTAGGTGTCAAACGAGGCCTAAATTATGTGGCGTTGTACTGAAAATATGCTCGGTGCATCGTTTCTTTTAAATCCGGCGACTGCGTAACAGTCGTGTGCATATTTTTTAGGAGAAGTAACATGGCATTAACTGCTGAGAAAAAAGCGGCGATCGTTACAGATTTCGCTCGCGCTGAAGGCGATACTGGTTCCCCAGAAGTTCAGGTAGCATTGCTAACTGCTAACATCGAAGGTTTACAGGACCACTTCAAAGTGAACAAGCATGACCATCACTCACGTCGCGGTCTAATCCGCATGGTAAACCAGCGTCGTAAGCTGCTGGATTACTTGAAAGGTAAAGATGCAGATCGTTACCTAGAGTTGATCAAGCGTCTAGGTCTACGTCGCTAAGTTAGTGTGAATTCCTCGGGGCCATACAATGTATGGCCCTGATTTTATCTGAGGCAGTAAAATAGTTAACAGTTTCATCCCGCCTGTACTTCAATAAGCTTTTGTGTTGTTTGGAAAAGAGTTTATTGGAGTACTGGCACTACTTAGGTATGGATGTTAACTAGCTGCGGCCTCATCCACTTTTAAGGAAATTATTGTGTTCCAAGTAACTACTAAAACATTTCAGTTTGGTGGTCAGGAAGTAACTATCGAAACTGGTCGCGTTGCGCGCCAGGCGACAGGTGCTGTTCTGGTCAAAATGGGCGGTAACGAAGTACTTTGTACGGTTGTTGGTGCAAAAGAAGAAAAACCAGGTCAAGGTTTCTTCCCGTTATCCGTTCATTACCAAGAAAAATACTACTCTGTTGGTCGTATTCCTGGTGGCTTCTTTAAGCGTGAAGCGCGTCCATCTGAAAAAGAAACACTGACATCACGTCTAATCGACCGTCCAATTCGTCCATTGTTCCCGAAAGGCTACATGAACGAAGTACAGGTTGTTTGTACTGTAATGTCTGCTGATAAAAAGAATGATCCTGATATCGCTGCAATGATCGGTACATCCGCTGCACTTGCGATCTCTGGTATTCCATTCCAAGGTCCAATCGGTGCTGCTCGTGTAGGTTTCACTGAGCAAGATGGTTATATTCTTAACCCAAGCTATGAGCAACTTGCTACGTCTGAACTAGACATGGTTGTTGCGGGTACGGCTGACGCAGTGTTGATGGTTGAGTCTCAAGCGCAAGAGCTTTCAGAAGATGAGATGCTAGGTGCTGTTCTTTTTGCTCACCAAGAGATGCAAACGGTTGTTGCGGCGATTAACGAGCTATCTGCTGAAGCAGGTAAAGAAGCGTGGGTATGGACGCCGAAAGAAAAAGACGAAGAGCTTGTTGCTAAAGTACGTGCTGAAGTTGCTGAAGGTATTGCAGCTGCGTACCAAGTTGCAGACAAAATGCAGCGTCAAAACGCATTAGCTGAGCTTCGCGCTAAAGCGGTTGATGCATTGTGCGGTGATGAGGAAGGTCAGCCTTCTGCAAGCGATGTGTCTAGCATTGTTAGCTCACTTGAAAAAGAGATCGTACGTGCGCGCATCGTAAGCGGCGAACCACGTATTGATGGTCGTGATAATAAAACTGTTCGTGCTATTGATGTACAGATCGATGTACTACAAGGTACTCATGGTTCTTCATTGTTCACTCGTGGCGAAACGCAGTCTATTGTTACATGTACTTTGGGTACTGCACGTGATCAGCAGATCATCGACGCAATCGAAGGCGAGCGTAAAGACCCGTTCATGTTGCACTACAACTTCCCTCCATACTCTGTAGGTGAATGTGGTCGTATGATGGGTGCTGGTCGTCGTGAAATCGGTCATGGTCGTCTAGCCCGTCGTGGTGTTGCTGCGGTTCTACCAACACAAGAAGAGTTCCCATACACAATCCGTATCGTATCTGAGATCACTGAATCAAACGGTTCAAGCTCTATGGCGTCGGTATGTGGTGCATCTCTATCGATGATGGATGCGGGTGTTCCTCTTAAAGCGCCAGTTGCGGGTATCGCAATGGGTCTTGTTAAAGAAGAGAACGGCTTTGCTGTCCTAACTGACATTCTAGGTGATGAAGATCACTTAGGTGATATGGACTTTAAAGTGGCAGGTACTGAAACGGGTATTACTGCACTTCAGATGGATATCAAAATTACAGGTATCACTGAAGAGATCATGGATATCGCGCTTGAACAGGCATATGAAGCACGTGTTCATATCCTTAAAGAGATGGCTAAAGTTATCGGTTACGCCCGTCCAGAGCTTCCAGATAATGCGCCTGCATTGACTCAGCTTAAGATCAATCCTGAGAAGATCCGTGACGTTATCGGTAAAGGCGGTGCAACTATCCGTGCACTGACTGAAGAGACTGGCGCATCTATTGATATCGAAGATGACGGTACGGTTCGTGTTTATGCGGCTGATAAAGCAGCAGCAAAAGCCGCTACTGATAAGATCCTAGAGATCACAGCAGAAGCAGAGATCGGCAAAGTTTACGAAGGTAAAGTTGTTCGTATCGAAGACTTCGGTGCGTTTGTTAACATCTTACCGGGTAAAGATGGTCTTGTTCATATTTCTCAAATCGATAACAAACGTGTTGAGAAAGTAACTGATTACATCCAGATGGATCAGATGGTTAAGGTTAAAGTTCTGGACGTAGACCAGCGCGGCCGTATCAAGCTATCTATGAAAGATCTAATTGCTGACAATGAAGTAAGCTAAGCATTGCTGCATAACACTTAGCTTCGGCTAAGATGGATTAAAAAACCGCCTTTGGTAACATTGGCGGTTTTTTTGTGCTGATTTTTTACCAACGGTGTGATGGATAAACGCCGAGTCTGTTGTTGACGGGGTTTAGTGGTTGATAACTTATCCCATAAATCTGTGGATAACTTCGTTAGTAGTCTGAGTGTCGATCGCTGTAAGCTTCTGATAGTAAGGGGTGTAGAGAATTGGTTATATTTTTATCAGCGGTGGAAAACGCTTAAAATTTATCCATCATTTCGCCTAATTTTGCGATCGCAGTGAGCTGTTCGTTACTTTGAGTGTAATGGGCATAGCAGAGTCGGATATGGTGATTGAAGCGGTTATCTGCACAAAAAAGATTGCCTGGGGATATACCGATTCCTGCGGTTAAGGCTTGTTGAAATAGCTGATCACTGGCGACCCGCTCAGGTAGAGTAAACCACTGTAAAATACCGCCTTGCGGTTTTATGAACATCGTTTCTTTGGGCCAGAGGCGGCGGACATCCTCTGTCAACATATCAACCCGTTCACTGTAGCTTCGACTGACTTGAGCTAAGTGACGTCGATAGCGCCTCCCTACCAATAGTTCACTGATGGCTTGCTGTGTAATGGCTGGGCACGCGATATTCGTCACAAACTTATAGTAATTGATCTTGTCGTAGTAGCGCCCGGGAAGCACCCAGCCGAGTCGAATATCTACATCGACAGTTTTGGAGAACGAGCCGCAATGGAGTACCCGCTGTTCGGTGTCTAAGGCTTTAAGGGGCGTAGGCCGTTGCTGGTTATAGCTAAGCTCAGCGAAGACATCATCTTCAATGATCGGGATATCCCAGCGGTTAGCAATATCGATAAACCGTTTTCGGGTGGGCAGGTCTAGGTTAAAGCCCAACGGATTATTAAAGCTTGGGTTGGTGAGTACTGCTTTAATTGACCATCGGTTGAGTGCGCTCTCTAAGGCATCCAGATTTGTCCCTTGAATGGGATCTGAGGGCAGTTCGATCACCTTTAGGCCTAACGCCTCTATGCATTGTAGGGTCCCGTAGTAGCAGGGAGACTCTACTGCAATGGTGTCCCCAGCTTCGGCAACCGCGCGAAGGCAGAGCGAAACCGCTTCTTGTCCCCCCTGAGTGATAACAATATCTTCACTGTTGCAGGTAAGCGAGGTGGTATTGAGGTGGTCGGCTAAGGCTGTGCGCAACCCCGGATCGCCTGGGGGTGTACTGTAGTGGCTCCTACGTCGGCTATTTTCTAACGCCCAACGGCGGGCGGTTTTCGCCAGTCGTTGATAATACCAATTAACGGTTGGCCAGCGTGAATCGGGGTAAGCAGAGCCAAGTGCTAAGTTGCCGGGTTGATTGGCCGCTCCGAGCACGCTGAAGGCTGTTGCCCCGAGTTTGACCTTTCTCGGCGCGAGTGTGGGGCTGTGCTTCTGTTGGGCTAAGACGAAAAAACCGTGTCGAGGTTTGGCCTGTAAGAGTTTTAAGCTTTCGAGTTCGGTGAGTGCACGAATAACGGTGTTTTTGCTTAGCTGATATTGCTGACTTAAAGTTCTGATTGACGCTAATCGAGACCCCGGCGGGAGCTCTCCCTGCTCAATACGTGATTGGAGTTGTTGTACTAATTGTTCATATCTTTTCATGGGTACAGCTTACTTTAATTTACACCTAAGTTCATATTATCTTAATCTGTACCCTTTTATTTCATCGTTACGTGTCCCTTTTCCATCTTGGCGCGAGTCTTTAAAGTGGGTCCCCATCATGAGAATGCTAGGTGAGGGCGTAATGCTGACGAGGCAACAAAAACTGACATTAGTCCCGTGGGCTTTTGTGGGTATCTGGAGTACGGGCTTTATAGGGGCTAAATATGCGGTGCCTTATATGGAGCCATTCAGTGTTTTATTTTTGCGGATGTTACTTACCTTGCTGGTGTTTGCTGCGCTTCTGTTTTGGCGTAAACCTAAGTGGTGCTCAGTGAACCAAGCGGGCCATCAAATGGTGGTGGGTTTTCTTGTGCATGCGTGTTATCTGGGGGGCGTATTTGTTGCAATTGATTGGGCGCTGCCTGCGGGCATTACATCGTTAATTATGGGGATTCAGCCGCTCTTAACTGCATTAATCGGTTGGTTGTGGATAAGTGAGCGCTTACATAAGATACAGTGGTGTGGGTTGCTGTTAGGGTTTATGGGTGTCTTGTTAGTGGTCAGCCAGAATGGTGCTCAGAATACGGACGTGGCCGGTTGGGATGCATGGATGGCCGCTATTATTGCCTTATGTGCTATCTCTATTGGTACGCTGTACCAAAAACGTTTTGGCGGTGGCGTTGATCTGATGGTCGGTGCTTTCTATCAGTATTTAGTGACCGCGGTTGTTATGGCCTTGCTTGCTTGGCAGTTTGATTCCGGCGAGGTGATTTGGAGTTGGCCGTTATTTGGGGCGGTGTTGTGGATGGTATTAGCCCTATCGGTGACGGCGATTTTGCTGTTTCTTGTGATGATTCGAGAGGGTGAAGCCAGTAAAGTTGTGAGTTATTTTTATCTTGTTCCACCGCTCACCGCGCTAGAGGCGTGGTTGCTTTTTGATGAGACATTGAATATTTATGCGCTATGCGGGATTGGCGTTACGGTGGTGGGCGTTTATCTGACGGTTAAGCGCAGAGTATAGATTAAAACAGGCTAGTGTTTGCTAGCCTGTGGATCGCTCACATTTTGTGCGTAAGGCGTATCAGCTTAAAATTGCCATTAGACATAATACATTCAGCTTGATGGAAGTATTTAAGGGCTTTGCGTTCTAAGGGGATATGCATATTCGTAACAAAACAAGCAATGCCTTGTTCATTGAGGTGATCATGGGCTGCTTTAAGGAAGCGGTCCGTAAGGTCACCATCTATTGAAAACCCGGCGTGGAAGGGCGGATTGCAGACGATTAGATCGAATTTATCCTTGATGCCTTGCGCGCAGTTAGCAGCAATGACTTTCGCGTTGATGGGGTAGCGGGCAAAGTTACGTTCGCAGGCAATGATCGCTGCTGCGTTGTTGTCTGTAGCGGTTACGGGTATATCTAAGTGTGTCAGGTTGAGGGAGAGGTAACCATAACCACAACCAAGGTCTAGCGCATTTTTGGGCGGTTCGGGCAGCGTCATCAAAAAACTGTCTAAATGTTCTATCAGGTAAGCGCTGCCTTTATCTACTTTATCCCAGCCGAAGATACCCGGCTTGCTCTGATACTCAAACCTATCATCAATGCAGCCTGTACGTAGTTGATGATAGTCTTTGTCATCTAAGGCGTCGTCGCTGTGCTGGTTGGTTTTTATGAGTTTGGCGAGCCATGTGTCTTTAGCGTTCTTGCTGTTTTCACCCATACCAAAGAGGGCTTTGGCTTTGGTGAAATAGGTTTTTATGCCTTCGTTTTTCCCTCCGGCGAGAATAAGTTCGCCGCCGACTTTTAGGCAGCGATAGGCCTCATTAATCAGGTGGTGAGCGACTAATTTCTCTTTAGATACCCTATAAATGACACGTTCTAAGCTATTATCTTCAATAATTGAGAGGTCATAGTCAGAAAAGAACGCTTTCCAGCCTTGTTTTTGTAAGTGCTCATGGAGATCTATTCGGTTGGTAATACAGATCACTGCGTCATTGGGCGGTAAGTTAGCGTCGAGAAAATTTTCATCGGCTAGCCAAAGGCTTTTTGTTGTTGCGCTCTTTATATAGGGAGCGAGCAGAGGAAAGGCGGAATCACTCATCGGATGCTGTTAATCTCTTCGTCAGTTAAAAAACGATATTCACCCAGTTCTAACTCTTCATCGAGTTCGATTTGGCCTATTTTTGCGCGGTGTAGCGCTTCTACTTTGTTACCAATGGCTGCGAACATGCGTTTAACTTGGTGGTAACGTCCCTCAGTTAAAACGACTTCGGCTTCGTGGCTACTAATAAGTGTTAAGTCTGCAGGTTTAGTACGCACGTTGTCGTTGATGAGTGTCAGTCCTTTCGCAAACTTTTCTATCGCATCTTCAGGAATCGGGTCGGCAGTGACCACTTGGTAGAGCTTCCCTGTTTTATGTTTAGGTGATGTTATTCTGTGGGCCCATTGGCCATCAGTGGTAATTAAAACAAGGCCGGTGGTATCTACATCTAAGCGGCCACAGATAGTGAGCTCATTGGCTCTAGGTAGATCAATAAAGCTTAAAACGGTAGGGTGAGTACCATCCTCATTAGCGCAAACGCAGCCTAGGGGTTTATTCAGCATAAGGTATTTTTCCCCAGGGGCGTCTAACGGGTAGCCGCTGAGGTAGATCTCATCTTCGGTCTCATTGATATGTAGAGCGGGGTTGGTTACCTCTTCTCCATTTAATGTGACCTCGCCTGTTTTAAGGAAGCGGCGAACCTCTTTGCGAGAAAAACCGGAAGACTGGGACAGGTATTTATCTAGGCGCATGTAGGTACTTTTTTAGTAACTCAGTGAGTGAAGCGTGCAATAAAGCAGCTATTATATCTGAAGGAGCTTATCCCCTACAGCCTACGGCGTTTTTTACCTGCGCATTTTAGGCTAATATACGCGCCTTAACCGTGGAGCCCGCTTGTGAAATTGTTTGTAGATAACCTTACCAATGTAGATTTTTCCTATTTGCACCCTCAACGAGGTCTATTGGGGGAGTCGTGGCTTGTTCAGTTGGAGCTTGATGGTAGCTTGAATGATCAAGGTATGATTTGTGATTTTGGTATTGTTAAAAAAGAAGTTAAAAAGTGGTTTGATCTTTGGATTGACCATGCGTTGGTTGTGCCGACGGGGCTGTCAGAGTTGGTGTATAACGTTGATGCGGGTTATACCGCGGTTGAGTGGGCCTACCCTAATGGTGAGCGCTTCTCTTGTCGCTCACCTGAAGCGGCTATCTGTTTAGTGGGTATGGCTGAGATTAACGAAGCGACGCTGGCGGAGTGGTGTCAGGGAAAATTACTTGAGTTGTTTCCCGGCGAAGTTAAGGGCTTAACTATTCGCTTTGTACCGGAAAAAATTGATGGGGCTTTTTATCATTACAGTCATGGCTTACAGAAGCATGATGGTAATTGTCAGCGCATTGCCCATGGCCATCGTTCTAAAATTGAGTTGTTCATTAATGGGCAACGGGATGCATCCCTAGAGGCGGAATGGGCGGCACGGTTTAAAGATATATACATAGGCTCAGCGTCCCATGTGACCTCCCAGAGTGATGATGAACATCAATATGCTTACCAAGCCCCGCAGGGGCGCTTTGAAATTAGTTTGCCTGCTCGGGTTTGTTATGTCATCGATACGGATTCTACGGTGGAATTAATTGCCTCGCATCTGGCTAAGCAGATCAAGTTAAGTTACCCCAATGATCGGGTGATGGTTAAAGCGTATGAAGGGGTTGGTAAGGGCGCGATCGCAGAAGCCTAGTGAGTGAAAATCCAATAAAAAACCGCAGATAACTGCGGTTTTTTTTATTTAAGGGAGGGGTGTTAATTAACCCCTCTTATCGCTATTAGCTACGTTCAACGGCTAATGCTGTACCCATACCGCCACCAATACAGAGTGTCGCTAGGCCTTTCTTCGCATCGCGTCGAGCCATTTCATGGAGAAGGCTGACGAATACACGGCAACCAGAAGCACCGATTGGGTGACCCAATGCGATTGCGCCGCCGTTAACGTTAACTTTATCTGTATCCCAACCAAGGTCTTTGTTTACAGACATCGCTTGAGCAGCAAAAGCTTCGTTCGCTTCAACTAGGTCAAGGTCACCAACGCTCCAGCCAGCTTTTTCAAGTGCTTTTTGAGTTGCGCAGATAGGGCCTGTACCCATAATTGCTGGATCAACACCGGCAGATGCATAGGCTTTGACAGTGGCAAGAACTGGAAGGCCTAATTCAGCTGCTTTCTCTGCTGAACATACGATCACAGCTGCAGCGCCATCATTAATTGTTGAGGAGTTACCCGCTGTTACTGTGCCATCTTTTTTGAAGGCAGGGCGTAGTTTAGCAAGCGCTTCTGGCGTGCAACCAAAACGTGGCTGCTCATCCGTATCAAAAACGATTGGATCGCCTTTGCGCTGTGGAATCGTTACAGGGATGATCTCATCCTTAAAGCGGCCTTCAGTTACCGCTGCTTCAGCTTTGTTCTGAGAGGCAGATGCGAAAGCATCTTGTTCTTCACGGGTGAAACCGTATTTTTCTACAATGTTTTCAGTAGTGATACCCATGTGGTAATCATTGAACGCATCCCAAAGGCCGTCTTTGATCATGGTATCGACCATTTTCCAATCACCCATGCGTGCACCATTACGGGAGTTGGGTAAAACGTGTGGAGACGCGCTCATGTTTTCCTGACCGCCCGCAATAATGATGTCAGCATCACCACAACGGATAGCCTGTGTAGCCATCTGAATCGCTTTTAGACCAGATCCACATACTTTGTTGATCGTAAGTGCAGATACAGAATTTGGCAGCCCTGCATTGAGGGTTGCTTGGCGTGCTGGGTTTTGACCACAACCCGCTGTTAAAACTTGGCCTAAAATAACTTCGTCTACTTGATTTGGATCTAAGTTAATTTTCTCGATTAAGCCTTTGATTACTGTCGCACCTAGATCAGATGCAGCGATTTTAGAAAGGGAACCACCAAAAGTACCAACTGCGGTACGGCCCGCAGCAACAATTACAACGTCACGCATTCGAAATGCCTCTTAGCTTAGCTATGTACAAAATTCATTCACGATGATGATAAGTCATAGATATGACTTGATTATTTCAAGTGAAAAGCGGCATTTATACAAAAACCTTTATCTGTCATTCCATAAGTGCATGACTGGTTTAAAAACCGTTTTTCTATGCAGCAATATTATTCATATTGTTTTTATTGCATTGCAGGAATTCATCGTCCTTGCAGTCTGCGTGACCAATGCCCTGCTTGTCAAGCCGCGAAAGTAGGGGGCTTATAAGACTTACGTTGATGATGGAATGTTGTGCACTGCGGCAAAAAGAGAGGATTTTGTGATTTTTATTGCTGAAAAGTAAATTAATTCAGAGACTTCCGAGCGAGGGGTCTCGCTCGGAAGCGATGCTTATAGATCAATTTGGATGTTATCAATCAGACGTGCTGCTCCTATATAAGCAGCAGCTAAAATAACGATTTCATGATCTGTGTCGGTAGCCGGTTGTAAATCAGCGCGGCGGCAGATCTGATAGTAGTCTCGTTTGAAGCCCACCGCTTCAAGGGTCGCTTGGGCCTGCTCTTCTATATCGGCAAAGGCTTTACTGCCACTGAGAAGCGCCGCTTTAGCGGTTTGTAGCGTTTGCTGCAGTGTCGGTGCGACCTCTAGCTCCTCAGGCGTTAAGTAGCCGTTACGGGAGCTTAAGGCTAGCCCCTTTTCGTTGCGGGCAATCGGAGCGCCCTGGATTTCGACAGGTAGGCTTAGGTCTTCAGTCATACGACGAATAACCATCAATTGCTGAAAATCTTTTTCACCAAAGATCGCAACATCCGGCTGCACCATGCCGAAAAGCTTACAGACAACGGTAGCGACGCCACGGAAATGCCCCGGTCGTGTGATGCCACAATACATCTCTGAGATGACGGGGACTTCAACTTGGGTTTGTGCTTCTCGCCCGTGTGGATAAACCTCAGCATCCGTTGGCGCAAAAAGGTAATTGCATCCACGTGATGATAACTTCTGTTGATCCGCCGCAAGGGTGCGAGGGTAACTGTCTAGGTCCTCACCTGCGCCAAACTGCAGTGGGTTAACAAAAATTGATGAAACAACAATATCGCTGCATTTTTTTGCTTGATCGATCAGTTGTAGATGGCCTTCGTGCAGGTTGCCCATGGTTGGGACAAAGCCTATACGTTTGCCTTGCGCGCGCTCTTGTTTAAGCGCAGCTCTTAATTCGGCTATAGAGTGTATCGTTTGCATACTTATTCGAATCCGTGTTCCTGAGCGGGGAAGGAGCCATCTTTAACCTCTTGAATATACAGAGAGATCGCTGCTTCAATGCTGTCAGCATTTTGCATGTAGTTTTTTACAAATTTAGGGCTTCGGCCGGGTGTTATCCCAAGCATATCGTGCATCACTAATACTTGTGCATCAGTGTCTGCGCCCGCACCTATGCCGATAACGGGAACATCGAGTGCAAGTGTAATCTCTTTGGCTAACAGTGACGGAACACACTCAAGTAAAATAATGCTGGCGCCCGCATCTTGTAATAATGCGGCATCGCTAAGCATCTGTTTTGCGCTTTCGCTATCACGTCCTTGAACGCGATAACCGCCAAGCTTATTTACGGTTTGTGGTGTTAGGCCTAAATGAGCGCAGACGGGAATACCGCGCTCTGCCAGCATAGACACGGTATCAGCGAGCCATGCGCCCCCTTCAAGTTTTACCATATTCGCGCCCGCTTGCATGAGTGCGGCAGAACTGTCCATCGCTTGCTCGGGGGTTGAATAGCTCATGAAAGGAAGATCCGCCATGATTAGACTGCCCTGATTGCCTCGTGCTACGGCTTGTGTGTGATAGGCCATCTCTTCAATGGTCACAGGAAGTGTGCTGTCATTGCCCTGGAGCACCATGCCTAATGAGTCGCCGACTAGAATGACTTCAGTTCCCGCAGCACTAATCAGGTGTGAAAAACACGCATCATAGGCTGTAAGCACTGCGAATTTCTCGCTAGCTTTTTTCATTGATGACAATGTGTGCAGAGTTATTTTGCTCATGGAATTCGCTTCCTAAGGTTACGCGTTGGCGCGATTATACCTATATCTTTATCAGGCTGCCCATAGGACATGCTGTTAATAGTGCAGACAAAGGTAAGCCTTTTGGCGTAGTAAGGTTTGGGTCAATTTCCGCTAAGGGGTATAGAACGAAGCTACGTTCGTGCATATAAGGGTGTGGAACTTTAAGGCGTTCAGTATTTATGATCTGTTGATCATAAAGCAGAATATCGAGGTCGAGTGTCCTCGGCCCCCAATGTCGCTCCCGAATGCGTCGATGCTTTTGCTCTAACCCTTGCAGTTGGTCGAGCAAAGCCTCGGGGGGTAAGTCTGTTTCAATTTCTGCCACGGCATTAATAAAATCCGGTTGGTCTTGGGGGCCAACCGGTGCCGAGGCATATAAGGAGGATGCGGTAATTAGCGTGCAGTGATCGAGTGCCGCTAATTCGCTTAAGGCATTTGAAACCTGGCTTATGGGGTTGTCTAAATTACTTCCTAAGCCAATAAAACAACGAAATTTAGCTTTCATTACCTGAACGTTCTTTTCTTGGCTTATTCGGTTTTTTACGACGAGAACGACGAGGTTTGTCGATCTTGTCTAAGCCGTTTAGCATCTCGCTTTGGGCTTCTGTGTTTGCATTCTGGAAATCGGTCCACCACTGGCTTAATCCGTCGAGCTGCTCTCCGCTGTTTTCTCGCAGTAGAAGTAGGTCGTAGGCGGCGCGGAATCTTGGCATCTCCATTAAGCGATGTGCCCGATGGCCTTGACGGCGAGGTAGACGTAACTGCATCTCCCAGATTTCACGAATCGGTGTAGAAAAGCGGCGCGGAATCGCTGTGGAGCGTACCTGTTCTGCAATCACTTGGTTTGCAGCTTCATGTAGCGCAGGTAGCGGTGGCATCTTTTGCTCTCGCATTAACTGTTGCATCCGTTTTTGCGTGGGATACCAAAGAATAGCGGCGAAAAGAAAGGCCGGGGTTACGCTTTTTCTTTGTGCAAGACGTCGGTCGGTATTTTTTAACGCATTCTCAATGAGTCGCTCAAGAGGCATATCTAAGTGAGGATCGTCTAACAAGGTCTGGACCTGAGAGAAAATAGGTTCAAACAGTTCAAGGCGGCGTAGTTGTTGGTAAGACTGGAGTGCGTGGCCTGATTGGAAGAGCTTTAATGTCTCATCAAATAAGCGTGCAGGCGCTATACGTTTGAGCATAGGCGCTAATGCAGGGATTGGACGCTCAGACGCAGGCTCAATGGTGAAGTCTAGCTTAGCGGCAAAACGCGCAGCCCTCAGCATGCGAACAGGGTCCTCTTTGTAACGATCTTCAGGATCGCCAATCATACGAAGTACACCGTTCTTCAGGTCGTCAAAGCCGCTGGTAAAGTCATATACGCAATGGTCTTTAGGGCAATAATATAAAGCATTAACGGTGAAGTCTCGGCGTAGAGCGTCATCTTCAATGGTGCCATATACGTTATCGCGCAGGATCATGCCGCTATCGCATTGCTCACCTGAGCCATCTTCTGGTTGGCTATCATGACTGGCTCTAAACGTTGCAACTTCTATTAGGTCACGACCATAACGGACGTGAACAAGCTTAAAGCGACGCCCGATAAGTCGGCCCCGACGAAATAACTCGGCGGCTTCCTCTGGGTGAGCATTGGTTGCAACATCAAAATCTTTAGGTTTTTTATTCAGCAGTAAGTCGCGTATGCAGCCACCGACGAGGAATCCGTCATAACCGGCATCTTGTAGACGATAGGCTACTTTTAAGGCGTTATCGTCTAGAAGCCGACGCGGAATTTTATGCTCTTCTTCTGATACTCTGTGCCGTTTGGCCTCGGTAATCATTGACGAGGGAGAGAGAGTGCCGTCATCGTTTTTAGAGTGTGGGTTGCTGCGGAATACTTTACCCAGCGCTTTGCTAATGGTTTTAAGCAATGTGGTGCCTATTTTAGTACAAATTGAATAATCTAATATGAGGGCCTACAGGCTAGGTGTATCTGAAGGATATTAAATCTTAACGATCCTTTTAGCCGTGTCCCTATAAAAAAATCGGGTGCGCAATCATATCATTGATAGAGGGTATAATGGGAGTATTAGGTGTTTTCAATTATAGAGTAAAACAAGAGGAGGGGATGGAATAGCTGACCGCATCTCAGGTAACAACGGCTATATGTGTTTCTTAGCTTGTTGTTATTTTTTCTAAGAGCCTTTTAGATCGTTACAACTTAGCTACGATCAGCTTTACTAAACCTCATTATTATTTTTATTCGAGGCGGGTGCTTTTAAAATCTAATTCCAGTTTTTATTTTTATTAGTGGTCTAGTTTTTAAAGCGTGCTTCTTTTTGTTTTCGAACTAATATAGTGCATGACATGTGCCATGTTTTAAAAACCCTTTTAAAACATGGTGTTATTATTTTTGTGCTTTTGGATCACCTACTTTGGTACTGATATTGTTACTGGTTGTTACGCTTAGGTGTTGCTGTGTGGGTAGTAAGGTAACACCTTGGTTGTTACCTTGTTGTTATGGTTGTTAGACTTTTATCTAATTGAATTATAATAAGTTTGCTTGCTTTTTGCTTTTGCGTGGAATGCCTAATTTTTGACGGCGCTCCCATAAGCACTTTCGGCTTACCCCGAGTTTCTTCGCAAGCTCTGTTTCGCTAAGTTTGTCTTGATTTTCTATGACAAAACGTTGGAAATAATCGTCTAGGGATAAATTAGCTTGTTCTTCGGTGCTAAGCGTAGCGTCCGGTTCGGGGATGCGTGCGGCGAACTGTGTTTCCAGTTCATCAAGGGATGCTTTAGGTATGTCGAGGCCTAATACATCTAATGTGATCAGGGAGCCTTCGGCGAGAATAACCGCACGCTCAATGGCATTTTCTAATTCTCGCACATTGCCGGGCCAGCGGTAGGTGCTCATGGCCTGTCTAGCTTCGTGAGAGAAATGGTAGTTAGTGACGTTCATGCGTCGGCATGCATTAACCAGCATCTGATCGGCGATCTCTAAAATGTCTGAGTCACGCTCTCTTAATGGTGGAATGCGCAACTCCATAACATAAAGACGGTAGTAGAGGTCTTCTCGGAATTGGTTTTGTTTGGCCAGTTCTTTTAGGTTTCTATGGGTCGCTGCAATAAGGCGGACATCGACTTTCTTTGAATGAACTGAACCTACGCGACGTATCTCACCTTCCTGAAGAAAACGTAACAAGCGAGCTTGCGCCTCAAGAGGAAGTTCACCAATCTCGTCGAGGAATAGGGTTCCACCATCAGCGGCTTCGAGTAAGCCGCTGCGGCCAACATTAGCGCCGGTAAACGCGCCTTTTTCATGACCAAATAGTTCCGATTCAATTAAGCTTTCGGGTATGGCGGCACAGTTAACCGAGATCATGGGTATATGTGCGCGGTCGCTTTGCTCATGGATTGAGCGTGCGGCGAGCTCTTTACCGGTGCCAGATTCGCCTTGAATGAGTACGGTTGCATGGGTGCGTGCGATTTTTGTAATGCGCTTGGCTAGCTCTTGCATAGCAGCGCAAGAACCTAAAATATGCGTTTGGCCGGCATTTGTGTTCGTTTGTAAGGTGTTAGCTTGGACGGGGTTGTTTGTTTTGCCGTCAAGAATGCTTCTAACGGCGAGGAGCATCTCGTCGTGATCAAAAGGTTTCGCTATATAGTCAACCGCGCCTAGTTTCATCGCGTCCACTGCGGAGCGTAGGCTCGCATAGCTCGTCATAATGAGGACCGGTACGGATTTGGCCAGTTCGATAAGGTCGGTGCCTGGCGCACCCGGCAAGCGGAGGTCGCTAATGATGAGATTGAAATCTTCTAATTTAAAGCGACGGGTGGCTTCATCAACCGATGCGGCATCCTCCACTTCAAAGTTGTTTTTTTCGAGCAGCCTGCGTAATGCGGCTCGAATAATAGCTTCATCTTCTACAATCAGAATTCGACTCATAAGCTCTCTACCTTACATCCCACTATCTCGCGCGGTCAGGATCTTCTGTCCATCTCAGGCGCGGGAGCGTTATTGCCACTTGAGTGCCTTTCTTCTGTTTGTTGTTGGCAGGGCTTAGTATCTCAATACTACCATAATGCTCTTCAATTATGTTATAGACTAATGATAGTCCTAAACCTGTCCCTTGGCCTGGGTCTTTTGTTGTAAAGAAGGGCTCAAATAGACGCTCTTTCGATTCGTCGGTTATGCCGCTGCCTTCATCGGTCACACGTAAAATGACGGTCTCTGTTGTTTCCTCGGCTTCCAGCCAGATTTTATCCTGATTTTTTGACGCGTCACTGGCATTTTGTAACAGGTTAACAAACACTTGATGCATCTGCTGAGGGTCTCCGACAATTCTTAAGTTGTCGGGGATCTGGTTGATGTACTGTAAATGCTTACCGTGACTGTCCAGTGAGAGGAGGTGGATCGCTTCTTCTGCGCACTGGGCGAGGGAAACAGGGAGTTGCTCACGGTCGGCTTCTGGTCGTCCAGCATGAGCGAAACGTACCAGTGATTGTACTATGCGGCTGATACGCTTAGTTTGATCAACGATCTGATCACCGGTTTCCAAAATGTAAGGGTTGTCTGTTTCGAGTTTTAAATTTTGCGCTAAGCAGGCGATCCCGGTAACAGGGTTACCTATCTCATGGGCAACACCGGCAGCAAAGCGCCCAATGGAGGCTAAGCGTTCATTATGGGCGAGCTTGTCTTGCATGTTTTTGGTGTCGGTGTCATTTTCCAAAAGAATAACCATGCCTATATCTCTACGCTCTTTAAGAATAGATTTATGGAGGCTAAACCAATGGGTGTGCCCATCAATAATAAGTTTTTGTCCTAGCTGGTGGTCTATAGGCGCGTCAACAAACTGTTCGAGCACTTCGCTCCACGGGTTGCTGTTACTGCTTAGGGCACTGCCGATCACCTCTTCGTTGAGTATATGGGTTAAACGCTCCATCTCATGGTTCCAGAATAGTACCTGACCTTCCGTATCTAAGGTGCAGACACCTATCGGTAGTTTTTGCAGTGTTAAACGGTGATAGCGTCGCATCTCATCAAGTTCAGCAGCAAGGCCTGTGAGCTGTAATTGATAGTCTTCCAATTGATTTT
Organism: Neptuniibacter pectenicola; assembly: GCF_001597735.1. Lineage (GTDB taxonomy): Bacteria > Pseudomonadota > Gammaproteobacteria > Pseudomonadales > Balneatricaceae > Neptuniibacter > Neptuniibacter pectenicola. The sequence continues at coordinate 35,836 of NZ_LUTS01000013.1, forward strand.
CAATTAAGTGCACATTACTGGCTTTGAAACCGACCCCCATAGGGTCTGCTGGACGGTCAATCGGCTCCAGTAAAGCCGCGGCCTCTACTGGGCCTAGCAGGCCTGAGAGGTTGTTTTCTAACATTGCTCTTAAGCGCAGTAGGTCAACGGGGCGAATACTGTCTGGATGAATGTTCATGCTATCCAGCGCTTGCTGAACTTCTCTCTCTGCTGCTTTTCGCCCCAGTCTAGATGCGAGCATCTCGGTGAAATCGCTGATGCGTGAAGCGCGGAGGTTGGTTGTGTTTGTTTTTTGCAGCGCATTCATTAAGCAGGCTTGGGCCGCTTGGGATTCCTCGGATGATTGAGGCGTAAAGAGGGAAACAATGGTCATAACTGCGGTGTTGACTAATAACGACAGGATGGCGATATGATCCCAGTTACTGTTATTGATATTGAACGGGAGTGTTTCTAGGGGTGATGCGCTCAATACAGGGATTAACATACTAAATAACCAGATTCCCATACCTGATATTAAACCCAGCAGTAGTCCCCAGCGGTTTGCGTGCTGCCAAAAAAGCGTAACAAGCAATCCGGGTAAAAATTGCAAAAAGGCCACAATGGCGACGATGCCCATTTGATGAAGATCGAAGTGGTTACCTATCAGGCGGTAAAAGAGATAACTGCCTAAGATCATCGCCATAATTAGAATACGTCTTAGCCAGAGTAAACGTGCATAAAAGCGAGACGTTTTAGGTTTTGGGATAAGCGGTAAAATGACATGGTTTTGCAGCATGGAGGCGAGCGCAACGGTGGCGACAATCATGATGCCACTGGCTGCCGATAGCCCACCAATAAAGGCGATGACGGTTAACCAAGAGGAGTCCAGCATCAATCCTATGTTTAAGATGATGAACTGCGGGTCGCCACCTACGTTTAAGGATTGGCCCGCCCAAATAATCGGTGGTACGGAACAGGCGAGTAAGAGTAAGAAAAGGGGCATCGCCCAGGTCGCTTTATAGAGCGTTTCATCTGAGGAATTTTCAGTAAACAGCATGTGAAAGGTATGGGGCATGACAATTGTGGCAGCAAAAAACGCCAATATGAGCGTACGCCAAGCTTCACTATTAACGGGTGTTTTTAGCTGCTCGACAATCTCAGGGTGTTGGGTGATAAAGCTTCCTGTTTCGCCGATGCCGCCGAGAATGCCAAAAATGGCGAAGCCCGCAATGATGAGCAGCGCGCTCAGCTTTATGACGGACTCAACTGCCATCGCCACCATTAAACCACGATGATTGGTTCTGAGTGAGGCATGCCTGGCACCAAATAAAATCGAGAAGAGGGCGATAATAAAACAGAATCCAACGCTGATCTGGTCAGCACTGAATTGATCGTTAAGGATGTACAGTGTATCGGACACGGCCTGTATCTGTATGGACAGCATAGGCAGAGTGGCGAAGACGGAAATCAACGCAGTAAGGGTACCAACCGATCCGCTTCTAAACCGGAAGGCAAATAGATCGGGCAGTGAACTTAATTGATATGTGCGCGTGATACGTAGAATAGGAATTAATAACGCCGGTGCTAATAGAAAGGTCAGTACGGGGCCGAAGTAAGAGCCGAAAAAGCTGTATCCCGACTCTTTGGCTAGGCTGAATGCGCCGTAGAATGTCCAAACACTGGCGTATACACCGATCGAAAGTACATGGGTTAGAGGGTGACGAACAAGTTTTTTAGGCAGTACGCCACGTTCTGTTAAATAGGCGGTCCCAAATAAAAACAGGAGGTAAGCAACGCCGATCAATATCAGTGACGGTAAGCTAAACATCGGTGCGTTCCCTCTCAACCAAAAAAGCGATCAATATGATGGCTAGCCAAATAATGTAAGGGAGGTACCACGGTGCATCGATACTTTGCCAGCTATCGATGACCAGTGGGACAACTAAATAAAGCATGAGAATAAGCAGTATCAGTAATCGATGAAAATACATAGCCTATTTACTCAGTTCTACAGGTTTAGCTAAGGTTGGGCTAACTCGGTCTATCTGCCAATGTTCGATGCCCCAGCGAATAATCTCATCACGGCTTGCCTCTAATAGTTCGGTAGGCGGCTGTTGGTCTAAAAAAAGAAGCGCTTTGAACAACAGAGGCACCGTGTCATCTAAGGTTAAGGCGGGTGCAAATGTCTGTTTGCTGAGTTTTTGCCCTTGTGGGTTATTGGCCACAGGAATATGGGCATAGGTGGGTGTTGGGTAGCCAAGCACTTGTTGTAGATGTATCTGTCGTGTTGTTTCCGCTAAAAGATCAGACCCTCGAACCACGTGCGTTACCCCCTGATGGTAATCATCAACCACAACCGCGAGTAAGTAAGCGTATAAGTGATCGCGTCGATACACAACAAAATCACCTCCACTGCTATTGGGGCTGATGTATCTGCCTTGGATCGTATCGTTAAAATGACGTGGCATGTTGTCAAATTTGACCCGAATGGCACATTGCGCTTCTGCGCTAGGGGGGTGATATAAGCAGTGACGGTCGTATAGAGTACTGCCGCATCGGGCTAAAATCTCTTTGCGAGAACAGTTGCAGCGATAAGCTTGGTGCTGAGCTAAAAGGTGTTCTAGCACGTCTTGATACGCATGATGGCGATCGCTTTGTCGGCATATTTCACCATCCCAATAGAGGCCGAATTTGGATAAAACGGCTGGGAACTGCGCTTTTACGTCAGCCTGTTCACGGGGCGGATCGAGATCCTCAATGCGGAGTAACCATTGGCCATGATTAGCGCGCGCGTCTAAAAAACTAGCGAGCGCGGCGATGAGCGAGCCAAAATGAAGAGGCCCTGTAGGGGATGGGGCAAATCGACCGATATAGGCCACAAGGTAGATCCTAAAGAGCCAGCATTGGGCTGGCTCTATAGTGGATTAGCGACCAAGCTGCTTTTCTTTGATCTCGGCCAGCGTTTTGCAATCGATGCAAAGTGATGCCGTTGGGCGAGCTTCAAGCCGGCGGATACCGATCTCAATGCCACATGCATCGCAGTATCCATAATCATCGTCATCGATAAGATCTAGCGATTCATTGATTTTTTTGATCAACTTGCGTTCACGGTCACGAGTGCGAAGTTCGAGGCTGAATTCCTCTTCCTGGCTAGCTCGGTCACTTGGGTCAGCAAAGTTGGATGGCTCTTCACGTAAATGGTGAATAGTGCTGTCCACCTCTTCCATTAGTTCTTGTTTCCAAGCCCCAAGAATGTTGCGGAAGTGGTCTTTGTGCTTCTCATTCATGTACTCCTCACCTTCAGTAATCGGGTAAGGATCAAAATGTGTGAAAGATTCGCTCTTGTTTGGCATAAGCGCTGCCTCACTCTTTTACGTAAGTCATCATTAGGATGACTTCACTTGTCCGTGTTATTAATGCAAGAAATGCATTTAGCATGAAAGGCAGGCAAATTACCAGATGCGTTGCCGTTGTGCTAGCCCTAAATTTATTCAATAGGCCCCTAAAGGCAATAAATCAGGCTTTGTCTCTGCCTTAGCCCTTATAAACAAGGGCTTGCGCCTTGGTTTTAATTATTACGTCGTTGAATATAGGTATACTTAACTTATTTTAGGCCGCAACCAGGAATAAATATGGCTTTTCACCCTTCGAAGCGCGTTTCTGAGATAGAAACGTTTAAAGTAATGGATCTTTTAAAGCGGGCTAAACAGCTAGATGCCGCTGGGTTTGACGTGGTTCATATGGAGGCGGGCGAACCGGATTTTGCCACTGCGCCGGCTATCGCTGATGCCGCTAAAGCTGCGATAGATAAAGGACTTACGCAATATACCCCCGCAGCGGGCATCCCCGAACTGCGGACGGCGATTAGTCAGTGGTATAAGCGTCAATATGGGTTAGATATTTCACCTGAGCGGATCATTGTGACGACGGGGGCCTCAAGCGCACTGCTCATGGTTTTTTCGTTGCTGGCTGATGCGGGTGACGGCTTTATGATGGCTGATCCCGGTTATCCCTGTAATCGACAGTTTCTGCGTTTTTTGAATGCTCACTCCCAGCTTGTACCGGTGGAGGCGGAACAGAATTTTCAACTGAATGCGGATTTAGTGGAACAGCACTGGCAATCTGAAACCGTTGGGGTGCTGCTCGCATCGCCTGCTAACCCTACCGGTGCGATCGTAAGTGATGAGGCGTTAGCAGCCATTGCTGATGTGGTCAGAGAGAAAAAAGGTGCGCTGGTGGTTGATGAGCTTTATCACGGTTTGACCTACGAGGGCGCGACCTCGTCAGTTCTGTCAATTGATCCAGATGCGTTTGTGATTAACAGTTTTTCTAAATATTTTGGTATGACAGGGTGGCGTTTAGGCTGGTTAGTGGCACCGTCAGATGCCGCACCGGAGTTAGAAAAGTTGGCGCAAAATTTAATGATCTCCCCCCATACGGTGTCTCAGTATGCGGCATTAGCAGCGTTTGAACCTGATACCATCGCTCTGTTCGAAACGCGAAAAGAGCAGTTTAGGGTGCGGCGAAATGTATTGGTTAATGGTTTACGAGCATTGGGTTTTTCAATCCCTGTGATGCCTGAAGGTGCATTCTATGTGTATGCGGGTGCTCAGCACTTGACGGATAATACCTTTGATTATTGCTGGTCCCTCTTGGAAGAGGACCACATTGCAACGACGCCAGGCTTAGATTTTGGTCACCATCGTTGTAATGAATATATCCGCTTTTCCTATACCACCGGCCTTGATCGAATAGAGCTGGCGTTAGCGCGATTAGAGAAAAGGATTAAAGGGGCATGAAGTTAGATAACCTGATTCAAGGTCGGCTGGTGAAACGCTATAAACGATTTCTTGCTGATATCGTGCTCGATAATGGTGAAGCGGTAACGGTTCATTGCCCTAATACGGGGTCAATGAAAAACTGCGCAGATGCTGGTAGTAAGGTATGGGTGCTGGATAGTAAGAACGAAAAGCGAAAATACCCTTTAGGCTGGGAGTTGGTTGAGGTGCAAGGGCAATACCTTGCTTGCATCAATACAGGGCGCGCGAATAAGTTGGTTAAAGAGGCTATCGAAAACGGCACGATTCAACCGTTGCAGGGGTATGCCTCCATGCGGCAGGAGGTTAAGTACGGTGAAAATAGCCGGATCGACCTGCTGCTGGAGGACTCCGATAAAGGTCGTGTTTGGATCGAGGTTAAGAATGTTACCTTGTTAGAGGAGGCTAACTGCGGACGCTTTCCTGATGCGGTGACCGCACGGGGCGCTAAACATTTGCGGGAGTTGATGGCGATGGTTGCGCAAGGGGACCGAGCTGTTATGTTGTTTTGTGTTCCTCACACCGGTATTAACACAGTGAGTCCAGCGGATCAGATTGATCCTGAATATGGGCGTTTGCTACGAGAGGCTAAGGCGGCGGGTGTTGAGGTGATGGCCTATGGCGCAGAGATTAGTGAAACGGCGATCAGTCTTGTGCGTGAATTGACGGTCGTATTGGATTAGGTGGGTTAAAGGCAGATGTAGATCTCATCACCTTGGCATCGGTGCTCTATTTTATTTAACTGGTCGTCTACGCAAGGCCCTGCAATACATTCCCCTGTATCTATTTTGAATAGGGCTCCGTGGGTGGCGCATTGAATAAAGGTTTTCTCATAATCTAAGAACTGATCGGGTTGCCATTCCAAAGGAATACTACGGTGGGGGCAGCTATTTTCGTAGATATAGATCTGATCACGGTAATTGAGGGCGACCAGTTTTTTTCCTTGGACCTCAAACCCCTTGGCGCCGCCTTCAGGTATATCAGATGTTGAGCACAGCTTGATCATTAAAAAATCACTTCCTGTATTCTTAGTTGCTCTAATAAACGGTTGATCGCGTCATCATCATCGGTTTCTACCACAACGGTGATGTTTTCTTCTTCAGGTGTTAGAGGTTGTTCATGCTGCTGCTGTTCTTGCATCACCGAAATATCCGCGTCAGAGGCGTCATTACCCTCTATTTCGCGACGTTTTAAGCGAGCTTCTATTAACTTTTGTTCGCATTGGCAGCTAATGATTCTGATAGGAATGCCGCGCTTTTTAGCGAGATCAATATAGCTTTGTCGGGTGCGCTGTCGAATGAAGGTGGCGTCAACAATAACCGAATACCCGTTATGCAATAGCTTTGAGCTCGTATCAAACAGCAAGTTAAAGGTATGCGCGTTCATTTTTGGGCTGTAGAGTTCTAGTTTTTCACCCCTCAGGCTCAACTCCCTAAAGAGGCGTTTACGTTCTACATCAGATCTAATTCTAATGGTGTCGGTTGTATCGACCAGTTGCTGGCTTAAATGGCTTTTCCCGCTACCGGATACACCGTGCATTAGAAACAGGGTGGGTTTAGGTTTACGTACGTAATAGTCGGTTAAACGCAGATAACGTCGTAAACTGGCCATGTCGTGCATATCGCCTAACACGGCAACTTTAGCGCGTACCATTGAGCGGTATGCTTTGTAGAAATTTAGCAGGGGTAGGGCTTGGTAATCACCGCTGATCTCTAAATAGCGATTGAGGCAACGGTTCGCCCAGCGAAATTCACCGTTGGCTTCTAAATCCATCAGGAGAAAGGCTAAGTCGCTGATGGTATCGATCCAGCGAAACTGTAAATTGAACTCGATGCAGTCAAAAAGGCGCAGTTCGCCGTTATAAAGCGTGATGTTGGATAGGTGTAAGTCACCATGACATTCACGTACATGGCCTTCAAGTTTCCGCTGCTGCATGAGGGGTGTTAACTTGCGGAAACGCTGCGCAATAAACATAGATAGTTGTTGTACTTTGTCGCAATCATCTAAGTTGGTAGGCGCTAAGGTATTGAGTATATGGGTGAAGTTGTCCGCAACGACTTCCCAGATAGTATCCGGTTCGCCCCAAGGGCTATCCTGGGCGACGATCGGAACGATACCATGAAATTCTGCCACCTGTTCAGCCAGTGTATCGATCCAGCTGGCTTCGAAACGCTGGTTTTCTAAAAGTAGGTCAAGACGCTGTTCTGTATCGAATTGATACATCTGTACCGCGTATTCTATCGCTAATTCATTATCGTCAATATCAAAGATAGGGTGCGCTTCAGTCCCGCCGATGGCGATCACGCGCTGGTAAATGTCAGGCGCAAGACGCTGATTAAGGCGCAGCTCCTCTTCACAGAAGTGCTGTCGCTTAACGAGCGTGGTAAAATCCAGAAAACCAAAATCCACAGGCTTTTTAATCTTATAGGCATAAGTGCCTGTTAAGATAAGCCAGGAGATGTGGGTTTCTATCAACTCGATTTTTTCAACCGGGTGTGGATAGAAATCAGATTTTTGTAGAGAATCTAGCAGCGTCATAAAGGTTCTAAATAATTTATTGGGTCTGGTTAGCCGCGTTTGCGCTAGCCCCCGGGACAGGCATTATACTTAGCGAATGGCAAAAAAGAGAGCACCAAAGTCATCAAGTCGAGGTAGATCATCGAAAAAACCTCGCAGTTTCTTGAAAAAGATACTATTTCTGCTGTTGAAAATATCCCTGTTAGGCCTGGTTTTAGGCGGTATTGGCTTAATTTATCTGGATATGCAGGTAAAAAATAAATTTGAAGGAAAACGTTGGGCGCTACCGGCAAAAGTGTATGCGCGCCCGTTAGAGCTGTACGCAGGGCAAGTATTGGATCGTGCAGCGTTAAAACAGGAATTAAAAGGTCTGGGTTATCGCTTTGTAAACCGAGCAGACCGTCCGGGCATGGTTGAATGGGCGTCCAGTCGGGCACGGGTTCATACCCGTGGGTTTAGTTTTCCCGATAGTGATGAGCCGCCTCGAAAGTTAATGCTTAACTTTAGCGGTAACCAATTGATGTCCATTAGGGATGAGCGGGGCAAAAATGTTTCATTAAGCCGTTTAGAACCTATTCTTATTGGCGGTATTTATCCGAAAGATAACGAAGATCGCGACCTTATTCGGTTAGATCAAGCCCCCGAAGCGTTGTTGTCGGCGCTTATTCAAATAGAGGATAGAGAGTACTACAACCATTTTGGTATCTCGCTTAAAGGCATCGCTAGAGCGATGGTGGTGAATGTTAAAGCTGGGCGCTTTATTCAAGGGGGGAGTACCTTAACGCAGCAATTAATTAAGAACTTTTATTTGACGTCAGATCGCACATTGGCCCGTAAGCTGATGGAACTTCCGATGGCAGTTTTACTGGATTTTCATTACAGCAAAGATGAAATTCTAGAGGCCTACCTCAATGAGGTCTATCTGGGTCAGGCCGGTTCCCGTGCGGTTCATGGCTTTGGGTTGGCGAGTCAGTACTATTTTGCGCAACCGATTAATGAGCTTAAATTACATCAGGTTGCGTTGCTCGCTGGCCTCGTTAAAGGCCCCTCCTATTATGATCCTAGGCGGCACCCCAAAAGGGCTAAGGGGCGTCGGGATCTTGTGTTAAAAGTCTTGCAGGAGCAGGGCGTTATTAGTATGAAAGCGCGTTTGGATGCAGAGAAACGTCCGCTAGGCATTGTAAAACAGCGCAGCTTACATAAAGGCGCCTACCCCGCGTATTTGGATCTCGTTAAACGACAATTGCGGGAGGAGTACCCAGAGGAGGTGCTCAATTCAGAAGGGTTAAGAGTTTTCACTAGCCTGAATCCAACGGTGCAAACACATAGTGAATCGGCGTTGGCTACAACAGTGACAGCACTACAGAAGCGTTACGGTAAGCCCGTTAAAGAGCTGCAAGGGGGGATGGTTGTGACGGATCCCCAAACAGGGGAGGTGTTAGCGCTGGTGGGGGGGCGTAATGCCCGTTATCAAGGCTTTAACCGTGCGTTAGATGCTCAGCGTTCCATAGGCTCACTGGTTAAACCGGCGGTATATTTGGCGGGGCTTGAGGCAGGTTACACCCTTGCCACTTTATTAGATGATCAGCCGGTAAGTGTGCCGCTGCCAAATGGTAAAAGTTGGGTGCCGCAAAACTTTGATCATGTGAGTCATGGTAAAGTCCCCTACTTTCGCGCGTTGGCTAAATCCTATAACCAGAGCACGGCTCAATTGGGCATGTCGATAGGCTTGGATCGTGTTATCGATATGCTGCAACGTTTAGGGATTAGCCGTAAACCTAAGCCTTACCCTTCCTTGCTGCTGGGGGCTGAGTCAATGAGCCCATTTGAAATTGCGACGGTCTACCAAACCATTGCTGCGAATGGTTTTAGGGCGCCGATGCGGGCGATACGTTTAGTGACGGATTCCGAAGGTGTGGAGTTGTCACGTTACCCCTTTGATGTCAAACAGGTGGTATCAGCGGAAAATATGCACTTGATCCAATATGCACTGCAAGCAGTGACCCGTGAGGGGACTGGACGGTCTGTGTATAACCGCCTTCCCGCAGGGCTTAATGTGGCAGGTAAAACCGGTACGAGTAATGATCAGCGTGATAGTTGGTTTGCCGGTTTTGCGGGAGATCGTATGGCTGTTGTCTGGTTGGGCCTCGATGATAACGGCAAGTTGCCGTTTACCGGTTCGGGTGGTGCATTAAAAGTATGGACTGAATTGATGGTGAAAGAGCAGCCTCACTCATTTATGTCTGTGCAGCCGGAGGGTATTGAGTATTATTGGATCGAAGAGAGTACTGGGTTATTGTCAGCAGAACAGTGCGAAGGTGTGCGACAATTGCCATTCATAAAAGGTACAGCTCCGCAGGATTATGCTGAGTGTGCTGATAATAAGCAAAATGAATCTGTGGATTGGTTTAAAAGATGGTTCAGGTAACAATGTTGCAGGCAGTTGTTGAGACAAAAGCGTTACGGATGAGCACGGTGGTTAAAGCGGTGTGTGTTGGTTCCGTTATATTGGGCTTGGCTGGATGTGTAAGTGGAACAGGAGGCTATCGCCCACCGGTTGAGGATAGAACCGAGCAGGGTGGTGTTATTCAGCCAGCAGAATCAACATCAACAGGTGTGATGGTTAGACCGGCGGTTGTTAGTGAGGGGCGTACAGAGCAACAGGTGTCTGTGCCTGTACCTACCCCAATGACATCGAGACCGCAAAACCCTGCTGTGATTGCTTTATTGAAAAGTGCGGATCAGCAGAAAAGTAGCGGTTCGATGCAAGCAGCGGAAAGTAGTTTAGAACGGGCTCAACGTATCGCACCAAGAGATCCGGAAATTTATTATCAGTGGGCCGATATTCGGCGGCTTGAAGGACAGTGGTCCCAAGCTGAACAGTTGGCGCTGAAAGGCACGAATATGGCGATAGGCGATGCAATTATGTTGCGTCGCTTATGGCTATTGATTGCTGACATCCGGTCGGGTGTGGGTGATAGTGCGGGCGCGAAGCAGGCTAAGAACAAAGCATTTAGTTACTAAGTTGTAATGCTTGATTGAAATAAAAAGGGACGCAGTAGCGTCCCTTTTTTTATGGGTTAATCTTATGTTCTATATTGAACACCGCTTTTGGTTGCGATTAGAGTGTGCTTTTTTGCAGTGTTCTCGAGAGTAAAAGTAAGGCGATGCCGAGTAGTATGTGGCCGTATACGCTGTTTTGTAAGAAAGGTATTAGGCTGCCTTGGCTGAACGCTAATACGCTTGCCGCAAAGAATAGACTAGCGGCGATGCCGTAGACCCTTGCTAAGGGAGAGGGCGTCTTTATAAAGCTAACAAAAAGCGCAATCACGGTGATCGTCGCCATGATCTGGCTGTATTGTACTCCGAAATCGGCTCGCCGAGTCACTTCAAATAGCGCGAATAAGGCTAGCAACCAGCGTCCCCACGCTGGTTTTGACCATTTACCCTTCCATGCGATATCAATAAAAGCACTCGCAATAAAGGGAATGCCTGCGAAGAAAGCTAGGTTCTCCAGCATCCGTCTTAGCGTTTGTAGATCTTGATTGGGCTGTTGGATCAATAAGGCACTCGCCGCAGAACACGCAATGAACACAGAAGCTAAGCTGATGACCATGCACGCAAGTTGATCTTTTTGCTCGCTAATTGTATAGCTGCGCCGTGCTAAAAGCAGGGCGCATATAAGTAAAAAAAGATCACTGATAAGGAATAAAATGGTCATTAAAGTGTTGCAAACACGCGGTCAGCGGCGGCGATGGTTGCTTCAATATCTTCTTGGGTATGCGCAGCAGAAATGAAGCCCGCTTCAAATGCCGACGGCGCTAAATAAACCCCTTGTTCTAACATGCCGTGGAAGAATGCAGAAAACTTATTCGCATCACACACCATGGTTTCAGAGAAGCTTGTCACCTGCGTTTGATCCGTAAAGAAAAGACCAAACATTCCGCCGACTTGGCTAGTCGTGAAAGGTACACCATTCGCCATGGCTACCGCTTCTAGTCCCTGAGTTAATAGTTCTGCTTTGGCGCTAAGCTGTTCGTAGAATCCCGGTGCAGAAATAGCATTTAGCATGGTTAAGCCTGCAGCCATAGCGAGGGGGTTGCCTGAAAGTGTGCCGGCTTGGTAGACCGGACCTAAAGGTGCAATATGAGACATGATCTCTTTTTTGCCGCCAAATGCGCCAACAGGCAAACCACCACCGATGACTTTGCCTAAAGTGGTTAGATCAGGTTTGATATTGTAGACCGCTTGAGCGCCGCCTAAAGCAACACGGAAACCGGTCATGACTTCATCAAAAATAAGGACCGTACCGTATTCGTCACAGACCTCACGTAGTCCCTCTAAGAAACCAGGAACGGGAGGGATGCAGTTCATGTTGCCTGCAACAGGTTCCACAATAATACAAGCAATCTGATCACCGCATTCTGAGAAAGCGTTGCGTACACTGTCGATATCATTATAGGTCAGAGTGATGGTGTGCTCTGCCAGTGATGCCGGTACACCCGGTGAGCTTGGCTCACCTAGTGTCAGCATGCCTGAACCTGCTTTGACCAATAACGAATCTGAATGGCCATGGTAGCAGCCTTCAAATTTAATAATTTTGTCGCGTTTGGTAAAACCTCGGGCTAGGCGAATTGCGCTCATGGTGGCTTCTGTACCAGAGCTCACCATGCGAACCATCTCCATAGAGGGCATGATGTCGCATACTTTATCTGCCATCTCTATTTCGATTTCGGTTGGTGCGCCGAAACCTAGACCGTTATCCAATGACGCTTTTACAGCATCAATTACCGCCGTGTTGCAATGGCCTAGAATCATAGGTCCCCATGAACCTACGTAATCAATATATTTGTTGTCGTCTTCATCAAACAGATAAGCGCCTTGGCCTCGTTTAAAGAAGATGGGTGTGCCGCCCACGCCTTTGAATGCTCGAACAGGTGAGTTAACGCCACCGGGAATATGGATTTGTGCAGCTTGGAAGAGTTCTTCTGAACGGGACATCTGTCTACTCTCTGAAATTCAGTTATTAAATTGCTGGTGGAAGTGTTGGGCGGTTGCTTCTATATCGTTCTGGGCATAAAGCGCGTGAATCACAGCAACCATATCCGCACCGGCAGCGATAATTTTGTTTGCATTATCCACGCTAATGCCGCCAATCGCCACTATTGGTAAGGTAAGTTTTTCTTTTGCTGAGTGTATAAGTTCGAGTGGCGCTGCTTTCGCATGAGGTTTTGTCTTCGATGGAAAGAATGCACCAAAGGCGACATAATCAGCGCCATCTAACGCCGCTTTTTCCGCCAGTGCTAGTGAGTCATGGCAGGTTACGCCAATAATGGCATTGGGGCCGAGGCGTGTTCTAGCATCTTTAATATTGCCGTCACTTTGGCCTAAATGAACCCCTGCGGCAGCGACAGTTTCTGCCAGCGCTACATCGTCATTAATGATTAATGGCACAGCATAGCGTTGGCACAGATGGTTTAACGCGCTCGCTTCGCTCAGCCTTTTTTCCGAGTCGGATGATTTGTCTCGGTATTGGATCAGGGTAGCCCCACCCATGAGGCTGCGTTCTACTTGTATCAGCATCTGATCAAGTGTTGGCATCAGGGTTGGGTCTGTGATGCCATATAACCCGCTTAAGGTGTATCTCATAATAGTGTCATCGGTCACAATTAGTTTTCGCGATAGAACGCTTCAATTTGGTCACGTGTAAGTAAACCAATAATATCCTGTGTGCTTGTTTCTATGCATAACGCCTCGACATTATGTTCGGCCATCAGGTCGAGCGCTTGTTGTAGCGTCGCTCTACTGTCGAGGGTACGTGTATCTAATCTAAGTGCGGGTACTTTCAGTAAATCGATCAGCTCTTCATCTGAGTGGGTTTTCTGGATAGCCGTGTGTAAGTCGCCGGGGGATAGAAGCGTGTATGTGTCCTGTTCAGTTATGAGTAACCAGCTAGGCGAACTTTCGAGTGCTTTTGCTGCGCCTTGAGCTGAGATGACAGTGTCACTCTTAATGAAATTTTGATTCATTAACCGTTGTACGGAGGCGGAGTTGAGCATTTGAGTTAAGGGCCGGTAACGATAATCCATTCCCTGTAGATGCATGCTGATGACAAAAATAGAGGGCATTTTGAACACGTATCTGGCAATAAGGTTCGACACCACAATAGAGATCATAGCGGGAAATATGATGTTTGGATTGCCCGTTAGCTCAAGGATCGCGACTAACGCGGCCATCGGTGCATTAGTGACTGCAGCCATCATACTGCCCATGCCTAACAGAGCGTAAAAACCTGGGTGGGCAACGGTTTGGTTGACCGCAACGCCCCCTAATAGACCCAATAAACCGCCCGCCATCGCGCCAATAAAGAAGGTTGGTCCAATTAGGCCGGCAGGCATGCCGAGTCCAAGGACGATAGGGGTTAATAGGCATTTGGCGATAAGGATGCCTAAAAGTAAGCCGAACCCTATGTCGCCTTGTAGGGCGGAGGTGACTGTGTCATAGCCCATTCCCATGACTTGAGGGTAGAAAATGGCAACGATTCCTGTGATTAAGCCGGCCAACATCAGCCTAGATTTATAGCCCAATGTCGATTTATTCGACCAGGTCATAGCTGCTCTCATTAAGGCGATAAAAGCGACGGCGAGTAGACCAATAATGCCGCCCAAAAATGCGACATAAGGGATCTCGTGCAGTGATTCGATCTGCATGGTGGGGACGGTGAGTGCCCATGCATTGCCAAACATAAATTGAACGACTAATGCACCGGTCGCTGCTGAGACCATAACGGGCATAAAGCCGATGACCGTATATTCTAGAAGCACCACTTCCATCGCAAAAACAACCCCTGCTAGGGGCGTGTTAAACGTTGCCGCAATACCTGCTGCGGCACCGCAGCCCACTAAAATTCTCAAGGTGTTGTTGGGAAGGTTAAGCCGTTGGCCTAGTTGGCTTCCGCACGCTGCGCCTAAATGTATGGCGGGCCCTTCTTTACCAACGGAGTGCCCAAATAGCAGTGCAAGAACAGCGACAAAAAACTGAATAATTGCATTTGTTATAGGGAGGTAGCCCTGATGGTATGCCATGCGCTCAAGCAAGTGAGTAATACCTACTTTTCGTTTGAGCGGCGTTACCCGTGACAAAATAGCGATGAGCACTAAGCTGCCGATAATCGGTAGTAGAAAGTGAAGCCAAGTGGGTAGGCCTTCAAAGTTCTCGCTTTGTTGATTGGGCAGTAGATGTTCTAACGGGGTTTCAAGTAGCGTTCGGAATAAGCCGAGTACTAAGCCGCAAACAAGACCGCATAGCACGCCTAATATGACCATCTGAGGGAGCGCTTCACCGTACGCGAGTCGATGGCGAAACTGTTTCATGGAAAATGTGTTTCGAAACATTATATTACTTACTTAATTGAATGGTCTGTGCGTGACGGCTTAGCCCTAGTATACGTCAACAGTACATCAACGCTAAGTGCTTGTAGTGTGGTTTTTGCGGTGTCAGATCATATTGCTATCAAAATAGCCTAGGGTGATTAGGGTAAGTGCCTATTTAGGTGAGCGTGATCTATCACGCTGGCAGTATGAACGACGGGGTAAGGTATGCGGCATACCTTACCTGCTAGGTGCAATGGTTTGCTCCTGATCGGCTTGTCTCGTTCGCTGTACATTATTGATGTTTGGCGTTCTTGAGATTTAACCTAAGACATGTGAAATATAAATTTTTGCAGTGATTGCAAAAAGTGTTAAGCCTGTTATTAAACCTAAAAAGATAGTTCGTCCCTCCCTGTTTGCACCGGCCTTAAGTGATACGTGCCATACGCTCCAGAGCTTAAAAATAATCATCCCTATCACTGCAAAAAAGACAACTATTTCACCGGTAGACCAAATGACCATTGTGCATTCCTTTTATAATATTCATTTGACATGAATATTATATCTAAATAACATGTATTTCAAATAAACATTATTAGGTTCGCATCGTTAGATGGAGTGAGATTGTGAAAAGATCAGAAATTCTTAAGCCTTTAAGTCGAGAGCATCATGTGGCATTGGTACATGCAAAGCGCTTGTTAGCGTTTTCTGAGCAAGATGCTGACGCGATGTTGAGTTATTGGCAGGAGGTACGTACCGCTGTGCTCGCTGACCTTAATCGTCACTTTGAGGAGGAAGAGTTATTGGTTCAGGACATTGATGAGCCATTGTTAGAGCGTTTTCACGATGAGCACCGTCAATTACGAGGGTTAATGCAGACCGATAATGTCAAACAGCTAACGATCTTTGCCATGTTGCTGACCGACCATATCCGCTTTGAAGAGCGTGAGCTGTTTCCTTGTTTGGAAACGCTTCATTACAACATTTTAGACCGAAATAGAGTGAGCTGACGTGTAATTTCAGCGCCTCTTTCATGTGAAATAAAACCTCAAACTTTTTAGACAGTAAGGGTGGTTATGCAAACTGAAACAATGACCATTGTGAAATCGACTGTGCCTGTTATTCAGGCATCGGGTGAAGCGATCACAACGCATTTTTATGGGCTGCTATTTGCGGAAAATCCAGAATTGCAGCATGTGTTTAATATGGCTAGCCAGGCCAGTGGACGCCAGCAATCAACCTTGGCGGCAGCTATTTTAGGCTATGCTGCGAATATTGATAACCTTGGCGCATTAGGGGGGACGGTCGAAAAAATTGCGACAAAACATTTTAGCCTTGATATTACTCCTGCTCAGTATGAGATCGTTGGGCGAAACTTACTGAAGGCGATTCGTGATGTGCTTGGCGCCGATGTGGCGACTGATAATGTCTTAAATGCGTGGGCAGAGGCTTACCAGCAGCTAGCGGATATCTTGATTGGGCGAGAACAACAGCTTTATGCGGACGCCGAGGTTGAAGGCTGGGCTGGGTTTAAGGCATTTAATGTGAGCCGTATCGTTGAGGAGAGTGAAGATATTCGTTCAATCTACCTAACGCCGGTAGACGGTAAGCCGCTGCCTTCTTATCGTGCGGGGCAGTTTCTGAGCATTAAAATCGCTAACCCTGAATGGGAACATGAAGAGATTCGCCAATACAGTCTTTCTGATTGCCACTCTCCTGATGGGTACCGTATATCGGTTAAGCGAGAGCCTGCGCCATCGGCTGAAATCCCTGAGGGGCGTGTGTCGAACTATTTGCATACGCAATTGGAGGTGGGTAGCCGTTTGGCTATTCATGTACCAGGGGGCGATCTCTTTTTGAAAGAGAATAGCCGGCCGGTTGTGTTGATAAGTGGCGGTGTAGGTATTACTCCGATGCTCAGCATGTTGAATGAGATGTTGGCGAATAAAGATACTCGCCCCGTCGTGTGGTTGCATGGCACCCGTAATCGTAACACCCATGCATTTGCACAGCATATGGCAAAGGTGAAACGGAATTTTCCTGAATTGACGATCCTCACGTTTTACGACGATATTTCGGGGGCTCAAGAGGGGATCGATTACGATAGTCAGGGGTATATTACATCGGACTGGCTGGAGCGCTGTTGCCCCGCCGATGCTGAGTATTACTTCTGTGGTCCTTTGCCCTTTATGAAGGCGATCTACCGGCAGTTGAAAGCACTGCATATTGAGGATGCGCGGCTTCACTATGAAGTATTTGGGCCGGGAGAAAGCTTGAATTGAGTAAGGCTTAACGTCTGTTGCAAAAATAGAGTCTCTGCATGCGTTATATTTTAGTTGTTCTGTGTGGGTACCGATCAATAAAATATGTGGCGTTACCTTTATCCACAATCGGCGGCGCTGGTGGTGTGCTGGTATTGTTGCCTGCGGGGTTTCTGATCGCTTCTGCTATTGCATGACAATTAAACGGGGTATAGTTGTTTATACCCCGTTTTTATTAGATATATGAATCGCTTCAGGAGTGTCTATGAGATTAAGCGCTTTTACCGACTTTGGTCTGCGAACGTTGATTTATCTTGCCAGTTTAGAAGAAAAACGCTTAAGCAGCGTAGGTGAAGTATCTTCTGTTTATCAGGTCTCTCAAAGCCATATGGTTAAAGTGATTGGGCAGTTGGCAAAGTTGGGTTATGTGCAAACGATTCGCGGTAAAAATGGCGGCATCCGATTGGGAATGACACCTGATATGATCAATATTGGTGAAGTTATCGAACAGTTGGAAAATCATCTAGATGGTGTCGACTGTCTTTCAACTGATTGTCAGTTGCTGCCTTGCTGTGAGTTAAAAAAGGCGCTGACGGAGGGGATGAAAGCATTTACGGATACGATGCGTAAATACACTTTAGAGGATCTGACGGCTAATAAACATGACCTGATTCCGTTACTCCGGGTGAGTTAATTAAGGTATGCCCCGCACCGTTGGTTACGTTGATTTGTCGGTAAGTTTTTTGCTACGTGGTTCTCTATAGTTCATCTCCTTTCTTGTTATCGATCGTATTCCCTGTTTTTGCGTAATCCCCTCTGCTTCTTTTATATCTAGTTAAACGTTATCTTGTTGTCTCTTACTTGAGGAGTTCTGCTGTTCAGTAGGTCGATAGGGGAGCTTGTTGTTGTGGGTAAGATGGCGCGACTCTGCCTTATGCCATATTTTATGGGTGGTTTATGCGCTTGCTGTTATTTTTGGGTAAATGTATTTCAAATCGCTTATTTAGTAGTTATCGGGCTAACGCTTTGTAGTAATATATATCATTCGTTTTTTTTTTACGCTTATGAGAGGTCTTTGTGATTAAGGTAGGTATTGTCGGTGGCACAGGGTATACAGGCGTAGAGTTACTACGTTTGTTGGCAAATCATCCCGAAGCTGTGGTTGAGGTAATCACTTCTCGATCAGAGGAGGGTATTAGCGTAGCTGACATGTATCCTAATCTCCGAGGCATTTATGACCTTAAGTTTTCGGTGCCTGATGTTAAAACGCTAAGCGCGTGTGATGTTGTGTTTTTTGCTACACCTCATGGTGTTGCTATGAAAATGGCGGCAGAGCTTATTGATAATGGTGTCAAAGTTATCGATTTAGGCGCAGATTTCAGAATTAAAGACCTCGATGTTTGGTCGCAGTGGTATGGGATGGAACATACCTCGCCAGAGATGGCTGAACTGGCTGTGTATGGTTTGCCTGAAGTCAACCGTGCGCAAATTAAAGACGCAAAATTGATCGCGTGTCCTGGCTGTTACCCGACAGCGACGCAGCTTGCGTTTCTACCCTTATTAGAGAATAAACTGATCGATCATCGTCGTCTTATCGCTGATTGTAAGTCCGGTGTGAGCGGTGGTGGCCGAGGTGCAAAAGTCGGTATGCTAATGTGTGAAGCCAGTGAAAGCATGATGGCCTATGGGGTTCATGGGCATCGACATTTGCCAGAAATTAAGCAAGGTTTAGCGCTGGTGGCAGAACGGCCCGTGCACTTGACCTTCGTGCCCCATTTGACACCCATGATTCGGGGTATTCACTCTACCTGTTACGGGGTGCTAAAAGATCCTGTTGATCATGATTTGCAGCGTTTGTTTGAAGAGCGTTATGCCAATGAGCCATTTGTTGATGTGATGCCTGCTGGTAGCCACCCTCAAACACGAAGTGTTAAAGGCGGCAATATGTGCCGTATTAGCATTCATCGTCCGCAAAATGACGATACTGTAGTCGTTTTGTCGGTTATTGATAATTTGGTGAAAGGGGCTGCGGGCCAAGCTATCCAGAATATGAATATTATGTTTGGTATTGATGAGGCCTCAGGGCTCAATGTTGTCGGCTTAATGCCTTAATACTTGACTAAATTGGTTGGTTAAGGTGATAATTACACTCTACCTGTGGGTAGGGTGTATATTTAAACAGAGGTAGCTGTAATCAATCAGCTACCGATATAGCTCCTATGCTCATATACTAAGTACCTTAAAGTACCTAAAAAGTACCTAGAAGAAGTATCTATGATAGAAACTGTTGATCCAAGTCTAGAGTCTCCGATGTTATTCACAGAGGCTGCGGCTGCAAAAGTAAAATCTCTTATCGATGAAGAGGAAAACGATAGCTTAAAACTACGTGTGTTTATCACAGGTGGTGGTTGTGCTGGTTTCTCTTACGGTTTTACGTTTGATGAGCAGGCTGCTGAAGATGATACGGTTGTTGAGCGCGATGGCGTGACAATGGTCGTAGACCCTATGAGTTTCCAGTATCTAGCGGGCGCTGAGGTGGATTTTAAAGAGGGGTTACAGGGGTCTCAGTTTGTTATCAATAACCCAAATGCAACAACAACCTGTGGTTGCGGTTCCTCCTTCTCTATTTGATCCTGATCATTAGGGCTATGGATGATTGATTCATAGCCTATTCATATCTCCTCTGCTCTGATATAAAAGATAAATATCCCTTTAAGGAGAGCGTATGCGTCTTTTATTTACGAGTTTGTTTTTTCTATTCTCTAGCTTTTGTTTCGCTGATACGCTGCAACAATCTCCAGTGACCCCTGATGTGGCGCCGCATTATTTGGCGTTAATAAAAACAAACTCACCCAGCGAAGTTGAGATGTTATTTAAGCGGGCAAGTATGCTGGCGGATGATGTTGAGAACTTAAATGCTTATGAGCCTATTGTTTTTGTCTTACATGGTGACGAGGCGCACGCATTTCGTCAGCGTAATATGGAGCAGTATAAGGAGTTGCTTGATTTAGCTGAGCGACTTGAGAAAAAACACGTTATTGATATTCGAGTTTGTGAAACGTGGATGCGTAAGAATAATGTGGATCGTTCTGAGCTACCTGATTTTATCGACACGGTGCCGTTAGGTCCGGCAGAAAAAGCGGAGCTTCGTCGCCAAGGTTATATTTACTTTTAACGAGGCCTTTTTCCATTAGGCTTGATAGATAGCGCCTAAAATTCGCTCGCCTCTTGCGCCGGTTACGCTGGTTTTGTTCCCACTCTTTCCCTCTAGGCATCGTTTCGCTAACCACGCAAACGCTGCCGCTTCCATCCAGTCCGCATTGATGCCAGCATTGTCGGTTGTGCAAACGTTGTTGTTGGGTAATAGCGCTTGTAATCTCGCCATTAGAGCATTGTTTCTGCTGCCGCCTCCGCATACGAAGAGTTCGAACGTTGTGCTTGGCACGTATGTATTTATCGCATTGACGACTGTTTGTGCGGTGAGCTCAAGTAAAGTGGCTTGTACATCTACGGGGGAAGTAGAGTAGGGCTCTACTTGCTGAGTCAGCCAATCAAGATGGAACTGCTCACGCCCCGTGCTTTTGGGTGGCGCCTCATGGAAGTAGGGCAGCTGGAGTAGCTTATTTAACAGTGGCAGGTCGCAGTGGCCGGACTGCGCCCATGCGCCATGTTGATCATAGGGGCTGTTTTGGTGGTGTAGAACCCAAGCATCCATCAACACGTTGCCAGGCCCGGTATCAAAGCCAAGTACCTCGTGTTTTGGTGCTGCTGGGAGGTAGGTTAAATTGGCCATGCCGCCGATATTTAGGAGGATTCTATCGTGTTCAGGGGAGCGAAATACTGTGTCGTGGAACGCTGGTACTAAAGGCGCTCCTTGGCCTCCTGCTGCCATATCCCTACGTCGGAAATCAGTAATGGTTGTAATGCCTGTGGCTTCGGCAATGATATTTGCATCACCAATCTGTAACGTATAGTTAAATTCGGGACGGTGCCTGATCGTTTGACCGTGGCTGCCGATGGCGCGGATTTGGTTTTTGTTTAAGCCTTCATTGTGTATGAGTGAATTGATGGCCTGGGCAAACAGTTTGCCTAACTCAACATCTACGGATCCCATCAGGTCAATTTCGTTATGACCGGGTTGGGTTAGTTGTAATATGTTTTGTTTGAGAGGTTTTGGTATCGCTTCTGAGTGCGTTGCAATGAGCTTTAATGTGGGATCAAAGCTCACTGCAGCAACATCAATGCCGTCTAAACTAGTTCCGGACATTAATCCAATGTAAATATCAGAAGCATCCATTGGTTCTACAATTTTTGTGTATCAAGTGCCGCGAGTGTCGTCGCTTGATAAGTTTCAAGTTGGGCCAATAGTGAGCTTGCTGTAGATTTAAACGTTGAACGTTCGCTCTCGGCAATGGGCAGTGCTTGTGGCAATTTTACGGTTAATGGGTTTTTGTGAACGCCATTAACTCTGAACTCATAATGAAGGTGTGGGCCGCTCGCGAGCCCTGTTTGACCGACAAAGCCAATAACCTGACCTTGCTGAACACGGTTGCCAGTTTTTTGCCCGCGCTTAAAATTACTCATGTGGGCGTAGAGTGTTGTTATGTTGCTGCCGTGTTGGACAATGACCACATTGCCAAACCCGCCTTTTTTGCCGCGGAAAATGATTTTTCCATCCCCAGCTGCTTTGATTGGCGTGCCTGTTCTTGCCGCGTAATCCACTCCTTTGTGGGCGCGAATACGATTAAGGACTGGGTGTTTTCTATTAAGGCTAAACCTAGAGCTGATACGCGCAAAGCCTACAGGTGCTCTTAAGAATGCTTTGCGCATGCTGTAGCCTTCAGGAGTGAAGTAGCTGCTCTCTCCATCGGCATTGGTATACCGTAGTGCGGTGAATTTACTGCCACGGTTGATGAACTGTGCAGCAATGATAGGGCCTTCACCGATTTTCTTGCCGTTTAAAAATTTCTCTTCATAAATGAGGCTGAAGCTATCACCTTTTCGGATATCAAGGACAAAGTCCACGTCCCAGCCGAATATGCTGGCAAGTTCCATTATCTTTTTGCTAGATAATCCTGCATCTTCGCCGGCTAAGAAGAGAGAGTCTTGGATCGTACCTGCGGTATATTTATGTTCGATATCGGGTTTGCGTTCGATAATATCAACTTTAAAACCATCATCTGTTTTTGTTAGCAGGGTGTGTTTTAGCTCAGATTGGCGATGGCGTAGTTTGGTGAGCTCACCGTCTGTAATTAAAAAAGATAAGACTTGGCCGGGGAATAATCGAGTGAAGGATTCTGATGCTTTAGCGGCGGTCGCTACATTATATACGTCCCGTGCAGTGAGCCCCGCTTTCTTGAACATGGATGTGAGGTTGTCACCGCTTCCGATTGTGTAATCAACCCAGTTTTCTTCTACGCTAGGCGGGGTAGCGATGGTTTCTTTTTTTTGTGTCGACTCTTCAGTGCTCGCAGTGCTTGTTTCAGCAGAAGATGGTGCTGTAGCTGTATCAGACGATTCAATGCTTTGTGCCGGTGCCGCCATGGGGAGGTCGCCGCGTGTCGCTTCGACGTTTTCGGAGGGCAGCAACATTAATGTCAAACCTAAAATAAATACACAGGTGCTGACGGCAACCAGATGGACCGTAGGAAGTTGTTTCTGTAGCTGCTTTAAACGATATGGCACCCTAGTCCCCTTTAGCCGGTGGCTAATATATAAACGTTGCATTATGCCATTCTCATTACAAAATGTCGGCTTTTTCGGCGTAAACTTAAGCTGCGCTTAATTAAATCAGTAAAAATATTTCCCCATGGCTATTTGTTTGCTTGCCCGCTGCCGTTAAAATAGCCCTCTTATTTTTTTAATATCCACCTTTAAGGTTAAGCAAAGCAATGAGTGAAACACTATTAGAAGATCTAAAAGCGCGTGGTTTAGTTGCGCAGATGACCAGCGAAGATGAGCTGGAAAAGCATCTATCTGAGGGTAGTGTGACGCTTTATTGTGGTTTCGATCCGACTGCTGATAGTTTGCATATAGGTAGTTTAGTACCGTTGTTGACGCTCAAGCGTTTTCAAGCGTATGGACATAAGCCGTTAGCGCTTGTGGGTGGGGCGACAGGGCTTATTGGCGACCCTAGCTTTAAAGCACAAGAGCGAAAGTTAAATAATGATTCAACCGTAGCGAATTGGGTTGGAAAAATCAGGACGCAAGTGAGCGCGTTTATTGATTTTGACTCAGGGGATAATAGCGCCGAGGTTGTTAATAACTTAGATTGGACGAAAAACCTCGATATTCTTACCTTTCTGCGTGATATAGGTAAGCATTTTTCGGTCAATCAAATGATTGCAAAGGAATCGGTTAAACAGCGTATTGACCGTGAAGGTGAGGGTATCTCGTTTACCGAGTTTACCTATATGATTCTTCAATCCTATGACTTCCAGCAGCTTAACCAGTCTCATGGTTGCAGTTTGCAGATTGGTGGGTCAGATCAGTGGGGGAATATCACCGGCGGCACTGAATTAACGCGCCGTATGAACGGTAATCAAGTGTTTGGTTTAACGTTGCCTTTGATTACAAAATCAGATGGCACTAAATTTGGTAAAACCGAGTCAGGTACGATTTGGCTTGATTCATCCAAAACGTCACCTTATGCGTTCTACCAGTTTTGGTTGCAGACGGCGGATGCTGATGTATACCGTTTTCTTCGCTACTTTACCTTTTTGTCGGTTAGCCAGATTGAGCAGATAGAAAAAGAGGATGAAGCACGCCAGGGGCGCCCTGATGGACAGCGAGTCCTAGCCGAAGAGGTGACGCGTCTAGTTCATGGTGAAGAGGGGCTTGTTGCGGCTAAACGTATTACTGAAGCGTTGTTCTCGGGTGATACCTCTACGTTAAGTGAGCAGGATTACGCGCAGCTAGCTCAGGATGGTCTTCCTTCATCCGTATTAGATGTAGCAGCGGTTTCTGATCAGCCTGTCACCGCAATTTTGGCAGATGCTGGCATGGCGCCTTCAGGTAAACAGGTAAAAGATGCTTTGCAACGAAATGCTGTCGTTGTTAACGGTATAGCTCATGGTATGGAAGATAATATGAATGCGGCAGGTATGTTCTCTGCCGAAAAAGCGCTTTTTGGTAAATACTTTTTAGTGAAGCTGGGTAAAAAGAAGCATCACTTATTCGAATTGGCGTAGGCGTTAAGCTCAGACCATTCAGGTTGTAAGGAAAAGCCGCTGAATATAGAGCGGCTTTTTTGTGTCTGGGGTATAGGTTGCTCGCTGTTTTGATTGCTAAGTAATCAATTTCCTCCTAATACTCGCCTAATCTCACTTTTTTTCCTTTATTTTGCAGTTTTTTAGTTCTGGCTGTTGACGTTGTTTAGGAAGTGTCTATAATTCGCCGTCCTTGCTTAGG
>NZ_LUTS01000129.1 GCF_001597735.1 Neptuniibacter pectenicola
TTTCGCAATTAACTGCTTGGCATTTTGCTCCATGGTTTGCATGCCATGCGCTGCGCCAGTTTGAATCACTGAGACCATCTGGGCCACTTTATCTTCGCGGATCAAGTTACGAATCGCAGGAGTTGCCATCATGATCTCATGACAAGCGGTACGTCCGCCTCCAATGCGTTTAAGTAACTTCTGGGCAATGACCGCACGTAGCGACTCGGACAGCATAGAGCGCACCATATCTTTATCACTACCCGGAAACACATCAATAATGCGGTC
>NZ_LUTS01000130.1 GCF_001597735.1 Neptuniibacter pectenicola
CCTCTCCCCCCTTTTCCTCCCCCTCCCCTCCTTCCTTCTCCCCCTCTCCCCCCCTCCTTCCTCTCCCCCCCTCCTCTCCCCTCTTCCCCCCTCCCCCCTCCTTCTCCCTCTTCCCTCTCCCCCTTTCTTCTCTCCCTCTCCCCTTCCCTCTCCCCCTTTCTTCCTCCCCCTCCCCCCTCTCCTTCCCTTCCCTTTTCTCTCCCTTTCTCTCCTCTTCCTCCTCCCCCCCCCTTCCCCTCCCTTCTCCCCCCTCCCTCCCTTTTCCCC
>NZ_LUTS01000131.1 GCF_001597735.1 Neptuniibacter pectenicola
TCGATTTAGAAAAACTAGAAGAGATCGCCTCATACTTTCGTAATGTTCGTAAGAAATACGCTAAGTTTGAAGGCTCTTTGCGAGGTACGGATTCTCGAATTCTAATTGCTCAGGTGCCGGGCGGTATGTTGACCAACATGGAAAGCCAATTACGTGAGCAAGGCGCAGCAGATAAATTTGATGCTGTTCTAGAGGAGATTCCACGAGTTCGTGAAGATTTAGGTTTAATTCCGCTCGTAACGCCAACATCGCAAATTGTCGGTACT
>NZ_LUTS01000132.1 GCF_001597735.1 Neptuniibacter pectenicola
TACTTTCACGTGCGCGCTTACTGTTCATTGCTCATCATCCAGATCGTTTTACCCCCAAGCTTTTTGCCGAGATTCGCGGCGAAAGCGATCACAAGGGCTACTCGCCTTTTTGGGAAGCACTGGGGCGTCATTTTTTTAGTATGGACTTTAAAAAAGCCGATTATTTATCGGGCATTAGTAACAAACATTTTATTGCCGAGCTTATGCCCCGTTATCCGATCTATGTCCCTACGTTGCCCGAAGATGCGCAGGATTGTATTGGTGT
>NZ_LUTS01000133.1 GCF_001597735.1 Neptuniibacter pectenicola
GCAACAAAGTAACCTTTTCCGTTTTTCGAGCTCAAAATAGATTGGATTTTTTCAGGTGTTAGGAATTCTTGTAGTACTCCAACAATGTAGCTTATTGCCAAGAAAAGAATGATAAGTTCGGTAGCAAGAAAGGCAAACATGTTTGCGGTTTCTTTGGCCATTTCTAAAAATTCAGCGTTCATATTAGTCAGTCCTAATGATTCGATATGTTTGGAATTATAGAACTATTTAAGTTGAGATCAATAAATATTTCGATAAATGTCGA
>NZ_LUTS01000134.1 GCF_001597735.1 Neptuniibacter pectenicola
TGTTTGAAGGTGCTGCCTTATGTGGCGCTGTGGTGGCCGAAGCCAGCGACGTCTACCAAGAAGCGCTACGCCCGTATGGTATGTATGTTGGAACTGCATTCCAGCTCATCGATGACGTTATGGACTACACTTCCACAGCAGAAGAAATGGGCAAGAGTGTGGGCGACGATCTAGCAGAAGGAAAACCGACCTTACCGCTGATCTGTACCATGAAGCATGGAACTGAGGAGACCAAACAACGCGTACGATCCGCCATAGAGACCG
>NZ_LUTS01000135.1 GCF_001597735.1 Neptuniibacter pectenicola
GCACACAGTGATTGCATCCGGTCGTGAGGGGAGTGTCATTTTGCGAGTCGCAAATGGCGAGAACCTAGGGACATGGTTGCAACCTGAACATGGTCGTTCGGCTTCTCGTAAGCAATGGCTGGCAGGACATCTTAAGAGTCGCGGCACTTTGATTATTGATGATGGTGCGGTACGTGCTTTGCGTCAATCTGGCACCAGTTTACTTCCGGTGGGTATTAAAGACGCTGAGGGAACGTTCTCGCGAGGCGATATGGTGATCTGTGT
>NZ_LUTS01000136.1 GCF_001597735.1 Neptuniibacter pectenicola
CGCACATACATTGGTGGCAGTGAAGAAGAAACGCACAACCTGCAAGATGTCGCGCTCAATGCGCCCAATGAATATCCGTCAGAGGCTGTTAAGCCTCATGCACTGCGCTTTGCTGACGCTGTTTCGTTTCGCTTAGCTAAACATAAAATTTAAATTAGCCAACAAAATGACCATACAACACACACTACAATTTACTGCCGGCTTTAAGAATTTTCTCGATACGCACAACATTAGCCATAAGGCAAAACGTATTGTTGATATC
>NZ_LUTS01000137.1 GCF_001597735.1 Neptuniibacter pectenicola
AACTACCCGATGTGGTGGATGGCTTTGCGAGTGAAGGCTTGATTCAGTTCTTCTTTGAAGATACCGATAATGGTTTCAACATCTACGTGCTTGACGAGTCTAACCAAGTGGAAGTGTATCATCAGATGCGTGGTAGCAAAGATGAGATGATCGCGAGTGTAAACAGCTTCTACACGTCTAACGTTGATAGCGAAATGTCATCGAAGTTAATTAACTTCAACTTACCGCAGTACTACCAACTGATTCATCCTGAAGAGGGAGA
>NZ_LUTS01000138.1 GCF_001597735.1 Neptuniibacter pectenicola
TTTGGATTTAGCGATGTAGACAGTGACGATACGCTGGATCATATCACCATCAAAGCCCTACCAACGGAAGGTATATTAAAGCTTGAAGGCACTGAAATTAAGGCGACAGGGACCGATATACAAGCAAGCAATATCGGCAATCTGACATTTACCCCAGATAGCGGTGGCACAGGTGCCGATTACGCCAGCTTCAAGTTTACTGTGAGTGATGGCACAAATGATTCAGTTACAGCGAATACAGCAACTCTGAATGTGGCTAACC
>NZ_LUTS01000014.1 GCF_001597735.1 Neptuniibacter pectenicola
AGGCATTATCCAATGCTTACTTAAAATCTCAGGGGCTTTATGAATTGCGCGATGGATGGATCAAGCTTCACCATTCTCAGTGAAACGCCCTGTGCGGATCCGCATGCAGGGTGTTGTGGGGGCTGAGGGTTAGAGACCCTCGGCTACCCGATTACATTTCATTTAAACGGAAGAGATATACATACGACGGAAAAGACTAGCACTCCCGAAGTAAGCAACCAAAACATATGAGGTTGTTCATCTTTGTATACCTTTTCAATACCACCCAATTCAGTAATAAACCCTAAATGGACACACCTCCAACAATAGAACGGAAGGTATATACCGCCAATCATAAATAATATCTCAACACCTTTTGCTGTTTGCTCAGGGGAGTTTTCTAAGCCAGCTACTACAAAAGCAATAGGAGTTAATCCTATACAAATGTATGCAGCAATACGGTGAATCTTAAGTATGTCCATATGATATGTAACAGCTAAATATATGACAGATTGTTGCGTTTAAACACGACAAGTTGTCATATATCTACATGAAGCGAGTGGGTGAAGGGGGCGTAGGTGTTTGAATATCATAAGCTTTCCTTAGCTGGGGCTTTCTCTTTCTTGGATAAAAATACAAAACTGTCAGGCTATCCTTACATAAACGAGAGCCGTTTTAAATACTCTGTTTGTCTGTCATGGATAACCAAGGTAAAACCTGTGTTTTCCCCCTGTGACTCAACAGGGCATCAGCGGGTTTGAACTGCGTTGTTTACTGGTTTTGCTATTTTAAATTGATTTTGCGGGTCAGCCAACCACATCCAACTCGCGCTGTTTAAACTGAGCCCCGAGGCGTTCGGTTATGGCTTTGCACTTAATCACATCTACGCCTTCAAGCCCGTTGATGGCGGAGACTTGCACATCAGGGATCAGTTCGGCGGCGCGTTTGATGAAGGCTTGCACGGCTTGAAACGAGTTGGGTAGGGCGGGGTGGCAGTGCTGTTGATAGATCTGTTCGTTTTGGGCGTTTAGGGAGATAGATAAGGCATCTATACACTCAGCCAGTTCTGGCATTATATCCCGTTTATGGAATAGGCTGCCTAAACCATCGGTGTTGATCCGTGTTTTACCGCCGTTTTCTTTTACCCAGTGTGCGATCTCAAGTAGGGCTTTTAAGCGAAGCGTCGGTTCACCGTAGCCGCAAAAGACCACTTCGTCGTAGTAGGCTGGGTTGCCTAACTGAGCAATAATATTAGCCGCCTGCGGGCGTTTGCTGAGATAGAGCTCATGACCTTTTACCTGAGTAGAGCCGTTATGCTTAGGGCAAAATTGACAGGTTAATGTGCAGCGATCGGTTAGGTTGATATAGAGACTATTACGAATTTGATAGAGGTAACTGTCTTGATGCCCTTTAGGTGTTATGCGTTTGGCCGGATTGGGGCGGGGTGTCAGCGTGCGGTCGGGTTTTGTGCAAGGTGTCGACATAGATAAGTATCAATCTGATAGAGAGGAAGGGCTACTTTAATTGGCTTTGCGGCTGGCGGCGTTGATGGTTATCAAGAAAATGTGGGGTTGTATGTGTTGAGTTGACCGCTGCTTGTAACAAAGGTGATCCGGTTTAGGGTGGGCAACACCCTATAACCGGTATCGAAGGGGACTGGCTTGCTATTCTGTATCATGCGGCCATTAGGCTGCTTTTTTGGCATGATGTTCTGGATGGGTCGCAATAAAGTGTTTAAGTACTTTTCTTAGCATCTCCGCATGCTGGTAATTTTTTTCACGCTCTGCTTTGTCGATATCATCCATAATAATGCTCTTTATCTTTTGCTCACCGTCGTGGGTGATCATGTAGTGTCCCAACGCGATAGCGATCATTGAAGTGACATGCTCATGTTCTGCAATGGCGTCTACTTCGTCTGCTGTTAGGTCACTCAGTTCTAAACATTCTTCGTACGTTATCATCTCTATTCCTCAGCCTTATTTTTATCAATCTATTTGGCGTTGCCGAGTCAATTGGTTTAACCGGTAAATTGATTGTAGATGAGATTTTCTGGTTACTCTAATCATTTAGTAGGACAAAATTTCACCAGAAACAATCATTGAAAAAATACGATTCATGTTGCGAATGCGGTAGATAATTATTGTTCAATAATGCTTTGCTGAGTTGATGCGGGTTAGCGTTATGCTGCGTAACAGCAAGTCGGATTAGAGGCCGAGCGGTCAGGCTTGAGCGGATTAAAAAATAATAAGCTTATGCCTATTTAGTTACCGGAAATAGGGGCGTTAGCGGGGATATTGAGACCTAACGGTCGGTGATTTTTTCCATTTCATAAAAGGCATCGGCGATATCATCGAGCTTGCTGGTGACAATTAATTGGGCGTCGTTTAAGCCTTTGTTGTAATAGTGGGCGCCGAGCTCTTTTGAGATGAAATCCAGTAGAAATTCACATTCAAACTGGCCTATATCTTGTTCCATCTCGCGTGAAAAATAGGCCTTTAGTTTTGCAACTAAGGTCGCTCTCTCATCGGTTGTAAATTTGATCTCTGACATAGGGGAGCGCGCTCTGTTTTAGGGTTTTGTGTTCCACGGGTTTTGGTTTGAAAACGTATATAAAAACAGTTGCTCTACTTTGTCTCGTGCCCAAGGGGTTTTGCGTAAAAACTTGAGGGTGGATTTGATCGATGGGTCGTTTTTAAAGCAGTTGATGTCGATCTGTTCAGCTAGTCCGTCCCAGCCGTAGTGGGCTTCGAGTTGGGTTACTATATCGGCTAGTTTGACCCCATGTAGGGGATTGTTCGGTTGTGTTGTCATAGAGGTTATAGGTCTATCAATTTAAAGAGTGTTTGATGATACGGGGTTGCTGTGAAGAGAACCATAGAGGTGCGCAATAATTTGTTGAAGGGGTGTGTTGATAAGCAATAAAAAAAGCCCTCCATAGGAGGGCAAGAAGGCACCGAGCCTTGAAACCATAATGGTTTCTGATGAATCCCGTTGAGCGAGTTCTGTTTACAGGGTTCGTGGGTTACATGTTGGGGTAATTAGGTCCACCGCCACCTTCAGGGGGCATCCATTGGATGTTCTGGCAGGGGTCTTTGATATCACAGGTTTTACAATGCAGGCAGTTTTGCGCATTGATTTGAAGTTTTTTGCCGGCGTCATCGTCGATCACTTCATAGACCCCCGCAGGGCAGTAACGTTGTGCGGGTTCGTCATACAGTGGGATATTTACGGTGAGAGGGATCTCCTCTTTACTGAGCTGTAGGTGACAAGGTTGATCCTCTTCATGGTTGGTATTGGATAAAAAGACAGAGGAGAGTTTGTCAAAGGAGAGCTTGCCATCGGGTTTAGGGTAGGTGATGGGCTTACTTTCACTCGACCGGTGTAGGCTGGCATGATCCTCTTGGAGGTCGTGCAGTGTGAAAGGTAGTTTTCCGTTAAACAGGCCTTGATCTAACGTGTTAAACGCGCCCCCCAACCAGCGCCCCA
Source organism: Neptuniibacter pectenicola (assembly GCF_001597735.1). Taxonomy (GTDB): domain Bacteria; phylum Pseudomonadota; class Gammaproteobacteria; order Pseudomonadales; family Balneatricaceae; genus Neptuniibacter; species Neptuniibacter pectenicola. Next base: position 3,466 of record NZ_LUTS01000014.1, read on the forward strand.
ATTTATGCAGTGCCGGGCCAAAGTTGCGGGCCTTATAGAGTTCTCTGTATAGCCAGCTTTGGGTATAGCGTGCCTCAAATGTGCTGGCATCGGTTTCATTATTTTTGAGTGCGTGGTGAACCGCTTCTGCGGCGATCATGCCTGACTTCATCGCTGTGTGAGCGCCTTTGATTCGGGAGAAGTCTAAGGTGCCTGCGTCACAACCAATCAGCATTCCGCCGGGGAAGTTCATCTTTGGCAGTGAGTTATAGCCCCCTTTAGTAATCGCTCTTGCGCCATAGGAGACGCGATTTCCCCCCTCTAAGTATTGGGCAATCAGCGGATGGTGTTTAAGTTGTTGGAACTCATCAAAGGGACTCAGCCAAGGGTTGCTGTAGTTTAGGTCAATAATGAGGCCGACAGCCACCTGATTGTTTTCTGCGTGGTAGAGGAAGAAACCACCGCTGGTATCTCCCTGAAGCGGCCAGCCTGAACCATGAATAACCAGTCCCGGTTGGTGTTTGGCGGGATCAATATCCCATAGCTCTTTGAGGCCAATGCCATAATGTTGTGGGTCTTTACCTTGATCAAGCTTGAACTGACGAATCAGCTCTTTACCTAAGTGTCCGCGGCAACCTTCGGCAAACAGGGTAAAGGGGGCGTGTAACTCTATGCCCGGCATGAAGTTATCTTTAGGCATATTATCGCGGCCAACCCCCATATCACCGGTCAAAATACCTTTTACCTGCATGTTTTCATCGTATAAAACATCGGCGGCACTAAAGCTTGGAAATATCTCTACGCCTAATGCTTCGGCTTGTTCCCCTAACCAGCGTGTAAGGTTGGCAAGGCTGGCAATGTAGTTGCCTTGGTTGTGCATACTTTTGGGGGCCATCCAATGGGGAATTTTGATCGAAGATCGATTGTCTTTTAGGAGAACCACTTCATCCCGTTCGGTGGCGAGGGTTAGGGGGGCTCCTCTCTCTTTCCAGTCGGGGAAGAGTTCTGTTAAGGCTTTAGGGTCGATAACCGCACCGGACAGTATATGCGCGCCGACTTCAGAGCCTTTTTCGACCACACAGATATTGAGTTCAGGGTCGAGTTGTTTCAGACGACAGGCACTGGCCAGCCCTGCGGGGCCGGCGCCTACAATTAAGACGTCAAACGTCATCACTTCGCGTTCCATCACTAGGCTCCTTGCATCTGTTCTGTTGTTAATGCAAAGGTACTTGAGAGACCGGTGAGTACGGTGTCCGCATGTTGGCTGACGCGGGGTAGGAAGTACTCGGCATAAAAGCAGGCGGTCGCTATTTTGCCTTGCAAGAAGGCGTCGCCGTAAGGGTTGTCTTGGGTTGTGAGTTGCGACGCTAATAATGCACTTTGTGCTAATAACCAACCACCGGTTAGGTAGCCCATCATCATGAGGTTATCAAAGCTCACATTCCCTAAGGTGTGTGGCGTGCTTGCGCTGTTTTCTAAAATCCACTCACCGGCTGCGGTTGCATGGGTTAGGGCGGTTTTTAGCTTGCTCTGTAGTAGGGCGAGTTGTGGCGAGTAGGAAGCGGACAGTTGTGTGAGCGTGTCGTTTATATCGGCGTGCAGTGCTTTAAGGGCTGCGCCTTTATCATAAACAGTTTTACGGCCAATCAGGTCAAAGGCCTGAATGCCGGTGGTCCCTTCATAGATAGGGAGTATGCGTGCATCACGGTAGTGCTGCGCTGCGCCGGTTTCTTCAATAAAGCCCATACCGCCGAGGACTTGGATATTTAATGAGGTGAGCTCTTGGGCTAGCTCGGTCATCCAACCTTTAACAATAGGTGTGTATAAATCGACACGGGCGTGGGCGGCTGGATCACCCTGATGGGCGTGGTCAATATCGGCTGCTGCGCGGTAAGCAAGGGCGCGCATCGCTTCGTTGCCTGCTTTCATTGCCATTAACATGCGGCGCACATCGGGGTGTTCGATAATGGCGATTTTACTGCCATCTTTGCGGCTGCCTTGGGTGCGTTCTTGGCTGTACTCTAGGGCCTGTTGGTAGGCGCGTTCGGAGATTGATAAACCTTGTAAGCCTACCGCTTGTCTGGCGTGGTTCATCATGGTGAACATATAGCTTAGGCCTTTGTTCTCTTCGCCGACGAGGTAGCCAATCGCTCCGTCGTTATCACCAAAGCTCATGACGCAGGTGGGGCTGCCATGAATCCCCATTTTGTGTTCTAAAGAGATACAGCTCACGTCGTTAAGTTCAGCGGGTTGGCCCTGATCGTCTAATAGGTATTTAGGTACGATGAAAAGAGAGATCCCTTTTACGCCGGCGGGTGCATCGGGTAGGCGAGCAAGTACCAGATGGACAATATTGCTTGTCATCTGATGATCACCCCAAGTGATAAAGATCTTCTGTCCGTTAATTTTATAGTGATCGCCTGCTGGGGTGGCTTTAGCGGCAACGGCGGCGAGGTCGGAGCCGGCATTAGGCTCGGTCAAGTTCATGGTGCCGGTCCACTCACCGCTAATTAGAGGTGGAAGATATTGAGCTTTAAGTTCATCACTCCCGTGTGCAATGAGTGCTTCTACTGCGCCTTGGCTGAGCATAGGGCAGAGCGCAAACGACATGTTTGATGAGTGCCAAAGCTCATTAACGGCGGTACCGATGACATTAGGCAAGTTCTGCCCGCCAAAGGCTTCGGGGCCGGTGAGGGTGGCCCAGCCGTTTTCTACAAACTGCTGATAAGCATCGGCAAAGCCAGCGGTTTCTTGCACTTGGCCATCGGCTACGGTTGCGCCTTTTTCATCACCCACACGGTTGAGCGGTGCAAGGACATCGGAGGCGAGCTTGCCTGCTTCCTCAATAATCACGGTGGCGAGTTCGGTGTTCACTTCATCTAATTGAAGTGTTTCACATAATTGATCAAGACCAACCAGTTGATCCAATACAAAACTGGCGTCTTTTACAGGGGGGGTGTAAGTGCTCATAAGGGTCCTCATTTTAAAAAGAAGGCGCGGACTGAAAAACGTTCTACGTAGTCCGAGCCTTGTAAGGTCAAGCAACGCTACTCACGGAATAACGGGTTAAAGTTTTTGCTCGAGTTCTGGTACTGCGTCAAAGAGGTCGGCGACTAAACCGTAGTCTGCTACGGAGAAAATAGGCGCTTCTTCATCTTTGTTGATGGCAACGATGATTTTTGAATCTTTCATCCCCGCAAGGTGCTGGATGGCACCTGAGATCCCGACGCCAATGTAAAGGTCAGGGGCGACAATTTTTCCCGTTTGTCCGATCTGTATGTCATTAGAGACAAAACCGGCATCGACGGCGGCACGTGATGCACCGACGGCCCCCCCTAATTTGTCGGCAACCTGTTCAAGTAGGGAGAAGTTTTCGCTATTGCCCATACCGCGCCCCCCGGCAATCACCACTTTAGCGGCGGTTAGTTCGGGGCGATCGGATTGCGCTATCTCTTCTGATACGAAGCTGGATAGGGTGTTTTCGATCTGTAGTTCAACCGCTTCAATCGGTGCTGAGTTATCGGTCGCAGCGGGCTCAAATGCGGTGCTACGCACCGTAATCACTTTAACTGCGTCCAGGGATTGTAAGGTTGCGATCGCACCCCCTGCATAGATCGGGCGCTGGAACCTATCCGCACTTTCAACTGCGGTAATATCGGAGATCTGTCCTACATCCAGTAGGGCGGCCACTCTTGGTAGAATATTTTTACCATTGCTGGTGGCTGGCGCTAGGATATGGCTGTAACCCTCGCTGAGCTCGATGATGAGTTGGGCCATATTTTCTGCAAGCTGGTGGGTGTAAACCGGGTTGTCGGCTAAAAGGACTTTATTGATACCGCTAATCTGGGCGGCTTCGTCGGCCACCGATTGGCAGTCACAGCCGGCAACGAGCAGGTGGAGTTCCTGACCCATTTGTGTGGCTGCGGTTACGGTGTTAAGTGTGGCACCTTTTAGGGTGCTGTTGTCATGTTCTGCAATAATTAGAATAGCCATTTAATCACCCCTTAAATTACGTTGGCTTGGTTTTTAAGTTTCTCAACCAGTTCATCAACACTGTTGACTAAAATGCCAGCGCTGCGCTCAACCGGTGGTGTTACTTTGATTAACGTGCTGTGTGTTTTAAGTTCAACGCCTAAGGTTTCAGGTGTTGTTACGGTGAGTGGTTTGCGCTTTGCCTTCATAATATTGGGGAGTGAGGCATAGCGAGGTTCGTTAAGACGAAGATCAGCAGTAATAACGGCCGGTAGGCTGAGCGATAAGGTTTGTGAGCCACCATCAATCTCGCGGGCGACCTGAACTTTACCGTCTTTTAGTGTGAGCTCTGATGCAAACGTGGCTTGGGGCATACCCAATAGTGCCGATAGCATCTGCCCCGTTTGGTTGTTATCCGAGTCGATCGCTTGTTTTCCTAATAGTACTAAGCCCGGTTCTTCGTTTTTAACGACTTGGGCGAGTAATTTAGCAACGTTGAGTGACTCGGGAATATCATCCGTTTCAATCTGAATGCCGCGATCTGCGCCTAAGGCTAAGGCGGTTCGGATCTGCTCTTGGCAGGCTTTAGGGCCAACCGAGACGACAATGACCTCGTCGGCACTGCCGGCTTCTTTTAAGCGAATCGCTTCCTCGACGGCAATTTCACAGAATGGATTGATCGCCATTTTTGTATTGTTGAGATCAACATCTGAGTTGTCTGCCTTAACTCTTACTTTTGCGTTGTAATCAATAACACGTTTTACAGCGACTAATATCTTCATTTCGGTACCTCTATCTGTCCCGGGGGTTGTGTAATCCTCCCCAAGGTTGTTGTAATCGTTGTGTTAGCCTTGCTGATCGTCTGCGCTATTTGCGCGGTCACGGAGCAAAAATTTCTGTATTTTGCCGGTCGATGTTTTAGGTAATGGGCCAAATACAATCTCTTTAGGGGTTTTAAAGTGGGCCATATGTTCGCGGCAGAACTCGATGATTTCCTGCTTAGTGACTTCACGGTCTAGGTCTTTTAAGGCAACGAATGCGCAGGGGGTTTCACCCCATTTATCGTTGTTTTTGGCTACGACCGCCGCTTCCTGAATCATTGGGTGGCGATAAAGCACATCTTCAATCTCTATGCTTGAGATATTCTCACCGCCTGAAATGATGATATCTTTGGAGCGGTCTTTGATCTCCACGTAACCATCGGCATGCCATACCGCTAGGTCGCCGGAATGTAGCCAGCCGCCCTCAAATGCCGCCTTGGTTGTGGTGGGGTTTTTAAGGTAGCCTTTCATCACCAAGTTGCCGCGCATAAATATTTCGCCCATGGTTTCGCCGTCTTGTGGAACGGGTTCCATTGTGATCGGATCGGCAACCATCAAACCGTCGAGCATCGGTGCGCGTACGCCTTGACGTGATTTTAAGCGTGCCTTCTCCTCTGGCGTTTTTTCATCCCACTCCTCATGCCATGCGCAGACAACCGAAGGGCCGTATGTTTCAGTGAGGCCATAAACATGGGTCACGTTAAAGCCTAAGTTTTCCATGCCCGCAATGACTGAAGCGGGTGGCGCAGCGCCAGCGGTCATCACATTTACGCTGTGTTCGATACCCGCTTTGAGTGTGTCATCGGCAGAGTTGAGCATATTTAAAACGATCGGCGCGCCGCAGAAATAACCTACTTTTTCCTGTTTTATTAAGTTGAAAATATGGTCAGCACGGACATGGCGTAAACACACATTGACGCCCGCCATCGCGGCTACGGTCCAAGGGAAGCACCAGCCGTTGCAATGGAACATTGGCAATGTCCACAGGTATACGGGGTGCTGTCCCATCCCCCATGAAATCGCATTACTGATGGCGTTTAGGTAAGCGCCACGGTGGTGGTAGACCACACCTTTGGGGTCCCCGGTGGTGCCTGATGTATAGTTGAGTGTGATGGCGTTCCACTCATCTTGAACGTCGAAGGGGGTAAAGTTTTCATCCCCTTGCTTTAGAAACGCGTCATAGGTTAATTCACCAATGAGTTCCCCTTCCTCCCAATAGGGATCATCAATGTCGATGACCAGCGGTTTCTGGTCGAGGTGTGTCAGTGCCTCTTTGACCACATGGCTAAACTCTTTATCGGTGATCAGCACTTTGCTTTCGGCATGTTGCAAAATAAAGGCGACAGCTTCGGCATCCAGTCGGATATTGATGGAGTTCAGTACGGCGCCACACATAGGGACGGCGAAATGCGCCTCAAAATGTTCGGGCAGGTTCGGGGCTAAAATAGATACGGCTTCCCCCGGTTGTACCCCCTGTGCTTGAAGAGCGCTGGCAAGCTGTTTACAACGGGTGTACGTTTCTGCCCAGGTGTAGCGCGTGTTGCCATGAACGCTTGCCGTTCGTGTCGGGTATACGCTAGCGGCCCGTTGGATAAATGTAATAGGCGACAGGGCGGCGTAGTTAGCTTGGTTTTTATCTAAGTTCGTTTCAAAAGCGGAATGTTTTTCGTTAGTTTTCACGGTGCTCTCCACGTTTTTTATCTCAGTAGCTTGCGGTGCCAGTACGCTAAAAGTTGTTGCGCTTAAACTTCATTAATTGACCGACAATGCCGCTACGGAAGCTCAGTACACAGATGACGAATACTGCACCCATGATGATATGGATGTAGTTACCCATCTCGCCACCGGACAGATAGTTCTGCATAGTGACGATAAAGCCGGCGCCTAATAAGGGGCCGAAGATCGTGCCGACTCCGCCAACTAAGGTCATTAAGATGACTTCGCCAGACATGTGCCAATGCACATCGGTAAGTGACGCCAATTCGAAGACCAGTGTTTTAGTTGATCCGGCAAGGGCCGCCAGCGCAGCAGAGATCACAAAGGCTAACCATTTGTATTGGTTTACGTCATAACCTAGAGAGGTGGCGCGATCTTCGTTTTCTCGAATGGCTTTAAGGACTTGGCCGAATGGGGAGTGAACAGTACGGTTGATTAACCAGTAGCCTGCGACAAAGATAGTGAGTACGAAGTAATACATCACCATATTGTTGGATAGATCAATCAAACCAAATAACGCACCACGGGGTACGCCTTGCAAACCATCTTCACCGTTGGTGAAGGGGGCTTGTAGATAGAAGAAAAAGACCAGCTGAGCGAGGGCTAAGGTAACCATCGCGAAGTAGATACCTTCGCGTTTTACCGCTAACTTCCCAAAGATTGCACCGAGTAAGCCCCCAGCAAGGGTGCCTAATATGATGGCAATTTCAGGGGTTAACCCGCTGTTGATCATAAGGTAGCCGGTGACATAACCGCCGGTACCTAAGAAGGCTGCATGCCCAAATGATAAAAGGCCGGCAAACCCAAGTAATAGATTAAAGGCGCAAGCAAATAGGGCAAAGCACAGCACTTTTGCTAAAAAAACAGGGTAAAGCACAGTGGGGGCTAGTAGAGCTAACGCAAGCAGAAATAGGTTGAGCTTCATATTATTCATAATCAATTCCTAAGCTTCTTTACCAAATAGGCCCGCAGGCTTTAGTAATAGAACAATGACCATCACTAAAAAAATTACGGTATTAGAGGCTTCTGGATAGAAGTATTTAGTGAGCCCTTCAACAACTCCCATACCTAAACCAGTAATAATGGCTCCCCCGATAGATCCCATGCCGCCAATAACGACGATGGCAAAAACGGCGATGAGAATATTAGATCCCATATCCGGTGATACGGAGTAGATAGGTGCCGCCATCACACCCGCAAATCCAGCTAAGGCCACGCCAAATCCAAAGGTGAGGGTGACGATCAACGGAACATTAATACCGAAGGCTTGCATCAGTTGTGGGTTTTCTGTGCCGGCACGGAGGTAGGCACCGAGCTTTGTTTTTTCGATCATCCACCATGTACCCGCACACACAAACACCGACACAATAATGATCCATGCGCGATAATTAGGGAGGTACATAAAGGGCAGTTTAGTGCCGCCCTTTAAGGCCTCAGGTACAGGGTAAGATAATCCCGAAGAACCAAAAGCATGGGTGAACACACCTTGGATGATGAGGGCGAGACCAAAGGTTAGCAGTAAGCTGTAAAGGTTATCTTCATTGGCGATGGGGCGGATTAGAAAGCGTTCCATCAAAATGCCAATGAGGCCAACAGTTAACGGGACAAGGATCAGTGCAAACCAGTAGTTTATGCCCATATATTTCAAGGCAAGGAGCGCAATGAATGCGCCTAACATATACATCGCGCCTTGGGCGAAGTTGATGATTTTTAAGAGCCCAAAAATGATGGCCAAGCCGAGACTTAGCAGGGCGTAAAAAGAGCCGTTAATTAGCCCAACCAAAAGTTGGCCAAATAGGGCAAATAGATTGATATCAAAGAGTGTAGCCATAACAGAACATCTACCTTTCTGAGCCGTACGGAGCAGGAAAGGCGGCCTTTTTTAGGGCCGCTAATCGATCAGGAAAAATTACATTGAGGCAGCATAGGGCTGTATGCCTCATCTCCTGGAATGACTTTAATAATTTTGTAAATGTCATTCTTATCTTTGCGCTCGTCTTTCTTTTTAATCTCGACATACAGCATGTCATGCACCATTCGACCATCAGGGCGGAGGGTGGCGTTACGGGCGAAGAAGTCATTAGGCTTCGTCGCTTTCATTGTTTTCATCACGGTATCGGTGTCATCGGTGCCGGCGGCTTTAACCGCGTTGAGGTAATGCATAGTGACCGAGTAGACGCCCGCGTGGATCATGCTTGGAATCGCCCCGTGACGTTGTTCAAACCGCTTGCTCCACTGGCGTGTTTCATCATCCATGTCCCAGTAAAACCCTGAGGTTAGACGCATACCGCCGGCGGTTGCTGGGTCCATCGCTTGAGCATTAGGTGTAAAGACTAATAACCCCGCCACATCCATCTGTTCTGTTAATCCAAATTCAGCCGCGGCTTTTAGGGCGTTAACGGTGTCGTTACCGGCATTTGCTAAGGCAACTACATCTGCGCCAGACGCTTGGGCTTGCAGAATGTAAGAGGAGAAGTCGGTTGTGCCGAGTGGCGCACGCACATTACCGAGTACTTCGCCGCCATTCTCATTAATGACTTTACTGGCCATGCCTTCTAGCGCATGACCAAAGCTGTAATCTGCGGTAATAAAGAACCATTTCTTTTTACCCGCCTGCACCATCGGCTTAACTGTACCGTTCGCTAGCGCGACGACGTTGTATGTCCAATGCACGTTGTAAGGACTACAGGTTTTAGTGGTGAAGGTATTTGAGGCAGAGCCTGAAATTAGAGTGATATTTTTACTGTCGGCGTTAACTTTAGATACCGCACCAGAAACGGCAGAGGAGACCAATCCACCAATGGCGTCGACGCCTTCATCTTCGACCCACTTGCGGGCAATGGCTGAGGCAACATCCGGCTTGAGTTGGGAATCGGCACTGACCATCTCAATGGGTTTGCCAAGTACGTTGCCGCCAAAATCTTCAATGGCCATCTCTGCAGCAATGACGCAGCCTGAACCACAAATATCTGCGTAGGTACCGCCCATATCGGCCAAAATACCCAGCTTAACCTGACCATCCGTGGTTGCTTGAGCACTACAGGCGATCGTTGCTGCGATTGCGCCTGAGACAACAGCCGATAAAAGGGTGCGATTGGTTTTTTTCATTTTCTGACTCCGGTTTTGTTTGTTTTTATTGTCTGTTCCGTGAAACAGTTATTGATATAACCAAGGGCTATACGCCCAAATAGGTATTTAGCAGCTCAGTTTTGGTTGCTAATTCATTGGCGTGTACTTCTTCCACAATGTGGCCGTGTTCCATGACGTAATGACGGTCTGCAATGGGGGCTGCAAAGCGGAAGTTTTGTTCAACCAATAAAATAGTCAGACCGCGCTCCTTGAGCTGACTAAGAACCTCGCCCAGTTTCTGCACAATGACGGGGGCGAGGCCCTCAGTTATCTCATCCAGGAGTAGGATGTTGGCGCCGGTACGTAAAATGCGGGCAAGGGCTAGCATCTGTTGTTCACCACCGGAAAGGCGTGTGCCTTGGCTGGTGCGGCGCTCATAAAGGTTTGGGAACATGTCGTATATCTCTTCAAGGCTAACCCCGTCAGAACGCACGTTCGGTGGTAACATTAAATTTTCTTCTACATTTAGACTGGAAAATATGCCGCGCTCTTCGGGGCAGAAGCCGAGTCCTAGGTGAGCGATTTTATGGGCGGGCATCTGGATCGTTTCATGGCCGTTGATCACGATCTGTCCGCTGCGTTCACCCACCATATTCATAATTGCTTTTAGTGTGGTCGACCGACCTGAACCGTTACGGCCGAGTAGGGTGACAAGCTCCCCTTGGTTAACGGTCATATCGATCCCATGCAAAATGTGGGATTCACCATAAAAGGCATGCAGGTTATTAATTCGAATTTTTTCTCGATGGCTGCTGATGTAGGTTTTATTTGCCAGCGCTTCGTTAGAGTGGGTTTGAGGTGAGTTCATGATGCGGCCTCCGCTGTTGCTTCGGCATTTACATCATCGGCTTCGGTTCCCATATAGGCTTCGCGTACACGTGGGTCGGCAGAAACGCTCGCATAATCACCCTCGGTGAGAATGGCGCCCCGTTGCAGTACGGTAATTCGATCAGCCAGCTTAGAGACCACATGAAGGTTATGCTCCACCATTAAAATGGTGCGCTCTTGAGAGACTTTTTTAATGAGATCGGATACCAGCCCTACGTCTTCATGGCCCATGCCTTGGGTGGGTTCATCAAGCAGCATTAATTCGGGTTCAAGCGCGAGGGTTGTCGCTATTTCTAAGGCTCGCTTACGGCCATATGACAGGTCGACCGTGATGCTGTTGGCAAAGGTTTCAAGCCCTACGGACTCCAGTAGGGCCATCGCTTTATCATTTAGGCGGTTAAGTATTCGTTCGGAGCGCCAGAAATGGAAGCTGTTACCCTCTTTACGTTGTAACGCGATCCGTACGTTTTCTAACACACTCAAGTGGGGAAACACCGCAGATATCTGGAAGGAGCGAATCACTCCTTTACGGGCAATCGCCGCGGGCTTTAACGGGGTAATGTCATCCCCGTTGAAAAGAATGCTGCCTGAGGTGGGCTGGAGAAATTTTGTGAGTAAGTTAAACACAGTGGTTTTTCCTGCACCATTAGGGCCGATAAGGGCATGAATGTCGCCCCGTTGGATCTTTAAATTGACATCATCGACGGCGGTAAACCCTTTGAAGGCTTTGGTCAGATTACGGGTTTCAAGGATGAAATCCTGCGTGGGCTGGGTCATCGGTTGCTACTCTGTTCTGGCCGAATTCGCTGTACGGTCTTGCTCAGGATTCAGCTGTTATTTTTATTAAAATCAGAGTAGGGGCTAAACTTTGCATAACTATTTTGAGAATCTAACCAAATGTAACAAGTGAATTGTCCGTGATAACTTTGTGTTACATTCATCGGGCCATGGGACAAAACGGAGAATAATAATTTCTGATGCAACGTCACGCTTCTATTACTATCCGCTTGTTCCTTATGTTGCTTATTTTAATTGGCAGCATTTTTGGTTCGATCTACTGGCTAACCGTTCCCCTCATAAAAGAAAACGTATTTGGTTTGGAGTTACATTCAAACCGACAAGTGCTGAATATTGTTTATGATTTGGCCAACCGTATGTATGCCAGTACCGAAACCTACATTGATAAAACCCTGAGTGCGCATGAGCAACGGCTTAAATCGGTTTTGGATCTTGCCGAAAAACATATTGAGGTGAGTCTAAGGGATGGGCGTGAAGCCGGCTTAAATGATGAGCGTATTTGGCAGAAGATCTTTGACGATTTACGGGCGTTTGATTTTGGTAACGGTGATTATATTTGGATCGCTGATCACAATGCGCATCTACTGTCACATCCTGATGGCGAATTTAACCAACGAGATATGTCGAACTTTCTTGGGCCGGACGGTAAGCAAATCATTCCCACGATCTTAGAAAAAATTCGCAAAGATAAGCAGGGTTTTTATAAATATAAATGGCAGCGGTTAGGCAGTGATCAGGTGATTGATAAATACTCCTATGTGAAAGACTTCACAGAGTGGGGCTTTATTATGGGGGCCGGTGTCTACTTAGATGATATCCATCGTGAGGTTGAGCTGCAGAAGCAACGTGCTATTTTGGATATAAATAAAGCGTTAAAAAACATTAAAATAGCCAGTAATGGTTATCTTTATGTATTTGATTCTAATGGTAATATGCTGTTTCACCCCAACCAAAATATTCATGGAACCAACTTTACTACCCAGCTTAATCCCGTTACAAAAAATCCAATCTATCTGGACCTAATGGAGGTTGCGGATACCGGTAAAGAGCTGTATTACAAATGGGACCGCCCTGATGATCAGGGTAACTATATCTATGAAAAACACTCGCTGGTGCGGCATCTGTCGGGCTTTGATTGGTATATCAGCTCCTCTGTTTATTTAGATGATTTAAAAGCCAGTTCAGTACAGCTTAGTCAGCGTATTTTAGCCATGGGCTTTTTTGCCTTTCTTGCTGCGATTGTGATCGCCTTCCTTTTTGCAGAATGGCTAACCTCACCCATTAAAAAGCTGTCTTCAACCGCGTATAAGATCAGTCGAGGAAACTATGCGGCTAAGACGGGGATTAATCGACACGATGAGTTGGGGCTTTTAGCTGAATCCTTTGATTATATGGTCGATCGATTACGCGACAATATAAACACCCTTAATTCCCGGGTAAAAGCACGGACCAAAGAGCTGTCGGAATCTAACTACCAGTTGCGTGATGCTGTCCACTCAATGGAGTTAGCGCAAACGGAGCTGCGTGCTGTTGAAACCCGTCAGCGCTTAATTTTGAATGCGCTACCAGCACAAGTTGCCTATTTAGATAAAGAGCAGCGTTTCATTTTTGCTAACCGTGAATACCTCACGCTGTTTAATCAACGTGTGGACGAGATTGAAGGAAAAACCCTCCAAGAGGTGGTGGGCTATGAGATGTATCAAGCCATTAAACCACACATTATGGAGGCCCTTGAGGGGAAAACAGGGGTGTATGAATACCTGTTTCAGCAGGACGGTCGGGAGATGTTAACCCGACGTACCGTATTGCCGTTTTATAATGAGCAGGCCGAGGTTGTTGGCTTCCTTAATCTTTCTATCGATATCACCCATGAACGGGAAACGGAAAAGCGGTTAGCTGAAGCCAGTAAAATGAAAACCGTGGGGCAGATGTCGGGTGGTTTGGCCCACGACTTTAATAACCTACTGACGATTATTTTGGGTAATTTGATTGAGCTGCAAAAGCATAAATCGGTACCGCCTGAATTACAGGACAATTTAAGCCCTGCTATCCGTGCTACGCGACGTGGTGCGGATATGACAAAGCGGTTATTAGCATTTTCGCGTCGGCAACCGCTATCACCTGCGCGGATACGGCTTGGGGCTTTGATTCATGATTTAGTGGATCTGCTTGCCGCGCCGTTGCCGGACAATATTAAACTACTGACTGAGATTAAGCAGGATACGCCTGATGTGTATGTTGATGCGGCTCAAATGGAAGATGCCTTGGTCAATCTAGTCTTGAATGCAGCGGATGCGATGAGTCAGGGAGGGGAACTCTATTTGACCGTTGCGGGCACACAGAGCGGTGCAGCGGATATTGCCTGTGGTGGGTTTGATGAAACGATCACTGCGGGTGACTATGTTTTGATTAGTGTGATTGATCAGGGGGAGGGGTTTACCAGCAGAGCACTGAAAAAAGCGTATGAGCCCTTCTTTACAACAAAAGGCACCGGGGCGGGTTCAGGATTAGGCTTGAGTATGGTTTACGGCTTTGTGAAGCAGTCTAAAGGCTATTTGCGTATTCGTAATCGGGACGAGATCCAAGAGGGTGAGTCCGGGGCACAGATTGATCTGTTACTACCGGCAGCCTTAGGTGATGAGATTGAATGTGGTGTTGAGCAAGTGGGTGTTGCTGCGTCACCTTTTTCAATGGCCCAGAGCAATGCATTGGTGCTGTTGGTGGAAGATAATCAAGATGTTCGCCAGTTAGTCCGTAACCAGTTAATCGGAATGGGATTTGCGGTGATTGAGGCGAATAGTGGTGATGAAGCAGTATCACTTTTGGCCGGTTTAGAGGAGGTCAGTGGTGTTGTATCCGATGTGGTGATGCCTGGGCGTAAGAGTGGTTATGATGTGGCGGCGATGGTTAAAAAACAACATCCCGCCGCGTTTGCTGTGCTGATGACCGGTTATACCGAAAATCCGCCAGAAACTGATTTTGAATTTAACTTGTTACAAAAACCCTTTGATGCGGATGCGTTAGCACAGGCGATCTCTCCAGAGTTGGTTGATAAGCGGTCTGAGGATGTTAAATGAACGGCACTAGTCCATTAATCTATGTGGTAGAGGATGAGGAAGATCTGGGTAAATTGATCTGCGCGTCCTTAAGCGATTATCGTTATCAAGTGCAGTATTGCGCCACGGGCAAGGCATTATTCGCGGCATTGGATAATCAATCACCAGAGATCTGTATTGTTGATTTAAACCTGCCCGATATTGATGGGATGCAATTAGTTAAAGAGCTAGAGCATCGCGCCATTGGTGTGATTATCGTGTCAGGCCGTGGAGGCTTAACCGACCGGGTTTTAGGGCTAGAGTTTGGTGCGGATGATTACATTACTAAGCCGTTTGAACCCCGTGAGTTGGTTGCCCGAGTTCAAAGTTTACATCGACGCTTGGAAAAACAGAAAAAGCAGTTGGAACAGGCACCGAAACAAGCGCTGTTTGCCAATTGGTCATTTCAGCCTGAATCCCTTAGTTTAAGTCGGGAGGGGCAGAGTGAATCACTGAGTCGGGCCGAAGGTGACATGCTTTTAGCGTTGTTAACGCACCCCTTTCAGATCTTATCAAGGGATCAACTGTTGGGTGAAAACTGTGTACCTTATGATCGCAGTATTGATGTCCGGATGTCTCGGTTACGAAAGAAAATTGAATCGGACCCGCAGCATCCTGAACTGATTAAAACGGTGTATGGGGCTGGTTATATGTTAACCACGGATGTTAAGTGGCGTTAAGCGTGCCAGCATGATGATCATGCTGGCGGCGGGTTAGCACGGTGATCGGCACAAGGCGGTCGTTTAGCGCCCCATCGTATAAAATTCCACATTGGGCTGCATTGCACTGATCACGGCCATACGGTTTGAAAGTCCAAAAAACGCACACACACTGGAAATATCCCAAATATCCTCGTCCGTTAAGCCTTGCATGTAGAGCGCTTCATAATCCTGTTGGCAGATCTCTTCAGGGGCTCTGCATAGCTTTAAACTAAAATCGAGTATCGCTTTTTGTCGTTCGGTAATGGCTGCGTGCCGATGATTAGTACTGAGTTGATCGGATAGCAGAGGATCTTTACTGACGATTCTGAGCACCGCACCGTGGGCGACAACACAATACTGACAGCCATTTGCTGCGCTAGTGGTGACGATAATCATCTCTTTTTCTGCGAGGCTAAGGTTCGCTTCCCGCGTCATAATCGCTTGGTAGTAATCAAAAAAAGCACGAAATTCGTTTGGGCGGCGCGCGAGTGTTAAAAATACATGGGGAATAAAGCCTGTCTTTTCCTGTACCTCAATAATCATCGCCTGAATATCCTCAGGGAGCTCATTTAGGGTACTACAAGGGTAACGGCATATAGCGGGATTTAGCATAACCTGTCCTTATTTTTATAGGGATTATGTTGGCGCTGGTCTATGATCAGCAGAGGTAAGAGTAAAAACAGGAAACGCTTCACAATGTTGAGTGAATCCTAACGAAATGTAACCAATACTGATTTAATCGCCGTGTTCTAGACCCGCGAGTCGCCGTAAACAGAAGAGCTGATGAATAAAAAACGATTACTTAAACAGGTGGTGAGTGCGCTAGAGCAGCTTTATGAAAATGCGGTCTCTGCAGCGGATAGGGCGTATCAAAGTGCGACTGATAAAGAGAATGTGGCTGAAAATAAATACGACACACTGGGACTGGAGGCTGCGTACCTTGCTGAAGGGCAATCAAGGCGTGTGGCTGAGTGCGAAGCGGCGCTAAGGTCATTTCAACGGCTGCTGGCATCAAGTGAAGATGAGACGCTACCTGCTGATGAGATCGGCGTAGGCACCTTGGTTGTGTTACGTGATCATGGGGAGGGGGTTAAATGCCTACTCATTGGGCCGTTAGCGGGTGGACTCAAAGTGGACCTCCGTGATCAGAGCGGATCAAACGAGGTTATGGTTATCACGCCTTCATCACCTTTAGGCAAAGCATTAATGGGGTTGGGTGTTGATGATCAGGTGGATATATCTAGCGCGGGTGAAAAGCGCTGTTACATTGTGACGGCGTGTTATTAAGGGGGAACCCAATAGACATGCAGCTATCCCGTGCCGCTGTCATTATTGATTAAGCCAGTAATGCTTAATCAATAATGGGTCCGTAGGTATCGCTAGGGTGTCTTTAGTCAGGAGAAAGGCGCTTAATTCATTTTAGCGAGTTTAACTAAGGTATTTAACGCCACCTTCAAATCTTCTAGTGCTTGACCGGAAGGAACGGACTTTTTGCCGCACTCATTGATAGCGACAGCAAAGTCGGTGTAAAAGCGGGTGTCTTTGTATCTTTTCTTAAAGTTGTTCACGATGGTGAGTTTATAAGCATCAACCTGCTGTTGCATCGCCTCTGCTTTTGTTGCATCGCCGCCATTAAACTTTAAGAGGCCGGGGGAAACAATCTCTTGTTGAATGAAGTTGTCGTAGCCCTCTAAACCTACTCGCACTGCTTTGATATCTGCTTGTGGGTATTTTTCCGGTGCATTATCAAGCTTATATTCGACAAAATCGATAATGCCTTGGCACTGCTGCATATCATTAACGGAAGGGGCGGCGGTAGCCGGCAGTGTGAAAGAGAGTGTTAGTGCAGTTAATAAAATAGGGGAGTAAATTTTCATTTGATAGTCCTTTACCTAAAGCGTTTAAGTTAAAAAATCACGGTTATGTAACCGAATGATTTTATTTAGTATGTTATTAATCGTTACGTTTTTTGGGCGGGATAGCGTAGGTTCCAGTGACGTGAGCGACGGGCTCCTCTTCGTCGGCGGAATACAACGAAACCTCACCAACAATAAGGCTTTTGCCAACTTTCAATAATGAGCACTTAGCGACAAGGTCTTTGTCGGCACGTGGCTTACGGAGAAAGTTGATCGTTAAGTTGGTTGTAACAGCAAGGGCGACTAAGCCTATTTCACCTAAAATCGCCACATAGAGGGCCACATCTGCAACGGCCATTAATGTCGGGCCTGATACAGTGCCGCCAGGGCGTAGCTCGTCATAACCTATTTCATGTCGAACCGAGGCACCACGATGCCAAATATCATCTATTGTGCATTTTGTCTGGGGAAATTCAGTTTTTAGAAACGCTGCTAGTTCTTCTTTGGAAAGCACGAGTCACCTTAATTAACGAACGCAGCGTTTAAGTAGATAGGACGCTACAGGGATAGTGGCATATCCGCTAAAAAATGAAAATAGCCGAGGGTTTCATTCCCCGCCTTCTTTAAAGGGCAGGTATTGACTGAGTTCAATCATCTGCTCATCGACCCTGTCGGTTTCCTGCACAATAAAGTTTTTAATCGCTTGGTTAAAACCGACCTCTTTAACATAGTGTGCAGACCATGTGGCGACAGGTTGAAAGCCTCGCTGGATCTTATGTTCACCTTGAGCACCAGAGTCAAAGCGTTGTAAGTGGTTTTGTATGCAGTAATCGATACCTTGGTAATAACAGGTTTCAAAGTGAAGGCTGTCGTATTCGTCAAAGCAACCCCAGTAGCGGCCATACAGGGTGGTTGTATCTTTGAGGGAAAGGGCGGCTGCGACCGGTTGTTCTCCACTCATGGCGAAAACAAGGAGTAGATTCTCGGGCATCGTGTCTTGGAGCTGAAAGAAAAAGGCTTTAGTGAGGTAAGCATCACGCCCGCGTTTGAGGTAGGTCATGCGGTAAAAATCATAAAATTGCTCGATCTGTTCTGGCGTTATCTCATGGCCGCTGAGTTGTATATGAGTGATCCCTTGGTTGACCACTTTTTGCCGTTCTTTTTTAACGTTCTTGCGCTTTCTTGAGGTGAAGTGCTGTAAAAAGTGTTCAAAACTTTCATAGTTTTTATTAAACCACTGATACTGGCATCCCTTACGGCGCATTAAGTTAGGGTGGGCTAAATGAGCGGCTTCATCGTCGGTGGGAAATAGCAGGTGAAATGAATGAGCATCGAGCTTTTCACAGAGCGCTGGGAGTTGTGAGCGAATGACATGGAGTAAAGGCTCAGGGTTTTGTTGTGTGAGTAAGCGAGGTCCCATAACCGGTGAAAAGGGGATGGCACAAAGAAGCTTGGGGTAATAATCCAGCCCGTGTTTTTGATAGGCCTCCGCCCATGCCCAATCGAATACGTACTCACCATAGGAGTGGTTTTTAAGGTAGAGGGGCATGATCGCGATCGTGACACCCGCTTCTTGCAGCTGTAGGTGCATAGGCTGCCAGCCGGTTTTGGCGCTGACGCTGCCGGATTCCTCAAGTGCATATAGGAATTCATAGCGGATAAAGGGGTTATCTGTTGGACAGAGGCTATTCCAAAGGGCTTTATCTATGGCACTGATTTTATAACTGAATTTTATTTCCAGCATCGTGTTGGTACCCGCATCCCTTTATTGTTGCTAAGCTTTGTTTGAGAATAAAGATTCTGAACAACCTTTTAAACACATTTATAGGTTTATCTTTTACTGATTGTATAGGTTCTTATAACCTTGCATGCAGGAGTATGAAAATGGACGAGTTAGAACTTGAGTTTGAACTATCCCCCCAGCTCGCAGCTGATTGTATTGTATTGGGGGACTTTCCCGTTAGTCGTTTGTTGCTGTTGAATGATGCTAATTATCCTTGGTTTATCTTAGTGCCCCGTCGGGCGGGGGTGACAGAGATCTACCATCTTTCCGATGAAGACCAGTGTATTTTAATGAAGGAATCCTCATTTTTATCCTCTAATCTTGCGGATGCTTTTGCGGCTAAAAAAATGAATGTCGCGGCGTTGGGTAATATGGTGCCCCAGCTACATATTCATCATATCGTGCGTTATGAGTCCGATAAGGCTTGGCCTGCGCCGGTTTGGGGTAAGTTTCCGGCACAACCCTACAGTGCTGAACAGCTAGACGATGTGCGCTCTAAACTTGAAGTGTTGTTAGCCGGTGAGCTTACTTTTGAGCTTCATTAAACCGGTCGGTGCGTTAACCTCTTAAGTGAAATTTTGACGTGTAAAGCGGGCCTTAGGTCCGCTTAGTGTCTTGTTCGTGAGGGACAGGTTAAAGCGCTTCTATTCTGTTAAATCCACTTCTGATAACTCTTTCTGCGATCAATGGCGGTAGGGGCCTGTCACCATCAAATAATTCAGGTATAATCCGCCGTTTTTAGTGGGTTTATCCTTAGCAGTTTGAGGACTTATTTCGAATGCCAATCTTTGATTTTAAGTGTGAAGGCTGTGGTCACGAATTTGAGAAGTTAGTTCTTAAAAGTGATGCACCAGCGCCGGTTTGTGTTTCATGCGCCAGCAGTGAGGTTATTAAAAAAGTATCTGCACCGGGTTTTCGTTTATCAGGCTCCGGTTGGTATGAAACAGATTTTAAGACCGGTAAGAAGAAAAATCTTGCCGGTACACCAGACAGCTCTGCCAGCTCAAGCTAGCGAAGCAGACTGGATAGGTTATTAATTCATAGACGATCTGGCGTACGTTGGATCTATTTAAGTTAACAGGAACAGTAAATTATGCGCAGTCATTATTGCGGCGATCTTAGAAAAGAGCATATCGGTGAAGACATTACACTGGCAGGTTGGGTACACCGTCGCCGTGACCACGGTGGCGTTATCTTCCTAGACGTGCGTGACCGTGAAGGTATCACACAGGTTGTATTTGACCCCGATCGTGAAGAGAGTTTTACTCTTGCTGATAGCTGTCGTAATGAGTTTGTTATCGAAATTAAAGGGACAGTGCGTGCGCGTCCTGAAGGTACAACTAATACTGATATGCCGACGGGTGAGATCGAAGTATTAGGTAAAGAACTGGTTCTATTGAACAAGTCTGAAACACCGCCATTCCAGTTGGATGAGCATCAACAGGTGGGTGAAGATGTTCGCTTGCGTCATCGCTACATCGATCTACGCCGTCCTGAGATGCAGGAAAAACTGCGTTTCCGTTCTAAAGTATCTAACTCGATCCGAAACTTTCTAGATGATAACGGTTTCCTCGATATTGAAACCCCTATTCTTAACCGTGCAACACCTGAAGGTGCGCGTGATTTCTTGGTGCCAAGCCGTATCCATGAAGGGGCTTTCTTCGCATTGCCGCAGTCACCGCAGCTGTTTAAACAGTTGTTAATGGTGTCGGGTTTTGATCGTTATTATCAGATCGCTAAATGTTTCCGTGATGAAGATTTACGTGCGGATCGTCAGCCTGAATTTACCCAGATTGATATTGAAACATCCTTTATGGATGAAGAATCAATCATGGGCCTAACAGAGAAAATGATCCGTAAACTGTTCCTTGAGCTTAAGGGTGTTGATCTGGGTGATTTCCCACGCATGCCTTACTCTGAAGCGATGCAACGTTTTGGTTCTGATAAGCCAGATCTTCGTTTCCCAATGGAATTGGTTGATGTTGCTGACCTAATGGCCGAGATTGAGTTCAAAGTCTTTGCGGGGCCTGCAAAAGACCCTAAAGGTCGTGTTGCTGCACTTAAAGTACCGGGCGGCGCTAAGCTGACACGTAAAAATATCGATGATTACACTAAGTTTGTTAGCATTTACGGTGCTAAGGGCTTAGCTTGGATCAAAGTAAACGAAATTGAAAACGGCGCGAATGGCCTTCAGTCACCTATCATCAAGTTCTTGGGTGATGATGTGACAATGGCGATTATGGAACGCTTAGGTGCAGAAAATGGCGATATCGTTTTCTTCGGTGCCGATCAAGAGAAAGTGGTTTCTGAAGCGCTAGGTGCTTTACGTATCAAAGTGGGCGAAGATCTTGAGATGTCTCAGCGTGAGTGGGCGCCTTTGTGGGTTGTTGACTTCCCGATGTTTGAAGAGACGAGCGAAGGTGGTTTAACCGCTCTTCATCACCCATTTACCGCGCCAAGCTGCTCGCCTGATGAGCTTAAAGCTGATCCGCTAGCTGCGTTATCGCGTGCTTATGACATGGTGCTTAATGGTTGTGAACTGGGTGGCGGTTCTATCCGTATCCACGATCAAGAGATGCAAGCTAAAGTGCTTGAGATCTTAGGCATTTCTGATGAAGAAGCTGAAGATAAATTTGGCTTCCTACTCACGGCTCTAAAATTTGGTGCGCCTCCGCATGGTGGTTTAGCATTTGGTTTAGACCGTTTGATTATGCTGATGACCGGTTCAGATTCTATTCGTGAAGTTATCGCTTTCCCTAAAACGCAGAGTGCATCTTGTCCGATGACCAATGCGCCGGGTGAGGTTAGCGCTGTTCAGCTTCGTGAATTAAATATTAAGTTGCGCAAAACGCCGTAAATGGCTTTTTAGCGTCACCGTCACCTTGCTCCTTTGGGGCATATATAGCATTAAATATAAGCTGCCTTCGGGCAGCTTATTTGTATTTATAGATCACTATTTTAAACAATACGGTAGATAGGGAGAGGGTGATGGCAGGTCATTCTAAGTTCGCTAACATCAAGCATCGCAAGGCAGCGCAAGATGCTAAGCGTGGCAAGGTTTTCACTAAACTCATTCGAGAGCTCGTTGTGGCAGCGAAAGAGGGGGGTGGTAATCCTGATGATAATCCGCGTTTACGGGCGGCGGTCGACAAAAGCCTCGGCGCAAATATGAAACGCGACACCATTGATAAAGCGATTTTACGCGGTGCGGGTGGTGCAGAAGGTGACAACTATGATGAGCTAACCTATGAAGGGTATGGCTCTAATGGTGTGGCTATCCTTGTTGAGTGTATGACCGATAATGTCAATCGTACAGTTGCGGGTGTGCGTGCTGCCTTTAATAAATTTGGCGGCAACTTAGGGACAAGCGGTTCTGTTGCTTACCTATTTGAAAAGAAAGGCCAGATCACCTTTGCGGATGACATGGATGAAGAAGCGGTCATGGATGCGGCATTAGAAGCGGGAGCTGATGATGTTGTGACACATGAGGATGGTTCGATCGATGTGTTCACCGATTGGCATGCTTTTATGGATGTAAAGCAGGCAATGGACGAGGCGGGTTTACCGTCAGTTCATGGTGAGATCGCGATGATTCCCTCCACAACCGTTGAACTTGATGTTGATACGGGGCGTAAGGTATTGAAGTTGATTGATGCGCTAGAGGATTTAGATGATTCTCAAAACGTTTATCACAATGCCATTATCCCTGAAGAATCGATGGACGAGTAAACTGACGCAGGGTTTGTGTTGCCACGCGATTTACACGGCTGTCCGGCCTTTTCGTATATCGGTGTAGACGGGGGTTTTTAAAAAGAGAGGACTACTGTATGATTTGCTGTATAAATAAACAGTATTTCATCCAATTGATCTCTCTTTTAAATCGCCACTCTACGTAGACTGTATTAAATCGATGCTTATATTAGGAATAGACCCCGGTTCGCGTATAACCGGTTACGGTGTGATAAACAGCGTAGGCAATAAAAATGAATATGTTGCCAGCGGCTGTATTCGCATTAAAGGTGATGAACTGCCTGAACGCTTACAGCAGGTTTTTGCAGGGGTTGCTGAGGTTATAGAGCGTTATTGCCCCCAAGAGATGGCCATTGAGCAGGTATTTATGGCGCGCAATGCCGATTCTGCTTTAAAGCTGGGTCAAGCGCGGGGCGTTGCCATTGTGGCAGGAACCAATGTGGACCTGCCTGTCTATGAATATGCAGCGCGTAAAGTAAAGCAGTCGGTTGTTGGCAAAGGGTCGGCGGATAAAGCGCAGGTTCAGCATATGGTGGCTCAAATTTTGAAGTTACCCGGTTTGCCTCAAGCGGATGCTGCCGATGCGTTGGCGATTGCGCTTTGTCATGCACATACACGTAGCAGCTTAATCAAAACTGCGGGCAGTATGTCTTCGCGGAACGCTGGTTGGCGCCGCTAATTTTTTGGCTGTTTTCGCAGCACTATTACTTAAAAGAGCTTAATCATGAATTATGAACACTTTATCTATATTGCCGACCTTCTGGGTGTTGCTGTTTTCGCGACGGCTGGGGCTTTGGCTGCCCAGGGGAAGCGGTTAGATATTTTAGGGGTCGTGGTGTTAGCCATTGTTACCTCAATAGGTGGTGGCACTATTCGTGATATCACACTGGATATACATCCGGTGGTGTGGATTGCTGATACGACTTACCTCTGGGTCGCAATTATTTCTGCGGTTGTGGCCTTTGTGGTTTGCCGTTATATGCAATACCCAAGACGACTATTGTTGGTGTTGGATGCGATGGGGTTAGCGCTCTTTACGGTATTAGGTGCAGAGAAGGCGATGGCCTTAGGGTTTTCACCAGTCATCGCTGTGATGATGGGCGTAATAACCGGTTGTGCCGGAGGCATGATTCGTGACATTCTCACAGGTCAGATTCCGTTGATACTTCAGCGGGACGGTGAGCTTTATGCCACCTGTTCTATTGTCGGGGCCGTGTTTTATATCGCTTTTTATGATGTGTTAGGCGAGCAATTTTTGGCACTGGTTGGGATGGCGATCGTGTTTGTTGTTCGTCTAGCTACGATTTTTGCTAATTTAAAACTACCTGAATTTATTGTCGCAGGGCATACGTTAGAAGATATGGATAAAGGACAGAATCAGTGATAGGTCGATTGAAAGGCGAGTTAATAGAAAAGCGTCCCCCGCAGTTAGTTATTGATGTAAATGGTGTTGGGTACGAAGTCGAAGCTTCAATGAATACGTTTTACCGCTTGCCTGAGTGCGGCTCGCAACTGGTTCTGTTTACCCATTTTGTGACGCGAGAAGATGCGCAGTTGCTGTATGGTTTTTATGAACGGGAAGAGCGCACGCTTTTTCGTACCTTGATTAAAGCTAATGGCGTGGGGCCTAAGTTGGCGATCACCATTTTATCGGGGATATCCACCGCTGAGTTTGTGCGCTGTGTTAATGATGGGGATACCGCTTCGTTAGTGAAGTTACCTGGCGTTGGCAAGAAAACCGCTGAGCGATTGATTGTTGAAATGAAGGATAAAATTCAGGCGCTGGGACTTGAAAGCTCAAGCGAGTTTCAATTGTCAGCGGCAGATGGTCCTGATATGGCTGCTTTTGAACCGGTTGCTGACTCACGTTCTGAGGCCGAAAGTGCCCTGATCGCTTTAGGGTATAAACCGGTGCAAGCAACGAAATCGGTTGAGCAGGCGGCCAAAGCCTTGGGCGCTACAAGCAGCAGTGAGGAACTTATTCGTTACGCCTTACGTGCCATGGTTGGGTAGGAGCATTTTAAGTGATAGAAGCTGACCGTTTTATCTCGCCACTAAGTAATCCTGTAGAAGATGTGACCGATCGCGCCATCCGGCCAAAAACATTAGAAGACTATGTTGGTCAGCCGGTGGTGCGTGAGCAGATGGAGATTTTTATCCAGGCTGCAAAAATGCGTAACGAGGCGCTGGACCATACATTGATTTTTGGCCCGCCGGGTTTAGGTAAAACGACCTTAGCTAATATCATTGCCAATGAGATGGGGTCAGAGATTAAAACAACCTCCGGTCCTGTACTTGAAAAAGCCGGTGATTTAGCGGCGCTATTGACCAACCTTGAGCCGAATGATGTGCTGTTTATTGATGAAATTCATCGGTTAAGCCCTAATGTTGAGGAGGTGCTTTATCCGGCGATGGAAGATTATCAGTTGGATATTATGATCGGAGAGGGCCCCGCTGCTCGCTCGATTAAGCTCGAGCTTCCACCTTTTACCTTAGTGGGTGCCACCACACGTGCGGGTTTATTAACATCACCCTTGCGTGACCGGTTTGGTATTGTTCAACGGTTGGAGTTTTATAACGTTGAAGACCTGACCAGTATTGTATCCCGTTCGGCTAAGTTGTCCGGTACACATATTGATGAGCAAGGGGCCAATGAGGTTGCCAAACGGTCGAGAGGTACGCCACGTATTGCTAACCGTTTGCTGCGCCGCGCCCGTGACTACGCCGAAGTTAAAGGTAATGGCCGCATTGATAATGATATTGCGGATCGTGCGTTGAATATGTTGAATGTTGATCATCATGGTTTCGACCATCTTGATCGCCGTATGTTAATGACCATGATTGATAAGTTTGCCGGAGGCCCTGTTGGGGTTGAAAGTTTAGCGGCGGCTTTAAGTGAAGAGCGCGATACGATTGAAGATGTATTGGAGCCGTACTTGATTCAGCAGGGGTTTGTTATGCGTACGCCAAGAGGGCGCGTTGTTACCGATCATGCGTATAAACACTTCGGTATTAACAAACCTGATCAAAGTTAATAGAAGGGCGATGTCGCTCACTTGTTGGGTTTTGTGGTTGTAAATGCCTATTTTTAGCCGATTTATATCAATAAAACCCGTATTAACGAAGCTTTTGTTCTAACACTGATCCTCGTCAACCTTATTTTTATCCGCTTACGTCTACTATACCCGTGACTATAATAAGCAAGTTACAGGTGTTGTTATGACGGTTAATCTTACACTTTCAGAGGTGGCGGCCTTTAAAAAGGAACTTCTCCGTTTATTGGAGCAGTTGCGAGCAGAGGTGGATGAGGATCTAGAGCAGCAGGCGAATATCAGCGGACAGGTCCCTGAGGTTCATGATTCGGCAGAGGAGGCCGACGCTGCTGTTGATTTTATGTTACAGGTTGAATCCCTTTCACGACATAGTGAAGAGATCGCTGAATGTTTATCCGCATTGGAGCGTATAGAAGCGGGTAGTTTTGGCTTGTGTACCGATTGTGATGAAGAGATCGAATTAAGCCGTTTAAAAGCGTGTCCAACAGCCGCCCGTTGTATTCGTTGTCAAACACGCCATGAACACGCGCTCCAGAAAAGTGCATAATTCCTCCTCGTCATCGCTAAAGCCCACCTTTATTAAGCCAGTCTCTATAGACTGGTTTTTTTCTTGTATTAATTATTCTGACTGTTATTGTTTGTCCTAAATTTCTCTGATGGGAAATAGATTGAACTTCTCTGCATTTGAGTAATCAGAACGCAGATCTAGGGTCTCTGTAACCATTTATTTATAAGAAGGAAGGTACTGTGGTCGAAAAAATGTCGATCTGGAGTTTGGTTGCAAACGCAAGTTTGGTTGTGCAGCTGGTAATGCTAATGCTGTTGTTAGCCTCAGTGCTTTCGTGGGTCATGATTTTTCAGCGTCAATCGGTGCTGTCTAAAGCACGTCGATCCCTTAGAAAATTTGAAGAACGGTTTTGGTCCGGTGTGGATTTGGGCCAGCTTTTTCGTGAAGTGAATCAACAACCTAATTCAGACTGTGGTGCTGAAAATATTTTTCGGGCCGGCATTAAAGAATATACCCGTTTAACCCAGCAACAAGGTTACGATCCCGATTCAGTAATGGATGGTGTTGAACGAAGTATGCGTGTTGCTTTAGCACGTGAAGAAGACAAATTAGAGCGCCACCTGCCGTTTCTTGCGACAGTTGGCTCCACTAGCCCTTATGTCGGCCTGTTTGGTACCGTGTGGGGGATTATGAACTCCTTCCGAGGCTTGGCTAATGTCCATCAAGCTACGTTAGCCTCTGTGGCACCCGGTATATCAGAAGCACTTATTGCTACGGCGATCGGCTTATTTGCCGCGATCCCCGCCGTTATCGCGTATAACCGTTATTCCGCTCAGGTTGAATATCTGCTGGGTAATTATGAAACGTTTGCGGATGAGTTCTCATCTATCCTGCATCGCCGTATGCATGCATCACACTAATTTAACGGGGAGTGTGATCAGATGATTAGACGGCATAAGAAAAAGCGCAAACTCAACGCTGATATTAACGTTGTGCCTTACATTGATGTCATGATGGTGCTGTTGGTGATCTTTATGATTACCGCACCGATGCTGACACAAGGTGTGAATGTTGAGTTACCTAAGGCCGCTGCCGAACCTGTCGATGATAAAGATAGTGAACCGGTTATTGTTACGGTAAACGCTGCAGGTGAGTATTTTATCGATATAGGGGGAGACCCTGAAACAGCGGTGACGGCTGAAGTTGTTCAAGATCGTATTAGTAAGATTTTAACGACTAACCCAGACAAAATGCTATTAGTGCGCGGTGATCGTAGTGTGGATTACAACACGGTTGTGCAATTGATGGTTTTACTACAACAAGCTGGCGCACCAAGCGTTGGCTTGGTGACAGAGTAGGTTAGGATTTTGCGTTTAGGTAGTTACCTGCTTCCCTCATTATTTGCCATTGCACTGCATGCGGTTGTGATTGCGTTGTTGGCTCAGAGCTGGTTTGAACATGAAGACTCGGTGCGTAAAGTACCGCGCCATGTTCAAGCAACCATTGTCGATATGAGTACGGCTAAAGCGCAAAAGAAAGCGGCAGCGGATGCAAAAGCGAAACAGAAGGCCGATTTACAGCGGAAGGCTGATGCCGAGAAAAAACGTAAAGCGGATGCGAAGAAAAAACAGTTAGCAAAAGAGAAAGCGGCTAAGAAGAAAGCAGAAGATAAAAAACGACAACAAGAGTTAGCTAAGAAAAAAGCAGCCGATGCAAAAAAACAGGCAGAACAGAAGAAAGTGCAAGAGGCTAAGTTAAAGAAAGCCGCGGCAGATAAAGCGAAAAAAGCAAAAGAAACCGCGGCTAAAAAAGCGAAAGAGCAAGCGGCTAAGAAGAAGGCCGAAGCTGAACGTCAGGCAGAGAATGCCCGAAAAGCCGCAGAAGAAAGCGCAAGAAATGAAGCGTTGTTGCAAGCCCTGAAAGAGGAAGAGGCGGCAATCGTAGCGGAAGAACAGCGGGCTGCGGCCATGAGCTATGAGGCATATATTGTTGATCAAGTTACCCGTAATTGGCGTCGTTCTCCAACCGCGCGAAATGGTATGGTGGTTGAGGTCACGGTGCATCTATTGCCCTCAGGGCGTGTTAATGATCGCTATGTGACGAAGTCCAGTGGTGACTCTCGGTTTGATAATGATGCCTTGAGAGCGATTGATCGTGTTACTGTATTTGAAAAGCTACAGGAGTTAGATCCTGTCATATTTGATCGTTATTTTAGAAAGCGTATTCTAAGGTTCAGACCTGAAGATTTGCGGGATTAGGTTTACAAGGGGAATTAAGCGTGAAGAAAGTGTTCCATCTATGGATTGTGAGTTGTGTATTACTGCTTTCCTCGGTTGTTAGTGCTGAAAGTGACTTAGCGATTGAGATTACTCAAGGTATTGATGAGCCGACCCCTGTTGCTATCGTGCCATTTGCGTGGAGCGGCAGTTCAGCCTTAAAAGAAAATATTGCGCAGATTGTGTCGGCTGATTTAGGGCGTACCGGTCTGTTTAGCATGATGGATCCCACCACGATGCTGAGTTTTCCAACCCAGCAAGATCAGATTTACTATAGGGATTGGCGACTGAGTAAAACCGAATTTTTGGTGATCGGTCGACAAATTCCGGCGGAAGGGACGCAGATTAAGGTTGAATTTGAGCTCTATGATGTCCTTAAAGAGCAGCGCTTATTATCGGAACGGGTCTCAGGTACACAAGATAACCTACGCGACATTGCCCACTATATTTCGGACATGATCTATCAAAAATTAACCGGTATTCGTGGAGCATTTTCTACCCGTATTGTGTATGTGACGGCGCAGCAGTATGGCGAGGGCAAAGTGAGCTACCGCCTGAAAATGGCCGATTCTGATGGCGCACGCCCAATCACTATTCGTCAGCAGAGTGAACCTCTGATGTCACCTGCATGGGCGCGAGATGGCTCTAAATTGGCGTATGTATCATTTGAAAGTGGCCGTCCAGCCATCTACATTCAATACTTAGCAACGGGCAAGCGTGAAAAAGTTCAATCATTCCGCGGTCTAAATGGTGCGCCTGCATGGTCACCAGATGGTAATAAATTAGCGATAGTCTTATCTAAAGATGGTAACCCCGAAGTTTATGTCCTTGATTTAAGGTCTCGTAGCTTAGCGCGGATTACCCATCATTACGGGATTGATACCGAACCGTCATGGTCACCTGATGGGCAGTCGATTATCTTTACCTCTGACCGGGGTGGTCAGCCGCAGATTTACCGTCTTCAGCTAGCGACACGTCAATTGGAACGCGTGACCTATGAAGGTAACTATAATTCGCGTGGACGTTTGACCCATGATGGTCGTTTCCTTGCGATGGTGCATCGAGGCGATGACAATGTGTTTCGTATTGCCGTACAAGATTTGAAAACTGGTCGTTTAGATACGTTAACTGATACTTATCTAGACGAGTCGCCCACCATAGCGCCAAACGGCAGCATAATTCTTTATGCTACTCAAAAAGGGGTTAAAGGTGTGCTGGGTGGTGTCACGCTGGATGGTAATGTGCGCTTTATATTACCGGCCACGAGTGGCGATGTTAGGGAACCCGCATGGAGTCCCTACTTGCAATAATTTCTTATAGACATTAACTTATGTCCTGATTTGGACATGGCGGCGTTAATAACATTAAAAAATGCTGGAAATGCCAGTAAATTTTTACAGGAGTGATCAATGCGAGCTTCCAACGTAACTAAAGCAGTTGCACTAGCCCTATCCGTAGCATGGGTAGCCGGTTGTAGTACATCTGGTACATCAGAACGCACTGGCTCTACAGCAGGCACTGATACAGGTTCCACTCAAGGCGTAAGCCAGAACGGTGGTGTTAGCAGTTCATCTATGGATGATGTTGCAAACCTGCAAACTGTATTTTACTTTGACTTCGATCAGTCTGTTGTAAAAGCAAACGGTTTTGCAGACCTAGAAAAACATGCGGCGTACCTAGCGGCTAACCCATCTGCACAAGTTATTCTAGAAGGTCATGCTGATGAGCGTGGTACTCGCGAATACAATATGGCACTGGGTGAGCGTCGTGCTAAAGCCGTTTCTCGCTTCTTACAGGTTAATGGCGTATCGGGTACTCAGGTAGAATCTATTAGCTTCGGCGAAGAGAAACCTGCCGTTTTGGGTCACAGTGATTCTAGCTGGAGCCAGAACCGTCGTGTGGAATTGAAGTACGTATCTCGTTAATTTATGACTTCAAAATACACAGTATATACATCAACACTGGCGCTGTTACTCAGCGCTAGTGCTGTTGCTGAAGACGTGCCTGTCATTGAATTAGGCGTAGATACTAGCCAACGTTCAGTACAAACCTCTGCTTACCGGCCTCAAACGTCCAGTGGCAGTGAATTAGTGCTTATTGTCCAGCAGTTACAGGACGAAGTGCGTTCATTAAGGGGGCAGCTAGAGCAACAGGATTATCGTCTAAAGCAGATGGAACGTCAGCAGCTTGATCGTTATCGTGATCTGGATCGGCGTATCTCATCTCTGTCTGCAGCACCCGTGTCATCATCAAATGCTGGTACGTCAACGACGAGCACGGTTGAGCCTGCGTCTACAGGTCAAACCGCCGCTAAGTCAGAACCTGAGCTAGTACAATCAGATGCGGCACCGAGCGATGCTAAAGCGTATCGTGAAGCGTTTGGTTTAGTACGCGAGCGTAACTTCCCTAAAGCAGCTGAAGCCTTTAACGCGTTCATTAAGGATTATCCGCAAAGTGAGCGGTTGCCTAATGCGTATTACTGGTTAGGTGAGATTCATCTTGCTGAACAGCGACCAGAATTGGCCCGTGAAGCTTTTATGCAGGTTGTCACGCGTTTTGCTGATCACCGTAAGGCACCCGATGCGGCTTACAAGCTCGGCATCGTATATGATCAATTAGGTGACAGTAAAAAATCAGCTGAATACCTAGATCTTGTAATTAATAAATATCCCGACTCTTCAGCTGTACGTTTAGCGGAAGAATTTAAACGTCTTCAATAAATCTGGTACAACAACATGAATACGCCTGCTTCTCCTAAAGCAGTGGTGCTGCTTTCTGGCGGCTTGGACTCAGCAACAGCCTTAGCGATGGCTTCTGATCGTGGTTATGACTGCTATGTGCTGAGTTTTGATTATGGGCAGCGCTCGCTGACAGAGCTGAATGCAGCGAAAGAGATCGCCAAGCAGTTAAAGGCGGTTGAGCATCGAGTTATCCGTCTCCACCTTGAGGATTTTGGTGGCTCCGCGCTAACGGATCATAGTATTGATGTACCTGAAGAGGAGACGGATGAAATCCCCGTGACTTACGTGCCTGCACGCAATACGGTCTTTCTATCGTTAGCTTTAGGTTGGGCTGAAGTGCTTGAAGCCGATACTATTTTTATTGGTGTTAATGCCGTGGATTATTCGGGCTACCCTGATTGTCGACCTGAATACATCGCAGCATTTGAGACAATGGCAAATCTAGCGACTAAACGGGGCGTGAGTGGTGATCCTATTCGCATAGAAACGCCGTTGATTGACCTGAGTAAAGAGCAGATCATTCAAGCGGGTACTACGTTAGGCGTCGACTACGGTTTAACCGTTTCATGCTACCAAGCAGATGATGATGGCCGAGCTTGTGGTGTCTGTGATAGCTGCCGCTTACGGACTCAAGGTTTTGTTGATGCGGGAATAAAAGACCCAACGCGCTATCAATAAAAAAAAGCCTTGCTTTCCCGTCTTTGGTGCGTAGAATACGCCTCCTCCAAGTGGGTCGTTAGCTCAGCTGGTAGAGCAGTTGGCTTTTAACCAATTGGTCACAGGTTCGAATCCTGTACGACCCACCACTTAAAGAACCCAGCCCTGCGCTGGTTTTTTTATGTCTAAAATATTTGCGGGTTATCCCTGCTGCTTTAGGCGGCATAGTTTGTGATCTAGGTTCAACGCCAAAAGATGCTTGTTTTGATAGCGTTATTCTTTGTGCGCTACAGGTCGCCAGAGGTAAGAGCCTCGACAAAACATTAAAACGTACAGCTGATAAGCAGGACGCTCCATGTTTATCGGTTATTAAATCCCCGCTTTATAGTCGTTAGCCTTTTAATCTCTGTGATATAATTTATTTTTTCTGCTGGGCGTGAGTCTTCAGTGGTTTCGCTGTTGGTTATTGGTGAGATAGGCAGCGTTTTATTCCCTTGATATATGAGTACAAACATCACATGTTGAGCAAACAAGACATTTCAGATCGCATTCTTGTGCAAGAACACTTTGCCAAAGAGCACCTGCCGTTAGATATGAGTGAAGCGCAGGTCGATGATTATAAGCAGCGTATTAAAGCGTTATTGAAAGAGAAAGACGCGTGTTTAGTTGCTCATTATTATACTGATGCGGTGCTTCAGCAATTAGCGGATGAAACCGGTGGTTGTGTATCTGATTCGTTAGAGATGGCGCGTTTTGGTAATGCGCATCCCGCCAGTACTTTGGTGGTGGCTGGTGTTAAATTCATGGGGGAAACGGCTAAGATTTTGACGCCCAATAAACGTGTCATTATGCCGACGATTGAGGCGACGTGTTCATTGGATATAGGTTGTCCTATTGATGAGTTTTCTGCGTTTTGTGATGCGCACCCCGATCATGAAGTGGTTGTGTATGCGAATACTTCTGCGGCAGTTAAAGCGCGTGCGGATTGGGTGGTGACATCCAGTATTGCTCTTGATGTGGTTGAGTATTTAGCTGATCAAGGCAAGAAGATTATCTGGGCGCCAGATAAGCATTTAGGCTCTTATGTTCAGCGCCAAACGGGTATTGAGATGTTGATGTGGGATGGTGCCTGCATTGTGCATGATGAGTTTAAAGCGAAGGGTATTCTTGATATTAAGAAGGTATACCCCGATGCGGCGGTATTGGTGCACCCTGAATCACCGGATTCTGTTGTGGAGATCGCAGATGCGGTGGGCTCTACGACGCAGTTGATTAATGCCGCTAGAGAGTTACCTAATAAGCAGTTTATTGTGGCGACGGATAACGCAATCTTCTATAAGATGAGGCAAGCTGCGCCGGGCAAAGAGTTTATTGAGGCGCCTACCGGCGGTTCAGGGGCGACGTGCCGTAGCTGTGCCCATTGCCCGTGGATGGCGATGAACGGCTTAGAGAGTGTATTGCATGCGCTTGAGTCTGGTCAGGATGAGATCCATGTTGATCCCGCATTAATTACAGATGCGCGTAAGCCGTTACAACGTATGTTGGACTTTTCAGCGGCGCTCAATCAGGGATAAATATTATTATAAAAAAATCCCGCTTAGGCGGGATTTTTTATGCTTAGAAATCAAATTCAAGTGATTTTCTTATCGCTTTTGCATCTTCTTTGCGTTGTTCTAAGCGGGCCCGCTCGTTAGGGGTTAAGTTAGGTTCTTTAAGTGCGAAATCCACTTGGCGCAATGCTTTGTCTATATTGGCGGTGAGTAAAAAGAACTCTATACGCGCTTCATGAACGCCCACAATATTACCCTCTAACCCATAAGACTCCGCCAATAAATACCACGCGCGGCTATCGTTGGGGTTGCCCTCGACTAAGGTTTCGTAAAGCTTTGTGGCTTGTTGCGGTTTGTTTAGATGTAGGAGGTTGTCGGCATAGATGAAGCTAATGGCATGATTGCCAGGATATACGTTGTGCAGGTTAGAGAGGATTTTATCTGCTTGTTCAAACGCTTCTTTAGCAACAAGGTATTCAGCTTCAAGTAGTTGGCTGCTGAGCTGTGACTTGAACGCGGAGGTAAATTGATCCATCTGCTGTTTGGCGATATCGAACTTTTTCGCTTTGATGGCAGTGTAGGCAACGGCGTACCTAAGCGTATCGTTGCCATGTTGAGTGAGCATTTCTTGGTATTTTGCCAGCAGTTTTTTAACGTCCTGTGCATAGTTGACTTGAATGCGAACTTTAGCAATATCGAATGAGATCGTATTTTCTTTGGTGGCCGATCCTGTGAAGTTAGCTGCTCGGTTTTGAGCGTCTGCGATTCGTGATTGTGTCACCGGGTGGGTTAGTAAAAATTCAGGGACTGTGCGGCTAAAGCGTGCGGCCTGTTGTAGTTGTGTAAACATGTTGGCCATTTGGATCGGCGCATAGCCTGCGGCGGTCAATGTTTGTAAGCCTATATAATCGGCTTCACGCTCATTCTGGCGGCTAAAGGATAGTTTAGATGAGGTTGAGGCTGCCATGGAGGTTTGCATCGCCGCGATGCCAGCCTCAGTATCTGCGGCGGCAAGGAGAATGCTGCCTAAAATGGACGCGATAAAGAAAGGTTGGTTACGGCGCTGCTCTTCAAGTTGTGAGGCAAAGTGACGTTGGCTTAAGTGGGCTAACTCATGGGAGAGCACTGAGGCGAGTTGCGCTTCGTTTTGAGCGGTAATCAATAGGCCCGTATGCACACCGATAATACCGCCAGGAACGGCAAAAGCGTTCACGGTTGGGTTGTCTAAGACAATCACTTCTAAGCGCCGATCGGTAAGTTGACTGTGGGTTACTAAGCTCCATGTCAGCTCTTCAACATATTGGCTAACTAAGGCATCTTCATAAATATGGGTGCTACCGCGAAGTACCCGTGCCCAGGCTCGACCTAATTGGTATTCCTGTTGTTGTGAAATAATACTATAGCCACTGCTTCCTATATCGGGGAGTTGGGACTCAGCCGATGCGGAGTAGGGGAGGCATAGGGCCATAAGAGGTATGAGAAAATTGAACCATGTGCTGCGCATATATCTATCCGAAAAAACCCATCCGAGTGCCAATAATAAAGGTATATAACACATACTATAAGCTATCTAAGGCCTTGGTATGACAAATCTATTCGTTAAGATATGTAAAGCGGTGATTAAGTTCCTTTTAATTCGCCTTGTTTGGGGGCGCGAGCAAAGACTGTTTGGTTTTTTTCTTTGAGTGAGTGACGCGTGATAATGCTGTCCCATAAGTATTTTGGCGTGAGCGTGACTCCAACACAGGGTATGGGCGAAGGGGGTTGTTGGTTTGGTTTTTTTCCGTTAATGGCTTTTTTAAGGGCGGTATTATCACGTCTAAACTGGGGCTGCGTATATTGATTGATACCAAGATTAAGACGACTATGATATACATCCCTTAGCACTGCATGTTTTTCGCGCAAATAGGTTAATTGCAGGGGTTAGACAAGCGCAAATATTGATTGGCGCTGGGTGTGATCAGTGATTTATGTAAAAGGCGCTCTATTCGTTTGCTTTACGATTTTATCTTTAAGACATATTTATGACTCATTATGATATTCATTTAACGCTCGATACATCGGGGTTAAATTGTCCTTTACCGTTGTTAAAGGCTAAACAAGCATTAAATAAGATGGAGCCGGGCTCTATTTTAAAAGTTGTTGCGACGGATAGTGGTTCCATCCGTGATTTTAAAGCATTTACTGATCAATCTGACCATGATCTAGTTGATTCGTCCACGGATGTGGAACCGTACGTTTATATTATTCGAAGAGGTTAGCAAAGAAGGTCAATGCGCAAAATATTTAGTAAATGGGTCGAACGTTACTTTTCGGATGAAGAGGCAATATTGCTTTTCATTTTGTTGGCCGCTGCGTTACTCGTCATTTTAACCTTAGGTCAGGCATTGGCTCCTGTGTTTTCAGGGATTATCTTGGCGTTTTTGATGCAAGGTGGAGTTAATCGGCTTAAACAGCTCAAGATCCCTCATCTACCGTCGGTAATTTTGGTCTTTTTAGCTTTTATTGGCTGTGTGGCCGCACTGTTGTTTATTGTTATGCCGTTGGGTTGGCGACAATCGGTCAACTTATTTAATGAACTGCCCCGCATTATGTCGCAAATTCAGTCTGTGCTTCTGTTGCTGCCTGAGCGTTATCCGGAGTTTATATCGGAAACGCGGGTGCTAGAGCTGATTAATTTGGCGAAGTCTGAACTATCCCAAATGGGGCAGTGGGTGGTGACGTTCTCACTCAACTCATTAACCTCCATTATGGCGTTGTTAATCTATTTGGTATTGGTGCCCATCCTCGTCTTTTTCTTTTTGAAGGACGGTGCGTCTCTCTCCCGGTGGTGGGTCTCATTCCTGCCTGAAAAGCGCGACATGATGCGGGCTGTTTGGGTTGAAATGGATGATCAGATCGCCAATTATATTCGAGGCAAAGCGATAGAGATTGTGGTGGTAGGTGTCGTGACCTACATCACTTTTATATTATTAGGTATCAATTACGCTGCATTATTAGGCATTCTTGTTGGCTTGTCGGTGTTAATCCCTTATATCGGCGCTGCGTTAGTTACGATCCCTGTTGCGTTGATCGCTTTCTTCCAATGGGGGTGGAGCGGTGATTTTATGTATCTAATGATCGCGTACGGTATTATCCAGGCCTTAGATGGCAATGTGTTGGTACCGCTTTTGTTCTCTGAAGCGGTAAATCTTCACCCGGTTGCGATTATTGTGGCAGTGCTTGTTTTTGGCGGGTTATGGGGATTTTGGGGCTTATTTTTCGCTATACCGTTAGCGACCTTATTTAAGGCCATTATTAATGCATGGCCTAAAACGAAGATGTTGGCTTCAGAGGAAAGCAGCACTTAGTGCTGCTTCTCTAAACGACGCTTTACAGTGCTTGGGCTGCTGCGAGTACTTCATCTACGTGACCTTTTACCTTTACACCACGCCATTCCTGTTTAAGAACGCCTTCACTGTCAATGAGAAAGGTTGAGCGTTCGATCCCCATATATTCACGACCGTAATTCTTTTTAAGCTTAATAACATCGAATAATTTACAAAGGGTTTCATCAGGGTCGCTAATGAGTTCAAACGGAAATGCCTGTTTTGCTTTAAAGTTTTCATGTGCGCGAAGGCTGTCACGGGAGACACCAAAAATGAGAGTGTTGGCAGCTTCAAATTCTGCGATTAAATCGCGAAAGTTTTGGCCTTCAGTTGTGCAACCGGGTGTGCTGTCTTTAGGGTAAAAATAGATCACAACGTTCTTCCCTTGTAGGTCAGAAAGGGTAATTGTTTGCTCGCTGGTTGCTTGAGATGTAAAAGAAGGGACTTTTTTATCGATTGAAACGCTGTTCATAGTAAATCCTTAGTGATGATGGCTACTCAACAAAGTACAAAATCGTATAGAATAACGACCCTTTGTACGATACCAGATATGTTTTAGATTATAAGAGGCTATTTGACGCTAACATTATCACAGATAATAGCAGCTGTTGGAGCTGCTCCTGTAGTGTTAATTGTCTTTGTATCGTCTTATATAACTGACTAATTGTTTAGCTAAATAATCATTACTTTCATATAGCTAGAATAAGATTAGTAACGCTTTTAAGGTTGTAATAAGCGGTGTGTCAGAGTAATTTGGGCATTGCTAAACCTGATATTTATCTCATGGAGAAGAAAATGATTACTGGCAGCATTGTTGCTCTTGTTACCCCTATGCATTCTAACGGTGATATCGACTGGGATTCTCTCGATAAACTTGTGGATTGGCATTTGGATAAGGGCACTGATTCTATCGTCGCTGTAGGCACTACAGGTGAGTCTGCTACTTTAAACTGCGATGAGCACTGCCAGGTTATTAAACGTGTGGTAGATCGTGTAGCAGGCCGTATCCCCGTGATTGCGGGTACGGGGGCTAACTCGACCTCTGAAGCGATTGAGTTAACCCAAGAAGCTAAAAACGTAGGGGCGAATGCCTGTTTATTGGTCACGCCTTATTATAACAAGCCAACTCAGGAAGGTTTGTTTCTGCACTATAAAGCCGTTGCTGAAGCGGTGGATATTCCGCAGATTCTTTACAATGTTCCAGGACGTACTGCTTGCGATATGTTGCCTGAAACGGTACTTCGTCTTGCCGAGGTGGATAACATTGTAGGTGTAAAAGAAGCGACTGGTGATTTAGAGCGTGCGCGCTTACTCATTGAAAAATCACCGGCTGATTTTGCAATCTACTCCGGTGACGATGCAACAGCGGTTGAGTTAATGATCGCAGGTGGTGATGGTAATATCTCTGTTACCGCTAACGTTGCGCCGGCTGAGATGTCTGAGCTTTGTCGTTTGGCGATTACGGGCGAGGCTGATGCCGCCCGGGCGATACAGGCTCAATTAATGCCTTTGCATGAAAAGCTTTTTGTTGAAGCAAATCCTATCCCAGTAAAATGGGCGATGACAGAAATGGGGTTAATGGGGCTTGGTATCCGCTTACCGTTAACCGTATTAGCTG
The DNA here is from genome assembly GCF_001597735.1 of Neptuniibacter pectenicola. Classification (GTDB taxonomy): domain Bacteria; phylum Pseudomonadota; class Gammaproteobacteria; order Pseudomonadales; family Balneatricaceae; genus Neptuniibacter; species Neptuniibacter pectenicola. The sequence continues at coordinate 41,665 of NZ_LUTS01000014.1, forward strand.
ATGAATATCATTCAACTGTACGCGAAGCATTGCGTAGCAGTAAAATTATTTAAGCGATTCTAATAATGAAAAAGATTTTATCTCTATCGGTAGTAAGTCTGTTAATGACGGGCTGCGGTATGTTGGATGATAACCCGATCTATGGCGAAAACGGTATTGTTCGTGACCGTAGTCAAGACTACGAGTTAGCGGAAACAAGCCAGCGCCTAGAGGTGCCTGAGCATCTTAAAGCTAAACAGACTGAAGAATCTTTAAGTATTCCGGAAGTGAGTAACGTTGCAACGAGTCGCGCGGGTGACTTTATTGTTCCACGGCCGGAGTTCTTCTATGCCGAATCAGGTTCAGAATCGGTTAGCTTAAAGCGTGAAAATGGCGATAAAGTGATCGTTGTGGATGAAGGTATCACCAATGTCTGGGTTAAATTGCAGGAGTTCTGGCAGTTCAACGGTATCGATATTGTTAAATCTGATCCGCGTCAAGGGGTGATGGAAACTCAGTGGATTACCCATGAAGCAAAAGAGTTAAGTTTTGTTGATGCTTGGGTTAAACGTCTGACCTTCCAAGATATTCCGGGGCCAACGAAAGATAAGCTACAAGTGAGCTTGAAGCCTGTTGATGGTGATCCAACGCGGACCGCAGTTGCTATGCAACATATACGTTTTGCTGAAGGTGATGAGCAAACAGAGGTTGATTGGAGCGAACAAGCTAGGGGCGTAAGTTATAAGTCCGATATGATGTTTGAGATGCTGCGTTACCTAGGTAAAGCGACCGGTGATCGCAGTGCGCAAACCTTGGTCGCGTTCCAAGAACAGCGTCGTTTAGGTACCCAGTTGGGGCGTGACTCCCGTGGTAATGCGGTATTGAAACTAGATACTGATATTGAGTCTGCATGGAACGAAATCAGTGCCGCTGTCGATAAGGCGGATATGGATGTAGGTACGCGTGATCCTGAAGCGGGCTACTTCTACATGACATACACAACCTCTACCCCGTTTGAAAATCAGGAAGAGATGGGGTTCTTTGAATGGTTACATTCAGATAGGGGGCCTATTACATTAGATACGAGTTCTATTTCCGCTGCTTTTGGTGCGGATGAAGATACGGACGGCATAAGTTATACCAGCGGAAAAACGGCGGCACGCTTCCAGAATACAGAAGATAAAACGGCGGCTGGTACACTGAATGATCCGCAAGATGAGGCTAATCAACAAGGCTATAAGATCTGGTTTGCAGGTAAACCGATCTATGTCTTTGGTGGGGGTGACTCGGGAGTCTATAACGCAAACTCCGGTAAGTTTGAACATACTGGCCAGTATCAGTTGAAGCTTATTCGTACGCGCACCGGTGTTTATCTGAGTGTCTTGACCGCTGAAGGTGTTGCCGCACCTGCGGTTATAGGTGAAGAGATCTTGTGGGAGATTAAAGAGCAGTTACCACGCTCTTACTAAGTGTCTAAGTTGTTTCTAATTATATAAAGGGCCTTAAGGGCCCTTTTTTATGACTTTTCGTGGAGATGGTTATGCGTGCAGTGATTCTTGATTTAAAAGGTCTTGAGGCATTAGACCTGAGTGCGATTGAATTTTTAGTTGATGAACTCGTATGTTATGACTTAACGGCGGAAGATGAGATCGCCCATCGAATTGACGGTTTTGATATTGTTATCACGAACAAAACGCCGTTATCCCGTCATCATCTTGAGCATTCGGCCCAACTGAAGTTGATCTGTGTATTAGCTACCGGGACCAATGTGGTCGATAAGCAAGCCGCTTATGAGTTGGGGATCCCTGTTTCTAACTGTGTAGCCTATGGTGTTGATTCTGTTGTTCAGCATGTGTGGTCACTAATCTTGGCATTACATACCAACTTGTCATCGTACACGCAGGATGTTGCGGCGGGTGAGTGGCAGCGCTCAGAGCAGTTTTGTTTTTTAACGCATCCGATTATTGAGCTAAAAGGGCGTACGCTTGGCATTATTGGCTATGGGCATTTAGGTCAAGGTGTGGCGAAAATTGCTGAAGCATTTGGCATGAAAGTCATTGTCTGCCAAAAGATTGGTGATATGGGTCATACTCAGAAAGATGACAATTCCAAACGTCCCTTTGACCAATTCATCCAGCAAGCGGATGTTATTAGTTTGCATTGCCCGCTGACAGAGGCAACTGAAAACCTGTTTACGACTGAGATTTTCGAACAGATGAAACCTGAAGCTTTTATTATTAATACGGCCCGTGGCGGTATTGTTAATGAGGCCGATCTTGCTGATGCGCTGAGGCGTGGGATTATCGCTGGTGCGGCGTGTGATGTATTAACCGAAGAACCGCCGGTTAAGGGTAACGTGTTACTGGATTCAACGATTCCTAATTTGCTGATTACACCCCATACCGCGTGGGGCAGTATCGAGGCGAGAAATCGGATTATTGAGCAGACGGCTGAGAATATGAGAGCGTTTATGAGCGGTACGCCGATTCGTACCGTTTAAGGGTTACCGCTTAGGTTTAGGTGCTGTTTAAAAAGGACAGGGTATGATGAACTCGACTAACTCATCTGTTAGTGGGTGAGGAAAGGCGAGTTGCTCTGCATGCAGTAACAAGCGATCTGATTGGGCAACCCCTTCTGGGGTTGCATAGAATCGGTCCCCTAAAATAGGGTGCCCCATCGCTTGCATATGCACCCTTAGCTGATGGGAGCGACCCGTAATAGGGGTTAATTCAACGCGTGTATTCTCTATCCCCTGTGCCGTTCTTTCTGTCGCTAGCACTTTCCAGTGCGTTAACGCGCTTTTTCCCTGTTCAAAATCCACTATCTGTAGTGGCCTGTTTTCCCAATCGCACCGTAAGGGTAGCTCAACGCTGCCATCCGACTCGGTAGGTGTCCCGGCTATAATTGCTTGGTAGCGTTTATGGGTTTTACGCTCTTGAAAGCTGCGGTTGAGTGCCCGTTGTGCATCCAATGTAAGGGCCAAGACCATGACACCCGATGTTGCATAGTCCAAGCGATGCACGACGCGAGCTGTAGGAAACTGCGTTTGTACACGGCGCCATAAGCAGTCTTGCTTATCTTCGCCTCGTCCGGGAACCGATAAAACATCGTAAGGTTTATTAGCGATGACAAAGGCATCATCTGAATAGATTATATCGACCATTACACGCGCTCAAAAAGGACAAGGGACTCAACATGGGAGGTGTGTGGAAACATATCCATGACACAGAAACGTGTTGCCGTATAACCTTGGGATATTAGTTCTGCACCATCACGGGCAAGCGCGGCCGGGTTGCAAGAGACATATAAGACCATCTCTGCTGAGTGTTGCTTTAGCTGTTTAATAATCTCTAATGCGCCAGTACGTGGTGGGTCGAGCAATATTTTATTGAAGCCTTGTTTGTACCACGGCATGGCGCGTAAATCGTTTGTTAGGTTGGCTTTGTGGAACTCACAATTTGTTAATTGATTGCTTTGAGCGTTATGGTTTGCGCGTTCGACCATCTCTTCTACGCCTTCGATACCGACAATGCTTTCAGTCCGTGTCGCTATAGGTAGGGTAAAGTTACCAATGCCACAAAATAGATCTAATACACGGTCCTGATCAGATAGCTGCAACCAAGCGAGGGCGCGCTGAATCATCTGCTCATTTACATGAGCGTTAACCTGAATGAAATCGCCGGGTTCAAAGTGGATGAGTGTATCGGTTTCTGCTATTCGATAGTTGAGTTGGGCTTCACCATCAACGGCTTCAATTCTGCCACCGTAATCAAAATACAGCTTAAAGTTATTATCTTGGGCCAGTTTATTGAGCTGGGTGGTGAGCGCTTCTTTCGGTGTTTTTTTGACCCTTAGCGTTAATGCACCCTCATGATCACCCATGCTAATTTCCGCATGGGTAATTTCTTTGAAGCTATCAGTGCCCTCGAGTACCTTAGGTAGGCGTTTCAGCAGTGCATCAAGCGGCTCCGATAATACGGGGCAGTGGTCAATCTTGATCAGCTTACTACTGCCTTTGCGGCGAAAACCGACAAGGGCGCTGTTATCTCGCGTGAGCTGGTTAATGCCGAGGCGGCAGCTACGTCTATAATGCCAGCTAGGGCTGGTAATCGGCGCTTCTATTTCTGAGGGTGTGAATTTCCCTAACCTTGCCAGCTGATCGATAACCAGTGACTGTTTAGTGCTGATCTGTTGGTCGTGATTTAAATGCTGTAGGTCACAACCGCCGCAACGTCCGTAGTATTCACACGCTGGAGACACTCGGTGCTCTGACGCTGTCACAACTTCAGTGCAGCTTGCTTCGTCGTAACGACGGTGCCTTGTATCAATGTTGACGCGAACCTGCTCACCAGGCAGTGCAGCGGTGATGAAAAGTGTTTTTCCGCCCTGTTTTGCGATACCTCTCCCTTCGTGACTTAAAGCACTCACCTCAATAATATCAGGGTACTCAATTGTCTTTTTAGACTGGGGTGTTTTGGTGGACGTCGGGCGATTAAAAAGGCTGTTTTTTCGTTTCATCAGGAGATACCGGCAGATTAGCCGGCAATTTTAGCAGAGATCAATGGCTGTTATATAGCGATTAGCCAATAAACCAAGGTAAACAGAACCAAATATAGATCGTTAGCTCAGATAATTGCTGACAACAGCCTAAACAGTCGCCGGTATAACCGTCGATCCATGTACGAAAATAGGCACCAAGCCATAAGGTGAGCGCTAGAAGGGGGATGAGTATGCTGATATATGCGAAGGGGCTAAATGCTAAACAGAGGAAGGCCGGCAGGAACGCAATGGCTAAATCGAAGCGGGTCATCTTTCGTGTTGTCATCCCCTTTGCTTTGCTGCCCTCTTCAAGGCCTGTGTAATGTTCCCGGTAGATAATGATAAGGGGGAAAAAACGGCTAAGGCAGTGTGCGGTGATAATGGTGAGGACTGTCTCTTGTAAATTAAGCAGCGCATTATATTTAAGTAATAACGCCATGAGCAGTGCAATTACCCCATAGCTGCCTAACCTTGAATCTTTCATGATGGTCAATATGCGCTGTTTTTCCCATCCGCCACCGAACCCATCAATGCAATCGGATAGGCCGTCTTCATGTAAGGCGCCACTCATCCAGATACTGGCTGCTATCGATAAAATAACGGCGATGCTTTCAGGGAAAATAAATGTACCGAGCCAGTAAATTAGCGCAGTATAAAAGCCTATTAATAAACCGATCCATGGTAAGTAACGGTTTGATTCTGCTTGATTTTCGGCAGAATATTCAACCCATTTAGGGGCGCTGAACCGGGTGTAGTATGTCAGTGCGTTAAAAAAAATATGTAGCTGGCGAGGGTATGATTTCATTACACTATAGGATCCAGATAAGCCAAAACCGTTATTAAGTACCATAACGCTATATACATTATGGGTGCCATAACGGGTTAATTCTACTGTATTTATTCTGTTTGCACAGAACAAGGTTGAACTCGCAAATGATTGAAGAGCATAAATTTGCCCCTTTTGTACGAATTTTAGGTAAAGGCAAAACAGGAACGCGTTCATTAACGCGTGAAGAAGCCGCCGAAGCGATGGGAATGATTCTGGATGGATTGGTGAGACCGGAACAGCTGGGGGCTTTCCTTATGTTGTTGCGTGTTAAAGAGGAAGCACCCGAAGAGTTAGCGGGTTTTGCTGATGCTGTGCGCGCACGTTATGCCGCGGATAGACAGGTCCAAACCGATTTAGATTGGTCTACGTATGCCGGTAAGAAAAATCGACACCCATGGTATCTACTGGTGGTGCTGTGTTTAGCTAGCCATGGTTATAAAATTTTTATGCATGGTGCTAAAGGCCATACACCGGGTCGTATCTACCTTGAGGATATGTTGTATCTGTTTAACCTTAAGCCTTGTGATGACTGGGCAGGGGTTGAGTCTGAGCTCAGTCGTGTTGGCTTTGCTTATATGTCTATTGACCGCTTCTGCCCGCCGTTGGGTGAGATTATTCAGTTGAGGCCAATCTTGGGCTTACGCTCGCCGGTACATACCTTGTGTCGTATGTTAAACCCCTCGGATGCTGCTAACAGCATTGATGGTGTCTTTCATCCTGCTTATGGCCCTATGCATCAGCAAACGGCACAGTTGCTGGGTGAGCAGCGTAACCTTACGGTAAAAGGTGATGGTGGTGAGGCTGAGATTCGACCGGATGCTGAATGTTTACTGCAATGGGTTGAGAACGGTGAGCTAACCGAATATGAGTGGCAACGGATTGTAGCGAAACGTTTTGTTAAAGAAGATAAATTAGATCCGCAAACATTACTGGCCGTATGGCAGGGTGATACGCACCACGAATACGGCGAAAAAGCGATTCTGTCGACGATGGCTGTTGTTTTAAGGTTGTTAGGTGAGGCGGGTGAGGTCGATACGTTGCTTGCGCGTGCCGAGGCACTCTGGCAAACACGTAAGGTCGACCTGTTTCGTTAAGGTGTAGCAAAGCGCCGTTAGTCGCGGCGCAATTTATCCGATACCGCAATCGGTGATGGAAAGTTAAAGATCACTACATAACTTGAAAGGAGGAAGGTTAAAATAGCTGTCGCTTGTATTAAATGCGACGCTTCCTCGCCAATCATCATTGATCCTGCAGCAATATAAGCGATCAGTAGTGAAAACTCACTGATCTGGCCCAATCTGAATCCCACCTCCCAGCCAATGGCTGGCGACTCACTAATATGGCTTAACAGAAAACGGAAGATTATCGGTTTTAAGCTTAGGACTAACAACGCTAGGATAACCGCAGGGATCGCAATTAAGCCGACCAGCGCTAAGTTAAAGCTGGCGCCGATAGAGAAAAAGAATAGGATTAAAAAGAAGTCACGTAGCGGTTTTAAACTGGTCGCAATGTACTGCGCAATCGGACTGGTTGCGATTGAAACGCCAGCAACAAACGCCCCTATCTCTGCCGATAAACCCGCAAGGTTAGCCAGCTCGGCTAGACCAAGGCACCAGCCGATCGCCAAAAGAAAGATATATTCATGGAACCGATCAAATCGCTGTATGAGTTTTAATAAGATAAATTTTACAAAGACAAAAGCGCCTAAAATAAGCAGTGGTAGTGCGACCAGTGTTTTTGCGAATTTAATCATGGTTTCGGAATCACTGCTATCGCCTGTACCGCTATAGAGAAACAGCAGCATCATAATGGCGATAATATCTTGCAGTAATAAAAGGCCGACAACGAGTTCACCTGTGTGGCGGTGATGTAAGACGGTGGTTGGCAGTAACTTGATGCCGATGATCGTGCTAGAAAACATTAACGCGATGCCGATAATCATGCACTCTGTTTGGGTGTACCCAAAACTGAAGCCGACGGCGTAGCCTATGATGAAAAATAAGACCGAGCTGCCGATCGCGACTAAGGTTGCCTTTTTTAGCATATGGATCAGATGGGACGGTTGCATATCAAGGCCGAGTAAAAACAAGAGAAAAATAATGCCGACATGTGAGATGTCGGTGAGCAGCTTAGTATCTGTCACCATTTGAAGCCCATAAGGGCCTAAGCATGCGCCTAGGGCAATATAAGCGACCAGCAGCGGCTGGCGAGTGTAAAGAGCAAGCGAGGCAATAATGGCCGCACCCGTAAAAATTAAGAAAAATGAAAAGACCACCGACTGTTCAGCCATAAAAAAGATCCTTGCTCGGTACTGATAATTAACGTGCGTTATAAACGAAGGTGTTCCGATGTTAGGCGCAATTAGCTTAAATAGGGGAGCGACTTATTATGCTAATACGGCGTTAGGCTCCATTAAGATATTGATTACAATTTGATCTGTTGCCAGCGCTGTTGTCGCCAAATGTAGATAAAAACAAGCGATGATAAGGCGCGATAAAGTAATTGAATCATCCAGATTCCAATCAAACCATACCCAAGCGCGGGGCCAAACAACCAGGCTAGGGGGAGGTAAAAACCCCATAAACCGCAGGTTGATATAATAAATACTATACGATTTGCGCCGACACCAAACAATGCTTGAGTTAATACAATTGCCGCCGCATCAAGGCATATGGCCAAAGCGGTTATCTGTAATGGCAATACAGCTTGCTCTATGAGTGTATTAGATTGTAGAAATAAACTCAGGATTATTTCCGGGATGAACCATAAAGGTAAACTCAGTATCACCATAAAGACGAGCGCAGTTTTTAATACATCCCAGCCCCATGTTAATGCAATCTGCTGTTTGCCTTCTCCTAATGCGTGACTCACCAGTGATGTGGATGCAACGCCAAGGCCGACAGCCGGTAAGATCAGGAATAGAGATAAGTTGATTAATACATGTGCAATCGCTTGCTCGCCCGTACCGAGTCGTCCGATGATCCAAATAAGCACACATATAGATAACGCTAAAAACAACTGCTGAAGGGAGTGGGGGATGGACAGCTGTAGTAGTTTCGAAAGCTCAGAGGCGCTGCCCGCATGCCAATGGAATAGGCCTGCTGTTTTTGCATTTTTATAGACCAATACGGCATTAATCAGTGCACCGGAGACCAACGCAATCGCTGAGCCTAACCCCGCGCCGGGTGCCCCCATTTGTGGTAAGCCTAAATGGCCAAAAATAAGACAATAGCTCACCACAATATTTAGGCAATGGGTGAAAATCAGCACTTTAAAATAAGTCCCCGGTGTTTTATTACCGTTCCACCATCCGCGAAAGGAGAGGTTCAGGCCAATGGCGCACATCGCTGCCGTACGGTAATCAAAATAGGATGAGGCGATATCCTGAACGGCGGAATCGTCTGACATCATCGACACAAAGAGGTCCGAATAATGGATGTAGACTACACTCAGCGGGAGCGCAAAAAATAACGATATGAGTAACCCCCAGTGAACGGGGCTTGCGGCAACATGATGCTGACCTTGGCCGCGATTACGCGCCACAAGCGTTTGTACGCCCGAAGATAAGCCGAGGATTAAACTGATGGCAACAAAGTTGGCGTAACTGCCAATGCCTACGCCGGCAAGGGAGGCTTCGCCCAACTGACCTACTAAAGCCGCATCGATCAGATTAATTACACTTTGAGACAACATGCCAGCAATGATCGGTAGGCTGAGAGCAATAATAGTTTTCTGTCGAATAAATGCAGACATAAAGGTTGGGCGCAAAAGGTGTGATTCTAACAGAACTCTGGGTGTTAAAGGTGAACAAATAAACAATTAACGAATGGATAGAATTATCGTAATAGATTAGCTTATAATTAATTTTGATTAATAGTTGATCAATTTACTCAGGAATAGTTTGGGTGTATCCTAGAGCTAATTAAAGTGTAGGCTTAACATACAGGACATCGTATGAATATTACCGTTACAGAAACGGCTGAAGATTATCTAGTAGAACTTCTTAGCAAGCAAGATGTTGAAGGAATGGCTGTGCGTATGTTTGTCACCCAGCCGGGCACCTCGTATGCAGAAACCTGTTTAGCATATTGCCGTCCAGATGAAATCATTGAAGATGACGAAATCATGGAGCTAACTAAACTTCGTTTTTATGTTGAAAAAAACAGTGTGCCATACCTAGATGAAGCGCATGTCGATTTCTCTAAAGACCGTATGGGTGGTCAGCTGACCATTAAAGCGCCTAATGCTAAGGTGCCTAAAGTCTCGGCAGACAGCCCAATCGCAGAACAGATTAATTACATACTCTACTCCGACATTAACCCAGGCCTTTCTTCCCACGGTGGTGAAGTGAAGCTGATTGAGGTTGTTGAAGAGGAGCAGGGACATATTGCTATTCTCCAATTTGGCGGTGGTTGCCAAGGTTGTAGCGCTGTTGATATGACCCTGAAAGACGGGGTTGAAGCAACCTTGGTTGAGCGTATCGCTGATTTGGTTGGGGTACGTGATGTAACCGACCATAGTGTGCGTGAAAACGCATACTACAAGTAACATATAATTAAAAAGGGGAAGGTTGCTTCCCCTTTTCAATTGTCTCTGTCCTAAGATGCTGTTATAAAATAAAAATGCTTCTAATATCTATAACCTTCAACACACGCTAAACGCAGTATTATTTTGATCTTTCTGGTTGCATTTATATAGAAACACCCCCATGTAATCATTAATCGTTTATCGCGTATTCAAAGAATTTCTCCGCAGAGCATCGCGGACCTGTTTTATGAGGCTATTGCTGCATGACTCAACATGACGAATCACAGTCACAAGTAATCGAATTGCCCGTACTCCCGTTACGGGATGTCGTTGTTTATCCGCACATGGTAATCCCGCTTTTCGTTGGCCGGGAAAAGTCCATTGATGCACTTGAAGCAGCAATGTCAGGCGAAAAAGAGATCCTATTGGTTGCTCAGAAGAACGCTTCTGATGATGAGCCTTTAGCTGATGATCTGTTTGAAGTGGGAACGGTTGCTAGCGTACTCCAGATGTTGAAACTCCCCGATGGGACAGTCAAAGTGCTGGTCGAGGGTGATTATCGTGCCACCATCCACAGCTTACATGAGGATGACGGGTTCTTTACCGCCCAAGCATCGGTGTTACCTGTCGAAGCGCTGACTGAAGTCGAAGATGCGCTATACAAGCGTACGGTACTTGAGCAGTTTGAACGTTTTGTTCAGGTCAACAAAAAAATCCCTTCAGAAGTCCTTTCCTCTCTACAAAATATCGATGATGTGGGACGTTTGGCAGACACCATTGCTGCCCACATGTCATTAAAATTAGTTGAAAAGCAGCAGATTCTTGAGATGCTTGGCAACAAAGAGCGCCTTGAACATCTGATGGCGTTGATGGAATCTGAAATTGATCTGGTCGAAGTTGAAAAACGTATTCGGGGCCGGGTTAAAAAGCAGATGGAGAAAAGTCAGCGCGAATACTATTTGAATGAGCAGATGAAGGCCATTCAGAAAGAGCTGGGCGATCTTGATGAGTCTGGCACTAATGATATGGATGAGCTTAAAAACCGTATCACTGACGCTAAAATGCCTCAGGAAGCGTTTGATAAGACCATTGCTGAATATAATAAGTTAAAAATGATGTCGCCGATGTCTGCGGAAGCAACCGTGGTACGTGGTTATATAGATTGGATGCTGTCTATTCCATGGTCTAAGCGTTCAAAAGTACGTCATGACATGAAGCGTGCGGAGACGATTCTTAATCAGGATCACTATGGCCTCGAAGAGGTTAAAGACCGTATTCTTGAATACCTCGCTGTTCAAAAGCGTGTGAAAAAACTTAAAGGACCTATTCTGTGTCTTGTGGGGCCTCCAGGTGTGGGTAAAACCTCCCTTGGGCGTTCTATAGCGCGGGCCACAAACCGTGAATATGTGCGTATGGCCTTAGGTGGTGTACGTGATGAAGCGGAGATTCGTGGTCACCGTCGTACCTATATAGGTTCAATGCCGGGTAAGCTATTACAGAAAATGGCTAAGGTCGGGGTTAAGAACCCGCTCTTCCTTTTGGATGAAATTGACAAGATGGGTATGGATCAGCGGGGCGATCCAGCATCGGCTTTGCTTGAAGTGCTCGACCCAGAACAGAACTCCAGTTTTAATGACCACTATCTAGAAGTTGATTACGACCTCTCTGATGTTATGTTTGTGTGTACATCAAACTCCATGAACATTCCTGGCCCTCTGTTGGACCGTATGGAGATCATCCGTATTCCGGGTTATACCGAGGATGAAAAGCTAAATATTGCGCGTAATTATCTTGTTGATAAACAATTTAAAAATAATGGCTTAAAAACGGGCGAAGTAGAGATTACAGATAGTGCCATTACGGGACTTATCCGCTACTATACGCGAGAAGCCGGTGTTCGTGGTCTTGAGCGTGAAATTGCTAAAATATGCCGTAAGGTTGTTAAAGAACTAGCACTTTCGAAAAAGGCAGGTACTATCGTCGTTGGTAACGACCAACTTGAACATTATAGCGGTGTACTGAAACATAATTTCGGCATTGCAGAAGAGCAGGATCAAGTGGGTTTAGTGACCGGCTTAGCTTGGACGCAAGTGGGTGGCGACATCCTTAGCATAGAAGCGGCTGTGGTGCCCGGTAAGGGACGTCAAGTGACCACCGGTAGTCTAGGCGATGTAATGAAAGAATCGATTCAGGCTGCGTTGACCGTCGTGAGAAACAGAGCGGCGGCTTTAGGTATCGCACCTGACTTTCATGAGAAGCATGATATTCATATACATGTACCTGAAGGCGCGACACCCAAAGATGGGCCAAGTGCTGGTGTAGGTATGTGTACTGCTTTAGTATCAGTTTTAACCAATATCCCGGTTAGAGCAGATGTGGCAATGACCGGCGAAATAACACTTCGCGGACAAGTTTTACCGATTGGCGGATTGAAAGAAAAACTGCTTGCAGCGCATCGTGGAGGAATAAAAACTGTTCTTATTCCTAAAGAAAATGAGCGTGATTTGAAGGAAATTCCTGACAATATCAAAGCAGATCTAGATATTAAGGCGGTTAAGTGGATTGATGAAGTTTTAGAGATCGCACTTAAATATCAGCCGAAGCCAATTGAGCAAGAAGTAGATGAGGTTGTAGCAACAAAAGAAAAGCCCGAAAAAACTGAGTCGGGACAAATAAAGCCTCATTAGCGTTCATAAGGGGTAGAAAGGTTCGTAAGTTGTCTTGACACCGCTTTCTACCGCTTGGTATAAATGCTTACCATCTTGCTGGGCATGGATTACGAAAACTAAAAATAACGATCTATTAAAGGGGAACAATGTGAATAAGTCTGAACTGATCGACGCTATCGCAGCTTCAGCCGATATTCCTAAAGCAGCTGCTGGTCGTGCACTTGATGCGACTCTTGAAGCAGTGACTGGTGCACTACAGAACGGAGACTCTGTAGCACTTGTAGGTTTCGGTACATTTTCTGTAAAAGAGCGCGCAGCTCGTACAGGTCGCAATCCGCAGACAGGCAAACCAATTGAGATTGCCGCTGCTACACTGCCAACGTTTAAACCTGGAAAGGCTTTAAAAGACGCAGTTAATAAGTAAGATCTGATCGCGTCACGATCTTACTTTAAGGAGCGGTAGTTCAGTTGGTTAGAATACCTGCCTGTCACGCAGGGGGTCGCGGGTTCGAGTCCCGTCCGTTCCGCCAAAAAATCAAGAAAGGCGCATTCGTTTAGAATGCGCTTTTTTTGTGTAAAAAAAATGGTCAGGGGTTTACAGGCATAATGCTACAGTCCATTCGGGATAACTCTCAGGGAATCATCGCCAAGATTATTGTTGGTTTGATTGCAGTTACTTTTGCTTTATTTGGTGTTGAGTCGCTTGTTAGTTTAACTGCTGGCAGCAATTCACCGGCAACGGTTAATGGCGAAGAAATTAGTCAACAAGATCTTATTCAAGGTGTTCAGTTACAAAAACGCCAAATGCTTTCTCAAATGGGAGAAGATGCAGATCCAGCATTGCTTGATGATAATTTAATCAGCAACATGGTGCTGGAAGGGCTTATCGAACAGTCAGTTCTTGTGCAATCGGCAACCGATCAGGGATTAAGTTTCTCTGATGCTATGATTGATCAATTAATTCTGACAACACCAGATTTTCAACAAGATGGGCAGTTTAACCGTGCGCAGTTTGAAGCTGTGCTACGTAACGCCGGTCTGACACCAATGATGTATCGTAATTTGGTGCGCAAGGAAAAGGTAACAGAACAAGAACGTGCTGCGTTTATGCTCTCTGCTTTTACACTCCCTTCCGAGCTAAAAACCATCGCTCAACTGGACAGCCAAACGCGGGATCTACGTTATTTCACCTTACCTGCTGAATCAGTGCGTGCATCAATAGAGGTGAGTGATGAGGAAATAGCAGATTACTTTGATAAGCATCGCACCGAGTTCTTAACCGATGAGCAGGTGGCTATCGAGTATCTACTACTTGAACGTGATGTGTTGGCAAGTGAAATAACAGTAACGGATGAGCAGCTACAAAACGCTTATCAGTTATTAGTCGATACTTTCCAAGCACAAGAGCTTCGCCACTCTGCTCATATTCTAGTTGCCATCTCGGATGAGCAAGATGATGCAGCGGCTAAAGCAAAAGCGGACGCACTTGTTGAGCGTCTAGCTGCGGGTGAGGCATTTGAAGCCTTAGCGAAAGCCGAGTCTGATGACCCAGCTTCCGCTGAAATGGGCGGTGATTTAGGTGTTAATGCAAAAGGTGTTTTCTCTAGCGAATTTGAAGGTGCTTTATTTGCATTGGAGAAAGGACAAACTACATCGACACCAATAAGAACAGAGTTTGGTTATCATATTATCAAGCTGATTGATGTCGAAGAGACTGAAACACCAACCTTTGCTGAAGCGAAAGCGGATCTTGAAAATGATCTACTGACTCAGTTATCTGAGGAAGCTTATGTTGCTCAGTTAGAGCGTTTAGCGGATATCTCATTCTCATCGGGTGATCTAGTTGAACCGTCAGAAACACTTGAGCTGGAGATTCATAAAACCGATCTCTTTGCACGTAGTGGTGATGAAGACGAAATTACGGCCAACCCTAAAGTGCTAAGTGTTGCCTTTGATGGTGAGCTTATTAAAGAAGGTTTAAACAGCACGCCTATCGAGCTAGATTCTGGTCGTGCGGTTGTTCTACGCGTTGTGCAGCATGAGTTGCCTCGTGAGAAAACAATTGATGAAGTATCGGCAAATATTAAAGATACGTTAATTGACGAGAAAGTATCTCAGGCATTGACTGCTCAAGCAGATGGGATAATAGCAAAACTTAAGCAGGGCGAGTCGCTAGAGAACGTTGCTTCTGGTGCGACAGTCATGACGCTTGCGGGCGTTGCCCGTAGTCAGCAGGACCTAGCGCAAGAGTTACGTACTGCAGCGTTTAAACTGCCTAAGCCCGCAGCAGATAGCATCAGCTATACTGCGGTTGATATGCTAGATGGTAGTAAATCAATCTTAGTGCTCGATAACGTTATCGATGCTGAAATTGATCTTAAGCCAGAAGAAATTAGCTATATGAGCATGATGCTGAGTAACCGTAAAGGTCAGCAAGATTATCAAGATTATATAACTCAGCTAAAAGAGAAGGCTGAAGTCGAACGTTTATAATTTTGTATACGCTAAAAAAAACCACCTTCGGGTCACTGCTGTCCCACAGTTTTGGATGGTAAATGAAAAAGCCTGAGATCCACTGGTAAACTGTTGTTACCACACACCAG
>NZ_LUTS01000139.1 GCF_001597735.1 Neptuniibacter pectenicola
GATGGTCTTCTAGTTAGATTTGAAAAAATCAAAAATAATTAGAAAAAAGTGTTTGACACTGAGAATCATCTCGCTAGAATAGCCGCCTCTTCAAACGGAAAGCGAAACGCAGAGTTCTGAAGAGAATGTTCTTTAACAATATAAACCTATCAATCTGTGTGGGCACTCGTTGATGATAATCAAATTAGATACTTCGGTATCAAATTAGGTTTCAATGAAACGAAGTGACCATTGAATCGAAAGATTCAGCACAGTCAATTC
>NZ_LUTS01000140.1 GCF_001597735.1 Neptuniibacter pectenicola
GTATGGGAAGCGGAAGGCTGCTGTTTCCATCTGTTGGTCAGTGACCTTAGCTTCAGCAACTTCTTTAAGTGTGTCAATCCAGCTGTAGCCAACGCCGTCAGAGAACTGCTCTTTTTGACGCCATGCGATTGACTCTGGAAGGTAGTGTTCAAAACACTCACGCAGGATGTGTTTTTCCATCTTACCGTTGCCACACATTTTGTCTTCAGGGTTTAAGCGCATTGCTACATCGATAAACTCTTTATCTAAGAAAGGTACAC
>NZ_LUTS01000141.1 GCF_001597735.1 Neptuniibacter pectenicola
AAAGAGGAGAAGAGGGAAGAGAGAGGGGAAGAAGGGAAAAGGAAGAAGGGGAGGGAGAGAAAGAAGAAGGGGGAAAAAAAAGAAAGAAAGGAAGAAGAGAAGAGAGGGAAGAGGAGAAAAGGGAGAAGAAAGGGGGGGAAGAGGGGAAGAGAAGGAGGAGGAGGAGAAAGAAAGAAAAAAGGGGGAAAAAGAAGAAAGGGGGAAGAAGAAAAAGGAGAAAGGGGAAAGAAGAAAAGAGAGGGGCAGCAGACAGAGGTGTT
>NZ_LUTS01000142.1 GCF_001597735.1 Neptuniibacter pectenicola
CCGTTATTCGTTACTGCTTATTTATCTCAGTCAGGTTTTAGTATTTTTGGCCTTTCGGTACAGGAGGGAGAAAGTATTGGAATTCAACTCTTTCAGTTCATTGCTGTTTTTAGTGTATCAGTGGTCACTATAGGTTTTAGTGCTTGGGGAATACACGATCTCCTATTACTACTGCATATTTTCACACATGAAATGGCTCTCAAAATATTATCGTTATTCGCTCTTAGCTTTGGTTTGCTTGGCTTGTTTGGGCATGAAG
>NZ_LUTS01000143.1 GCF_001597735.1 Neptuniibacter pectenicola
ATCTACTGAATTTATCGCGTATGTTTGGCAAAGAGGTCATGGCGAACGTGGTCGGCTCTGTTGAGGGTACAGTGAAATTCTACGGTCTTACACCTACTAATTTGAAGCTTGAAGGCCTTGATCGTCACTTGAAGTTGATCGACAACTATAAAAAGTTGCATGCCTATCGTGCTCGAAAAATATAGGAGGCTACTTAGAGTAGCGGTCTTAATCAGTATGTTGGAGTTAAATATTTATTCTTGATTTAGCTCCAACGCCT
>NZ_LUTS01000144.1 GCF_001597735.1 Neptuniibacter pectenicola
CATTCTTTATGACCGCTTTTGGGACACCGGCCAATCCGGCGACGGCCAGGCCGTAGGATTTACTCGCCGCGCCTTCTTGAACCGCGTGCATAAAGGCGATGGAGTCACCGTGCTCTACCGCGTCAAGGTGAACGTTAGCGAGATGCGGTAGCTGGTTAGGCATTTCTGTCAGTTCAAAATAGTGGGTCGCAAACAAGGTCATAGCTCCGACCTTGGTCGCTAGCCACTCAGCACTTGCCCACGCCAGCGATAGACCAT
>NZ_LUTS01000145.1 GCF_001597735.1 Neptuniibacter pectenicola
CGCCCGTTATTTATTAACGACAGAGGCTGGAGATAGACTCAAGACGATTGATGAGCTGTCGCTCGAGATTGGTTGTTCTGTTGGCTATGTAGCAAACGCGATTAAATTTATCGAAAAGGAAGAGGCGGTTTACCTAAGTCGTCAAGGACGTAATGGCACCATTATCTCTTCACTAAATTTTCATAAGTTGGTGGGTATTTCCGAGATTGGTAATATCGTTTGTGCGATGCCGCTACCGTATACCAAGCATTACGAGG
>NZ_LUTS01000146.1 GCF_001597735.1 Neptuniibacter pectenicola
TTTGTTTTTACTCGCCTTAATGCTGATCCTGTTGCGGAAGCACCAGTACCAAATGCAGCGCCAAAAGAGAGTAATGTTCAGCGTATTGAATCTGTTGAGGATCCAGTCACTGCTGAAATGGTCGAAGAGTTTCGTAAAATCATCCGTCCTTGCGCGCCTCACAGTGTACCGAGTAAGAAGAATAAGCCGGCTGTTTTTATTCTCTCTCCTCCACGTTCTGGTTCAACGCTGTTACGTATAATGCTGGCGGGCTGTCC
>NZ_LUTS01000147.1 GCF_001597735.1 Neptuniibacter pectenicola
AGCGCACTCAATAGGTCAGAAAGGTAATCTAAAAACAAGGAGCCCTTCTCTTTATCGAAATGGTTCAATCGATTAGAACCAAGCGCCAATACGCCATGATAAACCACTTGCCCACCTTCAAATGACACTAAAGGCATGATGGCCGAAGACATCACCGAGTCACTTTGCGACTGAAATAAAAACTCAGACTCAACAACTGATAGTACGCCACAGTAGCAGCCTGACTGGGCCAACATTTCTTTTATAATTGGCTCTGC
>NZ_LUTS01000148.1 GCF_001597735.1 Neptuniibacter pectenicola
TAGTATTCGAGCCACCTCTAATACTATTCCTTCAAGATCTCTTTTGTTTTTGACGGCTAAAGTCATCTGGCTTAGCCTAGGCGATGACAAAGGGGATTATTGATGAAACCATTTATAGAAAATGTACTCAGCGCACCAAATTACGACTGGTTGGTGCGAGAATTTCATTGTCGTGTAAAGAAAGAAGAGTTTGCTTGCTCATGGCACTATCACTCTGAATACGAGCTGGTCCTTTACCTTGATCCGGAGAATGTCT
>NZ_LUTS01000015.1 GCF_001597735.1 Neptuniibacter pectenicola
TGCGGAAGCGGTGGTCAATAACCCTGATGAGTTTACCTTCAGAAATGAGCGTAACTCTAAAGTCTTTGCGAAGGGTTAGTCTGTAAAACCTGATTGCGAGCGGGGATGGTCTTGAGCCCCTCGTAATCAGATGCCCAACTCTTGCTACACTTGTTTGGTTTTAGCCGGTCAGGTGTTCCTTTTAATTGCGACACTCTGTTGCAGTTACTGTCGCTTTTTTATCTTAAATCGCCGGATTATACCGAATTGTGGGGTTGGCCTAGTTGTTGCTGGAGACTAGGTAAGACTTAATGATGCAGAGAGGTGTGATCGCTTTTGATCGCTGCTTTTACTGCTTATCTAGGTTTACCTATAACAATAAATAAAAAAGATAACGTTATGCCACATTATGTAATTGTATTATTTATCGCCTTGTTTTCTTTACAGGCGAGTGCAGCAGACTATCCGAATGTACGTGTTGCAACCTTGCAGCATGGCACCGTTAATTGGGAGATGGATGTTATCCATCATCACCGTCTTGATGCAAAAAATAATTTCACTCTGGACGTAATGCCTGTCGGTGGTAAAGATTCGAGCGCCGTTGCCTTGCAAAGCAAAGCTGTCGATCTGATGTTTAGTGATTGGGTCTGGGTGAATCGTCAACGCTTCAATAATCGTATGTTTGGTTTTTCGCCCGTTTCCGCTGCGGCGGGAGGCTTATATGCCCAACCGGACAGTGCGGTACGTTCGTTACAAGATCTGCATAACCAGCGCGTCGGTATTGCTGGCGGCTCGGTCGATAAAAGCTGGTTGTTACTGCAAGCCTATAGCAAACAACATTTAGGTCGGGATTTAAAAGAGGTTATTGAGCCTGTTTTTGCCGCACCACCGTTATTAAATAAACTGATGTATGACGGTAAGCTCGCTTTGAGTCTTAATTTTTGGCATTACAGCGCCAAACTTAAAGCGCGTGGCTTTAAGCCGATTATTACCGTTGAAGAAATTATCAAAGGCTTAGGTGTTGAGACTCAAGTGCCGCTTGTGGGCTGGGTGTTCGCAGAGGGCTGGCGCCAGAACAATCCTCAGCTTCTAGGTCAATTCCTGACGGCCTCTCAACAAGCCCGTCACATATTATTAACCTCTGACGCTGAGTGGCAGCGTATTCGTCCCCTGATGCGTGTTAAAAACGACGAGGTTTTTGATGCCCTTAAACAGAGTTACCGTGCCGGCCTGTTGCGTCAGTTTGAGCGAACCGAATTGGATGCATTAGATAAGCTGTACCGTATTATGGCAAAAGAGGGCGGGGCTGCACTGACCGGTGGGGCCGAGCAATTAGACCGCACTCTGTTTTGGTTACCGAACCCTGATGGTGGTGTTATACAGCTGGACACAGGGAGTGCTCAGTAATGCGCCATAGTCAAAGTCATGTGTTTCCAGAGACGGGCGTAGATAATACACAAGCCGCCGTTGATAAGCGGCTTGATCCGCCCTCTAAATTTAAAGCCGTACTGATCTCTCTGTTTCGTTGGTTAATTCCCTTAGGGGTAATTTTATTAGGCTGGCAAGCGACCTCTCTCTTTCTTGCAAGTGATAACGTGCCCAGCGTGGTCGAGGTGTTCGCAAGCTTACAGACCCATTTAATCCATGGCGATATGTTACATCATCTTGTGGTAACGCTATTGCGTGTGGCCTTAAGCTTTTGCATCGCTATGTTTTTTGGCGTCATGATCGGGATTGTGATGGGAGCGTTTCCGCGCTTGAATGAAGCAGGGGATTCGTTGCTGGTGATTGCACTGAATGTACCCGCTCTCGTGACGATTATTCTGTGTTACGTTTGGTTTGGTTTGGTTGAAGCCGCGGCGATTACCGCTGTGGCGATCAATAAAATCCCTACGGTCATCGTGATGGTGCGAGAAGGGGCTCGTGTTGTGGATAGAGATCTGCTTCAAGTTGCCCAAGTTTTTAACGTCTCGCCACTTCGCTGCTTCTTTAAAGTTTACCTACCTCAGCTTTATCCGTTCATTATGGCGTCCGCGCGCTCGGGGCTTTCACTTATATGGAAAGTTGTTCTCGTGGTTGAGCTTTTAGGCCGTAGTGACGGTGTAGGTTTCCAGTTAGGTACCTTTTTCCACTTTTTCGATATTGCCAGTATTTTGGCGTACACCTTAGCCTTTGCGGCAATAATTTTGGTCATCGAGGGGCTCGTGATGCGTCCATTAGATCGTTATATCGCAAGAGGCAACTATAACGGTGGCGGCCCAAGTGATAATCATCGTTATACAGGAGGGCTGTAATGGTCAATCTTAATATCGCTATTGAGCGCAAGTCTTATGCGTCCAATATGCCAGATGTACTAGGACCACTCGGGTTTAACGTTGCGCAGGGTGAATTTGTTTCGCTTGTGGGGCCGTCTGGAACCGGTAAAAGTACACTGCTAAATATGATTGCAGGGCTGGAGTCCATAGAGGCGGGGTCTATTCGTTTTAATGATCAGCTTTTAAAAGGGCCGCCCCCGTGTAAATTGAGTTACATTTTTCAGCAGCCTCGGTTGATGCCTTGGTTGACTGTTTTTGAAAACCTTCGTCTTGTAATGCCTGATTCAGCACCGTTTGAGATAGAAAAGATGCTGGATAAGGTGGGCTTAAAAGGTAAGTCAGATTGTTACCCTAAGCAGTTGTCGGGTGGGATGCAGCGTCGTGTCAGTATCGCCCGTGCATTTTTGACTCGTCCCGATCTTTTACTGCTGGATGAGCCTTTTGTCTCGCTTGATGCACCTAATGCACAGCGTTTACGTTCTATTTTACTTGAGTTGTGGTTAGAACATAAAACCACCGTTGTTTTTGTTACGCATGACCTGAATGAAGCGATTCAATTATCTGATCGCGTGCTTTTCTTATCATCGTCTCCGGGTACCGTTCTGTTGGATAAGGACATAGATCTTCCTCGCCCTCGCATTGACGATGTTCATTTTCAAAATTGGAAAAAACATTTGCTGAGTCAGAACCCTGGTTTATTAGAAGGACAGGTGAGTGATGTTGCAAGCGAGTCTTTTTCGAGAGGTTTTATATGAATACCCCTACCGCGTTAGAACTGGTCGGCGTTAGTAAAAGCTACGGCCCGCTTACCGCACTGAATAACGTTAGCTTATCGATAAAGCCCGCCCAATTTATTGGTTTACTGGGTCAAAATGGCGCAGGTAAAACGACCCTGTTTCAGCTGTTAACCGGTTTATTTAATAGTGATGAAGGTCAGATCAGTGTGTGTGGTCATGATATCAGCCAAGACCCGATTGGTGCTTTGTCTACCTTAGGCGTGGTTTTTCAACAAGCCACGTTAGATTTAGATTTAACGGTTCATGGCAATCTTAAATTCCACTGTCTACTTCACGGTTTAAGCCGCAAGTTGGCAGAGGAGCGTATTAATAGTGAGTTAGATCGCTTTGATATGCAGGCGGTTCGCGATAAGCAGGTGCGTAGCTTAAGTGGCGGTAACCGACGCAAGATTGAGTTAATCCGTGCCTTACTGCATCAGCCCAAGGTTTTACTGATGGATGAGGCGACGGTTGGGCTTGATCCTGAATCACGAAAATCCCTTGTTAACCATGTGGTTTCCCTCTGCAAAGAGCGCGAAATTGCCGTGCTCTGGAGCACACATATCGTTGAAGAGGTTCAAGCAGCTGACCGTGTGATCGTATTAGATAAAGGGAAGATATTAGCTGAGTCATCCCCCGAAGAATTACAGGCGCAGGGCATAGAACCAAGGCTGTCGCTTGCCGATGCATTTTCACAATTAATCAATAATAACAAAGAAATAGGAGTCGCTTATGAATAAGTTTTTTAAAGGAATGAAGTTTGGGTTACAGGCCAGTGCGTTAGCCTTGTCGTTGAGTGTTGCGGCTCATGTACAAGCGAAATCAGGTTATGTTTTCGTGAGCAGTGAAAAAGATGATGTGGTCACTGTTTTTGATGCCAAAGGTATGAATAAAGTTACTGAGATTAAAACCAGTGAACGTCCTCGTGCGATGCAGTTAAGTAAAGATGGCTCCCTTCTTTATGTGGCTTGCGGCGATGATGATGCCATTGATGTGATTGATGTGGCTGCGCTAAAAGTTAAAAAGAGTATCGATATAGGTGAAGATCCAGACCGTTTTGATATCTCTCCGGATGAAAAATTTCTTTATGCTTCAAATGAAGACGATGGTCTTGTCACGGTTTACTCGTTAGAAGAAGACAAAAAAGTTGCTGAGATTGAAGTCGGCGAAGAGCCTGAAGGTGTATTAGTTAGCCCTGATAACCGATTGGTTTATGTCGCATCTGAAGTCGCGAACATGATCCACGTGATTGATGTTGAAAGCAGAGAGATTATTGAGAACATCGTTGTTGGTAACCGTCCACGTCGAATGGAACTAACACCAGATTTGAAAGAGCTTTGGGTGAGTAACGAGGTGGGCGGCACGATCACCATTCTTGATACTACAACTTATGAGCAGACAGCTGAACTCAGTTTTGCCCCTAAAGGTATGCGCGCTGAGAGTATCTCGCCAGTGGGTATGGCAATGACTAAAGATGGCAAGCTTACTTATGTGACCTTAGGTAACGCCAACCATGTTGCCGTTATTGAGACAGCAACCCATAAAGTGCTCGATTATATCCTTGTCGGTAAACGTGCGTGGGGTATTAGCTTGAATGATGATGAGAGCAGACTTTATGTGACTAATGGTAAGAGTGATGACCTCGCTGTGATTGATACTGAGCGCTTAAAGGTTATTAAATCAGTCCCTGCGGGCCGCGTTCCTCATGATGTTGTTGTAGACGACTAATACTGGGAGGCATTCAGTTCATGAAAGTGATTAGACCGTTATTGGCTTGCTGTGCAGTAGGATTAACCTTTATGGGGTTACCTGCGGTCGCACTATCCGCCGAACTACAAACCGTTAACATCGCCCTGATCGAGTATGAAGAAGATCCTCGATATAAGGATAATATCATCGATGCTCGCTATCAGGCTCAGCCTTGGGGACGTTTGGAGGTTGCGGCAAAACTTGCGATAAAAGAATCGCGTTTTGCGGCGCAGAAAAAAGGCGTTAAATTCGAGCTGGATCGGCAATCGGTCTCTGAGCTGAGTGCCTTACCTGAACTTATTCAGTCATTAGAAGCACAAGGCACGCAATATTTCCTCTTAGACCTACCCGGTGAAGGGGTCAAACAGGTTGCACAGGCGAGTAAAAAGCCCAGTAGCTTACTGTTTAATTTAAGTGCATTGGATAACAATTTGCGCAATGAATATTGCCAAGCCAACTTGCTTCATATTGCACCCAGTCAACGCATGCTAACGGATGCGATGGCGCAGTACCTTGTCGCCAAAAAGTGGAAAGAGGTGTTGGTGCTTTACAGTGAAAGTGAAGCCGATACGCGTTATTTGAAATCATTACAAACGTCAGCCAAAAAGTTTGGTGTTGATATTGTTAATGAAAAACCATTTAAGCTAGGTAATGACCCGCGCCAGCGTTATCGCAATAACATCTCCCTCTTAACCGCAAAAGATGACTACGACGTTGTTTATGTGGTGGATCACAGTGGTGAGTTTGCTGTTGATGTACCGTATTCAATTATACAGCCTCGTCCTGTTGTTGGGGCGGCGGGTCTGGTTGCCGATTGGTGGCACTGGGCATGGGAGCGTAATGGCGCACCTCAAGTCAATAAGCGTTTTATGAAAAAAGGAAAACGCCAAATGACAGGGTATGACTGGTCAGCATGGATGGCGGTAAAAGTGATTGCGGAGGGTGTTCTTCGCCAAGAGACTTTTGCGCCTAATCAATTGTTGGACACGCTACTGGATAAGGAGTTTAAGTTGGATGGTGCTAAAGGCTATCCGCTTAATTTTAAACCTTGGAATCATCAGTTGAGACAACCGGTGTTTTTAACATCGCTTAACCGAGTGATTGATCGTGCACCTGTCGAAGGCTTTTTACACCCCGTCAATAATTTAGATGTGCTAGGTAATGATCGTGGAGAGGGGCAGTGTGATTTGTCCAAGTCTACTGCGTCAGGAGCTAAATAATGAATACATCGCATGCTTTCAATGCGTTCACTGCATTATCTGCCCGAGAGACTGGAAAGTTTCTTCGGCAGAAAGGACGTTTGTTTTCTGCGTTGGTGCGTCCGGCACTCTGGTTGCTGGTGTTTGCTGCTGGCTTCCAAAATGTATTTGGCGTGGCAGTGATACCGCCTTACGAATCGTATATTGAATATAACGTCTATATAACGCCAGGTTTGCTTTGTATGGTGATGCTCTTTAACGGGATGCAGTCATCGTTAACGATGGTTTATGATCGCGAAGTCGGTGTGATGCGTTTATTGCTCACTGCGCCGTTACCTCGCTGGTATATTCTATTTTGCAAACTGATGGCGGGTACATTGCTTTCGTTGCTACAGGTCTATGCGTTCCTTGTGATCTGCTGGTTGTTTGATGTGGATATTCCTTTAATGGGTGTATTAACAGCATTGCCTGCATTCATCTTGTCGGCATTAATGCTCGGCTCTTTGGGGTTACTGTTGTCCGTATCGGTTAAGCAGTTGGAGAATTTTGCAGGCATGATGAATTTTGTCATCTTCCCTATGTTCTTTATTTCGCCGGCGCTTTACCCTTTATGGAAGCTGGAAGAGTCCGGTGCAGAGATTGTGTACCAAGTGGCGCAATACAACCCTTTCACCTATGCCGTTGAGTTAGTGCGCTTTGCTTTATATGGGCAATTAAGCCTGACTGCATTAGCGGTGGTCTTAGGGAGCTTTATCTTCTTCTTCGTCCTTGCGGTGATTGGTTATGATCCGCAAAAAGGTGTGATTACACGTCGTAAAGGATAAAAAAATCAGAGTCAGGATAACCTGACTCTGATTTTTTGTTTTAAGGCGCTATCCTTTCTCTTCTCTTCTCTTCTCTTCTCTTCTCTTCTCTTCTAGGCAGCTGCGTATTCTACGAGAGGAATCGAGCGGGTAACGATCCAGTAGCTTGATACGGCGAGCGTACCTAAAGAGACGTAATAGGGAAGCGGCTTGTTGAATATTCGCTTCTGACTGAGCAGAGAGGTGAGGGCAAAAACCACAACATAGATAAAGAGCTGCCCTGCCTCTATGCCTATATTGAAGCCGAGGAGGTTAATAAGGCTGGTTTGAGCCCCTTCCTGCGCCAGTTCACTAAATACAAATGAGAAGCCAAAGCCGTGGATGACGCCGATAATAAGTAGGGGGGTTGTCCCTAAGTGTTGTGCTTTATTAAAAAGCAGCGCAACGGCGGTTATACAGATGGTTAGGGCAATTAAAAGTTCAATACCCGGGGTAAAAAGAGGGGATGAGATCGGTGCGCTGTCGCCTACGAATAAACTAAATGAGTGCCCAATGGTAAAGGCTGTGGCGAGCGATAAAAGTCTTAAAAAGGTTGGAGCACTAAAAAACAATAGGACGACGAAAAGCACGTGGTCTAAGCCAATCAAAATATGACTAAACCCATCCTTAAACCCGGTCATTAACTTATGATAAAGCGTAGGTTGATGCTGAGAGGAGTAGTCTAAAATCCCAACGGTGGTTTTAGCGGCCTGTTGCTCATCTATATGGAGCGTAATGATGTTGGCTAATCGATTGATAGCGTTAAATTTATCCCCTAAATAGCTTGTGATCGTAATATCATTATCGACAATTGAGGTATTCGGCAAGCGCAATTGAATATCAATGCCTGCATCAAAGAGCTTAGTTGCGTCAGGGCTGATCGCCAGTTCGCCGCTAAAGTTCTCTAGTGCGGTATCTAGGTTGCTAAAGGGCTTGCGACTATCGGTATTAAAAATATGGATCTGTTCAACAGCGAAGGGCTGAGCTGCACCATCTTTTGTGAAGGCGTAGCCTTGGGTGATGTAGCTTTTTAATCGTTCAAGCTCCGTTCGCACTTCATTATGCTTAATAAAATAATCACGTCCCTCCGGTGCCGCTCTTTTTTCTGTGAACGGTAGATCTTGATTGCTATCTATACCTTGCCAGGTATTGTCGAGAAGGATTAGCGGTAGGGGCATGCGCATCAAGGCAACGGTATCTTGGTTGTCTTGATAAAGATGGATGATACGGGGCTCGAAATGCGTGAAATGCGCTTGAGCGGTTGAACAGAATAGTAGTACAAATGCTGCGAATATTTTTTTCATTATTTTGGCCACCTTCGATTCATAGTGCCGCTCGTTATGGGCGGACTATGAATCGCGTTTAAATAGTACGGATTAGGTATCTATTAGTAACGTGGATCCCACATTCTACGACCTGTTTCTTTTTCATAACCTTGACCAAATGGGTAACTAACAATCTCAAGTTGCATGCCCCATGGTGCCATGAAGTAAACCCATGTTAGGTCTTTCATACCGGTATCGGTAAATGTATGAGGTTTACCTAGGATTTTGATACCTTTTTTCTCTAAATACGCGACAGCTTCTGCCATATCATCGACATAAAATGCAACATGATGGCCGCCAATATCACTATTACGTGGTGGTGTTTGCTTTTGATCGGGTGCGGAATATTCAAAAATCTCTAAAGCGGGACCATTACCACAGCGCATGAGGTGGGCTGTTTTAATAACGGCTTTCTTGTCCACATTAAGGTTTTCTGTCATCCAATCGTTGTCAAACGGGCCAAATGGGCCGATTGAGAAAAACGATTCACATCCAATTACGTCTTTAAAAAATGCGGTGGCTTCTTTTACATTCGGGACGGTAATCCCTAAATGCTGGATGCCGCGCATACCCGGCATCTCTGCCTGCGCTGCTTGGGTAAAGAACGTTAATAGAAACAGGCACGTTGTAATTATTTTTGTTTTTTTCATTTGAGTATTCCATGTGTAACGAATGTTTAAACAGGGAGGAATACACGTTTTATGCCAGTTAGCTTATTATTTTTTTTTATTGTGTACAGTTTGTTCTAGGGGGGGGCGGCGTGATTTTTTCGTGTGGTTATTCAGATCTTATAACAATGGGGTGATGCACTGAGTCAATGTGTGCCAGTGATTATGAACCATACTGTTTCATTATTTGAAGTAGAGTGGTTTATTAGGTAGGTGCGTTGGTGCGTTGAATGGGTTAAAAAAGGGGGAGGATAACCCCTGCAGAGCAGGGGCGGGCACGTATGTATTAATCTATGTTACTTAGCGGTTAGCAAAGTACATTGTTACTTCGAAGCCAATTCGAAGGTCTTTAAAGGCTGGTTTTGTCCAGTTCATAAGTATGCTCCTTGTATCAGTTTTTTCTAAATGATTATTTTTATGACATGTGTCACTGCATAATAAAAGCAAGGACCGTGCCTATGTTGATATATTAATTTCTTATCACGATCGGAATGATCGTTTCATTGAATAGCCTATAAAAAGAAAGCGGTATTGATGGGTATGCCACGTAAGGTGAGTAAAAAGGTCTTACCTGCCTAGATTATTTAGGCGGATATTCAGCGCTTATTTATATAGATGTCTATTGTTAAATATATCACTACAGACTGTTCCATTGCTTGATACAGTTTGTGACGCACAGTGATAATTATAGGGGTAATTGATATTTTTTTTAAAATATAGACGCTTTGTTTTTTCCTTTTATATCAATTAGATAGTTCTGTATTTGTTCCGTTATTTTGTTTCTGGCCTGCATTTTGCTGTTTGTAGGGTACATAGAGGGTGGACTTATTCGCTTTAGTTTAAGTTTGCATGATATTGATAGATGGAGAACGAGAAGTGATTACAATAAAAAAATTAGTGCTATCGGCAAGTATTGCATCATGTATTGCATTATCTGGTGCAGCTACATCGGCTGCAGCAAGTCCTGCTGCAGAAAACCCTAATGATTGGCCTCAATACCACAGAACGTCTGATGCATGGCGCTTTAGCCCTCTGGATCAAATTAATGTGGGTAACGTTAATAAGTTGAAAGTTGCATGGATTCATCAGCCTGGTGATATCGAGATGGGTCTACAAGCGACGCCTATCGTTATTGATGGCGTAGCTTACTATATAGGTCCTAACAACAATGTGTTTGCGGTAAACGCAGCCACAGGTAAAACCATTTGGCACTACCAGCCAGACCTTGACTCAATCGTAGATGAAGTTTTCTATGTTGCGGCAAGCCGTGGTGTAACGGTAGGACATGGTAATGTTTATGTTGGTTCTTTGGATGGTCGTTTTATCGCGATTGACCAGAAAACAGGTAAAGAGAAGTGGTCTACTCAGATCACTGATTTAGAAAAATGCTACGGTTGCCTTTTTTCATCGCCTCCTCAGTTAGCGGGTGATGTTTTATTTGGTGGTACAACCGGTGGTGATCAGCCAACGCAAGGTAAGATCTTCGCGGTTAATGCGATTACCGGTAAAAAAATGTGGACCTTCGATATCCTGCAAAAGGATGATCCTAAAAGCTGGCCTGGTGATTCAGGTGAAGTGGGCGGGAGTGGTGCATGGTTGCCAGGTACCTATGATGCCAAGAGCGATACGATCTTTATCGGTACAGCCAACGCAGCGCCTGATTTCTATGGCGCCGAGCGTGAAGGTGATAATAAGCACAGTGCCAGCCTTTTGGCGCTTGAGCCTAAAACAGGTAAGTTGAAGTGGGCTCGTCAAGAGATTCCTCATGATGTTTGGGATTATGATGCTTCCTATGAAGCACTTAGCCTGAAGCATAATGGTAAAGATGTGCTGGTTCACCTGAATAAAAGTGGTTATGTATTCGTACTCGAAAAGAGCACCGGTGAAGTGGAAAATGTTTGGCCGTTGGCTGAAAACATCACCTTTGCTAAAGGGATCAACCCTAAAACTGGCGAGTTAATCGGCCGTAAGGCGATGCCTGTTGGTGAAGAAACCACGATCTGCCCGTACCTACTAGGTGCGCGTAGCTGGAACCACGGTGCCTACAACCCTAATACAGGTTTGTGGTACACCAATGCGATGGAAGTTTGTAACGTCGTTGTGCCAGCCCCTCAGGAACATGAAAATATCGGTATTGCTGGCCTTTATTTAGGTGTTAGTAAGCTGGTCGCTGTTCCACCTCCAGGCAAAAAAGCCTCAGCCCGTCTTGATGCGCGTGATCCTATCACGGGTAAATTGAAATGGTCTATTGATTATCCATTACCTGGTCTAGGTAGCGTGTTAACTACTGGCGGTAATCTTGTATTCAATGGTGACCCTTACGGTGTTATCCATGCTTACAATGCCCAGAATGGTAAAGAGGTTTGGAACTTCAATGCAGGTTCCGGTATCCGTGGCGGTATCGTAAGTTACTCAGTTGATGGCAAACAGTACATTCTTGCGTCAACAGGCTTTGGGTCCCATGCACCTGGCTTTATGGCCAGTGCATTCCCTGAAGTAGGTGGATTACCAGGTGGTGCAGCGCTAGTTGCATTTACGTTGGAAGATTAATTCGCTGAGCAGTAAGGAGGAGGTGGTGAGTACAGCCACCTCCTCTGTTTTTTTAAAAGCTATCTATTGGGAGTAGATAACGATGAATAATAAAAATATTTTTACACGTGTTCGATTTGGTTTATTAGCGCTAGCACTGACAAGTAGTGTTGCTTACGCCGTGGCGCCACCCGTAGATGACCAGGGAAAAGCAGAGAAGAAAAAAGATAAAGAAACACCCGAACATATCGCCGCAATGAAAGCGAAAGTATTTAGTAAAGAAAGTGTCTCCGTTGCCATTGGTGAGAAACGCTTTAACCAGACATGTGTTTACTGCCATGGATACGAAGGGTCAGGCGGTAAAGCGCGCAAGTTACAAGGTAGAGATTTTGATGCGGACTACCTTTTCAAAACCATTACCAAAGGAAAGAAACGTGGTTCGCTTGTAATGCCACCATGGAAAAGAACATTTACACCTGAACAGCGTTGGGAGTTGGTGACTTATATATTGTCTTTAAGTGAAGAAAAATAAGTCTGGAGACGCCGATATGCTTACAACAATAAAAAAATTAACCCTATTGAGTTGTGTTTTGCTGAGCCCGTTGGCTACCGCAGGCACCCTTGAACATATTATCGAAAAGGGTGAGCTGCATTTATGCGCTCACCCTGCTCAAATGCCTTTTTCATCAAGAGTAGAAAAGCCTAAAGGCTTCCAAATTGATGTTGCTAAGGCGATTGCTGAAAAGCTGGATGTCTCGCTTAAAGTTTCGTGGATCATGCCGAGGCGTCAAGCAAAGAAAGTAGGTTGTGATTTGTATTCAGGTGTTGCCAGATTGGGAGATGGTGACTCTAAATATATGTTGATTTCAGATCCGTACCTACGCTTAGAATTTAAATTGGTTACGTTAAAAAACAAGGCGCCTATTCATAACCTAGATGACCTTAAAACGATGGTTGTTGGGGTGTCATCCGGCAGTATTGCCTCCCATGCTTTGAGTTCAAAGAACGTGGAGATCGCGGTGCGGTTTGCGGATGAAGCGAGCCGTTTACAGGCACTTGCTGATGGTCTTATTGATGCGGCTATCGTGAGTAATGTGTCGAGTGGTTGGTTCCAGCGTCAGCACGGCCAGCAATTAACTGAGATTGATGCAGAGAAGGTGCTCAATGTCGGCCTTAATTATGACTACGCATTGGGTTTAAGAAAAGCAGACCAGAAAACACGCGAAGCCTTTAATCAGGTATTAGTTGATCTTAAAAAAGAGGGCACCTTACCTACGCTTCTCAATGAATATGGTGTTTCACCTCTGTGAGGATTCGCGGTGAAAAAGTTGTTGTCACCTCCGATTCTGCGCTCCCAAAGCAGAACTTTTGAGCGCGCACTCCGCGCTCCTTTTTTATTTTTGGAGTTTGCATTGTTATGCAGAAAGTAAGTATTCAGCAGGGAATTAAACAACGAGGTCAGGATAAAGTAGATCGTATTCCCGTTAAGATTATTCCAACAACGGAAGAGGGGAAGCTGAAAAAGCCGGATTGGCTCAGAGTGCGCTATAACGACTCGCCTCAAGTTGATGCGATTAAACAGACCCTGCGTCAACATAGCCTAGCGTCAGTATGTGAAGAAGCCAGTTGCCCTAACCTTTATGAGTGTTTTAGTAAAGGGACCGCCACGTTTATGATCATGGGGGATATCTGTACCCGCCGTTGCCCTTTTTGTGATGTGGCACATGGTCGCCCCAATGCGCTTGATAGTGATGAGCCGGCTAAGCTTGCCGAAGCCGTCACAAGTATGGGGCTGAAGTATGTGGTAATCACGTCGGTGGACAGAGATGATTTACGTGACGGCGGTGCAGGGCACTTTGTTGCCTGTATTGACGAGATCCGTAAGCGTAGCGATAGCATTAGAATTGAGTGTTTAGTGCCTGATTTTCGTGGTCGACTTGAGGATGCAATCGCGAAATTCAAAACGTGTGTGCCTGACGTGTTAAATCACAACTTAGAATCCGTGCCGCGGCTTTATAAACAGATTCGTCCGGGGTCTAGTTATGAAGAATCTTTACGCTTGCTTAAAAGCTTTAAAACAGAGCATCCCGATATTATGACCAAGTCTGGGATTATGTTAGGGCTGGGGGAGACCGAGAGCGAAATTCATGAGGTAATGAAAGCGCTAAGAGAAGCGCATGTGGACATGATTACGATAGGGCAGTACTTACAGCCAAGTAAACACCATCTTCCTGTTGATCGCTATGTGACACCAGAGGAGTTTGACCGGTTACACGATCTGGCGATTGAGATGGGTTTTGTACATGCCGCGTGCGGACCGTTGGTTAGATCCTCCTACCATGCTGATGAATATTCGTTCTAATCATTATAGTGAACTATAATTTACAGTGGCGCTTTTTGCTGAAAGGGCGCAATGTAATATAAATTTAAAACCTTCGGGGCTTTATAAGCGTAAATAATTGTTGCTTGTTGGCCCCAAAGTGCCGCAGACTGGCACTAGCATAGTATAAATATAAAAAAAATTACCTTGCCCTAGGTAGTATCTCTGTGAGGCAAGGAGTGAGCAGGTGAATAATGTCTTCTAAAAGTGCAGATTATTCTAATGAAAAGAGTTTTCTCGCCGGAGAAACTCCAGAGAAAGACGATGCTTTAACTGATAGATACATTGAGAACTCGTGGGAAAGGTGTCGCGATAGATACAAAATCTCTCAGCACAGTGATGTGAAGTTAGTATCACTGACTGACACTGAGGTTAAAGAGCATCGCGAGCCTTTAGAGAAACTACTGAGTGATTCGGTAGAAGTATTCGATAAAATAAGAACCTTATCTAAAAACAGTGGTTATACCGTTCTTATCACTAATGAAAAGGGTGTAGCGGTTAAGTCGTTTGCCGAGTCCAGTGTTGGGCATGATTTAGTTGCAAAAGGACTGAGACAGGGCACCTTATGGTCAGAAAGCCTTGTTGGTACTAATGGATTAGGCACCTGCTTAACGGAGTGTAGCCCGGTTACGGTGTATGCTGAAGAGCATTACGGCAGTAACCTACAAAACTTCAGCTGTTCTGCTGCCCCGCTTATCTCCCCTGATGGTACGCCGTTTGGCGCTATTGACGCGTCCACATTTGCCAATGGCAACCGGCTTGGTCAGGCGTTAGCATTAAATATGGTCTGTGAGACCGCTGATGAAATTGAAGCGTTGGTATTTAAAGATGCTTATCATAATCAGAGGGTTATTAGTTTTTCAGTTTCCCCAGTGGTCTCCATTACCAAAGCGCTGGTTGCGGTTAATGATAGCGGTACCATTGTGGCTGCGACGACCCCGATTCTTTTAACACTCGGGTGCCGTGACCGTTATGAGATCGTCGGCAAAAAGTTTCAAGATGTCTTTAATTTAAGCTTTGAGCAACTGGAAGCCGCAGGGTCCGGTAGTGTTGAGCATTATATGCAAGTCATGGGGAAACCTTATAAATTCCATGCGAACTTTTTACAAAATAATGCATATCAAATTCAGAGCCCGCAATCGCGAATTGTGACCGCTAAACCGCTAGAAATTGATACTAGTATTCCTGTTAATACCCCTCTGGTTCTAGCGGCAGGAAAAGAACCAACACTGCTCAAGCAGGCGACCCGCTGCCAGCGGATTGTCAACAAAGGGATCAGTATCCTTTTGCAAGGTGAAACGGGCACAGGTAAAGAGGTGTGGGCGAGAGCACTGCATGAGAGTAGTGATCGTGCTGATAAACCTTTTATTACGCTTAACTGTGCGGCGATTCCCGAGTCTTTAATCGAAAGTGAACTGTTTGGTTACGGTGCGGGCACATTCACGGGGGGGCTTAAAGCCGGCAAGATGGGTAAGATCCAAGCCAGTGATGGTGGTACCTTATTTCTAGATGAAATTGGTGACATGCCACTTGAGCTACAGGCGAGTTTACTGCGTGTGCTTGCTGAAAGTGAAATTATCCCCCTTGGCGAACATGAGGCGGTCGGTGTTAGCTTAAATGTTATCTGTGCGACCCATCGAGATTTGAAGGAATATGTTGCGCGCGGTGAGTTTAGGGAAGATCTATATTACCGTATCAGTGGCTTCCAAGTAACACTGCCTAGCTTGCGCCAGCGCAGTGATCAGCCGGTCATTATTGAAAAAGTGTTACATATGCTCTGCCTTGATGATGGTGATGTGGGTCACGTTGAAATCCACCCTAAGGCGATGGAACTCCTATGTCAGTATCGTTGGCCAGGAAATATACGACAGCTTAAAAATGTTCTTCAATACGCATTGTGTATGCGGGAGGGCGAAATGATCTGCATCGAAGACCTGCCTGATGAGGTCTTCTCGAGTGATCAGCTGGTGCGGAAAGAACAGGACATTGCTCCGCCTCCTTTGCGAATGCTTTCTATTTCGAGTGACTCCGGCAGTCTCTCAGAGAAAGAAGAGTTAGAGAATATATTGGAGCAGCATCGCTGGGTAGTGACCCGTGCGGCAAAAGCGATGGGGGTGAGTCGATCAACCTTGCATCGTAAAATTAAAAAGTACGGACTTTTGAGTGAAGATCAGCTTTTAGATCATTAATAGCGCGACTCAACGGTTTAAAATAGGCCATGCCGAAATGCATGGCTTTTTTTTATCTATTTAATAGGAAAAGGTCGATTTTAGTGGCTGAAACTTCTTCGAAAATCGACGGTCAGAGGGTGTTAGACTGCCTTGAAATAAATAGAATTGATCTTATATTTCAAGCGTTAACCCGTTGAATTAACATAGTTAAAAGGTTCTAGGAGTAATGGAATGACAGCAGATGTGGCAACTGAGACCGTTGAGGCGGCAGCGTTACAGGCGAAGGTGATGGGGCTGTCTGAGGCATTGAAAAAACGCGTGGTGGCTCAGGATGCATTAATAGAATACTTATTAATTGCACTGCTAACCGATGGACATGTCTTACTAGAAGGCCCGCCTGGACTTGCGAAAACACGTACCATCCACGCCTTAAGTGACCTACTTGAAGGGACTTTTCACCGCGCCCAGTTTACACCGGACCTTTTGCCTAGCGACATTACCGGCACCGAGATCTATAACACCCAAAAGGGTGAGTTTAGTTTTCGTCCCGGCCCTTTATTTTGTAATCTGCTCTTGGCTGATGAGATCAACCGGGCGCCGGCTAAAGTACAATCTGCGCTGTTGGAAGCGATGGCCGAACGCCAAGTAACCGTGGCAGGTAAAACATACCCTTTAGCTAAATTCTTTATGGTGATGGCAACACAGAACCCACTAGAGCAAGAGGGAACCTATCCTCTTCCTGAGGCGCAGTTGGATCGTTTTATGTTGCATATTAGGGTTGATTACCCAGCCCATGAGCAGGAAAAAGAGATTCTGCGTCTTGTGCGTAATGAGCACACTGCAAGCTTAGACGGCCAAACCGCATTGGCGGAGATCGCATTGACTGAAGATGATCTCTTCCGTGCACGATCGTCCATTATGAACACCTATATGGCCCCGAACCTTGAAGATTATTTAATTGCGTTAATCATGGCGACCCGTGAACCTGAACGTTATGGGGATGATCTTAAAGGGAGTCTTATTTTTGGTGCAAGCCCGCGTGCCACCATCGCGTTAGACCGTGCTGTGCGGGCAAAAGCCTGGTTAGCTGGTCGAGACTTCGTCACCCCCGATGATATTCAAGAGATCGCTCCGAGTGTGTTGCGTCATCGTATCGGCTTAAGTTACGTGGCAGAAGCTAAAGGGTTAGATAAAGACCAGATGATTGCCGAGCTTATTGCTCGTGTGGCTGTACCATAGTAGATAGGCGGTAGTTCATATGTTTCAGGGAGACAGTAGTCCAAGACCCGTTCCGGCTGCCCGCAACCTGCTGACCTTAGATGAGTTGGTGAGCTTGCGTCATTGGCCGCCGGCAAGGGGACAACAGCGTGAGCGCATGGCTATTCGTGAAGGTCATCATCTAAGCCATATTCGAGGTCGAGGTATGGAGTTTGATGACGTGCGCGAGTATCAGCCAGGCGATGATATACGCCACTTGGATTGGCGGCTTATGGCCCGTACCGGTGAAGCGCATACGAAGTTGTATCGGGAGGAGCGAGAACGGCCCGTATTTGTCGTGGCCGACCTACGACAGCCAATGCATTTTGCAACGCGGGGACACTATAAATCAGTGTTAGCGGCTTATGCTGCGGCTATGGTGGTGTGGACGACATTGGCCAATGGTGATCGCGTGGGGGGGCGTATTCTAGGCCATGGCTCAG
Organism: Neptuniibacter pectenicola; assembly: GCF_001597735.1. Classification (GTDB taxonomy): domain Bacteria; phylum Pseudomonadota; class Gammaproteobacteria; order Pseudomonadales; family Balneatricaceae; genus Neptuniibacter; species Neptuniibacter pectenicola. The sequence continues at coordinate 17,634 of NZ_LUTS01000015.1, forward strand.
GCGGCCTTTTTCAGCCAACAAACAACCGCCAACAAGTGATGCAGATGATCTCAGCGCTATCCCAAGGGTTTACCGACAAGGCTGAGGTTGAGCCTGTGTCATTGACCACTCAATTGATAGAAATTGAACCCCTGCTAAGCAGTGGAACCATCATTTACCTCTTTAGTGATTTTCATGATGTTGATGCAACCTTGCAGCAGCACCTTATGCGCATAGCGCAGCGTTGTGAGCTAAAAATGGTGCTTATCTCGGACCCCCTAGAAGCGCAACTCCCTTCGGGAAAAAGTTATCGTTTTATGGGTAAAGGGCGTGAGGTTGTGATCGATGCCAATGCAAAACAACAGGCGCACTATTATGCGCAATTCCAGCAGCGAATAGATCTACTGGAGCAGTTGCGCAACCTGCGTGGGGTTGAGTTTGCCCATTGGCATAGTAATCAGCACCCCTTATTTACCTTAGTGGGAGGGCGTAATGGACTATAGTCAGATCCCCCTGCGTGATATGCAGATGCCGGATACGATCGGCTGGTGGCCCTTAGCTTATGGCTGGTGGTTATTAATTATCAGTGTGATCATCATCGCGTTTCTGTTTGGCCGCTACCTCCGGAAAAAATTGAACGACCCACGACGTTATGCGCTGGACGCATTGAAGCAGGTTGAACAAGCATACCGACAAGACCCAGACGGCAAGCGGCTGGTCATGCAAAGTAATGCCCTGTTAAAACGGCTGGCCCTCTCTCTCTACCCGCGGGAGCAAGTGGCCCCCTTATCAGGGGATCGCTGGTGTCGTTTTTTACAAGAAACCGGTGGGGTATCCGATCCCGCTGTGCTTGAGGTGTTAGCCCAAGGGCCCTATCAAGAGCAGCTCTCTGGCACAATTGATAGTGCTGCATTGATTCGGTTTACACGGCAATGGATAAAACAGGTTAAAGGGGTACCCCATGCTTGAGTTTGCTTGGCCTTGGTTATGGTTGTTGGCACCACTGCCGTTGTTGGTGAGAGTGTTGATGCCACCCGCAAGTGGTGTCAGTCAAAACGCTTTGCATATCCCCTTTATTGACCAAATGGAAAAAGCCGTGGGTGGGCAGCGTGGTCTGGTTAGTCGTAACAGTTATACCGGTTTGATCTTAGCGTTTATTGTCTGGTTGCTTTTAGTGGCGGCGGTGACTAAGCCGCAGTGGTTGGGTGAACCAATTCCTCAGCAGCTGGAAGGAAGGGATTTAGTCTTAGCGGTTGATTTATCGGAAAGTATGTTTGAAACCGATTTTGAACTGAATGGGCAGTTAATTAACCGTCTTGTTGCGACGCGTATTGTGGCAGGGGACTTTATTGAGCGGCGACAGGGCGACCGTGTGGGCTTGATACTGTTTGGTGAACAAGCCTATGTGCAAGCGCCTTTAACCCATGACCGGAAAACCGTGAAAGCCTTACTGGATGAGGCGCAAATAGGGTTAGCCGGTAAGTCAACGGCGATCGGGGATGCGATCGGTCTTGCTGTTAAGCGTTTTCAGCAATCGGACAGTCAGCAGCGTGTGCTTATATTACTTACCGATGGCACCAGTAATGCGGGAGTTTTAGAGCCGTTGACTGCGGCTGAGCTAGCGGCTAAAGAAGGCTTAAAGATTTATACCATAGGGGTGGGCGCAGATACCCGTTTAGGGTTGTTAGGTGCGCTGTCCGATTTTAATTCCTATATACAAGCATCGTCGCCCACCAGTAATATTGACGAAGCAACCCTCACCACAATTGCAGACACGACCGGCGGTAAGTATTTCCGTGCGCGGGATATTGATCAATTAGCCAAAATTTATGAATTGTTGGATGAGCTTGAACCTATCGCGCAAGATAATGAGTTCTTTCGTCCCATTGAGTCGCTTTACCATTGGCCTTTATTCGCGGCACTGCTGTTAGGTTTTGTCTCGCTGATACTCTGTTCTAAGCATGTGAGGGAAGGGTAAAAGATGGAGTTTTTTATACTATGTTAGCCTCATTTCATTTTTTACAACCCTATTGGCTCCTGTTGATTCCTGTGGTGTTTGTTGTCGCCTATTTTTCGGTTAAACAGCGTGTTAACCGTACCCACTGGCAAACGGTTTGTGATCCTGAGTTGCTTCCTTTTCTCGAGCACAAAGGGCAGGGGCTATCCTCGTGGCTCTCCATTAGTTTGCTGGTAGCGGCCTTCATGCTGATTGTGGCGGCGGCTCAACCGGTTTGGAAAAAACAGCCTCAACCTGTTTTTAAGCAGGGGGATGCTTTAGTGATTGCACTGGACCTTTCAGCGTCAATGAATGCAGTAGACCTTAAGCCCAGTCGGTTGCAGCGAGCCCATTTTAAAATCGAAGATCTACTGGCACATATGCCCGATGCTAACGTGGCTTTATTGGTGTATGCCGCTGAAGCATTTAGCGTAACGCCACTTACGGATGATAGCGATACTATCTTGGCCCAACTACCGGCCATGGTGCCTGAGATCATGCCTGCCCAAGGGAGCCGCGCAGATAAGGCACTTGCACTGGCTGATCAGTTACTGGCGCAGGCAGGCGTTGCACGGGGCAATATTTTATTGATCAGTGACGAAGTCATGCCTGTACAGATCGCGTCGATCGCTACACGGCTGAAAAGCCAAGGACGCCAAATCTCTATTTTGGGTGTAGGGACTGAGCAAGGGGCACCTATCAATACAGACCAAGGGCTATTAAAAGACCGAAACGGACAGGTTATCGTTGCTAAGGTACAAGCGTCGCTTATGCAAGAGTCGGCAGGTCTTGGTGGTGGTCAGGCGAAGATGATTACGGCTGATGATAGTGATGTTAATTATCTGATTGCTCAATTTCAGCGGGGTGATCAACAACCGGCAGAATCTAAGGAGAAAATAGACAGATGGGTGGCCGAAGGGCCATGGTTTATTTTGTTTGCTTTGCCTTTTGTTTTAATGGTGTTTCGTCGAGGTATTGTTACGCTCCTTATGCCGCTGTTGCTGCCTATCGTGCTCTTCGGCATAGGGCATAGCAGCCCGGCTCAAGCGGAGCCAGTTAAGGCGAGCGATGATAAAGGGATAGACATTATGGCGAGCGGTCGCCAAGTGTGGACAGATCTCTGGCAAACGAAAGACCAGCAAGGGTTAACGCTTTATCGCTCAGGGGATAAGGCTAGTGCAGCAGAGGTCTTTGAAGACCCTCAATGGAAGCAGCTCTCATACTATGAAAGCGGTCAATATGATAAGGCCGTTACGGCGATTGCTGCACCCCAGACGCCCACTGAGTGGTATAACCTTGGCAACGTGTTAACGCGTAAAGGTGAGCTAGCACCTGCGTTGAACGCGTATGATCAAGCACTTGAAGCACAACCCGATTTTGAGGATGCGCGTTACAACCGCAACTTAGTAGCGGAGTTGCTTAAGCAGCAACAATCTGAGCAGCAACAAAAGAATACAGCAAGTGATGAACAAAAAGAGGGGGAGTCTAAAGAGGATCATGCGGAAGGTTCCGAGAGCCAAGGTGCTAACGCCCAAAACTCAGAAGGGAGTGTGGCGAACGACACCAATACTGAAGGATTAGGTCCGCAGGAAGGCTCGTCACAAAATGCTAATGCTGAGGGGAGTGGTTTCGATAACCAATCCAAAGCCTCTAAGCAGCATGCAAAAAACAGTATGTCCGGTGACCAAGCCTCCTCTGATGGTAATGACGAATCCAGCAAACAAGAGAAACAAGCTGTTAGTGATCAGTTACAGCAAGCCTTAAAGGATAAAATCGATCAGCAGTTAAAAGACGAGTCGGGTCAGGCGGCTATGAGTGATACAGAAGATGATGGAAGCGGTGATCAAAAGGAAAGGCCGCAGGGTGCAATGGCCGTACAAGGGGCAGAGCAAACGCGCGAACCTTTAGATGAGGCAGCACAAGCACGACAACAGTTATTGAACCGAATTGAGGACGACCCCGCTGGGTTATGGCGAAGGAAGTTTATCTATCAATATCATCAGCAGCCTAATGGGCAAGCGCTTGAGGAGAAGCAGTGGTGAGATTTTTTAGGTTATTATCAATTGCATTGACGTTACTGATCAGCGTTCAGCTCCATGCGGCTATCAGTACTCAGATTGATCGTAATGTGGTTGAGCAGGGGCAAACATTTTTATTCATACTTAGCTTTGCGCAAAATAATTTAAGGAATGTAGATTTATCCCCATTAGAGAAAAACTTTGAAATAATTAGTCGTAGCCACCAATCAGGCACTAGCATTATTAATGGTGAATTGAAAACCAGCACTAAATTGGTTATCACTTTAGCGCCTAAACGCTCAGGTAAATTGGAGGTTCCAGCTTTAACCCTCAATGGTGAAAAAAGTCAGCCGCACAGCATTGAAGTTAAACCGGTGAAGCAGCTATCTGCGGTGGATGGCGGGGTGGAGTTACTTTCAACCTTGTCAGACTCCTCACCGATGGTGCAACAGCCCATCATCTATCAGATGAACCTTGTATTAGGTCAACGTATCTACAATGCCTCTTTTCAAGAGCCAACAATAAAACAAGGCAAAGCGCTGATTCAGCCCTTAGGCGAGCAGCGCCAATATCGCCAAACGTTAAATGGTCGAGAGATGCTGGTTGTTGAACAATCATGGCTGATTACGCCACAGCAAAGCGGATCGCTGAGCATCGAGGGGGCAAAGCTTAGTGCTGAGATCCGTAACCTTAATGCGGGGGTTGACCCGTTCCGACGTATGAATGATCCACGCGCCATACGACGTATTTTTCTGTCTGCCGATAGCTATACCATAGAGGTTGCGCCGATCCCTGAAACCTTTACCGGACAAAACTGGCTTGCCGCCAGTGAACTACAGCTTAAGAGCGAGCTCAGTAGCCAGCAGTGGAAGGTGGGTGAGCCGATTACGCGTACGATCACCCTCAAGGCAAAAGGTATTGGTCAAGATCAACTTGCTGAGCTGGTGTTGCCCACCGTCGAAAATATTAAGCAATACGCCGCAAAACCTGTGTATGAACAGGATCAGAAAGATAATGAGCTGAGCGTCACCATGACCCAAGAGGTGACTATCATTCCTAGCCAGCAAGGGGAGATGGTGTTACCTGAGGTTAAGTTAGCGTGGTGGAATACGAAAACGAATAAAGAAGAGGTTGCACTCTTACCTCAGCAGGTTATTACTGTGGCACCGTCTGCTGAACATACGCAGACGGTAACGGTTGCGCCGGTGGAGGCTTTGCCCGTGACAGCGCCCTCAGCACCCGTTAACAGGGTGGGGAATAGCCAACCCAATGCCGAGAACGGATCAACCTTGGCCGCCGTGCAGCCGCTTAGCGCTTGGTTGATGGTTGCTATGGTTGTTGTGGCTGCTATTTGTGGGAGTGGGGGCACGATGCTGTATTACAAGCGTGCGGGCTTAAAGCCTCGTAAGGGTAAGGCTAAATCGGAGACTCAGCAGGTTGATCTGAAGCCATGCTTAGATGCGCTACAGCGCGCGTGTAAAAAGAATGACCCTCAATTAGCACGTGATGCCCTATTAGCATGGGGGCAGTTAGTGTTTCCTGGGTGTACCCATCTAAATCATTTACAGCAGGCGCTGCCGTTACCCATGAGCGATATGATTACCGAACTTAATCGCTGTTGTTATGACCGAGCCCCTTCAGTGTGGCAAGGTGATCAGCTTTGGCAAGCGATAAAGGGGTATCAACCCTCGTCTGTGTCTCAAGGTACAAATACCTTAGCCACGTTGGTGCCGAATTAATCGCATTTATCGTTTGTTATAGGAGGGGATCACTTCCCTTTGATGTGAAGGGCGGCGTTGCCGTCCTTTTTTATGGCTTATCTCGCCTTTCTCCTCGTTGATCTCTTTCTGCTGTGTCTATAAAGCCATTGATCTGTGTCAGTTAATTGTTATGCTGCACTGCGTCATTATTTATTTTGTTATATCTGTGATTTATATTTTCAGTCATATCTGTTTTTCATTGAATTAATGAATTTTATTTTTTAATTTATTGAAAAATAAGGGTAATAGCTCTTTTAAATAGTGCTTTTATTCTTCATGATAGGTCTGCTTTAAATAGATACCGCGTACTTCTCAAAACTATTTTAAAAAATTCTTTTTATGTGCATTGCAATAATGAGTGTTAATGCAGTGATAAATTGTTGGTGGACAAGGAACAAACCGGACATTAGGTCTGTTACAGGAGTTGGGGATGCATTGCACAGATAAAGAGCAAAGATATTCAAGCAAACTTAGATTGATTTCTACGACGAATCTCAAGGGCGAAATTACCTATGCCAACCCTGAATTTTGTGAGGTTGCAGGTTATACCGTCGATGAGTTAATAGGCAGACAACATAATATTGTTCGTCACCCGAATATGCCTTCCGCTGCGTTTACCGATCTTTGGACACATGCTAGTGAAGGAAAACCATGGATGGGGTTGGTTAAAAACCGCTGTAAAAATGGTGATTACTACTGGGTACAAGCCTATGTCACGCCTCTTTTCGATAAAGATGGGGTGAAAATCGGTTATCAATCGGTGCGTACAAAACCTAGTGATGAGCAGATCGCTCAGGCCGATAAGGTCTATTCTAAAATTTCACATAAACCGATCAACATTAAAACAAAGCGGTTAGCGTCAAGGGTTACCTTATGCTCTGTTTTGTTTTGCTTGGCGATTATGGCTACCGCGTTAAGCCCGTTGACTGACGGGATACAGGGCTCAATCATTGCCGGGCTTTGTTTGGTCATGGTGCTGATCAACTACGGTTTAATGAAGCCGCTTAACCGCGTTCAGCAATATAGCCAAGAGATCTACGATAATCCGTTAGCCCAGTATGCGATGACGGGGTGTATGAATGAGGTGGGTGCCGCTGAACTGGCCAACTTTATGATGCAGTCACGCCTTCGAACAGTGATCGGACGCGTAGAAGATAGCATCGACATGTTGGGTCATTTTATGACAGAGACCCAACACTCCATTGGAGAAACGTCGCAAGGGATTATCCAGCAGAATTTAGAAAGTGACATGTTAGCGAGTGCCGCGACTGAGATGTCGGCGACCGCCCATGAAATTGCCGAAAATACAGCGCAAACCTCAGAAGCGACACAGTCAACGGCTCAGTTAGCCAACGCGGGTAAGGTGATCGTTGAGGATATGATTGATGGTATTAAAGAGCTGGTTAATGATGTTAAAAATGCGAGTCATTCATCAGAAGAGCTAAAAACCAAAGCCGCTGCCGTTGAACAGGTGGTTGATATTATTAACAGCATTGCTGAACAAACAAACCTATTAGCCTTAAACGCGGCTATTGAGGCGGCGCGTGCCGGTGACCAAGGGCGAGGCTTCTCCGTTGTTGCTGATGAGGTGCGCGTGCTTGCGCAGCGTACGCAGGAGTCTACAGGTGAGATAAGGGAAACGATAGACGCTATACAAAAGCAAGTATCCTCCACCGTAGATGTCATGAACCGTTGCAACGAACATGCGCATTCGAATATTGAGCGAGCGGAAAATGCGGGACGCTCCTTTGATAATGTTAATGGTGCGATGACGAATATTACGGATAGGTCGACCCAAGTGGCCGCTGCGTCTGAACAGCAGAGCGCTGTGGCGGAAGAGGTGAGTCAGAATATTTATAATATTAGAGAAGTGGCGACCCGAAATACGGAGATATCAAAGCGGATGATGAGCTCATCAGAGGAGCTGGCTACATTAATTGTCGATCTGAAATCTATGCTTAAAGCGATTTAAATAGAACGCATTCAATAACTGTACGAGCAAAAAAAAGGAGTGGTCTTTACCCCTCCTTTTTTCGTTTAACCAAACCGTTCAAATGGGAGTTAAGCCGTCGGTGCAGAATCACTGGGCTACGGAGATTAACGCATATAGATGTCATAAAAAAAGTAGGCGGTGATTGCCACGCTGGCAACAATCACAAACTGGCGCACGGCCTGTTGTGGTAGCCTTTTTGATAAGATCGCAGCGACATAACCCCCCGCAAGTGACCCTGCCAAAACGATGGTGCCAGAGTACCAATCAATCGCGCCATCAAGCACAAACAGGATAATGGCGATCAGGGAGACTAAGGATGAGACTAAGAGTTTTAGCCCATTCATCGCATTAATATCACTATAGCCTGCAAGCGCTAAGTAGCTCAGCGTAATGATGCCTAACCCCGCATTAAAAAAACCACCGTAGGTGGCAACACCGAGTAGAAGCAGAGCCAGTAAGAAAGCCCCCATGGATGACGCATGACGATGTACCGTTGACAGTTTTTTTAATGCGCTATTGAGCTGGCCGCCAAAGATAAAGAGCAAGGTGGCAAAGAGTAGAAGCCAAGGTACCGCTTCCATAAAGAGTGCTTCAGGCGTTTGCAGCAGTAACCACGCGCCGGCAATCCCACCCACTAAGCTTAAAATGACTATTTTTAGTAGCTCTGGTTTGTGTGCCATTATCTCTTTGCGAAAAGCAAACGCGCCGCTGATATAACCTGCGCTGGATGAGAATGTGTTCGTCGCATTGGCGATAATCGGGGGCACACCGGCGAATAAGAGGGCGGGGAAGGTAATGAAGCTTCCTCCACCCGCAACAGAGTTTAAAATGCCGCCTAAAAAGCCGGCAATAAAAAGTACCAATATCTCGAAAGTCATAAGCTGATAATCATTAAACAATTAGAGGGTTTAAGCGTCTATTCTCGCATGTTCTGGGTTAACTCGAACCCGTATTTATACGTACTTAATTGTGGTGACACCGTTGAACTTATAGGTAAGCGGTCACGTTGATATATTACATCAAGATAACGTCATTATGTTGCGAACCTATATGCCGATTAGGCAAGGGCTTGGGGTTCTCTGTTATCTAGCTGGGGGGCCGCGGTGATGATCTGCATTAACGCGTTGACCCCTGCCTCTAATGAGTGGTTGTTATCGATATGTAGCATTGATGCGTCGGGCAGCGGGTGGAGTAAGGATGCATGTTGCGCTAAGCGTAGATCGATTTCCGTTAGGGATTCACGGCCGCGCTTCAGTAATCGGTTTTTTAAGTGTGCTGTATCAACCTCGACCATGATGGGGGTAATACAGTCAAACTGCGCTAACGCTTCTGGCAGGTAATGTCTTGAACCATTAATAATGACATTGAGTCCGAGTGCGATCCATATTTCTACCTCTTTCCCTATGCCATACAGATGGCCATGGGACGCCCAGTGCATGCAGAACATACCATTATCTCTTCGCAGGGCGAATTCTGACTCGGTCAGATGGATGTGGTTTTCGCCACCGGCGTCTGCGGTACGGGTAATATAACGGTGTGCAATGACGGCGTTATGGCTATGGTCTAGTCGATCACGGCAACCTTGGAGTAGGGAATCTTTACCGGACCCCGACGCTCCCATTAAATAATACACATGTCCGCTCATCACTATCCCGTCAGCCGTTGAAATCTATCCTCTTTATACAGCATTGGAGGATAGATTTTTATGTTGATTTATCTCTCTCGTCATTACTAAGCCCCTGTCTTATCGCCAAAATGGTTTGTTTGACTCCTGTTTTGCTTGCTCAGGGGTCACTCCAATATCGCTGAGGCGTGCGTTATCGAGCTTAGCCAATGCGTTTCTTGATTGGTAGTTCTGCTGCCAATGGTGGAGCTGTTGCTGTAGCCTTTTTTGATAACGGCCTAATAATTGTAAATTAAAACTTACTTGAAAGCGCTCCTCTAACGGGCCTTTTAAATGCCCTCTTGGTAAAGCGATCATGATGAATACCTCATATTTGTTGAATTTGCAGGATGTTATGCATATTCTGAGGTTGTTGCTGCTACACTGACAAACGATATATTTTACAGTTCACTTAAGAAAATCTTAATTATGAGCCGATTGCCACCGTTAAAAGCACTCAGGGTATTTCAGGTTGCTGCTGAGTGTGGCAGCTTTAAATTGGCTGCCGAGAAGCTTCATGTCACGCAAGCGGCCGTTAGTCAGCAGATTAAACTGCTGGAGGCATTTTTTGATGAGCCGCTGTTTACACGTCTAAATCGCGAAATTAGACCGACACCTTCAGCGCTTCAATTACTGCCGTTTATTCAACAGGCGTTTTCTTTGATTGAAGAGGGTAGTAAAGCCCTAGAGGCTGATGCCTTTCCCCATCAGTTAAAGATCACATCGATTCCCTCTTTTGCGGCCCAATGGTTAATTCCTAAATTAGGTGTTTTTCAAGCGCAACAACCGGACTTGAGCTGTTTTATCTCCACCTCGTTGGACCTACATGACTTCAGCGATGATTCTCAGGACCTCGCTATCCGTTTCGGGTTGGGTGGCTTCGCCGGATTAAAGGAGAGAATGATCGCCCATGATTATATCTTGCCCCTTTGTCACCCGATGCTATTTGACTCGTTAAAGAGGGGGGAGCGTACCCTTGATGAGATGCCGATTCTCCTTGATAGCTCACCGGAACTCGCGCCCTTAAATGCAGCGTTTCAAGCTAAATTTGGCGCGCCGAGCAAAGTTGCACTGCAAGTCGAAGATTCAAGCTTACTCATGAATGCGGTGTTGAATGGACAAGGTGTTGCGCCTATCCGTTATAGCCTCGCTTTTGAGTTAATTCAGCGAGGGCAGTTAGTCTGTCCCGCTAACGTTTACTGGAACTCAGATTTTCGCTATTACTTGGTCGCGCCTGAAGCGTATTTCGAACGGCATAAGGTCAAGGTCTTTAGCCAATGGATTATCGATGAAGTCTCCGTGATCGAGAAAAGCTGGCAAGCCTACAAACAGCAAGCAGGGTTAACGCTACAGCTGCTTTAATTCAGCTGGGCAGCTTACCTCAGTACAACTGGCACGAACACTGCACTAATTGAATGCAAACAATGAAGGATTGTGCTCAATTAAACTGCACCTCCCACTATATAAAGGCTGCGAGCCTAGAGTCCCGCACGTGCTTTTGATCGTGCTATACCTAATATGCACCGCATAGGTGCCTCGCTGCTCTTTTGTGGTGCGTTTTTGTGTGGGCATGATTTGGTGATAGGTGGATATGAGTGCTTCACAACGTATTTTAAAAGAGCGCCGGCATTACAATAAGTGGGTGGCAAACCAAACGTTAGAGGATTACGCCCTGCGTTTTACCGCTGTGGGTGGTCGCCATATGAGCATCTCCAAAGTAGGGATGACGGCGCTAGGCGGTGCCTCCTTTTTAGCGTTAGAGGGGTTAGCGGCGGCAGTCACTTTAAGTTATGGTTTTACCAACACGCTCATGGCGATGTTGGCGGTTTGCGTCGTACTATTTATTACCGGTTTCCCAATCGCTTATTACTGCGCAAAACATGGTTTAGATATCGACCTGCTAACCCGTGGGGCTGGGTTTGGTTACCTTGGGTCCACCATCACCTCACTTATCTATGCCTCGTTTACCTTTATCTTTTTTGCGATTGAAGCCGCTATTCTTGCATCTGCATTACATGTGTTGCTCGGTATTCCCCTGTTTATCGGGTATGTCATCTGCGCGGTGGCTGTTATCCCTATTGTGACCCACGGTATTACCGCGATTAGTAAATTTCAGGTGGGCACTCAATTTATCTGGTTGCTATTACAGTGCTCTGCGTTAGCCGTCGTGTTGATCTATGAATACGATAACCTTGCGGGTTGGACTGAGTTTGTTGCGCCACAAGCACCGGAGGGTAGTGATTTTAATCTGGTGCTATTTGGCTCGGCGGTATCAATTTTTATCGCATTGGTGGCACAAATAGGCGAACAAGCGGATTACTTACGGTTTATGCCGCCTAAAACGGTAGAAAATCGAAAGCGCTGGTGGTTTTGGTTAGTACTGTCTGGCCCTGGGTGGGTTTGGGTGGGCTTTATTAAAATGTTATTAGGGTCGTTTTTGGCTTACCTCGCCTTTACGCAGCTGATGCCTTTTGAGCAAGCAACGGACCCGACCTACCTCTATACGCAAGTGTTTCTAACGCTTACGGAATCACCGGTTATCTCGCTTATTTTGGCGGCGATCATGGTGATTCTTTGTCAGATGAAAATTAATGTGACGAATGCCTATGCGGGCTCAATCGCATGGTCTAACTTTTTCTCTCGATTAACCCACAGTCATCCGGGACGTGTGGTTTGGTTGGTGTTTAACGTGTCTATTGCTCTGCTGTTAATGGAGCTTGGGATATATCAGGCGTTAGAAGCGATTTTGGGTATTTTCGCTATTTTAGCCCTCGGGTGGTTGGGGTCACTTTCGGCGGACCTTCTGATTAATAAGCCCTTAGGATTAAGCCCTAAAAATATCGAGTTTAAACGGGCTCACCTGTATGACATCAACCCTGTGGGCATTGGCTCTATGCTGATCTCTACAGTATTAGGGTTGTTGGCATATCTGGGGCTTTTGGGTGAAGTGGCCAAACCGCTGTGTCACTTTGTGACCTTGTTGGCGTGTTTTATCTGTGTCCCACTGATCGCATGGTTGACGAAAGGGCGTTACTACATTGCCCGTGAATCCGCTAATTTAAGCCGCTTTATGAGTGATGAAAAACGGATTCACCCTGCGGCGATTGCAACATTGACCTGTGGTATTTGTGAAAACAAATTTGAACTGGAAGATATGAGTTACTGCCCAGCCTATGAGCAGCCCATCTGCTCATTATGCTGCTCATTGGATGTGCGTTGTTTAGATGGATGTAAGCCAAAAACGGGTATCTCCCAGCGTTGGTTAAAATATTTATACCGTTATCTCCCGCGATCTGCGGTACGTTCTATCTACTCCCGCTTCGGCCGGTTTATTGCGTGGGTGTTCAGTGTAAACATTGTGTTGGGTGGGCTGTTGCTGCTGATCTATACCCAAATGAAACCTGCAAATGCGGCTGAAATAATGCTGCTTGAAAAAACCTTTATCTCTCTGTTTATTACTTTGTTTATTGCATCCGGTGTGGCCACGTGGGTGTTTCTGCTTGCCCATGAGAGTCGGGTGACAGCGCAAAAAGAATCGAATCGACAAAGTTTAAAGCTCACACGTGAGATCGATGCCCATGAGCAAACGGATAGAGAGCTACAGCAGGCTAAAGAGCATGCTGAGCGGGCTAACGCGGCTAAAAGTCGTTACCTTACTGGTATAAGTCATGAGCTGCGGACGCCATTACAGTCTATTTTAGGCTATGCGCAGTTGCTCGGTGATAAAGACAGTATTGCGGATGAACATAAGCGGGGTTTAAAAATCATTCACCGAAGTGGACAGTACCTCACTGATTTAATTGAGGGGTTGCTGGATATATCTAAGATCGAAGCGGGGCGGTTAGACCTGTATCGCAATCAAGTTCAGCTACCAGAGCTCATTGATCAGCTGGCCCAGATGTTTACGGTGCAAGCAGAACAAAAAAACTTAAAATTTAGTTGTCGAATTCATAACCCTCTGCCTGATGTAGTTATTACGGATGAAAAACGGTTAAGACAGATCTTAATTAACCTGTTATCTAATGCGATTAAATATACGCCTCAAGGTCATATTGATTTTGAAATAAACTATCGCAATCAAGTGGCTGAATTCTGTATTCGAGATACAGGCCCCGGTATTGATGAGGATCACTTGCAGCGTATCTTTGATCCCTTCGAGCGGGTCCGAAACAGGGATACGGCCAGTTTGCCAGGCACAGGGCTTGGGTTAACCATTGTAAAACTGCTCGCTGAGATTATGGGGGGCGACCTGCAGGTCGATAGCCAGCTAAAGAAAGGATCTGAATTTAAAGTGAGTTTGCTTCTGCCCTGGGTGGATGGTGCTCATATTGATGAGCCTAAGCTACGTAAAGTGATGGGCTATGAAGGGTTTCAGCGTACGATATGTTTGGTGGATGATGACCCCGTTCTACGTGGTTTACTGTCTGATCTGCTCGTTCCGCTAGGGTTTAACACCGTGGAAGCGCATGATGGCCCTAGCTGTTTGCAGTTGGTTAAGCAGGTAAGGCCCGATCTTTTTCTACTGGATATCTCGATGCCGGGGATCAGTGGTTTAGAGCTGGCCAGCCTGTTAAGGCAGCAGGGGCATAAAGAGCCGATCGTTATGCTGTCAGCTGATGCACAAGAGTATAATCAGCAAGCGGACTATCAATCGGTTTATGATGATTACTTAGTGAAGCCAGTGAGTAATCATCTATTGCTGGATAAATTGGCTCAATACCTTGATTTAGATTGGGTGTATCGCACAGAATCGTCCACACTGGTTGTCCCTAGTCGTTTACAGATCAGTGACGCCGACACTGCACTGAACAGCACTGCGGTGGTCGGGGAGACTGTGGCGCCGTCAGCGGAGCATAATAGGGCGGTTAAAAACTTACCTAAGCACAGCTTGCTGTTAGAGCTTAAAGCCTACGCTGAAATGGGGTACCAAAAGGGCGTCAATACTATTTTGCAGCAGATTGATGAAGAAGGGATTCTCAATGCAGAGTCATTTGGGCACCTACAGGCATTATCTCAAGCATTCCAATTTGAAAAACTGGCACAGCATATAGAGGCACATACCCTATGAAAGCGGCACTAGGGAAAGAGATCGTTTTAGTGGTGGATGATTCACCCGATGCCCTGAGTTTAATCAATGATGCCTTAGAGCACGCAGGCATGGATGTATTAGTTGCACTTGAGGGGCGTCAGGCGCTGACCATTGCGCAACGGATTCGCCCCGACATTATCTTGTTGGATGCGATCATGCCTAATATGGATGGGTTTGAAACCTGCTTAGCGCTTAAAGCCGACCCTACACTCGCATCCATCCCCGTTATTTTTATGACCGGGTTAACGGATACCTGTGATGTGGTGAGAGGGCTTGAGGCGGGGGGCGTGGATTACTTGACGAAACCGATCAACCCTCATGAGTTGCTTGCAAGAATGCGGGTGCATTTGGCCAATGCCCGTCAGGCCGTTAGCGTAGAGTCTGCATTGGATAGTAGCGGTCAGCATCTAGTGACCGTGAATGCCCACGGGGTGATGTTATGGGGTACGCCGCAGGCGCATGCTCTATTAGCAAAAGCCGAGATCGACTCCCTTCGTCAAGCAAAGGAGCTCGCGCCCCAGATACAGCGTTGGCTACAGCAGCCCGAGTTGGCGCAAAGCCAAGCGTTAAAGGTTAAGCAGCTGAGTTACCCCTTAGAGCTTAAACTGGTTGCTTACCAGAGTAGTGATGAAGTGTTAGTGCGGTTAATTGATGGAAATCGACCAACGGGGTCTGCACTGTTAAAAAGTAAACTTTCAATCACTGAGCGTGAATCTGAGGTGCTGCACTGGATTGCAAACGGAAAAACAAACCGCGAGATTGCAGAAATTCTTGAAATGAGTCCCAGGACAGTGAATAAGCACCTTGAGCAGCTTTTTCCTAAACTCGGTGTAGAGAACCGTACCGCAGCGGCGGGTGTCGCATTGCGCGTCTTAGCCTCAGAGTAAGGCACACTGCATGTTTAGCGCCCTGTTTTGAGTATTCGAGCAGGGCATAATGAGCATATGCTCTCCCTCCCTGTGCTTTATCGCACCCTCAGCCTACGGGTGATAACGCCATCGCTAATATTATCGCCGTACTGTTGGAAACATTAGGCGGCCAGCGGATTATTAGTAGGTTATAAGCCTATCGCCTTGTTTCCTGTGCCATTGAATCCATTCCCTTAACTCTATCTTTATAACCATTTGAAAAATAATGGCTATTATGATGAACTAAGAACTGCTTGCTGTATTGATTACGTACTGCCAATGGCCTAAAAATGAAGGAAGCTGCTGTGTCTTATCTTAAAAAAATAGTGTATGTCGCCGTGGCTGTATGGACGGTTGTGGCGTGTTCATTGACGTATGGACAGGCGGCACAGGCTGAATCAATCGAGTTGTATACTGTTGATTACCCGCCTTACACGATTATGGGTCAAGACGGTGTCTTTAGCGGTATTGATGTTGATGTGGTTAAAGCCGCATTTTTAGCGGTAGGTATTAATGTTGAGCTGAAAACGGCCCCCTGGACACGCATTTTAAAAAATATAGAGCATGGTCATACGTTAGGAACAATCAGCTGCTCTAAACGTCCTGAACGCCTTGGATATGTGATTTTCAGTGCGCCGATAAGTGCAGTAAACGATGTCGCGGTCATGGCTGCGCTGGCTGATGATCAAGCCTTAGCGCAGGTGAGTGATCTGGAAAAATTTGAGGTGATTGCGGTTAATGGTTGGGGGGTTGAGCAAGAACTCAGTCGGCTCGGGATCGCCCATACAACAACACCTAGCATTGAAACAGGGGTCAATGCGGTTATAAATCGAGGTGTAGACGTTTTTTATAATGGAGAGCTATCAACGCTCTTTAGGGCTAGAGAATTAGGCCTTCTTGATAAGATCAAGTTAAAGCACTTTAAGGATAAAATGAGTACACCCTTACATATTTGCTTTAGTAAGCAGCATAGTGAGAGCCAGCGCCTAGTCGAACGCTTTAATCTAGGCTTGTCGCGTATAAAGGATCAGGGAATTTACCAAGCCATTTATGACAAGTATCTGTAATTATTATGATCAGCTATCGCGAGTAGGGTATCTGCATGGGGTTTAAGTTTCGGTATAAGATTGCGTTTAAGCAAGCTTGGGCTGTGCTGACTATTTCACTCATACTCGGCCTGCTCTCTACCAGTGTGCAAATTTTTCTTGATCTTAGGCAGGAGACACGCAGCTCCGTTGAAGGGATTAACCGTTTAATTGAGTTGCATAAAGAGGCCGCGCAACGTGCGGTTTATAATTTAAATTACAGCAAGGCTGATGAGATCACGTCAGCGATTATTGCACACCCCGAGATATTACAAGCGACATTGGTTGATGATTTTGGTGATGCGCTAGCCCACCATGTGCGCGATAGCTCTGCTCCAGATACGTTTTTCTCTACGGTCGGCAACCTCTTCTTTCCGTTTAATTCGCACTATGAAAGTACCTTAACCATTGGGGACTCTCATTCCGGCGTTGCTAAGCTCATTATTGAGTTAGATTCGACCTACATCGCCCATAACTTTGCCTTACGCGCTGTCACGAGCCTGCTCTTCGGCTTGCTACATACCGTTGTGCTGGCGTCGGTTTTCCTGTTTTTCTTTTATCGTTACCTGTCTCGCCCCATTTTGAATATTGCTAAGTGGGTAAATCGGTTGCGTACGGATGAGGATATTGCGTTGCCATACACAGGGTGTGATGAAATTGGTGACCTTGTTACCAGTTTTGCCTCACTTTGGGATGAGCGCAGGCAGGTGACAGACCGGCTAAATAAGACCATCCAAAAGCTATCCAAAAGCGAACACTTTTCCCGCTCCTTAATGGAAAATGCGGGGGATGCTATGTTTCTGTGTACGCCGAGTACCAAGATTATTGACCTTAACAATCAAGCTGTTGATACCTTAAAAAGCGATAAAGATCAGGTATTGGGGACGACATTATCTCGGTATAGTCAAAACTACACGGAAGATGCCTTAATTGATCTATTTAACTCGATGGATGAAAAGCAGGTATGTACCTTTGAAGACCTGCTTATCAATGAGCGCAATCGCGTTTTTCCTATTGAAGCCCGTGGTATAAGAATTAGATTAGATGATAAAGACTATATTCTTATCTCTGCACGGGATATCACCGCCCGTAAAGAATCAGAGAAGCAGATCTTTGAACTTGCCTTTTTCGATACGCTAACCGGCATGGCAAACCGCCGTCTTTTCTTGGACCGGTTATCGTCGGCATTAGAGTTACATAACGTCCATCAAGTGCATGGCGCGGTGCTGTATATGGATTTAGACCGTTTTAAAACCATCAATGATTCATTAGGGCACAGCATCGGTGACCGCTTGCTGTGTACCGTTGCTAAACGATTGAATGAGATTGTGCCCGTTGAAGCAACGAGTGCCCGTTTTGGCGGTGACGAATTTGTTATCTTGCTGCCTGAAGCGGGTGATTCGCGGGTGAGCTGTGCCGAAAGCGCTGTCCATATTTCTAAAAAAATACTCGAAGCGATTGCTGCGCCGTTTGAAGTAGACGGGCATACACTTTACTGCACGATGAGTATCGGCATCGCTGTTTTTCCAGAACAGGGGCTCTGTGCCACTGATGTTTTACGTTATGCGGATATTGCGTTGTATCGTGTTAAAGCGATGGGGAAAAATGGATTTCAGTTTTATGACCCTGAGATGCAATCTTCGGCGCAAGAGCGGTTGTTGATTGAGAAAGGTTTGTATCAAGCACTGGATAAAAAGGAGTTTCAGCTTTGGTTCCAGCCGCAAGTACAAGCGGATGGGGCAATTGTCGGAGCTGAGGTACTGTTACGTTGGATGCACCCTGAAAAAGGGGTGATCAGTCCCGCTAGCTTTATTCAAATTGCGGAAGAGAGTGGGCAAATTGTTGAAATGGGCCAGTGGGTCTTAACGGAGAGTTTTGAGCAGCTGGCCCAGTGGAAGGCGCAAGGTCTACCTGCCAGCTTTAAACGCTTGGCTATTAATATCAGCCCGTTGCAGTTTATGCAGGTGGACTTTGTGGGTCGCTTTTTAACGATGCTGACCGACTATAAAATTCCGGGTGAGCTGATTGAATTAGAGATCACCGAGAATATGTTGCTGAATAACTTTGAGATTGCTAGCAACAAAATGAGAATTTTAAAACAGCGGGGCATCTCTTTTGCTATTGATGATTTTGGTACCGGTTACTCATCCCTAAGGTACTTACGCTACCTACCCTTAGATATCCTTAAAATTGACCGATCTTTCGTTACCAACCTACGTCCGTCATCGGAAGAGGCTGCCATTGTCGAAGTCATTATCGCGACAGCTGATCGTTTAGGGTTAACGGTTATTGCGGAAGGTGTCGAGACGGAAGAGGAGAGGGATACACTGCTTGAGCTTGGCTGCCTCTGCTTCCAAGGCTTCTTTTACGCCAGACCTATGCCAGCCACGCCTTTCTATGAGCGGTTGCAACAGGACATGGATATCATGGCTTAATCGAGGAATGTGGTAATCAGCTATACATAAAAGGGTATAGCCGATTACACAACGGCGGTTAACTATCGACGATAATTAACGTGCTGTATTGGTTGCCGGTCTCTTTCTAACGCGGCGAGCTGGACGACTGTTTGCAGGGGTGTTGTTACCATGCGTCGTACCTTGACGTTGGCCTTGAGACCCCGTGCTGGCGCTTTTAGCGTTACCTTGGCTACTTGAATCAGTGCTGCGGCTCGTTCTTGATCCGGAGCGGTGTGATTTGTTTTTACCTTGGGGTTTATGGCCACGTGCGTTATCCGCTGAGCGTTGTCCATCTTTATGACCACCGCCACGATTCTGGCTAGGCTTTTTACGGCTAGGCTTTTTACTTAGATCTGATTCGGGTAGCGGGTGAACAGGGGCAAAGCCACTCAATTCCTGACGCTCCAAAATGGTTCCGGTTAGGTGCTCAATGGCGGCTAAATGTTCAAACTCATCAGCACAGACCAAAGAAACCGCTTCACCTGATGCGCCTGCACGGCCAGTACGGCCTATACGGTGTACATAATCTTCAGGCACATTCGGTAGATCAAAATTCACCACATGAGGAAGTTGATCAATATCTAAACCGCGCGCGGCGATATCGGTTGCAACCAATACCTTAACAACGCCACTTTTAAATTCAGCGAGTGCTTTTGTGCGTGCGCCTTGGCTCTTATTGCCATGGATCGCTGCGGCAGAGATGTTAGCGGCATCTAGCTGTTTAGCTAAACGGTTAGCGCCATGTTTTGTGCGTGAGAAAACCAGCACCTGTTCCCAGTTGTTTGTTGAAATCAACTCGATCAAGGCGGGTGCTTTTCTATTTTTGTCGACAGGGGATATCCACTGCTTGACGGTCGTAGCGGTAGAGTTCACCGGTGAGACAGAGATCTCGACCGGATCATTCACTAGGCCTTTAGCTAAACTGCGAATGGCCGGTGAAAAGGTCGCAGAAAACAACAGGTTCTGACGTTGTTTAGGCAAAACGGCTAAGATTTTTTTAATATCGTTGATAAAGCCCATATCAAGCATACGGTCGGCTTCATCTAATACCAGTACTTCCAGCTGAGAAAATTTAATAATGCGCTGGTTGTATAGGTCTAACAAACGTCCAGGTGTTGCGACTAAAATATCTACGCCACCACGTAACTTGGCAATCTGCGGATTAATCTTTACGCCACCAAAAACAACGGCAGAGCGTAGGGGTAAATTCTTAGAATAGTCATTGACGCTTTCAGCAACTTGGGCAGCAAGCTCACGGGTCGGCGTTAAGATCAACGCTCTAATCTGATTACCCTGAGCAGGTTTGCCTGCACTTAAACGTTCTAAAAGAGGCAATGTAAAGCCCGCTGTTTTTCCTGTGCCCGTTTGGGCAGCCGCCATTAGATCTTTCCCTTCAATTACGGCAGGAATGGCAGCTGCTTGAATAGGGGATGGCGTGTCGTAACCTTTAGCGGAAACGGCATCCAAAATTGGGCGTGAAAGGCCCAGGTTGGCAAAACTCATGTGTTGCTCTCTATATGGTATTTACAGAATTGCATTAAAACCCACTCGAACGAATGGTTCGATCTGAGTGCGATGCAGTGTTAATTCTATTTTTGCTATCTAGAATCGATGTGAAAGGAAGGATTCACTCTATCTAAAGCTCTCTGAAGGCCCCTGCATAAATGCTAGGAAGTGCTTAACACACGGTGCCAACAGGTCTTTTAGAGTAATTAAAGCTTTTAAGACTCGTTCGCTTTGATCTTCGGAACGGCGCAATTGTAACACTGTTCGGCCTCTAGGCGTAGCAAGGATTGATAAAACTTGGTTTTTGTTACAAAAAACAGCTTATTTCAGGGGATATACGTCAAATGACGTATATAGGTGCGTCAATCACCGCATACCTGTTCGGCCTTATTTGGAATAGCCTTATTGCATTGCACAAATAAGCAAGCAAGTGACATCTATTTGAGCAGCGGCAGTTAATTTTATAATTAGGGGAAGGGCAGATATGAAACTTAAAAGTATTGCGGCAGGTGTAGCACTTTCATTAGGTGCTTCAGTGATTAGCATAAGCGCAATGGCGGCAGAAACCATCAAGGTTGGTGTCTTGCATTCACTATCAGGCACGATGGCTATCAGTGAAACAACACTGAAAGACACCGTGCTTATGATGGTTGAAGAGCAAAACAAAAAAGGTGGTTTGTTAGGTAAACAGCTTGAAGCGGTTGTCGTTGACCCAGCCTCTAACTGGCCTTTGTTTGCAGAAAAAACACGTGAGCTACTGACAAAAGAAAATGTCGATGTGATTTTTGGTTGCTGGACATCCGTTTCACGTAAATCTGCACTACCTGTGTTAGAAGAGCTAAACGGTTTAATGTTCTACCCTGTACAGTATGAAGGTGAAGAGTCATCTAAAAATGTCTTTTACACCGGTGCAGCGCCAAACCAGCAGGCGATTCCTGCGGTTGATTATCTTGCCAATGACCTAGGCGTTGAACGTTGGGTTCTTGCGGGCACCGATTATGTTTACCCACGTACAACGAACAAAATTCTTGAAGCCTACCTTAAATCTAAAGGGGTTGCGGCTGAAGATATCATGATCAACTACACACCTTTCGGCCACTCTGATTGGCAGTCTATTGTCTCTGATATTAAAAAGTTTGGGGGTGAGGGCAAGAAAACAGCGGTGGTTTCTACCATTAACGGCGACGCAAACGTACCTTTCTACAAAGAGTTAGGTAACCAGGGTATCTCCTCTGAAGATATTCCCGTGGTTGCATTCTCAGTAGGTGAAGAAGAGCTGTCCGGTTTAGATACTAAGCCGCTTGTTGGTCACCTTGCTGCATGGAACTATTTCCAGAGTGTTGAAAACGATGCGAACACAGCGTTTATCAAACAGTGGAAAGCGTTTACAAGCGAAGAGCGTGTAACAAACGATCCGATGGAAGCAACCTATATTGGTTTCAACATGTGGGCGAACGCGGTGACTAAAGCAGGCACAACGGATGTCGATGCGGTAGAGCAGGCGATGATCGGACAGGAAACACCTAACCTTACCGGTGGTGTTGCTGTCATGAACAAAAACCATCACTTAAGTAAGCCCGTTTTAATTGGTGAGATCCAAGACAACGGTCAGTTTGAAGTGGTTTGGGAAACGGATGGCGTTGTTGCCGGTGATGCATGGTCTGACTTCCTTCCAGGGTCTAAAGATCTGATCTCTGATTGGACAAGCCCGACTAAGTGCGGCAATTACAACACTGTTACTAAAGCGTGTTCTGGTTCTAACTAATGACCCACGCATAACGCATGAAAGTACCTAGTAGATCGCGTATGACTAGGTACTTTCAGCCGTTATATACGCTCTGTTTTTTTGAGAAAAAA
Source organism: Neptuniibacter pectenicola (assembly GCF_001597735.1). Classification (GTDB taxonomy): domain Bacteria; phylum Pseudomonadota; class Gammaproteobacteria; order Pseudomonadales; family Balneatricaceae; genus Neptuniibacter; species Neptuniibacter pectenicola. The sequence continues at coordinate 39,944 of NZ_LUTS01000015.1, forward strand.
GCACTTAATGAAATTAAGTGCCCGCTAAGTTAACAGGTCGCTTTGTTTAATTAAGCCGAGCGACTTTCTATTCCTGATTCGCTGAAACGACGGTTACTTCGTTACCTACAAACCTGATTCAGCGGTCTATACAGGAGAATTCACGTGAGACGTCTGTTTGCCATACTATGCTGCTATGTTGCTACGTCCCTAACGTCGGTTCATGCAGATGAACCTATGACAACGGTCGATGCTGATCCAGCAACCTTAACGACGGTGTCCCCCCTTCCATCAGACCCTGTGGCTGAGCCTGTTTCTGTTGAAACGCTGCTGCAAAGTCTGACCGAGGTGAAATTGAGTAAAGCCTTACCTGTGCTCAAACAATTAGAGTCATTAGGGGGCGTTGCGCTGTTACCTATGTTTAAAGGGATGCTGGAGGGTGACTTGTATTTTGTTAAGTCCAGCAAAGAGGTCGTTATGATCTCAACCATTAAAGGTGAATTGACGGCTCAAGGTGTTTTAAGCAAACAACCGTTACCGGGTGTGAGCAAAAACCAGCTTAAAAAAATCCGTGTTAACAATAAGCTACGTGGATTTTTACGCCAAGCCATTGCGCGACTACAAATATCTCATCCCGACGCGAGCAAACGTTTAGCGGCGGTTCAAGCTTTATTGACGCACCTTTCCGATGAGACTATCGCCACCTTAGAGAGGGTTCGTCCTCAAGAGCAGGATGAAGATGTGCAGGCGATGATTGATTTGGCGTTAGCCTTACATCAGTCAGATTCAGCCGATCCCGCTGTACGGCTTGCCGCTGTCTATGTGATGGCGGACAGCCTTGAAAGTGATGCACGTAACAAATTAGTAAAAATTATTGAACATGATACCGACCCCAAAGTAAAAGCGGCGGCGACCAAAGCACTTAAACAGATTAATGAAGAGATCGAGTTCTATGGTTTTATCGATCAGCTGTTTTTTGGTTTAAGTTTAGGGTCTGTTTTATTACTGGCCGCAATCGGCTTAGCCATTACGTTTGGTGTGATGGGGGTTATCAATATGGCCCACGGCGAGATGATCATGCTCGGGGCATATACGACCTATGTTGTTCAGCTCATGATGCCTAATGCCATTGAATACTCTTTATGGGTTGCCATACCCTTAGCCTTTGTCGTTTCGGGCTTAGTCGGTGTATTAATTGAGCGGGGCGTTATTCGTCATCTGCATGGTCGTCCACTGGAAACCCTATTAGCGACCTTTGGTATCAGCCTTATTTTGCAACAGTTGGTTCGCAGTGTTTTCTCTCCACTCAACCGCCAAGTGGCGTCTCCTGAATGGATGAGCGGCACGTTGGATATCAACCCTATATTAAGCTTAACCTTGAACCGCCTCTATATTCTTGCCTTTGCGCTTTTAGTCTTTGGTTTGTTGCTGCTTATCCTGCGTAAGACCTCCCTAGGGTTGAACGTTCGAGCGGTTTCTCAAAACCGTGATATGGCAAAAGCGATGGGGATTAGGACCGATTGGGTTGATGCCATGACCTTTGGTTTAGGTTCAGGTATTGCAGGTATAGCCGGTGTTGCCTTAAGCCAGTTGACCAATGTAGGCCCTAACCTAGGTCAAGCCTATATTATCGACTCGTTTATGGTGGTGGTCTTTGGTGGGGTAGGTAACCTGTGGGGAACCTTGGTTGCTGCATTCTCACTCGGTGTTGCTAACAAGTTCCTAGAGCCTGTTACCGGTGCGGTACTGGCCAGTATTTTTGTGTTGATCTTTATCATCCTCTTTATTCAAAAACGTCCTAAGGGCTTATTCCCTCAGAAAGGGAGGGCTGCAGAATGAATCAGTTAATGCGTTTTAGCCGTTTACATGGCGACAGTAAAGTCGCGCCGTTTGTTGCGATCTTAGTTGTTTTAACTTTATTGGCATCGATGGGTAATCTATTGATGCCCGAAGACTCAGCCTTTTATGTTAGTACCTATACCATCACCTTATTAGGCAAATACCTGTGCTATGCCATGTTGGCGTTAGCGGTTGATGTGATTTGGGGTTACTGCGGGATCTTGAGTTTGGGTCATGGCGCTTTCTTTGCGCTAGGTGGCTATGCCATGGGGATGTACCTCATGCGTCAGATCGGTGATCGCGGCGTCTATGGTAACCCTGAGCTACCTGACTTTATGGTTTTCCTTAACTGGACTGAGCTGCCTTGGTTTTGGCAGGGTATGGATCAGTTTTGGTTTGCGATGTTGATGGTGTTATTGGTGCCGGGCATCTTAGCCTTTATCTTTGGTTGGTTAGCCTTCCGTTCACGTGTAACGGGTGTGTATCTTTCCATTATGACCCAAGCCCTAACGTATGCACTGTTACTGGCCTTCTTCCGTAATGAGATGGGGTTTGGTGGTAATAACGGCTTAACCGATTTTAAAGATATTTTAGGCTTTGACCTGCAAGCGGATACAACCCGTGTCACGCTCTTCGCCATAACTGCGTTGTTGTTAGCGGTGATTCTGGTGGTCAGCCATAAAATTTTACAATCCCGTATGGGTAAAGTGATTGTTGCGATTCGTGATGGCGAAAGCCGTGCCCGCTTTATCGGTTACCGTACTGAGCGTTTTAAAGTCTGGTTGTTTGTTTACTCAGCATTAATTGCGGGTATTGCCGGTGCGCTGTATGTACCTCAAGTGGGGATAATCAACCCCGGTGAGTTCTCACCACTTAACTCGATAGAGATGGTGATCTGGGTTGCTGTTGGTGGTCGTGGCACATTGATTGGCGCCATTGTCGGTGCGCTGCTTGTCAACTTTGCAAAAACAAAATTCACCGCGATTATGCCTGACGGCTGGTTGTTTGCGCTGGGTGCGTTGTTTGTTTTCGTTACGCTTTATTTACCGCAAGGGTTGATGGGCTTGTATAAAAAAATGATGGATAAGCGCCGTCCTGATAACTCGGATAGTCATGGCTCCGATACGGAAGGTAAAAACGCTGAGCCCGCTGTGAAAGGAGGTAATGTATGAGCGCCTTAACGGATGTACGCGAAGTTATGCGTAGGGACCAAGTGTGGTCATTCTTAAAGGATGAGCAGAAGCAGGTCGATGTATCCCATGAGGTTATTCTGTATGTGGAAGGTTTAAACCTTAGCTTTGATGGCTTTAAAGCCCTGAATGATCTAAACCTGTACGTTAATGATGGTGAGCTGCGCTGCCTCATTGGTGCGAATGGTGCGGGTAAAACCACATTGATGGATGTCGTTACCGGTAAAACAACGCCGGATTCGGGCAGTGTTTATTTTGGTCAAAGCATTAATCTTTTACAGCACGATGAGGCTGATATTGCCCAACTAGGTATTGGCCGTAAGTTTCAGAAACCGACCGTATTTGAAGCCCTCAGTGTGTTTGATAATTTGGAGTTGTCGCTCAAACAGCAGAAGTCGGTTTTACCGATGCTATTTGCTCGCTTAACACCGACGGAAATTGATCGTATCGATGAAGTGCTTAATGTCATTGGTTTAAAAGAGCAATGCTTTATGCAAGCGGGCGCCTTATCCCATGGCCAAAAGCAGTGGTTAGAGATTGGAATGTTACTCGTTGCTGAGCCTCGATTGCTCTTAATCGATGAACCGGTCGCGGGTATGACGGCCCAAGAGACTGAACGTACCGCCGAGCTACTGACCTCATTAGCGGGTGAGCGTACCGTTATAGTGGTCGAACATGATATGGAGTTTGTGCGTAGCATCGCGCGGACGGTGACCGTTTTACACCAAGGCTCTGTGTTGGCTGAAGGCACGATGGACCAAGTTCAAAATAACCCTGATGTGATCGAAGTTTATCTGGGAGAAGCACCATGATCGATATCTCAAAAGTAAATCAACGTTATGGTGGTACTCAAATTCTTTGGGACCTCGATTTAGCGATTAAACCAGGGTCTTGTACCTGTATTATGGGGCGTAACGGGGTGGGTAAAACGACCCTCTTAAAATGCCTTATGGGCTTGCTGCCTATAGAAAGCGGCGAGATTTTACTTGAGGGTGAAGCGCTGCATACCAAGCCCGCTCAGTTTCGCGCACCGGCAGGTATTGGCTATGTGCCCCAAGGGCGAGATATTTTTCCGACACTGACGGTTGAAGAAAACCTGAGAATTGGCTTACCGATCCGTAAAGATAAAGCGAAACAGATACCGGAGAAAATATTTGAGCTCTTTCCTGTTTTAAAGGAGATGCTTCACCGTCGAGGCGGGGACCTTTCCGGTGGTCAGCAGCAACAGTTAGCCATTGGTCGAGCACTGGTTATTGAACCTAAAGTGTTGATCCTTGATGAGCCTAATGAAGGGATTCAGCCAAATATCGTGCAACAAATTGGTGATGTTATCCTCAAACTCAATCAGGAGGAGGGATTAACCGTTATCTTAGTGGAGCAAAAATTAGGATTTGCACGTAGAGTAGGCAAAGAGTTTAGATTAATGGAAAAAGGGCGTGTGGTCGCAAGTGACCAGATGGCAAATTTAAGCGAGGATCTGATCAAGCAGTATCTCGCAGTATAACGATTTAGCATAAGCATTTAGGTTTGAGTGTCGATGAATAATTGGGTAACACCCGCCAGAGGCGAAGGGGCCGATAAACCGTCTGATCCATTAGGGCTGCCAGAAAAAACTGAGCAGTCCAAGTGGAAAGCCGAACTAAGCCTTGGGTTAGCACATACTAAGCGAGGCTCAGTGCTGAATGCCTGTCGGCACCAAGGGCCGCTCTATGTGCAAAAAGCCTTTTACCCAGAAGGTCGAGATCTGGCGCATCTGTACCTTCTTCATCCGCCCGGCGGCATGGTGTCGGGGGATGATCTCCGCATTAATGTCACGATGGCTCAGGCCGCCCGTGCGTTGATTACAACACCCGGTGCCGGTCGGGTTTATAAAGCGCGTGCCGATAAAACACTACAAACCCAGCATATCCAACTGCGCTTAGAACCGAACAGCAGCGTAGAGTGGTTGCCTCTCGAAAATATCATCTACCCCGGTGCGCATACGCGGCTACATACGGATATCCACCTTGATGTGGGCAGTACGTTTATTGGCTGGGAGATCAGTTGTTTTGGTTTACACGCCAGCCAACAACCGTTCGATCAGGGCCAAATAGAGCAGCGTTTACAAGTGTTTAGTCAAGGGCGCTTAAAGATTCGTGAGGCATTATCGCTTAACCCAGAGCAACATAACTTTATGCAGAGCCGAGCGGGGTTAGCCGGTCACTCTGTCAATGGATTGCTGATAGCAGGGCCGTTATCCAAAACCCATGATACCGATACGTTGTTGAGTGCCTTGCAAGCGCAGTGTGAGGCATTAAACCAAACCGATAGTCAGTCTCAAAAAGCGCTATCTGCTGTCAGCATCAATGATGAGTTTATACAGCTGCGCTATTTAGGTGATTGCTCAGAACAGGCACGTTTACTGTTTATTCGTTGCTGGACACTGTTGCGCCCTGCGTTGATACAGCGTGAGGCGTGTGAACCAAGAATTTGGGCGACTTAAGCCCGCAATAAAACACAACAATTAGATAAAATTTATCAATTTAATGACACCTGGCCAATGAGGTGAGTAATGGAACTGTTACCAAGAGAAAAAGATAAGCTGCTTGTGTTTACCGCAGCACTACTGGCAGAGCGACGTCTTAATCGAGGCTTAAAGCTGAACTATCCCGAAGCGATGGCATTTATCACGATGGAGATCATTGAAGGCGCACGGGATGGAAAAACCGTGGCCGAGTTGATGAGTTATGGCAAAAGCCTGCTAACGGCGGATCAAGTCATGGAAGGGGTTCCAGAATTAATCCACGAAGTACAAGTGGAAGCGACATTCCCCGATGGCACTAAATTAGTGACGGTCCATAACCCAATTAACTGATGGTTAACGACGCGAAGAGGATAGAACAATGATACCAGGAGAGATTGAGACAGCAGAGGGGCGTATCGAGCTTAATGAGGGACGTAAAACCCAAACGCTGCGCGTTGAAAACAGAGGTGACCGTCCAGTCCAAGTGGGTTCCCACTACCATTTTTATGAGGTCAATCTTGCGTTGGCCTTTAACCGTGAACCGACCAAAGGCTACCGTCTTAATATCGCCTCAGGTACAGCGGTAAGGTTTGAACCGGGTCAAGGCCGAGAAGTTGAGTTAGTTGAGTATGCCGGCAATAAAATGATCTACGGATTCCGTGGTGATGTTATGGGCCCCGTGGATGGGGAGACGAGCACCGCTCAAGAGAAATCACAGAAGGGGACAACAGCATGAGTTCAATGGATCGTGTTAGCTATGCCCAGATGTTTGGCCCCACGACGGGCGACAAAGTACGGTTAGGTGATACTGATATCTGGATTCAGGTTGAAAATGACTTAACCACCTATGGCGATGAAGTGAAGTTTGGTGGCGGTAAGGTTATCCGTGATGGCATGGGCCAGAGCCAGCTAAGTAACGATATAGCGATGGATCTGGTGATCACCAATGCATTAATACTTGATCACTGGGGCATTGTTAAAGCAGATATCGGAATTAAAGAGGGCCGCATTGCTAAAGTAGGTAAAGCGGGCAACCCAGATGTACAAGATAATGTCGATATAGTGATCGGCCCCGGCACTGAAATTATTGCAGGGGAAGGCTCTATCGTCACCGCGGGGGGCATTGATGCGCATATCCATTTTATCTGCCCCCAACAGATCGACGAAGCCCTCATGTCGGGTGTAACCACTATGATCGGGGGAGGCACAGGGCCTGCGACCGGCACTAAAGCGACCACCTGCACGCCAGGGCCTTGGAATATAGGCAAAATGCTGCAAGCAACCGATAGTTTACCGATGAACTTTGGCTTTCTTGGTAAAGGTAATGCCAGCTTACCTGCCGCACTCGAAGAACAACTGGAAGCCGGTGCGTGTGGATTGAAGTTACATGAAGACTGGGGCACCACCCCCGCATCAATCGATAACTGCCTTAGCGTGGCTGAAAAATACGATGTTCAGGTGGCGATTCATACCGACACACTCAATGAATCGGGCTTTGTCGACGATACCATTGGTGCCTTTAAAGGCCGAGTGATTCATACCTACCATACAGAAGGTGCGGGTGGCGGTCATGCTCCCGATATTATTCGGGCCTGTTCATACCCTAATGTTATGCCCTCATCGACCAACCCAACACGGCCGTTTACCGTTAATACGGTGGATGAGCATCTGGATATGCTGATGGTATGTCATCACTTAGACAGTAATATTCCAGAAGATGTGGCCTTTGCTGATTCCCGTATTCGTAAAGAAACCATCGCCGCAGAGGATATCTTCCATGATCGGGGCGCGTTCAGCATGATCTCGTCAGATTCTCAGGCGATGGGACGTGTTGGCGAAGTGATTACACGAACGTGGCAAACCGCACATAAAATGAAAGTCCAGTTTGGCCTATTAGCAGAAGACCTTGAAAGGGGAACCGATAACTTTAGGGCTAAACGCTACATCGCTAAATACACGATTAACCCAGCCATTACACACGGCATCTCCCATGATGTAGGCTCGATTGAAAACGGTAAACTAGCGGACTTAGTCCTGTGGAAACCTGCATTTTTTGGTATTAAACCCTCCCTGATTCTGAAAGGTGGAATGATCGCTGCGGCGCCGATGGGTGACCCTAACGCATCGATCCCAACCCCACAGCCAGTGCATTACCGACCTATGTTTGGGGCCTGTGGTTTAGCGGCGGCGAAAACCAGCCTGACCTTTGTTAGTCAGGCGGCGTTAAACAATAACATTGCTGAAAGCTTAGGCTTACAGCGAGAACTCTCCGCCTGCTCGAATACCCGTAATATCAGCAAATCCGATATGGTATTAAACGACTGGATGCCTGATATCACGGTTGACCCACAAACCTATGAAGTGCGTGCTGACGGTGAGATGCTGACCTGTGAACCGGCGGACAAACTGCCGTTAGCCCAACTTTATACCTTGTTTTAAAAGGGGAGCTGTTAAATGTTAGAAGTGTATGAACGCTTAGGCACCCATTGCCACCATAAAGCAGACAGTCAGGTCGTTTTAACCCATGAACAACGGGACCGGGGGCGCTTGAAACTGGTCAATGACCAAGGCCAAGAGGTGCGCGTTTTTCTGGAGCGGGGTAAACCCTTGCTGGTGGGGGAATATCTAAAAACAACCTGTGGTCACTACATTCAAGTGGCAGGCGCTATTGAACCGGTTGCCTTAGCCTCGTGTGATGCCTGGCACACCTTCGCCCGTGCGTGTTACCACTTAGGTAATCGACATACAAAAATAGAAGTGGGTGAACGCTGGTTGCGCATTAAACCGGATCACGTACTCGAAGAGATGCTTGTGCAGTTAGGGTTAGTTGTTAGCCATGAAGACGCCGTCTTTGTGCCAGAGTCAGGGGCGTATAATCATGGCCACGCCCATCACTGATATGCAGCCTAACGTCGCAATTAACACCGATGATCGGGCGCTTTTTCGCCTGATGCAGTTAAGCAGTGCCAGCTTACCTGTCGGCGGCTACTCGTTTTCGCAAGGGTTAGAATACGCCATAGATTGCGGCTGGTTGAAAAAACAAGCGGAGGTACATGAATGGCTAGAGATGCAGATATTGCATGCGGTTGCTTATGTCGATCTCCCCGCACTTAAGCTGTTAATGGCGGCGGCCAAACAGGCTGATTGGCAAGAAGTAAAACGCTTAAATGACCTGGTTCTAGCCTGCCGAGAGACGAAAGAGCTGCGCTTAACCGATACCGCGATGGGCGAAGCCTTAGTGAGGTTACTGAATAGCTTAGGCGTCGAACAGCCCTTTGCCCATGGGCGGGGGAGTGCACCGGAAGCCGTGAGTTTTATCTCGCTGTTTGCCATTGCGGCGGCCCATTGGGATATTAACTATCCCAGTGCCGCACTCGGTTTTGCATGGTCATGGTTAGAAAACCAAGTGGCCGCCGCGACTAAACTTGTGCCGTTAGGCCAAACACAAGCACAAGTGTTGATTGGCGATCTTCAACCGATCTTAAGCCAAGCACTCAACATTGCCGAACAGGTTGATGAAGAACAGGTAGGCGCCGGCCTTCCCGCATTAGCGATTGCCAGCGCCCTGCATGAACAACAATATTCACGATTATTCCGTTCCTGAACGTATATATAAGCGGACTAAACATAGAGGTAAGTGGTAGATGAGTAAACCAAAACAGACACTGCGAGTAGGGGTCGGTGGACCCGTAGGTTCGGGTAAAACAGCTTTATTAAGGTCGCTCTGTGCCGCCATGAAAGACCACTACGATATCGCCGTCGTCACTAACGATATTTACACCCAAGAAGACGCTAAGTTTCTCACCGAACATGAAGCCCTTAGCGCGGACCGAATTATTGGCGTAGAAACGGGCGGCTGTCCCCATACCGCCATACGGGAAGATGCCTCCATGAACCTTGCCGCGATCGATCAATTGATTGAACGGCACGGTGACCTCGATGTCGTCTTTGTTGAAAGCGGTGGTGATAACCTAAGCGCGACCTTTAGTCCTGAACTGTCGGACCTTACGATCTATGTGATCGATGTATCCGCCGGCGATAAAATTCCACGTAAAGGTGGGCCGGGTATTACCAAATCAGATCTGCTCATTATCAATAAAATAGACTTAGCCCCACTTGTTGGCGCCTCCCTAGAAGTGATGGACACCGATACAAAACGCATGCGGGGCGAACGTCCATTTGTATTTGCTAATCTAAAACAAGCGAAAGGTTTAGATGATATTATCCAATTTATTATTAGCGAAGGCATGCTAACGGCTAAAACTTTACCACCTGCCGTTGCTGTTGTTTAAATAAACCGCCAAAAAATTTAAAGAAAGAAAGGATTAAAAAATGAAAAAAATAGCGATTAGCACATTGACTGGCGCCGCTGCATTAACGACATCACTACCTGCACTAGCACACTCAGAACACGCCAGCATTATGAGTGGTATTGTTCATTTTATGACAGAGCCGGATCATCTAGCGATCTCTGGTTTAGTGTCTCTAGCCTTAATTTTTATCGTTCGTCGAATGGGCAAGAAAAAGGTTTAAAGGCATCCTAGCCAACGAGTAAAAGAGGTGCCAACCTTCAATAGGGCTTCGGCCAAAGGTTGGCCTCCTACAGAAATACGCTGATGTAGGAGCTCACCCCGTGAGCGAAGGTACAAGGTGAAGGCTTGTAATCTAGTTCGCTCTGGTTGAAGATATATCGCTTTGTATGCACGAATATTAGAATAAACAAAGGACTAGTATTATGCCAAGGCGGCTAACTCAAACAAAACCTGGTACACACCAAGCTCTTAAAAATACATCTTATGAAAGCATGGTCGTAAGTTGGCTAATGCAAGATGGTTGGCAAGTATTTTTGCCAATTTTGGACCATGGGCACCAGACTGATATCCTCATCTCCGATGGCCCTTCCTATCATCGTATTCAAGTAAAAACAGTAGAAGCGAGTGGCGAAGATCATATTGTTCATAATGCTTGGGTAGATAGTCATGTTGATGTTGTTGTTTTCTTTGCCAGAAATTCAAACTGGGGCGTTATAACTCCGGCATTTTCTGAAAAGAAATGAGCATTAAATCACGATGGGCATCGTAAGTTTACACAGGATAGAAAAGAGTTCTTGCGTGAATTTCACCAGCTTTAACAATATTAAAGCTATTTAATACATGTTTTTAGCGGCTGTATACACTAATTGAGTAAAGTCTTTTTGCCCAATGCGTAGCCTAAAAGGCTAGTTGTATTCCCTCACTGCTTAGGTTAAAAATATTTATAAATCAGAGAGATGGATGTCTGGCATGGATAGATATACGGACCCCCGTATATCAATTGTTAATACGCATGCTTGATTTGTCACGGAAGAGTACGATTTGATTCTTTAGTTTCTCCTTCCTTTTCAAATAATTACATCTATTTTTAATCAATAGCGGTGTGGGTAGATACACGGACCCCCGTATATACAAATGTTACATCCCTTGAGAGATTATGAGTAAGCTGGAAACTAAGCTACGAGAAGTGAAGAACAAACGAGCGAGGCGCGAGCTTTTGGACTCAGTCGATCCTGTGCTTTCTTGCTTGCTTTCGGAAGTAGAATTTAGTCACGACGTGCAGTGCTTAAAGTACGCCGCTTTCTCGACATGGGATATGGAGGCGGACCAACAAACTACCACTAGAGGTATGGTAGAGGGTTGGGATCTTAAGTACTTCGACACGATGGCTGAAATGACCAGCTTTATCAAAGCTAGTATCGAGCCGGCAATTATTCCAGGATGGTTCTTTATTGATACCGATGGGCCATATTATTCTTTAACGCTTGCCGAGTTCGTTCTTAATCTTGACCTTCTCCAGAATTACTGTGAGGCGCAGGACCACTTCGATATAGGGTGGGTAGGTAAGTCGTCGGACATGGGTGTTATTTTCGAATTCAATCACACCTCTTTCTGTCGCAATCAATTGGAGGTCTGCACGTGGGGAATGTAACAAGGCCAGTCATGGCGACGTCTACTACATTGCGGCTTCGCCTTCATTTCGTAGCCGCGCGTGCTGAGCGGCGTTAGGAGAAATTAATGTTCTGGATGATCGCTATTGTTGTAGCAATGCTTTTATTAGTTATCGTATTTGCGTTACTTCACAATAACGATCCCATCGATCGAGCCCCTGAAGAAATATGCGAAATTTTGAGAGATTGGCTCAATGATAAGATTGATTGGAAAGAGTGGGATTACTTTGAGTCGTGTGATATCAAGAATCCCGTACTAAATGAAATTAAGAATGAATGCATGAAAATAGACGTGCCGGGTTCTCCATATATGTCCGATCCGGAGATGAAAATTCTAAACAAATCGGGTAAAAAAGCTGTAGCTAAGCTTTTGGAAAAATGCGAATCTTTAGTTTAATGAGGGAGTCACCTAATCGGGTAGCCGAGGGTCTCTAACCCTCAGCCCCCACAACACCCTGCATGCGGATCCGCACAGGGCGTTTCACTGAGAATGGTGAAGCTTGATCCATCCATCGCGCAATTCATAAAGCCCCTGAGATTTTAAGTAAGCATTGGATAATGCCT
>NZ_LUTS01000149.1 GCF_001597735.1 Neptuniibacter pectenicola
TACGATGAAAAACCTCTTTCACCGCGTCAGCTCCCAACCGTTGGCGAGCCTGAACCACAGCGCTCGGGGCAACTAAAGGCTTTTTGCCTGGCAGCATTAACTGCGCCTTACTCACAATGCTCCAAACGGGCTCTTGTCGATAGAGGGACATTGCGATGACTGTCCATACGGCCATATCTAAAGGAATGCGGCGCTTTCTAACCGTTGCCACACCGGTAGCTTCAAGGCATTGATTAATAAAGTTGGGACAAAGAA
>NZ_LUTS01000150.1 GCF_001597735.1 Neptuniibacter pectenicola
CGCATATTTGGATCGATTCCTACTATCAAGTGAACCTATCGTCGCCGAAAGTGCAGATTCTTGAAGCTTATTGGCAATTTTATGTGTTCTCCAGTGTGGACATGTTGATGGAGTTTGATAAAAACGCCGATGGTCAATTAACCAGTGCTGAAAAAGCCGATGCGGCAACGGCGATCACCAACCTTGCCCAATACGATTACTTTATTCGACTGCAAGTCGATGGTCGTGAGATCACGCCAGCGCAGATCGATGTG
>NZ_LUTS01000151.1 GCF_001597735.1 Neptuniibacter pectenicola
ATGCTTGCGTGCCAGTTCGCGCGCAATGCTCAAACCTATGCCGGTACCGCTAATACCATCAGTAAGTTTGTTACTGGCGCGATAAAATTGTTCAAAAATAGATCTTGATGAGTACTCATCTATACCGGGGCCGTTGTCATGGATGCGAATAAAACTGTAGTCACCTTCCTGCCAGCACTCTATCTGTAGAACACCGCTATCAGCTGCGTATTTCTCAGCGTTACTGAATAAGTTATTTAAAATCTGTTCAGTAC
>NZ_LUTS01000152.1 GCF_001597735.1 Neptuniibacter pectenicola
ATGGCTCGTGATGGCATCACACCAGATGATGACGGCGAAATCGGCCCAATCACTAAAATCAACGAACTAAAAGCGCAAGGCTTCCCTCTTGCGTATGTTGGTGATGTCGTGGGTACCGGTTCAAGCCGTAAGTCTGCAACCAACTCAGTACTATGGCACATGGGAGATGACATTCCTTTCATCCCTAACAAACGTGCTGGTGGTGTATGTATTGGTAGTAAAATTGCTCCGATTTTCTTCAACACCATGGAAGA
>NZ_LUTS01000153.1 GCF_001597735.1 Neptuniibacter pectenicola
GTTATGTCCTTATGGATTCTTGGTTTACATTGCCACCACTTGTAAAGTCTATTGTGGATCAAGGATTAGACGTAATTGGTATGGTCAAAGAAACAAAACAACGTTATAACGTAAACGGGGAGATGGTTTCTTTAAAGCAACTATACCGCCTAGCTGGACCCATTCAATCCAAGAAAGGAATTCTTCGTTCCATCCATACGATGATGGCTAATGGAACACCAATTAAAGTGGTATTCATTCAAAACAGAAATAAG
>NZ_LUTS01000154.1 GCF_001597735.1 Neptuniibacter pectenicola
GATCCGATAAGGATGTAAGCGAATGTTCCAATCCGTTGCCTGTTCTTCTGCCAAGTCATACACATCGCTTAGCAACAGCAAAAGTCTCTCTAGAATTGGCGATGTGACAAAACGATCCGTTAAAGGCTCAAAGTGACGCTCAATGTCTCCATTCAATGAATTGATATAAGAAGGCTGAACATAAGACTCATGGGGCAGCATTGAAATCTGCTTACCACCTTTTGCTTTTAAGAACTGACCATAACGTCGATA
>NZ_LUTS01000155.1 GCF_001597735.1 Neptuniibacter pectenicola
TGCGCACGTTTGTTACCGAAAGGAACCAGTTATCCGTCAGCTAGCATTGGTCGCGTTGCCACCAAAGAAAGTCATCGAGGTGGTGGTTTAGGTCATAAACTATTGCAACAAGCATTAGCCGACTGTGAATCATTATGGCCAAGTGAGTCGATTGAAATTGGCGCACAGGAACATTTAGCCTCTTTTTATCAACGACACGGTTTTGTTCAAACATCAGCTATGTATTTAGAAGATGACATCCCACACATTGA
>NZ_LUTS01000156.1 GCF_001597735.1 Neptuniibacter pectenicola
CGAGGTATACGCAGAGCGAAACTATGATTTCCATTACACTGAGCAGGCTATTAATGGGTTCGACGTTGAACTGCCTCCCACAGGTCAAAACTGCGGTGAACAAAACAGTGTTTACGAACAAATTCAAGCATACGTAGACTCCCAAAAAGAGCGCTTTCTTGGCTATCAGACCGAAGAGAACATAAGTTATAAAAATCGATTGGCGCCTTTTCTCAATGTCAGTTTGAACAACGTTGGAGACCCCTTTGTCA
>NZ_LUTS01000157.1 GCF_001597735.1 Neptuniibacter pectenicola
CGAAACTTGGGCAAAACTAACGCCTACGTTACAGTCAGCTGTTGCTTCGGGTGCTGTACTGTTTCCAAGTACTCGACAAGATTATCGCCTCGGGTTAGCGCCTGAAATAAAACAGACCATTGATAGCTATTATTCTAATGTTTACTGGGTGCCAGAGGGTGGGGCAGGCCCCTTGGGTGTCATGGGATGCTTTGATTGGGCTAAAACCATAAGTCAGCATTCCAAAGCAGAAGGTGCTCATTTTTGTGTTG
>NZ_LUTS01000158.1 GCF_001597735.1 Neptuniibacter pectenicola
CCGATGAGGGCGCGCTATATTGCAGCGAACAGGATTTGGCTGAATGTTCAGGTCTTGCCCTCGGTAGCCCAACCCGCTTTGGCAATATGGCAGCGCCGTTAAAGTATTTTATTGATGGAACAAGTTCCCTATGGCTGTCTGGCGCTCTAATCGATAAACCCGCCGCCGTATTTAGTTCAAGCTCTAGCCTCCATGGCGGACAGGAAA
>NZ_LUTS01000016.1 GCF_001597735.1 Neptuniibacter pectenicola
CGTCACCGCCAGAGCGGCAAAAAAGGGACCCTCAGATGAGGATCCCTTTATGATTAAAAAATTGTGGGACAGCAGTGGCCCGAAGGCTGTTTTAGTGTTGAGCGTTGTCAGCTGACTTACTCGTTGTTATCGGCGTCCGGGGTTACCGCACGTTTAATCTGTTTAAGGCTGCCGTGACGGACATCAGTGCCGCTGACAAGGTAGATTAGGTGGGTTGCCATCGCACGGGCATGTTCAGAGATGCGTTCTAAGCTACGTAGTACCCAAATAACATTCATCACGCTGGAGATCGAGCGAGGATCTTCCATCATGAAGGTTGCCAAGGAGCGCATTGCTGAACGGTATTCCTGATCGACGGATTTATCCATTTTAGCGACACGGTAAGCAAGTTCTGCATCGTTACGGGCAAATGCCGTTAATACATCTTTAACCATTTCGCGGACTAAGTTGCCAATATGGCGAACTTCTTGGTAACCCCGTGGAGAGCTACCCTCTTCAACTAGCTCAATGGCATGACGGCAGATACGGCTCGCTTCATCACCCATACCTTCTAAGTCGGAGACCGCTTTTGATACGGCGATAATTAAGCGTAAATCGCTGGCTGCCGGCTGACGGCGCGCAATAATCGTTGTGCACTGCTCATCAATGAGCACTTCCATCTCATTGGTTTGCTTATCAACTCGACGAGATTGCTCAGCTAATTCGGCATCACCGTTAAGTAGTGCATCGATACAATCGTGAACCTGACGTTCTACCACACCACCCATGGTAAGGAGTTGCGTGCGAATCTGTTCCAGCTCTTCATTGAATTGCTGGGAGATATGCGTGGAATAATCTTCTGTTTTAAGTTCCATGTTTATTCTCCTTCCCCAAATTAACCGTAACGGCCGGTGATGTAGTCTTCAGTTTGTTTCTTTTCAGGGTTAGTGAAAAGTGTATCGGTTACACCAAATTCAATCAGATCACCCATATACATAAAGGCGGTGTAGTCAGAGACACGTGCAGCCTGTTGCATGTTATGCGTTACGATTACGATGGTGAAATCTTTCTTCAGTTCGTGAATCAGCTCTTCAATTTTCAGTGTGGAGATCGGGTCCAGTGCTGACGCCGGTTCATCTAATAGAAGTACTTCAGGTTTTACCGCAATGGTACGTGCAATAACAAGACGTTGCTGCTGACCACCGGACATACCTAATGCGCTTTCATGAAGGCGGTCTTTGACTTCATCCCATAGGGCGGCAGATTTTAGGGCCCACTCAACCGTTTCATCGATGACGCGCTTTTTGGTTACGCCCTGAATGCGTAGGCCGTAAGCTACGTTTTCGTAGATCGATTTAGGGAAGGGGTTTGGTTTCTGGAATACCATGCCAACCCGGCGACGTAGTTCGGCAATATCGACACTGCGGTCATAGATATTGTCTTCGTCGAGAAGAATCTGGCCGGTGATGTGACAGTCATCAACCAGATCGTTCATGCGGTTGAAGCAGCGCAACAAGGTTGATTTACCGCAACCTGATGGCCCAATAAACGCTGTTACGCGGTTTTTGGGGATAAACATATTGATACCGTGCAAGGCTTCATTATCGCCATAACACAATTTTAAGTCTTTCACCTCAAGCGCAAGGGTTTCTTCCTCGAGGTTTAAAATTCGGTTATCACGCTTCAGAGAAGAGATATCAATTGCGTGTGTTTTAGCTTCGCTAGTCATTTTAGCAACCTTTATAAAATTAAGTCCGACGTCTCGTTACATTTCAAGCGCTTTGAATTTTTCACGCAGGTGATTTCGAATCTGAATCGCTGTCAGGTTTAGCAATGCGATTACAATCACCAGCAGAAGCGCCGTTGCGTATACCAGCGGACGAGCCGCCTCAACGTTAGGGCTTTGGAAACCTACATCGTAGATATGGAAGCCCAAGTGCATAAATTTCTGATCTAAATGGAGGTACGGGTAATTCAAGTCTAATGGCAGACTGGGTGCAAGCTTCACTACGCCGACCAACATTAAAGGTGCTACTTCACCGGCGGCGCGCGCAATGGCCAGTATGACACCGGTCATAATTGCAGGGCTTGCCATGGGAATAACGATTTTCATTAATGTTTCGAATTTCGTTGCACCGAGTGCTAAAGAGCCTTCACGAACGGCGCGAGGGATACGTGTTAAGCCCTCTTCCGTCGCAACAATAACCACGGGTACTGTTAGCAGCGCCAGTGTAATAGAAGCCCACATTAGACCGGGTGTTCCGAATGTCGGAGCCGGCTTTGCTTCTGGGAAAAAGGCGTCGTCTATATGACCGCCTAAAAAGTAAACAAAGAAACCAAGACCAAATACACCGTAAACGATCGACGGTACACCTGCCAAGTTGTTGACCGCAATGCGGATCAGGCGTGTCACAAACCCTTGTCTTGCATACTCACGTAAGTAGACAGCGGCCACCACACCAAAGGGTGTTACGATTACTGACATGATGAGTACCATCATGACGGTACCGAAAATGGCAGGGAATATACCCCCTTCTGTATTGGCTTCACGTGGGTCGGTTGAGACAAACTCCCAAAGTTTCTGGAAGTAATGCACCAGTTTGCCACCAAGGCCCATATCGTTCGGTAGGAACGCGCGGACAATTGACGCTATTTTTAATTCAACCACTTGTCCATTTGCGATCTCCGCTGTAATGCTGTCACGGTTAATCGCTTTGTACAGTGCCAGTAGTTCGCTTTGAAGGCTCTCGTACTCAGCATTTAGCGCTAGGCGGCGGTCCGTAATCTCTTGATAAGGTGCAGACTCCACAATCTCTTTTAACTGCAAAGAGCGTTCTTTCAAGCGAAGACGTTCAAGTTCATAGTTGATTGAGCTAATTTCGCCCTTCTCAATATGATCGATCTTCTCTTGAATGGATGACACCCGCTCAATACGCGTTTGGAGAGCGTCCCATAATACTTGGTATTCAGGGCTTTTCTCGTAACCTTCATGGCTTGCAACTAAGGTTCCTTCTTCCTTAATACCGCGAAGATAACCATAGAAATTGCCCCATTCACGACGTTCCGCCGTAAACAACATCTCTGGGTTTTCTTTGTTCTCAAGAAAATCATCGATAATCCAAATAAAGTCGGTACCACCATGATCACGGTTACCCACTTTCATAAGGGAGCGATGCATCTCCTCTACATTCTCAGTAACGGTTACACCGCTTTCTCGCAGTTGTTCTGCGGGAACGATCTCCGTTTGTACGCGCTCGCCCACTAGGCGAACACGGTGATCATTTTCGACATAGCTACCTTGCACTACATTGGCAGGCCAGAAATGTCCCAAGCCACGAACAGCAATTAGGGAAAGTAACCCAATTACCATGATTAGACAGATCGCAACGGCACCGGCATTAAGCCATACCCAAGGTGCGCCGGATTTTGTCCATTCTGAAAAAGACTGTCGCATTAGAATTACCCTCTATTACGCACGGGTTAAAGTGAGCCGTATTTCTTACGCAGGCGCTGACGAACCAGCTCGGCTAGCGTATTCACCATAAAAGTGAATATGAACAATACGAACGCGGCTAAGAACAAGATACGGAAGTGGGTACTACCAACTTCAGACTCTGGCATCTCAACGGCTATGTTGGCGGCTAAGGTACGCATGCCTTCAAAGATATTCACATCCATGATCGGCGTATTACCTGTCGCCATTAATACGATCATGGTTTCACCGACTGCACGACCCATACCGATCATCACCGCAGAGAAAATACCGGGGCTGGCCGTTGGCATGACAACGCGTACTAAGGTTTGCCATGGCGTCGCACCTAGGGCCAATGAGCCATAGGACAAGTGTTTAGGCACGGCAAAGATCGCATCCTCTGTAATTGAGAAGATGGTTGGGATAATGGCAAAGCCCATAGCCACACCCACAACAAGCGCGTTACGTTGATCGTAAGGAATACCTAACTCACTGGTTACCCAATAGCGCATCTCTGTACCGAATAGCATCTGCTCTAAATAAGGCGCTATCGCAAAGCTAAAGTACGTTGCTAGGATAATGACGGGTACTAACAGAGCCGCATCCCAGCCGTCAGGAATCAGGTATCTAATTGCTTTTGGCGCTCCAGACCAGGCATAAGCGAACACGATGATCGCCGCCGGCAAGACGAGGAGGGTGACAAATATTCCGGCGAGGTTGACCTCCATAAAAGGGGCTAACCATAAACCGGCTAAGAAACCTAAGATAACAGTAGGTAAGGCTTCCATTAATTCAATGAAAGGTTTTACCTTACGGCGCATCGCTGGAACCATGAAATAAGCGGTATAGATCGCCCCACAGATCGCGAGTGGTGTGCCAAATAGCATGGCATAGAATGCTGCTTTAAGGGTACCAAACGCCAAAGGCATCAAGCTGTATTTAGGTTCAAAGTCATTCGTCGACGCAGAGGACTGCCAAGTGTACTCAGGCTCTTCATAGCCTTCATACCAGACTTTTTCCCAGATAGCGCTCCATGAAATTTCAGGGTGTTCGTTATGAATAGCCCATAAGCTTAGCTGGTTATTCTGTTCGACGAGCAGCGCATTAGAACGGGGTGCAAGGGCAATCATATCTGCATTACCATCGATGATGGCAGCACTTAATGATGTACGGTGAGCGGTTGTGCTGTAGAACGACAGCTGTCCCTGTTCAGAGATAGTGACAAAGCCTTTGCGACGGTGTTCAATCGAGATTGAACTCACCGCGGCCTTACCGTTTTCAAAACTGCGAACCTTGGTCATCACCCACTGGTTTTTGTCATTACGTACCAAAAACCATTGGCTAGTGACACCTAAGTCATCAGAGATAAGCAGAGAGTTACCCCCTAGCAGCATTTCGAATGAGGTAATGTTTCCGGTTGTCGCCTCAATGAGCTGTGTAATTGCAGGGCCGCCCTCGGCCTTCATATTAACAATACCCAGCTTGCCGCCGTCACTGGCGATCATCATCCAGCTGCGATCAGGCATCAATAAAAGCTTTTTCGCGGGGATGTTCATGTTAGGTAGGGTGAAGGTGTTGGTTTCAGCAGACACTTCATCGGTGATGATATTGAGTGAAAGCGTCACGTCTGTCGCGGTGAGTTTAGAGCGCTGACCACCCACGATTGTCCATTCATCTTCGCTACCATTTAAGGCGAGCACTTCTACAGGCCCTTCGCTTATGCTGATGGGTGCAGTGCCCAGAGGGTAAGCGACCTCAGGCGTAATAACGCGAATACCATCAGGATAAGTGGATTTGTATGTTTGCTTAAAGACTATCGCTTCGCCGTTGCTGAAACCTAAGGCAAATATGCCGCTGTATTCTGACGCAATAGCAAAGCTCGTCACGGTTGCACCGGCAGGAACATTAAGGCTTTCCTGTTTGATTACATCGCCGTTCAGTGTATTGAAAAACACCAGTTGGCCACTGTCGGTGATACGTAAACCTATTTCCGCTTGCTCTTCCATCGTCAGGTAAAGCGTCTTACCTTCGCCGGGAACGGAATAGGGAGCAACCTGCTGATTATTCTCCTGCCACCTTTCTATATCTGCTGATTCAAATAGGGGCGCTACTTCATAGAGTAGATAAAAGAAGATCAACAGAATGGCTACGATTACACTGATTCCACCGAAGGCGATGCCTACCGATGCAAACTTATCTTTCAGTGCGCGTATGCTTCTGTTTCGCTTAGCGGATGGGGTATTAAAATCCAACTCGGCTGAAGCTATATTGTCTTTACTCATGGCGCGTTGGTCCTGAGGTTAACTGAGTTTACGGCGCGTACAATATTAAAAGTTTGTTACACCAATGTTACAGAGGGCGTTTTAAGCGAAATAAGGGGGCCTAAAGGCCCCCTTATTTGTATAAAGCATGTTGAGCGAGATTACATGCCTAGCGCAGCCATCTGCTTTTTAACAACGGCAGCAGGTAGTGGGATGTAGCCATCTTTAACAACAACTTCCTGACCTACTTTAGACATAACCATTTTCAGGAACTCTTTCTCTAGTGGTGCTAGAGGCTGACCTGGTTTTTTGTTCACGTATACGTAAAGTGAGCGAGCAAGTGGGTATGTGCCGTTAAGTGCGTTTTCTGGTGTAGCTTCAACAAATGCAGTGCCTTCTTTCTTAGTCAAAGGAAGTGCACGAACAGACGCTGTTTTATAACCGATACCGGAGTAACCGATGCTGTTTAGCGATGTAGATACTGACTGAACTACAGACGCAGAACCCGGCTGTTCGTTAACGTTGTTTTTGTAGTCGCCTTTACACAATGCTTTCTTCTTGAAGTAACCGTAAGTACCTGATACTGAGTTACGACCGAAGATCTGAACTGTTTTATCGGCTAGAGAACCGGTTACGCCAGCATCACCCCATGTCGCAATGTCGTTTGCAGCGCCACATTTACGAGTAGAAGAGAAGATCGCATCAACTTGCGCGATAGTTAGGCCTTTAACTGGGTTGTCTTTGTGAGCGAATACAGCAAGTGCATCGATAGCAACCGCTACAGGTGTTGGCTTATAACCGAATTTCTTCTCAAAAGCTTCTAGCTCTTTGTCTTTCATTTTACGAGACATAGGGCCGATGTTAGACGTGCCTTCAGTCAGTGCTGGTGGCGCAGTAGAAGAACCCGCCGCCTGAATTTGGATGTTAACGTTAGGGTAGTTACGTTTGAACTCTTCAGCCCATAGCGTCATAAGGTTAGCAAGCGTGTCAGAACCGACTGACGAAAGGTTACCAGAAACACCGGAAGCCTTAGTATAAACAGGAAGGTTTTTATCTAGAAGGTCAGATGCGTTTGCAGCAACGCATGTTGCAGAGATCGCAACCGCAGCAAATAACTTTTTCATAGGTTTCATGTAAAGCTCCAGAGAGTCTTAAATTTTTTGTGAAAGATAATATGGGGTGAACTATAGGGAGCTTTAATGACAAAAATGTGACAGGGCGCGATATTTTAAAAAAAGTGCTCATTTTTCAGTAGGGGGCTTGAATGATTACGACCATTGTATAATCTTCAACTATTGTTCAGTGACGCGTTAAGTTCAGGCTCTACGCTAAATAACCCTCAACCTTAAGGTTGACTGAGCCTACATAGCCCTGAGAGGTAGCCTAATAATGATAATAAACAACGATGAAAGCCTTCAACCTGAAGGTGAATTAAGTTTACAACTGCCAGCGGCCAGTGATGCGACCAATATGTTTGGTGATGTTTATGGTGGCTGGGTTTCGGCAAAGATCGTACAGGCCTCTGAAATATTCTCGGCCCGCTTATCAAAAGGGCGTATCTCCACGGTTTCTATTGGTCAGATGGCGTTTATGGCCCCTGTGCGGGTCGGCACCATTATGTCGTTTTATGCTCAATTGGTGGAAACAGGCCATACGTCTATGCGGATCAAAGTCGAAGCGTGGGGCTGTTGCCCGGATGGCACAGAGCTACGTAAAGTAACAGAAGCCGAGTGTGTACAGGTCGCAATTGATGGTCATGGACATATTCGCGGCTTAGATGGCTTTTAAAACGATAAGAGGTGGCGTCTATGCAAAAGCAATATAAAGGCGGCTGCCATTGCGGGGCTGTTAGGTTTGTATTTTATGCGCCTGTTATCCGTGAAGGGTTGCGTTGCAATTGCTCTATTTGCGTTAAAAAGGGGGCGTTAATGAGCAATTTCTTTTTAGCGCCGGACGCCCTTCAGATTACAGCGGATGGGGCGAGCTTAGCGAGTTATCAATTCTCAAGTCATATCGCCGAACATTACTTTTGTCAGCATTGTGGGATCTATACCTTCCATAAAGCACGTCGTATGCCGGGTCATTACCGTGTTAACTTAGGTTGTGTCGAAGGCGTCGATAGCCTGAGTTTGCCGGTTGTTCTGGCGGATGGGGCTTTATTTTAACGACAGAGTAGACACCGCTATAACCGATCAATGGAGATTTTATGCCGCGTTATCAAGGTCGTTGTCATTGTGGATCAATTAAGTTCTCGTTTGTGGCGCCCGCTATTAAAAATGGCCTGCGCTGTAACTGCTCCATCTGCATCAAAAAAGGGGCGATGATTGGCGATTTCATTGTTGCACCTGAGGAGATGAAGATTGAGGTTGCAGAGAATGCTTTAGCGACTTACCAGTTTGCAACCCATGTGGGTAAACACCATTTCTGTAAAAGGTGTGGCATCTACCCCTTTCATCAAACCCTGCGTAAACCTGGGCACTACCGTGTAAACCTTGGCTGTGTCGAAGGTGTAGACACCTTATCTTTACCCCATAAGCTGATCGATGGGGCCGCACTCTAGATGGCCTATTATCCCTGTTAGCCGAAGAACCAGTAACCGACGGTGATCGCAGCAATAATACCGGCAAGGTCGGCGGTTAGGCCGCAGGCGATTGCATGGCGAGTATGTCTTATGCCGACGGAGCCGAAGTACACCGCCAAAACGTAAAAGGTTGTTTCCGTTGAGCCTTGAATGACCGAGGCGAGATAAGCAGGGAATGAGTCGACGCCATGGGTGTTCATTGTTTCCAGCATCATGGCGCGCGCACCGGAGCCTGATAAGGGCTTCATGATGGCTGTGGGTAAGGCGTCAGCAAAACGGGTATCAAAGCCTAAGGCTCCAAGGCCCTCACGCAGTAACCAGATAAACCCCTCTAAAGCACCGCTCTCCCTCAGCACACCAATAGCCACGAGCATCGCGAGTAGGTAAGGGATTATTTTAACGGCGACTTCAAACCCCTCTTTTGCCCCTTCGATGAACGTTTCGTAGATATTGACTTGTTTAAAGTGAGAGATAAGGAGGAAGCTGATAATGGCAGAGAAGATCATGAAATTCCCAACCAGAGAGGATTGGCGCTGTAACTCGTCAACGGTCAAGGTGGTGAAGTAGCCAATAAACGCGAGTAAAAACGCGATAAATCCACCAATATAAAGCAGGGTTATACGTTCCCATAAACGTATTTTTTGGACAAAACTCACCGCTAGCAGCCCGGCTAAGGTTGAGCAACAGGTCGCAATGAGAATGGGAATAAAAACAGAGGTGGGATCACTGGCCCCTTGCTGCGCCCGGTAGAGAAAAACGGTGATAGGGAAAAGGGTGACAGATGAGGTATTGAGGACTAAAAATAGAATTTGTGCGTTACTGGCTGTGTCTTTTTGTGGGTTTAGTGTCTGTAAATCCCGCATCGCTTTTAAGCCTAAGGGGGTCGCCGCATTATCTAACCCAAGAATATTGGCGGATAAATTCATGGTGATTGACCCTAAGGCTGGATGACCTTTAGGGACTTCAGGCATTAACCGTGTAAAGAGTGGGCTGACGCCTCGGGCAAATTTATCCACCAGCCCTGAACTTTCTGCCAATTTCATCATGCCTAGCCAAAACGCCAAGGTTCCGATTAAGCCGATCGCTAACTCAACAGAGAGCTTTGACATGTCGAAGGTCGTTTGAACTAGGCGTTGAAAAACACCGGAATCATCAAGCCAGAGCCACTGATAAAGGGCCGCACTGAAAGCGATAAGGAAAAAGCTTAGCCATAAGCGTTGTAGCATGAGATCCCCTGTGAATAATCCAGGTCGCTGGGTCGATTTGAGTATAACGAAACGCTGCCTAAATGACATGGGGCCGCGTTTCTATTTGGCTTATGCGTTTTGCAGTTGCTTAAATTGAGCTTCAATTTGTTGCAAATTGTGTTGCATATAATCGGCAAACGCCTTCATGGCTGGGGTGGGGTACTTTGATTCGGGATAGACTAAGCACCATGAGCGGTTGAGAGGAAAGCCCGGCACTGTAACGGTATGGAGTTTTCCCAGTTTTAGCTCAGAAATAAGACTCAGCCGAGGAAGCACGGCCACGCCTAAACCGGCAATGACCGCATGTTTGATGGCCGCATTTGACCCTAGATCCATTAATCCCTTCAATTTTAATCCGTTTTTAAAACAGTGGGTTTCTAAGGCCAGACGTGAGCCCGAACCGGCTTCGCGTAGTAACAGTTGGCTATCCAGAAACTGCTGAGGCGTGATGCGTTTTTGCGTAAGTAGTGGGTGCCCTGCTGGTACGACGGGAATCAACTCATTATTTAAAAAAGGTAACACTTTTAGCGGGCGATTTTCTGGCACAAGCCCCATGATTGTTAGGTCATCTCTATTTTCCTCCATACGTTGTAACGCTGTAGCACGGTTAACAACGGAGACCGTAATATGAACATTCGGGTGTAAAATTGAGAAATCTTTAATGAGGTAAGGCACGACATATTGGGCGGTACTGACGGCCACAAGTCGGAGGTCGCCTGCCACATTACCTTGCTGTTCGCTCAGGTCGATTTGGAGCTTTTCTAGCTCCCTAAAAATAGATTCCGTATGGGTCGCAAGGGCTTGTCCCGCACCGGTAATGTATAAACGCCGGCCGATATATTCAAATAGCGGGGAGCCTAGCACCTGCTCCAATTGCCTAATCTGACCGCTCACCGCGGGCTGTGTTAAGCCTAACTTTTCACCGGCTTTACTGTAATTAAGTGATGAATAAACCGCATGAAATACCTGAAGTTGACGGAAGGTTAGGCGACTAGCGATGCGAGGTACGGTGTATTGCATAGGTCTTATTTCATTTTATGTATAAGGTAAACCTTATAGTAAAACAAAAAAATACCGATTTCTTCTTTTAGTTTTAGCCCATTACTCTGGGCCTTCTCGCTGATGAGGAAGAGGTTATGTTGAAAAAAGTTTTGATTGCAAACCGAGGAGAAATTGCCGTACGCATTGTACGTGCCTGTGCCGAAATGGGTGTGCGCTCGGTTGCTATCTATACCGAACCGGATCGTTATGGACTTCATGTTAAGCGTGCGGATGAGGCTTACATGTTAGGGGAGGATCCTTTAGCCGGTTACTTAGATCCCCTACGGATTGTGAATTTAGCCCTAGAGACTGGGTGCGATGCCATTCATCCAGGGTATGGATTTTTATCCGAAAATGCTGAGTTTGCCCGATTGTGTGAAGTTAATGGCCTGATCTTCATTGGCCCTAAATCCAGTGTGATTCACGGCATGGGTGATAAGACGCAAGCACGTAATAGTATGCGAGCGGCTAACGTGCCTGTGACCCCGGGTTCTGAAGGCAACTTGAAGGATTTGGGGGAGGCGTTGACCTTAGCCGGTGAGATTGGCTACCCGATCATGATTAAAGCAACATCCGGTGGCGGTGGACGAGGAATTCGTCGATGTGACAATGATGAGGAGCTTAAAACACATTATCCTCGCGTGATCTCTGAGGCGACCAAAGCGTTTGGTTCTGCTGAAGTTTTTATGGAGAAATGCATTGTTGACCCGTTGCACATCGAAGTTCAGATCCTGGCGGATAGCCATGGGAATGTAATCCACCTGTTTGAGCGCGACTGCTCTATACAGCGCCGAAACCAGAAGCTGATTGAGATTGCACCAAGCCCGCAGCTGTCACAAGAGAAGCGGGAGTATATCGGTGATTTAGCGGTACGCGCGGCCAAAGCGGTCGGTTATGAAAACGCAGGTACCGTGGAGTTTCTGATCACCGGTGATGAAGTGTACTTCATGGAGATGAATACGCGGGTCCAAGTGGAGCACACCATCAGTGAGCAGATCACGGGGGTGGATATTGTGCAGGAGCAGTTAAATGTTGCTGCGGGCTTACCTTTGACATATCAGCAAAAGGATATCCAATTCCGGGGGTATGCTTTGCAGTTTAGGGTTAATGCCGAAGACCCTAAGAATGACTTTCTCCCTAGTTTTGGACGCGTCACTCATTACTATGCACCGGGTGGTCCAGGGGTGCGGGTCGATACCGCTATTTATACCGGTTATGAGATCCCGCCTTATTATGACTCTATGTGCCTCAAGTTAGTGGTATGGGCACTGTCGTGGGATCAAGTGATTGCGAGAGGTCAGCGCGCGTTAGATGACATGCGCTTACACGGGATCAAAACCACCGCTGATTATTATCAACAAATATTACGTCACCCAGCGTTTCGGCAGGCTAATTTCAATACCAGTTTTGTGCCCAACCATCCAGAATTGTTGGACTACTCCGTTAAACGCCATCCAAGCGAAATTGCTCTCGCGATTGCTAGCGCTATAGCCGCCCATGCGGGCTGGTAAGTAATATAGGATTTTTAGTTATGACTCATAGACAGATACAGATTACTGACGTTGTGTTGCGAGATGCTCACCAATCTCTTATTGCGACACGCTTACGAACGGACGACATGCTCCCGATTTGTGAAAAATTGGATCAGGTGGGGTATTGGTCGTTAGAAGTGTGGGGCGGCGCAACATTTGATGCGTGCATTCGCTTTCTTAAAGAGGACCCTTGGGAGCGCCTACGTAAGCTTCGTAAAGCGCTACCTAATACCCGCCTGCAGATGTTATTACGTGGTCAAAACCTACTAGGCTATCGTCATTATGCCGATGATGTGGTCGACCGTTTTGTACAAAAAGCTGCGGATAACGGCATTGATGTCTTTCGTGTTTTTGATGCGTTGAACGACTTACGCAATATTGAACGGGCGATGAGAGCGGTCAAAAAAGCGGGTAAACATGCTCAAGGCACGATCTGCTATACCACCAGCCCTGTGCATACGGATGCTTTATTTGTGCAGCAAGCGATTGACTTACAGCGTATGGGGGCGGACTCTATCGCTATAAAAGATATGGCGGGCTTACTAACCCCTTATGCAACGTATGCCTTAGTGAAGGCGATCAAAGAGGTGGTGGACTTACCCTTGGTTGTTCATAGCCATTCTACATCGGGCTTAGCGCCACTCTGCCAGATGAAAGCGGTAGAAGCGGGGGCCGATATTATTGATACGGCGATCTCTTCTTTTGCCGGTGGTACCAGCCACCCCGCAACAGAATCTCAAGTGGCTGCGCTGAAAGGCAGTGAATTTGATACGGGGTTAGACCTTGAACTGTTGTCAGATATCGCAGATTACTTTCGAGAGGTGCGTAAAAAGTACCATCAATTTGAGAGTGAATTTACCCGCGAAGATGTGTCTGTGCAGATCAATCAGGTGCCCGGTGGGATGATGTCTAACCTTGCGAACCAGCTAAAAGAGCAAAATGCGCTGGATTCTATTCGCGATGTGTTTGCTGAAATACCCCGCGTGAGGAAGGACTTAGGCTATCCGCCTTTAGTCACTCCTACCTCTCAAATTGTGGGGACGCAGGCGGTTTATAACGTTTTGGCGGGACAGCGTTATAAAACCATTACGAATGAAGTAAAACGTTATTTACTGGGTGGCTATGGTAACCCCCCTGCGCCGGTGGATAGCGCGTTGCAAAAGCAGGCCATTGGTAAGGAAGTGGTTAACGATGCGCGTCCTGCTGATCTGCTCGTCCCTGAGTTTGAAAAATTGAAAGATGAAATTGGTGCACTGGCGAAAAGCGAAGAGGATGTATTGATCTACGCTATGTTCCCTGACCTTGGCCGAGAATACTTACAGCAGCGCGAGGAGGGGACGTTAGCGCCTGAAACCTTAGCGGTGATTGATGAATCTGCGCCAGCACCGGCTGCGGCGTCTGAGTTTCTTATCGATGTCCACGGGGAAAGCTATGAAGTGGCTATCACGGGTGTCGGTGATGCGGGTGCAGGAAAACGCAAACTGTACCTCTCGTTGGACGGTATGCCTGAAGAGGTTGTCTTTGAATCCTTAAATGAATTTGTTGCAACCGGTCACCAAGGCCGTAAAAAGGCGACCGACCCGGGTCATGTTAGTGCGGCGATGCCCGGCAATGTGGTGGAGGTGTTGGTTAAGGAAGGTGACAGTGTCGCGGCAGGACAGGGTGTCATGGTTATTGAAGCGATGAAGATGGAGATGGAAGTTCATGCCAGTGTGGATGGAACGGTCAACGCGGTATATGTGGCAAAAGGCGACCGTGTTACCCCAGGTGAAATACTGATTGATATTGCTTAAAAACCCCCTTAGTCTGCGGATCAGTTGATCGATTTCGCAGGCTCTTTTTTAAATGTGAGTGGGCTATTATGGAAAATATTATTAAGGGTGTGTTGGACTTTAAACTCAATGTTTACCCTAAAAGAAAAGACCTTTTTGGTGAGCTTGCTGACCAAGGACAAAAACCAGACGTTCTTTTTTTTACCTGTTCGGATTCGCGTATTGATCCCAACTTACTCACGGGCTCGCATCCGGGTGATCTTTTTATCTGTCGTAATGCGGGGAATGTAATCCCTCCCCACAGTAATGAGACAGGTGGGATGACCGCCTCAATTGAGTATGCGGTTGCCGTGTTGGGTGTGCGACATATTATTGTCTGCGGCCATACCGATTGTGGTGCAATTAAGGGGGCGCTGGATATTGAAGGCTTAAATGGCTTACCCCATGTGAAAGAGTGGTTAGGACATTGCCGATCTGCAATGGAAATTGTGCGTGAGCGCCACGGCATCCCTTGGAACCAAGGGGTTGATTCTTGCCATTTGAATGAAGCGATAGAAGAGAATGTGCTACAGCAGGTTCAGCACCTGCGAACCCATCCGGTCGTTGCGGCCAAACTTGCAACAGGCAAAATTGAGATACATGGGTGGGTTTATGATATTAAGTCAGGTTCAATTCGTTGCTGTCGTCACAATGACAATGAATTTAGTGATTTCCATGAGCTTTATGCCGATACGATCTCCGCGCTTTCAGACCCGAACAGCTAACCTATAGTGCGCGATCAAACAGGTGCAAAGCGAGGGTTTTGCACCTGTTGTACAAGCGCGACAAGGGTTGTGATTCGCGCATTACTTAGTTGTCGATAATCTAAATAGGGACAAACAATGATGCGCTGTTCCATATTGATCGCAAAATGCTCATCGAGCCATGTGAGCGGAGGAAGTGCTAGCTGTTGAGCATAGGTTTTCCCTGCGATGATATGGATAAGACCGGTTTGATCAAAACAGGGTGGGGAAAACAGCAGGGCTTCATGGCTCTCTGCTTGAAACAGCCGAGTCTCTCGGTATGCCTGCCATGTGTCGATTGAATCCAATGGCGAGTGGGCGCTATAGAGTTCAAATAGAAATTTAGCACTGACATTAAATATCTTACGCCAGTGGTTGCTTGTGTGTTGCCCTATATAGACAACGTCGCCGCTAGCCAAGGGTTGCAGGCTATCACCGTTGGGGAAGCCGTCTATCTCCGGACGATTGGCAATATAGAGTGCAATTCCAATGTGCTTAGGGCCAAAGCCGATCATCTTGTCATCATTCTTTACTGTTTCAGTCATTGGCTAATCGTCGGTGGAGGGTGGTATTGGGCTAATGCCGTTTCTCTATCTCATTCATTAAGATCGAATCTGCATTGAGTGTATTTATCGAAACAGCCGTATCCACAGGGATATCACCGGTTAATTGCAATGCAAGGTAGCGCATACAACAGACTCTTAAGAATGAGGTGAAATTACCAAGGTCGTGCCCCGCATCAATTGATTCGTGATACAGACGGGTCAGCATTTGGGGGATATTCATCTTATCGCGTTGAGCGATTGTCTCTAGGGTGCTCCAGAAGTAATTTTCTAAACGAACGCTCGTGACCATGCCATCGATACGTAGAGAGCGTGTACTGCTTTTCCATAATTGTGGGTCGGCGTTAATAAATAATTTACACATAGGTATCGACTACCTCATTAGGGGCACGGAAGGTCTGATTATAGATGTTTTTTGCAGAGAGGCGCGACCACCTCTGGGGTAATCGCGCTTTATCTTAGCGATTCAGTAACGCGATAAACTGAGATAGCCATGCAGGATGGGCTGGCCACGCAGGGGCTGTGACTAAGTTTCCATCGGTAATCGCTGCATCGATCGCTATCTCGGCATAGACTCCACCGGACTGATTGATCTCGGGCTGGCAGGCTGGGTAAGCTGAGCATTGTCGGCCTTGCAGTACACCGGCTGCGGATAGTATTTGTGCGCCGTGACAGACGGCGGCCACCGGTTTATTGGTGTCGAAGAAGTGCTTCACCATGTTGAGAACCGCCGGGTTGAGGCGTAAGTATTCTGGTGCGCGTCCACCGGGAATCACTAATGCGTCGTAGTCTTCAGGTTGAATGTCAGCGAATGTCGCATTCAGTGTGAAGTTATGTCCGGGTTTTTCTGTATAGGTCTGATGGCCTTCAAAGTCATGTATCGCTGTTGCAACACTATCCCCCGCAACTTTATCAGGGCATACCGCATCGACACTGTGACCTACCGCTAATAATGTCTGGAAGGGCACCATTGTTTCGTAATCTTCAGTGAAGTCGCCGGTAATCATGAGAATTTTTTTATTGTTCATCTTCTGCTCCTTTTAAGGCGTATGGGTTTAGAGGTTTGTCCTAGTACAAAGTAACAGCCATCGCTTAAGAGAAGGTATTAGCGGATTACTACGGTCTTTTTCATTAGAAAACCTTAAACGCGGAGGAGTAACGGCTGATACAGCGGATTAAATTAGAAACAGGTTATGTTACGGAGATGTAAAAATTTTATGTATCAAACGCTCGTTTTAATGCGAGAATAGACTTTATTTATCAAATAATTAGTTGTTTTCTCTCTTCGGTAAAGATTAGATCTTGAAAAGCGTAACCAAATGAGAGAGGCTATCAGTAAGACTGATTTACTATAATAATAGGTAGTGTATGGACAATCAGGTAATACAGAAAAGTCTTCAACGAGGCTTAACGTTATTTAACCCTTTGTTGGTTGTTGTTTTTCTACGGACATTGCGTGTTCTGATATGTCGCCAAGCGCGTTGTGAGCACCATGGCGGGTAATCTTCAGTTATTACTTGTGAATGGCGATCTGGAAAAATCTCAGATCTTGTCTAATTATCTGGCGGAGAATACTGGCTTTAATATTATTGTGGCCCATAGCGGTACGGCTGCAGTCGGTATGTTAAAGCAGTTACGCATCCATTGTGTTATCAGTGATATCTATTTAGAAGGGGTGGATGGTTGGCGACTAGCGCGCATGGTACGTTCAGGTATCTTCAACTGCAGTGCTGATATCCCTTTTATTGTTGTTTCTTCTACGTGGTGCAAACGGATTGCGGAAAAGACCGCACGCGAGTTTGATATAGACCACCTTCTACCTTTTGAACAATACCCCCGTCTTAAAGCGTTACTTGCACAGCCGCCTGCTATCCATCGTGAACTACGCAAAGACCGCGTTCTCGCTATAGAGGATACTGCTGAAACGGCCCACTTGGTGCAACGGATACTGCACCAGCGTTTTGAGGTGGACATTGCCTCAGATGGCGTGAGTGGTTTAGCGTTATGGCGCGAGAAGAAACACCCTATTGTCTTACTTGATGTCATGCTGCCCGGCATGTCCGGCCCTGAAGTGATGGAGCAGATCTTAGCGGAAAATCCTGCGCAGACGATCGTTATCATGACTGCCCATGGCACGATGGATCTCGCTGAGAGTTTAGTGTTAAGGGGCGCGGCTGATTTTATTAGTAAGCCGTTCCAAGCGAATCAGCTACGAAAAGTGTGTGAGATTGCCGCCCACCGCGAAGATTTTATGGTGAGTAATGAGCAATTTGCCGAGACGGTTGCTCGTTTGAAAGAAAGCAAAGATGCGCTGGAGAGCTTAGCGCATGAGCACAGAAATATACTGGATAACTTGACTACCGGGGTACTGGAACTGGATAGCCAAGGCCGTATTGTTTTTGTGAATCACGCTTGGTTGCAGATGACGGGTACGACGGAGTCGAGCTCATTACAGAGTGTTTTTACTAATGTTGTCTATATTGACCCGTTAAGCTCAACCCACGAAATTCAGCACGCCCTAGCGCGTATTATTGCCAAGCCAAGCGAACGATTCCGGCTGGAATTTAAAATCAAAGATAAATTTAATGAGGCCATTTGGGTCGAGGCGCGCTTCACTGGGATGCAGCGTAAAGGGCAAGAGCTCTCTATCTTTGTGGCAATTGATGATATCTCAGCTAGGCGGCGTGCAGAACAGCGGCTAGAGCATCTGGCGATGCATGATACGTTGACCGGCCTGCACAACCGTTATTTCTTTGATAATGAACTAATGCGGGTCGCGGCCTTTTCACGTCACAGCCAAATCAAGTATGGGCTGCTGTATATCGACTTGAACCACTTTAAGGCGATTAATGACACGCAAGGTCATCAGAAAGGTGACATCGTCCTTAAAAATGTAGCCGATAAACTACAGCAACGGATGACTGAAACAGAAAGCTTATTTCGTATTGGAGGGGATGAGTTTATTTTATTGTTGAGTGATACGGATGCGCAGAAAGCGGACGCCATCGCTCACGATATCTGTAAACTGATAGAGAAGGAGCCGTATCAGTTTGATGATCAAGTGTTCAAAGTCAGTTGCTGTATAGGTATTAGCCTGATCGACGGCAGCCTTGAAAAACCACAGGACTATTTGCAGCGGGCAGATATCGCATTATATGTGGCTAAACGCTACGGTCCAGGTGGTGTGCATTTGCATACAGAACAGGATCAAGAGAGCGATGATGTGCGCTTGAGTATGCATTGGTTGTATACCGTAAGACACGCTATCGAACGTGATGATCTGGTGCTGTATTACCAGCCGGTTTATCACATCCCTTCAGGGACTATTGCATATTATGAAGCGCTTGTTCGTTTGGTGATTGATGACAAACTGGTGTATCCCGGTGAGTTTATCTCGGCCCTTGAGCGGTTTCAAGAAGCCTCCTTGCTGGATAAACATGTGATCTCTAAGGCGATAAAAACCTTGGCCGATAACCCCAGGCTGCCAAAACTCGCTATTAACTTGTCTGCCCAAGCCTTTCAGAATGAACAACTTGTACCGTTAATCGCCGAGAAACTCGCGGAGTACAGTGTGGATCCCGCTCGAGTTATCTTTGAATTGACCGAGAGTGCGAGCTTAACAAACTTAAGTGCTACCCAGTGTATGGTTAAAACCTTAACCGAGATGGGCTGTGCCTTTTCTATTGATGATTTTGGGACGGGGTTTAGTACGTTCTCCTATCTAAAATCGTTCCCTGCCGAAACGGTAAAAATTGACGGCTCGTTTGTCAAAGAGCTGAAAAATAGCGAGATTGATCGCGCCCTTGTTCGTTCCATCCGAGATGTGGCATGGACGTTAGGGAAAATGACAGTGGCTGAATTTGTCGAAGATCAAGAAACGCTCGACCTGCTAAAAGAGTTTAAGGTTGAATACGCCCAAGGTTATTTTCTTGGTAAACCCGCCCCTATCGAAGCTTTGGATATTTAGTATTCTGGCGTTTTATCGGAGTCGTAAGGATGTTGGAGATAGAAGCCCCAACGGATGTTAGCTGTGATTTAAGCCTTGAGGCAGGGGATGTTGGTCAAGGCCCTACGCTGGATATGACCGCTTGTTACAGTGATTTGCTGGTGGAATACCTGCGCCAAATAAAGGTTAAAAATATTTTTGGTGTTCCTGGTGGCGCGATCGAACCTTTTTTTGACGGCGTTGCCCGGCAGCAAGGTGATGAGCCAATAACGCTGGTTATCTCTCGACATGAAACGGGCGCCGCCTTTATGGCCGATGGCTACGCCCGGGAAACGCAGACAATGGGGGTGTGTTGCGCAACAACAGGGCCGGGTGCAACAAACCTAATAACCGGTGTCGCAAGTGCCTATGCGGATGATATCCCCATGTTGGTGATTACTGCCCAAACCGCATTACCTAAGTTTGGTAAACAAGCGTTGCAGGATAGCTCGAGCACGGCGATTGATACGGTAGGTATGTTTCGTTATTGCACCAAATTTAATACCTTGATCTCCCACCCTGATCAGTTTGAGCATGCGGTTGTTTCCGCCATTATGGCAGCTAATACGGTGCCCAAAGGGCCAGCCCATTTAAGTGTGCCTTCTGACATTTTTAACACCCGTCTTAGTAAAGCCACGTTGGTGCACGCAGGTGCGTTGCGTCAGCCATGGGCTAGCAATGATCATAATAGTCAGGAAAAACTCCAACAGGCGCTCTTAGCCGCGAATCGTATCGTTATCTTGCTGGGTGACAACTGTGATGGTGCAAGCAGATCCATTATTCAATTTGCTGAAACGTTTAATATTCCCGTGATCAGTGGACCAATGGGGAAGCGTTGGATCAATGAGAAGCATCCTCTTTATTGTGGCGTCTTTGGCTTTTCGGGTCATGACAAGGCACGCAGACTACTTGCTGAGCAGAAATACGATCTGTTGTTAGCGGTGGGTACTCGGTTAAGTGAGTTGAGCACCAATGGATGGGCGCCGACTATACTTAATGAAAAGTTGATTCATATTGATAGCACGAGCCAATATTTTAACCAGTCCAGTATGGCTCGGTTACATGTTCTCGGTGTGCTACCGCAACTGTTTACGCACTTAACGCAGAAGCTGAGCCATAAAGCGCGCGGTGAATGCTGGTGGGAAGCGGATGAGAAAAAAACGGCTCCTCTTTTGCCCCATAATGAACGGGCGCTGGCACAGAGTAATGCGCAGCCGTTAAAGCCTCAGCGTTTATTTCATTACCTTAGTGAAACCCTATCAGATCAAACACGCATATTTATAGATGCGGGTAATGCTTGGGCATGGGCCACCCATTATATGCAGCGCTGTAATGATCAAGGTTATTACCGTATTGCTATGGGCTATGGCTCGATGGGGTGGGCGATCGGCTCCTCTATCGGCTCCCTCGTTGCTAACCCCACCGCTCCTCATGTCTGTATTACGGGGGATGGTAGTTATCTTATGAGTGGTCAGGAGTTGACGGTGGCCTTGGAGCAACGGATTCCCTTAGTGATGATTATCCTAAATGATAGTGCTCTTGGGATGGTTAAGCATGGTCAGCGACTGGGCGGCGCTGAGCAGATTGGATTTACACTTCCGGTGATTGACTATGGGGCGATGGCGAGCTCAATGGGAATAGAGAGCTTTACTATCGCGTCAATTGATGCGTTAGAGCAGGTTGAGTTTGATGAGCTATTTGCCCGTCAGGGGCCGACCCTAATTGATGTAAAGATCGACCCTGAAGAGGAACCGCCGATGGGTGAGCGAATCAAAGGACTCGCCACGAGTAAATAGCCCTTTTTTATCGCTCAGGTTTCTTTGGCAGGGGGCGAGGGGGAGCGCCGGTATAGGTGATATCTTGGCACTGTAATGGCAAATAGTAGCCCGCAGGGTTGTCTGCAGATTCGGCGTAACACGCTTGTACCCCGGCACTGACCCAAAGGGCCATAAGGCGGCTGAGATCAGGGTTTGAAAAACCTTGATCGGCAAGAAAGGCTGCCATATACCCACCAAAATTAATCGATTCGCCCTCTTCCTTGGTTAGATACTCACTAATCTCCATCGCTAAGGCCTCGTGTGGGCCTATATCAAAACCCAGCTCCCGGCTGAGGCGATACATAGCGGTTACCCGTTCATCTCCTTTAGCGATAGGGCGCGCATAACCGGGGAGTGATAGGGTGTTGCCCTGCCTCTTTTGAATAATATCAAACAGGTTTTTTCCTTGGTCCACATCTTGTCGTGCCTGTTGAATAAAACCTAGGCAATGGGTGATGACGCCGGGACCGTAAAGTAAAGCATCGGAGGCTTGAATCCCTGCCGTAACTGCGGCCACGGGTCGCGCTTTAGTGGAACCGGCTAAGGCGGCAACTTGGTTGCACCAGATACGAGAATCCGGCCAACTTAAACAGCTAAAACAGTTTTCTAGCCATGTGGCCACCTTGTCATTAGGTAGGCGGCCGGTTGTGTTTAGCACCAGTAGCTGAAACCAAGAGATCTGACCGATTAAGTCGTCCATCATGGAGTAACCGTGGTTATAAACGGCTTCACCGATTTTCCAACCGCCTTTACTGCTTGTGATTTTATTACGCTGCTGGTCCCAGCCTTGCCAGTTAGAGGACCGTTTATTTGATGACATAATTTTCCTCAGCAAGAAAGGGCATCTCAGTAATTGGACTGTCTGCTTTTTCCGCAGCTTGTGCTGCAATCCCCGGCGCGCAAGCGATCTGGAAAATAAGCTCCCCTTTATAAGGGCTAAACCCTAAATCAAGTAGGCAGGCCCCAGCGACCCCAGCGATTCGCCAGCTGATGGTTGGGTCTTTTACTCCCTCAATCATCGCGTTGGCCCAGTGTAAATGGGGGCCAGCGGTGCAGGATTGGACGAGGTTGTCGACCAGCTTTTTGGCATAGGTATCAGCGCTGCCATAGTAGGTGCCGAACCCCGCAGCCAGCATGATATCCCCCTCCGCAGCATTCATTCGTTGCGTATTGGCGGTTTTTGTTAATGTGTTTGCCGCGTCTAAAGGGGAGGTTTCATAGTGCTGTTGTAGGTATTTCATCGCTTGAAATACTTCATGGCTACCGCCCTGCTCACCACTGAATACGTTGAGGGATAGAGGGAGAATGTTGCTGACATGGGTTTTACTCACAGCTGCATTCATCGCTGCTCGGCAGGCGTTGTGCCGAGGCCCAGGGTGAATAAGGCTGGTCAGCAGGCGTTCCAATAGTTGATGTTGCTCTGGTGTAGGCAGCTCACCTTGAAAGAGAAGAAAAAGGACCTCTGAGAAGCTACGGTTATTGATTAAGGCTAAGTGTTCATAGCCATGACAGCGGGCTTCATTGACGGTGTATGGGTTTTCTGCAGAGGGGGTTTCTTGCCAGATGGCCGTACTTATTTTGTCACAAAAAGCATCATTACGGCTGCTTTCATCTACGTTCTTTACCATGGCTAATCAAGGTCTCTTAGGTAAAATCTAGAAACGATATTCTAATTCTGCCCAAACGCTTCGTCCTTCGAGTGGGTAGTCGTTGGGGATGGAGCTGCTCGAAGGTTCGCTTGCGTGGGTATCCAGTAGGTTTTTCACGGTGAAGGCGAGTTTGACCTTTTCCTTTAGCATAGTGTGGGTGATTTTCGCATTCACCCAGTGGTAATCACTGAGCTTCGCACGGCTATCACCTTCGACGCGTGCTCTTTCGCCAATCCAATAATGTTGTAGGGAGCCCGACCACTTAGGTGAGAGGGTGTAATTGAGGTCAATGTAAGTGCTGTTTTGCGGCACGTCCGCGACCTCTAGACCTGTGTTGGCATTTTTTGCATTCTGGTAAGCGTAGTTAGCATAGAGTTTTAGTGCGGGGCTTATTTTCCAGTCCCACTCTAGCTCGGCACCATGGCCATCCTGATTATCTGTGTTTTGGTATTGGATAACACTGCCATTGGCTACAGTATCAATCAGGTCGGTCGCTTTGTAGCTGTATAAACTAAGTTTGATGCTGGTGTCGAAACTCGGGCGGTAATCAAAAGCCAGTTCATACGTTTCGATCTCTTCCGGCTGTAATTCAGGGTTACCTAACGCTGCAGGGTTGTTAATGAGGTGTTGCTCGCTGAACGAGGGCGCACGGAAGGCGGTCCCGTAAAGTAGCTTAGTTGTTAGGTTATGCTGAGTTAACCATACCAGTGCTAAACGGGGGTTTATGGTATTACCAAAATCGGAATAGTGATCCCAACGTAGGCCGGCGGTAAATGACCAGTCATTATTTAATTGCCACTGATCCTGCGCTGAGAGAAAGTATGCGGTTCTTTTTTGAGGCTGTAGGTAGACGTCAGCACTGCCACTAACATTGGTAAGAGTTCCATCGACGGAGCCTTCTGATCCATCAATCACACCGGGGCCAAAGTTTTTGTACTCTTCCGTACTTATTTTATCTTGGCTCCAGCCCGATGCGATACGTATGGTGTGGTTATCGTAACCCGAAAATATACCGGCGAGTTCGAAACGGGTGGTTTCGGCGAGCGAGTGAGGGTTGCCTATATAACCATCGGTAAAAGTGACAAGGCCCGATAGCGGGGTAGAAAACGCGTTACCATCGGTACCTAT
Source organism: Neptuniibacter pectenicola (assembly GCF_001597735.1). Lineage (GTDB taxonomy): Bacteria > Pseudomonadota > Gammaproteobacteria > Pseudomonadales > Balneatricaceae > Neptuniibacter > Neptuniibacter pectenicola. The sequence goes on from NZ_LUTS01000016.1 coordinate 23,810, forward strand.
CGGGAGCGTGCTGCCTTTGGGGAAAAGTAAAAAATAGGAATCACTGACGGTTCGAAGGTAAGACAGGTCAGCCTTAACATTGAAGTCGGTGACGATATCATTGTCATAACTTAGGTGGGTGAGAAACTGCTCGGCGTTTTGGTAGCCGGTGGAATCTAATGCGAGCGCGCCCCCTTGACCTACCCCCGCTTCATCTTGTTTCCAGTACCAGTTATTCCATGACCAGTTACCGGCGGAAAAGTCTAATTGTAGATTGGTTGTGTCATAGCTGGTTTGCAACGCGTTGGGTGCCTGAGAGGCATTGGTTGCATAAATTCCATCAAAGGTTGTTTGCAGATCCGTATCCACGATCCGGCCGCTATCGCCATCGCTTGTCTGGTTATCGAGGGCAAATGAGACAGAAAAATCCTCATCCGTAAAACCTTTGCGTACCCAGGTATCTCTACTATTAAAACTACCGATGCGAACACCGGCGGCCCCTTTTTGGTTTTCGGTCGCGTCGCGGGTAATGATGTTAATTACACCACTGAAGGCATCTGCACCATAGACGGCGGAGCCGGGACCACGAATGACTTCAATACGGCTGATATTGCTAACAGGCATACGGAAGGTAAAGGCTAGGCCACCGTTGTAGTTATGTTTTAATTCAATGCCATTTAATAGGATTAATATTTGCGGGTTAAAGCCTGTTTTGATGCCGCGTACTGAAAGCACAGGGTCTAGACGGCTTAAATCTGAGGGCATGAGGTGTAAGCCGGGTATACGTTCAAATACTTCGAATAGATGGGTAACACCCATAGCGGAGATAGTATCCGCATTAATCACGCTTGCGACGGAGGGTGCTTTGCTGATCGGTGTATGGGTACCGGTTGCAATACTGACGAGCGTTTCCTCTCCAAAGAAGTCTGCGAATTCACTTCCTGGGGCAAAGACATTTTCTTCAGCCGCAAGGGAGCCGGCAAAGAGAGATGTGAGCAGTGTAAGTATACTTAGCCTGTTTTTCATAACGCCTACTTTATATAACCCCAAGTTATTGTAGAGGTTGACCCGTTAATTACCAATCTAATACTCTCGTTTTTTGGGTATCGTTAACCAGAAAGTAAAAGTACTTCCTTTATTTAGCTCACTGGAGGCTTCGATGGAGCCGCCCATCATTTCGGCGTAGTGTTTCGCAATAGCGAGCCCTAAGCCTGTACCTCCATACTTGCGCTTAACACTTCCGTCTATTTGCTTGAACTTGTTGAAAACTTGAGATATTTGCTCTTTTGGGATACCGATGCCAGTATCAGACACCTCCCAATAAATTTTACTTTCATTAAAGTAGCATCGAAGCACGATCTCGCCGGCTTCGGTAAACTTACATGCGTTTGATAGTAAGTTGAGTAGTATTTGTTGGACCTTCTCTTTATCGACGTTGAGGTAGATATCGTCAGGGGGGAGGTCGGTGATAAAACGATTGTTATTTTTGGCCGCTAAGGGACGAATCGTATTTTCTGTTTCTTTAATGAGATCCGTTAGTGAGCATTGTTTGACGATCAGGTCCATCTTGCCGGCTTCACATTTCGCTAAATCGAGAATTGCGTTTATGAGGCTTAACAGTCGCTGTGATGAGTGAAGTGCTGAGTTAAGGTCCTCAACCTGGGCGTCAAAGTCGGGGTGTATTTCAAGCTCCTCTATCACAAGCTCAATATAACTCGTGACCGCTTGCAGAGGGGTGCGCAGCTCGTGGCTAATATTGGCCAAAAACTCTGACTGCGTGCGCATGGCAACGAGGGCGGTATCCCTGGCTGCCACAAGTTCGCGGGTACGGACTTCCACTTCAGACTCAAGCCCACTGTTGAGCTCGATGAGCTTATCTTCTTGCCGTTCTAATGAGCTCATCATGGCATTAAAGCTGTTTGCCATCTGACGGACTTCCCTTGGGCCGGCTATCTCTGCGACTAAGTGATCGCCCGAGGTTTGTGCTTTATTCATGGTTTCCGAGAGCTTAGACAGAGGACGCGTTAGGTGGCGCAGGCCTCTATTTAAAAGCCAGATTAACAATATAGAGACAATGAGGGTGACGATTAGGTTGTAGGCAATGAGGTTATTGATCAGCTTAACAAGCGATCCCTTTGATACATTAATAATGACATAACCGAGTAATGACTCAGTATTATTGTCGAGACTGAACTCTTGTGCGCCGTTGTCAGTCGTCAAGGTGTCGGAGTGGGTAAGATAGACGGGAGCGGCGATAAGCCATGCCTGCCCCGTATCTTTTACCGTGGTCGCCGTTGCGATTGGAAACCAGAGCTCTAACTCTGAATCCATCCAATGAATGTTGCCTTGCTTCAGTAATAAGCCGTCTTTATCGGAAAAGATGGCGACACCGGTAACATCGTTAAAGCCAAGGACTTGGGAGAGTGCTTCTTGGGCGTTTTCTCTGCTCGCTGTGATTAAGGAGAGCACGCTAAGGTGCGCTAAGTTGTCAGCGATGCGTAATGAATTTTGTTGTAGGATTTGGCGTGATTGATTGTATGACACCCACACCGCTGTGACCGAGCTGGTAATGGATAGCAGGCAGATGGACACGATCAGAAATAACAACAATTGCTGCCAAATACTTTTATGTTTATGCCGACCCAAAAATATCATCAATAAGCCCTAAAATCCGGATTGAGGAAAGGTTTGATAAAAAGAGCTTTTCATTTTCATGCTATATTCTAAGCCCAGATGGGAGGCGGTTCTTAAGTTCACGCCCACGCGTCGCGTCAGGGAGAGTTCGACTCCCGGTTCCTTTTCGCCAGCCTTCATACTGGCCACCATCTGAGCTAGGCGGGCACCATCCTGAAAGTTGTCAGGGAAAAGGGTGAATAGGAAGCCGCGTCGAACATGGCCCGGTTTACTCGAGAACACGACAAAGTGTTTATCCCACGATTCGCGTAGCAGCAGTGGCAGAATGACATTCTCATTGGCGGTTATATTGTCTAATGGCAGCCAAATCGCATCAGTTGCGCTGTTGGCGCTCTGTAGAATGTCTTGATAATGCTCTACGGCTTCGCCGAGGTCGGTGACTTTTTTCGCGATCAAGGTTAGTTGTTTATCTGCTGCTGCCTGTTTAGCTTTTTCGATCAGCCATTCACTTTTACTGGTGTAGACCACAAACACTTGACGTGTTTTGGGTGACAGGGTTCGAAGTTGCTCAAATAGGTTGGCAGGGGCCGCGATTAAGCTGACACCAGAGACCCCATTTGGCTTTATTGGGAGCGCGCCCGTTACGACAAAATAGGTCTTTTTCAGCGTGTTGTTGTAGGCATACCCTCTGCGTCCTAAGGTGATCACACGGTTAACGCCCGCGTCATTCATGGTTTGTAGGAGGTTGTCCGGTGGGATAGGCTTGTCGATAGGGTATTTAATTAATGTATCGTTGTGCTCCGTTTCGATCCCTTGAATAATTTGATCAAAAACCTGCTTATAAGGCGGTGGTAAATCAGGGTATACCACAGCCAGTGTGTCTGCTGATAAGGCACCACTAAATAATGTTAAGCACAGGACTGCGCAATGCAGTGGCCATCGAAGCCTACGTTGCTTAGGTCTGTAATAAATCCGTTTAATTCTTGCCATAAGCAGTGATTGGTCTACAACTTTTTGTGCGATTTAGAGGGAGGAAGGTCAGTATAGCGTACGCTAGCACTTCCTATAGGTCTAACTCAGATACTTGTGCCAAGTATAACCTGAATTGATATTGATCTCGATAGAGACGCTGAAGTCATTAGGAACCGATGGGAGGCAGCCTATTCGGTGGTGTTTCGGTTGTTTTAGGAACCTGAAGGCCCATATGGTCGTGTTTCCCACTGTGTGGATTGTTCGGTATTTGATCAAAGCCCCTCCCACGATAAGGCACATAGGAGGGGGACCTATCTAAGCTAAGTGTTATTAGAATTTGCCGTTGTTGTTTTTCCAGTGAGCTTTTGGCGGAATCGTTTCAATCGTGTCCCAATGTTCGGCTATTTTGCCGTTTTCTACGCGGAAAAGGTCATAAAAAGCGGTGGGTTGGTCCGCAAAGCTGCCTTCGCTCACGACCAAAACAAAGTTACCTTCCCCCAGTACCTGATGAACTTTGTGATACTGCATCTGTATTCCTTGCTTGGCGAGGGCTTCGAGTGCCGCGCCTAAGCCTGATAATCCATCAGCAATAGCGGGGTTATGTTGGATATAGTTATCGCCCTGAAAGTAGTCTGCAAGTTTGTCCATCTCGCCATTGAGCAAAATGTCAGTCACAAACCCAGTGACAAGCGTTTTGTTTTCCTTGCCCTTGTCGCGGTCTGTTATTTCAACGTGACCGTCGATCATACTGCGGTTGCTTGGGTTGTTAGTTGCTGGGGTTTCTTGCAGGTTGTCCCAATGTTCAACGATTAAGTTGTTTTCGAAGCGGAAGATGTCGAAACCGATTTTGGGGCCAAAGAAATTATACTCTGTGTGAGTGAATACATAGTCGCCATCTTGGAAGGCTCTGACGGTATTAACGTTCGCAGAATTAGCCGGTAAGGCCTGTAGAGCGGCCCCAAATCCACTGAGCCCATCCGCCACAGCTAAATTATGTTGCGTATAGTGCTGAGGGTTTATATATGAAACCGGTGTTGGGTCATTGGTTTCTATACTTTTAAGTAGATCGACCACTTTCTGTTTATTGCTCATGTGTGTTTCCCTTGTTTGCGCGATGGCTGTGGGCACCCCTGCGGTGACAAGTAAACTTGCGACGACTGTACTGCGCAGTGTGGTGATGAATGTTTTAGATGTGCTGCTTTTTACGTTCATATCAGTGAGTTCCAAATAAGATCAAAACCGCTATTTTGTTTAGGTTGTTTTTCCTGTGATCATCTTTTTTATGCCTATATCTTCCTAAATATAAAGGCTTATGGGGAGGTAGCTATTTTGTTTATAATGATCAAAATCGAGCGTTATATAACGTAATGGTGATTCGGGTAGGCGGATGGAGAAGATTAGGCAGACATCATTTGAGAATAAGCAGCTGACGGCGTTAGGGGTCGAACCGATACGATTAGCTGATATTCGCGCTAAATTGCCGAACGTGGCTGAACGGCCGGAGTTTTATATTCTGTTTTTGGTTACGGCGGGGCGGGGTAAGCATAAGGTTGATTTTGTGGAGTATGCGCTGTCGAGCGGTTCTCTCGTGTTTATTCGTCCGGGCCAAGTTCAGGAGTGGAGTGATTATGCTGAACTGGATGGGGAAGTGGTGCTGATCGATCCCAGATCATTACCCCATGGGGACCGGTTATATGCAGCGGACAGTAATTTACTGGCGCTTGATCGTTGGCAAAACTGTACGGTTTTACCGCGCGCAGTAAATGATGATGTGTTGGATGCGTTGCGGAGGCTAAGGCGCGATTTTACGCAGTTTGATGGCTCCTCTTTGGATATTGCACTGGTCAGGCATGAGGTCTTAAGCATCTTACTTCGTTTGGCTCGCTGGCAGGGTCAGTTAACGACCATGGCGCGTGTACCGAGCCGCGCTCAAAAAACGTATCGCTTGTTTATTCAGTTGTTAGAGCAGCAATATGCCGATCAGCACAGTTTACATTATTACGCTCAGCGTCTTGGTTATGCTCAAAGTACGTTAAGTCGGGCGTGCCTCAAATATGAAGGTGTTTCGGCCAAGGTTGTGATTGATCGCCGTATAGCATTGGAGGCGCAGAGAATGTTGGCACATAGCCGTGCATCCGTTGCGGAGGTGGGTTTTTATTTAGGGTTTAGTGAGACGACTAACTTTATTAAGTTTTTCCGTCGAGTGCTGGGCGTAACCCCCAGTGTTTTTCAGCGACGATCACGGGTTGAGGCCTAAGCTAATGTTAAAGGTCGATCACGCTGCATAATGGAGAAGCGTGATCGAACCTCGGTGCCGCGGCTTACAGTGTTTGCAGGTTAGCAAACCCCACAACCAGCCATTTACTGCCTTCGTAGTCAAAATTGACTTGCACGCGTGCCTTAGCGCCTGAGCCTTCAAAGTTAAGTACGGTGCCTTCACCAAATTTACTATGGCTTACACGTTGGCCAAGGGCGAGGTTAGTATCAGGTACTTCACTGCTGCTGAGAGAGCCACTGCCGAAGAGGCTGCTGCCGGTATCGCTGTTATAGCGGCTCGTCATTGGGCGACTCACGCTTGCATTGAGGCGGACCTCTTCAACCAGTTCATTAGGGATCTCTCTAATGAAGCGAGAGGGTCGATTGTAGTTGTCTTGGCCATGCAAACGGCGTGATTCCGCATAGGTTATATAAAGTTTCTGCATGGCGCGGGTGATCCCGACGTAGCAGAGGCGGCGCTCCTCTTCTAGACGGCCCGGTTCCTCAATCGACATTTTGTGTGGAAATAGCCCTTCTTCAACCCCAGCTAAGAAGACCTGAGGGAACTCTAAGCCTTTGGCCGAATGTAAGGTCATTAACTGTACACTGTCTTGGAAATCATCGGCCTGGGTGTCGCCCGAATCTAGTGCCGCTTGATCTAAGAAGGCGGCTAATGGCGAGTTAAACTCCTCATCCAAAAACTCATCCCACTGGCTGTTAAATTGCTTAGCGGCGGTGACCAGCTCTTCCAAGTTTTCGATCCGTGACTGGGCTTTTTCGCCTTTCTCTTTTTGGTGGTGTTCGATCAACCCTGCGTGCTGAATAACATGCTCAGTCTGCTCATGAAGCAGCGTGTCTTCCGTATCTTGTGCCATCTGGTTGATTAAATCGATAAACCCTTGCAGCGCATTGGCTGCGCGTGGAGGTAAGCGTTTAAGCTCGACTACCTCATTGGAGGCTCGCCACATGGAGATGGATTGGCTGCGGGCATGCTCGCGTATGACTTCGATAGTGCGGGTGCCGATGCCTCGAGTAGGGACATTGATCACACGCTCCATGGAGGTGTCGTCATCCCTATTACTGAGTAAGCGTAGATAGGAGAGGGCGTTTTTAATCTCTAAGCGTTCATAAAAGCGTTGGCCGCCGTATATACGGTAAGGGACTCCGCTGCGAATCAGCGCTTCCTCAAGTACGCGAGACTGGGCGTTTGAGCGATAGAGGATGGCGCACTCTTTGCGGACATTGCCCTCTTGGACCCATTTGCTGATTTGATCGACGATAAAACGGGCTTCATCTTGTTCGTTGAAGGCGGAGTAAAGCGAGATAGGCTCACCTTCGCCCGCATCGGTATGGAGCTCTTTTCCTAGGCGGCCTTGGTTATTGCGGATAACCTCATTCGCAGCCCGAAGGATGGTTTCTGTTGAGCGGTAGTTTTGCTCAAGTTTGATGGTTTCCGTACCGGGGAAGTGGACCGCAAGGTTTTGAATGTTTTCTATCTTGGCGCCACGCCAGCCATAAATCGATTGGTCATCATCTCCGACTGCCATCAGTTTTCGTTGGCCGCCGCATAGCATCTGTAACCATGCGTATTGGATGCTATTGGTGTCCTGAAACTCATCCACTAATAGGTAGCGGAAGCGTTCTTGGTAATGGGCTAATAGTGCAGGGTTTTTGTCTCTTAGCAGCTCCAGTGAACGCAGTAACAGTTCACCGAAGTCGATCATGCCGCCCCGTTCGCAGGCTGCTTCATAGGCGTGATACATGGATAGCATATTACGATCGGTTGGGTCATTCCGTGGTTCAATGTGTTTAGCGCGTAAGCCGTCATCTTTTTTGTCGTTGATATACCACTGGAATTGGCGTGCGGGCCAGCGTTTATCATCCAAGTTCATCTCTTTTGCGAGCCGCTTGATGACCCTAAGCTGGTCATCACTGTCCATGATCTGGAAGTTTTCCTGTAACCCCGCATCCTGCCAATGGGAGCGTAATAAGCGATGGGCTAGCCCATGGAACGTGCCGACCCACATCCCTTGGGGGTTAATGCCCAATAACTCTTCTATACGCCCCCGCATCTCTTTGGCCGCTTTGTTGGTAAACGTAACCGCCATAATCGAATAGGGTGACATTTTCTCGATCTGAATAAGCCAAGCGATACGGTGGACCAGTACGCGGGTTTTACCCGATCCTGCACCGGCAAGTACAAGTAGGTTCTGTACGGGCGCCGTTACAGCGCTACGCTGGGCATCATTTAGGGAATCGATTATATGGGTTACGTCCATTGCTACTCTTCAGTCACTGTATAAATAATCAGTTAAGGATTATAACAGCTGCTATGGACTTTAATAGTAACTAAGGGGGAAGGGAGGGAGGAATTGTCCCGCTCGGCGATAGATTAACGCCCCTGTAGGGCTGAATAGGCTTACCTACAGGGGACGGAGCTTAATCGGGGAGTTGGCTTGGGTTCTGTCGCCGGAAGAGTAAGATGCGCTTGAGCTCATCTGGATCTTTTAGCTTTTGGGCGCTGTTTTTATCTAACCAAGGAATGAGTCGAGAGAGCCAGAAGCGCATAGCGGCGGTGCAGCTTAGTACTGCCCAGGCGTCTCGCTCCCCTTGGGTGAAGGGCCGTGCTTTGTTGTAAGCGTCCAGAAGTGCATGTTCTCGAGCGTGATCAATAGAGCCGTCCGGATTGCTACACCAATCATTGGCAACAATAGCTAGATCAAATAGCAGAAACCCGGTGGCCGCATTATAAAGATCCAATACGGCGCTGACACGGGTTCCTTGAAAGAGCACATTGTCGTGGAAAAGGTCGCCGTGAATGGTGCCTACTTTGATATCGCTGGGGTTTTCTCTCAGTTGGTCAAAGCGGTGCACTTCATCTTTTAATAGCTTTTGATCTTCGGCTGAGAGCTTAGGGACAATCAGTTCACTCTCTCTGCGCCACCAGAAAACGCCACGGTGGGCTTGGCGCTGTAAGTAGAAGTCAGCGGCGGCTACGTGAAACTCGCCTAATACTTGACCTATTGCAGCACAGTGGTCAGCCGTTAGCTCCGCTTGGCCTACATGCTCGCCATAAAAGCGAGGCTGGATAGCGGCTGGGCGGTTTTTTAGCTTTTTAAGGCCAATACCATTACGGTCTTGGATCGCAAAAGGCACGTCGATATGCCGATCAGATAACCATTGGCAAAGTTCAATAAAGTAGGGCAGCTCTTCGTGATCAAGTTCTTCGAAGAGTGTGAGTACATACTCACATTGAACGCCCTCTTTTTTCAATGACAGGAAGTAGTTGGTATTTTCAATACCCCCTTCAATGCCTTTAAAATTGACCAGTGAACCAAGATCAAAATCGTTAAGTAGTTGGTTCAGATCATCTTGATCTAGTTGTGTATAAACAGCCAAAAGCGTTACTCAATTCTGATTAGTGGGTAGGGTGCTTACCAGCGGAATAGTACCCATTTAGGGATTAACATCTGTGACTCTTCTTGACGGATAAAGTCGCCTTCGCCTGGGGCTGGGATTAAGTAGTATGTCTTACCTTGTTTAGGCACGACTTTAATCTCTTTTAATTCCCCATTGATACGGTATTCGTAATAGGTTTTATCTGAGTCGTTGTAAATTGTAATTTGTGGATCGTTCTCATCCACAAGCGGAGGCACTTCAGCTTGCGCCAGCGGTGTAATCAATAATAACGCGGCGAATAGTAACTTTTTCATAACACTTCCTTCTTTAATATATGAAGACTTCTTTAGACGACTTAACTTATCGACTATGATCTGTCCCTTGATGATAACCAACTCGGATGTACAGATGAGCGAACAGCGCCAAATATCCAACTCACCTCTTATTCTAGTCGACGGCTCCTCGTATTTATACCGTGCTTTTTTCGCGTCTCAGCAAGCAGACTTAAGAAATTCTGCGGGCGTGCCTACGGGGGCGATCCGAGTGGTCACCTCTATGTTGAAAAGTCTGATTAAACAATATCCAGAAAGCCCGATTGCCGTCATCTTTGATGCAAAAGGAAAAACTTTTCGCGATGAGATTTATAGCGACTATAAAGCGCAACGCCCGCCGATGCCAGATGATCTTCGCAGCCAAGTGGATCCCATTCATAAAATTGTGAAAGCAATGGGCATGCCTCTGATTATTGAGGACGGGGTTGAAGCGGATGATGTGATTGGAACGCTTGCATCCCAAGCAAACGAACAGGGTGTTGATACGATTATATCGACCGGCGATAAAGATATGGCGCAGCTGGTGGATAAGCATGTCATGTTGATCAACACCATGACCGATACCTTGATGGATGTTGATGGCGTACGTGAAAAGTTTGGTATTCCGCCTGAGCTCATTATCGACTTCCTCGCATTAATGGGTGACAAGGTCGATAACATCCCAGGGGTCCCTGGTGTTGGTGAGAAAACAGCGTTGGCGCTCTTACAGGGTATTGGCGGCATTAAAGATCTCTATGAAAACCTCGATAAAATAGCGGATTTAGGTTTTCGTGGTTCCAAAACCATGGCGAAAAAGCTCGAAGAGAATAGAGATAAAGCGGAGCTATCCTATCTACTGGCAACTATTAAGCTTGATGTGGAGCTGCATGAAACCATTTCTGATTTTAAAAAGCCGGAGCCGGATACCGCTGCATTAATTGAGTTATTTGAAGAGTTTGAGTTTCGTTCTTGGTTGGTCGACCTTCAAACCGGTGGCGGTGCGTCGCCTGAATTAATTGAAGAGGCAAGCGCTCTACCCGCGGCGCCGGACAATGTTGATTATGAGGTCATCTTCGATGAAGCGGAGTTAGATCGCTGGATTGACCGGTTATCCACAGCTGATCTGTTTGCTTTTGATACGGAAACCACCAGTTTGAACTATATGGAGGCTGAGCTGGTAGGGGTTTCATTTGCTATAGAGCCCGGTAAGGCCGCGTATGTTCCGGTGGCCCATGACTATATGGGGGCGCCTGAGCAGATTAGCCGTGAGCGGTTATTAGAAAAACTTAAACCGCTGCTTGAAAGTGATGAGCATAAGAAAGCAGGCCAACATATTAAATATGATATGAATGTGTTGGCAAATTATGGCATCGAGATGAAAGGTATCGCTTTTGATACGATGCTGGAGTCCTATGTACTCAACTCGACAGCGTCCCGTCATGATATGGACAGTTTGGCCGACCGTTACCTCGGTGTTAAAACGGTTAAATTCGAAGATATAGCAGGCAAAGGCAAAAAACAGCTGACATTCAACCAGATTGAACTGGAGCAAGCCGGTCCCTATGCGGCGGAAGATGCTGATATTACGTTAAGACTGCATCAAGCGATTGATGCGCAGCTGAGTAAAGATGAAAAGCTTTCGAAGGTGTTTACTGAGATAGAAAAGCCTTTGATTCCAGTGTTGTCACATATTGAACGTAATGGCGCGTTAGTGGACCCTAAGGTCTTAGGCGAGCAAAGTATCGAGCTAGCTGCTCGTATGATCGAGTTAGAGCGAGAGGCGTATGAGATTGCAGGTAAAGAGTTTAATTTAGCGTCGCCTAAGCAGTTACAGCAGATCTTATTTGAAGAGCAAGGGATTCCGGTGATTAAAAAGACACCGAAAGGTGCGCCGTCTACCGCAGAAGATGTCTTACAAGAACTGGCATTGGAGTACCCGCTTCCCAAACGAATTTTGGAGCACCGTAGCTTAAGTAAATTAAAGTCGACCTACACCGATAAGCTGCCGCTGATGATTAACCCTAGAACCCAGCGTATTCATACCTCCTACCATCAGGCGGTTACAGCAACCGGACGTTTATCTTCAACAGACCCCAATTTACAGAATATTCCCGTTCGCACCCAAGAGGGGCGCAGAATTCGTCATGCGTTTATCGCGCCGAAAGGCTATAAAATCGTCGCAGCCGATTACTCCCAGATTGAGTTGCGCATTATGGCGCACCTCTCACAAGATAAAGGCTTATTAGAGGCCTTCTCTAAAGGCGCGGATATACATAGTGCTACGGCGGCGGAGGTGTTTAAGGTTGACCTTAATGAGGTGAGCAGCGATCAACGCCGTAGTGCCAAAGCGATCAACTTTGGCTTGATTTATGGCATGTCTGCGTTTGGCTTGGCTAAACAGCTAGGGATCAGCCGTAAAGAGGCGGGGCAGTATATTGAACATTATTTTGCGACCTATCCTGGGGTGCAGAATTATATGGACGATGTACGTACGAAAGCCCAAGAGCAGGGTTATGTAGAAACCATTTTTGGCCGCCGGCTATACCTACCAGAGATTAAAGCGAAGAATGCTATGCGTCGCCAAGCGGCTGAGCGTACAGCGATCAATGCGCCGATGCAGGGAACGGCGGCAGATATCATTAAACGGGCGATGGTATCTGTGGATAACTGGTTGGCCGGTGCCGACTACGATGTGCGTATGATTATGCAGGTGCACGATGAGTTGGTTTTTGAAGTACGAGAAGACCAAGTTGACGCGTTTGTTGATGAGGTTAAGCAGCAGATGTCTGGTGCGGCGGATCTGGATGTGCCTTTACTTGTAGAGGCCGGTGTTGGCGATAACTGGGAGCAGGCGCACTAATCTATCCGTGTCTAATGAAGGGGCGGATGGAACGATTGTTGAAAACGCCTGTCTACTGTTTAAGGGTCACGTTTAGCAAGATGGTTGTGGCCCTTTACAGCAAGTATTAAAGCCCTGAGGTCTCAATCGTTCCCCTTTTAACGATTCCCAGGGCTTTTTTTTGTTCTAGGTCGCTTATTCTTCCGGCTGCTCGTCTTGCTCTGGTAAAAGCCAAGAATCTAAACGCTGACGAAGCTGATCTACGTTCTGTTTTTTCAACGCAGAAAACGTTTGTAGCGTTACGAGGTCACCCAGCACTTCAGTCAGCTCTTTACGGATCGTCAGGAGTGTTGACTGCGCAGGGCCTTTTTTCAGCTTATCCGATTTTGTTAGCAATACATGCAATGGCATATGAGAGGTTTGACACCAGTTGACCATCATATGATCAAACTCTTTCATCGGGTGGCGTATATCCATCACCAACACGACACCTTGTAAGCATTGGCGCTTTTGTAGATATTCATCAAGATGTTGTTGCCAATGCTGTTTCATCTCAATCGGTACTTTTGCGTAACCGTAGCCGGGAAGGTCAACAATACGTAACCCTTCAATATTTAGGTCAAAAAAGTTGATTAATTGTGTTCGGCCAGGGGTTTTTGATGTCCGTGCCAGTTTTCCGTTGTTGGTTAGCGTGTTAATTGCGCTAGATTTTCCCGCATTTGAGCGGCCAGCAAACGCAACTTCTGCACCTACGTCTTCCGGACACTGGTGTAATTTTGCCGCACTTTTATTGAATCGTGCGCTGTTATAGTGAACGGTTAATTGATCTGATGACATATTTTGGGCCGCTTTTTTGGTAATCGCTACTAAAGGAACAGAGATTGTCGTTCCAGTTTGTGTGGATATTGGTTTATAATTGCGCCAATTTTACCTGCGATCAGGTTTTAGCTCTAGTCTGCAGGGAAGTGAGGATAACATTGGTCAACGTAAAACCATTAGTGTTTTACATAGATCAAACATAATTTTAATCAAGAGTCTGGGTTCGTCGATGAATAAACTACTGATTAGCTTGCTTGTGACCATAGGTCTTACTGGTGTAGCTCATGCGGCAGGTGATGCTGCTGCAGGAAAAGGCAAAACAGCTGTATGTGGTGCTTGTCACGGTGCTGACGGTAACAGTGCAGTGGCAAACTTCCCTAAACTTGCGGGTCAGAATGAAGCGTATCTGATCAAGCAGCTTAACGAAATTAAATCAGGTAACCGGGCTGTCGTTGAAATGACAGGTCTGCTAAATGGTTTAAATGATCAAGATATTGCTGACATAGCGGCTTATTTTGCTAAGCAAAAAGGCACGGTAGGTCATGCAGCTAAAGACCTTGTTGAGCAAGGTCAGAAAATTTACCGTTCAGGTATTGCTGCGAAAGGCGTTGCTGCGTGTACAGCATGTCACTCACCTACAGGTGCAGGTAACGAGCAAGCGGGTTTCCCTGCGATTGGTGGTCAGCATGCTGCGTACACTGAGAAGCAGTTACACTCTTTCCGTACGGGCGAGCGTGCTAACGATCCTCAAGGCATGATGCGTGATACTGCGGGTAAGCTGAGCGATACTGAAATTAAAGCTGTCGCTAGCTATATTCAGGGACTGAGTAAGTAAATTCAGTTCTGGTTAAAAAAGGGCAGCGTAAGCTGCCTTTTTTTATAGCTGTTTTTTTGAGAAGATGGAACTTTATAGTCTAGGTTTATGTCCACCTCTTACACATTGATTGTTCGGAGCACAAAATAGAATGAAAAGAATTGGCTTTATATTAGTCGCTTTGCTGTTTCCTTTACTCGCTCAAGCAGAAGATTATCGGGAAGGTGTGCATTACGTTAAAATACCAACGGCTGTTCGTGCGCTTGATCAGAGCAAAGTTGAAGTGGTCGAAATGTTTGGTTACCCATGCCCTCACTGTAATAGCTTCGAGCCTTACATTAAAAACTGGAACAGTAAAAAAGCAGATGATGTCAATTTTGTGCGTATTCCTGTGGTCTTTGGGCGTAGCTGGGAACCAATGGCACGTGCTTTTTATGCATCAGAGCTGATGAAAACGCTGGATAAAACCCATGAAGCAACCTTTCATGCGATTCATGTTGAGCGTCGCCGCTTTACGGGCGTAAATGACTTCTCCACCTACTACTCAAATTTGGGTGTTGATGGGGCGCAGTTTGATAAAATGTATAATTCTTTTGCGGTGAATATGAAGTTAAAGCAAGGGGATTCTAAATTGCGTGGTTATGGTGTTGAAGGTGTGCCAGCAATGATTGTAAATGGTAAGTACCGTATCAGTGCTCAGATGGCGGGTGGCCAACAAGAGATGCTGAAAGTCGTCGATTTTCTTGTTGATAAAGAACGCGCTGCCGCACAATAGATCTTAGTATGCTAAAAAAACGCCCTTAAGGGGCGTTTTTTTTATCTGTTTGCTATTAAGCTCTAGTGTGAATTAGTGAGTTGCACTAACATGAAGAGATCTGATTTGTGGTTACGGTAGCCTGAGGATTCAGAGTGGCAGAAGAACAAATGGACTGGAAAAAGAAATATAGGGAATTGACTCACGAGTTGGAGCTGCAAGAGCGCAAAAGTGCTGATGCTGAGCGACAACTACGGCAGCTTGCAGGTTATTTATCTGTTGCGCTAGAGGGTGAAAGTCCGCAATTTGATGCTGAACTATCTCAATTAAAGCCTTTGTTGCAAACCGGGTGTGTAGAGCACTTAGCGGCGTTGAAAAAAACGACAAAACGTGTAGAAACACAGGTTAAAAGTAGAGAAGAGGCGAGAGATCAGCAGGCGCGGGATACGGTGGCTGCCCTTTTAAAGTGGGTCCGCATGTTACGTACCCAAGTACAAAATAGTCGATCCCAGAACCTTCTTGATACGCTTGAAAAACGTAGCCATGAGATAACAGACAAATTCTATAACTTACCTACGTTACTCGGTGATTTTATCGAGTTGCAGAGCCATGTTGAAACCGGCACGGAAAGTGATGCGTCGTTGGACAGCAGCGATTTTGCTTTAGACACCACCGCGTCTGTTGATGCCCTTGGCGATGAAGTGCGTATCCTGTTAAAGCATATAGGCGCAGAGTTATTGGAGCTTATTAGCGGGCTCAGCGTACCTAAGGATGAAGCACCCGATGCGAGAGCGTTGGTTAAGCGTATTGAAAGTGGTTTTGAATTACCCCATCTACCGGATATTGTTCATTGTGTTGTTAAGCTGGTGATCAAGTCGACCAGCAACACAAGCGATGATTTTGAGAATTATCTTTTAGAATTAAGTTCTCGATTAACCGAAGTGCAGACCTTTGTTGTCGATAGTCGTCACGAGCAGCAAGAGATTGGGCAGAATCAAAGGGCGCTGGATCATCAGGTACGTAAAGATGTAAAGCAGCTTCATCATACGGTTAAAAACACCAACGATATTAAAGATTTAAAGACGGCAGTATCGGTTCAACTCTCGGGCCTAGTGCGGGCCATGGATAGTTTTAAAAAGAAAGAAGAGGAGCGTGAGAGTCGATTACAGGGGCGCTATGAAGACTTAATCGGCAAAGTCGATGAGATGGAGCAGGAGACCCGTAAAGTAAAAGCGCATATGGAAGAGGAGCGATTACGCGCAAGAACTGATCCGTTGACGGGGTTGCCGAACCGTGCAGCGTATGATGAATATATTGTCCAAGAGTATGAGCGTTGGTCGCGTTATAGAACCGCGTTTACTGTTGTTGTGGCGGACCTTGATCTATTTAAACAGGTTAATGATAGCTTTGGGCACCTTGCGGGCGATAAAGTACTGCGTCTTGTCGCGAAAGTTATCAGCAAAAATATTAGAGTGACTGACTTTGCTGCACGTTATGGTGGCGAAGAATTTGTTATTATTCTGCCGTCGACGTCCGCTGCTGAAGCTGCGCAAGCGATGGATAAATTAAGACTTTCACTGGCTAAAAGTCCATTTAACTTTCATAGTAAGCCGGTTACGATCACCATGTCATTTGGTGTATCTGAGATTCAAGAGGGCGACTCCCTCGATGAAGTATTCAACCGTGCAGATGAAGCGTTATACCAAGCAAAAGAAGACGGTCGCAATTTAGTCCGTACTAAATAGCGTGCTTATTTTTATACCACTATCATTTTAAGTAAGGTTTCTCTGTTGTGAAGCGTCTTTCACGTATTCTAAAAATCATCCAAGTTTTTGCTCGCTACCGTCTTGATACCATCTTTTTGGGTTTATCACTGCCTTGGTATGTTCGTATTCTGTTTTGGCTACTACCTTGGCGCTTGTTTATTCCGGCATCAAAACCTGAAGCGGTTCGTATTCGTCTTGCTTTAGAAGCCTTAGGGCCCGTTTTTGTTAAATTTGGTCAAATGCTCTCTACACGACGAGATCTGCTTACGGATGAGCTGTCTGAGGAGCTCAAAAAACTACAGGACCGTGTACCACCATTTTCCGGCCCCCAAGCGCAGACCTTAATTGAAACTGCGTTGGGACAACCGGTGTCCGAACTGTTTAGCTCATTTGAGGTTGAGCCGCTCGCCTCTGCGTCGGTTGCTCAAGTGCATGAAGCAACGATGTTCGATGGGCGCGATGTGGTTGTTAAGGTTATCCGCCCTGGCATCAGTAAAACTATTCGTAAAGATGTGGATCTGCTTTTTACCTTGGCACGTCTCGTCCATACCGTGTGGGAAGAGGGGCGTCGTCTTCGCCCGGTAGAGGTGGTGGCTGAATATGAGCAAACGATCTTTGATGAGTTAGACCTGCGTAAAGAAGCCGCGAACGGTTCACAGCTGCGACGTAACTTCGATAACAGTGATGTTCTATATATCCCTGAAATTTACTGGGATTTTACCCGCGCTAATGTACTCGTTATGGAGCGTATTCACGGCATTCCAGTGGCAGACCTTGAGCAGTTAGCCGCTCAGCATACCGATATGAAACTGCTTGCAGAGCGGGGTGTAGAGATCTTTTTTACCCAAGTGTTTAGAGACAGCTTCTTTCATGCCGATATGCACCCAGGCAATATCTTCGTTTCTCGTAATACCCCTTCGCAGCCGCAGTATATCGCGGTAGATTTTGGGATTATTGGTTCGCTAACACCTGAAGATCAAAGTTATCTCGCACGAAACTTCTTAGCCTTCTTTAAACGGGATTACCGTTTAGTTGCGCAGTTACATGTAGATTCCGGCTGGGTGCCTGCGGATACCAACGTCGATGCGTTTGAAACCGCAATTAGAAGCGT
The DNA here is from genome assembly GCF_001597735.1 of Neptuniibacter pectenicola. Taxonomy (GTDB): domain Bacteria; phylum Pseudomonadota; class Gammaproteobacteria; order Pseudomonadales; family Balneatricaceae; genus Neptuniibacter; species Neptuniibacter pectenicola. The sequence continues at coordinate 41,464 of NZ_LUTS01000016.1, forward strand.
GTGTGAGCCTATATTTGAAAAGCCATTAAAAGAGATCTCTTTCGGTCAGGTGTTACTTGGCCTATTTCAGACCGCTCGCCGCTTTAATATGGAAGTCCAGCCACAGTTGGTGTTGTTGCAAAAGACTCTGTTGAATATCGAAGGGCTTGGGCGTCAGCTTTATCCCGATCTCGACTTATGGAAAACGGCGAAGCCCTTTTTAGAAAACTGGATGAAAGAGCGTATGGGGCCAAAAGGCGTTTACCGCACCATCAAGCAACAAGCGCCTGATTGGCTGGAAAAGCTCCCTCATATGCCCCAGCTCGTATTTGATGCACTCAGCCAAGTACGGAATCTCGATAATATAAGAATGAGGGATCTGCGCGCTTACCAGCAAGCGAAAGATGAGCTGGAGGCTAAAAGTAAACGGCGTAGCTACCTTGCTGTGATATTGATTGGCGGCAGCGTTGTTGCTGGTAGTCCTGAACTACAGCTTTGGTTATGTTCTCTCCCCGTGAGTAGCTGGGTTTTGGCTATTCTGGGTGGGGCGCTTTTATTTAAACGAGTTTAAGGTTCCCTATCGAGGGATGGTGGAAGTAATATTGTTCGGGTATGCTTCCGCAACGAAAATTAGTATTGATTAAAGAGAGATATGTGATGAGTGATGTACTAACTCAACTAGGTAATGTATTAGAAGAGCGAAAATCGGCATCGCCGGATAGTTCATATGTCTCAAGTTTGCATGCAAAAGGTTTGAATAAGATTCTTGAGAAGGTGGGCGAAGAAGCGACCGAAACTATACTGGCAGCAAAAGATGCGCAGGTCAGTGGTGATAACAAAGACGTTATTTATGAAACAGCGGATCTTTGGTTCCATAGTTTAGTCGCACTGTCACATCTTGGTGAGAATCCTCAGGTAGTATTAGATGAATTAGCACGACGCTTTGATCTTTCAGGTTTGGAAGAGAAGGCATCAAGACAAAAAGGCTAAGGTCTATTTGCATAAATTAGGGGGGGGGGAGATCCCTCTCGATTTAACGACGGAGAATAACAATGGGTTTAGGCGGTATTAGTATCTGGCAGCTTCTGATTGTTCTCGCCATTATTATTTTGATTTTTGGTACTAAAAAATTCAAAAATATTGGTAGTGACTTAGGTGGTGCGGTTAAAGGCTTCAAAAAAGCGATGAGCGATGAAGAAATAGCTCAGGAAGAAGCGGATAACAAACAATTAAAGCAGGACGATGCCGATTTTACAGATGCGAATAAAGCAGATGTAAAAGAAGAGCAGAAAACTGATAAATAGTTGGCCACGATAAATGTTTGATATCGGTTTTGCCGAAATATTGATTGTTGCGATTGTCGCACTGGTTGTGCTCGGCCCGGAGAAATTGCCCACCGCAATTAGAACCGTGGGCTTATGGGTAGGGCGTATCCGTCGTACGGTTGGCTCCATTCAGGCAGAAATTAGCCAAGAGCTTAAAATTGATGAGCTAAAAAGAACGACCGCCATCAAAAAAGAAGAGCTCGATAAGGAGCTGAGCGATATGCAGCAGCCTTTTGATATTCTTGGCGAGAATTCACCTATAGCAGCAAAAACGACGCCGGTTGAAGAGCTGCAAGCGCAAGCAGACGATGCTCAGAAAGCTAAAGATGTTCAACCCGTTGAAGAAACGGACAAGGTTGATAAATCATGAGCAACCAACAGAGCGTTCCAGATCAAGACCAAGAACAGCCTCTTATTACCCACTTGGTAGAACTACGCCAAAGGTTGATGTATGTACTGTTGATCATTCTAGGTATCTTCCTAGGGTTATTCTATTTTGCCAATGACCTTTATACCTATCTATCCACACCCTTGACTGCATTGCTGCCGGAAGGCACCAGCATGATAGCGACCGATGTAACCTCTCCCTTTTTCGCACCGTTTAAACTGACGTTAGTAGCCGCCATCTTTGCGGCTATGCCTTTTATTCTGCATCAGATATGGGGATTTATTGCACCAGGGCTTTATCAGCATGAGAAGAAGTTTGCAGTGCCGCTGCTGGCGTCTAGTATTTTTCTGTTTTATGCCGGGATAGCGTTTGCCTACTTTGTTGTCTTTCCTTTGATTTTTGGCTTCTTTACCAGCGTAGGGCCTGAAAATGTAGCGGTCATGACTGACATCAGTAGCTATCTTAATTTTGTACTTAAACTCTTTTTTGCATTTGGTATTGTGTTTGAAATACCTATAGCGACCTTATTGCTTATTTGGTCTGGTGCAGCCACTGTGCAAGGTCTTCGTGATAAGCGCGCATACGTTATTGTAGGTTGCTTTGTTTTAGGTATGTTGTTGACTCCACCTGATGTTATCTCCCAGAGCTTGTTAGCGTTACCTATGTGGTTGTTATTTGAATCCGGCATCATCTTAGGTGTTATTTTCGTCAAACCAACGAAAGACGATGAGGAAGATGAGCATGAGGAAGCAAGCGAAGATGCGGACGACGATGAGGATGATGACGATGACTACAAATACGAAGAAGAGTTTGAGCAAGCGGTGAGAGAGTCGCGTGATTCAAAAGACTAAGAGGTCTTTTGTATTTTAAGAGAAGAACGTTTGATGCCGCTTATACCCTAAGCGGCATTTTTGTGTCTGGGGTATAGGTTGTTCGCCGTTTTGATCGCTAAGTAATCAATTTCGTCCTAATACTCGCCTAATCTCACTTTTTTCCCTTTATTTTGCAGTTTTTTAGTTCTGGCTGTTGACGTTGTTTAGGAAGTGTCTATAATTCG
>NZ_LUTS01000159.1 GCF_001597735.1 Neptuniibacter pectenicola
CGTCAATACTGCAGGTACATCAGCCCCCACCCCCCTTTTTTTCTCCTTTTCCTCCCCCCCTTCTTCCTTCTCTTTCCTTCTCCCTCCCTCTCCCTTTTCTCCCTCTTCTTTCCCTTCCTCCCCCCCTCTCTTTTTCCTCCTTTTTCCCTCCCCTCCCTTCCCTCTTCTTTTCCCTTCTTCTTCTTTTCCTCCCCTCTCCTTTCTTCCTCCCCCTTTCATTTTCTTTTTCCCCCTCCTTCTCTTCCTCTTCT
>NZ_LUTS01000160.1 GCF_001597735.1 Neptuniibacter pectenicola
GGCTCACGTAAATCATGGGCGGCGGGGGATGCTACGTCTCGAGCAGTCCGTCTAGCCGATATGTCATTGCGGGGTGAAATGGGCATTCCCGGCGTACTGACCGCGCCGCAATGGGGGTTCTACGATGTGTCTTTTTCTAAAACCAATAAAGACCAGCAGTTACAAACACCCGATGATCGGACCTTCAAGTTTACTCAGGACTACGGCACCTATGTTATGGACCATGTGCTGTTTAAGATCTCTTTCCCTG
>NZ_LUTS01000161.1 GCF_001597735.1 Neptuniibacter pectenicola
TTGCCGGAAAAGCTGACCATTGGAAAGACAGATTTAAAGGCACCATGCAGACCCAGTTCCCCACGCTCTGCAGAATTTTTACCTTCCTGCAAGAAGTTACGGTAGGATTCAAGCTGAATTGCCAGCAAGTATGGCACATCCAAAACGGGCGGCAGTTTACCGAAATCCTTACGGATACGTTTTTTCTCAGTATATGAGTAAGCCATCAGCATTCCCCAGCTTGTGCACATTGACGCAAAAGGCCTCTTAA
>NZ_LUTS01000162.1 GCF_001597735.1 Neptuniibacter pectenicola
TATCTTCTAAAGCTTTCAGCCTCTTTTTAAAGTTCTCAAGATTATGTCGAACCCAAATTGAACGGACGCCACTACCTGATACAAAGACACCCGACTTACGTAGTTCATTACTGGTACGGTGCTGACCATGAGCGGGTTGTTCAATAGCATAAGCAACGACAGCTTGTTCTGTTGCTTCATCCACTCTGTTCTTGGGATTCGGTGCTCTACGGCTTTTGTTGATCAGGCTATCGATACCACCTTCTTCAAC
>NZ_LUTS01000163.1 GCF_001597735.1 Neptuniibacter pectenicola
CTCTACATGGAACCATTGCCCCCAACACCACGTATCAAATCCGATACACGGTTGAGCTAGATAACCCTTCATAAAACACTGCCTCAAATCATACAATACAGCCCACTCTATGTGGGCTGTTTCATGCATACTGTATTTTTACACAATAAGTCAGACTGACTTTAGGATTGATTGTGATATGGTCAGGAGTCATAGAAGTTATAGCAAATTAGGTAGTATTCACTGCCTTTACCGTCAGGTAATATAAA
>NZ_LUTS01000164.1 GCF_001597735.1 Neptuniibacter pectenicola
TATACAGGGCTGTTGAATGTAGCAGTAACCCCAGACCAACTCGCTACAGTTATAGGCCATGAGGTGGCTCACGTTTTGGCTGACCACAGTAACGAACGTTTATCACAATCACAGTTAGCCAATACGGGACTTCAAATTACCAACGCTGCACTTGGTGGTTCTCAGTATCGCGATGTAACGATGGCCGCTTTGGGTGTTGGGGTTCAATATGGGGTGATCTTACCTTACGGTCGAACTCAAGAGTCGG
>NZ_LUTS01000165.1 GCF_001597735.1 Neptuniibacter pectenicola
TATCCGACAATAACTAGGATGTTATTCTGCTCGGTCATAACATCAATGACAGTGTTTCCGGTATTCAAATTCTTGAAGAGAGCAGCTATCTCGGTTATATAAAACCAAGTGCGTGCTGGGTTTTTATGACCAGCGATTCGTCGCAAGAAGTTATTTTGCATGCAATTGATAGCCGCCCTGATGAGCTTATTATGAAGCCTTTCTCAATCGATGAGCTTAAGCATCGATTAGATAGCATCTTGTTTCG
>NZ_LUTS01000166.1 GCF_001597735.1 Neptuniibacter pectenicola
ATTGGTGGCCTATTGATTGCGCTGCGAATGAAAGGCGAAAGTGTTGCTGAGATTATTGGTGCTGCCAATGTGATGCGTGAATTAATGATCCCTGTTTCGATATCCAAGCCTAATGCTGTTGATATCGTTGGAACCGGTGGTGACAGTGCAAATCTTTTTAATGTCTCAAGTGCTTGTTCTTTTGTTGTGGCAGCCGCTGGTGGAACTGTAGCGAAACATGGTAATCGGTCGGTTTCTTCTAACACGG
>NZ_LUTS01000167.1 GCF_001597735.1 Neptuniibacter pectenicola
TATCATTTGTCAGGCTTAGAAAATAGCAATCGACATTTGATTCAATACACCATGTTGCTCGGTCAAAATAGCCGAAACATTCGTACGTTAGAGCAACTATTAAACGACTACTACGAACTGAAGATATCGGTACAAGTCACTCCATACGAGACTCGAAAGCTACCTGAAGCCGCAACCAGTAATATTGGTAAATCTGTTAGGTCTAGGAAAAACAATAAATTAGGTCACGGTTTATTAATAGGAAGT
>NZ_LUTS01000168.1 GCF_001597735.1 Neptuniibacter pectenicola
TAGGGCTATTCATTATCTTGTTCCTTATTTATCACGTATTTGATTGGATAAGTACACATTACCTGCGTAAGCCGCACCGATTCGTCTCACTTAAAAACCGCAAACTCCTATTTCCTAATATTTATCCTCCCTGTTTCGTTAATCTTATTTTTTGGGACACATTGAAGATAAACCGGGACGGAAAACTAAGTTATTGATCATAAGAATGGTTGTCGGTTAGAAGGTGGTTTGACAGTATGGTTTAGC
>NZ_LUTS01000017.1 GCF_001597735.1 Neptuniibacter pectenicola
CATTCAGCGCCGCTTTGCGGGCCTCCCTAAGCAAGGACGGCGAATTATAGACACTTCCTAAACAACGTCAACAGCCAAAACTAAAAAACTGCAAAATAAAGGAAGAAAAGTGAGATTAAAGGGTTACTCCGTGCTTTTTGGTTAAAGCGTAAACAATAAGGCTCTATTTTAGCAGCCCCACTTCTTTATAGTACTTAACGGCGCCCGCATGAAAGGGGGCCGACAGGCTATCTGCAACCATTTGCTGTTTAGTTAGACGCGCAAAAACAGGATGCGATCGTTTAAATTCGTCAAAATGCTCAAACACCGATCTAACCACCTGATAAATGACAGTGTCTGAAACATGCGCTGAAGAGATAAGCGTAGCACCTACACCAAATGTCGCCACTTCTCGCTTATTGCCTTGATACATTCCCCCAGGAATAGAAGCAAAACGGTAATAGCTGTGACTATTAATCAACTGATCCACCTCATCCCCTGTCACATCCACTATTACACTACGACATGAGGTAGTCGCTTCCTTAATTGCACCACTCGGATGGCCAACAATATAAACCATGACATCGATCTGGTCATTGCATAACGCTGTCGCTTGATTTGAGGCACTCATTTCAAAAACACGAGAGAAATCATCCTCTGTCCAGCCCTTAGCCTTCATCAACATTTTCATCGTTGCATACTGCCCCGACCCTGGATTCCCAAGATTAACTCGTTTACCTTTAATATCATCAATACTGCGGATACCACTATCTTCACGCGCAACGACGGTAAACGCTTCCGTATGCATCGAAAACACTGTGCGCAAATCCGAGTTAGCCGCAACATCGAGTAATTGCCCCGACCCTTTATAGGCATGGTACTCCCAATCGGACTGCGTAATGCCTAAATCAAGTTCTTGAGCACCCAAGGCGTCCAAGTTATAGAGGGAGCCACTGGTGGATTCAACCGCACAACGAATACCGTGTGTTGAGCGTTCCTTATTCACTAAACGACACAACGCTCTACCCGCTGGATAATAAACCCCGGTTACACCGCCACTACCAAGAGTGATCGACTCAGCAGCGGCCACATCAACAGCCATGCCTGAAAAAAGCACAACCCACAGTCCTAGATTTATAAAAAAACGCGAATAGAACACAACTAAAAACTCCTGAGAGAGAACCAACGGGAGCACAATCCAGCTTTGCCCCACTAAGCATGAGAAGCACCCCATCATACCTCTTCCCATGCCGCCGAATTAATCCATATTAATACAGACGTCTTACAGCGCAGGCAAACTATAGTTTACAAATAGATTTGCCCTTATCGACAAGGGCAATTAAAGTTTAAAAAGAGATAAACCCTTTATTGAGGTTCACATGTATAAGATCCCCTCTCTACCCTCAAGCGATAAAAAACCTCGGGCGATTGCAATATTAACCAGCGGAGGAGACTCCCCTGGGATGAATCCCGCCATTCGAGGCGTTGTGCGTGCGGCATTACATAAGGGGATCAAAGTTTATGGCGTCACTAAGGGTTACAGCGGCTTAATCATCGGCGATATGACCGAAATGAATTCGGCATCAGTGACAAATATCGTTCAACGGGGGGGCACATTATTAAAAAGCGACCGCTGCTTAGCCTTTAAGGACCCAGCGGTTCGCCACCAAGCAGCGATGGTCTTAAAAGAAAAAGATATCGATGCGTTAATCGTTATTGGTGGAGATGGCTCACTGACTGGCGCGCACCTACTCACTCAAGAAAACAATATTAATGTGATCGGCCTACCGGGCACCATCGACAACGACATTTACGGGACTGATGATACGATAGGTTTTGATACAGCAGTCAATACCGCCCTAGATGCCATTGATAAAATACGTGATACCGCCCTGTCGCATGAAAGTCTATTCCTAGTCGAGGTTATGGGGCGAAACTCCGGCTTTATCGCGACACACGTAGGCATAGCTTGCGGCGCAGAGATGGTTGTCGTTCCTGAATATGAAACCAAAGCAGAAACCATATGCTTCCAATTGGCGAATAATCGTTTATTAGGCAAAGGCGCGAGCGGCATCATTGTGGTTGCCGAAGGACAAACACCCGGTTTAACAACCCACCTAGCTAACGTATTAGCTCAACATCAACTAGAGGCAAAAGTCTGCATTTTAGGACATATACAACGGGGAGGCAGTCCATCAGGTCATGACCGTGTCCTAGCATCCTGCTTAGGGGCGGCCGCCGTTGATTATTTATGTGCCGGTTATAATGACGTCATGATTGGGGTACGTGATAGCATTATCACCGACACCCCATTAAAGCAGGTGATTGAGAAGAACAAGAAGCTTGATGATGCGTTTTTCCAACTCGCACTACTCCTGCATAAATAATTTTAAGATGTAGATGATTAGCGCTCCTTACCATCTCAACCCATAAGCTGCTTCCTATGACACTTGTTATCCACTCTATCGAACAACAGTACCAACACCTTTCGAAGCGAGCTCAACTGACTCCCGACCCAGCACAAGTCGAGATCGTTCAGCGTTTACAGCAATGTTTAGATCAACTCCAGCAACGGGAATACACACATAAAAGGAAATGGCTCACCACCTGGTTAAAACAGCCTATATCTGTACCGGGGGTTTACATTTGGGGACCTGTAGGGCGAGGAAAAACCATGCTAATGGATCTATTCTGCCAATGCTTAGCGCCAGAGAAACACATTAGACTCCACTTTCATCGATTTATGGTGATGATCCACCAGCAACTTTTTATTCACGCAGGCGAGCCCGACCCACTCACCTACATTGCCAGCGAACTCAGCCGCAAATACAGTGTTATATGCTTCGACGAATTTTTTATATCCGATATCGGTGATGCGATGCTACTCGGGCGACTGTATCGTGCACTGTTTGCACAAGGGGTGGTTATCATTAGCACCTCCAATACAGAGCCTGAACAACTGTATGCGGATGGTCTACATCGAGATCGTTTTTTACCATCAATTGAAATGATCAAACACGCTATGCATATCATCCCCTTAGATAACGGCAACGACCATCGCCTCAGGGATCTCCCACCAAGCCAAGCTTATTTTGTACAGGATAATAACGCTCTACAAAAAATATATACCCGCCTAACTCGCCACTACAGCGACCAAATAACTAAACCCGTGACACTGTGTAAACGCAAGATAAATTGCATAGCCCGAAGCGAAGATGTTATTTGGTTTGAATTTTCGGATCTCTGTGAAGGACCTAGATCAGCAAGGGACTATATTGAGCTCGCCTCAACTTATGCACATGTCTGCTTAAGCAATGTACCGCGTTTTCAAGGCCAGAGCCGAGAGCAGATCAAAGCACGGGGGACTGAAGATAGCGTCGGCGCATTCAACACCACAGGTCTACGCCAAGTTGTACAAAACAACCATGACGATCCAGCAAGACGTTTCATCAGCCTGATAGACGAGCTGTACGACTGTCGCGTTAACCTATACATCAACGCCGAAGATATAGCAGAACAACTCTATAAGGGCGAGCTGTTAAAAGAACCGTTTAAACGGACACTCAGCCGCTTACATGAGATGTCCTCAGCCGACTATCAGACCACACCGCCCGACTCCCTTAACGAACGTAAGGATTACTCGTCATCTCAACACCCAATGTCGAGCCTGGACCATGACCCGGTATAAACGTGACCGACTCACCTAAAGGAAACAGCTTGTTTTTAATCGAGTCGATCAACTCTTGATGATTACCCTGCGGAAAATCTGTGCGGCCTATAGAGCCATGAAATAACACATCCCCAACCAACGCCATCTGGTCGTCTTCATTATAAAACACCACATGCCCAGGCGTATGCCCAGGACAGTGAACGACCTTAAACACACCCTCACCCACACTAACCTCATCGTCATCATCTAACCAACGGGTAGGCGTAAACGTATCGCACGGCGGAAAGTTAAACATTGAGCATTGCTGCGACATACCCTCGATCCAAAACAGGTCACCGCGGTGAGGGCCCTCAATCGGTAGATGGTAATTAGTCGACAGTTCAGCCGTACCACCAGCATGATCAATATGTGCATGGGTAAGCATGATTTTTTCCAATACCACCCCTTCCTCTTCAACCGCCGCCAAAATTCGATCTAAATCCCCACCAGGGTCAACCACCGCCGCTTTTTTAGTATTTTCACACCAAACAAGGGTGCAGTTTTGTTGAAAAGGCGTCACAGGAATAATACGGTACTTCATACTCATCTCTAGGATAGGGTGCAATAAACCAGCATTATATCAATGGGTGTGGCTTAAAAGGCAAGGTTTAACCTAGACGATTCGGATCTAAACACAAATGATGCTTTACAACGCCAAGAACTACGACGTCTAATACAACCATAGAACATCGTTAATAATTACCACAAAGACTTGTTTTTTATCGATTTTCTATTCAAAGTGAATGCATAAGCATCAAACAGAGCGGCGATTATGAAAAAGCATAAACATGAAGCAGAGTTAGTGAAGGAAGCACTACGCGTTGGCGCTATTTATTTAGAAAAACGTGGTGCTGGCAAATTCGAATCCAGCGACAGCGCCTCAAATAAGATTACAGCAATCTACCGACTTTTAGTGCAAGACGGCCTTATACAGCCACTTGCCAAAGGCCAAGACAATGAGATGCAAATGAAACATAAGCTAGCACTTTGGATGGAACGACAACTCCCAGCAGAGCATCCTTTACGACAGAAATAGTAAACCTCTCTTTCGGTAGCCCAGCCATCCCTTGGGATCTGTGACTTTGCGCCCTAAGATTACTCTTAGTTTGCCGTTATCGAGAGAGGATCTATTCGCTGGAACAAGACTTAACGCACCTTTAAACTTGATTAAAAACCAAATATTCAGATTTCATTAAGCCTCTTACAAGGTTAGCAGAGTTATACAGGTTTACTAAAAAATATTTCAAATGAATCACGCCGAGCGCAATAACCTGATGATAACCTTTGCCATACCTTAGTAATCAATACTAATATTCTAAGATCACTAACAAGTAACACATTAAAGGCCACAATCTAATGAGCGATCCGAACCTAGACACAGCACCCCGTAATCGAACCGACTTTTTAGAGTGCCTACGCCTAATCGAACGCTTACATCGACGAATCCTCGACCTCTTAAAGTTCAGACTTGAAGCGTTGGGCTATGCTGATATCAATAGTGTACAAGCCCTTCTACTGCACAACATTGCCGATCGCGAGATGACCGCAGGCGAGCTACGCACACGGGGTTACTATTTAGGCTCAAATGTCTCATACAATTTAAAAAAGATGGTCAGTAACGGATACATAACACAAGAGCGTTCCGAACATGATTTACGCTCAGTGCGTATCAAGCTGAGCACAAAAGGGTTAACCATTCACGCCTTAATCTCTGAGCTATTCGATCAACAGCTAGAATTAATTAATGCCGAACAGGTATTGGAGGGAGGCGATTTTAATCCACTACGCGAACAGCTCCGTCATTTAGAGACCTTTTGGGATCAACAAATCAGTTGCTATTAGCTCGCTTCTTCTCATTCTGGGCCTGACGATACTGCTCATCAAGTTGCCCATATTGACGTTGATAAGCGTCAGGGTCAGAGCGCCACAACCGATAAAGCTTACGATCATTTGACGCTAAAGGTGGTGGCACCTCCTTTCTACGACGAAAGGCATTCAACGTCACTATGCCGAATGCAAACACAATCATAGATCCGACGGCGATATAACTTACCCATTCATCTGACACATTACTCTCCACAAAACACGGACAACATGGCACAAAAAAGCCGCTATATAAGCGGCTTTTTACATAGCCCTAGATAACTATATCTTATGATAGATCTCAGCGCCTGAATCTTTAAATTCAGCTGATTTCTCTTGCATCCCCTGCTCCGCTTGCGCATTAATAGCTGCCACTTGCTCAGCATCTAGCTCGCGAACCTCTTGAGAGATCTTCATAGAACAGAATTTGGGCCCACACATTGAACAGAAATGAGCGACTTTAGCCGACTCTTTAGGCAATGTTTCATCGTGGTAAGCACGCGCAGTATCAGGATCAAGACCAATATTAAACTGATCTTCCCAACGAAATTCAAAACGCGCTTTGGACATCGCGTTATCGCGAATCTGAGCACCCGGATGACCTTTTGCCAAATCAGCAGCATGCGCCGCAATTTTATACGTGATAATACCTTCTTTCACGTCATCCTTATTTGGCAAACCTAAATGCTCTTTTGGCGTAACATAGCAAAGCATCGCACAGCCGTACCAACCAATCATCGCCGCACCAATGCCCGACGTAATATGGTCATAGCCTGGCGCAATATCAGTCGTCAACGGGCCTAATGTATAGAACGGCGCTTCATGACACTCAGTTAGCTGCTTATCCATATTCTCTTTGATCATGTGCATAGGAACATGACCCGGTCCTTCGATCATCACCTGAACATCATGCTTCCAAGCAATCTTAGTCAACTCGCCTAAGGTTTCCAGCTCTGCGAACTGGGCCTCATCATTCGCATCATAAACCGAGCCTGGACGCAGACCATCGCCTAATGAGAAAGAAACATCATAAGCCTTACAGATCTCACAGATATCTTCGAAGTGAGTGTAAAGGAAGTTTTCTTGATGGTGAGCTAAACACCATTTCGCCATGATAGAACCACCACGGGAAACAATACCGGTCATACGTTTAGCCGTCATCGGTACATAGCGCAGCAATACACCCGCATGAATTGTGAAATAATCCACACCCTGCTCAGCCTGCTCAATCAATGTATCCTTGAACACTTCCCAATCTAGATCTTCAGCAACACCATTTACTTTCTCTAGTGCCTGATAAATAGGTACTGTACCAATAGGCACTGGGGAGTTACGCATGATCCATTCGCGGGTCTCATGGATATTTTTCCCGGTTGAAAGATCCATGATGGTATCCGCACCCCAGCGTGTACCCCATGTCATTTTTTCAACTTCCTCTTCGATCGAAGAGCTGACCGCAGAGTTACCAATATTGCCATTAATTTTAACCAAGAAGTTACGACCGATAATCATCGGCTCCACTTCAGGGTGGTTAATATTCGCAGGAATAATTGCACGCCCCTCAGCCACCTCTTGACGAACAAATTCCGGCGTAATTTCATCGGGTAAGTTCGCACCGAAATTAAAACCAGGATGCTGTTCAGCAACAATATTGCCGTCCGCCCGTGCTTTCGCTAACTTCATATTTTCGCGAATCGCGATATATTCCATTTCAGGCGTAACAATACCTTGGCGTGCGTAATGCAGCTGGGTAACATTTTTACCCTCTTGAGCACGTAACGGCTTACGCGTTAGCTCAAAACGCAATTCATCTAAACGCAGATCGGCAGCTCGCACACGGCCATACTGAGAGGTCAGCTTATCAAGCTCACACGTATCCCCTCTTTCTAAAATCCACTGCTCTCGAACAGGCGCCAACCCTTTACGTACATCAATGACGACATCCGGGTCGGTATACGGACCTGAAGTGTCATATACATATAGCGGATCATTTTTCTCACCGCCCATATCCGTTGGCGTATCGTCCAACGTGATTTCACGCATAGGAACACGAATATCAGGCCGTGAACCTTCGACATAAACCTTTTTAGATTTAGGAAATGGCTGAACCGAATCGCGGTCAACCTGTGCCGTCTGGCTCAATGCCAGACCATGCTGTTCTGCTTGTTTATTATCGTCCATCGTCCAACCTATCATTATTGTTTTTTTCACAGCACAGAGTAGCGCCATTGCTACCAGATATTGTGGAAATGATTAACGGGGCCATGGCCTGCACCCACGTTTAACTGATCAGCCGCTTTAATCGCCGCTGTAATATATTCTTTTGCCTTACCCACCGCCTCAGCAATAGGGAGGCCTTGCGCTAAATAAGCGGTAACCGCCGACGCTAATGTGCAACCGGTACCATGGGTGTTTTCAGCCACAATCCGAGTACTCGGAAACTCCGTCAACCTAGTGCCATCAAATAAAATATCTGGAGAATAGCCACCATTCAGGTGCCCACCCTTCAGTAATACATTTTGCACACCTAACGCATGGAGCCTTAACGCCATTTCCCTCATACCCGCCACTGAGTCAGGCTCATCTTCACCCAGTAACGCAGCCGCTTCAGGCAAGTTTGGTGTAATCACATACGTTAACGGCATTAGCTTATCGATGAGCACAGCAACCGCATCAGGCGACAGCAACGCATTACCGCTTTTAGAGATCATCACTGGATCAACCACCAGCTTAAGCGTATCAACACCCGATAAAAATGCGACAACAGCTTCAACCATATCGGCGCTGCCCAACATACCAGTTTTGACGACAGCAATATCAATATCAGAAAATACCGTCTCCAGCTGCAGAGTTACAAAATCGGGTGTCACTGGATAAATACCGGCCACTGTTTTTGTATTCTGAGCGGTTAATGCCGTTATCACTGATGCGCCATAAACCCCGAGCGCTGAAAATGTTTTAAGGTCTGCCTGAATGCCCGCACCACCGCCGGAATCAGACCCTGCGATAGTCAATACATTAGGTGTTTTAAAAGAGTTATCAGACATGACTAACCTCGATACGTACGCGGAGGTCAGCAAAATGGTCAACTTGAAATGTGCTTATCAACATCTGGATTTCCTACGCCGGAACAAACCGGATCAGGTTCAACGGGTATAGTCTCAGCCCCCAAGGGCACCCCGACCAAAAAACAGCCATTAGTTTAATTATCCCCTCACCCTATGTCCAGTCAGTAAACCAAAACCTAACAAAAAGTAGCGATAAACAAGATAAAAACGCATAAACCTAGGTAAAAATCTAAAATGTAGAATTTTTCTTATTTTTTTATCCCATAAAACAACCATAATTAATCACATGGAACGCCAGTACAGGGATAGCACCAAATGGATGACCCCGTTAAGCGGAATGACGGCAGGCAGCACTCAGGGAGATGCCTTCGGGCTCCGCAGGGAAAAGGGATACCAATATATAAGGGCGACTCAACGGATTGAAGCGCTCTTTTTGTACCTTCGATCTTGTACAAGATCAGCTTAAAGACAAAATTAGGAATTTTTCTTATATCTATACGCTCGGTAAACGGCATAATTGAATACGTGGATCTCCTGTTCATGGAACGAATACGAAGGACGGCCTCGAGAAGCGGAATGGATGGCAATGATGCCCTAGGATTTTTTGCCGCAAGGATTATGGAAGCCAATAAAGGGGATGCCTCAAGGAGTGAAGCATCCCTTTTACCTTTATTACATCTTATCTATATCAACGGTTATGCTCTTTAACCGCTCAATCCCCATTGAAGCCATACACACAGATCGTGTAGCGACAGACAACTAAGCTGCAAAGACATCCCGTTAAACATCTACTAAGATTTGATTACCCGCCAGAAACGCTGGGCCTACAGGTACGACTCCAGGCATCATCAACAACTGACTGCACGGTACGATTACAACCCGCCGCTATCCATTCCGCTAACACTGTTGCTAAGTCTGGAAATAGCTGAGGCTCAGGCATAGGCAACGCCAGCCACTGTGCCACCCGCTCAGAATAAAGATCATGAATAACCGTGCCCAAGCCTAAATGCTCAAGCACTTCCGCATTAGATTCCTGCTCAGCCTGCCCCAGCTGCGGTAACGTTAAAATCTTCTTACCGTACTGTATAGCCTCACTCAGCAAGCCAAACCCAGAATTACAAATAACACCGGCACAATCCGATAAGTCACGATGAAAACCTTCACGCGCAAATGGCCGAAAATGCACATTACCGTCATCTAACGCCTGATCAACCGGTGCATACACAAAAAAATCGTATGCACTATGCACCGCTAACGCCCGTTTAATCATCTCCACATTGTCATGGGGCAGGTAGACAACAACCTTATTTGCGCACTTAGCGGGGGGAAATAGCGGCGGTTGAATCAAAGGGGGACAGATCGCCTGATTAAAATGATGCCAATGAATACCGACCGCAATTTTAGCGGGCGCGAAACATTTAATTTGATGCCTAAAGAAAAAACCTGACTTTGAGTCAGGTAGTTGATGCAAAAAAGCATATTGATGGGCAATACCTATACTCGGCACACCTTTAAGCTTGGCGGCCCATGCGGTCACCGGCTCAAAATCAGTAATAACAAGGTCGTAGTCATCTAAATTGAGCGCTAAAATATCTTGCACCAACCTTAGCGGGTTATTACCGGTCAACGTCTTCCACTTATCGACCTTACTCCCCTCCATATAGAAGGTTAAGCCCCGTTTACACTGATACTCGCCAAAAGGCTCCATATTAAAGAAGCCATCAGGCGCTCGCCCACTAAAAAGGTAGTCAACCTCTACACCGGCTTTTGCTAACGCAGGGGCCATTACCCGTGCACGCGTAATATGACCATTACCTGTCGCCTGAACACCATAAAGTACTTTCATCAGCTAAAGCACAATCAACACAGGCAAAAAGCTTAACGCGAAGGTCGCGCTACAAAGGCCTAACACGCCACCCGCTACAATATCAGACGGGTAATGAACACCTAAAAGTATCCGAGAAACCCCGACCATCAAGGCGCAACTATAAGCAAACTCAGCGTATGCAGGGTAAAAATGGGCAATTAATACCGCAAATACAAATGCGGCAGCGGAATGCCCTGACGGAAAGCTAAATTTATCAGAAGGGACGATGTAGGCTTCGATTGAAAGCGATTCACACGGGCGATCTCGCTTAATCGTATTTTTTAGCAGTAAATAGAGCGGCAGTTCAATTGAGTAAGCAAATAATCCTGCGATCAGAAAAGCCATTCCTGAAACAGGCTCAAAGATCGCTAGAAAGACACCTAACAGCAGATAAAAACCACCATCACCTAGGCGCGAAATTTGACGACTAATTAACGCCATTTGAGGCGCTTGCGGTAAACCTAAACACCAGTTAAAGGCAAATAGGTCAAACGCGGTAAGAAACTTCATAGCACTCATATTCGGAGGTCTCCAAGTACTCTTGTCATACCCAAAGATAATGAGCAGTCAAGGTGACATTCCGATGAATGAGTATTTACATTTTTATGACAACACTAAGTTAAAGCACAGCCTCTGCCATCTCCTTCATAAACTGCCGCGTAAACCATTGCGCAGCCATCTCAACAACGATCTTAGGCTTCATTAAAGGCACCATATGCCCTTCATTATCCATAACCAACAACTCTAAAGGCTGGTCGCAATAACTCATTACTCGACGGGAATAGCTCAATGGCAACACTTCATCTTGATCGCCATGCAAAATAGCAGCAGAAAAATCAAACTCACGATTAACGATGTCACACCGGTAATTAAACAGGCTCGACAACGTTCGAAGGGGGTAGTCAAAAACAATTAACGGGTCTTGGTTAATCTCTTGCGCGACAGGGTGTCCCTTAAGCAACTGCTCAAAATCTACAAACGTTTTCAAAGGCACTTTATACCCCGGCATCATAAGCGACGATGCCCATGTCCAATTCCAGCCCATGCGATAGCCCATATCAGGCGCCACATCAGGGACCAGCAACGTGCCACATAAAACGGCACTTAATCGATCATCCTTTTCTGCTGCAGCCATCGCTAATAAAGCACCGATGGAGTAGCCATAAATACCAAAAGGCCCGTCAAAGCGCTGTTCAAGTACATCTAATACATCCGAGACCGCTTCACACATCTGCTCAACCGTGTAATCGCCTCGCGTACCTGCAGAGTAGCCATGGCCTAGCGGGTCGATACCCACAACATTAAAGCCTTTCTTTGACAACTCAGCCAGCAACTCAGCATACAATTCACAGTAGGTGCCGATACCGGGTAAAAATAAGATAGTGGGGGCTTCTGGGCCGTATTCATACAACTCACAATGAACAGCCTTCTCACCTACACAAAAAGCAGTCCGCTCTTTCAGGTAAGATTCAACATTGAGCTTTTCGCGCAAATTAGCACGAAAAGCACTACTTTCTTGGGATAAAACGGGGGGTCTAATCTGTACAGTCATAAATATTATCTCTGGCAATGCTTACAAAAAACGGTAGAGCGTTGCCCTAATCGCACTTCAGTCAAAGGAGTTAAACAGTTAACACAAGGCTCTCCTTTACGGCCATATGCATGTAGCTTCTGTTGAAAGTAACCGGGTTTACCATCACTACCGACAAAATCTTTCAACGTAGTGCCTCCCTGCTTTATCGCGGCGGCAAGTACATCTTTAATGGCATCAACCAATATAAGAAGCCGCGCTTTGGAAATATTCCCTGCTGACCTTCGTGGATCTATTCCACTAATAAATAGCGCTTCTGTAGCATAAATGTTACCAACACCCACGACGACTTTACTATCCATAATTAACGATTTAATAGCCGTCTTTTTACTGGCACAACAACCCACTAAATAATCGACATTAAACGATTCACTCAGTGGTTCAGGCCCCAGCTTATAAAGTAACGCGTGATGTTCGCCTTCTGGCTGCCACAAAACAGAGCCAAATCGGCGAGGGTCGGTCAATCTAAGAATATGATCATTGGAAAAACAAAAATCCACATGATCATGCTTTTGAGGTTCAATGCCCTCATCAACAATCCGTAGGCTTCCAGACATCCCCAAATGGAGCATGACCTGGCCACCTTCAAAACAAACTAAAATGTACTTCCCCCGACGATAAACATCTAACACCCGTTTACCTTCTATTCTTTCTGCAAGAAAATCAGGAATGGGCCATCTTAAATTCGGGTTTCGTACTTTCAATTTAGTCAACGTCTCGCCCTTAATATGGGGGCTTATACCGCGACAGGTGGTTTCTACTTCAGGTAATTCTGGCATCGATGTAACTAATTACACTCATCATATCAAGAAAAGTCTCTACCAGATTAACACAAAACAAAGAATTAAGTGCTAAAAGCCAATCCACAGCGCAAAATCAGCGTGTTAAACTTCACCCCTTTACTATATAAAGCTAATTTATCAGGCAGCCTCAATAGCTTATGGATTTTATCTGGATACTCTTTGCATTTGTTTGTGGTTACACGCTACGTTTAATCGAAATGCCACCGCTTATTGGTTATCTTTTTGCGGGTTTTTTCCTTAATTTCATCGGCATAGAGCCCATTGATAGCTTAGACAGCTTGGCTGATCTAGGTATCACTTTGATGCTTTTCACTATAGGCCTAAAGCTAAATATAAAGGACCTATTAAGGCAAGAGGTCTGGGTAAGCAGCCTGTCACATATGGGGCTATGGACACTATTAGTCGGCTCAATATTATTATTACTGTCGATCATGTCTGTGCCATTCTTTACCGGACTTGACCTTAAATCAGCCGCACTCATCAGCTTTGCACTCAGTTTCAGCAGCACCGTATGCATTGTTAAACTCTTAGAAGAAAATGGAGAGATGCAAACACGACATGGCCAGCTCGCTATCGGCGTGTTAGTTATGCAAGATATTGTTGCCGTTCTATTTTTAGCATTCGCAACGGGTAAAGTGCCGTCAATCTGGGCACTAGGACTATTTGGTTTACTCCTAGTCAGGCCGCTATTGAATCACCTACTTATGCGCGCAGGCCATGGCGAACTCTTACCACTATCGGGATTTTTCTTAGCCCTAGGTGGCTATGAGCTGTTCACCCTCGTTGGGGTCAAAGGCGATTTAGGTGCATTAATTGTCGGCATGTTACTGAGCACACACCCTAAAGCCAGTGAGTTAACAAAATCACTTCTTAGCTTTAAAGACCTATTTCTTATCGGCTTTTTCCTATCCATTGGCTTCACCGCGCTGCCTAGCTGGCCGATGCTTGGCATGGCGCTCGCTCTGGCAGTCCTAATCCCATTCAAGTACTTCATGTTCTTCTTATTATTTACAAAGCTAAATTTACGAGGCAGAACATCCTATCTTTGCGCACTTGCGCTCAGCAACTTCAGTGAATTCGGCCTTATCGTGGCCTACCTTTGCGTCGATAGCGGCTGGTTAAACAAAGAGTGGTTAGTCATCTTGGCCTTAGCTGTATCTATCTCCTTTATATTAACCAGTATTGTATACCGCTCAGCCCACTCCATTTTTGCGCGCTACAAGCAAAACATTAAACGTTATGAGAGCAACACCCCCCTAACAAACGACATATTCATTCAGCCGAAAGACTCCGAAATTCTAGTCATCGGCCTTGGGCGTGTCGGTAAAGGTGCATTTAGAGCGCTGCATAACATTGTAGGCGATAAAGTATGGGGGATGGATGCTGACCGTAACCGCATCAAGAAATTCCAAGAGAGAGGGCTGCACGTATTCTATGGTGATGGTGAAGATGCGGACCTTTGGAGCAACATGAATACCAATGACATCAAACTCATTTTGCTTGCCCTGCCCTCAATTGATGACATCCTCAACATAGCCAGACAGTTGCGGAATGCAAACTATTCAGGTGATATTGCAGCCATCGCCCGCTACCCAGATGAACACGACATCCTCGTGGAGGGTGGCATTGATAATGTATTTAACTTCTATACTGAAGCAGGCCTAGGTTTTGCGGAAGAAAGCCTGCAGATCATTGCCAGCCGACATCACCAAACCTCACCTTAATGCTAAGACCCGAAATTTAAAACAAAAAAAAACCCGATACAAGATCGGATTTTTTTGAAGAACTTAAAATCTTATTTGATTTTGTGTTCTTTATATTCAACGTGTTTACGCACTACTGGATCGTACTTTTTGAACACCATCTTTTCAGGAGTGTTACGTTTGTTCTTATCAGTAGTGTAAAAGTGACCTGTACCGGCAGAAGAAACCAGTTTGATCTTCTCGCGTGAGCCTTTAGCCATGATTCAGTTCCTTATACTTTAATGCCGTTGGCACGAACATCAGCAAGAACTGCGTCGATACCTTTTTTGTCAATGATACGCATACCTTTAGCAGATACACGAATACGAACAAATTTCTGCTCGCTCTCTACCCAAAAACGATGCCAATGCAGGTTTGGAAGAAAACGGCGACGAGTTTTACGCTGTGAGTGGGAAACATTATTCCCTGTAACTGGACGCTTGCCAGTTACCATACAAACTTTAGACATATTAATAGCCTTATAGATTAATGGTTACGTTTCTACCCTTTAAATTTATCAAAATAGCCTTCTGTGGCCTTAAACAGTCAAATAATGGCTATTCAAAACACGTTGGATATATCTGCACTCATCAGATTCCAAGCTATCTCTTAGGCGGAGCGTCCCGTAACTGAACAAACTACCGTACCGGAGTGTGGATAGAAGGTCGCGCATTATACACAAGTAAAACCAACAGCACTAGTCTAAAAGCACTTTTGTTTACAACAACCCTCTTTCTGCAAACGAAACCACCTCTCTATCCCCCACAACCATATGATCGATCACTCGAACATCAATCATATTCAGCGCTTTAACCAAACGTTCCGTTATCTGTTGATCTGCCATGCTCGGCTCTGCGACACCGGAAGGGTGGTTATGCGCAAGCACAACCGCCGCCGCATTATTCGCCAGCGCCCGAGCCACAACCTCACGGGGGTAAACCGCGGCCGCATTGATCGTGCCTAAAAATAGCGTTTCATAATTGATCACTTGATGTTTGTTATCCAAAAACAAGCAGGCGAAAACTTCTCGGGATTGATGACGCAGCTTTAAACTTAAATACTCTCTCACCTGCTGAGGGTTTTCCATTGCATCGCCGCGCTCAATGGATGAACGCAAATGCCGCCGACTCATTTCAAGTACGGCCTGCAGCTGAACATATTTAGCAACACCCAGCCCATGGGCAGCACAAAAAGAGGCTTGCGTACTTTCCAGCAACGCTCGCAGGGACCCAAAATCATTTAAAAGGTCCCGCGCCAAATCAACCGCACTCTTCCCTTTAACCCCCGTCCGCAAAAAAATCGCTAACAGCTCCGCATCAGATAAGGCTGATGCACCTTGATGTAGCAATTTTTCTCGGGGACGCTCAGATAATGGCCAATCCGTAATCGACATAGTTAACTCCCTTTAAATACCATCAATCCTTGATGTTTTTTATTGAAATTAGACCTATACAATCTACGAAACTTTTACTAAAAATGATATGGTTAACATCCGTCTTAATCGTCAGTGTGACACAGCACTTCTTATACAACCCTACAGATCACAGTACCCAGCACGTATGCAGAGACTTACTAACAAGCAGATCATTTTAGGTATTACTGGTGGTATTGCCGCATACAAAAGCGCCGAATTAACGCGGCTTCTAAAAAATGCGGGCGCTGATGTCAGAGTCGTCATGACGCCGTCAGCAACGGAGTTTATTACACCACTGACACTGCAAGCACTTTCTGGCAATCCGGTTCACCTTCATCTATTAGATACTGAAGCCGAAGCAGGTATGGGGCATATAGAATTAGCTAAATGGGCCGACCTCGTTCTTATTGCCCCCGGAAGCGCTAATTTCATATCAAGGGTCGCTTCTGGACAGGGGGATGATCTACTCACCACCTTATGCCTAGCCACCGAAGCCCCTATCTGTATCGCACCGGCAATGAATCAAGCGATGTGGCGCGACGCAGGCACACAAGAGAACGCCAGCACCTTAAAGAAACGCGGCGTCACGCTGCTTGGCCCAGGTATAGGCGAACAAGCGTGCGGGGATAATGGCCCCGGACGCATGTTAGAGCCGAGCGATATTGCTTTATTAACAGCCGCTCAGTTTGAATCAGGCACGCTCACTGGAAAAACAGTGTTTATTACCGCGGGCCCCACCCGTGAAGCACTCGACCCCGTGCGCTACATATCGAATCACAGTTCGGGGAAGATGGGCTATGCCTTAGCCCAAGCCGCAGCAGAAGCGGGTGCAAAAGTTAAACTGATAAGCGGCCCCGTTACGCTCCCACCCCCCGCACGCATAGAAACCATCACAGTAGAAAGCGCGCAAGAGATGCTCGAAGCGTCACTACAAGGACTGGCACACTGCGACATCTTTATAGCGGCGGCAGCCGTGGCTGATTATCGACCAACCGCGGTCTCTGAGCACAAGATCAAAAAAGGTTCAGAAGAGATCATGGAGTTACACCTTGTTAAAAACCCCGATATTGTGGCGACGGTGGCCAGCATGGAAAACAAGCCCTTTACCGTTGGCTTTGCCGCTGAAACACGGGATGTTTTAAAATACGCTAAAGATAAATTAACACGTAAAAATCTAGATATGATCATCGCCAATGATGTTTCCCGTAATGATATAGGCTTCAATAGTGATGAAAATGCGGTCACAGTTGTCACCCACTCAGGCGCTGAAACATTGCCGCAAACATCAAAACGTAAGCTAGCGACCCAGCTGATCGATCATATCGCTAACCAATACACGCCACCAGCACGCTAACTATGTATTGGTTTTCCCTTATTCATTTTATGCAAATTAAAGGATTAACATGCGCTATACATTAAACGAAATTGATCATTCGATTTTTCGTGCCTACGATGTTCGTGGGATAGTGGGCACAGCCCTAACCGACAGCACGGTATATCACTTAGGCCGCGCATTTTCAGCCGAAGCTAAATCCCAAGGCATAAACCACGTGAATGTGGCAGCTGACGGGCGTTTATCTAGCCCCTCGTTAAAAGAAATATTCAGTGAAGGCCTAATGGATGGAGGTTGCAATGTCACTGACATTGGCTATGTACCTACACCCACACTTTACTATTCAGCCTACCAAGATGACCAATGCACGGGCGTCATGATTACCGGTAGTCACAACCCCGCCGATTACAACGGCTTTAAAATGATGCTCAATGGCCACACGCTATCCGGCGATGATATACAAAATCTAAAACACCGGATTCTTGAGCAAAATTACTCTGAAGGTGAAGGCACACACGAAGTGTTAGATATTCGTCAGCGCTACCTACAGCGAATATTGGGTGATGTTAAGCTTAATAGAAAACTCAAAGTGGTTGTCGATTGCGGTAATGGCATTCCCGGAGAACTCGCGCCCCAGCTAATTGAACAGCTCGGCTGCGACATTATCCCTATGTACTGCGAAGTCGATGGTACATTTCCTAACCACCACCCGGACCCCGGCAAACCAAAAAACCTACAAGATGCTATTGCGATGGTCAAAAAGACCGGTGCTGATCTTGGTTTAGCCTTCGACGGCGACGGTGACCGTGTTGGCGTTATCACAAACGAAGGGAACATTGTTTACCCTGATCGTGTCATGATGCTTTTCTCTGAAGAGATCATAAAACGCAACCCAGGTGCTGAGATCATCTTCGATGTTAAATGCTCTCGCCTTCTGGCCAAAGTAATCGAAGAAGCAGGCGGCAAAGCCACCATGTGGCGTACAGGTCACTCGCTAATTAAGCAGAAAATCAAAGAGTCTGGCGCACTCTTAGGCGGCGAAATGAGCGGACATATATTCTTTAAAGAGCGCTGGTATGGTTTTGATGACGCCCTATACAGTGCCGCTCGCCTATTGGAAATCCTAACCAATACAGACAAAACGGCGGAACAGCTTTTCACCCAGTACCCAGAAGATATCAGCACACCAGAACTGAATATTACGGTAACGGATGAAAATAAATTCGATATCGTCACAGCCCTGCAAGCAAAAACGTTCCCAGGCGGTGTTGCAAACCACATTGACGGCGTGCGCGTTGATTACCCCGATGGTTGGGGGCTGATACGTGCCTCGAACACAACACCTGTCTTAGTACTCCGCTTTGAAGCGGAAACTGAAGAAGTCTTACAAAGAATAAGACGTGAGTTTGAGCAGAAACTACATGAAGTAGATAGTACCCTCATCATCCCTCACGAATAAATGACAACCACGGCGGGCACAGCCTGCCGTGTTTAACCGGTTTAAAGGATCGACTATGCCTCTTACACGCAAAGAAGCCATGACAACGGCTCATGTTCTTAGTGAAGCAATGCCTTATATCCAACGGTTTGTTGGAAAAACAATCATCATTAAATACGGCGGCAACGCCATGATCGACGAAAAGCTACAAAACAGCTTTGCCCGCGATATTGTAATGATGAAGCTCATCGGCATTAACCCTATTGTCGTGCATGGTGGCGGCCCACAGATCGGCGAACTACTCAATGACTTAAATATCGAATCTCATTTTATTAACGGGATGCGCGTCACCGACTCAAAAACGATGGATGTCGTAGAGATGGTATTAGGCGGCGCCGTTAATAAACAGATTGTCGGCTTAATTAACAATAACGGTGGTCAAGCGATCGGTTTAACCGGTAAAGATGGAAAGCTTCTGCAAGCCAAGAAACTCCGCATAGAGCACAAAACACCGGAGATGGAAGTACCTGAAATTATCGACATTGGCCACGTAGGCGAAGTATCCAGCGTTAATGTTAGCGTGTTAGATATGCTCGTGAACTCCAACATCATTCCGGTTATTGCCCCTATAGGGGTCGGCACAGACGGTGCGTCGTACAACATCAATGCCGATCTTGTTGCCGGTAAAGTCGCCGAAGTGATGCAGGCAGAAAAGCTCATATTACTGACCAATATTGCGGGCCTCATGGATAAAGATGGAAACATCCTTACCGGTTTAACTACCCACGAAGTTGATGAACTTATCAATGATGGCACCATCTATGGCGGCATGTTACCAAAAATCGGCTGTGCACTGAGCGCCGTTAAAAACGGTGTGACAAGCGCCCATATCATCGATGGCCGCGTTGAACACTCATGCATGTTAGAAATCTTCACCGATGAAGGTGTCGGTACACTGATTACCAACCGTGGCTAGAGGCAATACCATGAGCGACAATGAAAAAATTTCTCGTCGTGAGCAAATTCTACAATCTCTAGCTCACATGCTTGAAAGCCCGGGACAAAAAATAACAACCGCAGCACTGGCCAAAGAGGTCGGTGTCTCCGAAGCCGCACTTTACCGCCACTTCCCCAGTAAAGCGCGGATGTTTGAGGGGTTAATTGGTTTTATTGAAGATACGGTTTTCAGCCGTGTGACCGTTATCACTCAGGTGGAAGGCGACGGCATAAAACAATGTGAGCAAGTACTTACCCTCATGCTTGCCTTTGTAGAACGCAATCCGGGCATGGCTCGCATCTTAACCGGCGAAGCCCTCGCCGGCGAAACGGATCGATTACGTCAACGTATTAACCAATTTTTTGAACGCCTAGAAACTCAGCTCAAACAGATCTTACGTGAAGCTGAAGTCAAGAATGGTTTACGCACACATACCACCGCAGGCGCCTCAGCAAACCTAATGCTATCCGCCGCCGAAGGAAAAGTGAGACAATTTGTCCGTAGCGATTTCCGAAAAAAACCAACGGAGCAGTGGCAGGAACAATGGCCTCGCTTAGCTGAAGGGATTTTTCGCAACGTTTAAGCGATCAACGATCGACAAAAAAGGGAGATGAGAATCTCCCTTTTTTCATCCAACTCCACACATTACTACACGGCCACACACGATAACGCCCATGGACATGATAATAGAGCAAGGCACCCTACTGCTTCTGTCTTTAGTCGCTAACACCTTGTCAGCAATGGCAGGAGGTGGCGCTGGCCTGCTTCAGCTCCCCGTTCTACTCTTTTTAGGGTTAAGCTTTAATACCGCCCTTGCTACCCATAAGATTGCCAGTGTTGCACTCGGCATCGGCGCCACACTTCGTCATATGAAAGAAGGCAACTTAGACTACCGATTCTGTGGTTTTGTTCTTTTATGTGGACTACCCGGCGTGATACTCGGCGCGGATATTATTTTAACTATACCGGAAGGCTGGACTATTTTTAGCTTAGGCATTCTCACCTCAAGCTTAGGTATCTATTCCATTTTAAAAGGCTCACTAGGTTTAACTGCTGAGCCGAAAAACAGAGACCGCCGCGGCATGATTATTGGCGGTTTAATTCTTTTCATGATCGGTATATTGAATGGTTCATTAACCTCAGGCACAGGACTGTTTGTTACCCTCTGGCTCGTGCGATGGTTTGGGTTAGATTATAAAACAGCCGTGACTTACGTCTTAATCTTAGTCGGGCTTTTTTGGAATTCTGCCGGTGCGATCACCGTGTCGCTTCAGCAAGCCCCTCGCTGGGAGTGGCTGGCTGCATTATTGATAGGTGCAACAGCGGGGTCATACCTTGGTGCGCACTTGGCCATCACCCAAGGGAACACACTAGTTAAGCGCGCTTTTGAGGCGCTCACGATCATCGTCGGCATTAAACTGATTACCGACGGCGTGCTCATTCTATCTACTGTTTGATTGTTCGCGCGGCTGATCCGCACTCGAGTGTTTTATCACCACACAGTGGCTCCCGCTGAGGTTGATGCGCAACAACTAAACTAGGCTGGGCTCGTAAACTTAAAAGCTCAGAGGCCGTCACCAACTTAACTTCCAGATGAGCCAAAATAGGCAGCACCTCGGATAAGTAAGCGATGGTTTCAGGGTAAGGGTGGCCAATAACAACCGCATGGCCTTGCGTTACCGCTAAGCTTAACGCCTGTTTGAACTGGTTATGGATATAATCACGACGCGGCTGATTATCCAAAAAAACATCGCGAACTAAAAACGGAACCCCTTGATCTTGAGCGGCTTTCCACGCGACGGTATTAGGGGTGGTGACGCTGTCTAGAAAAAACAAATTTCGCTGACGGACAATCGACATCACGTCATCCATTTTCTGCCGATCTTCCGTTAGCAGGCTTCCCATGTGGTTGTTCATACCCACCGCATAAGGAATTGCATCGAGATTACCATTTAGAATCTGGCTTAACTTCTGGGAGCTGTGCTGCTGGGTAAGTGCGCCGGGGCCTAAACGCAACCCCGCTTTATTCTCCATCGGCGCATGGAGAATAACCTCTTTCCCCAAGTCGTGAGCCCTTTGGGCCAACTCAAACGAGTACGGCGTATGGGGAAGAAAAGCGTAAGTAAGGGCGCCGGGCAAATCAATCGCCGCTAAGCCCTTGCTTCGGTTATCACCAATATCATCAATGATAATCGCCATAACAGGCTGTTCGTTAATAAACGTCTGATCCGCAAACGCCCGTACAACAAAACACGAAGGTAAGATGCAGAGCGTTAGCAGTAAAAATCTATTAACGATGCCCATCGTTATTTCTGTACGATAACAATAGCTTTTAATAGATTCAGCGCTTCATAGAGCTGGTAATCTCTCGCAGCCAGATCGGTCGAATCAGCGTTAGACGTATCCGCCTTACCCTCATTACTGTTCTCTAAATGACCGTTTAAATCACTCTCTTTTAGAAACTCATAGCTATCATTTCGAAGCGTTATTTCCGCATCCTTAACTTCAATATCAGGTTTAATCCCTTGCGCTTGGATGGAGCGTCCCGCCGGCGTGTAATAACGCGCAGTGGTCAGCTTTAACGCCCGCTCTTTCGTTAACGGCAATACCGTTTGAACCGATCCTTTACCGAAACTAGGCAAGCCCATAATAATCGCTCGTTTCTGATCTTGCAGCGCTCCCGCGACAATCTCTGACGCCGAAGCCGAGCCACCATTAATCAATACAACCATCGGCAGGTCCGGCACCAACGTATCGCTGGTTGCACCAAATCGCTGCTCCGAATCAGGCATACGCCCTTTTGTATAGACAATAAGTCCATCACTTAAAAAGGTATCCCCTATATCAACCGCGGCCTGAAGCACGCCTCCAGGGTTATTGCGCAAGTCCAGCACAACGCCTTTCAAATCATTCTTCATTAAACGCTTCAGGTGTTTATTAACTTCTTTACCTGAATCAACCTGAAATTGAGACACGCGTAAATACGCAATATTCTCATCAAGCATCCGGCTTCTAACACTTGCGACCTGAATAATATCGCGTACCACTTCGATCTCTAGTGGCTTCTCTTCACCTTCACGCACAACCGTTAAAATAATTTTGCTGCCCGGCTTGCCCCGCATCAATTCAACCGCTTTACTCAAATCCATACCTTGAACCGCATGGTCATCAAGCTTAGTAATTAAATCGCCTGCTTTTACACCGGCCCGTTGAGCGGGGGTATCATCAATCGGCGTGATAACTCGCACAAAGCCATCCTCAATACCGACCTCTATACCTAAGCCCCCAAACTCGCCACTGGTATGGGCTTGAAGGTTTTCAAATTCACTCGGCTCTAAATAAGCAGAATGAGGGTCCAGCCCAGCAATCATACCGCGCAGGGCATCTTCTAATAATTGCGCATCATCCACCGGTTCCACATAGGATGATTTAATACGCTGAAACACTTCAGTGAATAACCGCAACTCATCGAGCGGTAGTGTTTTTTCGTTTTTAATCGTTTCAGCATCAGGAACAGGGGTGTCGGCTGCAGTAGCCGATAATGATAAACACCCACTGAGCGCTATGCTTATAAGACTGTTTTTCAACGCGCCAGAGAGAAACACTGACTTCATAATCATTCCCTTATCAATTATCGACTAAGCCACCGCTTAGGGTCACTGGGCTTACCTTTGTAACGTACCGCAAAATAAAGCCCACTCGCTTCGTGGCCACCGCTATTACCAACAGTTGCCACCGTATCGCCCACTGAAACCCAATCGCCAGTATCAAGCAACAAACTCTGGTTGTAGCCATAAAGACTCATATAGCCAGAACCATGATCAATGATCAACACTAAACCGTAACCACGCAACCAATCAGAAAATACAACACGGCCATGGTGCACCGCTTTAACTGGCGAGGCTTCATTCGCGTTAATCCATATCCCATCATAACGGATATTATTACGGACAGAACCAAAAGTCTGCTTCACCCTACCTTTTAACGGCCAAGGCAACTTACCCTTAAGCTGCGCAAACTTTTTATCGTCTTTCACTAAACTGGAAAAGTTGAGGCTTTTCTCGATTTCTCGCAACACCGCCTGCAATCTTTTTTGGTCCAATTTCAACTGCTTAAGCCGATCTTCATCCGAAGATAGGGTTTTTCGTAACTGCGCTAAGGTTTTTTCTCGCTGGCTGCGTGACGCCCGCAACGCAACAACCTCTTTCTTCAACGCTTCTCGCTTTGACACCATTTTCTGCTCGGTATCTGTCAACTCACGTTCAGTGCCGCTTAATAAGGTTAATTTCTGAGAAAACGTCTGCATATCATTACGCAGTTCATCGTTAATAAAATCATAGTAACGAATCATACGATCCAACGTTTCTGGGTCCCGTTGCGTTAACAACAACTGCAACCTTGCTTGATTACCCATTTTGTATTGCTGAGTAATTTGCTGTTCAATTAACGCCGCTCGTTTTTTCAACTCAGCTTTTAACGCATCTCTTTTCTCTTCTAAATCATCCGCATGCTCGCCTAAACCACTCAACTGCTTGTCTAAGACTTGAATTTGGCGGGCAAGCTTACCGATCTCCACTTCACTTTTGCGTAGCTCGCTACTCAATTGACGAGACTCGCCTTCTTGTTTGCGTAGATTGGTTTGCAGGGTGCTGATACGAGAAGAAAGCTGTTTGATCTGTTTTTCAGTCAAAGCTTGTTTGTCGGCTGCTTGAAGCACCGAAGAGAAGAGTCCACAACAGACCAAAGAACTAATAATAAAAAGAACGCGCAACATATAATTTTCTAAAGAAAAAGGGATAATATTTTATCCCTTTTTTCAATTACAACTTAAAACGATGCCAATGAGTGGCCATCCATCTCGGCCGGCGGCTCAATATCCATCATCGCCAATAAGGTCGGCGCCAAATCACATAATGCGCCATCCGCTAAGGTTAAACTACCTTTACGTGGGCCATCATAGATCAGTGCAACGGGCCAGTTTGTATGGGAAGTATGCGGTTGACCTGTTTCAGGATTCACCATCAACTCCACATTACCATGATCTGCGGTAATCAAGGCCTCACCATCCACCTCGGCTAACGCGGCAAGCACTTGTTTCACACTCTCATCGAGCACTTCACAGGCTTTTACGGCTGCATCAAATTTGCCGGTATGACCAACCATGTCACCATTGGCAAAATTACACACAATCAGATCATATTTGCCACTTCTAATCGCTTCAACTAGCTTAGCGGTCACTTCTGGAGCGCTCATCTCTGGCTGAAGATCATAGGTTGCAACATCAGGAGAAGGGACCAGAATACGATCTTCCCCTGGGTATTCGTTTTCCTCTCCACCATTAAAGAAGAAGGTCACGTGTGCATATTTTTCAGTTTCGGCGATACGCAACTGAGTTTTACCTAACCCTGATAAATACTCACCTAGATCATTAGTGATTTTTTGTGGAGGGTAAGCACAGTCCGCAGCAATATCAGCCGCATATTGCGTCAATGTCACAAAACTCGCTAATTCAGGCCGTTTTGCCCGCTCAAATCCAGTAAAACTATCCCCTTCAGTGAAGGCACGCGTAATTTCGCGGGCGCGGTCTGGACGGAAGTTAGCACAAATAACCGTATCACCATCACTCACGGGACCTACAGCAACACCGTTATCATCTGTAATCACCGTTGCCTGAACAAACTCATCGTTTTCATCACGCGCATAAGCCGCAGAAAGTGCTTCTAAGGCTGAATGTCCCGTGCACGGTGCCTTATCTGATGTCATTGCATCATAGCCCAGCTGCACACGGTCCCAGCGGTTATCACGATCCATACTAAAATAACGTCCAACAACCGATGCTATAGCGCCTACACCTAAGGCGGCAAGCTTCGCTTCCGTTAACTCTATCGACGCTTTAGCTGAACGGGGTGGCATATCGCGCCCATCTAATATGGCGTGTATATAAACCTGTTTAGCGCCCCGCTGAACAGCCATTTCAACCAATGCAAGGATATGCTTTTCATGGCTATGTACACCACCTGGCGAAAGCAAGCCCAGAATATGGACAGCTTTACCCGCGGAGATCGCCGCATCCATTCCTTTAGTTAATGCACTGTTCTGGAAAAAGTCGCCATCTTTAATCGCTTTAGAGATACGGGTAAAGTTTTGGTAAACAATTCGTCCCGCACCAATGTTCATGTGGCCAACTTCAGAGTTACCCATCTGACCATCGGGTAGACCCACCGCAAGACCCGATGTTTGGATTCTTGAATTAGGATTCTCTGATAACAGCTTATCCCAAACCGGTGTATTCGCTGCTTGGATAGCGGATGACTCTGAACTTTCAACGCCATAACCATCAAGAATAATCAGTGCTTTCGTTGCGCGTTTTTGTGTCATATCTGCTGAATTCTGTAATTAACTATTATGAAATGGGCGATAATTTTACTGTGAAAGCCCCAACAACGCTACGAATGAAGAAAATGAAAGCAATAAATAATCAAAATTAGACATTTTCCTTTATATATCCCCTTATACCGTCAAAAAACGCAAGGTATACTATTGCCCACTTATCGTGGATCAATAGCATCCTTAGTTTTTTATCGGCCCGAACTTAAGCGGCCTCATCTGGATACGTAATGGACCAATTTATCGAATTTATCAGCAACCACCCTCTGATGGTTGCAGCTTGGGTTTTAACCCTAGGTATGTTTCTTTTTTATGAGCGCAGCAAAGCGGGTAAAGCAGTAACCCCCGCCCAAGCGACGAACCTAATTAACAAAGAAGATGCGGTCGTCATTGATATCCGTCCGAAAAAAGAATGGGCTACTGGCCACATTACGGGCGCAAAACACATTCCGCTTTCAGATCTTGATCGCAGAATAGATGAGCTCTCCAAGTACCAGCAAAGACCCGTAATCGTTGTATGTAATTTAGGTCAAGCCGCTGCGTCAGCGACGCGTACATTGAAAGCAGCAGGATTTGAAAATGCAGTGCGTTTATCCGGCGGCATGACTGAATGGAAGAGCCAAAGCCTTCCCATCATTAAGTGAGCCCTATGAATAAGGTAACGATTTACACAACTCAATGGTGCCCCTTCTGTATTCGTGCAAAAAAACTACTCGAACATAAAAGTATTGAGTACACCGAAATCAAAGTGGATGGCGATCAAGCTAAACGCCAAGAGATGACGAAATTAAGTGGTGCACGTACTGTTCCACAAATTTTCATTGGCGATAAGCCCATTGGTGGCTGCGATGAGATATTTTTTCTTGAGCGCCAAGGCAAATTAGATGAACTTTTAAACGCCAACTAACTATAAAATGCAAAGGAATTAACATGGCTGATAACGAACAGAACACTGCACCACAAGAAGAACAAGGACCACAATTTGCGGTTCAGCGTGTGTATATAAAAGACGCTTCTTTTGAGTCTCCAAATTCACCTGCTATCTTCATGAGCCCATGGCAGCCAGAAGTTGGTTTAGAGATGAACACTCAAACCAATCAAGTGGGTGAAAATGCATTTGAAGTTGTGCTAACACTGACAGTAACAGTTAAAAACGATGATAAAACTGCATTTTTGGTTGAGTTACAGCAAGCAGGTATCTTCGCTATCTCTGGTCTAGGTGAGCAAGAGATGCACCATACACTTGGCGCATTTTGCCCTGGCATTCTGTTTCCTTATGCACGTGAAGCAATTGATGCCATGGTTATCAAAGCAAGCTTCCCTGCACTGATGTTAGCCCCTGTAAATTTTGATGCGCTATATGCACAACAGATGGCACAAGCACAGCAAGAAGTAACAGAAGAAGCACAGCACTAAGTTTTAGTTGCGCCATAAAAAAAAGAGCCTTAATCTCAATTAAGGCTCTTTTTTTATCTTTAATAAGCGCTACAGACCCGCTTCGCCTCCCACCGTCGCAACCGCCGCTGACTGACGCTTCACTTTATAATTAAGCCAACCGACAAGATCTGTCCACATTTTGTCAATATCTCTCGGCTTAGGCATAATCCCCGCATAAGGCAGCTCAATAGTCACCACAGGAATATTTTTAACAAACCAGCCATAATTCCCTAACGAGCCGGGGTACGTTCCTAACTGACGCAACTGTAAAGGCCCTAACTTTCTCGGCGGCTGAATACCCCCATCAAAGTCCAAAATACCATGGGGCGCATGGACCGAAACGATAACAGAGGGTTGGTAGCTATCAATCAACTCATGTATCACGCGGCTTTCCGGCTCACTTAACGGCTGATGGCCAGGATAATAACGTAAACGCTTTTTAGCCTGCTTTTGCCAGTGCACTAACGGCTCGGGAAACTCCGGTGCCGGTATAAAGTTACGATTTAAATCGACCTTATTGGCATTTACGCGGGTTGATTTACGTTGCAATAAACCATCGGGATTAAGCACCGGTAAAAAATACCAATCGAAGCGACCACTATGGTGTTTTTGTAGTGTATTTAGCCATTTAAAGGTCACACTTACGCTGGAATACTCATCCCCATGAATACCCCCTATAAATAAAATACGCGGCGCGCTCTCATCCCCTTCATTAGCTGGAAAGTGCGTTTCTAAAATAGCATGACCATTAACCGAAAAATAACGGGGTTCATTATAGTGATGGCTCAAGCACTCTTTAGTCGAAACGCTCGCTAGCTTACGCCCAACCGCTTGGCATACACTTTTAACGTCAGCATTTACACCCGCCGCCACTGTAGGTAGCGGGATAGATAACAGCATCACTAGCGTCAAAAAAGATAAAAAGCGTTTAATCATGTAAAAACCTAAAAGCACTCAACCACTGCTCACTAATTAATCAAATTTTCGCATTCTAACATGATTTTAAAGAAAGGCTTTGAAGAATTTCTTCCGCTTTGCCCGCATCAATCACACCCTGCATCGTCATTGCGGCGATAGGCACAATACTGACTAACGCGGTGGCCGGTATCTCAACCCGCTCATCGGTGCGTTGTACTACCTGATCCGATAGAACAACAATAGGAAAGTGCTGATTTTGAATCGCCATGATATTAATCTGTTGCTCAGCACTTCCTAGTACTGAAATATCACGATGACAATAATCAAGCAGGCCAAGACGAAACACCTGACCGTCACACTCAGTCACATAGGATTCAATCTTAGTGAGAATAAAAGCATGCTGCATAGGGCAACTCCACCACGCAAGGCTGTATCAAATGACGATAATGAATTAATCCACCGCACCGGGAAAGCCCAACTGACGCCAAGCTTCATATACAACCACAGCACAGGCATTGGACAGGTTAAGACTACGGCTATCGGCCATCATGGGCAATTTAATCCATTGATCTTCCGGCAGCGCCTCACGCACATCAACAGGTAAACCCCTTGTTTCTGGCCCAAGCAACAGCACATCCCCTTCAGCAAAGTCTGCCTCCACGTGCGTACGACGGCCTTTCGTTGTCAGCGCCCACACTTTTCGCGGTTGGATCTCAGCCAAACAGCTTTCAAGGTCTTTATGAACCTTCAATGCCGCAAACTCATGGTAGTCCAAGCCCGCACGACGTAAGCGCTTATCATCAATCTCAAACCCTAGCGGCTCGACCAAATGGAGATGAACGCCTGTATTAGCACACAAGCGAATAATATTACCCGTATTCGGTGGAATTTCCGGTTCAAAAAGTACGACATGCAAACCGATTATACCCTGTTGAGCATCTATATCGGACATGTGAGCCGAGCTGTTTTCATTAGACATGTAGTAACTCTAAAATTTTAATTAAGAACCTAAGCCTTAGTGTAGCGTTAGACAAAGGCTGGAGCTATCTCGAATAGGTATGTTCTAGCGACTCTACCTGATAAAGATGCACTCAATCATTCGAATGATCCATTTCAAATTATTGACCCTGCATCAATCGATTACTTCAACGGTGGCATGCAACACAAAAAAATCCCCGCACCGTTTAAAGTGCAGGGATTATATAGGAAACTACAAAGGAGATAAGTAATTAGGCAAAGTGAGCCTAAGCCGCACTGTCTTGCGAATCCTCTTTCTCGTCATCCATACCCAATTCTTTAATTTTCCGCGTTAAGGTATTACGCCCCCACCCCAGTAATTCTGAAGCATCACGCCGACGCCCTGCCGTGTGTTTTAGGGCTGTTTCTATCATGATTTTTTCAAATGCGGGTACAGCAGAATCTAACAGGTTACGCTGTCCTAAACTCAGTTGCTGATCCGCCCAGTTACGTAAAGATTGCTCCCAATTGCTGCCAGCAATTTTTTCGCCACCGGCCTGCTCCATTAACTCAGGGGGCAGGTCATCAACCAGCACTTCCCGACCGGTCGCCATTACTGTCAACCAGCGACAGGTATTTTCAAGCTGTCTAACATTCCCCGGCCACGCTAAGTTACATATGTAACTTTCGGTATCCCCATTGAGGATCTTTGGCTCAACATTCAACTCTTCAGCCGACGTTTGCAAAAAGTGTCTCGCCAGACGCGGTATATCTTCTCTACGCTGCGACAGTGTTGGAAGGTGAACACGAATAACATTCAAACGATGGAATAAATCCTCGCGAAAACGCCCCTCTTCCACCAATTTCTCTAAATTCTGATGGGTTGCTGCAATAATGCGCACATCCACTTTAACCGCCGTATGCCCACCGACACGATAAAACTCGCTGTCGGCCAATACTCGCAGCAGGCGCGTTTGCGCATCCGCAGGCATATCACCAATCTCATCGAGAAAGAGCGTACCACCATCGGCTTGTTCAAAACGTCCACGACGTGCAGCCGCAGCGCCCGTGAAAG
This sequence comes from Neptuniibacter pectenicola, assembly GCF_001597735.1. Lineage (GTDB taxonomy): Bacteria > Pseudomonadota > Gammaproteobacteria > Pseudomonadales > Balneatricaceae > Neptuniibacter > Neptuniibacter pectenicola. The sequence continues at coordinate 30,579 of NZ_LUTS01000017.1, forward strand.
CACCTTTTTCATGACCAAACAACTCAGACTCAATTAAGTCATGGGGAATCGCAGCCATGTTTAAAGGAATAAAAGGTCGATCTCGTCTTGGGCTATGCTTATGCAAAGCATGGGCAACCAATTCTTTACCGGTACCCGATTCACCATTAATCAGTACGGTAATATTGGATTGCGATAATCGCCCTATCGCGCGGAAAACCTCCTGCATTGCAGGCGCCTCGCCAATAATTTCAGTGCTGTCTTCAAGTACCTGCTCAGCAACCTGCTGACGCTGTTCAATAGCATGCGCTAGCGCTCGCTTGGCTAATGCAACCGCATCGTCCACATCAAATGGTTTAGGAAGGTACTCAAAAGCCCCCCCTTGATAAGACGCTACAGCGGACTCCAAATCAGAGTGCGCTGTCATAATAATAATGGGTACCTCAGGATGCGTTTCTTGTATACGCTCCAACATCTGCAAACCATCAGTCCCAGGCATACGAATATCACTGATAATCGCATCGGGTGTATCTTTACTTAACCTTGATAGCAATGAATCTGCAGTTTCAAAAGCCTCTGTATACAAACCCTCTGCAGATAGCGCTTTCTCTAGGACCCAACGAATTGACCTATCATCATCAACAATCCAAATTTTACATGGCAGATTCATTGTTCAGCTCCAAAGGGATTAATAGTTGAAATCTTGTTTCACCAGGGCGCGTTTCACACTCAATCAGTCCTTGATGTTGATTAATAATTGATTGGGCAATGGATAGCCCTAGCCCGGTTCCTTCAGCACGCCCACTTACCATGGGATAAAATATTTTACTGAGGATATCTTCTGGAATGCCGGGGCCGTTATCAATAATTTCGACACTACAGACCAAACGGTGCTTCTCCGAACCTAAGGTAACCTGTCGGAAAGCGCGCGTTTTAATTTTGATCGTCGGCACCCCAACATCTGCGCTTTGTATGGCCTGCATACTATTACGTAGAATATTAAGTACCGCTTGAATTAACTGCTCAGCATCCCCTGTTAGCTCTGGGATACTCGGATCGTAATCTCGCTGGAGAACGATCTCTCCTTTAGTTTCAGCTTCAATTAAATGGCACACCCGTTCTAAAATGGCATGAATATTAACCTGCTTCATATTAGGTAATTTTCTAGGGCCTAATAATCGATCCACAAGGTTACGTAGGCGGTCCGCCTCCTCAATAATGACCTGAGTATAATCATGTAAACTAGGGTCATGCAGTTCCCGCTCAAGCAGCTGCGCCGCACCACGAATACCACCGAGTGGATTTTTAATCTCATGCGCAAGTCCACGCACTAATGAACGTGCAGTATCATGCTGCGTGAGTAGATCCTCTTCTCGCTCAATACGCATCAAACGATCTCTTGATTCAATCTCAATCAAGAGCTGCTGTCCTTGAGGCGTAATCAACGGGTTAATACTGTAATCTACCGTGAGGGTTGCGCCACTTAAGGTAACAATTTTGGCCTCCCTATGTGTGTACGGGTGACCTGTCGCTAAACACTCCTGCAGATCTTTCTGCTCCACTGTACACAAGGCAAACCACTCAGCGATATTAAGCTGACTCAGACGGCGCATGCTCGCCTCCAGCAACATCTCTGCTGCGGGGTTAACATACTCAACCACCATGGTTTCATCTAACAAGACAACCGCGGTGGAGAGGTTTTCTAAAATCTGTTTATGTAATTCTGTTTTTAACATTAGCCTGCACTCAATATCCGTAACGTTAGTACTGCAAAAAGCAAACCAAGTTTGGCTAATATTAAAAAACAGCCACAGGACGCACTATTACGCTATCTAAATTATTATTAGTCTAGCCTATTCACAAAATTACGCACCACAATAGTGCAAACAAAAATACCCCCTTAGAGCAGCCCCCTTCACACACACTCAATCCCGCTCAATTGCCCCCAAGCCAAACCTCACACAGCACACGATTCACCAGCGATCAGGCACAAAAAAGCCTCCACAAGGGAGGCTTTTTCAGCGAAGAGCTAACTTATACAGAGTAGTACAGATCAAACTCAACTGGGTGAGTTGTCATGTTAACTTTCTCAACTTCTTCACGTTTAAGGCCGATGAATGCATCAATCATGTCATCAGTAAATACGTTGCCTTTAGTCAAGAATTCACGATCTTCGTCCAGTGCATTAAGTGCTTCTTCCAAAGAACTAGCAACCGTTGGAATTTCAGCCGCTTCTTCAGCAGGTAGATCATATAGATCTTTATCTGCAGCATCGCCAGGGTGAATCTTGTTTTGGATACCGTCTAGGCCAGCCATCATCAATGCAGCGAAGCACAAGTATGGGTTAGCAGATGGATCAGGGAAACGCGTTTCAACACGACGTGCTTTCGGATTAGTCACGTAAGGAATACGGATAGACGCAGAACGGTTACGTGCAGAGTACGCAAGCATTACTGGCGCTTCAAATCCTGGTACTAGACGCTTGTAAGCGTTAGTTGAGGAGTTAGTCAACGCATTCAATGCCTTAGCGTGCTTGATGATGCCGCCAATGTAGTAAAGCGACATTTCACTCATGCCCGCATACGCATCACCAGCAAACAAGTTAACACCGTCTTTAGAAAGAGACATGTGAACGTGCATACCAGAACCGTTATCACCAACAAGAGGCTTAGGCATGAACGTAGCTGTTTTTCCGTAAGCATGCGCAACGTTATGCACGCAATACTTAAGAATCTGCACTTCATCCGCTTTAGCCGTTAGTGTGTTTGGACCTACGCCAATTTCACACTGACCTGCTGTTGCCACTTCGTGGTGATGTACTTCAATATGAAGATCCATTGCTTCCATCGCGTCACACATAGCGCCACGTAGGTCATGCAAGGAATCAATAGGTGGCACAGGGAAGTAACCGCCTTTAACACGTGGACGGTGACCTGTGTTTCCGCCTTCAATGCTGTGGCTTGAAGACCAAGATGCTTCTTCAGATTCAATAGAGTATCCACAACCACTGATATCAGCGTGCCATTTAACAGCATCGAATACAAAGAATTCTGGCTCAGGGCCAAACATTGCAGTATCAGCAATGCCTGTAGATTTTAGGTACTCTTCTGCACGCTTAGCAACAGAACGAGGGTCGCGCTCATAACCTTGACCTGTAGCAGGCTCAACGATGTCGCAACGTACGATAATTGTTGTAGATTCAGAGAACGGATCCAGAACAGAAGCACTGTCATCAGGCATAAGAATCATGTCAGATTCATTGATGCCCTTCCAACCAGAAATGGAAGAACCATCGAACATTTTGCCTTCTTCAAAGAAGTCATCACCCATATCGGAAACAGGAATAGTGACGTGCTGCTCTTTACCATGAGAATCAGTGAAACGCATATCGATCCACTTAGCTTCGCTTTCTTTGATCAGATTCAGAGTCTTCTCTGACATGTGACTTTCTCCACGTTGTAATTACCAGGTTGAGATTAGTTCAACCTTGAGAAATCAAATTTATAATATCGGCGAGAATTCAAGCAAGTAATATGCCAGAAGATTATTCCCATAACCTTCCCGCTATTGCTGGCATTACAGCGAAATAACAAAAAGCCAAGCGCACCAAAATAAGCCATCTTTTCAGGCTGCGCACTACATTGGTGCAAGTAACAATTAAATTGAACATCCACTATGATTCTTGCCCTTGCAATCATACTCCAACGGATATGTAAAAACCTAGCCTAAACCATAGTTTTAGACACAGATAAGCAGATAGACACCTGCATAGATCCCATTATCAATACAAAAACACCCTTTAACTCACTTTTGTCTAAGAAATATGCGGCATTTTTCGCACAAATCCGTATAATTCCGCATTCGCAAAAAAATATCTCACAGGTATACACACGTGATTGAAAAGCTAAGAAATATCGCCATCATTGCGCACGTTGACCATGGTAAAACTACTTTGGTTGATAAGCTGCTTTCCCAATCGGGCACATTGGGTCGTCGTGATGAAGGTACTGAGCGCATCATGGACTCCAATGATCAGGAGAAAGAGCGCGGCATTACCATTCTGGCAAAGAATACTGCCATTAAATGGAACGACTACCGCATCAACATCGTAGATACTCCTGGACACGCTGACTTCGGTGGAGAAGTTGAACGCGTACTTTCCATGGTTGACTGTGTATGCCTATTGGTAGACGCGGTAGATGGCCCGATGCCGCAAACCCGTTTTGTGACTCAGAAAGCATTTGACCAAGGTCTTCGCCCTATAGTTGTTATCAACAAAGTCGACCGCCCTGGCGCGCGTCCAGACTGGGTTGTCGATCAAGTATTTGATCTATTTGATAGCCTAGGTGCTACCGATGAACAACTTGATTTCCCTATCGTTTATGCATCAGCACTAAACGGTATCGCTGGCCTTGAACCTGATTCAATGTCTGACGATATGACACCTCTATTTGAAGCGGTTGTTGAACATGTTAACCCACCAAAGGTTGATATTGACGGCCCTCTGCAGATGCAGATTTCAGCCCTAGACTATAATAGTTACCTTGGCGTTATCGGCATAGGTCGTGTTTCTCGCGGTACTATCAAGACGAATACGCAAGTAAAAGTCATCGACCGTGAAGGTAAAATACGCAGCGGACGCATTCTAAAAATCATGGGTTACCATGGACTAGAGCGTGTAGATGTTGATAGCGCTACAGCAGGCGACATCATCTGCGTAACAGGCATCGATGAACTAAATATCTCAGATACCTTATGTGATCCAGAGCAAGTTGAAGCGTTGCCAGCACTTAGCGTCGACGAACCTACCGTATCTATGACGTTCCAGGTAAACGATTCTCCATTTGCAGGCCAAGATGGTAAATTCGTTACTAGCCGTAATATTAAAGAGCGCCTAGAACGTGAACTTATCCACAACGTTGCCCTTCGCGTTGAAGATGGCGAAACACCTGAGAAATTTAAAGTATCAGGCCGAGGCGAGCTACATCTATCTGTATTGATAGAAACAATGCGTCGTGAAGGCTTTGAGCTAGGTGTATCTCGACCAGAAGTAGTTCAAAAAGAGATCGATGGCGAAATCCAAGAACCCTACGAGAATGTAATGATTGATGTTGAAGACCAACATCAAGGCTCTATTATTGAAGAGCTAGGCAAACGTAGAGGCGACATGACTAACATGGAAGTAGATGGTGGACGTGTTCGTCTAACCTTCATGATTCCATCACGCGGTCTAATTGGTTTCCGCTCTCAGTTCCTGACAATGACATCAGGAACCGGCATCATGACCTCTACATTTGACCATTACGGCCCCGTCAAAGACGGTGACGTTGCAAGCCGTTCCAACGGTGTGCTTGTATCCATGGTTACCGGTAAAGCCCTTGCTTACTCCCTATGGAACTTGCAAGAACGTGGCCGCCTCTGTGTTGAACCTAACATTGAAGTGTACGAAGGTATGTTACTGGGTATTCATAGCCGCAGTAACGACTTAGCCGTTAACCCGATTAAAGGTAAACAGCTTACCAACGTACGTGCGTCAGGCACGGATGAAAACATTCAATTAACACCTCCAGTACGGTTCACACTTGAGCAAGCATTGGATTTCATCGAAGATGATGAGTTAGTTGAAGTAACACCTAACTTCATTCGCCTACGTAAGAAACTACTAAAAGAAAACGAGCGTAAACGCTCTAAAAGCAAGTAGTTTTGATCCCAAAAAGGCAGCCCACTAGGCTGCCTTTTTTCATTTCAGCGTAGATTGCCTTCTCTCTCCTCTTTATACTGCTGTACATACAGCAAAACACAGCGGAGACACAATGCGCACCCTGTACCCCGACATCAGCTCCTACAACAAGCTTCATCTCAACGTAGATGACCTCCACACCCTTTATATTGAAGAAAGCGGAAACCCTAAAGGGATCCCTGTTGTGTTTATTCACGGAGGCCCCGGCGGCGGAACCAGCTCGGCACATCGTCGTTTTTTTAACCCAGAAAAATATCGAATCATACTATTCGATCAGCGTGGATGCGGTCGTTCAACACCCCACTCCGAACTACACAACAATACGACAGCGACACTGCTCGATGACATGGAAAAGATCAGAGAGCACCTCTCCATCGATCAATGGTTACTGTTTGGTGGTTCATGGGGATCAACGTTAAGCCTACTCTATGCCCAAGCCTTTCCAGAAAAGGTATTAGGACTTATCTTGCGCGGTATATTTTTATGCCGAAAGCAAGATATTGACTGGTTCTATCAACAGGGTGCCAGCGCCATTTTTCCCGATTACTGGAAAGAGTACCAACACCCTATCCCCCTAGCCGAACGCCACGACATGCTAAGCGCATACCATAAACGCCTCACCTCTGATAATGAGATTGCACGCATGTCCGCAGCAAAAGCATGGTCTGTCTGGGAGGGCCGCTGCTCCACCATTGACCCAAACGCTGACCTCGTTGATCACTTTTCCGCCCCTCATTTCGCACTCGCCATGGCAAGAATTGAAGCACATTACTTTATCAATCAGGCTTTCATTGATGAAAACCAGATACTTAATAACTGTGATCGAATTCAACATATTAAAACAACCATTGTCCATGGTCGGTACGACATGGTCTGCCCCATAGAGCAAGCACAAGCGCTCCACGACAAACTACCCAACTCAGAGTTTCATATTGTGCGAGATGCGGGACATTCCGCCTTTGAAAAAGGCATTACAGATAACCTAATTAAGGCGACAGATAATTTCGTTCTTTCACGTGCTTAAACAAGGAATTAATCGTAAACATGAAAGCACTCATACAGCGGGTAAGCTCTGCATCAGTTGATATTAATGACGTTTCTGTCGGCGAAATTCAGCAAGGGATATTACTCTTATTAGGCGTAGAGAAAGAGGACACAGAGCAATCCGCGGACAAACTGCTGAAAAAGATCTTAGCCTACAGAATATTTTCAGATAACGAAGGTAAGATGAACCTGAACCTCCAACAAAGCCAAGGCGGATTACTTATAGTCTCTCAATTCACCCTTGCTGCTGATACAAAGAAAGGCTTACGCCCCAGCTTCTCATCCGCTGCCCCTCCTCAGCTGGGGGAGACGCTCTACAATTACTTTGTAGATCAAGCTAAGGTGTTACACCCAACCGTTGCTACAGGGCGCTTTGGCGCTGATATGCAGGTTAATTTAACCAATGATGGGCCCGTAACATTCTGGCTAGAAAGCTAATCAGACGCTAAGCCCCGCAAGAATAGTTTAGCCGCTGACTGATCATCTAAAGGACGACTCAGACGAGCCGCTTTATAATGATCATTAAAAATGGAATAGTAGGCCGACAGGATATTAGCCCCGACATTATCTTCAACTTGCCGCAACATCAGTGCGGCAACTTCAGCCGTACACAGCTGACCATCAACCGCAGCTTTACGTAAATGATAACTGGACGATACCACCACATTCGGCTGTATAACCGGCAAATGGTCAAGATAGCGACTAAGACGGAACATCCGTCTAGCCTGACGCCAGGTTCCATCTAACAAGATGAACACGGGGCGCTTTCCTGCTTTAGGCACGTACTCAACCATTCGACCTTCATACCCTTCCCCCTCAGGGAAAACGATATAAGGGTCTATAGACTCATCTGTGATCGCACTTATCAGCGCGTCAGACGGCGCCGTTCTAGACCATTCAAAGCGCCGTGTATCAGCAATGCAATCCTCGATTAAACGCCCTGTATTGGTCGGCTTAAAGCCCTCATTATGGTGCATAAGCAAAAAGAATTGAGCGGCAGACTGATAAGAGGTCTTAAAATCGCAGATACAGACATGAGCGGCCAGCAGACACGACCGACAACGAAGCACACGCGAGCCTCGCGCAACAAAAGGCTTAGGTAAATGCATAAACTATTGCAAAGTCACAGATGAGGAAGACCCTTCAGGCGCAAACAACTGAGAATCAGCCCCCCACTCTAAAGCTAAAGACCCACGATGAATAAGATGAAGCATCTGATGCAACTCATCGTACGTCAAAATACTGGCCGCCAACGGGCTTTCATCATTAACAAAAAACAATATACGATAACGCCCCGCTTGGTGACTAACATCTAATCGACATAACAGCGACGCGCTCTCCGCCTTCAGATCTTCACTTTCCGGCTCAACCTGCAAACCCTGTCGCGCACTTTCATGATGAAACTGAGCAAGATCAGACTTAAGCTGTACCGGTGCTCCAGCAATATCACTCGAGGTTTTCTCAATTAAGCCCGACGCCGCAGACAAAAGACGCAATACAAGCTTACGGGTCAGCCAAAAATCGACACGTTGCTGATCATTATTTAAATTGCCAACCATCAAAATACGATCTTCAATATGATCATACTTAAAGGTAAATGCAGCTATATTTAGCATTCAGAATACTCGTGGTCCATGTAGCCAACGGGACTTAAAAAGACATTTATAATCCAGTCAGCTCCAAAAAAAACAAGGTAACGATAACCAATTAAATCAAAAAGGAAATCACCTTGAGCATAAAACGAAGTTAGCTAATCATAACAAAAATTGAAACATAAACGCATCCATCACCCCAACTAACAGCGCAGACTACACAGAATAAAACCGCCACATCGTCCCGCCATTCGCAGGCCAAAACCTAAATCCCAGACGCAAAAAACCCCGGCTACGTAGTAACCGGGGTTTCTCTAAATAAATGCTTGGCGATGACCTACTCTCACA
>NZ_LUTS01000169.1 GCF_001597735.1 Neptuniibacter pectenicola
CTGGTACATATACCGCCTGTACAGACGTGATAGAACCAGATTTCGTTGACGTGATACGCTCCTGCAGTACACCCATCTCTTCTGCAAGAGTTGGCTGGTAACCTACTGCTGAAGGCATACGACCTAGCAGAGCTGATACTTCAGTACCAGCAAGCGTGTAACGGTAGATGTTATCAACGAACAGTAGAACGTCACGACCTTCGTCACGGAAACGTTCAGCCATTGTTAGACCAGTCAGTGCAACAC
>NZ_LUTS01000170.1 GCF_001597735.1 Neptuniibacter pectenicola
GCTTGCTAACATGTTTTGATTACAAGTCGTGGACGTTTTGTGGTCAAGAACAACAATGGCTTAGCAATTCATATAGCTAAACCATTGTTTTATATGGCGCTCCCGACAGGATTCGAACCTGTGACCTGCCCCTTAGGAGGGGGTTGTTATTAATGCTTATATATATTTATTTTCCAATTTTATCAATGATTTATTGCTAATTATTAAATGATAGCATTTAAAAATAGCATTATGGCGTTGTTGTAA
>NZ_LUTS01000171.1 GCF_001597735.1 Neptuniibacter pectenicola
TAATAGCACCACAAGGATCTTCAATTACCGCTATTTTGCCCACGCGCTCAATGATTGTTACAGGGACTAACACCGACCCACCAACCAGTTCAGCTTTTCTCAAGGTCTCTTCAACACAATCAACCGTCACATAAGTACGCCAATGTGCTCGAATATCATTATCATCGAGAGTGAGTATTCCAGCAAATGGCTCTGACGCATTGTTGCTTGTCGCCAAAGCATAGCGACTGCCATTTCGACCTGGTA
>NZ_LUTS01000172.1 GCF_001597735.1 Neptuniibacter pectenicola
CGGCATACGAGATGCTATGCTCTCTGCCTATCAAAACATTGATCGTTTTAATCGCCAAGCCGCCTTAAAAACATGGGTATTTGCCATTCTCAAAAATAAGCTGATTGATATTTTGAGAAAGGAAAAACGTTACACCAACGCCAGTATTCTGGAAGAAGGGGCGAGTCTCAACGATGAAGCTCTGATCGATCATTTATTTACCGAGAATGGCCATTGGCAAAAAGATGAGCGTCCACAGAAATGGGA
>NZ_LUTS01000173.1 GCF_001597735.1 Neptuniibacter pectenicola
AGTGGCAACCTCATCGACTGTTAACGCAGCAGGCTTTCAATTAGCTGAATACTCAGCAACGGGCTTAGGCCGCGCATACGCAGGTGAAGCTGCAATGGCAGACAATGCAAGCGCACAATGGCGTAACCCTGCAATGCTGACTCATTTAGAAGGCACACAAATTTCCGTTGGTGCTATTTATGTTGACCCAAATATCGATATTGATGGTCAAGTAACAACGAACTCGGCAACGGGTGATCGTCGCG
>NZ_LUTS01000174.1 GCF_001597735.1 Neptuniibacter pectenicola
ACCAAGTTGGTAGCCCCATGATGTGTCATCACCTTCCATGTACTTGAGAGTGGTCACTGAGCCATCAGCTACACTTTTGAGGCTAGCACCAAAGCGCCCTTCCCCTGTTACGTAGCGAATACCAGCACCTAGACTGATGCTTTCGACCACTTGATAGCCTAGGCTTGCTACTGCTTCAACAGTTTGTACGCTCGCTTTGTCGCCAAAGTGCTGGGCCGTGAAGCTAGATTCCAGTTCAGTTTCCA
>NZ_LUTS01000175.1 GCF_001597735.1 Neptuniibacter pectenicola
GTTTGTGATTATCATCCTTACGCCAAACTAAACAGCATTGGCTGATCGGCTTTTCATCTGGCAGTGTTTTCTCCACCAGCACCCCATCAAGAATCAACGACATCGCGATGTGTCGAGGCATATAGCCAACCCCAACGCCATTCTTAAGACACTCAATTGCACTATACCAATTGGGCAGCAACAAGCGCCGCTGCTGCGGATAATGCCCAGTGTGACGCTTAGGCAGAACACTGCCACCACCACC
>NZ_LUTS01000176.1 GCF_001597735.1 Neptuniibacter pectenicola
AACGCACAAATCCATTGTGGAAAAAATGACCAATAATTCACTGCAAACTATCGTATCCACACAAACTTGGTGGTATTCTATGCGTGATATGCATGCATATCATTATTCCTGATTACTTATTTGGAGTGGCATAAGTCAAAAAAGAGTAACATTGAGAGTTATTTCGATGTTCTCATAAGTAATCAGGCCATTAGATTGGCAATGGAATTGCCTGACTTGTTAGGTAAAACAATGCGCCCAACAC
>NZ_LUTS01000177.1 GCF_001597735.1 Neptuniibacter pectenicola
CCCCTGAAACCAGTTATCTTCAAGACATTCTCGTAAACGTAATCGAGCGCGAAACAAGGTCGTGTTTAAATTGCTTACGGTCACCTCTTCGTTGTCACAAATCTCATTGGTATCCAACTCTAGAAATTCGCGCATCATAAAAAGTCGACTGTATTTAGCCGGTAAAGCCTCTAAACAAGTGTCGAAAATACGCCAAAAGTGTTTGCTTTCTACACTATGAACGGGTTCGTCCCATTTCTGTGG
>NZ_LUTS01000178.1 GCF_001597735.1 Neptuniibacter pectenicola
CATTAACCGTTATTGTGATCACGCGCTACTATCGGCTTCCTCCACCAGGCAGTTTCTTTTTTATTTTGTCGTCGTGTGTCGCGATGGCAATGCCGTTTGAGTTTGCAGCAATTCCCATGCGAGTTGGCTTGATTGCATTAGGTGGGTTATGGGCTGTATTAATGGCATTTATTTACAGCCTTTGTACGGGTGCACACAGAACGACCTCGATCCCAGTAGAAGTCGACCCGAGAGTAAACGCT
>NZ_LUTS01000018.1 GCF_001597735.1 Neptuniibacter pectenicola
CTGAAGTGCATAAAAAAGCCAGTTGAATGCTCAACTGGCTTTAATAAAAAACCGTCAACGTATTTTAGGACGGGTCACGTGTAATAAGCCTTGCCCCAAACGGTAATAGGCATCTTGCTCTTCTTTGGGGACCATACTGCCGCCGGTAGCCCAAACAATGTGAGTGGCATTATCCATCTTGTCCCCTAACTGATACTTGTTTAGGTAGGACTGCCCCTCATCGAACAAACGGAAGGGTCCCGGTGCACCCGCTAAAGCTGACGGCTCAAGTGCGACGCCCTCCTCATCTTTCATCAAGACAAGCAGCTTATAGAGCGTGTCGTCATTCACGGTAAAAATACCACTCAGCAAATGCGCCATAACCTGCCCCACAAACCCGGATGCTCTGCCAACCGCCAAGCCATCGGCACAAGTTTTATTATCAAGCCCTATCTCTTGCACACTGATTTGATCATGTAAGCCCGTATACATCCCCAAAAGCATGCACGGTGAATGGGTTGGCTCAGCAAAAAAACAATGTACGTTATCGCCAAACTGCTGCTTTAAACCAAAAGCGACACCACCGGGTCCACCGCCGACACCACAAGGTAGATAAACAAACAGCGGGTGTTCAGCATCCACCTGAATATTCTGTTCGTCTAACTGTATTTTAAGCCGTTCAGCCGCAACGCTATAACCCAAAAAAAGATCCATCGAATTTTCATCATCGACAAAATGGCAGTTCTCGGTTTCCAGCGCCTGCTTACGCCCCTCTGCTACCGCTTTGCTGTAACCCTCTTCATACTCGATAACCTCAACACCCTTACAACGCAATAGCGCCTTCTTCCATTGCCGCGCATCCGCCGACATATGAACGCTCACTTTAAAACCTAAAGCCGCCCCCATAATGCCAATACTCAGACCTAAGTTACCGGTTGAACCAACAACGACTTGATGCTGATTAAATAAAGCCCTCACCTCTGGAGCCGCTAATTGACTGTAACACTCCCCTTGCTTTAACAGCCCTGATGATAGAGCCGTCGTTTCGGCATATTTTAGAACTTCATAAATACCACCCCGTGCTTTTATCGAGCCAGAAATGGGTAAGGCGTTATCACATTTCAAATAAAGCTGACCCGGAAAACCCCGTCCATACTGCTTTTCAAGCGCAGCTTTAAAGTGAGATATTGGCCGCAAAGGTGATTCAATCAAGCCACTATTATCCAGCGTTTCAGGGAAACGAAGGGCGATAAAAGGCGCAAATCGTGCCAGCCTAGAGGCGGCATCCGACATATCAGAGAGTTTTAAAGGTAGGTCTGGCTGGGCAGCCAAAAAAGGCCGTTTCTGTTCATTAATCCAGCAACAAGGCTGAGCAGCCATTAAGGGATCAAGCAATGGATGGCTTTGTTTCCACTGCTCTATCGGTGTCCCGTCAATAACGTACATAGTTTCCGACTCAAACCGTTAAATAGTATTGAAAATAAGCGGGCCTAATCACGCCACGCTGTCATGCAGAAAAGCCCCCCGATATAAATCAATCAAGGGGGGATAATGCCATTACTCCACTGTAACCGATTTCGCTAAGTTACGTGGCTGATCAACGTCTGTGCCTTTCAACACAGCAACATGGTAAGAGAGGAGCTGAAGGGGGATGGTATATAGCACTGGCTGCATAATCTCATCGCAGTCAGGCATCGTCAGCACATGGGTGGCGTCCTCTGATTGTACTCGGTCCGAGCCAGCGAAAACGAATAGCTGACCACCACGCGCTTTAACTTCTTGTAGGTTCGCTTTCAATTTATCCAGCATGTCATTTTGTGGCGCGACAGCGACAACCGGCATATCTTTATCAACTAAGGCTAAAGGACCGTGCTTCAGCTCACCTGCGGGGTAGGATTCGGCATGGATATAGGAGATCTCTTTAAGTTTAAGCGCCCCTTCCTTAGCGATTGGATATAACGTGCCTCGACCTAAAAATAGAGCATGATGTTTCTCAGCAAAGGATTGCGCCATCTCTTCAATGTCTTTATCCATGGCCAGCGCTTGTTCTACCTGCTCAGGTAACGCTTTTAATGCACGAATAATTTTAGCTTCGACCTCAGCCGTTAGGTCATTACGACGACCCAACGCTATAGTCGTTAGCATCAACGCCACTAACTGAGTTGTAAACGCTTTCGTTGATGCCACACCAATTTCAGGGCCCGCATTGGTCATTAAACACAGGTCTGATTCACGTACTAACGAGCTTCCGGGAACATTGCAGATAACTAAAGAGGCTAATACCCGCGATTGGACCTCACGTAAAGCGGCCAATGTATCTGCGGTTTCTCCTGATTGAGAGATCGTTAAAAATAAGGTGCCCGGCGGAATCACAACGGGGCGATAGCGATACTCACTGGCCACTTCGATCATGCAAGGAATACCAACGAATGCTTCGATCCAATATTTAGCAATAATGCCCGCATGGAAACTGGTACCACAGGCGATAATCTGGACCTGTTTTACTTGATCAAAGATATCCGCAGCATTCGCACCAAAACATTGTTCAAGCAATCTATCACCGCTAATACGGCCCTCCATGCACGCTTTTATCATCGCCGGCTGCTCATAGATCTCTTTAAGCATGTAGTGCTTAAATTCACCTTTCTCCGCCGCACTCACACCATGTGCAAACTGGCTTACTTTACGTGTAACCCTATTATTATTGGCGTCATAAACCTGAATATCAGAGGGGGTTAAAACCGCGACATCACCCTCCTCTAAAAACATAAAACGGTCAGTTACCGGCAGTAATGCCAGTTGGTCTGATGCGATAAAGTTCTCACCTATACCTACACCAATGACCAAAGGGCTACCTTTACGTGCCGTAACAAGCTGGTCCGGTGCATCTTTATGAATGACACCTAAGGCGTACGCACCCTCCAATTGAGTAATGATATGGGCGACCGCACGTTGTAAACAAGGCTCTGTTTTTAAATGCTCAGCAAGTAAGTGAGCGATCACTTCTGTATCGGTATCCGACGTAAAGGTATAGCCTTTTTCCTGTAACCCTTCTTTCAGTACTTCAAAGTTCTCAATAATGCCGTTATGTACAACCGCAAGAATATCCGCGGACATATGCGGGTGCGCATTACGTTCATGGGGTACACCATGAGTAGCCCAACGGGTATGCGCGATACCGGTTGTTCCAACCAATGGATTCTCGGCAAGGGCATCCGCCAAGGATTGTACTTTACCATTACGGCGACAACGTTTAATTTGCCCATCGCTATAAAGGGCAATACCCGCTGAATCATAACCACGGTATTCAAGCCGACGTAAGCCTTCAATCAATATATTCTGGACAGGACGTGCAGCAACTGCGCCTACTATTCCACACATAATCTAATTCTCTTTAGTCAATTTTGTAGGGCGCTTCCAGTTATTGAAAGACAGTTGTTTAGCACGGGTAATGGCTAATTCAGCCTCTTCTACATCTCTACTGATCGTTGAACCGGCGCCGACTGTGGCCATTTTTCCCACCTTAACCGGCGCGACTAAAGCCGTGTTAGAACCAATAAATGCATTATCAGCGATCTCGGTTGTCGATTTATTCACACCGTCATAGTTACAGGTAATGGTTCCAGCACCTACATTAACGTTCTTTCCTAAGATTGCATCACCAATGTAAGAGAGATGGTTGATTTTTGACCCTTCGCCTACAATCGCTTTTTTCGTTTCGACGAAGTTTCCGATTTTGGCATTATTGGCGAGCAGAGTACCTGGGCGTAACCGTGCAAATGGCCCTATATCACAGGCTTCACCAATGATTGAGTCTTCAATCAACGTATTTGCTTTTATATGAGAACCGGTACCAATCGTGCAATTTTTTAAATAGCAGTTAGGCTCAATAACAACATTATCACCCAGTGTCACCTCGCCTTCGAAAACGATATTGATATCCAAAATGATATCTTGACCGCAATTTACATTGCCTCTCACATCTATACGTTTAGGGTCAGCTAAGGTTGCTCCAGACAGCATCAACTGCTCCGCTTGCTGCAATTGATACCAACGTTCTAACTCAGCTAACTGAATACGGTTATTGACCCCTTGTACTTCCTCTTCCGCATCCGGCTGAATGGTCTTAATAACCAAACCTTGGCCCGCTGCCATAGCAATAATATCGGTTAGATAATATTCGCCTTGGGCATTCTCAGAGGAGAGTTTTGGCAACCATTCGCGAAGATAGCAGCTTTTAACCGCTAAAATACCCGTATTTACTTCATTTATAAGATGTTGTTCTGCTGTAGCATCTTTATGCTCAACAATCGCAATCACATCACCTTCTGCATTACGTACGATGCGACCATAACCGGTTGGATCATTAAGATTAACCGTAAGCAACGCAAAATTATCTTGTTTCGCTAGCTCAACCATCTGGTTCATGGTTTCAGGCTGGGTCAAAGGCACATCACCATAAAGCACCAGTACTACGCTATCTTCAGCAACCGATGGCATCGCCTGAGCAACCGCATGCCCTGTACCTTTCTGTTCAGCTTGTAGGGCAAAATTAAGGGTTTGTCCGGCAAGAGATTCACGTACAAGCGCCGCACCGTGACCAATAACAACATGGGTTTTAACATCGACCATATGTGAAGCAGCATCAATCACATGCTGCACCATCGCTTTACTACCTACTTTATGGAGTACTTTTGGCAGGTTTGATTTCATACGGCTGCCCTGACCTGCAGCTAAAATGACAACGTCAACTGACATAGTGTCTAACTTTCCTTGTGGGAGTGCTCTAGTGATAATTATCGCTTTATTATCGCCTAACTTTAAAGTAATAATAGTTTCACACAATCCCTTTTGTCACAAATTTTATGACAATTATGAATAATGAAATATTTGAATTACTTGGCCTAACCCCACGTGAAATAGTGATTTATAAAGCACTTTTATCACTGGGTGCGAGCTCCATAAGATCAATTGCTGATAAATCTGACATAAATCGTGGCAGCACTTATGAAAGCTTAAAAGAGATGCAACGAAAAGGGATCGTGACTTACCTTCCCAAAGGAAGGCGTCGCTTATTCTCCCCTGTTGATCCTGACTACCTACTTCAGCTGGCAGAGGAGCGTCGTTTAGGCATTGAACGTGCGATAGATACACTTAAACAGAGCATCATTCCTGAGCTACAACACCTCAAACCTGATTTTAATACAGCCAATGTGCAATTTTATGAGGGGGACGCGGGCATTGAGCATGTGCTAAAAGACATTCTCAGCTCGGTGACTAATTCCGATCAGGACAGCTACTCAGTCTTCTCCTCCAAGCCGATTAGGAAGCACCTCTATCGACCCTTCCCAAACTTCACAAATCAACGCATACAGCGTGGTATTAGCGTACAAGTGATAGCCATAGGGGATGGTGGGGAGGATGCGGAGTTATCAGAACGTAAATGGATTAAGACTGAAGGTAAAGTTGATGCGGCATACATCGCGATCTACCCTCCCAAATGTGCAATCATCTCCCTCGCGTCAGATAACTACCCTACCGCCGTTGTGATTAATTCAGCCGAGGTGGCCGCAGCACAAAAGATTATCTTTAATACCTTATGGCGGCTTTTGTAGACGATAGCCTCATGATCAGCACTTTTTCTTGGAAATTTTCCCTTAGAAACGAAAAAGGCAACCCGAAGGTTGCCTTTTGAATCGTTGATTATAAAAAGAGGTCTTAACGACCCAACTTTTTACGAATCTCTTGTAGAGTACGAAGCTGAGCGGCTGCTTCGGCAAGCTGTGTAGCGGCTTTCGAGTATTCGAACTCGGAAGTTCTATTAGCCATTGCCTGTTCAGCATGTTTCTGAGCTTCTTGCGCTGCGGCTTCGTTCAGGTCACCAGCATGCAGAGCTGTATCTGCAAGAATGATTACCTTATGAGGTTGAACCTCAAAAAAGCCACCGGATATATAAAAAATATCCTGTTCGCCACCCTGTTTACGTAATTCGACAGGTCCTGGTTTCAGTTCCGTCAGAAGCGGAGCGTGACCTGGGTAAACACCCAAGTCACCCAGGCTACCTGTTACGGATACGAATTCGATCAGGCCTGAGAAAATTTCATTCTCAGCACTAACGATGTCGCAATGAACAGTCATAGCCATATTTATACCTCGTAAAGGTTAGCTAAACGCATTTACATGCTTTTAGCTTTTTCGATCGCTTCGTCCATACCGCCAACCATGTAGAACGCTTGTTCTGGTAGGTCGTCGTACTGTCCTTCAAGGATGCCTTTAAAGCCACTGATTGTATCTTTAAGAGATACGTACTTACCTGGAGAACCAGTGAATACTTCAGCAACGAAGAATGGCTGAGATAGGAAACGCTGGATCTTACGAGCACGCGTTACAACCTGTTTGTCTTCTTCAGACAACTCATCCATACCCAAGATAGCAATGATATCTTTCAGCTCTTTATAACGCTGAAGAACACCCTGTACCTGACGAGCAATATCGTAATGCTCCTGGCCGATAACCAATGGATCAAGCTGACGTGACGTTGAATCCAGTGGGTCAACCGCTGGGTAGATACCCAATTCTGCAATCTGACGAGACAATACAACAGTCGCATCAAGATGTGAGAAGGTTGTCGCTGGAGATGGGTCAGTCAAGTCATCCGCAGGTACATATACAGCCTGGATAGATGTGATAGAACCAGTCTTAGTAGAAGTGATACGTTCCTGAAGAACACCCATCTCTTCCGCTAGTGTTGGCTGGTAACCTACCGCTGAAGGCATACGGCCTAGCAGTGCAGATACCTCGGTTCCCGCAAGGGTGTAACGGTAGATGTTGTCTACGAACAACAGTACGTCACGACCTTCGTCACGGAACGCTTCCGCCATAGTAAGACCAGTCAACGCTACGCGTAGACGGTTACCTGGAGGCTCATTCATCTGGCCGTATACTAGAGATACTTTATCCAATACGTTGGATTCTTTCATCTCATAGTAGAAGTCGTTACCCTCACGAGTACGCTCACCTACGCCCGCAAATACAGAGAAACCTGAGTGCTCGATCGCGATGTTACGGATCAGCTCCATCATGTTTACTGTTTTACCTACACCGGCACCACCAAACAAACCAACTTTACCACCTTTCGCAAACGGGCAAACCAAGTCAATAACCTTGATACCTGTTTCCAAAAGATCGTTAGAAGCTGACTGCTCTTCGTATGAAGGGGCTTTACGGTGGATCGGCATACGCGTCTCTTCACCAATAGCGCCACATTCATCAATTGGGTTACCTAGTACGTCCATAATACGACCAAGCGTCGCTGTACCTACAGGTACAGAAATTGGTGCATTAGTGTTCGATACTTCCCAGCCGCGGCTTACGCCTTCGGTTTGTCCCATTGCAATCGCACGTACTACACCATCACCCAGCTGCTGCTGAACTTCTAGTGTCAAGCCGGTTTTGCCGACTGTCAACGCGTCATAAATCTTCGGTACTGAGTCACGTGGGAATTCCACGTCTACTACAGCGCCGATAATCTGAACAATAGTTCCGCTACTCATGTTCGGATCCTCTTAAAATTGAACCTGTTTACTGCATTAAACAGCCGCAGCACCACTAACGATCTCAGATATTTCCTGAGTAATCGCCGCTTGACGAGCTTTGTTATAAATCATTTCAAGCTCGTTAATCATATCGCCAGCATTATCAGTTGCATTCTTCATTGCTAGCATTCGTGCTGCCTGCTCACAGGCATTGTTCTCAACCACGGCCTGATAGACCAAGGACTCAACGTAACGTACCAGTAAGCCATTCAAAAGCTCTCTAGCATCTGGTTCGTACAAGTAATCCCAATGATGATTGAGACGTTCATCGTCATCTTCTGCCTTAAGTGGAAGCACCTGTTCGATGTTAGGTGACTGGGTCATCGTATTAACGAATTCGTTAGATACAATGAACACTTTATCCAGTTTTCCTTCATCGTAAGCATCAAGCACGACCTTCACAGCACCAATTAGGTCAGCGACTTCTGGCGCATCACCTAAATGGGTTTTAGCAGCAACTACGTTTCCGCCATAGTTCTTAAAGAACGTTGCAGATTTGCTACCTAGTGAACAAATATCAATTTCGATATTTTGGTCATGAAACTCTTTCATGCTTTTAACAGCTGCTTTGAACGCATTCACGTTCAAACCACCACACAAGCCACGGTCGGTTGCAACAACAATGAAACCAACGCGTTTAGTCTCTCTCTCCTGCATGTACAGATGTTTGTACTCAGGATTAGACCCGGCTAGGTGCTGAATTACACCACGGATACTCCGGGCGTACGGCCGAGATGACTCCATGCGATCCTGTGCTTTACGCATCTTAGAAGCAGCAACCATTTCCATGGCACTGGTAATCTTCCTCGTACTCTGCACACTCGCAATCTTTGTCTTAATCTCTTTTCCGACTGCCATAGTTCCGCCTATTAACCTTGACTTAGTGTTAGATCTGCATGAATAACATCATGCAGATCACTCACTCGTAACGAGCTCTTACCAAGTTTGGGTAGACTTGAACTTTTCAATACCAGCTTTGAACTGTGCAGCGATCTCATCAGAGTATGCGCCAGACTTATTGATATCAGTCATCAGATCAGCATATTCGCTGTTGAAGAAAGAGATCAATGCAGCTTCAAAGTCTAGAATCTTGTTCAATTCCACACCAGATAGGTAACCTTCGTTAGCAGCGAACAAGCTCAAACCCATGTCAGCAATTGACATTGGTGAGTACTGTTTCTGCTTCATAAGCTCAGTTACAGCCTGACCATGCTCAAGTTGAGCACGAGTCGCATCATCAAGGTCAGAAGCGAACTGTGCGAACGCTGCTAGCTCACGGTACTGAGCCAATGCTAGACGAACACCGCCACCTAGCTTCTTGATGATTTTAGTCTGAGCTGCACCACCTACTCGAGATACCGATAGACCCGCGTTGATCGCAGGACGTACACCTGAGTTGAATAGATCAGATTCTAGGAAGATCTGACCATCAGTGATGGAGATTACGTTTGTTGGTACGAACGCAGAAACGTCACCGCCCTGTGTTTCGATTACAGGTAGAGATGTTAAAGAACCAGTCTGGCCTTTAACTTCACCATTGGTGAATTTCTCAACGTAGTCAGCGTTAACACGCGAAGCACGCTCGAGTAGACGAGAATGCAAGTAGAATACGTCACCTGGGTATGCTTCACGTCCTGGTGGACGACGTAACAATAGGGAGATCTGACGGTAAGCCCATGCCTGTTTAGTCAGGTCATCGTATACGATCAGAGCGTCTTCACCACGGTCACGGTAGTATTCACCCATTGTACAACCAGCATAAGGCGCCAAGAACTGCATTGCTGCAGGGTCAGCGGCACCAGCAGCAACAACAATGGTGTGATCCATTGCGCCGTGCTCTTCAAGCTTACGTACAACGTTAGCGATAGTAGACTGTTTCTGGCCTACGGCTACGTAAATACATTTAACGCCTGTATTTTTCTGGTTGATGATAGCGTCGATAGCAATCGCAGATTTACCAATCTGACGGTCACCGATGATCAGCTCACGCTGACCACGGCCAACTGGCACCATGGAATCGATTGCTTTCAAACCAGTCTGAACTGGCTGATCAACACCCTGACGTTCGATTACACCAGGTGCAACCTTTTCTACAGCGTCAGTTAATTTTGTTTCGATTGGACCTTTACCATCGATCGGGTTACCCAGAGCGTCGACTACGCGACCCTGCAGTTCCGGACCAATTGGCACTTCCAAAATACGACCAGTACAACGTGCAGTCGCACCTTCTACTAGGTTTTGGTAGTCGCCCAATACAACAGCACCTACGGAATCACGCTCTAAGTTAAGAGCCATACCATAGATACCGCCAGGAAATTCGATCATTTCCCCGTACATTACGTCAGCAAGTCCGTGGATCGTAATGATACCATCGGAAACGCTAACTACAGTGCCCTCATTACGGGCTTCTGAAGTCACATCGATGTTTTCAATGCGCTTCTTGAGAATCTCACTGATCTCAGAAGGATTCAGTTGCTGCATGCTTTATTCCCCTCAGGAATTCATCGCTTCGGCCAATTTCGCAAGTCGAGCACGAACGGAGCCGTCGATCACTAAATCGTCTGTACGAACCACTACACCACCCAAAATAGACTTATCTATATGAGAGGTCAGTGTTACATCACGACCTAGTTTGGTTTTCAGTGCCTGTGCAAGTTTTTCCTGCTGTGAATCTAGCAGTTCAAACGCCGTTGTCACTTCAATATCTAGTGACATTTCTTGATCTGCTTTCAGTCTATTAAACTGTTCGCATATCTCAGGCAGTAATGCCAAACGTTTGTTCCCAGCTAAAAGCTTAAGGAAATTCTTGCCCGCCTCATCTGCATCTTCACAAATACCAACCATAAGGTCAGCTTTCTGTGCGTTTGTAAGAGCAGGGTTACTCAGTACACTCGCTACCTTTTCATCACTCGCTGCAGCTGCAGCCAGAGAAAGTGTAGCGGACCACTGATCAAGGTTACCCTTATCCATTGCATACTCAAAAGCAGCTTTGGTATAAGGCCGAGCGACAGTGTTGACTTCAGCCATCGTTAAACCTCGCTTTAAAGCTCAGCGGCCAGTTTTTCAACAAGCTGTGCATGTGCCGTTTCATCGATAGACGCTTCTAGAATCTTCTCTGCACCCGCTAGGGCTAGAGCAGCTACCTGACCACGTAATGCTTCACGTGCTTGGTTAACTTCTTGTTCTAGTTCTGCTGTTGCTGCCGCTTTAACACGACCTGCTTCTTCAACAGCTTTCTCTTTAGCTTCTTCAATGATCTGGTTAGCCCGCTTGTTGGCCTGTTCAATGATGGCGGCTGCTTCTTCTTTGCCTTTACGCATATTTTCAGTTGCTTTTTCTTGAGCCAACTGTAAATCACGCTCAGCACGATCAGCAGCGTCCAGACCTTCTGCAATCTTCTTTTTGCGCTCTGCTAGTGCGGCCGTAATTGGTGGCCATACAAATTTCATGCAGAAAACAACAAAAATAAAGAAAGCGATGGCCTGACCAATGATGGTTAGATTGATATTCACGCCATTACCTCTCGCGGTTGATTAAGTTAATCGACAAGTCAGTCTTACGACTTGTAGTTACTTACGCAACAGCGAACAGTACGTACAGACCAAGACCAACACCGATCATAGGTACAGCATCTACTAGACCCATTACGATGAAGAACTGCGTACGTAGAAGAGGAATCAGTTCAGGCTGACGAGCAGCGCCCTCTAGGAATTTACCACCTAGGATACCGATACCAACCGCAGCACCCACGCTGCCTAGACCCAACATCAGCGCACCAGCGATGTACAGCAATGCCATTTCCATCAGTTTTATCTCCACTTTAAGTTTTAAATTTAAAAAAAATTTCTAAAAATTCTGTTTGTTACTACTTTTCTTTATCTACAACCACCCTTAGTGGTGATCATACGCCATAGCCATATAAACAATTGTTAGGACCATGAAGATGAACGCCTGCAGGGTAATTACCAGGATATGGAAAATTGCCCAAGGTACAGAGAGTACCCACTGCGCCCAGAACGGTAGTAAAGCGATCAGGATGAAGATCATTTCACCAGCGTACATGTTACCGAACAGTCGCAACGCCAGTGATATAGGCTTAGCTAACAATCCGACAAGTTCTAGGAAAAGGTTGAACGGTAGCATCCACTTGCCTAAAGGCTGGAATGATAGTTCTGCTAAGAAACCACCTAGCCCTTTCTGCTTGATGCTGTAGAACAAGATAAGTGCAAACACGCTCAATGCCATACCGGCAGTCGCATTTACATCTGTAGTAGGTACCACTTTCATGAAATGGACGCCCATTTCACCAGCTATAAATGGAATCCAATCGACTGGGATCAAATCCATTGTATTCATGAGGAAGATCCAGACAAAAATTGTCAATGACAGCGGTGCTATCAGATCATTTTTGTGGTGGAAAATACCTTTAACGTTTTCATCAACAAATTCGATGATCGTTTCAACAAAGTTTTGAGTACTACCCGGTACACCTGAAGTAGCTGTTTTTGCTACTTTACGGAACAACCAAGTGAATAGAACACCTAAGGCTATAGACCAGCCCATAGTATCTACGTTGATTGCCCAAAAACCCATTTCAGCAGCTTCCTGAGCACTGTGAGCTAAACTCCAGCCATGATCAGGGTGGTTGCCAAACGTAAGGTTTGTCAAGTGATGGGATATATACTCTGAGGATGTGACAGTTCCGCTAGCCATTCTCAGTTTCTCTCGTTCAAAGTTTTAGGAATTTGTTATTTAGTTTCATCTGAGCAAACCATGCTGATATCTGCATCAAGATGAATGTGCCAAATAGGGAAAATGGATTCAGTGGTTGAATCAAAATAAACACAGCTGAAAAACCGAGTATGCTTATTCCCATTTTCCATATTTGGCTCACGTACATTTCAGCCAATGCCCTTCCCGCGCTCTGTTTATCGCGAAAAGCTAATGCACGATGCGCAAAATAAAGATTAGGTATGAGGTATAACCCTCCCCCTAGCAGGGCCGACCACGCAGTCACTAAATTATCGAGTAACAATACCGCTGCGACGATCACACACAACACTGCTTGTATTAAGAAAACTCTAAAAATCTTTGCTCGTGTTCTACGACTATGGACACCTTGCTTTGGAGTAGCCTTGTCCGTTGTCATTAGTAAAACCTTTCAAACGATTTTCATCGCGCTTCTTAATGCGCTTTATTTTGGAGCATACATAGCCAAAATGCGTGCCGATTATATGGGCTTAACGCTTCAGAGACAACAGTCAGTTTAAGCATTTGCACTAATGTCGTATCAGATAATGCGCTAAGTCCATTTTTTAAGTGCGAAAGTAGTATTAAGACCGCTTATTTCAGTAAAGACAGTATTGCATCTAAGGTTTCAGTATCGTCATAGTTGATAGTGATTTTTCCTTTGCCTTTAGCGTTTTCACTGATGGCAACATTTGTTGCAAAGCGTATTGATAGTTCACCTGCTAACTCGCTCAAACGAGGATCGAGCTCAGGCTTAACTTTTTCAGGTGTAGGTTTGCCACCTTGTTGTATTTTTTTCACTAAGGCTTCAGTTTGACGAACAGATAAACCTTGGCCTGAAACCTCTTTAGCAATCTGTAGTTGAGCGTCATCATCTAACGCAAGTAATGCCCGGGCATGACCCATCTCTAGATCACCGTATTCAAGCATTTTCTTCACCTCTTCACTTAAATTCATTAAGCGTAAAAGGTTCGTGACCGCTGAACGGGATTTACCTACGGCATCAGCAACTTCTTGCTGGGTAAGTTCAAACTCATCCTGCAAACGTTGTAGAGAGATCGCTTCTTCGATCGGATTGAGGTTTTCACGTTGAATATTTTCTATCAGCGCCATCGCAATGGCCGCTTCATCAGGCACATCTCTTACAATGGCAGGAATTTCGGTTAATTCTGCCATCTGAGTTGCTCGCCAGCGTCGCTCACCCGCGATGATCTCATACCGATCAGAGTCGATAGGACGCACCACTATAGGTTGCATAACCCCTTGTGCTTTGATCGAGTTAGCGAGCTCTTCAAGTGCTTGAGGCTCTATATCGCGTCTAGGCTGATAGCGTCCACGCTGAATCACATCAACAGGCAGTAAACGATAGCCGTCTAGTGATTCCGTACCTTGAGTTGAAACATTGTCTTCAACATCTCTAACGCTCGATAATAGAGCATCCAGACCCTTTCCTAGACCACGTTTTTTAGCCATCAATTATGCTTCCTGTGATTGTTCTTTTTCTTCCAACTTTGTGCGACGGATAAGCTCACCCGCTAATGCTAAGTATGCTACAGCACCGCGAGAATTTTTATCATATAAAAGCGCAGGTAAACCGTGGCTTGGCGCCTCAGCGAGTCTGATATTTCTTGGAATAACGGTGCGATAAACTTTATCACCAAAATATTCAACCAGATGAGTCGATACATCTTTTGTAAGGCTCATACGTGGATCAAACATGGTACGCAAAATCCCTTCTATTCTAAGTACGGGATTTAAACGTTTATTAATTTTGTCGATTGTACCAATCAGTGCGGATATACCTTCCAATGCATAATATTCACATTGCATTGGAATAATAACCCCTGACGACGAGGCTAACGCATTGACTGTCAGTAAATTGAGTGAGGGCGGATTATCTATCAAGACAAAGTCATACTCATCGGCAACGTCTATTAGCGCCATTTTAAGACGAAATTCACGACGGGGAATTTGAAGCAGCTCAACTTCCGCAGCAGTTAGATCACCATTGGAGCCAATAAGGTCATAACCTCCAACCGTATCCTTAACAATCGCTTCACGAATATGCACTTTATCCGTTAAAACTTCATACACTGTATTTTCAAGTGTATGTTTATCGACACCACTCCCCATACTCGCATTGCCTTGGGGATCGAGATCCACCAAGAGTACTCGCTTTTTGGTAGCGGCCAATGAAGCAGCCAGATTTACGCAGGTCGTTGTTTTACCTACGCCTCCTTTCTGGTTTGTGATCGTTAAGATCTTCGCCACGCCTAGCGTCTCCCTAAAACTAGCAAATGCCTTTCCCCTTCTGTCTCCGGAACTTGCAAGCGGTGACAGGTTTTTAATTCAAAACCATCGGGCAGTGCCGATAGTTCATCTTCAGGATACAAGCCTTTCATTGCAAGAAAAACACCCTCTTTTTTACAAAGCTGATGGGTCCACTTGATCATATCCTCTATTGAGGCAAAAGCTCTAGATATAACCTGATCGAAAGGCTCAAATTGACAATTTTCTACACGATCATTAACAATCGTCAAATTTTCAAGTGATAACTCTGTTTTAACTTGCTGCTGAAACCGCGTTTTTTTGCCATTACTATCCAACGTAGTTACCGCACGCTCGGGGTAACATATAGCAAGCGGTATACCCGGTAGTCCAGGCCCGCTGCCAACATCGATGATTCGATCACCTTCGATATAAGGCACAATACTTAAACTATCCAGCAAATGACGATTAACCATCTCTAGCGGATTTCTAACCGCTGTTAGGTTATACGCTTTATTCCATTTAATAAGTAGGTTTAGATAACGAATCAAAAGATCAACCTGCTGATCGCTAATCGTTAAACCTAGCGTTTTAATACCGTTTTTCAGCGCCGATTCTAAACCATCATGTGTAAATTGATTCATTAACTCGCAACCTGCTCTGACTTACCTGCCGTTTGCTTGCTACTTAATTGATGTTTTTTCAAATAAACAAGCAACAAAGAGATCGCTGCGGGTGTCATACCTTGAATACGTGACGCTTGTGATAGGGTTTCAGGGCGCACATCTTTCAGTTTGGCTTTAAGTTCGTTTGATAACCCACCCACTTGGTCGTAATCAAACCCTTCAGGCAATCCCGTATTTTCCTGACGGCGCATCTGCTCGATCTCATCTTTTTGACGATCGATATAACCTGCATATTTGTTATGAATTTCGACCTGTTCAGATACTTGACTGCTTTCGACACCCTCACCTTTTAAGTTGGCGATATCGGAATAGCTTAGTTCTGGACGTTTTAATAGGTCAGACAGATTATACTCACGGGATAACGGAGACTTCAGCTTAGGTGCTAATTTAGCCGCTTCAGCAGACCCTGGTTGAATCCATGTTTCTTTAAGACGCTGCTGTTCACGCTCTATAGATTCACGTTTTTCACAAAATGCCTGCCAACGTTCATCACCCACAAGGCCTAACTCTCGACCCTTTTCAGTTAAGCGAAGGTCCGCATTATCTTCTCTTAAAATAAGACGGTATTCAGCACGGCTAGTAAACATTCGGTAAGGTTCTGATGTACCTAAAGTAATCAGATCATCGACCAATACACCGATGTAAGCTTCATCCCTACGGGGATACCACTGGTCTTTATCTAATGCCCTAAGTGCTGCATTTGCACCCGCTAATAAGCCTTGAGCACCCGCCTCTTCATAACCGGTCGTACCATTGATTTGGCCCGCAAAGTACAAACCATCCATATATTTGGTTTCAAGAGTATGCTTTAAATCTTGCGGATTGAAAAAATCATATTCAATTGCGTAACCAGGGCGAACAATATGGGCATTTTCAAACCCTTTGATTGATTGAACCGCCGCTAACTGAATATCAAATGGCAAACTGGTTGAAATCCCATTGGGATAAAGCTCGTTTGTTGTTAAACCTTCAGGTTCAACAAAAACTTGATGCTGATTTTTATCAGCAAAGCGCATAATTTTGTCTTCAATTGAAGGGCAATAACGTGGACCAACCCCTTCAATAACACCCGTATACATGGGCGATCGATCTAAACCACTACGTAAAATATCGTGGGTGCGCTCATTGGTGTAAGTGATATAACAACTGATCTGATCAGGATGATCACTTAACTTACCCATGTATGACATAACCGGTGTTGGCGTATCTCCCGGCTGTTCCTGCATAACAGAGAAATCAACGCTTCGCGCATCGATTCTTGGCGGCGTCCCTGTTTTTAGTCGATCTACACGAAAAGGAAGTTCACGTAAGCGATTAGCTAAGGCGATGGAAGGTGGATCACCTGCTCGCCCACCTGAGTGATGTTCCAAACCGATATGAATAACACCCCCAAGGAAGGTACCGGCGGTTAGCACAACCGATTTTGCTTTAAAGCGAATCCCTGTTTGGGTCACAACCCCTCTTACCGATTCACCTTCAATAATCAGGTCATCAGCAGATTGTTGAAAAATATCTAAATTGGGTTGGCTTTCAAGAATCTCTCTTACCGCTGCTTTGTAAAGAATTCGGTCAGCTTGTGCTCGTGTCGCACGAACGGCTGGGCCTTTACGTGAATTCAATGTACGAAACTGAATACCACCTTTGTCCGTAGCACGTGCCATTGCGCCATCTAACGCATCAATTTCCTTAACCAAATGACTTTTACCGATACCACCAATGGCAGGGTTACAGGACATTTGGCCTAAGGTTTCAATGTTATGGGTTAACAATAATGTTTTTGCACCTGTGCGGGCTGATGCTAATGCAGCTTCAGTACCTGCATGGCCACCACCGATAACAATGACATCAAAGTGGGTTGGAAAATCCACTGTTGTATTACCTCTAAAAAAGAATGCTGTTAGATCTGGTTAAGACGTTTCGAGCACTTGTGTTGAATACGGTTTTTGAAATGGAGGCTGATTATACCTGCACTTCCGCCTATTAGGAATGTTCATTTTTTATACAGCTCTTAGATTCTTCTTTTTTATATAAAGAATTATATTATTTAAAGAATATATATATGTTTTCTTATTTTAATGATTGTTATTAGGGAGCCACTTTTCTGGTGGTAACTGAATATTTTCTTTGTATTTCAATAGATTACAAGAATGATAATCGGTATCTAAAGGTGGATACATTGTCTGCAAAGCCTCCGTGTAAGTTGTGGATATATAGCCTACTTACCCACAGGGGGAATTATCCACATCCTTATCCCTATGTTACTGACCGAGCTTAATACAGTTTACACACAGCTTTTGTAGATAAGATTTACCAACAAATTGTCATTATATTTTTGATTAAATATAGATCAATGCCGTTTTTGTATTAAGTTATTGATATATAATGATATTTATCGATAAAAAAGCTAAATAATCAACAGTTTTTATAAATGTATAAGTTTTCCACAAAAATAGATTTGTGGATAAGCTGGTAATAACATTTTATTTAATTGTGTAACGAATGGGGGGTTCTATGTACAACTTTATTGGCTAAAAATTTATAAATTAGCTGGGTAGAGAGGGGTTAACTTAGGTTTTAGGGGAAATACACGACTCTTATATTAATTATATTCAATAAAATTCATTTAATATCAATTTACCTCACGTTAATAGCGCACCCTAGTGATTTCTCTTTGAGAACACCGCGCTGTTCTTTGAGCTATCAATAAGGAGAAAAGGGTGAGAACTCATATTCTGGGTTTTCCTATTAGCCTTTTTTTATCCATCTAAACGGCTAGATAGTGAACACACACTCAATAAAAAAAACAAAGTTACGCACTCATTCAGTGCACTCAGTCATTACTATTTTTTCGATGCACTTTTATCGTGCAATTCGTTCAGATTACCCTACTAGCGTCCCCTATCTCCCTACTTATAAGTGGCTTAATAGTTGCTTATAGGCTGTTAACACTATTTTGCTTTCTTAGGGGGTATGCAATGAAGGCTAGTAGCATAACTAAACATTACCAATGGGGGTTGGTGGTGTTGTGGTTGGTAGGATCGCCTGCTTATGCGTCTGAAGAATTAATTGATGTAAAAGTATGGCTTGATAGTTTATGGGTCATCATTGCTGCGGCGATGGTTTTTTTGATGCAAGCGGGTTTTACCGCATTAGAAGCGGGCTCTATACGCGCAAAGAATAGCTATAACGTGGCTATTAAAAACATTGCCGATTTTGTGATCGCCTTTTTAGGTTTTTGGTTGCTCGGTTTTGGATTGATGTTCGGCGTCGACAATTACAGTCTGCTGGGTGACTTTACCACGGCGGATACCCATATTAATGGGCCGCAAGATTACGCTTTCTTTCTCTTCCAAGCGATGTTTGTGGGCACCGCTGCGACGATTGTAGCGGGTGCTGTCGCTGAGCGGATGAGGTTTCAGGACTACCTTTACATATCAGCCTTTATATCCTGTGTTATCTACCCGATTTCTGGTCATTGGATCTGGGGTAGCGCATTGGTTGGTGGTGATGGGGGGTGGTTAGAACAAAAGGGCTTTGTTGATTTTGCAGGCTCAACGGTTGTTCACTCCGTCGGCGGGTGGATTGCACTTGCTGGCGCATTAATGCTGGGCCCACGTCTTGGACGGTTTAAAAAGAATGGTGAGGTTCAGGATATACCAGGCCACAACCTCGTTCTTTCAACTTTGGGTGTTTTCCTTATTTGGTTTGGTTGGTTTGGCTTTAATGGCGGTAGTACCCTTGCGGTAAATGAAGATGTACCGCTTATTTTGGTAAACACAAACCTATCCGCTGTGGCGGGGGGATTAACCGCCCTATTGATCTCGCTAGTGATCGATCAGGGTAAAGTGAATATTCCTAAAGTGCTTAACGGTGTGTTGGCTGGTTTGGTCGGTATTACGGCCGGTTGCCAAGTATTGGGGCCTTGGGGTGCGATTATCACGGGTGTGATTTCAGGCATGGTGTTGTATATGTCTGAATATATTCTACTGCACTGGATGAAAGTGGATGACCCTATTGGTGCGGTAGCTGTTCACGGTATGTGTGGTGTCTGGGGTACATTAGCTTTAGCGTTATTTGCGCCGATGGAGAACCTGCCACTGGATAGCCGAATGGATCAAGTAATCGTTCAGTTAACCGGTATTATCACGGTGTTTTTCTGGGCGTTTGGTACAGGACTCGTGTTTTTCTGGTTATTAAGCTTGTTTGGTCAGTTGCGTATTACGCCGGAAGAAGAGGTACTTGGGTTAAATGTTTCAGAACATAATGCACGTACGGCATGGCTTGAAACCATGAATACCGTACAAACCATTATTACGAATAAGGACCTCAGTTTACGTGCTGATGTGGAGCATGGGACTGAGGCGGGTGAAACGGCCCAAGCCTTTAACTCATTGCTTGATCAGCTTGAAACGGCGGTTAATACCATGTCTCAAGTGTCAAAACGGGGGTTAATTGCAGCCAAAAAAGTTAAACATGCCTCCGAACACACCTCATTAGGTATGAGCAGCCAAACGGCGGAAACAGAAGCCGCTACCGGGTTGATGCATGAGTTTACAGTGACCTCTCAGCAGACCGCAGTTAGCACCCATCAGGGAGCCAATGAGGTCGGTCGTGTATCTCAAATGGTTGCCAATGGTGAGGCTGAAGTTGAGATGGTGAAGCAGAAAATTGATGAGCTAGCGAATAATATAGATGAAGCGACTCAACTGACTGATCGTCTAAAGGATGAAAGTGAATCCATTGGTGAAATCATCCAATTGATTCAGACCATTGCCGAGCAAACCAACCTGCTTGCACTCAATGCTGCGATTGAAGCGGCGCGGGCCGGTGATCAAGGCCGAGGCTTTTCGGTTGTTGCGGATGAGGTGAGAAACTTGTCGGTGCGTACTGAGCAGGCAACCAAAGATATCCAAGGCAAAATATCGAGTTTACAAGGTGAGATCGGTTACCTTTCCAACACGATGAATTATGGTAAACAAACGGCTGAGGAGAGTGTTAATCGTTCGCTGGTGGCGGCTGATTCACTGCGCTCAATTACCCAATCCATCTTGCAGATTAACGATATGAACCAGCAGATCGCGACGGTCGCGGAACAGCAGGTGGAGTCTTCTGAACAGCTAAAGGGACGTTTAAACAGCATTCACTCGGAAGCGAGTAATGCTCAATCGCTTAGCTCTGAACTGGAAGTATATGCGGGCAATATGCATACAGATATGGAGCAATTAGAATCGGTTGTGGCCAGCTTTAAGACCTCTAAAAACGTGGCTTAATGTTGATCATTCAGTAAAAAGGCCGCTTAATGCGGCCTTTTTTATTGGGGCAGGTTATCGTTTTAGCGTGTGTAGAACGCTACTACTTGCCTAATATCAAAGGTAAGTGATTAATTACTTTCCGATACAGAACGAGCTAAATATCCGACCCAGTAAGTCATCCGATGAAAAGGCACCGGTGATTTCGTTCAAGGTGTGTTGCGCTTGGCGTAGATCTTCAGCCAGTAGTTCCCCTGCGCCGTTTACCTCTAACTGTGTTTGTCCTATACGTAACAATGCGTGAGCACGTTCCAATGCATCAAGGTGGCGTCGTCTTGCCATAAAGCCCCCCTCTGTTGTTGAGCTAAAGCCCATGCACTGTTTTAGGTGGTCACGTAATAGGTCTATACCGGTTTGAGATTTGGCCGATAATGTGAGGGTTGTATGGTCATGGGCTTCGCGAATACCAATGGCTTCACCGCTCAAATCAGCTTTATTTCTGATCACTGTAATTTTGCTAGAATCGGGCAGTTGGTGTACAAATTCAGGCCAGATTTTTTCTGGGTTATCCGTTTCAGTTGATTGGCTATCTACCATTAACAAAACAAGATCGGCTTTTTTTATCTCTTGCCACGCGCGATCTATACCGATCCGCTCAACCTCATCGGGTGCATCACGTAAACCGGCGGTATCGATAATATGAAGCGGCATACCATCAATATGAATATGCTCCCTTAATACATCCCGTGTTGTACCTGCAATGTCCGTTACTATCGCGGTTTCACGCCCTGCCAGTGCATTAAGTAGGCTGGACTTACCGGCATTAGGTCTACCGGCGATAACCACGTTCATCCCTTCACGCAGTAAACTCCCCTGCTTTGCCTCGACTTGAACGTCGGTAATCTTCCCTAGGATGGTATTAAGGTCTTTGAGTACTTTGCCATCGGCCAGAAAGTCGATCTCCTCTTCAGGGAAGTCGATCGCTGCTTCCACATAGATCCGTAGCAGGATTAAGGACTCTACTAGCTCGTGTATACGGCTTGAAAACTCGCCTTGTAGCGAGCGAATAGCACAGCGTGCGGCTTGTTCTGACGAACTATCAATCAGGTCAGCGATCGCTTCGGCTTGGGCGAGGTCTAATTTATCGTTGAGGAACGCGCGCTCAGAGAACTCCCCAGGCTTAGCTAAACGTGCACCGAGCTCTATTGCGCGTTTTAAAATCAGATCCACAATAACCGGGCCGCCATGGCCTTGTAGTTCAAGTATATCTTCGCCAGTGAACGAGTTAGGTCCCGGAAAATAGAGGGCGATCCCTTGGTCTATCTCTTGCCCGTTTGCGTCATAGAAAGGCCCATAATAGGCATAACGGGGCTTTAGCTCAGTTTTTAA
Source organism: Neptuniibacter pectenicola (assembly GCF_001597735.1). GTDB lineage: Bacteria > Pseudomonadota > Gammaproteobacteria > Pseudomonadales > Balneatricaceae > Neptuniibacter > Neptuniibacter pectenicola. The sequence goes on from NZ_LUTS01000018.1 coordinate 21,916, forward strand.
AACCTGGGTTGAGATCTCTTTAGCCATCGGGCCGGAGATTCTAACGATACCAACACCACCACGACCGGGAGGCGTGGCTTGAGCTGTAATAGTATCTTTGGCGGTGAGTGTCATAGTGTCTCTCTACAGGTTTGTTCTAATCGTAAGTGTGCGCAGTTTATCATTTTAAAGGCCGGTGATCAGGCACAAAAAAGCCGCTAAAGTATAGCGGCTTTTTATGAGCGGATTTATCTAAGTAATAGCTACTTATCTGTTCCGGCTTCTATCTGTTTGTTGATCACATATTGCTGAGCAATAGACAACACGTTGTTTACTACCCAGTAAAGGGTCAGACCTGCTGGGAACCAAAGGAAGAAGAAGGTGAACATGATAGGTAGCATCTTCATGATCTTCGCCTGCATTGGATCTGGAGGTGTCGGGTTCAACATCTGCTGAATAAACATACTTGCACCCATAATAATCGGTAGGATGAAGTACGGGTCTTTAACTGACAAGTCAGCTAAGTACAGGAATTCAGCATGTCTAAGGTCAACGGATTCCATCAATACCCAGTAAAGCGCAATGAAGATCGGCATCTGAGCAACAATAGGCAAACAACCACCTAAAGGATTGATCTTCTCCTTTTGGTAAAGCTTCATCATCTCGGAAGACATCTTCTGGCGATCATCACCATAAAGCTCTTTAAGACGGGTCATCTCTGGACCAAACTTACGCATTTTCGCCATCGATTTGAAAGCTTTTGCATTCAGCTGGAACAGTGCGGCTTTAACCAGGATTGTGATACCGATGATCGCAAGACCCCAGTTGCCCACAAGACCATGGATCCATTTTAGTAACATATATAGAGGGGACGCGATCCACCAAAGCACACCGTAATCGACAGTTAGCTTAAGGTTTTCGTCAGCCATTTCCATAATGTCTTGATCTTTAGGACCGGCATAGAAGGTAGCACTTACTGTCTTGCTGCTTCCAGGTTCAACAGTAAAGTCAGGCGAAAGGAAGCCCGCAATATAGTTACCGTTTAGCTTACGCGTTTGGTAATTATATTCAGCGCCTTTTTCGGGAATCCAAGCACTCAAGAAGTAATGTTGGGACATAGCAACCCAACCATCCAAGCTTGTTTCTTTAAATGGCTTTTCGTCGATATCATCAAAATCATATTTAGTGTAGTTACTCTCCTGAGTAGAGAAAACCGGACCTAAATAGGATTGCATACCCATATCTGTTGTTGATGTAGGGTCTGGGCTCTGATCGCGTTTAATTTGGCCGAATAAGTTAGCAGACCAGCTTTCTTGCGACTGGTTGTTAACAATAAACTCAAGTCCAATCTCGTAAGACCCTTTATTAAAGGTATAACGTTTAGTGATTTGGACATTGTTGTCAGCAGTGTAAGTCAAATCAACCGAGAGCGCGTCTTGATCACCTAAAGTAAATTCACTCTGGGTGATAGCGTACGTTGGACGACCTGATGCACTACCGTCAGGGCCATTTTTACCAACAAGGCCACTTTGAGAAACGTAAGTACGTTCAGGTGTTTGCTCAAGTAATACAAACGGAAGATTAGAACCAAGGAGTGCTTTATATTCGGGTAAAGATACCTGAATAATATCGCCACCTTTAGTATCAATCGTTACATTCAATACGTCAGTTTTCACCTCAACAAGAGATGCTTTCTTCGCTTGAACGGCTGTAGCGGGTAGATCACCAGCTTGAGCACTCTCTTCTGTTGCTGCGGGTAGGTCAGAAACACTAGCGGGTGTTTCATAAGCAGAAACAGACGTAGTTACTTGCTCAGCTTGAGGTTGTTGACCGTAGTCTTGGTTCCATTGTAGCACCAGCATGTAGCTGATCAGGCAAAGTGCTCCAATAAGAATTATGCGCTGTACATCCATGGGTTAGGGACCAAATCAGGTTTTCTTTAACTTTCTCGATTTACTATTCAATCGGGACCAGCATTTCTTCATCAGCTTATGGACGTCTTGGTTTTCCATCTCACCTAAGCCCTTTCGAGCAAGGATAACGATGTCCACAGCAGGTAAATCATGTTGATTCAGACGAAAAGATTCGCGAATGATACGCCGAACACGGTTACGTTTCACCGCTTGACGAACATTTTTTTTGGAAATAACGAAACCAATTCGAGCTTGGTCAAGATCGTTGGGACGAGAAAGTATGAGGAGAGGCTGGTCTGGTACCTTCAACTGTACGTCGTCAAACACACATTGAAAGTCCCGGCCGGTTAACAAACGTAACCGGCGTGGGTAACTGAATTCGGTCATTCAAATAAACCAGACCGTTTTGTCAGCCATTAAGCTGACAAGCGTTTACGGCCTTTAGCACGACGGCGGTTAATAACCGCACGTCCAGCTTTAGTAGCCATACGTGAACGAAATCCATGAGTGCGTTTACGTTTTAGTACGCTTGGTTGAAATGTTCTTTTCATCGGTCAATCCTGCCAACGCGTTTGATGAATGGAATACGTAGCCAATTGACCACGCGAAAAATAGAGGCGGAATTCTAGTGAATTTGTTGGGAGGGTTCAATCTATTTTTACTAATAATCACTGTTTTTTAGCAAATGAACGCTTTTATTTCATTTCTAAGGCGATATATGGGAGGAGAATCACGAATATCGCCGTTGTCGCGCCGTATTTGAAGAGCGAACGGGGGCGGCGACCTAATGCAGATAGATCACTTGAACCGCGGCCATTGATGATAAGCACGCCCTTATTTTACCTAGTTTAGAGTAAAGCGGTGTTAGATTCGCCCCTTTAAAGTGATCTCTTTAGAGGCCCAGTGATAAGGATTATTTATTACCGAGCGCCCAGCTCTCGATTAAGGCGTTTTCGTTGGGTTGAATAACTGGCCAAAAAGGAGGTTAGATTAAACGCCTCGCTTAGGGGATAAATCCCCTTAAATTGAGCCCGATGAACGGTTTTGTTACTAACTCTGTTAATTGTGTGGATAACTCCTGCCAGCACCCGAAAACAAAGCCCCTCGTTTCCTGTATAACTTTGGGGATTAAAAGTGGGTTAGTTGTGATTTAACAAATAAAATTCTTTTAATAAACAATCGCCAACGCCACTATTTATAAGGCTTTTGAGTAATATAAAAATTACAAAAAGATTTGCAAAAAAGAGGATTGCTTTGTGGATAAGTGAGTCAGAAGTGGTTAGAATCCTTCTATAACTCTGAGTATCTCTTTGTGTGCAGTTCTTCTGCTTGTCCAGAGTGAAATACTAATAAACATAATTACAGGATAGAGAAGGGCCTCTCCCTTATGTCGACGGAACTATGGGCGCGTTGTTTACATAGCCTTCAGGATGAGTTTCCGGCTCAGCAATTTAATACATGGATTCGACCATTAAAAGTCGCACCAGAAAGTGTTGATCGGTTAGTTCTGGTAGCCCCCAACCGTTTTGTACGTGATTGGGTGAATGACAAGTTCCTCTCACGCATCCGCCAAGTGGTTTGTGATGTTAGCGGTGATATCGCTACAGAAGTTGCGCTAGACGTCGCGAATAACCGTGGTGCGTCTGCGCCCCGTCCGCGTACGGCTGCGATTGCGGCCCGCCGCCCTGCTCCCGCGCGTCCGGTAGATACTATGTTTAATGCAGACTCGTTTAATGCAGACTCGAATGGCGCATTTGAGCCGGTTGGGTCGCAAGGTTCATCGTCACCTATCGTCGAAACACCAAGAGAGAATGTTTTTCAGCCGGGCCTACAAGAGCCTGAGCCTTCTCAGATCCCTATGCCGATGCATATGCCAACCCCCCAACAGCAACCTATGAATGAACGTATGGTTAATGTTGAAGGTGGGCTTAAACATCCACAATCTAAATTGAACCAATCGTTTACCTTTGAGAGCTTTGTCCAAGGTAAATCGAACCAACTTGCATTAGCGGCGGCTCGGCAAGTGGGCGACAACCCAGGTGTATCCTATAACCCTCTGTTTATCTACGGGGGTGTGGGCTTAGGTAAAACCCACTTGATGCACGCGGTGGGTAACGAGATGCTTAAGCGTAATCCAAACGCGAAGATCGTTTATCTACACTCCGAACGCTTTGTGGCCGATATGGTGAAAGCGTTACAGCTTAATGCGATCAACGATTTTAAACGTTACTACCGTTCAGTGGATGCGTTACTAATAGATGATATTCAATTTTTTGCGGGCAAAGAGCGTTCGCAAGAAGAGTTTTTCCACACGTTTAACGCCCTATTAGAGGGCGGTCAGCAGATGATCCTGACCAGTGACCGTTACCCTAAAGAGATTAATGGTGTTGAAGAGCGCCTAAAATCCCGCTTTGGTTGGGGCTTAACCGTTGCTATCGAACCGCCTGAACTAGAAACGCGTGTCGCTATATTGATGAAGAAAGCGGATGAAGCCCGTGTCCGTTTACCGGATGATGCTGCTTTCTTCCTTGCTCAAAAAATTAGATCCAATGTGCGTGAGCTTGAAGGCGCTTTAAAGCGTGTCATTGCTAACGCTCACTTCACCGGCAGTGCCATAACAACACCTTTTATTAAAGAATCTCTAAAAGACCTGCTGGCATTGCAGGATAAACAGGTTAGTATTGATAATATTCAACGAGTTGTAGCTGATTATTATAAAATAAAGGTTTCTGATCTGCTGTCGAAAAGACGCAGCCGTTCTGTTGCTAGACCGCGCCAAGTGGCGATGAGTTTATCGAAAGAACTGACTAACCATAGTTTGCCAGAAATTGGTGATGCGTTTGGTGGTCGTGATCACACTACTGTGCTCCATGCTTGTCGTAAGATAAAGGAGTTGCGAGAGAGTGATGCGGATATCAGAGAAGATTATAAGAATTTACTGCGCCATCTAACGGCGTAAATATACCGGTCTTAATCCGGCCATATATCAAAGGTAGGTGGGTAAACGATGAAATTTGTCATCTCACGTGAAGCGCTGATTAAGCCACTGCAGCTAGTTGCAGGTGTGGTTGAGCGCCGACAGACATTGCCAGTGCTATCCAATATTTTATTGGTAGCTGAAGGAGATCAGCTGTCCATGACCGGTACTGACCTAGAGGTCGAACTGGTTGGACGTGTGACACTGGACGAGCCTGCTGAAGCCGGCTCAGTTACAGTGCCAGCACGTAAGCTGATGGATATCTGTAAGTCACTGCCTGATTCCGCAAGGATCGAGCTGACGCTTACAGGCCAAAAAATGGTCATTAAAGCGGGGCGTAGCCGTTTTAGCTTATCTACACTGCCTGCCGCAGAATTTCCAAATGTTGAAGACAGTCCAGAAACCCTTGAGTTGTCGATGGTTCAACAGCAGTTGCGTAACCTGATTGATAAAACAGGTTTCTCAATGGCGCAGCAAGATGTGCGCTACTACCTAAACGGTATGCTGTTAGAGATTGCTGATGGTAAGCTCCGTGCGGTTTCAACCGATGGCCACCGTCTCGCGACCAGTGTGACCGACGTCGAAGCAGAAGATGGTCTTCAACATCAGATTATTGTACCGCGCAAAGGTATTCTTGAGCTTGCACGCCTACTGCAAAATGGCGATGCGGAATTACGTTTGGTGATTGGTGCCAGCCATATTCGTGCCCATGTGGGTGATTTCACCTTCACATCTAAGCTTGTTGATGGCAAGTTCCCAGATTATGAACGCGTTATTCCGAAAAATGGCGACAAGATTCTGTTAAGTGATCGCATGGAACTACGCCAAGTACTCAGCCGTATCGCGATTCTTTCCAATGAAAAGTATCGTGGTGTGCGTCTTGCCCTTTCTCCCGGTTATCTACAGGTTATGGCCAATAACCCAGAGCAGGAAGAAGCGGAAGAAACACTCGCGGTTGATTATGATGGCGATAGTTTAGAAGTTGGCTTTAACGTCAACTACCTACTAGATTGCTTATCTATTCTTAACTCCGACGTTGTGCGTTTAACCTTATCGGATTCCAACTCCAGTGCGCTGGTTGAAGGGTTTGATGAAGAAGGAAACCTATACGTTGTTATGCCAATGCGTATGTAATTCGCCGTACCTCTTGTGATAAGTACCGAATTACACCCGGATATTTTTAGACCTGGGGGCTGTGATCAGCCCCCATGCTTTATTCCCTCCTGATGTCCATATCTAAGCTTCAGATTCAGCGTGTGCGTAATATCAGCTCAATTAATATTGAGCCATCCCCTGCTATCAACATTATTTGTGGTGAAAACGGCAGCGGCAAAACCAGCATCTTAGAATCGATCAATATATTGGGCCTGACCCGCTCCTTCCGAACCAATAAAGCCCACCATGTCGTACAAAACGATCAGCTCGCCTCGGTGGTGTTTGGTTCTATCGATCCGATGATGCAAGGTTTAAAACAATCCCTCGGGGTTGAGCGGCCCGCTGAAGGGGAAGCAAGGATCCGTTTTGAAGGCTCAGATATCGGTCTTTCCACCCTCGCCGAGCTTATTCCACTGCAGGTCATTAACTCGGATACCTTCCAGCTATTAGAAGGATCACCCGCGATTAGACGTCAGTTTTTAGACTGGGGTGTTTTTCATGCGGATAAAGCCTTTATTCAGCTCTGGAGGGGCTTTAGAAGAGTATTAAAACAGCGGAACACACTGCTTAAATGTGGTAAGATTGACAATCAGTTACGTCAGGTTTGGGATAGTGAATTTATCGCCTTTTCAGACCAGCTAACTCGCTTGAGAAAAGAGTACCTCAGCTTGCTAAAACCGGAGTTTGATTCGGTGGTTTCACAGCTACTTGAGGGTACCAAAATCGAGTTGGGTTTTAGCTACGGCTGGGATAAAAAACGACAGTTAGATGAAGTGTTAGCGAGCAACTTTGAACGTGACCTTCGTCAAGGCTTTACCGGCAACGGACCTCAACGGGCAGATCTGCGTTTAAAAGTGGATGGCCACAATGCGGCAGAGCGTTTATCCCGAGGCCAGAAAAAATTAGTGGTCAGTGCACTTAAGTTAGCTCAAGGTGCACTGTTTCAGCGGATGAACAGCCGCCCCTGTATCTATCTAATTGATGACCTACCGTCAGAGTTAGACCAGATACATGGAGAACTGTTTTGTAAAGTGTTGGAGCAAAGCTCTAACCAGTGTTTTATAACTTGTGTCGACGACAGTGCTTTAAAGACATACTGGAGTCCACAAACGGAAATAGCCACTTTTCGTATAGCAGAAGGTAGCCTTTGCTAACTCACTGTACGGAAGCGTTAGGAGACTTGAATGAGCGGCGAAAATAATCAAGATTATGATTCCTCCAGTATCAAGGTATTAAAAGGCCTAGATGCAGTCAGGAAACGCCCAGGCATGTATATTGGTGACACAGACGACGGTACAGGTCTGCACCACATGGTATTTGAGGTTGTTGATAACTCGATCGATGAAGCCTTAGCGGGTCATTGTGACGAGATTAAAGTCGTCATCCACCCTGACGAGAGTGTTACGGTTTCCGATAACGGTCGTGGTATCCCAACCGATATCCACGAAGAGGAAGGGATCTCAGCTGCCGAAGTTATTATGACGGTGCTCCATGCCGGCGGTAAGTTTGATGATAACTCCTATAAAGTATCCGGTGGTTTGCATGGCGTAGGTGTCTCTGTTGTAAACGCCCTCTCCTCCAAATTAAAAATGACCATCCGTCGTAACGGCAAAGTGCATGAGCAGGTTTACTCACACGGTGAACCACAGTCGCCTTTAACCGTTGTTGGAGAAACGGATACCAGCGGTACTATGGTACGTTTCTGGCCTTCAGAAGATACCTTTACTAATCACTTAACCTTTAAGTTTGAGATACTCGCAAAACGTCTTCGTGAGCTATCATTCTTGAACTCTGGTGTTCGTATTGTCCTTAAAGATGAGCGTTCAGCCATTGAAGAAGTGTTTGAATACGAAGGTGGTTTAAGTTCATTTGTTGACTACCTAAACACCAACAAAACCACCGTCAATAAAGTCTTCCACTTTACCGCTGATCACGAAAGCGGCGTAGCGGTTGAAGTAGCGATGCAGTGGAATGATTCCTACCAAGAAAGTATTCACTGTTTTACTAACAACATTCCACAGCGCGATGGTGGTACCCACCTTTCAGGTTTCCGTGCCGCGCTGACTCGCTCTTTAAATACCTATATTGAAAGCGAAGGCCTTAACAAAGGTGGTAAAGTTAGCACAACAGGTGATGATAGCCGTGAAGGTCTAACCGCGATTATTTCGGTTAAAGTGCCTGATCCTAAGTTCTCATCACAGACCAAAGATAAGTTAGTGTCATCTGAAGTTAAATCTGCGGTTGAGCAGACGATGGGTGAACTACTCGCCGACTACCTACGTGAAAACCCACAGGAAGCCAAAGCGGTCGTATCTAAAATGATCGACGCTGCCCGTGCCCGTGAAGCGGCGCGTAAAGCCCGTGAGATGACACGTCGTAAAGGCGCACTAGATATCGCTGGCCTACCCGGCAAGCTTGCTGACTGTCAGGAAAAAGATCCTGCACTGTCCGAAATCTACCTAGTGGAGGGTGATTCTGCGGGTGGATCGGCTAAACAGGGCCGTTCACGTAAAACGCAGGCAATTCTACCGCTTAAAGGTAAAATCCTTAACGTAGAAAAAGCACGTTTCGACAAGATGCTAAGCTCGGTCGAGGTTGGCACACTGATCACAGCCCTAGGCTGTGGTATAGGTCGCGAAGAGTACAACCCAGACAAACTACGTTACCACCACATCATCATCATGACCGATGCCGACGTGGATGGATCCCATATCCGTACCCTACTTCTGACCTTCTTCTTCCGTCAGATGCCGGAACTGATTGAACGGGGCTACATCTACATCGCTCAGCCACCGCTGTACAAAATCAAGAAAGGTAAGCAAGAGCAGTACCTTAAAGATGATGAAGCTTTGGATTCATACTTACTGCAAGGCGCCCTAGACGGTACAACCTTGCACGTTAATCCAAATGCACCAGGTATTGGCGGTCAAGAGCTACAGACGCTTATATACGACTACCGTGCGGTTATTCGCACCATTAACCGTATGTCTCGTGTATATCCTTTTGCCCTACTTAAATCGCTTATCAACGTATCCGTGCCTTTCCCACGTGAAACAATGACAGACCAAGCGGCTGTCGCTGAATGGTGTGACATCTTTGATGATGCCCTTGCCGGCTTCTCTGATAAAGCGGTGAGCTACCAATGTGTCGTGGTAGAAGATAAAGAACACAGCAACTTTGTCCCTAAAGTGATGATGCTTCAACACGGCGTGTCCCATGACTACGTTCTAAATGAAGAGTTCTTCGCCTCCCGTGAATACGCGTCCATTATTAAAATGGCCGGTACACTGGCAGGCTTACTTGAAGAAGGTGCTTACCTACAACGGGGCGAGCGCACCCGTGAAATCACCGACTTTGAAGAAGGCCTCAACTGGCTACTGGATCTATCCCGCCGTGGTCACTACATCCAGCGCTACAAAGGTCTAGGTGAGATGAACCCAGAACAGCTTTGGGAAACCACCATGGACCCAGAGTCGCGCCGTATGCTTCAGGTGACAATCGAAGATGCGATTACCGCCGATCAGCTATTCACCACCCTAATGGGTGATGAAGTTGAACCGCGTCGTAACTTTATCGAAGCCAATGCACTACAAGTTGCTAACTTGGACGTGTAAGTTGTAAGTACTGTCGGTTCTCATAAGTAATGAAATGAAATCTCATATGTAGTGAAATGAGATCATTATTTAGAATGAAATTGAAAAGCAGCTGAATGGCTGCTTTTTAATTTCTATCCAGGCTCAGGCAAAAGTCAGCTTTGTGCCCAGACCGTGTGAAAAGTCTGATTGAGGATAAGCCTTCAACCATTAAGGGATTATCCATTCTGATCGCCATAATGAG
>NZ_LUTS01000179.1 GCF_001597735.1 Neptuniibacter pectenicola
AACGAGGGCTGACGGTCAGTATCGGAATTACACTGCACCGTGAAGGTGAGAATACGCAAAGAACATTTTATCGTGCAGACAAAGCCCTCTATCGAGCTAAAGCCAACGGGCGAAATCAAGTCTGTACTGAATAAAGCGCCAAGAGATAATTGAAACGCCTATTGCCCTAAGCTCTAGGCGTTTTTTTATTTATGCTATATCGTGAAGATGGCCATTGACCTCACCCATGATTTTCGAACCT
>NZ_LUTS01000180.1 GCF_001597735.1 Neptuniibacter pectenicola
TTCAAACCTTGATTAAAGCTGGGGTCAATGTGCCAAGACCGATCGCTGCACAGGCAACTAAAATAGGCTTTTATTACAAAGCTGATTTGTTGAGTGAAAGAATCCCCAATGCTCGAGATCTTGTTTCTATTTTGCGGGAGCAGGCGTTGCCAAAGTCAATGTATCGTAAGATTGGTAAAGAAATTCGCAAGATGCATCAAGCACAGGTGAATCACACAGATCTCAATATCCATAATAT
>NZ_LUTS01000181.1 GCF_001597735.1 Neptuniibacter pectenicola
AGTGTTTTTTTCATTCTATGTTCCTTTTATCTTTATAAATTTTTGTTTCACGTATTCTTTTGAATCAGCTCTACATCACGCCCAACAGCTTAGGTAGGCCTATCACTAATTCCGGGAAGAATGAGATGAGGAAGATGATCAAGAACTCTACAATCAAGAATGGAATGATCGCCTTCGAAATTTTCTGTAGGGGTTGTCCGGATACGCCCGAAGCAACGACTAAAACCAGTCCCCTAGG
>NZ_LUTS01000182.1 GCF_001597735.1 Neptuniibacter pectenicola
TCAGAAAGCGGTCAAGTTGTTATTAAAACCCGCAAGGCATTCATAAAACCAAAAGGCAAAAACCAACAAGGCTATGTTCAAGAGATCCGTAAAAATGATATCAATTTTGGCATTGGTCCTGCGGGTACTGGTAAAACCTACCTAGCGGTTGCCTGTGCTGTAGAAGCGTTGGAAGCGGATCGAGTCGAACGCATCATGCTGGTTCGTCCTGCCGTAGAGGCTGGTGAAAAGCTTGGTT
>NZ_LUTS01000183.1 GCF_001597735.1 Neptuniibacter pectenicola
CAGCCCAATCAAGTTCATTTACTTCATCGCATAATTCGTAAAACAGACCACCTATTGTGCGTTGATCGGTATTACAGCGATTCTGCCACGACAGAACGATAAAACGAGAAAACACAATCGTTGTATGGCAAATAAGCGCGTCATATGAACGGCTTTGGAATTCTTTTTCAAGTTTCAAAAGAGATTTGGCCGCCTTAAAGAATACCTCGATATCCCAGCGCATTCCATAGATTCGGA
>NZ_LUTS01000184.1 GCF_001597735.1 Neptuniibacter pectenicola
TTTTCGCATTCAGTTCAGCTTTATAGCCACTGATGTAGCCTTCGTCTTCTAAACGCTTTAGTCGACGCCAGCATGGTGCGTTCGAAAGCCCTATTTTATCCGCTAAATCCCTATTGCTTAAACGGCCGTCATTTTGCAGCGCCGCAAGAATACTAATATCAAATTTATCCAGCACGAACTGTTTCCCTTTATTGTTGTTTGAAGAAACTTTGTTGCTCAGTGTGACAAAGAGATA
>NZ_LUTS01000185.1 GCF_001597735.1 Neptuniibacter pectenicola
AAAGGTCGAAAGCGAATGGATGCCACTGCTAGAAAGGATTGTTGAAAAAGAAATTGAGGGCAGATGAAAATAGAACCCTGTTCGTCTTCTTGATCTAGAAAGTGTGTGCCATAAGGTGTTAAAGAATCTGATATTGATGAATAGGATGTTCATCAATATCAGATTCTTTTTATAAAAGTACACGCAACAGTATTAGGTAAACCCCGTTAGAGCCAACATGGTCGGTCACCCCATA
>NZ_LUTS01000186.1 GCF_001597735.1 Neptuniibacter pectenicola
ATTGCGTGCTACAAAACGATTTTATCTCATCGTCTGTACCGGGCTCTTGGCCAGCAAAATCGTTCGCTGGAAAAGCAAGTATTTCAAACCCAAGGTCCTTGGTATGTTCATACAGGGCTTGAAGGCCTTCATACTGTGGCGTTAAGCCACATTTTGATGCAACGTTAACGATCAGTAGAACCTTGTCGCAGAAAGGTTCTAGGGTC
>NZ_LUTS01000187.1 GCF_001597735.1 Neptuniibacter pectenicola
GGAACCGCCTCAAAGTCTAGCGATACACAAGTTCCGCAATTTTCAGCCAGTACATCTAAGCTCTCATCAAGTGCACCGATATAGGCTCTGCCACCAAACTCTGCGAAGTCGACAACCGCATCCACTTTTGGTCCCATGCTACCTGCTGGGAATTGGTATTGTTTCAACTCACTTGGACCCACACTGCGCAGTGCTTGTTGGTTCTCTTTACCCCAGTTTAGGAACACTGCTGGT
>NZ_LUTS01000188.1 GCF_001597735.1 Neptuniibacter pectenicola
CCATATTTGGCTCTACTTTGTTGGGTGGTTGGATTTTCAGCCCTTCACTACTAACACCCAAGCTTGAAAAAATCAGTCCAATAAAAGGGATAAAGCGCATTTTCTCAACTCAGTCAGTGATTGAGCTGTTTAAAAATGTTTTTAAGGTAATGCTGTTTTTCAGTTTGTTGTACTGGGTGATTTCCAGCTATATCTCCGTCATCACCAATCTGGTAAGTGCCCACTTTGATACTG
>NZ_LUTS01000019.1 GCF_001597735.1 Neptuniibacter pectenicola
GGAGTGGTAGTTCAGTTGGTTAGAATACCTGCCTGTCACGCAGGGGGTCGCGGGTTCGAGTCCCGTCCATTCCGCCACTATTTTGAAGTTTGAAGTAATCACATTTTAACTGTGTTCTTTCAGGCCTTTCTTTTCAAAATGCTGAGAAGATCGTATAAAAGCTAATCTGCTTAGTGGGCGTGTAGCTCAGTTGGGAGAGCGTCGCCCTTACAAGGCGAATGTCGGGAGTTCGAGCCTCTCCACGCCCACCACTTCTTTTCTTTATTATTTCATCCCATGTTTTTGTATTTTAAGCATTTAACATGTATCTTCTCTGTTCTATAGATTAAATTTTAATCAGATTTTTGCTCTTATTTATGAGTGAAAAAACGAATGCTATTTTTTCTATAATTATAAAAATAAAAGACAAGGAGCGTGTGGGTGAAGCATGTGGATGAATCGGTGATAGTCTCTTTGTGCCCTGACCCTATTATTGGGGTTGATGGTGCGGGGATTGTTCGAATTTTTAATGCGGCAGCTGAGAAACTACTCGGTTATGCGGCTGCAGATGTCATTGGTGTTTTGAGTATCGCTCGTATCTATCCAAGTTTGGATGATGCTCGAAAAATCAAAAAACTTATTTATTCTGATGATTATGGCGCGAGAGGGCTAATCGAAGGGTACGAATCTGCATTGGTGTGCAGTGATGGTGCTGTTGTCCCTATTCGCTTGTCAGCGGTGATTATGGATGAAGATGATGGTGGCAGCATCGGGTTTTTCCATGATTTAACTGAACGATATGACTTAGAACGGCAATTACATATCCTTTCTGTTACGGATGAATTGACGGGGCTGTTTAATCAACGTCATTTTTATAAGGTTATGGCGAAGGAGCTTGATCGCGCTAAGCGTTATCACCACCCCTTAAGTATTATTTGCTTTGATCTAGATGATTTTAAGCAGGTGAATGATTCGTTGGGTCATTTAGAAGGTGATAGGGTACTTCGTACTATTGGTGAACTGCTTAAGGATACGTTGAGACAAATTGATATCCCGGTTAGGTATGGTGGCGATGAGTTTATGGTGTTGTTGCCTGAAACAGACATACAGGCGGCGGCTAAAACGGCAGAGCGTATTCGGAAAGCATTTAATACTAAGTGTGCCTATAGTATAGATAAAGGGGCGGGTGTTATTGCTAAAGTCTCTATGAGCTTAGGGGTCACAGAAACTAACGGTACTGAGAAACCTGATCAAGTTGTACAGCGGGCTGACTTAGCCATGTACGAATCTAAAAGCTCTGGTGGGAACAGCACGGTGTTGATCAAGCAACATATTGGTGATGTCGTTCAGGCAGGGCCGAGTGGCGGTGAACGTATTTAGGTCTGATTTTACCTCAGGTGATGCTATTGCTCTTCAGCATCATCTGAGTAGTCATCGTCATCGTATTCATCATTATCTTGATAGAGCAATTCTTCTGTATAATCTTCCATTCGTTTCTCCTCTTTTTTAAGTACTTTACGTCAGTTACATGTCTTATTTGTGACAGTAGTATTTCTCTTTTGTTACTTTGTTTGGTTTGTCTATGTTTCATCCAGTGTATGAGTTACCTGTTGTTTCACTTAATTTTCCGTCTGCGCGCCAGCGTGGCATAGGTATACACCTGCTAAGGCTTGATCAGATTGATGAGCGAGTAAGTGGGAATAAATGGTTTAAACTAAAATACAACCTTAAAGCGGCTGGTGAGCAAGGCTTTGATAGGGTGTTAAGTTTTGGTGGTGCCTATTCTAATCATATTCATGCCCTTGCGTGGGCGGGTAAGGTCTTAGGTATAAAGACGATTGGTGTTATTCGAGGGGAGCCCGAGTATGCAAACAATCCTACTTTAAGCGATGCTGCCCGTTGGGGAATGGAACTTCACTTTGTCACGCGTGCTGAGTATAAACGGCGGCAGGATGCGGATTTTCTGCACGCTTTGAAAGAGCGGTTTGATGATCCTTTTATTGTGCCGGAAGGGGGGAGTAATGCCTTGGCGGTTAAAGGTACTGCTGAGATTGTCAGCCGCGCTATTATCAGCGATTTTGGCATAGACCACATCGTACTTCCTTGTGGAACAGGCGGGACATTAGCGGGTGTTGCCGCATCTCAGCCCGATATAAGTGTCGTAGGTATCCCTGTTTTGAAAGGGGCTGAATTTCTAAATGATGATATTGAAAGTCTTTTAAAATCAGCGGGTTGTTCTGATTTGAATAATTGGGTGTTAGAGTGCGGTGGTCATTTTGGCGGTTATGGAAAAACAACACCTGAGCTTTTAGCTTTTATTGCGATGATGGCGAGCGATTACGGTATTCCGTTAGATCAGGTTTATACCGGTAAGATGCTGCTGCGAGTAATAGAATTAATTGATGCTGATTTTTTTGTTAAGGGGAGTCAGTTATTAGTGCTGCATACGGGTGGTTTGCAGGGGTTAAGATCGCTTTAAGGTCGTTATTTGTTATAAAAACTTATTGAAAAGATTAAGAAAAGTCAGTTAGATGAAGGGTCGTTTCTATTTTTTGCGTGTAAACAGCTGATCCGGAGTAAAAATGGATTACTTTCGTAACATCGGTCTTATTGGCCGTTTAGGTAGTAAGTCGGTGATTGATACTTTGAAGCATATGATTCGCTTCTTAGGTGATCGTGGCCTCAATTGTATCTTGGATGAGCGAATCGCCGAGATGATGCCTGGTCATGGCCAACAGACCAGCACCCAAAAAATGATGGGCGAGATTTGTGATTTAGTGATTGTTGTTGGCGGTGACGGCAGTTTATTGGGTGCTGCGCGCTCATTGGCTCAGTACCATGTGCCGGTTTTAGGTGTAAACCGAGGTAATTTAGGTTTCCTAACGGACATCGCGCCGCAGGAGATTGAGGAAAAAGTTGCCGAGGTTTTAGAGGGCAAATATACCGTTGATAGTCGTTTTTTGCTTGATGTGATTGTGAAAAGGGACGGTGTCCCTATTGGTGAAGCCACGGCATTAAATGATTGTGTATTACATCCAGGTAAAGCGGCGAGAATGATCGAGTTCGAGCTTTATATTGAAGGCCAGTTTGTCTATACGCAAAAATCAGACGGTTTAATTATTTCTACGCCGACAGGCTCAACCGCCTATTCGTTGTCGGGGGGTGGGCCGATTATGCATCCTAAACTTGATGCGCTCGTCTTGGTCCCTATGTTCCCCCATACCTTATCAAGCCGGCCTATTGTGGTTAATGGTAATAGTGAGCTTAAGTTGGTTATTAGCCCGAATAATAGCGCGTATCCAACCGTCTCTTGTGATGGGCAAAAGGATATTAGCTGCGCGCCTGGTGATACGATTACTGTGCATAAAAAACCACATAAGTTGAAACTACTTCATCCCTTAAATTATGACTTTTACAGTACCTGCCGAGAGAAACTTGGTTGGGGTACTAAGCTCGGAGGTTAAAGTGACGAGCGACGTAAAGGGATATGATCTTATTGGCGATGTGCATGGCTGTGGTTTAAGTCTAAAGAAACTCTTGGCTAAACTCGGCTATTCAAAGCGGAAGGGGGTCTATTCTAACCCCGGTAGGCAGGTTATCTTCTTAGGGGATATTGTTGACCGTGGCCCTCGTATTAGAGAATCCCTTCATCTTGTTTATGACATGGTCGAAGCGGGCCATGCCCATATTGTTATGGGCAATCATGAATTTAACTACCTGAGTTATGTCACAAGAGGGCGAGAAGGGAGTGGCCTGAGTTATTTACGTGAACATAACCCTCGCCATCACCGTATTGTCGCTGAGACACTTGAACAACTGGCTAACTACCCCGATGAAGAAGAGGTTTTTCTTCAGTGGATCAGAGAGATGCCTGTTTATTTAGAGTTTGATCGCTTTAGAGTTGTGCATGCGTGCTGGCATCAAAAGCTGATTGACCGATTTGAGGCTGAATACCCTAACCATGTGATTGATGATCGTTTTTTACATCGATCATCTAAACGGGGAACCTTTGAGTGGGCGTTGATGGACCGACTGTTACGCGGCACCCATTTACGCTTACCTAATGGTGAAGCGATGGTGAGTAAAGATGGTTTTGAGCGGCGCTTCTTTAGAACAAAATTTTGGGCAGAAGAGCCTGAGTTTTATGGGGATGTGGTGTTTCAGCCCGACCCTTTACCGGAGCATATTGCCCGAATGCGCTTAACGGACCAAGATTATAATGATCTTTTGTATTATGGTCCTGAGGAAAAAATGCTTTTTATTGGGCACTATTGGCGTGAGGGGCAGCCTGCCCCAATAACATCAAATATCGCCTGTTTAGATTACAGTGCGGTTAAATATGGAAAATTAGTCGCTTACCGTTTAGACGATGAAACGGTTATTCAACCCGATAAATTTATTTATGTTGATGTAAGAAGAGAAATTGCGGATGAGTCCAATTTGTAATGATTAAAGTATTTACCGTTCCATTACAGGAAGATCTGACTGAGTTTACACAGTTTTTATGGCAACAGCAGGTGCCGCATCGCGTTGTTGAGAATGGCGAATTTCAAGCACTTTGGATTGAGGCGAGTGTTAATCCTGAGGATATATATGCCCTATACCAGATGTGGCGTGAAGGGGGCGACCTTTCACAGATGCAGTTCTCAGTATTAACGGTTGAGCCTTCATCAGGGGCAGGTCAACAGCGTAATTTTCTTGAGTTAGCTAAAACTGCTTGGTTTTCAACGTCATTAATAGTGGTCAGTATCGTACTGAGCTTTGCGATTGGCTTTGGCGATAATGTGGAGCTGTTAAGGTATTTCAGTATTGCAGATCTCGTGCAGAGAGATGACGGAATTTACAGTACCGGCCTGGCGGGCACCATAGAGACAATGGAGTATTGGCGGCTTATTACGCCTATATTTCTACACTTTAGTGCGGCCCATATTATCTTTAATATCCTTTGGATTTGGATCGCGGGAACACGCATTGAATGCCTGCATGGTCGGCTGCCTCTGGTTGTGTTGGTGGTGTTTTCGGGTGTGGCCTCAAATTTAGCCCAATACTGGGTGAGCGGTCCTTTGTTTGGTGGTTTATCGGGGGTGGTGTTCGCGTTTTTAGGCTATTGCTGGTTGTGGGATAGGCTTTACGCCCCTAAGTTAGGTTTGCCAACGGCCCTAATGGGGTTTATGGTTTTTTGGTTAGCGTTAGGTTACAGCGGTATTTTGAGTAGCGTTGGTTTTGGCTCAATAGCTAATACTGCGCATCTCGCTGGGCTTGTAGCAGGCTTAATTTTCGTGCCTTTGGGCAAACGATTGGCGAAAGCCAAAGGATAGTAGATGGACGCAACTATGTTGTCGCTTGAGCTTAAGCAACGTTATGACGCACAGTCAAAAAAAGTGGATTCAGTCGTACCTAATTTGGCTGGAAATTACGTACAAACCTCGTTTGGCCCGGTGTGGGTTATGACGGCGGGCGCAGAGGATGCGCCTCCGTTATTATTGCTGCATGGTTTGCATACAGTGGCCCCTTTTTGTATAGAGTTTTTTGCTAAGCTGGCTGAAAAATACCATATTATTTGTCCTGATATTCCGGGGCAGGCGGGTAAAACGCCCGGTATGGCGCCAATCCCTAATAATCAGGCTTATGCGATCTGGCTAGATTCATTACTGGATAGCTTAAAAATAGAGCGTTGTGCGGCAGTCGGCCTTTCCTTCGGAGGGGCTTTATTATTAGATCTGGCTACGCGATCGCCGACACGGTTATCGGCGGTATCACTGGTGGTGCCTGCGGGCTTTTTTCGGCCTATTTGGCGGCCGCTAAAAAAACTCTTTATGCCCTTTATTGGTTTTAAATTACATACGGATCAGCTTCACTTTGATCAGTTGATGAAGCCGTTAATGGGCGACAACTGGCCGGAGCTGGAGTCCTATTATTTTTCAGTCTTTCAAGCAGGAATACCGATGACACTGTTGCCGCCGGGGCCTTTTGAAGCGAAAGATTTAATCAAATTCACCTCGCCTGTTCAGTTGATTCTTGCGACGGATGATATTTATTTTGCCCCAAGCAAAGTCGAAAAATATGCACGTGCTGTGATGCCTAACTTGTCTCAAGTGATCGAGATTGAGGACCTACATGTGCCGAGTGTTGAAAATAGAGAGAGAATTCAAGATCAAGTGCTTGAGTTCATGCAGAAAGAAAGTAGGGTGTGATAAACTTTCCCTCTTTCTAAAGTGCGAGCATTTTGGTCGCTCGCCTTATGTTGTGTATGAGATAAATGTATGAATTATGAAGAGCTTATTCAGGCGATGACCCCTGATATGCACCAGTCGTTACAGCGCGCAGTGGAATTAGGTAAATGGCCGGATGGTCGTAAGTTAACCGTAGAGCAACGAGATATCTGTATGCGTGCGGTTATTGCTTATGACTATGAAAATAAGCCAGCCGATGAGCGCGTGGGATTTATCGACCGGACTAAAAAGGATGGCTCTCAGCATGGGAAAGATCCTTTGCAGGCCGATACGATTAAAATACTGACCGATGATAAGAACTGATGCAACAACTTGCGTGCGGTGCATTGCAAAAGATGCGCACAGAACTGTCTGACACGGTTACTTATTTTTTGCCCGTAGGTGATCAAGAAGTTCCGATGAATGAGCTTATAGGAAAACCTATAACTCTCCATTATCAAGGGGCGATTAACTGCACTCACTGCGGTCGAAAAACCAATAAAAGTTTTAGCCAAGGCTATTGTTACCCGTGCTTTAAAAGCTTGCCCCAATGCGATCAATGTATTGTTAAACCTGAGCTGTGCCATTTTCACGAAGGTAGCTGTCGTGATGAAAGCTGGGGAGAGCAGTTCTGCTTCCAAGACCACTATGTTTATCTTGCCAACTCCTCTGGGGTTAAAGTCGGTATCACCCGTGGTACTCAGGTTCCTACCCGCTGGATGGATCAGGGGGCGGTTCAAGCCCTGCCTATTTTTAAAGTCGCGACTCGTCTTCAGTCGGGTAAAGTCGAGCGTCTGTTGGGTGAGCATGTGGCAGATAAAACCAATTGGCGCAAAATGTTGAAAAACGACGTGGAAGATTTAGATTTAACAGCGACAAGAGATCTGTTATTTGAAACGTGCCAAGCGGGCTTGCTTGCGTTAGAAAATGAATTTGGTTTACACGCAATGCAACGGTTACCGGATGCCGAGCAGATAGAGATTAATTACCCTGTTTTAAACTATCCGCAAAAAGTTACATCGTTCAATTTTGATAAAACGCCCGAGGTTAGCGGCGTGCTTCAAGGGATAAAAGGCCAGTATCTGATTTTAGATACCGGTGTTATTAATATGCGTAAATTTACTGCTTATCAGGTAGCGATATCAGCTTGATAACTAAGGTGTTGGAATGTCACAGGAACCAAAAGCGATCTATTTAAAGGACTATAAAGTCCCAGCTTACCTATTTGAATCTACAGACCTACGTTTTGAACTGTTTGAAGATGAAGCGCTCGTTCACGCTGAGTTGGTCATCACTCGAAACCCAGCGTGTACAGCCAGTGCACCGGCTTTAGAACTTCATGGTCATGAAAGCGTTGAGCTGGTGAGTTTGTCGCTTGATGGGCGTGCGTTGACTGACAACGATTACGTTCGGGAAGGGGAGATGCTGACCATCGCAACACCACCTGAGCGTTTCTGCTTAACGTCCACTACCCGTATTCATCCCGAATCAAACACTGCACTTGAAGGCTTATACAAGTCCGGTGGTATGTTTTGTACCCAGTGTGAAGCGGAAGGCTTTCGCCGTATCACCTTTTTCCCCGATAGACCTGATGTGATGTCGGTTTTTAGAACAACGGTCGAAGCCGATAAGACACGCTACCCAGAACTACTGTCCAATGGTAATCCGGTCGCGCGTGGTTTGGCGGACAATAATCGCCATTGGGTGACATGGGAAGATCCGTTCCCTAAACCGGCGTACCTTTTTGCGTTAGTGGCGGGGGATCTTCTACATATTGAAGACCGTTTCGTCACGATGTCAGGCCGGAACGTTACACTGAAAATATTTGCTGAAGAGAAAGATCTCGATAAGCTCGATTATGCTATGACGTCGCTCAAAAATGCGATGAAGTGGGATGAAGAGACCTATGGCCGTGAATATGATTTAGATATCTACATGATTGTGGCGGTGGATTTCTTCAACATGGGCGCCATGGAGAATAAAGGGCTTAATATTTTCAACACCTCATGTGTCTTGGCTAATGCGGCAACAACAACTGATAGCGGCTTTCAGCGCGTCGAAGCGGTCGTTGCCCATGAGTATTTCCATAACTGGTCGGGTAACCGAGTGACCTGTCGTGATTGGTTTCAGCTGAGCTTAAAGGAAGGCTTTACCGTTTTTCGTGATGCTGAGTTTTCTGCTGACATGAACTCCCGTACCGTTAAGCGTGTTGAAGATGTGAGCCTGTTAAGAACTGCACAGTTTGCTGAAGATGCGGGGCCTATGGCTCACCCTATACGTCCGGAATCATTTATTGAGATATCTAACTTCTATACCCTAACGATCTATGAAAAAGGGGCAGAAGTTGTACGTATGGTACGGACATTGTTAGGCGAGGCGCTTTTCCGAAAAGGCTCGGACCTTTATTTTGAACGCCATGATGGCCAAGCGGTCACGACAGAAGATTTTATTCTGGCGATGGAGGATGCCTCAGGGCAAGACCTGTCTCAGTTTAGGGCCTGGTACCATCAGGCTGGGACGCCTGAACTTCATGTTAGCGATCAGTTTGATGCTGCGACGGGGGAGTATAAATTAACGGTTAAACAAAGCTGTCCACCAAGCCCAGGTCAAGAGAAGAAGTCTGCTTTCCATATTCCATTAGCGATGGGTTTGCTGAATGAGAAGGGCGAAGAGGTTGAGCTACCTAATGGCGAGACGACTCAAATCCTTAATGTAACCGAATTTGAGCAAACCTTTACCTTTAGCGGTTTAAGCACGAAACCGGTGCCCTCTTTATTACGCGGTTTCTCTGCGCCCGTTAAGCTTTTTTATCCATACCAACGTGATGAACTCATGTTTTTAATGGCTCATGACAGCGATGGTTTCTGTCGTTGGGATGCGGCTCAGAAGCTGGCTGTCGATATAATGCAGGCACTTATTGCAGACTTCCATCCGGATAAGGCCATGGTGTTAGATGGTCGCTTAGTCTCTGCTTTTCGTAGCGTGCTCGATGCTGAAGGGTTGGATAAGGCGATGGTCAGTAAGGTATTAACTTTACCTTCAGAAGCCTACCTGTCTGAGTTGTCTGACTGTGTTGATGTCGATGCTATTGATGCCGTACGTAAGTTTGTTCGCCATTCCATTGCCGTACAGTTAGAAGATAGGTTGCAGGCTGTATATCAAGAGAATGATCTGGATATTGCCTATAGCCCCGATGCGGGTTCTGTTGCACGTCGCAGTCTTAAAAACCTCTGCTTATCTTATCTGATGAGCCTTGAGACTGAAGCGAGCCTTCAGTTAGCCAGAGCTCAATATGAAAAAGCCGATAATATGACGGATATGCAAGTGGCTTTGGTCTTGGTTGCCCATTCATCGTTTAGGTCAGATGCGAAAGCACTGCTGGCTGATTTTTACCAACGTTGGAGTGGGGAAAGTTTGGTGGTTAACTTATGGTTATCGATTCAAGCATCAGACCCTAACGAAGGGGCTTTATCCCGCGTACTGGAACTTATGCAACATCCGGCGTTTGATGGTAAAAATCCGAATAAACTGCGCTCTGTTATCTCTGTGTTCTGTGCACAAAATAGTACTCATTTTCATGCACTCGATGGTAGTGGCTATCGCTTTTTAGCGGATCGAATTATTGAGCTGAACAGTCAAAATCCACAAATAGCGGCAAGAATGCTGACGCCATTAACGCGTTGGAAAAAGTTTTCTGCTGCAAGACAAGCGCTGATGAAGGCTGAGTTAGAACGAATTAGAGAGAGTGGCGACTTGTCAAAAGATGTTTTTGAGGTTGTGAGTAAAAGTTTAGTGTAAAAAAGTTGAACATTCTCCTTAAGCTGGGGGGACGTATCGTTTTCCCTCGGCTATACTCGCTGAGGAGTGTATGCCAAGTTTTATCTTTGGACTTGGTTTGAAGTGAAAATAATAAAATATACGTATGACTAAGGATGCAATATGTCACAGTTACTGTCTGCGGAAGATAAGTTTGATATTCAGCAAAATTTCAGACGTTACATGCGATTAAAGGATAGCCATGAACTGGCTAATGATACTTATAAAACAGCTAAAGCGAATAGGATCTGGATAGCCGGGATTATTTTGCTTCTATTTGCCTTATCATCTGAGTTTTTCTTAGGTGCGGCAGCTGGGCTTTTTGGCGTTTACTTTTATAACTTGATCATTAGTTGGCTGGATGTTAATTCGAGTGATGAAAGCATAGAAGAGCTTGATCGCTGGTTTGCAACAAAGCATTTAAAGTTTGAAGGGCGTATCTTATATTTCAATAACGATGAGTTATTAGAAAACCCGTTAGACCCTTTTAATGAGGCGAGCTTTTCCGCTGCTGAATAATTGCCTCATATGACACCTGTTACTGCTAAGTGCCGAAAAGTGAATGCTTTTCGGCATTTTTATATGAGTTAAAGATTGCATGGTTAACTTAACGCACAAGCGTTATTGGATTTTTGATCTTGATGGCACCCTGACTAAGCCGGTGCATGACTTTGCCTATATTCGTCATGAATTAGGTTTACAGCCAGATGTCGATATTCTCTCTGCCATTGCTGCTCAGCCAGCAGAGGAGCAACGCACAATGTTGGCGCGCCTCGATGAGCTGGAGCGTTATTATGCGGCACAGGCAGAACCTGCTGAGGGTGTTGTTGAGCTTCTGGCTAAGCTGCATGAGAACGAGTGTTGCTTAGGTATTTTGACTCGGAACACCCATGAATTTGCCCTTTTATCGTTGGAAGCGATTGGGGCGGCTAACTTTTTTGCCCGTCAAGATGTATTGGGGCGTGACGAAGCGGCACCCAAACCCTCTGCTGAAGGTATAAATATACTTTTAAATCAATGGGTTGCTCCTAAAGAGAAGGCGGTTATGGTGGGGGATTTTCATTTTGATCTTCTTGCTGGCCGTGCGGCTTCAGTGACAACTATCCATGTGGATAGGGCTGAGCGTTCTTGGCCTGACGCGACAGATATTCGTGTGAGTAACTTATTTGAGCTCTACGCTCAGCTTAACGACTAAACTGGCCTAGGGTTTGCATTAACCTGAGTGAGAAAGCGTTTGCTTTACTCTTGGCCTATGCATTGATGATCTATCGTTAGAGGGTCTTTAATGCGATTTTTCAGACCAAAGTGTTTATCACTTTGGTCTTTTTTTTGCCTATTTAAAACGAACGCTAGCATTGCGGTGTGCGCGACGTACCTCTCCTCATGCAGCATTTAAAATAAATAATGTTGCGGTGCAGCATTTTTTTTATTCTAACCCTCTCTAAATTGATCTTTATCAAGCGCGTATCTGCGTTTTCTCTATATTTTATGTAATAGGTTAGCTTTTGATGACCTTAGCAAAAGCCGGTTACGTTGCTGCTTGTAACTTTTCGTTTGGAGATACGTATGACAATACTTACTGAACTACATAAAGATCATGTCAATCTTAATAAGTTGCTGGTCGTTCTACGGCGTAAAGTGGATAAGCTAAAGGCGGGTGACCCCCCTAATTTTAATTTGATGGGCGATGTGATTCATTACATAGCGCATTACGCTGATGGCTATCATCACCCGCGCGAGGACAAGCTGTACGATTACTTCCGTGGCCGCTCAAGCGTACTCGACACGCATTTAACGGATTGTGCTGCAGAGCATGGCAAACTTAAACTGTCGAGCACACAGCTTTCTGAGGCGATTGATGGTGTGCTTCACGATGCGGTTATACCGATGGGTGAGTTGGTGGATTTATTAGATCAGTTTGTCCGTTTGCAGTTGGACCACCTTGATTCAGAAGAGGGCGTGTTATTCCCGCTTATTGATGATGCTGCTTCTGAAGAGGACTGGGTCAAACTGGATGCATTATTAGTGGAGCAAACGGATCCGCTGTTTGGTGAACATAAAGCCGCAGAGTATATTGATCTTTATCGTGATCTTATTGCGGACATCAATGCTACACAATAGGTGCTGAAACTCAATAAAGGTCGGCTTGGATTTTAGGGGTTTCAAGGTGTGGGAAGGGCATAAACGCGACTTGATTACGGCCACTGTCTTTTGAGTTGTAAACCGCCTTATCTGCCGCTTGGATCAGCTGGTAAGCCATATCTTCTAGTTTTGTCGTAGGATTTTTTTCGGGATGGCAGAGTGACACACCAATGGAGGTTGTCATTCTGAAGGGTCGAGAAAGTTCATCACGGAAGATTAAGCTCGCCAGTTTTTTTCTGAGGGTTTCTGCAATGCTTAATGCACGTTCCTTGTCGCAGTTTGGCAGTAAAATAGCAAACTCCTCCCCACCGTAACGGGCGATGGTATCGGTTTTGCGTAGTTGTTTATTGAGAAATAAGCCGACGGTACGTAGCACTCGGTCGCCGGTCTGATGTCCGTATGTATCGTTGACCATCTTAAAGTGGTCTAGGTCAATAAATAAACAGGCGAGTGAATGGGCAGACCGGCTAGCGCGGGATAGTTCACGTACAATCTCTTCTTCAAATGATCGACGGTTGTGAACTTTAGTCAGCATGTCAATGCTGCTGAGTCGATGAAGGTTCTCTTGGTTAATGCAGTTTTCTATACAGACTGAAACGACCGATGCTAAGTGCTGAATATAATCATAGCGTACATGTTCGGTATAACGGCTTGCATCACTGCTGCCTAAGTGAAGGCTACCAATAAGGCAGTTTTGCCTAATCAATGGCAGTAAGGCGCATGACGCTACAGGACTATCGGCGACGGGGAAGGCTTCACTTTTAAGGGCTGAGCTGGGTGTCCCTATAATCATCTTTTGATTAGGATAAATTGACTTGAGTAATCGTTGGCTTTGGACAAAGCGTAATGTGTTGCCCGTTGCTGGGGGAACGTACTCATCCAGTAAGCTGCGTGCGGCATGTTCAGGATCAAATAAAATTAAGTTCACGCTACTCAATCGAAAAAGCGCTTTAAAATCAACTAATATAAGTTCCAGTAACTCCGATAAACGGCCACAGGAAAGCAGGCGAAGCTCTACTTCAAAGAAGCTATTAAGAATGGACTCATTACGCTCAGCTTTACTGACCATAAGCCGCAAGGTGCGTTTGAGTTCCTGATTCTCTTTTTCTAATGAGTTCAACCCCATCCCATTTCCTTTTAAGAGGTGTGCATTAGTGTATCGGCCAATTCCTAAAACTATATAGTGATTTTAATAAGATTATATGAAAAAAATATGCAGCGAATTAAACAGGTTAACGATTGCTTAAATACTGCTCAACACTGTCCACAATCGCTTGGGTGTGGGCATCAATCTCCATATTAACTAGGCTGCCAGCGTCTAAATTGCCAAAGGTGGTGATTGATAAGGTTTCAGGTATCAGAAACACATTAAACGTATCGTCTTTAATTTCGCCAATGGTCAAGCTGCATCCATTAAGCGCAACAAAGCCTTTAGGGAAGATATACCGTTTCCATTCGGGGGTAATGTTAAACCAAAGAATCCAGTTATTTTCGGGTTTATCTATATGGCTAATCGTGACGGTTTGATGGATATGCCCAGAGAGTAAATGCCCTCCGATTTCGTCACCAAATTTTGCGGCCCTTTCAAAGTTAACAACGTCTCCCTCTCTCAGGAGGCTTAAGTTTGTGACCCGCAGGGTTTCCATAATAAGGTCAAAGCTGACCCGGTTCTTGTTAAAGGCTGTAACCGTTAGGCAGGCACCATTGAGTGCGATACTGGCGCCTAATTGGAGGTTGTCACAATGCTCAGGTGGTAGTTCTACGGTGAGGTGCATAAAAGAGGACTTTTTTTCTAAGCTGCGAACAACCGCTTTTCCTTGAACAATGCCTGTAAACATGTGGGTACTCGTTAAAATTAAATTCAGAAGCGTGCTAATCTAAACAATGGTTAACATCGTATCAATATTGAGCGCCTTATGCAGTGCTTATTATTGAATGAATAAAAGGAACTACCATGAATATTTTAATGACAGGTGGTACCGGATTTATCGGTCAACATCTTATCCGCAGACGCTTAGCACTTGGCGATAAGGTGTATTGTTTGACGCGTAATGTGGAGCGTGTGAACGCGTTGTTTCAAAATAAGGTTGAGGGGGTTTGTGCATTATCCGAGCTTGAGGGGCAGCGCATGGATGCGGTTATTAATTTAGCGGGGGAACCGATTTTAGATAAGCGTTGGTCGGATGATAGAAAACAGCTTATTTATCAAAGTCGCGTTGGATTAACCACGGATCTCGTTGAGTGGATTGGGCGGCAAGCGAGTAAACCGCGCGTATTGGTAAGTGGGTCTGCCATCGGTTATTACGGTAGTCATTCAGCTGAGACCCTAGAGGAGGATAGTACATGCCATGCGGGTTTTACCCATACATTATGTGCTGATTGGGAGCGTGCAGCCTTAAACGCGACAGACTTAGGCGTGCGTGTTTGTGTGTTACGTACTGGGATTGTCTTAGGAGAGGGAGGTGCGTTAGCTAAAATGGTATTGCCTTTTAAGCTGGGTCTTGGCGGGCCTATAGGGGATGGGCAGCAGTGGATGTCATGGATACACATTGATGATGAGGTCAATATCATTGAAATGCTTATGCTGCAGGATCAGCATGAGGGGGCATTTAACCTGACGGCGCCAGACGCGGTGACTAACCGAGTGTTTAGTAAAACGTTAGGTGCGGTATTGCATCGCCCTACGTTTATGCCGATGCCTTCGACACTCATGAAATTGATACTGGGTGAGGGGGCAACATTATTAGTCGAGGGACAAAAGGTGACGCCTGCAAACGTGTTAGCGACCGGTTATGAATTTAAATACCCTGAGCTAAAAACCGCCTTAATGTCTATTTTGACCGATTAAACCTGACTGTGGGGGCGCGTCTGAGTGGAACGCTGCGCGTTAGCCATAGGTTGGGTTGTCATCTTCCTCCATCGCTATAAGGCGCTGTTGTCGCTGACGTAACTTCTCAATAGTGTCTAGTAGTAGATCACCTTGCCACAACTCAGCGCTTTGGCTGTATAGGTATTGCTCTAAATCAAGAATAAGAAAGGTGAATGTCTGGTTGTTAGCACGTTCGCAAATGTGTTCTAACGATAGCAATAGTGGGTCGTTCCAGAAACTTTGTGCCCACTCAATTAGGCGTAATTGGGCGATGGTTGGGTTGTTTTGATTACAGGCCATTGATAGGGCTTGAAAGGTGTTTTTTTCTGCAATTTCGTTCGCCGCTTGTTTACGCATTGTTTGTTCTTGGGCGATCTCCGTTTCATTTTGTTTGGAATCATTTTTTAAGATTCGTAACTGGTTGAAGGAGTAGATCCAACCTAAAGCTGAAATAATACTGATCGCTGTCAGTAACCAAATCAGTAACTCAGGTGTCTGGTTAGATGGGTGCGGGGTTGAATGAGCATTGTTGTTTACCGGCGAGGCCCTATCAGATGCGGATGGTGCGCTGGTAAGAAGGATACGTGAAGGAAGGCTTGCCGTTTGCCCCTGATCATTTAGGGTGTTCCACCAAGGAATATCTATGGGCGGTAAGGTTATCTCACCTGCTTCTGAAGGGGTGATAACCAGCTCCTCGGTGCGTTGACTGATCACTCCCCGTTCGGTCATCTGTTCTTCGAGTATCACATTGAGTAATTTAATCTCAGCCAGCTCGTTTTCGAGGACAGACAGAGAAGGGAGGTCCGACGCCGGTAAACCTTCAGCCTCCATGGATATGATTCGAGTGAAAGCGGTCCCCGCAGACGCATGATGAATATCGGATAAATTATCTTCGATGTGTAGGCTTTTAGCGGGTAGCCAAAGGGTGTTGCTGTTGTTATAGGTCGGGGGTAGCACCGAAAGCAGTTGCGGGGGGCTGTTGAGCTCTAACACCGTATCATTGGCTAAGGTGGTACTTAAAAATAGAGGAGATATCTCAATCATTCCCTCTTGGCGCGGAAAAACAGCGTAATTGTTTTCTGTCACGGTATAGCGTTGGCCGCGCACAACTGTGGTGTATTTTTTCTGCTCCTCTAATGGCTTTATGAGCGCATCAATGGATTCGGGTTGGCTTAAATTGGTGTCTTGTGACAGGGTCGTTAAGTGGAAGATTCGAGCGCTTAGAATTGCTTGCCCGCCAATATAGACTTCCTCTTTATTCAGCTCGACTTCCAAATAGATCGGACGTAATGCCCCTTCACTGGGGTGTGGATTTTGTTCTGCGGGTAAAACAGAGAGCGATACTTCCGGACTTACCTCTGTGCCTACCTTAATAGAAGGAATCACCTTTTCACCATCACCGATCGGGCGTAATGACAGCACCCAGCGGTTGCGGGTGATGACGGCGTTGGTGCTGTGGCTAGATAGGGTGACTTTTTTGGTACTTAAAATCACATAGTCTTTTTGTAAGGCGCGAAGATCAGGACGGTTTTGATTGGTTTGATCAGTTTCGAGGGTGAGCGTTAGCTTTTCACCTTGGTAGATGGTTGATTGGTCAAGTTTAGCGGTGACTGCGGCATGTATAGAAAACGAGAGAAAGAATAGTAGTGTGCACAACAGTTTGCTTGGATGAATTAGCAACACAAAGTCCTGTAGTTAATACGTTAGAAATACAGATCTAAAAACTTCATTCTTTATTCATAAGTCTAATGCGTTTTTGATTATGAGTAATGTTAGTTGTGTTAGCAATGATTGTTGAAAGAGAAAGCTGTTTTAGACCGATAAAAATAGTCATCCGGCTGCTTAATGAATCAGGAGATAAAGCCGTTGCTACGTATATTTCACAAGGTTTAACAAAAAGCGCAAGCGGATCACCAGTTACTATCTATACTGTTGATAAACAGGATTATTTTCGAGTGCATTATGGACAACTACCGAGTCGATGAAAAAGATAAACTTCTAGAGCTGCTTTGCGGAGAAATAAAAAATAGGTTGATTGCTGAACGAGCGGGTGACTTGATTGAATTTGCCAAGCTTTATTATTCATCGGCCTCATTAATCGATCTTAAAGAATGGAAGCTAGAAGATCTCTATGGGTCAACATTAGCCTGTTGGCAGTTTATCCAAGTGCGTAAACGAGAGCAGGCGAAGGTACGTGTTTTTAATCCAGATTATGAGCAACATGGCTGGCAATCGACCCATACGATTATTGAAGTGCTGCAGGAGGATATGCCTTTTGTGGTGGACTCTTTGCGCATGGAGTTAAACCGAAGAAACTTGACCATCCATGCGATTCATAATGCCGTGCTTACAATGAAGCGTAATGAAACCGGTGAGTTAATCGATGCATTGGATAAAGACAGCCGCACTAAAACCAACGGGGCGAAAAATACCCATCGGGAATGCTTAGTTTCCATTCAGGTGGATCGTCATACCGTGGCTGATGAATTGGAGGCGTTAGAGCATGCGCTCTTAAATGTACTTGAAGATGTCACAATGGTGATCGACGATTTTTCACCGATGTTGACGCAATGTGATCTGCTGACAGAGACGTTTTCACAGCCGGTCAAGGGGTTTGATGCGAGCCTTACCGGCGAGGTTCATGCATTTATTGCATGGCTTAAAGATCATTTTACTTTTCTGGGGTATGACGAATACCAGCTGGTTACTAAGCAGGGGAAGAAAACGTTAGAGGCGGTGTCCGGTAGCCAACTGGGGTTGCTGAAATTTTGTGATGAGCATTGTCGTTCAGCCTTAGTCAACGAGAATGACCGGAATGCGGAAGGGTTTGTTTTAATTCCTGATATTATCTCTTTCACTAAGTCTAATCATAAATCGACGGTACACCGTCCTATCTATCCTGATTACATCAGCATCAAACGGTATGATAAAAAAGGTCAACTGGTCGGCGAAAGTCGGTTTTTGGGTTTGTATACCTCCAGTGTTTATATTCAAAGCTCCCGTCAGATTCCCATTGTGCGCCGTAAGGTCGACGCTATTATGGATAAGTCTGGGTTGCATCACCAAGGCCATGACTGGAAAGAGCTGTTACAGATTTTAGAAATTCATCCAAGGGATGATCTTTTCCAGGTGAGTGTTGATGATCTGTACCGTACGGTTGTTGGCATCTTGCAAATACATGAGCGTCGGCAGATCCGTTTATTTGTTCGTCGAGACTATTTTGGTCAGTTTTATTCATGCCTTATCTATTCGCCAAGAGATATCTACAGTACCGAATTTAGACGTAAGGTCGAAGCCTTGCTCTGTAAAGAGCTTAATTGTGAGCAAGCAGATTTTACCACCTATTTCTCTGAATCTATTCTGACGCGAACGCAGTTTATCTTACGTGGTGAGCAGATCGCTGAGTCATTTGATGAAGCTAAACTTGAAGGTTTGATTCGACAGGCAGCCAGAAGTTGGTCAGATGATCTCCGTGATGCCTTGATTGAAACCTTAGGCGAAGAGGGTGGGACAACGACCTATAACCTGTATGGGGATGCTTTTTCAACCAGCTACAGTTCTGATTTTACGCCACGTACGGCGGTGGTGGATCTGCTACACATTGCCGACCTTAATGAGCAGGCTCCTTTACAGCTAAGTTTCTATCAAGCGTTTGAGCGGGCGCACGGGAACCTTAATTTTAAGCTGTTTTGTTTAGGGGCCTCTTTACCGCTTTCTGATGTGATACCGGTATTAGAAAACTTTGGCTTAAGGGTGATCGATGAGCACCCCTATCGGGTTGATGGTAAAAAACAGCAGATCTGGATCCATGATTTTAGTCTGCAATATACCGGTAATGGGGATATTGCGCTTGATGCGTTAAAAGACTTTTTTGAAGAGGCCTTTCTTCATGTTTGGTCAGGCAAAGCCGCCAGTGATGAGTTTAACCGCTTAGTGCTAGGAGGCGGGGTTAATTGGCGTGAAGTGTCCATGTTACGTGCCTATGGTGCGTATATGAAACAGATTGGTTTCCCTATTAGTCCCGAGGCTATTAGCACGACGTTAAATGCGTATGTTGATATAGCCGCTGAGCTAGTCAAATTGTTTGCTGCGCGCTTTGATCCTGAGAATCTCGGTGATGAAGCGGCGATCGAACAACGGATTTTAACAAGTTTAGATCAAGTGGTTAGTTTGAATGACGATAGGGTGATTCGGGAGTATTTAGCCTTAATCAAAGCAACCTTGCGGACAAACTACTATCAGAAAAAAGAGGGCGAGCTGAAAAACTACTTCTCCTTTAAGTTGGCACCAGAGGAGATACCCGATGTGCCTTTGCCGCGACCTAAATTTGAGATATTTGTTTTTTCACCGCAAGTGGAAGGGGTGCATTTACGGGGGGGCAAGGTTGCACGCGGTGGCTTGCGTTGGTCGGATCGTTTTGAAGATTATCGAACGGAGGTGCTAGGGCTCGTTAAAGCTCAGCAGGTTAAAAATGCCGTGATTGTGCCGGTCGGTGCAAAAGGTGGTTTTGTCGCCAAACAACTCTCTGATGGGATGAGCCGAGATGCGTGGTTGGCTGAAGGGATTCGCTGTTATAAGACCTTTATCAGTGGCCTGCTTGATATTACAGATAACTTAGTTGACGGTGAGGTTGTGCCGCCTGAATCAGTGATTCGCCATGATGAGGATGATACCTACCTGGTCGTTGCTGCGGATAAAGGGACCGCCTCTTTTTCCGATATCGCTAATGAGATCGCAGAACATTATGGATTTTGGTTGGGTGATGCATTCGCATCGGGCGGCAGCTTAGGTTATGACCATAAAAAAATGGGCATAACAGCGCGGGGCGCTTGGGTGTCAGTCGAGCGTCATTTCCGTGAAATGGGCATTAACACAGATAAACAAAACTTTACTGTGGTTGGTATTGGCGATATGTCAGGGGATGTGTTTGGTAATGGCATGTTGCTGTCAAAACATATTCAGCTGGTGGCGGCCTTCAACCATCAGCATATTTTTATAGATCCTAAACCAGATGCGGGTAAAAGCTGGTTAGAGAGAAAACGTCTTTTTGAACTGCCCCGTTCCTCTTGGTCTGATTATGATGCCAGCCTTATCTCAAAAGGGGGGGGGATTTTTAGTCGCAGTAGTAAATCGATCAAGCTCACGCCAGAGATGCAAGCCTTAACGGGGTTAACCAGTTCAGCGGTTCCGCCTACTGAATTAATTAATGCCTTGTTAAAGGCGCCGGTCGACCTGTTATGGAATGGGGGGATTGGCACCTATGTTAAAGCAACAACAGAAAGTGATGGGGATGTCGGCGATAAAGCTAATGATGCGTTGCGGGTCAACGGTAAGGAGCTTCGCTGTAAGGTGGTTGGTGAAGGTGGGAATTTAGGCCTAAGCCAACGTGCCCGTATGGAGTATGCGCTTTCGGGTGGGCGGGTTAATACCGATTTTATTGATAATGCGGGCGGTGTTGACTGCTCGGACCATGAAGTAAATATAAAGATCTTACTGAACCAGCTGGTTGATAATGGCGACATGACGCGCAAACAGCGAAATTTGCTATTGGCTGAGATGACCGAAGATATTTCTGAATTGGTGTTACAGAACAACTATCGTCAAGTGCAAGCGATCTCCATGGCCGAATCGCGCTCATTAGAAAATATGTCGGAGTATCAGCGTTATATCTCCAACATGGAGAGTGCAGGGAAGCTTAGCCGCTCGTTGGAATTTTTACCGGAAGATGATGCGCTTAATGAGCGCTTTAATATGAAACTTGGGTTTACACGTCCCGAGCTTTCAATACTGATCTCTTACAGTAAAGCGGAGTTGAAGCAGACGTTAAGTGTGTCGAGCGTGCCTGATGACCCTTATCTATGCCATGAACTTAATAGCGCCTTTCCTGGCCTGTTGGTTGATAAGTTTCAGGAGGCGTTAGCTTCGCATCGGTTAAGACGTGAAATCATAGGGACGCAGATTGCTAACCATATGATCAACATGATGGGTATCAACTTTGTTGATCGCTTGCGTATCTCTACGGGGGCTGATGATGCTTCGATTGCCCGTGCTTATATTCTTGCGAGGGACGTATTTGATATAGAGCCTTTGTGGCAGCAGATAGAGGACTTAGATCATAAGGTGAGTAACGAAGTGCAAATTAAAATGATGCATGAGTTACAGCACTTGATGAGAAGAGCGACCCGCTGGTTTGTACGCAATCGACGTTTGGAATTAGATTGTGACGTTGAGGTGAAACGCTTTAGAACTGAATTAATTAAAATGCTCCCAAAACAAGACAAGATTTTATGTGGGGAGCCACTCAAGCGTTGGGAGAACTCAAGAGACTCTTATCAAGAGGAAGGGGTGCCTGTTAAATTAGCTAAAATGGTTTCAGGTGCACGCATCCTTTATTCATCGCTAGGTATTATTGAAGCGGCGGAGGAGGCTAAATTGCCTGCCGATAAAGTGGCTCAGATGTATTTTGGCCTAGGGGAGCGGTTGGAGTTAGATTGGCTCTCTCAGCAACTGAATACGCTACGCGTTGATAACTATTGGCAGGCATTGGCCCGTGAAGCGTTTAGGGATGACCTTGATTGGCAGCAGAGAGCGATTGTCTCCATCGCGATTCAAGGGCATAAAGCCGGTTATTCGGTGCAAAATGCTATTGATAAGTGGTGTGATGAAAACAAATGGTTGGTTTGCCGTTGGGAAAATGTACTGACTGAATTGAAAAGCGCTAAAAAACAAGAGTATGCAATGTATACCGTTGCCTTGCGGGAATTGTTTGATTTAGCCAAAATATGTCAATACAGTGCATAAATAATGGGCGCAGGTGATGACATAACCCTAGGTTATAATTTATTGTAGCGCCCCTTGTTTAAGCTTAGTGTGATGACGTATTTATTATATTGTTATGAAGTCCATACTTGTTGATTTACATATTCCAACTGATAAATATATCTTGATGTATCAAGGTGTTGCGCAGAATGTTTTTGCTCATGCGTTGGATGGGCGAAGCGTACGGTTTCCGGCAGAAATATTAAAACCTTTTCTGTTAAAGGATGGGATTAATGGTCGTTTCCGTATTATTTTTGATGATTTAGGTAAATATAAAGGGATAGAAAAAATCCAATAGGACTAAATTGAGGCGCTACAGTGAAAGCGCTTACTGTGTAACCTTATGTTTTTATTATTAAAACCATAGTCTTATTGATTTGATCTTCTCTGGCCTATGTTATTCTGATTAAGCCTCGCCTATAATCGTGCAAATTTTGTTATCTGGTATCCGTATGTTGTATTCACTGACTCGATCTTTAATGTTTCAGCTTGATCCCGAACTTTCACATAATGTAGCGCTGCATTCGATGAATCTAGCGTCAGCATTAGGTGTGAATAAGTTGTTGGGTGCTGAAAACTTATCTGATCCGGTTCAGGTTATGGGTATTAACTTTCCTAACCGTGTAGGTCTTGCTGCTGGCTTAGATAAAAACGGTATCGCTGTTGATGGTATGGCGGCGATGGGGTTTGGTTTTGTTGAAGTTGGCACAGTCACTCCTCGTCCACAGGATGGTAACCCTAAACCGCGTATTTTCCGTTTA
The DNA here is from genome assembly GCF_001597735.1 of Neptuniibacter pectenicola. Classification (GTDB taxonomy): domain Bacteria; phylum Pseudomonadota; class Gammaproteobacteria; order Pseudomonadales; family Balneatricaceae; genus Neptuniibacter; species Neptuniibacter pectenicola. The sequence goes on from NZ_LUTS01000019.1 coordinate 22,599, forward strand.
CCTGAGCAGTGCGCAATTATTAACCGCATGGGTTTTAACAATGATGGCGTTGACCGGTTATTGTATAACCTCGATAAGAGTCGTTATAAAGGCGTGCTGGGTATCAATATAGGCAAAAACAAAGATACCCCTACGGAAAATGCGAACGACGATTACCTGTATTGCTTACGTAAGGTTTACAGTCGTGCGAGCTATATTACCGTTAATGTTTCTTCACCTAATACACCGGGGCTGCGTACGCTTCAGTATGGTGAAGCGCTAAACAGTTTGCTCGATGCACTGAAATCAGAACAGGCTAAGCTGGCTAAGTTCCATGATAGCTATGTACCGATCGCGGTAAAGATTGCGCCGGATATGAGCGAGGAGGAGCTTGTGCTTGTCGCCGCTTCTCTTAAGTCCTATGAGATCGATGGGGTCATCGCAACGAACACCACACTGTCTCGTGAAGGTGTTGAAGGCTTACCGTACGCAGATGAAGCGGGTGGCCTTTCTGGTACGCCTGTGAGAAATAAATCGACTAAAGTGATTCGCACCTTAGCAAAAGAGTTAGAGGGTGCGCTGCCTATTATTGGTGTCGGTGGTATTACCGAAGGGTTTGATGCGGCCGAGAAAATTGAAGCGGGTGCTAGCCTGGTTCAAATTTACAGCGGGTTTATCTACCACGGCCCTAAACTTGTCACAGACTCTGTTCGTGCGATACAGCAGTTGTCCTAAGTTTTATCCTGACGTAAATCCCACGAACCGGATTTAAAATACACTATTATCCTCGCTGCCATACGGTTATCCGTGTGGTTAGCAGGGTGATAGGGTGCTGGTATATCGGGTACAGTGCGATCCTTAGTGTCAGCGTCTATTTGCCGATAGTTGCGGTGAATAAGTTCCAAAGCCTATCTGCCATAATTCCTTTATGTTCTTCATTTAAACGAGCAACGACAATATCAATGATGCGGCCTTGCATATGCTGATTTTGTATCGAAATGAGTTCACCGCGTTGTAATTCATCGGCGATCAAAAAGAGTGGCATGTGTCCCCAGGCCATCGATTGAATGATGATTTCTTTTTTCGTGCGCTGATCGCCTACCGTCATCTGGGGTGAGTCTTTAATAATAAAATAGTTTTGTTTCTCCTCAATAACTGAGGTGTCCCTAATAACACACTGAGTATGCCCTTTCAGGTCGGTATATTTTGTCTCTTCATTTAGGGGGATTTTGAAAAAGTGGGGGGATGCAACCGGTATAACGCGTACGTTACAGAAGGGCTGGTACTCATAGCGAGGGTCTGCTTGGTCAATATGATGAATAATTAAGTCAGCATTACCATGAAAGAGTTGCTCGTTAGGGCCGTTGAGGTTTTCGAATAAAAAGTTAAGACGTGTGGATGGATATTGTTGGGCGAACTCTCTAAGTATCTGCATTGCTTCGGGAATAGGTGTTAGGTCGCCAATGACAATATTGAGTTCGGCTTCCTCCCCTTTGCTTAGATGTTCTGCTTGCTCTTCTAAGCTTGCGACCTCATTCAGTAAGCGTTGAGAGTGTTTATAAAAAGCAGCGCCTTCTTCGGTTAACGCTAAGCGGTAACCTGAGCGGTCAAATAATGTAATGTTGAGTGTGCTTTCTAACTTATTGAGTACGGCAATCACGCTGGGATGCGTTTTATTTAGAGTACGCGCAGCAGCTTGAATGCTGCCCTGTTTGATCAGCGCATCGAGTGTTTGTATTTGCTGAAGCGTAAAGCTCATAATGTAAGTTTTCTTTACAATAATTGTCAATATAAAGTAATTTTAAGCCATAATTATGTCAATTATTATTTTCGTTTACCTGTTTTCAATCAAACAAAGGGAAATAATAATGAAAAAGCTTACACAGTACTGTCTAGTGTTCGCACTGTTTGCAGCCCAATCAACCTATAGTTATGCAGGAGGCGATGGGCTAACGGTGTCAAAGCATGTGGTTGTGAATGCGCCTGCCGATGAAGTCTGGGCCTTGGTCGGAGACTACAACAGTTTAGATCAATGGCACCCGGCGATTACAAAAAGTGAGTTGCGTGGTGATGGGCGATCGGGGGGGGATATTCGAGTACTGACGTTAGCGGACGGTAATGCGCTTTATGATGAGCTAACGGCGTATGATGAAGCAGCCAAACAGTATACCTACCGTTTACTTAAATCGCCTTTGCCGCTTTATGGCTATTTAGGCAGTATGGTCGTGAGCGATAATGGTAATAACACGAGTACTATTAAGTGGAAGTCTCGCTTTTATGCCGATGGGGTGAGTGATGCGGAAGCTGTTGAATTAATTCAGGGTGTTTATACTGCGGGCTTAACGTCGCTAAAGGCACGCTTTGATCAAAAGTAGACCCAGCAATAGGGCACTCAGTTAACAAGAGGGAGACGGCTTCATAGTTGCCTTTTATAGTTCCCTTGTGTAGAGTGCGCCCTTCAAATAGGGTCGGTATATCAGAGGGTAATGAGCCGGTTTAACGAGTCTAACTCAGCGTACTGAGGGGCTTTGTTCTATCCTATACAGTATTGCTCATATCATCTTGATTGAATGGCTCGTCAGTATTATGAGGCTCCCTGAGTAGGGAGCCTTTTTAAAATAGTTTATAATTTAATGGAATGCTGGGTCGGCTTGTATCGCTGATACTCCATCCATGCCGCTCCAGTGAGCTTCTCGTCCTTGTCGCCAACCACTCATCCAGTGACTTCTAAGGTCTGATGTGTTGACCGGGCAGAGATCCCGAGATTTACCACTTATGCCGGCTTGAAAGCCTCGATTGAAAAGTGTGTTACTTCTATCACGCTTTTGTCTCTTCATGTAGTTGAGCCTCTCTTTGATGTTTTAGTTTGAGAGCAGCGGTTCCTTGAGACATGGTATCCGCTTAAAATCTACCTAGCAGTTAATTAAAATCACATGGTAGACCTCTATTGATAACGGAAAAAACGCAAGAGCGCGATTGAAAATGTCTATCGAGTGTATAGACTTGATAGTGCAACTTATTACGTGGATGCAAAAAAACGAATGCATTCATCAAGTTAGTTAATGAATAAGCATTTGTGATTTGTAATGATTTATTTTCATTGCAATCGCAAGTTGAATGAAATACTTACAGAGTAAATGATTCCTATGAAACTGTTTTTGACATGCCCTAAAGGCCTTGAGTTGCTACTTGAGGAGGAGTTGCACCAGCTCGGTGTTGAAGATACCAAGCAAACAGTGGCGGGTGTGCAGTGTCATGGTGATCTTGAAGATGCTTACCGTATCTGTCTGTGGTCGCGTTTAGCTAACCGTGTATTGATGCCTGTTTATCAAGGGGACGCTGAAACGACAGAAGATCTTTATGATGCCGTCCAGCAGGTAAGCTGGTTGGATCATATGCGTAGCGAAGGCACTTTGTTGATTGATTTTACGGGGCAGACTCGCGCTATTAATAATACCCACTTTGGTGCGCTAAAGGTTAAAGACGCCATTGTGGATCAGATTCGTGATTTGACGGGCGCGCGCCCTAGTGTTGATAAGGTTGCTCCGGACCTGCGTATTAACGTGCGTATGCACCGTGGCAAAGTGACGGTGGCGATTGACCTTTCAGGAGATAGTTTGCACCGTCGTGCTTATCGATTGCAGGCAGGACAAGCGCCGATGAAAGAGAACTTAGCGGCGGCTGTTTTACTTCGTAGTGGTTGGCCTGCGCGCATCGCTGATTTCGATCTCCTATTAGACCCTATGTGTGGTTCAGGGACGTTGTTGATTGAAGCGGCAATGATGGCGGCTGATATTGCACCGGGCTTGCAGCGTAAGCGGTATGGGTTTTCCCGTTGGACGGGGCATCAGAAAGGGATATGGGATGAGTTAGTTGCGGAAGCGAATGGACGAAAAGCTAAAGGTTTATCTCAATTAGAGATTAGTTTGGTGGGCCGCGATGAGGATAAATCCGTATTAAGGTCCGCCAAACAAAATGCGGAAAGGGCAGGGGTGGCTGAATTTATCGATTTTGCAGTCTGCCGAGTGGAAGATCTTGAGCGCGAGCAGTTGCCTGAAGGGGTAGGGCTATTAGTTACCAACCCGCCTTACGGGGAGCGCTTAGGTGAAACCCAGCAGTTAATGTTTCTTTATCGTCACTTGGGTGACAAGTTAAAAGAGCAGTTTGCCGGTTGGACCGCCGCTATTTTCACGTCTAATCCTGACCTGTGTAAGGTGATGGGGATGCGTGCAGATAAGCAATATAAGCTGTTTAATGGCGCGTTAGAAAGCCGCCTGTTTGTCTACCCAATCTCCGAGCGTCGCCCAGAGCAAACGGTGCGTGAAGAGGAGGACGTAGTGCCGTTGAGTGATGGTGCTCAAATGTTTGCCAACCGCTTGTTGAAAAATAGAAAGCAGTTAGCTAAATGGGTCAAAAATGAGCAGGTAGAGTGCTACCGACTCTATGACGCGGATATGCCGGAATATTCAGTGGCGATCGATATGTATGGTGATGAGGTGCATGTACAGGAGTATGCGGCGCCGAAAAAAATTGACCCGGTTAAAACATTCTCACGCTTGCAGGAGATTATGACGGCTATTCCTGTGGCGCTCGAAATTCCCGCCAATAAAGTTATTTTAAAACAGCGTAAAAAGCAGCAAGGTTCCAATCAATATGAAAAGCAATCAGAAACCCATCGCTTCAAAGAGGTGAATGAGTATGGCTGTCGTTTATTGGTGAACTTGCATGATTACCTTGATACGGGGCTTTTTTTAGATCACCGTCCGATTCGTTACCGTATCCAGCAGGAAGCTGCCGGTAAAGATGTATTAAACCTGTTCTCGTATACGGGCACTGCTTCGGTGCATGCAGCAAAAGGGGGCGCTAAAAGTACAACCAGTATTGATATGTCGGCGACCTATCTGAATTGGGCGAAGCGAAACCTTGATCTGAATGGCTTTAGCCAAGGTGTACACCAGCAGATACAGGAAGATTGTCTGAAGTGGTTGAGAATGCAGCGCAGGCCTGCGTTTGATCTTATTTTTATGGACCCGCCTACCTTTTCGAATTCAAAGCGTATGGAGGGGGTGCTTGATGTGCAACGAGATCATGTGGATATGGTTGATGCAGCGATGCGGTTATTGCGTAAAGAGGGCGTATTGTACTTTTCTAATAATTATAGACGCTTCAAAATAGATCACGATGCGTTAAGTGGCTACGTTGTTGAAGATATAACTTTTAGTACATTAGACCCGGATTTTAAGCGAAATAACCGTATTCATAGCTGTTTTAAAATTACCCATAAAGCTTAAGCTGCTTTCTAGTGCAGGTTTATTTGCTTGGCATGTTTTGTGCTTTTAAATAGTGCGTAAATGGATCGATTGGACGTGCTTTATAACCCAGTAATTGGCTTAAAGCCTTGTTAATTACGGGTTTTTAGCCGATTTTGTGGCCAATTTTGATCAATTAAAAATATAAAAACATGTTTGTTTTGCATTACATTAGTGCTTGCGGTTAATGTTTGCACTAAATTGATGCAACTTGTCAGGTAAAACAGGAGTCTGTCAGTGGAAAACGTTAATAGCGCCGTGGAAACGCTGGTTCAAAGTTCGAATACGTTATTTATCTTAATGGGCGCGATCATGGTGTTTGCCATGCACGCGGGCTTTGCCTTTTTAGAGGTGGGAACGGTTCGTCATAAAAACCAAGTGAATGCGCTGGTTAAAATTTTGACTGACTTTGCGTTCTCGGCGATGGCTTATTTCTTTATCGGCTATTGGGTTGCTTACGGTGTTACCTTTTTCTCTCCTGCATCTGAGCTGGCAACGAATAACGGTTATGAGCTGGTTAAGTTTTTCTTTTTGATGACCTTTGCTGCGGCTATTCCTGCAATCGTCTCCGGTGGTATTGCCGAACGCGCTAAGTTTTGGCCTTTTTTGTTGGCCTCCTCGCTGATTGTTGCGTTTGTATATCCGTTTTTTGAAGGTGTTATTTGGCACGGTAATTTTGGTTTTCAGGATTGGCTAGAGGCTCGTTTTGGCGCTGCTTTCCATGACTTTGCTGGATCGGTGGTCGTGCATGGTATGGGTGGCTGGTTGGCGCTTGTTGCTGTCGTAATGCTGGGTATTCGTAATGGGCGTTACAAAGGCGGGCGTTTGGTTGCCTTTCCTCCATCGAATATCCCCTTTTTAGCCTTAGGTTCTTGGATTTTATGCATTGGTTGGTTTGGCTTTAATGTGATGTCAGCCCAGACAATGGATGGTATCTCGGGGTTGGTTGCGGTAAATACTTTGATGGCGATGGTGGGTGGTATTATTACGGCCCTGATTTTTGGCCGGAATGACCCAGGGTTTATTCATAACGGTCCGTTGGCGGGCTTGGTTGCTGTTTGTGCTGGGTCTGATGTGATGCATCCTATGGGGTCGCTGGTTGTAGGCGCGATTGCAGGCGCTATTTTTGTTGGTTTGTTTACCATTCAGCAGAATAAGTGGAAGATTGATGATGTGCTGGGTGTGTGGCCGCTTCATGGTGTGTGTGGTGCTTGGGGTGGTATTGCTGTCGGTGTTTTTGGTTCTGAGTCATTGGGTGGCCTAGGTGGTGTGAGCCTGACCTCTCAAGTGATTGGTACTGGGGCCGGTATTCTTGTTGCTGTTGTTGGTGGTGTTGTCGTTTATGGCGTTATTAAGTTGCTGTTAGGGCTTCGCCTGACGCAAGAGGAAGAGTACAACGGTGCAGATTTGAGTATTCATAAGATTGAATCTACGTCTGAGGCTTAATGCTGGATCTTGTTCTAGGTTGATTTGTTTGTGTGGTTCGCTGAGGTGTGATTGGTTGAGCTGTTGATCTAATCTAGAGTGGTGTGCACCGCGCACTGTGTAGAATAAAAAACCGAGCCTAGGCTCCACTGCTGTCCCACAATTTTTTAATCATAAAGGGATCCTCATCTGAGGGTCCCTTTTTTGCCGCTCTGGCGGTGAC